>CAVZXJ010000037.1:0-138906 GCA_963779145.1 uncultured Alphaproteobacteria bacterium
GCACCCTTACCCTCCGCGATGTGTCCGAAGCCTCGGGCGTCTCCGAAATGACAGTCAGCCGGGTGCTGCGCAACCGGGGCGATGTCTCCGCCCCCACCCGCGAAAAGGTGCTCGAGGCCGCCCGTGCCCTTGGCTATGTCCCGAACAAGATCGCCGGGGCCTTGGCCAGCCAGCGGGTGAACCTGGTGGCCGTGATATCCCGTCCCTGTCGAACATGGTCTTCCCCGAGGTGATGACCGGCATTTCCGAAACGCTGGAAGGCACCGGCCTGCAGCCCGTTGTCGGCGTCACCAACTACCTGCCCGACCGCGAGGAAACCGTGATTTACGAAATGCTGACGTGGCGTCCCTCGGGCATGATCATCGCGGGCCTCGAACATCCGACCGCTGCCCGCGCCATGCTGGGCGCGCAGGTATCCCGATCGTCGAGATCATGGACATCGACGGCAACCCGATCAACCACGCCGTCGGCATTTCCCACCGCCGCGCCGGGCGCCAGATGGCCGAGGCGATCATCGCCGCCGGCTACCGCAAGATCGCATTCCTCGGCACCAGATGCCGAACGACTTCCGCGCCAAGAAGCGCTGGAAGGGTTCGAGGACGCCTGGCCAAAGCCGGTCTGGCCCTGGTCGACCGCGAATATTACTCCGGCGGCTCGGCCCTTCTGAAGGGCCGCGAGATGACGGCCGCCGTGCTGAACCGCAGCCCGGATGTGGATTTCCTGTATTATTCCAACGACATGATCGGGGCAGGGGGCCTTCTCTACTGCCTGCCCAGGGCCTCGATATCCCCGGCCGCATCGGCCTTGCCGGCTTCAACGGGGTCGAGCTCCTGGATGGCCTGCCCCGCCAGCTTGCCACCATGGACGCTTGCCGGTTGGAGATCGGCGCCGCGCCGCCCAGATCATCGCCGGCGACGGCGCAGACAAGGTCGTGGAACTCAGTCGCCCACCTTGCAGCGGGGCGATACGATCCGGTAATAGTGCTGCTTTTTCTGTTCAAAAATATCCCCGCCGGAGGCTTCTGATCTAGCCAATAAGCGCGGCATATCACGCCACCAACTGTCCCCCTGCACGCCCAAAATCACCGCCTCCACAATCTGCCCCTCGGGCTGATCCGCGCCGAAATCCACTTCGGTGAACTGTTCCGTCCGCCCCATCCGTGGCCCTTCCATCAGCACCCGATGACGCCGCCCGACCTGCGCCGCCAGATGCCGCCGCAAGCGCCACTTCCCCCGCCGCCCGCAACCGTGCGGCCCGTTCCTTGACCACCGGCCCCCGCACCTGCGGCATCCGCGCCGCCGGGGTGCCCTTGCGCGGCGCTGAACGGGAAGACATGCAGAAACGTCAGGCCGCAATCGTCGACCAGATCGCAGCGAGTTCTCGAACATCGCCTCGGTCTCGGTCGGAAAGCCCGCGATGATATCGGCCCCGAACACCATATCGGGGCGCAACTTGCGCGCCTCTTCGCAAAACCGGATCGCATCGTCGCGCAAATGCCGCCGCTTCATCCGTTTCAGGATCATGTCATCGCCCGCCTGCAGCGACAGGTGCAGATGCGGCATCAGGCGCGGTTCGGTGGCGATGGCCCGCATCAGGCCGTCGTCCGCCTCGATCGAGTCAATCGACGAGATCCGCAGGCGCGGCAGATCGGGCACCAGCCGCAGGATGCGCATCACCAGATCGCCCAGACGCGGCGTGCCCGGCAGATCGGCCCCCCATGAGGTCAGGTCAACCCCGTCAGCACCACCTCGAGAAAGCCCTTGTCCACCAGCCGCTTGATCTGATCCACCACCACGCCCGCCGGCACCGACCGCGAATTGCCGCGCCCAAACGGGATGATGCAGAACGTGCAGCGATGGTCGCAGCCGTTTTGCACCTGCACATAGGCGCGGTGCGCGGCCGAAGCCGTCGATCAGATGCCCCGCCGTTTCGCGCACCGACATGATGTCATCGACCTGCACCTGTTCGGTCGCGCCGATCAGGTCGGGCACCGCAGCCCGGCCCAGGTCTCGGCCTGCATCTTTTCGGTGTTGCCGATGACCCGGGTCACTTCGGGCATGGCGGCAAAGGTCTCGGGTTCGGTCTGCGCCGCACAGCCGGTGACGATGATCGTGCGCACCGGGGTTTTCGCGCGCCAGGCGGCGGATTTCCTGCTTGGCCTTGCGCACCGCCTCGGCCGTCACGGCGCAGGTGTTGACCACCACCGCGTCCGTCACCCCGGCGCCGGCGGCCAGTTCCTTCATCGCCTCGGTTTCATAGGCGTTCAGGCGGCAGCCCAAGCGTCGCAAAGATCGGGCGCGTTCATCGGATGGGCCGCCAGAAATGCAGGCGTCAACACGCCGTCAAACACATGCGCCACGGGCCCGGTCAGCCAGACGCCATCGTCGCGCCAGTCGACCTCCAGCATGCCGCCATCGACATCGATCGCCACCTGCCGCCCGGTCAGCCCGCGCAGATGCGCCGCCACAGCCGTGGCGCAGGCGCCCGAGCCACAGGCGAGCGTGATGCCCGCGCCGCGTTCCCAGACCCGCATCCGCAGGCGGTCGGGGCCGGTCAGGCTGGCAAATTCCACATTGGTGCGCTGCGGGAACAGCGGGTCATGTTCGATCGCCGGTCCAAGGGCGGCCAGATCCACCGCCTCGGCATCGGCCACGAAAGAACACGCAATGCGGGTTGCCCATGCCGACCGCCACCGGATCGCCCGCCAGCGGCAGGTGCAGCAGTGTCCACCGCGTGCGCCAGCGGCACGTCGCCCAGTCCAGCTGTGGCTGCCCCATGTTCACGCTGAACCGGCCATCGGCACGCCGCACGCGCCTGCAAATCGCCGCGCGCGGTGCAGCAGCGTCACCGCATCGCGCGCCCGTCTCGGTCATCACGAGATCGGCAACGCAGCGGGTGGCATTGCCGCAGGCGCCTGCCCGGCTGCCGTCGCTGTTCCAGAAATCCAGCGCGAAATCCGCGCCGTCCGCATCGCGGATTTCGGCCAACTGGTCAAAGCCCGACGCCGCGGTGCCGGTCGCCAAGCGCCCGCGCCAGCGCAGCCGTCATCACCGGCTCGCGCGCCCGCGCGAATCGATGACCACGAAATCATTGCCCAGCCCCGTGCATTTTCATGAAGCGCAAGGCCTGAAGGGGGCGCATTGTTTCCATCATGGCGCCGCCTATACGCGCCATCGCGGGCTTTTTGCCAGACCGCCTTGCATTTAGCCGATTTTGCCCTTGACCGCCCTGACGCGAAGTTCCTAATGCACGCGCCCTGTCGTGGGCCGGTAGCTCAGTTGGTAGAGCAACTGACTTTTAATCAGTGGGTCACGGGTTCGGATCCCGTCCGGCTCACCAAACAAAATCAGATATTTACTGACAAGTGTGCACGCGGTTTCCGCAGAAATGCGGATTTGGCGTGGATTTTTGCCCGCAGTCTTTGTTGATAGATCGCAGTGTCTTACGCGGGGTGATCACCCGGACAACGGGTGCATCTATGAAAACGCGCACCCCAATGACGATGCGATGACGCGCACTTTCTATGGTTTTTCCAGTTTTGGGCGGCACTTGCATGAAAAAAGCAATGCGCCGACCATTTGGGAAGATTGCCATGAAAACCGAACTTAGCTTTTCAAATCCATTTGCCCAGTCTCACCGCAATGAACGGCTTGAAACAACTTTTGCCAAGTCAAAGAACGCATGAAGTCGGCCCATCAGAGCCATCTTGGCCATCCCTACAATCTGAGCTTCACCCCCAGCGTACCCGAAACCCTCTGCGGTTATCTGATCAATAATCTTAGGGACCCCAATGCCGGGTCTCACTATGCGTCTGAGGTTTGCGCCCAAGAGCGCGAGGTGATGGCATGGTTGATGCGGCTTTGGGGATGCCACAACCTTGATGACTTTTGGGGGGCTGTCGGTGCCAGTGGAACCGAAGGCAATCTTTGGGGCATCTATCTGGGCCGGGAGATGCTGCCTGATGCTGTCCTTCTATACGGCGCCGACGCGCATTATTCCTTCCAAAAACCGCACGGCTCTTGCGAATTCCGTCCATTCAGGTGGCCAGTCACCCGACGGGAGAAATCGACCTTGCCGATTTTGCTGAACGTCTCGCTGATTGAAGGGGCAGGCCCGTCATCGTGCGTTGACCTGTGGCACCGCCATGAAAGGTGCCCACGATAATATCGCGGTGTCCTGTTTGCCTTGGCAACCGCAGGCTATCATCGAGATCGCGGATATGTGCATATCGATGGGGCATTGAACGCCATGGTGGTGCCGTTTCTGCAGCATGTCCCCGGCCATATCGTGCCAAGTTTGAAACGGAAATTGATAGTCTGTCGATATCGGGCCACAAAATGATCGGCACGCCAATGCCCTGCGGTGCGATGGTCTGTCGCAAAGAACATAGCGACAGAATCGCGCGCGCTGTGGCCGATTTGCGATCCAATGACACCACCTTGATGGGGTCACGCAATGGTCATGCCGTGTTGCGATTTGGGCGCGGTTGTTTGGCCATGGATATGGCGGCTTTGCGCATGATGCGTTGCATTGTGTAAACCGGGCCAAACGCTTGCGCGATAAATTGGCAGTCTTGGGGTGGTATACTTTACAACCCGTATTCCCTAACGGTGGTATTCCCAGAACCGTCAGATCAGATCGTGCGCACTTATCAGTTGGCCAGCCATCAGGGGCGGGCCCATGCGGTGTGATGCCGAACGTGACAGAGGCTTTGCTATAGGTTTCGTTGCCGATTATGCGGCGTGGTGGGCCAGCCAAAACCAAGGGGTCCCAGCGTGATAGGCAAAAAATAGACACTAATACGATTCGCAGTTCGCGGATCAGGAGCGTGTGTTGCTGGAGGCGATTGACGCCGACCCGGAACTCGGCTTCGCGCTCGGGCTTACGCCAAATCTACTGATGTCGGTCGGCCGGCTGAAGGAAGCGACCGACTCACTACGCCCGCGCGCAGCTCCATCGGCGCACCAGTTCGGGAACTCTCTCTGGCATTCTGGCTTCGAGCGGAGACCCGCGTCTCGCCCGGGTTCAGAACCCGTTGCCGGGTCGCGCAGTTTTGCAAACAACGTGTCAAGTTCATCTGCGGGCTGTTGCGCTGCGGCGCTGTGCAGTCCGGCCAGCACGAGGGCGATGATCAACCACAGGCGGCGCATATATGTCATATAGCAGATACGAACTCTTTTCAAAAGCGGTTCAAAATCTGCTATGCTCTGCTTGTTCATTTCAGGTTCAGGTCGGATTGCCGAAGATGCTATCCAATTCAGGTGTGGAGAATAGTCATGAGAACATTTTTGACCGCTTTTTTGATGTTTCTTGTGCTGGTTTTGCCGGCGACTGCGGCCAAGCGCATTGCGCTTGTGATTGGCAACAATGATTATGACCATGTCATTGATTTGAAAAACTCCGGCAATGATGCGGATTTGATGGAGCGCACGTTGAAGGACGTGGGCTTTGAAGTGTTGCGCTATAATGATTTGGACCAGCGCGGCATGAAGCAAGCCATGCTGGATTTTGGCCGTAAGTTGAAAGAGGGTGCTGAAGCCAGCATGTTCTATTACGCTGGCCATGGCGTTGAAATTGGTGGTGTGAATTATTTGGTGCCGCGTGATGCCGATTTGAAAAGCAGCGAAGAAGCCGACATTCAAAACGTGTCCGTCAATTCGTTCTTGGCATTGACTGAAAATTCATCCGTGCCGCTGAATATTGTGATTTTGGACGCCTGCCGTAACAATCCATTTCGCTCCCTTCGCGCGACCAGTTCAGGTGGTCTTGCTCCTGTGAAAGCGCCGCGCGGAACTTATGTGGCTTATGCCACGTCTCCGGGTGCCGTGGCCGTTGATGGCGAAGAGAACAACAGTCCATTCACTTTAGCTTTGAGCGAAAGCATCAAGCAACCCGGATTGACGCTGGAAGCCGTCTTGAAACTCACGCGTTCCAAAGTTCAAACCCTAACCAATGGTGCACAGTTGCCGTTTGATAGTTCGGCGATTACGGGCGAATTTTACTTTGTTCCAGTGGTTGCGCAAACGCCTGCTCAGACAATTGAACCCCAAAAATTATATCAGCTCGATACGGCGCAAGAAGCATATCAAGCCGCTGGTGAAGATCCCGATTTGTTGCGCATTGTTGCAGATCGATTTGCCGATACGATTTGGGGTGCTCTGGCAATTGAGAAATTGAAGAAGCTTGCACCCGAAAAGCCCGTTGTGGAAACGCCGCCTGTTGTCGAAAAGCCAGCAGTTGTTGAAACACCTGCAACTGTTGAACCCGCACCGAAAAAGAAGGTGGTTATTGACGACCGCAAGGTTGAACCGCCTAAGAAGACCAAGCCTGTTAAGCCCGTTGTGAAAAAGACTGTTCGTGTGTTTGTGCCGCCGCCAAAACCGAAGCGTAAAGTCGTTATCATCGCACCAAAACCAAAACGCATTGTTGTGGCACCACGTCCTGTGGCGTCGGTTGGCTTGCGCTGTGACTCGACGGCAGCCTTGCAGCGCGGCGTGTTGTGCAAAAGCAATGATGGCCGGATTTGCCGTGTCGCGTCGGTGCGTTTCAGCAAGGGCGGTGGGCGACCCGTGTTGATGGGATGCCATTAACGAAGTCCAATTTGACGGCGCGCTTAAATTCGGGTGAAACAGCGTCACCATGGACAAAGCCAACGCAAAATTGATGCCCGCACACGAAGTTATTCTCGATCGCCTTTTGGCGCTGGTTGAGGCCGCTGGGCCTTTGGCCGCGCAGACTGATAAGTATTTCACCAATACGTCCCGTATTGTGGGTGCGGTTGGAGATGTGGAAGTAACGTTTGCCGTTTTCATGCGGCGGCGTGTTGTGGCGGCCTTGGAGCCTGCCATACGCTTGGCCAAGGCCTTGGTGCCGGGTGTTAAAATCAAGCGCTTTGTGGAGGAGGGCGAAGTGGTGCCTTCCGAGCGCAAGTTGATGGAAATCACAGGGTCCATGAAAGCCTTGTCGGAAGTGGAAACGCTGCTGCTGCAAAAAATTGGCTTTCCCTGTGTGTCGGCAAACAATGCCTATGAAATGTGTTTGGCCATGCCGGGGTCTGCGTTCATGGATATGCATGCGCGCCACGGTTCGGGTGCGGAAATGAATATTCTGGCGTCCTATGGTGCCATGGTTGGCAGCCGCGCAGCGCGACACAAAAACCGGGGTGTGAAAGGGTTTGTGGGGTCATCGCAGGATTTAACGGCACCCTTGTTCGGTGCGAAAAATGGCATGGGCACCATGCCCCATGCGCTTGGTTGGTTACGCCAATGGTGATGTGTTGGCGGCGATGCAAATGTTTGAAGCAGCCATTCCTGAAGCTTCATCGTTGATTGCGCTGGTGGATTATACGGGCGAGGAAATCAAAGACTCGTTGCGTTGTGCGCAATGGTTCTACGACGACGCGAAATTACATGAAAAGGGTAAGACCTTCGGCGTGCGTTTGGATACGCATGGCGGGCGCTTTGCTGAAGGTCTCGACTACGAAAAGTCCGTAGATGCCGTGGGCGAGTGGCTTGGCGTTTCGGGTGAATATAACATCGTTGAAACAGTGCTGGGGGGCAGGGCGTTCCAACTCGATCCTTCAAATATCTTGGTCGATAAAGTGCGGCGTATTTTGTTTGGTAAAGGTGTTTCAGTTGCAGCGGCTATTCATGTGCGTCGCGCCTTGGACAAGGCCGGATTTAAGGATGCCATGATTGTCGGTTCATCCGGTTTTGATGCACAGAAATGTCAAATTATGGGGGCTGCAAAAGCGCCGCTTGATATGGTGGGGACGGGGTCGTTCCTGCCCGCCACGCTGACTGAAACTTATGCAACGGCTGACATCATTCAATATGGTGACGTACGGCGTGTAAAAGTGGGCCGCGAATTCCTGTTCGATTAAGATTAATTGTTAGACATGTTTCTATGACGGTCGCGGCGACGGATTGCACACCATCGCTATTTGTATCAAGTTATTTTCTGGGGTGGCCCTGACCGCTGGGGAGTTTAGCTATGAAAAAATTTGTAATGGCAGCTATGGCTTTTGCTGTTGCTGCATCGTTTGCAATTGTTCCGGCGGAAGCCGCCAAGCGCCGTAAAAAGCCGCGCGCGCCGCGTTTGCCGCCCATTGTGCAAGTTCATGTTGATATTTCGTCTCAAGCAATGTCGGTGCGCGTCAATGGTTGGCACCATGCGTCGTGGCGGGTTTCAACAGGCCGTGAGGGCTATTACACACCGCGCGGTTCCTACAGTGTGAAGCGTATGGCAAAAGTCTATTACTCTAAAAAATACGATAATGCGCCTATGCCAAACTCCGTGTTCTTTTATGGCGGCTATGCCATTCACGGCACGAACAGCGTGAGCCGATTGGGCCGCCCAGCATCGCATGGTTGTGTGCGCTTGGCACCTGGCAATGCCGCAGCCCTCTATGCGCTGGTGCAACGCCATGGTGCAAGTCGCACGCGGATTACACTCACCAACTAATCGCATTGACGCGCGAATTTCGTTTCCGCATGTTGACGCCTGATTCAGGAGTTTCGACATGGCACGGGTTGCGATTATCACAGGCGGCGCACAGGGCATTGGTGCGGCTGTAGCCAAACAGTTTTTGCAAGATGGTTTTGCTGGAGTTGTGCTTTTGGCCCTCAGTGAAGACCGTTTAGCGCAGGAAGCAAAGGCACTTTCGAAACTGGGCGCTGTCGTCACACTCGCAGCAGATTTGCGTGATAATGCAACGCCTGACAAAGCAGTTGAACTCGCGCTCAAAACATTTGGCCGATTGGATGTGTTGATTAACGCAGCGGGCAACACGGAACGTTGCAGCGTGGAAGATGCGAGTGTTGACGCTTACCACCGCTTGTTTGATGTGAATGTAAAAGCGCCATTGTTCATGATGCAGAAATGCGCTGCCGCCATGAAGCAAGGTGGTTGCATTGTGAACATCTCCTCCATGCTGGCTCATGGCGGGCCGCCAGAAATTGGGATTTATTCAGCCTCCAAAGCAGCACTCGTCGGCTTGTCAAAAAATGCGGCAAATACGTTGAAGCGTAAAGGCATTCGCGTGAACTGTATCAACTTAGGTTGGGCCAATACGGAAGGTGAGCACGCGCTGCAAACCGGCTTTCACAAGCAGCCTGAAAACTGGGCGGAGATTGCGGGTGCTAAAGTGCCATTTGGCAAGTTGATTTCGCCTGAACATATTGCAGGCACCTGCGCCTATTTGGTGTCGCCCGCAGCGGAGCTGATGACGGGTGCGGTGATTGACTATGAGCAAATGCCAGTGGGCACCTATGACTTCCACCCAATGCTGGCGCGCGACTGATTAGCCGAGTTCCAGGACCACAATTTCGGGTGGCACGCCTAATCGCACGGGAATGTGCGAACATCCGAGGCCGCCCGAGACAACGAGATGACGACCTTCTTCAATTACATGGCCATAGGCAAAGCGATTGCCAAATGAGGAGGGGGTAACAGGAGAAAATCCGAATAATCGTATTTGCCCACCATGGGTGTGACCGCTCAAAGTAAGCGACACACGATCTGGCACTTCAACAAATAAGTCCGGCTCATGGGCGAGGTGAATGATGGGGGCGTCATTATTTATCTTCGCAAGCGCTTGACTGATGTTGGCTCGGCTATCGAATTTGCGGTGGCCTTTGCGAATGGCGACCAAGGAATTCGTGCCTGACAACCAAAATGGCATGCCCGCTTTTTTGAGTTCAACTGCTTCATTGTCGAGGACGCGAAGTCCAGCATCACCGAACACTTGTTGTGCATGGGGAATGCCGCGTCCGGTGAGTTGAATTTTAGGATCGTCCCACCAGTCGTGATTACCCATAATTGCAAATGTGCCGAGCGTAGATTTCAGATCCAATGCGGCTTCCGCCACCTGTTCAAATGATACTTTGCCCGTGCTGAAACGATGGCTAGCGAGGTAATCTCCCATCAACACATGCACGTCTGGCTGTAAGGCATTCGCCGCGGCAATGATGCGTTTCCAGCGCGACAAGGGCATGTGCGGTTCCATGCAATGCAAATCAGCCAGCATAACGATGCGGAGTTTCAGACCGGGGGTCCATTTTGGTGGCGTGAACGCATAAACCGTGGTGTTGAGGCGAAAACCCGGTTCAATGGCGAGGGCATAGGTTCCGGTGAGAAAACCTCCCAATGAGAGGCCTCCCAACCATTTCAAAAACGAGCGGCGTGATAACATCTGGTTCTGCTAACTTTGGGTTGCGGCGGAAATGTGGTTTTCGGTTTCTTTTGCCTCGGCTAAACACCAATCATGGAAGGCATTCACCATGGGCGCGTCCTTTGTGTCTAAGCGCGTGATCAGGAAATAGGAAAACGCGTCAGGTGCTTTGAGTGACAGTTCAAACGGCTTGACCAAGCGTCCCGCTGCCAAATCATCGGCCACCAAGTTTGAGTCACCCAAGGCAACACCTTGGCCATCTATGGCCGCTTGAATAACCAGCGAAGTTTGGCCGAAATGTAGGCCACGTTTGTCGTCGAAGTCTCGAATACCTGCCGCCTGCATCCACATGCGCCAATTGGGCCAGGGTGAGCCTTGGGCTTGCCAATCCAAATGTATGAGGGTGTGGCGCAGCAAATCCTTTGGTGTTTGCAGCGGCTTTTCCTTGGTTATCAGGGACGGGCTGCATACGGGTGACAGCGTGTCATTGAACAGCAAATCAGCCCGCAAGCCCGGATATTTGCCAGCGCCGAAACGGATGGCCACGTCAACATCATCACGATCAAAATCAACCAGCGTATTCGACACATCAATGCGCACGTCAGCCCCCGGAAATGCGTTGAGAAAGCCATCCAGCCGCGGCACCAGCCATTTTGCGGCGACGGACGGTGTTGACGACACGCGGATCTGGTTGCGGTTTTCGAGCCGTTTAATGCGGTGCAGGCGCTTTCGATAGGGTTTCCAGTGACTCATTTGCGGCGACACGCAAAATCTCACCTTCGCGCGTCAAGCGCATGGAACGACTGGTGCGCAAAAACAGCGAGACGCCCAATTGATCTTCCAACTCACCGATCTGGTTTGAAATTGCGGCAGGGGTCACGCCCATTTCGTCGGCAGCGCGGGTGAAACTCAAATGGCGAGCTGCTGCGTCGAAGGCGCGAAGGGTTCGAAGGCCGGGAAATTGCTCAATCATGGCGAAACCTTGTTCATCTTCAAGTTAAACTTGATGATCGGTACAGAATTAGTCGTTTTTCTTTTGAATCGCAACGAACTATATGTTGATCATCAAAGAGTGTTAAAGAAAGTTAACGATCATGAACAAGTTCCTCATCCGCGCCGCCGCTTCAGTCCGCAACGCTTTTGCAGCCGATGCTGCCACCACCCGTTTCCTTGAACAAAACTACGTCGATGTGCGCAAGTCTTCGCGCCTCTGGGGCGTATAAGTTCTAAACTCCCACCCTCGGTCGCCATTGCGCGATCAACTTCGCCCGTCCGCAATATATTGCGGGCGGGTTTTTATTTGCATGCAGAAAGTTGAGATTTTTTGAGTTTGAAAACACGGTGTTCTGGCGTGGCCTCAATCATCATTGAATTTTCACCACAGCCATCCTTGGCTACGCGGAAATAGCTCGAGTTGGTCAACACAATGCCAGTGCTGTTTTCTTTAAGCGTAAAGCCGCCGCCATCGCATTCAATGCCGCATGTCCAAGCGCCCGGTTTGCCGCTGCAATCGGCAACTTCGCTCCAAGTCTGCCTGCCGCTACCACGCAATTTAACTGTCACGTCTGCAAACATGGCCCCCGTAAAACCTTCAACATCTTTCCCGCTATAAAGCTTAAGCGTCATCGAGGTGATCGTTTGGCCTTTGTGTTTGTTGAGATGCTGCTTGTCATAATTTCTGACGTAACAGCCAAAAGGTGGCTCAGCCGCCTGCAAGATTTGGTTTGAAAAGGCTAGTAAGACAGCAGCTAGACAGACGTGCTTCAACATGCAGGGACTCCTAAATCAGCGGCCTTTCCAAACTGGCTTTCGCTTTTCGGAAAAGGCTTTAGCCCCCTCCAATTGATCGTCCGATGAATAGAGCTTGTCAACCGTAGGCAATTTGCGTTTCGTCACCATGTCGAAGGCTTGTTGAATGGGCAGGTGCTGCGTTTCACGCGCGATTTCCTTGATGCAGGCATAAACCAGCGGCGGGCCATCGGCCAGTTGAGCCGCCAGTGCGCGGGCGCGGGTCATTAAATCTGCGGCTGGCACGATTTCGTTGATGATGCCCCAATGCTTGGCTTCCGTCGTATCAATGCGGCGGCCCGTGAACAACATTTCCATGGCAACGTGGTGGGGAATATAGCGCGGCAGTTTGATGGTTGCGGCATCAGCCACTGTGCCGGAGTTGATTTCGGGCAGGGCGAAGGTTGCATGTTCAGCCGCAATAATAATATCGCAAGCAATCATGATTTCAAAGCCACCCCCAAAGGCGAGGCCGTTTACCGCGCAGATAACGGGCTTGTTAAGACCCTTCAATTCCTGCAAGCCACCAAAGCCACCGACACCGTAATCGGAGTCCGGCGCTTCGCCCTCAGCTGCGGCTTTCAAATCCCAGCCAGGGCAGAAAAACTTCTCACCCGTTGAAGTCAGAATAGCGACGCGCAATTCAGGATCATCACGAAATGCAGCGAAGATGTCTCCCATGATGCGCGAGGTGGCAGCGTCAATCGCATTGGCCTTGGGGCGATCAATGGTGACTTCAAGGATGGCACCATTGCGGGAGGTGTGGATGGGGGAGGACATGGATTAAAACTTCTTCGTGCTGCCGGCTTTTTTCAAGATGCCATTCGCCGTGTGACGATTATCAAGGTTACGTGGAACGATTAAGATATCGCGACCTTCTGCCTTCCATTTTTCATGTGAGCCTTTTGCATGATCTGCATAAGCATAACCCAACGCTTTCAATTCTTTGACCACGTCGCGATAGAACCCTTCAGACATCAGGCTGCTTGTCGAGTGCCATCGGGCCGCTGCCATAGGATAATTGGAACCGTGCTTCCTATGATATCGGGTGAGACGTTTTCACTTCTCCAATGGTTTTCTAACACCAATTCGCCTGCAAACTCATTCACAACATCTTCAAATTCGTTCAGGTCTTTGGCGTTGATGAAAAGCCCTTCAATGTCTGTTTCGGAAATCCAGACATTCGCTTCTTCGTCCCAAATTGCTTTGACATAGAATGTTCGCTTCATGTGAGAAACTCCTCTGCACAATCATAAGCCCATCAACGCATCCTTACAAGCGCATCTACAGCTACAGCTCCATTGGGCAAAACAAGCAATGGGTTGACGTCGAGTTCCTCAAGCGTGTTTGCGTGGGCGGTGGCGAATTTGGCAACTGCTTCTACAGCTGCGATGACGGCTTCTTCATCGCCAGATTTGCCACGGAAGCCTTCGATCAATTTCCACACTTTGAGTGATTTCAGCGCAGCCTCGATTTCAATGCGATTGGTGGGCAGCAGAAGTGTTGCGGTGTCTGCCAATAATTCGGTGAGAATTCCGCCTGCACCCACCACCAACCCGAGGCCGAATTGCGGATCACGCGTGATACCAATAATGAGTTCGGCAACCGCACCTGTGACCATGCGTTCGATCAAAACCTCATCTGCAATTTTAGCCAACTGCTTTGCCGCGGCTTCAATCTCTCGAGCGTTTGTCAGGTTCAGTACAACGCCGCCGGCTTCTGTCTTGTGAGCCACATTCGCAGATGACACCTTCATGACCACTGGCCCGTCAAATTTACTGGCTCTATCAACAGCATCTTGAGGTTTGCAAACATCTCCGACAGGCACAGCAACGCCGTAGCTTCTAAGCAATTGTTTGCCGTCAAATTCCTTGAGTGTCTTAATCGCAGATGTCGCAACATTTGACTTTGGCAACATTGGCCTTGCTGATTTTGAATTTTGCGCCTCGCCAACGAGCGCCGCATTTTCAAATGCCGTCAGTGCATCATCCAGTCCCAACATGGGGGCAACGCCTGCTGCCAATAACTCCTCGGCCAAATCGAGTGGCATACATTCCGGCAATGTGGCCACAACAGCGGCGCGGGCGTTGGTGTTGAGTGCGGCTTGCTTGAAAGCGCGGGCGGCAACATACCACGCTTCTGCATTCATCGGCGGGGGTGGTGCGTCGAGAATTAGCATTGCCACATCAAAACCACCTGACAGCGAGGCCGTGAATGTTGCTGTCATCTTGTCCATCTGGTTCCAGATGAAGGTGTGATAGTCGAGCGGGTTTGAAACGGTGACGAGCTCAGACAGTGTTTCGCGCACGCGCGTTGCGGTTTTTGCGTCGTAGTCGGGGAAGCTGACTTTGCGGTTCATCGCCAAGTCTGCTGCAAGTGCTGCTTCACCGCCGGAGCAAGAGTGAGACACCAAGCGCCCGCCGCCAATGCTGCCCAAGTGCAAGAATTTCAATGTTTCTACAAAAGACGTAATGCTGTGGCAGCGGGCTACACCGTGGCGTTTGAACAGAGCATCATACATGCTGTCGGCACCCGCCAATGACGAGGTGTGGCTCATGGCGACGCTCGCACCCTGTTCGGATTTTCCGGTTTTGAGGACGACGATTGGCTTTTTGCGCAACCGTGCAGCTTCACAGGCGGCGGCAAAGGCGGAAAGGTCGTTCAAGCCTTCAACATGAAGCCCGATGGCCGTGATACGATCATCGGCGCTCAGAAATTCGACCATTCGCGCCATATCAACATCGGCTTGGTTGCCGATGGCGAAGACCGCCGCCAAGGGCAGGGCGCGGCGCGTGAAGGTCATATTGCAGGCAATATTGCCAGACTGGGTGATGATGGCGATACCACGCTCCAAAGGCTTGATGCCATGTTCATCCGGCCACAGAGCAACCCGACCTAAGCCATTGACAAAGCCATAGCAATTGGGGCCGAGCAGGGGCATGCCATCGGCTTTGGCGAGGAGTTCTTGCTGCAAATGGTCATCACCGGTTTCGGCAAAACCAGAGGCATAAATCACGGCACCACCGCAGCCTTGGGCTTTGAGTTGGCGCACAACATCAATCGTCGCCTCGCGCTTCACCGCGATGAAGGCAGCATCAATCGGGCCTTCTATGTCATCGACGGATTTGACGGTTTTGACACCGCTGATTTCAGGGCGCTTTGGGTGCACGGCGTGGATCGTTCCGGCAAAGCCAAATTCCTGGCAACGGCGAATGGCAACAGCGCATTCATTGCCACCAATGAAGACAATGGATTTAGGGAAAATGAGGCGGTGAGAGAGTCATTGGTCTCTGCCCTCATCCGTCTCGCTGTGCTCGCCACCTTCTCCCGCAAGCGGGAGAAGTGAAACGCCTTCACCTCTCCCGCTTGCGGGAGAGGATGCCCCGAAGGGGCAGGTGAGGGCCGACATCATGTCACCCACCCAACGGCCTCAAAAGCGCACGCGAAATAATATGCCGCTGAATCTCACTCGTGCCTTCCCAAATGCGCTCTACCCTCGCATCGCGCCAGATGCGTTCCAGTGGCAAGTCGCTCATCAAACCCATGCCGCCATGAATTTGAATGGCTTCGTCGGCGATAAAGGCGAGGACTTCGGTGGCTTTGAGTTTGGCCATGGCCATGTCGGTGTCGGTGGCCGTGCCTTGGTCCACTTTCCACGCGGCTTCACGGGTGAGAAGATCAGCGGCTTTCAATTCCAAAGCCATATCGGCAAGTTTGAAAGAGATGCCTTGGAACTTGCCAATTTGCTGGCCGAATTGTTCACGGTCCACGGCCCATTGCAAGGCCAGTTCAAGAGCACGTTCGGCGCGGCCTAAACAGGTGGAAGCCACTTGCAACCGTGTGGCCCCCAGCCATGAATTGGCGACTTCAAAACCTTTGTGCACGTCGCCCAATACGTGTGACTTATGAACACGGCAATCGTTGAATTCCAAGATGTTGTTGGCATAGCCGCGGTGGGACACGTTTTTATAGCCATCCCGCACGGTGTAACCGGGGGTTCCTTTGTCGATCAAGAATGCTGTGATCAGTTTCTTCTTGCCGCGTGGCGTTTCTTCTTCGCCTGTGGCCGCAAATAAAATGACGAAATCAGCTTCGGCAGCGTGGCTGATGAAATGCTTGGTGCCGTTGATGATGAAGTCATCTCCATCAGCGCGTGCAAAAGTTTTCATGCCCCGCACGTCCGAGCCGACGCCGGGTTCGGTCATGGCGAGGCAATCGATTTTTTCGCCTGTGACAGACGGCAACAAATAACGATCACGCTGTTCGCCCACACAGGCCATCAGAATGTTTGAAGGGCGCGACACGCAATTCCAATGCAGTGCATAATTGGCGCGGCCCAATTCTTTTTCGTAGAGGCACCACGTTAAAGTGTCGAGGCCTGCACCGCCCACTTCAGCTGGCATATTGGCAGCATAAAGACCGGCGGCAATGGCTTTGGCTTTAATTTCATCCCGCAATTCAGGCCGCAGGATGCCTGTGTCCTCAACTTCTTTTTCGTGGGGGTAAAGCTCATTCACCACGAAGTCTTTCGTGGTTTTGATAATCATTTGCTGTTCTTCTGAAAGAGAAAAATCCATGATTTATGTACCGCCTCTCAATATCTTCATTCCCACGAAGGCAATCCAGATTTTTGTCTTCCTCGCTCGTTGAAAGTCTGGATTCCCGCCTTCGCATGAATGACGGAATAGACGATGGAGATGCATCAAAAATACCTACTATTTATATGAAAAGTTTCAATATGCCCATCAACGGCGATATCTTGGCCGTTAATCATGAAGGCTTGAGGGCTGGCGAAAAACACCGCAAGATTGGCGATTTCTTCGGGCTGAGTGAAGCGGGCGAGGGATTGGCCTTGCACCAATTCTGCGGCAACAATTTGTGAACCCACGCCGCGCATTTGGGCTTCGCCTTCAATGACGCGATTGATACGTTCGCCCGCTACAGCACCGGGGCAAATAGCATTGCAACGCACGTTGTAGGGGCCAAGCTCAATCGCGAGGGATTTGGTTAAACCAATCACGCCCCATTTTGCGGCTGCATAGGGTGTGCGGTTGCCAAAGCCATATTGCCCCGCATTCGACGACATGTTGATAATGATGCCGGAGCGTTGGGCCTTCATCACAGGGGCGGCGCGTCTGGCACACAGAAATTGCGCATCAAGGCAGACGGCCAAGCAGTCGCGCCAATCTTCAAGTTCGATGTCTTCAATGACTGCCGTTGGCCCCTTGGTGCCCGCATTGTTGACCATCACATCAAGCCCGCCCAAATCATCCAAGGCATCATCAAACCAAGCGTCCACTTCAGCTTCACTTTGCACATCAACGCGCGTCGCTGCAATTTCAGGGAAGTCTTCGCGGAATTGTTCGAGGGCTTGCTCGTTCATGTCGCAGATGTGAACCCGCGCTCCATTTTCATGAAAGGCCTTGGCAATGGCACGGCCAATGCCGGAGGCGGCTGCTGTGATCATGACGCGTTGGGGCATATCGGAATCTCCTTGTACTCCTTCATCCAGCTTTCTTCTTCCGTGCCTTCAATTCCCGATCCAACACAAGACCAGAGCCGATCTTATGTTTGCGGAACAGTTTCATCATATCCACCAAAATCGCATTGCGCTTGGCTTCAATCGCGGCCACGGCGCGGCCTTCGGCTTGGGTTTCGCAGCCTTCCACCAAGCGCTTTTCCAACGCTTCATTCCATTGCGGGAATTTGAGGTCGGTCCAATCCAGTTCCAATGTGGGGTCAAACTGCTTGATGAAATCGCGCATGCCGCCAGGGCCGCCCGCCACGTGGTAGGTCAAAAACGAACCCATGAAGGCCCAGCGCATGCCGGCGGAATAAACAATCGAGTCATCAATGTCGCCTGTTGAGGCAATGTCCTTGTTGAGAATGTGCAGGCTTTCGCGCCACAGGGCTTCCTGCAAACGGTCGCAGACATAGCCCATGATTTCTTTTTTGAGCCGCAACACCTGCATGCCAATGGCTTCAAAATAAACGCCCGCACGGTTCATGGCGTCTTCGGAGGTTTTAGCACCCGGCACGGTTTCAACCAGCGGCAAAAGATAAACCGGATTGAAGGGATGACCGATGATGACGCGTTCGGGGTGTTTGCATTGGGACTGTAAATTGGTGGGCAAAAAACCCGAAGACGACGAGGCGATAATAACTTCAGGCCGCGCCACGGCATCGATGTCGCGGAACAGTTTGATTTTCAGCTCTTCGCGTTCAGGCGCGCATTCGTGGATGAAGTCTGCTTTCGATGCCATTTCTGCCAGATTTGTGGTGAAACTCAATTTGCCTTTCTTCAAAGGCTTGCCGAGCAATGCTTCCAATGAAGGCCATGCGGTTTTGATTTGGGCTTTCAGTTTTGCTTCCGCAGTCGGCGACACGTCAAAGGCAATGACGTTGTAGCCACGAAACAACAAGCCGCGCCGCCCAGCCTGCGCCAATCAATCCGGTTCCGGCAATGCCAACTGTTTTGATGTTCATTTCTTCAGTCCCAATATCGCGCGACCTTCATCAGGCGTGGCCACTTTCGTTCCCAACATTTCGATGATCTTCACGGCCTTTTCAACCAAATCGCCATTGGTGGCGAATACACCTTTTTCCAAATAGAGATTGTCTTCCAAACCCACGCGCACATGGCCGCCCAACAATGCGGCTTGTGCAAGGGCTGGCATTTGGTTGCGGCCAATGCTGAAGGCAGCCCAAACGGCACCCTCAGGCAATTGCGATTTTTGATAGGCCATGGTTTCGGTGTTGAAGGGCGCACCCCAAGGAATGCCAAGGCAAAGTTGATAAAGGGGAGGGCCGTCAATCAAGCCCTCTTTCACCAACTGATTGGCGAACCACAAATTGCCACTGTCGAAAATTTCCATTTCCGGCTTCACGCCATAGGATTTGATAAGAGCGGCCTGCTGGCGCAATTGCGTTGGCGTTTGCACCATGATGGATTGGCCATCGCCAAAATTCAGTGTGCCGCAATCCAGCGTGCAGATTTCAGGGCGCAGCGCTTCAATATGCAGCAAGCGTTCGATGGGGCCCACACAATCGGTGCCCGCACCAAATTCCAGCGGCTTTTCACCATCTCCAATCACCACATCGCCGCCCATGCCTGCGGTCAGGTTGATGATGACATCGGTGTTCTTGGCGCGAATGCGTTCCATCACTTCGCGGTATAAATCAACGCGGCGCGACCCTTTGCCCGTTTCCAGATTGCGCACATGGCAATGGACCACGGTGGCACCGGCGCTCGCCGCCTCCAGCGCCGAATTCGCAATCTGTTCAGGTGAAACTGGCACATGGGGGCTTTTGCCCACGGTGTCGCCAGAGCCTGTTACGGCGCAGGTAATGATAACTTTTGGCTGCATATTCGTCCTCCAACAAACTCAAAGGCTAGCTTGAACATTTGGTCTTGGCGAGGGCGGACACGCCGCTGGCCTGTTGAAATGCGTCAAGTGGACTTGTTTTCAATTTCCAGTTGGTTAACAATCGCCCTCAGGCAAAACGGCGGATTCGATTATGGGCGAGATTACAGGAGCAATGGTTGTTGTTGCGGCACTTTCCGCACCAATTGATATTCCAGAACCCATTCAGGATAAAAACTGGTGCACACCGGGCTATGTTGTGATGCTACCTGAAGGTCGTGAAGGCGTTGTGACTTCAATCGACGGCGACATTTGCCGTGTTGTGACCGATGGCGAAAAATATGCCACGCTTATCCCGCATTTTATTGTCGAGCCGGTTTATCCGCAGCCATTCGCAGCACGGGCTTATCGCTAACCGCCCGCTTGCCATGTTTTGATGGCTTCAAGCGGGTAGAGCAGCATGATGATATTGAGCGTCAAGTTGTCTCGAATAATATAGCCCACGGCCAATTCAAACACGATTGCCAAAGCAACCGTTGCCGCCACGGGCAAGCGCGATGCAGCATAAAAACCAGCCATCATGGCCAGAATATCGCACACGGAATTCAGCACGCTATCGCCATAGTAATCGAGTGAGATTGTGGCTTCGCGATAACGATTGATGATGAAGTCGGTGTTTTCAAACACTTCCCAGGCCCCTTCGATCACAGTCGCCAAAGCCAGCTTCAGGCCGAAACTCCAGCGCGGGCCAACGAGGTGCAAAAGCCCGTAAAATATGAAACCGTGGATGATGTGCGAGAAGGTGTACCAGTCGGTAATGTGTTGGGAGTTTTCTGAACTGAACACAACGCCATGCCAGATTTTCACATAGCCACATTTGCAAATCGGCTCGCGCCCCATGACGAGCAGAGTGATTGCGAAAGCGAGTGTGAGGGCAAAAGCCCAAGCAACGGGAGGGATTCGGCGTATAGTCATACGAAAAAGATAGCGCCTTCTTCGTGCTGACGAAAGTCGGGATCTTTTTGGGATTGAAAGTTTCCAGTTTTCGCAGGAATGACGACCATATCTCTGGTGCCAAGCCACGGCAACAGGAACCCAGAAAAAGGAAAAATGACGTGAAAGATTTGTCGGTTGTTGTTGTGGGTGGTGGTGCAGGGCTTGGCGCATTGTTGGCGCGCATGGCTGTGGAAGAGGGCGCTTCTGCACTTGGCATTATTGACATCAACCTATCGGCAGCAGAAGCGGCATTGGCACCCGCCCTTGAACGCAACTTGCCCGCCGCCGCCGCAGCCTGTGACATCCGCACCTCTGAAGCGGCTCATGCCGCGTTCAACGCAATTGCCACAAAGTTGGGCCGCGTTGATACGCTCATCAACTGCGCTGCAATCTACCCCCGCAAACCTTTGCTGGAAATCACCGACGCCGATTGGGATGCTTCCAACGCCATCAACGTGAAAGGCACCTACCACATGATGGTTGCCGCCGTTCAACACATGCGCACACAAACTGAAAAGTCCAGCGTCCGTGGCCGCATTGTCAATCTAACTTCGGTTGATGCATTCAAAGCGCACCCGCAGAATGCTCACTACGCAGCCACCAAGGCCGCCGTTGTCAGCCTCACGCGAAGTTTCGCGCAAGAAGTGGCACCACTTGGCATTTTGGTGAATTCGGTTGCACCTGCCGGCATGGCGACAGAACGCGCCCGCGAACTGGGCTTCCTACCCGAACTCGCAAAAGCCAGCCCCTTGGGCCGAGGTGGAGAACCCCGCGAAATGGCTGAATGGGTGCTGATGGCGGGTGGGCCAAAGAACACCTATATGACCGGTGAAAATATCATTGTGTCTGGCGGTTATATCTACGCCTGATATTCCCCCCAAATGATGCGTTAACTCATTATCCACAACTAAAAGTGTATTTGACGTTTTAAATACATCTATAAGTGGAGGCGAGCGGGTGTTCGTTTGGTTGCTCTAAATGCTTCGCGGGTCATTTCAAAAATTGAATTTTCTGCGTCTCGCACAGGAACGTCGGGATGACGAGGAGGCCGACTCCCGTGAGATGCATTCTATTTGCTGCTTTTCCGATTTTGGCCATTCATCAGATGATTGGACCATGTTCGTAAATCTCGACACGCGGCGCGTTTATGCTTGCATCTGCAATTCAAATTCTAAAAATTTGCGCATTCATAAGGGCACGGGATGGATCGAACTTGACGTTCTTGCTGCCGAGCGATGGTTGGATTTTGCAGGCCGAAGTAACTCAAGCGTTCCTGCAAATTTGTTCAAGTATTTCCCTGATCAGTTTTGGCAAAAAAACGAATACAAGGGTGATCGCTTTCATGCCTATGCGCTCATGCGTATGACCCAACTGGATGCACCCGCCCGGAAAGCTTTTACCACCGAAAAAATAGCCGCCATTGTCGTAACAATCGTGCTTGGCGTGCTGTCGTTTAATTGGTGGTTCAAACTCATCGAGATTATTTTTACACTGAAAAATTTTGGATAACACATTTCCCAATCTGTGTTTTTAAGGCACCCAAATAGGATGCGGCTTCAGGGTTTTTAAAAATTTTGAATTCGTCGTTTTAAGTGAAACAATTCTGGGCAGGGCCATGGGTTTGCAAATGCACTGGGCTGCCGCTGTGCCAAGTTTATCTTGGGTGATCAATGAATATACTTCTGCTGATCGTGCGATGACCGCACGCTTGAACAATGCTTCTTCGTAGTCGCCGGTCGTCAAACCTTCGGAAATATGCAAACCATTTGCACCAATAAAACAGGTGTCAAAATGCATGTTGTTGATGCTTTCCAATGCTGCGGCACCCAACGCCACCATTGAATGACGAAATAAAGCGCCCCCGATAATGATAACAGAGATATTTGCATGGACCTCCAAGGCGGCTGCAATTGTAGGGCTGTGTGTGACCACAGTGCCGCACAGATTGGGATGCAGTGCTTTCGCCAATTCAAGGTTTGTTGTGCCTCCATCGATAAAAATTGTTTGCCCGCTGTGAACAAGTTTTGCTGCTGCGCGACCCAACTTTTGTTTTTCGTCCGAGGCCATCAAAGTTCTTACAGACAGGGGCTTGACTGTAGGCGAGAAGGGCAACGCTCCACCGTGCACCCGCAGCAGTTTTCCATCAGCCGCCAACTCCCGCAAATCGCGTCGGATTGTGTCTTCCGACAACTTGAGTTGGACACTCATTTCTTTGGCAATAATGCGCCCGTTGTTTTGAAGGTGATCAAGCAAAAGGCGTTTTCTGTGTTCTGTCAGCATTGCACGAAATTACACGATATTGCATGATGTGTCACGAACTGTTATGGATCGATTTTTCATTTGGAGGACATGATGAACAAGCGACCTATGATGATTTTGATTGCTGGCCCGTATCGCTCGGGCACAGGCGACGATCCTGCAAAAATGGCGGAAAATCTCAATCGGTTGGAGGCAATGTCATGGCCTATATTTCAAAAAGGGCACGTTCCCATGATTGGTGAATGGGTGGCGCTTCCGATTTGGCAGACTGCAGGCGGCAAAAGCATTGGCGACAGTCTTTATGAGCAGATTTTACATCCAACAGCAGGTCGGTTGTTGCAGCACTGTGACGCCGTTTTGCGTCTGCCGGGCGCTTCCAAAGGTGCCGATAACGATGTGGAAATTGCAAGAAGTAGGGGCATTCCTGTCTATTTTGACATCACAGAAATTCCCAACGCAACTTGACGCAATTCATTTTGACTGACTTCAGAGATCGCACCACCAACGTCGTCTTCCTGATGGGCTCAAGACTGTTGTTGGATGTCGCGCACTATATCGAGTTCTAGTCCAAACACCGCGCGGTGTCAAGCGTTATTTTCCTATTGTGGAAAAATTAAAAAGAAGAAAAGGGAAGCGTCCCCTGTTTCCTCAAATCTGTATCTAGTGCCATGATTGAACCACAATCCATTCGTTGCTCAGTTTTTTCTCTATTGAAAACCAGCACTCGATAACTATTTCTTCAGCATCGATCGACGCTTGAAGAGCGTGCAGAAGTTTGCATTCAAGCCATAGAAAAACGCATGCTTATCATGCCACAGATGATGCTGCCCGATTCTGTCAAGATTGAAGACACAGCTTCGCCACTTAGATCTGGACGCTCACATCTGACGCATACACGACATTTCAGCATGTGTGTCAGTTCATAGGTCAACACTGTCCGAAGCGCGTGCATAACATTCAAAAAATCATTTTGCGAGCCAGTTGCAATTGTTGGATTTGTAGATATTACATCTTGCAATCGGAAAGAACTGGTGTAGGTCCGGCTCAAAACGATCGAACAATGTGCTTTCACGCGATCACTCACGAGCAACATCTGACGACCACAGTATGGCTCCAGCAGTTTACAGATTTTTCGGGCCGTCTCAGAGATAATTTACGTTGGCACATGATCAGATTATATCGGACGTTCACAGTTCAAGTCACCTGCTCGAAACCGCAGGCAACGATTTCCAATTGCCGTGCCGTACGACATACTCAATCTTCCGAATGTCAGCCATCCAATTCTTTCATGGAATGGGTCACACACATGCCGTCGTCAAAGACCGATATTCCAAACCAAGCTAGCCCCACTTCGTTAACACCCTGTCCCCTATTTAAACACGTGTCTCAACTTAAACAAAGTGCAGTACTCTTCCCTTTTATTTCCATCTTCGTCTGTATGGTTGCAACTGTCTGCTTTTCTCGGTTTCATAACTTCATCACCACTCGGCCATCATCGCCAAACTCCATGCCTTTCATCTACGAGATGAACCCGCCTTCAAAAATCCGATGCAACCATTGATTTAGAATCCCGTCAAGCGGCCACGGCACGTGGGGCACCAAAGGGTTGAGGAGGGGTAGGCCGTGTCATATGCTGTGTGCTACCGCACCACCAACGTCGTCTTCCTGATGGGCTCAAGACTGTTGTTGGATGTCGCGCACTATATCGAGTTCTAGCCCAATCACCGCGCGGTGTCAAGCGTTATTTTCCTATTGTGGAAAAATTATACTTCCTGCGATGGAATTTCCAGAATCACGCAGCCGGCGATTTTCCAACTGCCGTCTTCTTGTTTCTCCATTGAGTACAAAGCTTCATAGCGTTTGCCATCAGCCCCGGTTAGCACCACACGCATGGCGGGACGGCCGAGGCGGTCTTGGAAAACTTCGCCGAATGTTCTCGCACTGTTGCGGTAAACGGGTTGATAGCCCTTCTTGACCATCGTCATGAAATTTTCAGGGGTTTGAAAAATCTGCTGCACCAGCGGAGCCGCATATGACATGGCTTCACTGCCATCATCTTTGGCGAACGCATTCAGCTGGGATTCAATAACCGATTTGATTTGCTCACCGTCTGAGGCGGCGCGTGATGGGATCGTCACCAAGAGGCCGAGCGAGATCATCAAGATTAAACGAGCAAAAAACGTTGTAGAGCGTAACAGCATGGTCGTTCCTCCGCGCAACACAGCGATATTATTACAACGAAACAAAACTACAATCGGATTAGTGTGCAGTGCAGCGACGAATAATCGGCCTCCAAGGCTTCAAGCCTTTGGTATTGCTTGACGGATTTCAGTGACAATGTTCAAGTCTGATTTGGCTCAACATGTCAGCGTGAGAATTCGACAACTCAAGTTCGAACACAACGAACTGGCCGGGAGGAAAAAGATGCCAAGTGTAAATTTGAAGGTAAACGGCAAAGCCGTGAGTGGTGACGTTGAGGGACGGACGCTGCTCGTTGATTTTTTGCGCGACCATTTGGGCCTTACGGGCACCCATGTGGGCTGCGATACCAGTCAGTGCGGCGCATGCACCGTGCATGTGAACGGCAAGGCCGTGAAAAGCTGCACCACATTGGCTGCGGCTTGTGAGGGCGCGGTGGTTACAACCATTGAGGGCCTGAATGGCAAAAATGGTGATTTGCACCCCATGCAAAAGGCTTTCCATGAAGAGCATGGCTTGCAGTGCGGTTTCTGCACGCCGGGCATGATTATGTCGGCCGTTGATATCGTCAACCGCAAGGGCAAGAAGCTCGACGAAGACACCATCCGCCATGAGCTTGAAGGCAATATTTGCCGCTGCACAGGCTATCACAACATCGTCAAGGCCGTGCAATCCGGCGCATCGAATATGTAATTGGGAGGCACGACCATGACAGCCACAGGCATTGGCGCTTCCGTTAAGCGCAAAGAAGACAAGCGGTTTATTACCGGCAAGGGCCGCTATACCGACGACATTAATCTGAAAAACCAAAGCTACGCCTATTTCGTGCGCAGCCCCCACGCCCACGCCACGATCAAATCGATCAACACCAAAAAAGCAGCAGCCATGCCCGGCGTTTTGGGCGTGTTCACATCTGCTGATGTGGCAGAAGATAAAATTGGTGGATTGATTTGCGGTTGGATGATCCATTCGAAGGACGGTTCGCCGATGAAGGCTGGCCCTCATCCCATCTTGGCCGTTGGAAAAGTTCGCTATGTGGGCGACCACGTGGCCGTTGTTGTGGCTGAAACCAAAGAGCAAGCAAAAGCAGCTGCGGGTGTTGTTGACGTTAAGTACGTGGCGTTGCCGCATGTTGTTGATGCTGCCAAAGCCATGTCGAGCAAAGCTCAGGTGCATGACGTGTCAAACGACAACCGTGTCTATAACTGGTCAATTGGCGATGAAGGCAATACAGCGTCAGCATTCAAGAATGCGGCGCATGTGACCAAGCTGAACATTCGCAACAACCGTTTGATCCCCAATGCGATGGAACCGCGTGCTGCGATTGGTTCTTACGATACAGGCGATGAGCACTACACGCTCTATACCACGTCGCAAAACCCGCATGTGGCGCGTCTGGTGATTTCGGCGTTCCATGGTCTTTGCGCTGAAAATAAGCTCCGCGTTATCGCACCTGATGTTGGTGGCGGCTTTGGCTCCAAGATCTTCATCTATGCCGAAGAAGTTGTGTGCCTTTGGGCATCAAAGCGCGTGGGTGGTCGGCCCGTAAAATGGACGGCTGAACGGACGGAAAGCTTCCTCGCCGATGCGCATGGTCGTGATCACGTCACCCAAGCCGAATTGGCAACGGACTCATCGGGCAAGATTACGGGATTGCGCGTTCATACCTATGCCTCGATGGGGGCTTATCTCTCAACATTCTCAGCGGCAGTTCCAACTTATCTCTATGCCACGCTGTTGTCGGGACAATATAACATTCCCGAACATCTATGCTGAGGTTGATGCGGTTTATACCAACACCGCACCTGTTGATGCTTATCGCGGCGCTGGCCGCCCAGAAGCGACTTATGTGGTTGAGCGTCTGGTTGAAACGGCGGCCCGTGAATTGAAGATGGACCCTGCGGAATTCCGCCGGAAAAACTTCATCACCCAATTCCCGCATCAAACACCTGTCATCATGTGCTACGATGCCGGTGATTACGAAGCATCAATGGCGAAGGCCATCGAAATGTCGGGCTACAAGACTTTCAAAGAACGCAAAGCCGCATCAGCGAAAAACGGAATGCTGCGCGGCATCGGCATCTCGGCTTATATCGAAGCCTGTGGCATTGCGCCGTCAGCTGCCGTTGGTTCGCTGGGGGCAGGTGTGGGCCTTTGGGAGTCGGCTGAAATTCGCGTCAACCCCGTTGGTTCAGTTGAAATTCTGACGGGTGCGCACAGCCACGGTCAAGGCCATGAAACGACGTTTGCACAGCAAGTGTCGGGCCGCCTCGGCATTGACATCAACACCGTTTCGGTTGTGCATGGCGATACGGACAAAGTGCAATTCGGCATGGGCACCTATGGTTCGCGCTCGGGTGCCGTTGGCCAGCATGCAATCGCCAAAGCTTTGGACAAGATTGAAGCCAAGGCCAAGAAAGTGGCTGCCGCTGTGATGGAAGCATCGGTTGACGACGTGGACTTCAAGGATGGTACATTCACTGTCAAAGGTACGGACAAGAAAATGGCCTTTGGTGAAGTGGCGCTGTCTGCCTACGTCGCGCACAAATTCAATGGTGCGGATATTGAGCCTGGCTTGAAGGAAAGCGCCTTCCACGATCCGGCAAACTTTGTGTTCCCGGCAGGTGTGCATATTTGCGAAGTGGAAATTGACCCTGAAACAGGTGTGACGACGATTGCCAACTACACATGCGTTGATGACTTCGGCAATCTCATCAATCCGATGATTGTTGAAGGTCAAGTGCATGGCGGCATTGTTCAGGGTATCGGCCAAGCGCTGCACGAGGGCTGCGTCTATGACGATGACTCGGGCCAGCTTTTGACCGGCTCATACATGGACTATCAAATGCCACGCGCTGCAAACGTGCCAAGCTTCAACCTTGGTTTCACTTGCACACCTTGCCCAACCAACCCGTTGGGCATGAAGGGTTGCGGTGAAGCGGGGGCCATTGGTTCGCCGCCTGCCGTCATCAACGCCATCACTGACGCGCTTGGGCATCAAGGAAATTTCGATGCCCGCGACACCGCAAGTGGTTTGGGCTGCCGCTCAAGCCTTGCGCAAAGCCGCAGAATAAGAACGGGGAAAAGCAAAAATGGAAAACTTCAATTACCATCGCCCTGCAAAAGTTGCGGATGCTGTGAAGCTGATGAAAAAAGCCAAGGACGGCAAGTTCCTGTCGGGCGGGCACACGCTTGTGCCCACCATGAAACAGGGCTTGGCCTCGCCAACTGACATCATCGATTTGACCGGACTTAAAAACGCCGGTGTTAAAGTTGGTGCCAAGTCAGTTGTGATTGGCGGAACAACAACCCATGCCGAAGTTGCCAATGACAAAGCGCTGAAAAAAGCCATTCCCGGTCTTTCAGCTTTGGCTGGCGGCATTGGTGACCCGCATGTGCGCCACAAGGGCACAATTGGTGGCTCGGTTGCCAACAATGACCCAGCGGCTGATTATCCATCAGCATGCTTGGCCTTGGGTGCAATCATCCACACGGATGCGCGCAAAATTCCGGCGGACAAGTTTTTCACGGGCATGTTCTCAACGGCGCTCAAACCATCGGAAGTCATCACCGCGATTGAGTTCCCGATCCCTAAAAAGAGCGGCTATGCCAAGTTCCCTAATCCAGCTTCGCTCTACGCCATGGTCGGCGTTTATGTGGCGCAGGATGCCAAGGGTGCTGCGAAAGTTGCCGTAACAGGTGCTGGCCCCGGCGTATTCCGCCAGGCCGACATGGAAGCGGCATTGGGCAAAAGCTTTAAGGCTGATGCTGTGGCTGGTATCAAGACAAAGGCCCGTGGCTTGAACTCGGATATGCATGGTTCAGCTGAATATCGTGCGCATCTGATCACGGTCATGGCGCAACGGGCTGTATCAGCGGCTAAGTAAGATTGGAAAAATTGGGGCACCCTGTAACTCGCGTTATGGGGTGCCTTTGCATTCATAGTTCTACTCCCTAACTTCGTCATTCCCGCGAAGGCGGGAATCCAGCTAGGTTACAAGTGCTGTAGAAAGCTGGATCCCCGCCTTCGCGGGGATGACGGAAGGACGGTTAGAGTAAAAATGAAAAAGATCATTCCAGCTAACATTGATGACACTCAAGCCTTGTTGACGGAACACGGCTACGTCGCCGGGCGTGATGTTTCGACTGTTGTATTTTTGGCCCTCAAAATGGGGCGTCCGCTTTTTCTTGAAGGGGAAGCGGGTGTCGGCAAAACTGAGATTGCCAAGGTGCTTGCAGAAGCCTTAGGTCGCAAATTGATCCGCCTGCAATGCTATGAAGGCCTCGACGTCAATTCGGCAGTGTATGAATGGAACTATGCCGCACAGATGATTGAGATCCGCATGGCCGAAGCATCTGGCCAATTGGACCGTGACCGATTGGGCCATGACGTGTTTGCGGAAAAGTTTTTGATCAAGCGGCCATTGTTGCAAGCGCTGGAAGCAGAGGAGGGGGCGGCCCCAATTCTGTTGATCGATGAGTTGGACCGCACCGACGAAGCGTTTGAAGCGTTTCTGCTCGAAGTGCTTTCGGATTTCCAAGTTACTATTCCAGAACTCGGCACCATAAAAGCCAAAGAGCCACCGATTGTCATCATCACCTCAAATCGCACGCGCGAAGTGCACGACGCATTGAAGCGGCGCTGCCTTTACCATTGGGTGGGATACCCTGATGCAGCACGGGAAGTGGCGATTGTGAAAGCCAAGCGACCCAAGGCTTCTGAAACTCTTGCGCGTGAAGTGGTTGCCTTTGTGCAGGCGCTGCGTGGCGGTGATATTTACAAAGCGCCGGGTGTTGCGGAAACACTGGATTGGGTGACGGCGCTGCATGAACTTGATTGCGTTTCGTTGGACCCGCAAACGGTGAATGATACGCTGGGCGTGTTGCTCAAATACCAAGACGATATTGCCCGCATGGAAGGCTCGGAAGCGCGGCGCATTCTCAATCAGGTCAAAGAAGAACTGCGGGTGATGGGGCATTAAGTGATGCAACCCGTTGCTGCAAATTCCAACCGCAAACTTTCAGGCCACCTTGCTGACAACATCATGCATTTTGCGCGGGTGTTGCGGGAAGCGGGCATTCCTGTTGGGCCCGGTTTGGTGATCGATGCGCTAGATGCCGCAATGGCTGGGCCTTTGCGCAAGCGCGAGGATTTCTATTGGACTTTGCATTCGGTGTTCATCAAGCGGCGCGAGCACAAGGAACTATTCGACCAAGCGTTCCATGTGTTTTGGAAAAAGCCCAAAATGCTCGAGCAGTTGATGCAGCTTATGTACACGCAAATTGCACGGAAGCAGGACGAGAAAAAGCAGAAGGCTGGTTTTCGCCGTTTGGCTGAGGCGATGTTCGACAAGGTTGATGTGCCATCAAAGCCGAAGGCTGAAACCTTGGAAGTTGAGGCAACTTACACCGCTTCGGCCAATGACACCCTGCGCGCCAAAGACTTTGAGCAAATGACTGTTGCTGAGCAGACTGAGGCCAAGCGTGCGTTGCAGCGATTGCACGTGAACCGGATTGAAGTGCAAACGCGGCGCTATGGCGCTTCAACCCGCGGCCATCGCATCGATATGCGGCGGACGTTACGCGCCAGTTTGCGCTCAGGCGGGCAGCCTATGACCTTGGCGAAGAAGCAACGGAAATGGCGCGAACCGCCGCTTGTCGTGTTGGCGGATATTTCAGGGTCGTGTTCGAATTACTCCCGCATGTTCCTGCATTTTCTGCACACGCTTTCCAATGATCGATCCCGCGTGACTGTGTTTCTGTTCGGCACGCGCCTCACCAACGTCACGCGGGAATTGGCGCGCAAGGATGTTGATGAGGCCATGAACAAGGTTTCAGCAGCTGTTAAAGATTGGTCAGGCGGCACGCGCATTGGCACCACGCTGAAAGAGTTCAATTTCAAATGGGCGCGGCGCGTGTTGAGCCAAGGTGCCCATGTGTTGCTGATGACAGATGGATTGGACCGTGAAGATGTGGGGCAGTTGGAACATGAAATGCAACGCTTGCGGCGTTCGGCCAAGCGCATTGTATGGCTCAATCCGTTGCTGCGCTTCGATGGCTTTCAGGCGCGGGCGGGTGGCATTCGTGCGATGATGCCCTATGTGGATGAGTTCAGGCCGGTGCATTCATTGGATAGTTTGCAAGATTTAGCGGCCACACTTGCGGCGCCTAAGTCCAAGAGGCATGATCCAAAGCAATGGTTGAAAGCTGCGAAGGAGTAGAACATGGATGTATTGAGCATCGCGCAGGACTGGATTGGTTCTGGCCGCAAGGTGGCGATTGCGACTGTGATCGAAACCTGGGGTTCGGCCCCGCAACCTGTTGGCAGTCAATTGGTGGTGGATGCCGATGGCAACTTTGAAGGTGCTGTATCGGGCGGTTGTGTTGAAGGAGCAGTAATCACCGAAGCGCAGGACATGATTGCAAGCGGTGGGCACAAGGTTTTGTCGTTTGGTGTTGCGGATGAAACGGCGTGGAAAGTCGGGCTGGCTTGCGGCGGCAAAATTCGTGTGCTGGTGGAGGCCGTGAATTGAAAGCTGAACTGCTGCATCAGATTGTTGAAGCGCGGCGAGAACGGCAGGCTATTGCTGTGGTCACACAACTTGCGACGGGTGAGCAGCGGATTGTGACACGGGAAGAGGCTGCGGCATGACCCTATGTTTGAAAAGGCATTTCGCTTTGACAAATCAGGCGTTGAACAAACAGCTGATGGTGAAGTTTTTATCACGGTGCATAACCCGCCTTTGCGTTTGGTGATTATTGGCGCGGTGTTGATTTCGCAAAGTGTTATCCCCATGGCGGAAGCTGCGGGTTATGATGTGACGGTGATTGATCCGCGCGGTGCCTTTGCAACGGGCGCGCGGTTTCCAAATGTTGAACTGAAGGCTGAGTGGCCTGAAGATGTGTTGCCGGGGATTGGCCTTGATGCGCGGACGGCGATTTTGTTGCTGACGCATGATCCCAAGATTGATGACCCGGCGCTGGTCATCGCTTTGCGTTCGAAGCCATTTTACATCGGCGCTTTGGGATCAAAGAAAACGCAAGCCGCACGCATTGAACGAATGAAGGCAGCAGGATTTAGTGATGAGGAGCTGTCGCGTATTCACGGTCCCATTGGCTTGAACATTGGCGCTGTGGGCGCCACCGAGATTGCCATTTCAATTATGGCTGAGATGACCAAGTGTTTGCGGTTGGGCGACTAAGATGAAGTTTGGAGTGGTGCCGGTGGAACAGGCGCTGGGCGCAATCTTGGCCCATGGCGTGCGGCATGGCGATGGCGTTTTCAAAAAGGGGCGCGTTGTTTCGGCTGAAGATATTTCCGCCTTGCAGGCCGCCGAAATTCGTGAAGTCACAGTTGCACAGCTTGAAGCTGAGGATGTGGGCGAAGACAGCGCTGCACGACAGTTGGCCGTGGCATTGGCGGGGCAGGGTGTATCGGCGCAACAAGCATTCACGGGCCGTGCGAATTTACATTCGTCAGTGAACGGACTTGTTGTGGTTGATAGGGCGCGCGCAAATGCCATCAATCACATCGACGAAAGCCTGACGTTAGCTACATTGCCATCGCATACCGTCGTTGCGCCAAAGCAAATGTTAGCGACGGTGAAAGTGATACCGTTTGCAGTTCATCAAAACGTGTTGTCTCAAGCCTTGGACATTGTGGGTGATCGGCCATTGCTGCATGTGCGACTTTTCCAACGCAAGAGGATCGGCCTTGTCATCACCAAAGTTCCGCAGAGCAAAGCGTCCATACTTGCAAAGTCTGAAACTTCAGTACGCGACCGTTTGCAGGCTTTGGGCTTGGAGTTGCAAAGCGTACTGACGGTTTCGCATCAGCGGGGTGAAGTCGAAGCCGCAATTCGCAAAGCTTCACGCTGAAGGCTGCGATTGCATTTTGGTGTTTGGTGCATCGGCTATTGTTGATCGGGGCGATGTTATTCCGGCTGCACTTGTTGATGCAGGTGGTGAGGTTATTCATTTAGGCATGCCTGTGGACCCTGGAAATTTGTTGATGTTGGGGCAGTTGGGCGAAGTTCCGGTTTTAGGTGTGCCATCTTGTGCGCGTTCGCCCAAGCGCAATGGTTTTGATTGGGTGTTGGAGCGGGTGCTTGCTGGGATAATTGTAACGCGCGAAGATATTATGGATATGGGTGTTGGTGGCTTGCTAGCTGAAATTCCATCACGGCCTAGCCCGCGCGAAATGCAAGTTCCAACAGCACCGCGCGTTGTTGCAGTTGTGCTGGCCGCAGGTTTGGGGCGCCGCATGGGCAGTGCAAAGATGCTGGCCGACTTTGATGGCAAGCCAATGATTGTTGCGACGGTCGAAAATGTGCTGGCGTCTGGCGTTGATGAAGTGATTGTCGTGACGGGGCATGAGAGTGAAAAAGTTGTGGCGGCTCTTGGTGGCATGAAAGTGCGCCGCGTCCATAACCCAGACTTTGAAAGCGGAATGGCGAGTTCTTTGCGAGTGGGCGTTGAAGCGGTGAAAAGTGCTGATGCCGCAGTGATTATTTTGGGTGATATGCCTCGCGTTCCAGCAGCGGTGATTGATCGTTTGATTGCTGCGTTTAACCCAACCGAGCATCGCTCGATCGTCGTGCCAACTCATAAAGGGCAATTCGGCAATCCGGTATTATGGGGAAGTGAACACTTCGAACTCTTGACTGGAATGCAAGGTGACAAAGGTGCGCGGTCGTTGATTGCGGGCTTAAAATCAGAAGCGACAGAGATTGAGGCTGATGCGGGCGTTTTAATGGATGCGGATACGCCAGACGATTTGGCGCGACTTAAATCAACTGCAGATTTCTGAAACTCACATGGCCCTTGCGGCCAATGATGATGTGATCGTGAATGAGAATGTTGAGCTTTTCAGCCGCCGCAATAATCTTCTTGGTCATATCGATATCTGCAAGTGACGGTGTGGGATCACCTGATGGATGGTTATGCACAAGAATGATGGCCGAGGCTGATAGTTCTAACGCACGCTTCACAACTTCACGGGCATAGACGGGTGTGTGATCGACAGTGCCGACTTGCTGTTGCTCATCGGCAATCAATTGATTTTTCTTGTCGAGGAACAACAGCCGGAATGTTTCAACATCTTCGAACGCCATGGCGGCGCGGCAATAGTCGATAATGCCATTCCACGTTCCGAGGACGGGGCGGTTGATGACTTCGCCTTTGGCGAGGCGCAATGCAGCGGCGCGAATGAGTTTGAGTTCCGTGACAATGCCAGGGCCGACACCTTTCACTTCCATCAACAAGTTTGCAGGTGCGCTGATGACTTCAGCGAAACTTCCAAAACGTGCGATAAGCGCCTTGGCGATGGGTTTGGTATCGCCCCGCTTGATGGCGCGGAACAACACCATTTCCAGCAGTTCATAATCCGGCATTGCGTCAGCACCGCCAACCAAAAAACGGTCACGCAAACGTTCCCGATGGCCAAGGTGGAGCGGGGCTAAGCCTTCTTCCAAACCTTTGCCCGGCGCTTTTGCCATTGCTCAGAACTTATAAGGGGGTTGGTGTTGGCCTTTAGGGCTCAGGGTGAAAATCTCAACGCCCGTTTCCGTCACGCCAACGGTGTGTTCAAATTGTGCAGAGAGTGAACGATCACGGGTTACCGCCGTCCAGCCATCGGACAATATTTTCACATGGGGTTTGCCCAAATTGATCATGGGCTCAATCGTGAAGAACATGCCGGGTTTTAACACCACGCCCGTACCGGGGCGACCGTAGTGCAATACGTTGGGATGATCATGAAAAACTTGGCCCAGCCCGTGGCCACAGAAATCCCGCACAACGGAACAACGCTCTGCTTCGGCGAGGGATTGGATGGCGTGCCCCACATCGCCCAAGGTGTTGCCGGGCTTAACAGCTTCTATGCCGCGCATCAGGCATTCATAAGTAATTTCAACTAGCCGCTCAGCTTTGCGAGACACGGTGCCAATGTTGGCCATGCGAGAATTATCGCCGAACCAGCCATCGACAATCAAGGTCACGTCAATATTGACGATGTCACCGTCCAGCAGGGGATTGTTGTTCGGCATGCCATGGCACACCACGTGGTTGATGGATGTGCAGAGGGCGTGTTTGTAGCCACGGTAATTGACAGTTGCGGGAATGGCATTGTTATCGCGCGCAAAATCAACACAGAGCTTGTCGAGCGCTGACGTGGTTACACCGGGCTGGGCAGCCTCAACCAGCAGGTCTAGGCATTCAGCTGCGAGCTTTCCGGCTTTGCGCATGGACACAAAGTCTTCCGGCTTGTGCAGGCGGATACGCGGGTTTTTTTCATCTACATCGAGGTCGTTCATTTGAATTCCATCAGTGGCACAGAGCCTGTCACCTCTATTTTGTCAGGGCTGACATGGCAGGTCAATGCGACGGCTTCAACCCCCGCTTTTCGCGCATCTAGGAAGCTTAGATAATAGGCGCGGTCCAAATCAGGGGTGAGCGTGAATGATTTTGGGCTCCCGCCTTGGATGCAATAGACCATGACGGCGCGACACCCCTGCCGCACCATTTCAGCCATTTCGCGCAAATGCTTTTCACCGCGTTCGGTTTTGCAGTCCGGGAATTCCGCTAAATCGGGCTGGCGATAAAGTGTGACGTTTTTGACTTCGACATAGCAGGGTGGTTTGCCATTGCTCTCGAGGAGTAAATCAATGCGACTGTTTGTGCCATATTTGACTTCGCGGCGGATGGTTTCATAGCCTTGCAGCGTTGGAATTTTTCCACTTCTCAATGCATCCTCTACCAATCGATTGGGATGGCCTGTGTTGATGCCGATATAACCGACATCGTCTCGTTCAATAATTTCAAGGGTGTGTGGATATTTTCGCGTTTGACTTTCTGAACGCGACAACCACACTTTCAAACCTGGTGTTGTGAGGCCCAACATGGTGCCAGTGTTGGGGCAGGCGGCGGTCAACTCTTCACCACTATCCAAAACAACATCTGCGAGGAATCGCTTGTAGCGTTTGATCAAGGTGCCGCGTTGCAGGGGTGTCTTAAATTCCATTCTCGACAGGGACCATGCACAGTGCCACAAGGCAAGCAGAATTTTGGAGTTCGAAGATGACTGATGCCACAACTGCCGCTGTTTTGTTAATTGGTGATGAAGTTCTTTCGGGCCGCACCAAGGACAAGAATTTAGGGTTCATTGCAGATTACCTCACCGCACTTGGCATTGACTTGAAAGAAGCACGGGTGGTGGCCGATGATGAAGCCGACATCGTTGCGGCTGTGAATGCGCTGCGTGCACGATACACTTATGTCTTCACAACGGGCGGCATTGGGCCGACACATGATGATATAACTTCGGACTGCATGGCGAAGGCATTTGGTGTCGAGATTTCCCATCATCCCGAAGCCAGTGAGATTTTGCTCAAATATTTTGCCGAGATTGGCCGCGAGCCGAACGAGGCCCGCATGCGCATGGCGCGTATTCCCCATGGCGCTTCGTTGATTCACAATAGTGTGAGCAAAGCGCCGGGTTTCCGCATCGAAAATGTATTTGTGATGGCGGGCGTGCCAAAGGTCATGAATGCGATGATGGATGCTATTGCACCGGAATTATCAGGCGGCATTCCAGTCGTCAGCCGCACCGTACGTTTTGAAGGCGGCGAGGGTGATATAGCCAAGCCACTGAAAGACATTCAAGACAGATGGCCCATGCTGTCGTTGGGGTCTTACCCATTTGAAAGCTCAGGTGGTTTTTGCACAAATTTGGTTGTGCGGGGGCGTGATGCTGATGCGTTGAATGCGGCAGTTGATGCACTAAAAATCGAAACCGAAGCGCTTGTGAATGCGGGTAAAGCGCGTGGTTGGAGCGAAATATAAGTTAAGCCGCCAATGCGCGCATTACTTTTTCCGTCAAATCATTGCGGGTGAAGGGCTTGTTCACCAGCTCGATTGAATCGGGCAAATCTTGCATGAGGCGCACGCTGCCCGGTGCATAGCCGGACATGAACAGCACTTTTAGCTTCGGCCGTATTTTTATAGCCTTGGCGGCAAGTTCTGGTCCATTCATGCCACCGGCCATAATCACATCAGACAACACCAAGTTAATATCGCGCCGTTCTTCAATGGTCTTCAATCCATCTGGGCCATTGATGGCGGTGATCACTTCAAAGCCCATCTCTTCAATCATGGCAGCAGCGACTTCGCGCACGCTGTCATTGTCTTCGACGACGAGAATTGTGGGTTTAGATTTAGGTTCAAGGGCGCTGCCATAGTTGGCGGCGACAACTGTTTCGCTCACTCCCAGTTCTTGTTTGATCTGTGCTTGCAATTCAGAAACGTTGGCCGACTGAGGCAGCGTGAAAAGCTTGGATTTGAGGCGCGGAATATAAAGTTTAACAGACGTGCCATGGCCAACTTCAGAATAGATTTTAACGTGGCCGCCTGATTGCTTGACGAAGCCATAGATCATCGACAAGCCAAGGCCTGAACCTTTTTCAGGGCCTTTGGTTGTGAAGAAGGGTTGGAATACCTTTTCGATATTTTCAGGCGCAATGCCAGCACCTGTATCGGTGACGCTAATCTCGACATAATCACCCGGTGCGACGTCCTCGTGATCTGCACAATATTCAGCCGTGAGGCTGCGGTTGTTGGTTTCAATAATGAGGTCGCCACCCTTCGGGGCCATGGCATCCCGCGCATTGATCGCCAAATTGAGAATGGCCGTTTCAAGCATCGTCTTGTCGGCTTTGATGGGCCAAACATCTTGGCCGGGCATAATCTTCAACGTCACAATGGCAGTCAGTGCTTGGCTCAACATGTCTTCCATGGCGAAGACCAATTCGTTGACGGTCAGTTCCCGGTTCTGCAACGTTTGCTGGCGAGAGAATGCCAACATGCGTTTCGTGAGGTCTGAACCCTTTTCTGCGGCTTCAGTTGCCGCACGGATGCGCTTGGTGGCGCGTTCATCATGTTTGACCAAATTTTCAACGAGTTGCAAATTGCCCATGACGACCATCAGCAGATTGTTGAAGTCGTGTGCAATGCCGCCGGTGAGTTGTCCTACAGCTTCCATTTTTTGGGCTTGTTGGAATTTGCGTTCTAAAGCTTTACGTTCAGTGACACTTTGGCAAGTTCCGAATACGTTTTCAACGCTGCCGCTCGAATTCAGTTCGGGTTCCATCGAGACTTCGAACCAAGTTTGCTCGCCAGACGGTAGTTTAACTGTAATTTCGAGGTTCTTGATGTGCTGGCCCATTTTTGCCAGTTCCAAGGCTTCGGAAAAACGCTCCTTGTCAGCAGTGTCAATCATTTCAATGAAAGTTTTGAGTGTTGGGTGAACCATGGCGTTAGCCATGCCCATAAGGTCAGCCAATTCAGAAGTGACGCGTGACACATTACTTTCAACGCGCAACGAAAATGAACCAAGTTTGGCCACAGCTTGCGTACGCTTCATGTTACGTTCTGAGGATTTCAGACGCTCGAGCGAAACCATCTGGGCGTCAATGTTGCGGCAAAGACCAACACTTTTGATAGGACGGCCGGACTTTGGATCGCGGATGACGCCAACAATTGATTCAATCCATTCATATTTGCCAGCTGTCGTTTTTACGCGGTAGCGGGTTTGGAACATTTCCTGACCAAATGGAGCGATGCGGATTTTTTCGTCCAAAGTATTGTCGCGGTCGTCGGGATGAATCAGAAGATTGAAGCTATGGAAATCGAGTTTGCGATCATCTACTTTTTGCCCGAAGACTTCGAGCATTTCTGGCGAGTTGTAAGTTTCACCGGTTTCATAGTTATAGTCCCATAGGGCATAGCCGCCGGAGCGCAACGCCAAGCTCAAGCGTGTTTCATTTTCGGCGAGTGCAGATGCTTGCTGTGTCGTCATGTGTTGACTGACAAAGAAATAAAGTGATTTGCCATCATGTTCGATCAATTGGGGTTTGAAGCGCGATACAAGTGCGCGGCCCAACGGTGGAGTGTAGCAAACTTCAATTTCTGAAGAAGACGCGTGATTTGCCCCATTGTCGATTTGTCGTGCAGAAATCAAACCGACCCCAAATTTTAGCACTGGTTTGTCAATAATGTCTGCGCGATTTGCGCCCCAACGGCTGAGGAGAGCTGATGTCGCATCAACCACAACAGCGTCTGGCATTGAAACCAGTAACGCTTCGGTATTGGCGAGATTGAGGGCTTGAACGAGTTGCGCGATCATTGGGTGCAGTTCGACCTGTTAAAATGACCACTCTATGTGGAAAATAGTTAGCTAAGTCTTGCATCTGACGGTTGGTTTAGGCCACATGTCCAAATTATTTAACGCAAGTTTGCCGGAGGGTTTTGCGATGGACGAAAAGTGGCAGAAGAGCTTTCCGGTTTCCTGGGATCAATTTCATCGGGACGCGCGTGCTTTAGCTTGGCGCTTAAATGCGGCTGGGCCGTTTCATGCTGTTGTGGCGGTAACGCGTGGGGGCCTTGTACCAGCGGCCATTGTGGCGCGTGAACTTGGCATTCGCGTCGTTGAAACCGTATCGGTTGCTTCCTATGAATATGATAAACAAGGGGAAATCACGGTTTTGAAACCTGTTGCGGCCAACATATTGGCGAACGACAGTGGCAAAGGCGTTTTGATTGTCGATGATCTGGTTGATACCGGAGCGACAGCACGCGTCGTGCGGGAAATGTTACCCAAAGCGCATTTTGCAACAGTTTACGCCAAACCTTCGGGGCGTCCATTGGTTGATACGTTTGTGACGGAGGTGAGCCAAGATACTTGGATTTATCTGCCTTGGGACATGGCCTTGCAGTTTGCCGCACCCATACGTGACAAGGCGAGCGTTTAACGTACGGCATAATCCTCGGCACGGTCGCACATTTTTCGGAGATAATTGGCACAAACGGGGTGGTGCAGCGCCATTTCGTCGAGCAATTGGCGGATCGTCGCCAAAGTGCGCTGGTTTGGCTTCTCCGCGAGCTTGGAAGCCAGATGATTGTGTTCCTTTTTCAAATCCTGAAAATCTTTGGTTGCGCTTTCGACTTCATCGCCGATGATGGCGAAGATCGGTTCAAGCTGGCTTTTGCCTTTCATGGCGGCAAAGCCGGCGGGCAGAATGGCCAGCTTTTGTGTTTCAAGATCGGGTGCGCCTGCGAGTAAAATATCGTGGCCAGCGGCTTTGCAGGTTGCTTCGGTGCGGGCCGCCGTGTTGACGGTTTCGCCCAGCACGGAATAATCAAATCGATCACTTGAACCCATATTGCCGACACACGCGGGGCCGCTGGCGAGGCCAATTCGGACTGCAATTTTAGGAATGTCGCGGCTTTCCAGCAAAGCAGAAATTGCGGCATCTTCATTGTAATCCGCTACAGCTCGACGAATGCCAAAGGCTGCCTTGGCGGCACGTAGCTGATGGTTCTCGACCGCCACTGGCGCATTCCAAAAGGCCATGATGGCGTCGCCGATGAATTTATCGATGGTGCCATTTTCCTTGAGGATAGCTGAAGAACATGCCGTCCATAGTCCGTTGACGGTGTTGACCAGTTCGGTCGGTGAGAGCTTCTCACTGAGCGGCGTGAAGTTGGCGATATCAACAAACATGACGGTGACGTTGCGCACTTCGCCGCCAAGTTTCAAATTCTGTGGGTTGCGCTCAATATCTTCCAGAACCGAAGCTGCAACATAATGCCCAAACAGGCGGCGCATGTTGCGACCGTCCTTGTCTGTGATGGCGAGACGATAGACAGTGCTGGCCAAATAGGTCAGCAACATTGCCAGCAACGGGAACGTCATATCGAGCAAGACACCGGGAATTTTGAAGGCGTAAAATGTTGACGCAACGATGGCTAACACTTGCAGTGGCAGCGAAGGTCAATGCTTTCCAAGGTCGCGTAAATGCGCCTAAGGCAGCGATTGCAAGTCCACTTAAAATAACGAAAATAAACTCAAGCCCAACAGCCCACTCGGGGCGCGATAAAAAGCGACCGGATAACATTTGTTCAGTTGCTTGGGCATGAATTGAAACACCGGGGACTGTTTCGCCTAAGGCTGTTGTGCGCACATCGAGCAGTCCCACAGCGGAGGTGCCGACATATACAATGTTGCCTTCAATCAAAGGCCGAATGTTTGAATGCTTCTCAACATTCAACACATCAACAGCTGATACATAAAGGTCTCTGGGATTGGGCCGATAATGGACGTAAAACATTCCAGATTCAGAAGTCGGAATATCAATTTCGCCAATGCGCACACTTTCCAAAGCATTATCTGTGTCGGGCGACGAGTTGACCAAAAGTGTATCAACGCCTTGCGCCACGCGTAAAGCTTCAACAGAGAGGGTCGGCGCAAATCGCGTGCCGTCGCCCCACAGCAAAGGGATTTGGCGGGCAATGCCTTGTTCGCCAGCAAGGTCAATATTGATGCCACCAAGGCCAGCTGCGGCGGCATTCAGAATTGGCAAGTTTGACGTAATGCGCCCAATCGTTGGAACAGCAGAAAGGGCAGGTGCTCCCACTTGGGCAAAGCCGGATTTGATGATGAGTTTGTCTGGTTCAGGTTCCCCGGCAGATGTTGCATAGGCCAGCACGACGGGTTTTCCTGCAATACTCGCTGCAAAGGCGGCGTCCGAGTCTGGGACGGTTGAAAGATCTACACCATCAGGCAACTTAATGCCTTGGGCCGGGTCGTTTAAAATATGACGCGGGGAAAGCCGATCCGCTTCGGGAAAAACAATATCAAAAGCAACTGCTGCCGCCCCAAGACTGTGCAGTTCGTTGACCAGTTTTGCGAGCGTCAGCCTTGACCACGGCCATTGCCCCAGTGCTTTTAAAGAGGCCTCATCAATATCAACAATGCGAACAGGCTGAGGCTCTTGCATTTGCCGCGGAAAAATACGTTGCAATGTGTCAAAGCCATTGCCGCGCAAGGCTGCAAAAAAGCCGGGGTCTATGACGCGTAGTGCAATGAGGCCCAAACAAAAGGCCGCCACCCACAGAAATTGAAGGAGGCGATTTTTCGCGGGAGCCGTCATGCTTTCCTATTTCTAATTTTAACCTCGGATATTGTTGCCTTGGCCACGCGGTGTTTGTTGTGGTTGTTCAGGCAAACTTCCGCCGCCTTGCTCTTCGGGTGCATCCAAACGGCAGGTTACTAAGTTTAGGCGGAAGCGGCGGGTTAAACTGGACTGATCGAGCAAGAACGGAAGGTTGTTTTTAATCGCATCATTCTTTTCTTGGCCGCGCAGAAGATCAGCTGTTGAGGTGGTCGCTTGGCCCATTTGGCAACCCGATTTTACGATAACACTGCCGCCGCTGCGGCCATTGAGATTGACCGCACCACTTAACACCACAGCACCCGTCTTGTTACGGGACCAAAAATCAAAGCCAGTGCCGCGAATACCGATCGTTGCGTGGGCCGTTGTGATTTTGTAGGCTGACTTTGGGCTTCGCCCTGTAATGAAACGGTAAGTGCCGCGGAGGGCTTTGATCGTTACTTTGTCGGCTTTGTTTTTGCCATTGCGCACAAACTGATCCAACAAGAGAGTGGAGGAGGGGCCAACGACGAGGCGCGTGCCATCGTCGAGCATGATTTGGGCATTTCCACTTGATACGACAATCGTGTCGTCTTCAAATACGTTGCTGTTTTTTGATAAGGTGCGCTTGCCACCGGGGCCGCTTGCCGAAGGACTGCCGACTGCTGCTACGACAGAGCCGATTTTCTCTGCAGAGAATGCTTGTTGGCTGCCGAAGCTGGCAGAAAGTAACACAATTGAACTTACAGCAAATTTAAGCAACATGACCCAGACTCTCCATATTCACGCTGCCCCCGCCTTCTTTTAGCCGAAGAGCGCTGCAACACAAACCAATTCCGCGCAGTTGGCAGGCGCTTCAAAACAGGTTATGGGCGGTTTTTATGGACGGACAGTTGCAAACAGCACTTTTGATGATTCTGGGTTTGCAGCTCAAACATATCATTTGTGACGGTCCATTGCAGACGTTGCAAATGGTTCAGGACAAATCTCACTACGGTAAACCGCAAGGCCTTTTGCACGCTGCAATTCATATCGTCGGAACCGTCGTTGTATTGGCCGTCTCTGGCTTGCCTCTTGCTTTGATTTTGGGATTGGCAGCACTGGATGGTGTGCTTCACTATCACATCGATTTTGTGAAAGAGAACGTTGTGAAGCTGAAACGGTGGAAAACGGCTGATGGCCCCTTTTGGTGGGCACTCACCACCGACCAAGCCTTACATCACATGACCTATGTCGGCTTGGTGTGGCTGGCGCTTAAACCCTGACGGCGTCTTCTTCTTCCTGCAATACGCGGCGCGTGTTGGCGCGGCGCATTTTCATGGCCAGATCGCGCCCCAGCAATTGGTAGATGATGCCGTTGATTTGCGGGTCGGCAGCCGTGACCTTGGCCATGCGCATTTTTGAGAATTTCAACACGCGCGCAGCCTCTTCAATAACCACGGTTGCGGTTGCGGGGTTTCCCGTGAGGTAAGCGATTTCACCAACGAAGGAACCTTTTTCAAGAAAGGTGACGAGCGAGCGGTTCACTTCAACATTGGCGCGGCCAGAACAGAGGAAATATAGCGCATCAACGGGCGCATCCTGCCGTGTCAGCATATCGCCGGGTTGGAAATCTTTCCATTCCGCCGCCTTCAACAATTGAGAAATTTGTGCGTCGTCCAATCCCGCAAGTGCCTCACGCAGCAGGGGGCCTTCTTTCTCGGGCAGGCGCAAGCTGAGTTTTTCACGCGTGAGCCAGAACAGTTGATAGGCGTTGATGCAAATGAAAACCACGGTCCAGACGATGCCTGTCATCAGGTCGCCGCCGGAATACATGAAATACACGATTTCCAGCACCATGCTGATGACGGCGGTGACGCGCAGCCAATACATGTTGGTGAGCACATAGGACAACGCCAGCAACATATACGCGATGTGTCCGAACATTTGGACCGGTGAGTTGAAATATTCCATCGTTAATCCGCTTTAGCGCCCTTCGCTGCAAATCAGCGCTTGTAACATGTCTTGTCAAGCAAAGGCTCTAGCGCATCGAACGAGCAAATGGAATCATTTGCGACGTGAAAGATGCGCCAGATTCAAAGATGTAGAGCAGCTTATCGACGGTCAGTTGACCGTCGGCTGCTCTAGCCTCTAAGAGGCTGTGAAAGCAAATCAGGCGGGCGTGGCGTAATGGTAGCCGCAACGGACTTAAAATCCGTTTTTCGCAAGGAAGTGCGGGTTCGAGTCCCGCCGCCCGCACCAATTTTTGCCGAAGGCGAAAAATTGTCCGGCGAAGCGTCGCGGAGACGGACTGTTACCGTCGCAAATGCGGCGCGAGATTGCCCTTGCGCATGATTTTTAAGTTTTCAAGACCAAGCCAAGTGGCCATTTTGTTTAATTCTGCAACCGCTTGAGGGGCGATTGCGGGAGCATCCACTCCGTGCTCAAAGTGCGATGTATTTACATTCAGTGTCGAGGTGGCACGATCGGCTTTCAAACAGAACCGCCCGACGAGGTTTTCACCGTGTAACAGTGGCAATACATAATAGCCAAATTTCCGTTTTTCTTCAGGGGTATAGAGTTCAATTCTATAGTGGAAGTTGAACAATCTTTCTGCCCTTGGGCGGTTCCACACCAAGGGGTCAAACGGTGACAATAGAGCTGTTGCACCTGCCGACTTTGGGAGTTTTGAATCTTTGTGGATAAAGGCAGGTTGTTTCCAGCCTTCGACCGCTACAGGCTTGAGGATTCCGGACTCCACATTCTCGGCGATAGCTTTGGCCGCTTCGGCGACGGGCAGGCGGAAGTAGTCTCTGAGATCAATGGCCGTGGCGATGCCGAGTGCGATTGATGCTTTTTCGATGAGGGTTCGAAATGTATCGGGCTCGCTCGGTGTTGCTTTGCCTAGAATATTTGAGGGAATCACACGTTCGGGAATGTCGTAGATGCGCTCGAATCCTTGCCGTGTCGCTGTTGTGACAAGCCCCTGATCGAACAATGTTTCCATTGCGAGTTTGCCCTTGCTCCAGCCCCACCAACTGCCATTGGCTTTGCCACCATCCGGTATTTCAGATGTGCGTGTTGGGCCAGATTTGGTGATGAAATCCAATGTCGATTTTAAGAACGGCATATTGTTTTTGCCGAAGTCGTCCATTTGCCGATAGATGCCGTCGCCACGTTTAGCGCGTTCAAAGCGCCAACGCATGAGCGGGTGTAAATCCAACGGCACAAGGCTCGCTTCATGGGCCCAGCACTCGAAGAATTGGCGATGCTTGTTGTCGAAACTGCGCTTGTCCAATGCCGCGCGATCATAGTCGCCGAGGCGGGCATAGAGCGGCAAATAGTGTGAGCGCACCAACACATTGACGCTGTCGATTTGCAGCAGGTTTAGCGCATCGACCGTGCGGGCAATTTTTGACCACGTTGGTTTTGTGTCGCGCGATTGGCCCTGAAAACCTTGCGCATGCAGTGCAATGCGACGGGCCTCAAGTATTGAAAGTGTATTGGAACTTATGCCGCGTCGTGCCATTCGGCTTCAGCAGGGTTGGCGTGGCCGGTTTCGAGTTTTGCCGAGTACTTATAGAGCGTCGAACAATAGGGGCAGATAATTTCATTGGCCGTTCCCATGTCGAGAAACACATGGGGGTGGTCATAAGGTGGCTTTGCGCCAATGCACTTGAATTCGCGGGCACCCACTTCAATTGTGGTTTTGCCCATGGAATTTTGAAAGTGGGGCGTTGTGCCGTGGGCCATGTCGAGGGAATCCTTGAGTGCTTGCGTTTATAGATTTGCAATAGCATATCCCATTGATCATGCAAAAATTCAATTCAGCTGGTGTGGAAATCGCGTTCTCGGACGAAGGGCAGGGCGCACCCATTCTGCTCATTCATGGCTTTGCGTCAAACGCACGGGTGAATTGGCAGGCGACGGGGTGGACCAAGACATTGCTTGAGGCAGGTTACCGCGTGATTTGCATTGATAACCGTGGCCATGGTGAGAGTGAGAAGCTTTATGATCCGGCACTCTATTCGGCACTCATAATGGCTGAAGACGCGGCTCGATTATTGGACCATTTGGGCATCGTTCAAGCGGCGGTTATGGGCTATTCCATGGGTGCACGTATTTCAGCATTCCTCACCATGCAACACCCTGAAAAAGTTTCGCGCGTTGTATTTGCGGGTTTGGCTGAGCGCATGGTTTTGGGCGTGCCCGGTGGCGAGGCGATTTCCGATGGCTTGTTGGCCAATGACGTTCGAGATGTGGCTGATTTGGGCGCGCGTTCATTCCGCATTTTTGCAGAGAACACCAAAAGCGATTTGAAGGCGCTGGCAGCTTGCATCCGCTCGTCGCGGGTTAAAATTAAAGCTGAAGCCTTGGCCCAAATAACGTGCCCGGTTTTGGTGGTGGCAGGTGATATGGATACTGTTTCTGGCGCGGTGCAGCCGCTGGTGGATTTGATCCCCGGCAGCCAGGGCGTCACACTCCCCAATCGCAATCATATGAATGCTGTGGGTGATGTGGGGTATAAAAAAGCTGTGTTGGCGTTTTTGAAAGTATGAGATCAAAAAGCCTTCGGAAGTCCAGCTTGTTTCAGGACTTCGTTTGCGGTGTGTCTACTTTTTGATCGAGGAACCGTGACGACTTGACTCGTACCTGACTTTTGCCACTTCTCATGGCTTCCCTTGCCGCCAGGAACGCAGACCCACCCTGCCGATTTAAGAATTTTCGTAATCTCGATATAGAAGTCTTTTGCCAATATTAAGCAACTTCGAGGACACGTTGGGACTGAATGTTAAGCTTAAATGGGCGTTTTGCGTCAGGTAGATTAGCTGTCACTACGACTGGGGCTAAGGCTTCCACCAGTTCAACGAATTCTTCAAAAGAGTCAGCTTCGACCACAAGGCCAGGTATGTTTGATTGCGAGGTAAAAACTTTCGCTTCATCATCCCAAATAGCATAAACATCGTACTTCTTAATCATAACCCTGATTTATCATCTTTTGTAGGATTTGCATACGGCGTATTGTTTTAGTCAATTGACCAGCAAGTGGTGACATTGTTGTGCCATCTCCCCATATTGCGAAAACCATGTTATAATGGTGCCCTGTTTGGAGTAACGACGATGCAAGGCCAGATCAAAGCTGTTGAAAAGATTGATGCCGTTTGGGATCGGATTCGCCATGAAGCCGAAGCTATTACGCGGGCTGAGCCTGCTATGGGCTCGTTCATTTTTTCATCTATTCTCGCCCATGACACGTTTGAAACGGCACTCATCCACCGCTTGGCCCAACGCTTGGGCAATGCAGATTTGGGGGCCGATACGGTGGTAAAGGCATTTCAGGATGCGCTTGAGGCAGAACCAGACATTGGCCACGCGGCGCGCGCTGATATGGTGGCCACCTTTGATCGTGACCCGGCTTGCCACCGCTATATTGATCCATTGCTTTATTTCAAAGGTTACCAAGCCCTGCAAACTCACCGCATGGCGCATCGCCTTTGGGTGAATGGCCGCAAGGATTTTGCCTATTATTTGCAAAGCCGAACTTCAATGATTTCGTCGTTGGATATTCACCCCGCCGCGCAAATTGGGCGTGGTGTGATGATTGATCACGGCCATGACATTGTCATCGGTGAAACCACTGTGATTGAAGACAACGTGTCTTTGATGCAGGGCGTGACACTGGGTGGCACCGGTAAAGAAACAGGCGATCGTCACCCGAAAATTCGACATGGCGTGCTCATTGGTGCAGGGGCCAAAATTCTGGGCAACATTGAAATTGGCCATTGCTCGCGCGTGGCTGCATGCTCGGTTGTTTTGCATGATGTTCCTGCAAATCGCACGGTGGCTGGCGTGCCTGCTAAAATCGTTGGTTATGCAGGCTGTGCAGAACCTGCACGTTCCATGGATCATCAAGTCGAGACGGTTGCGGGCTCATTGGATTAAAGCTAGATCGGGTTGGACTTTAAGGAGTGCCTTCACGTGAAGCCAGATGAACTTGCCAAACTCACAGCCTATTTCCGCAAAACCTTCAACAATCCGACGCTGGCCGTAAAAGCGCGCCCGCAGAAGAAGGATTCAGGCGAAGTCTATATTGGCGAAGATTTCTTAGGCGTGGTGTTCCGCGACGAGGAAGACGGCGAACTCAGCTATAATTTCTCCATGGCGATTTTAGATATCGATTTGGAGTAGGAGCGAAAATTCCCTCATCCGGCCTGTCGGCCACCTTCTCCCGTTAAAAGTACGGGAGAAGGCAAGTTGAGTTAGCCTTCTCCCGCATTTTGTGTGGGAGAAGGTGCCCGAAGGGCGGATGAGGGAATGCTTAGTTCATACCCACCCCCTTGCAATCCAGCCCGAAACTTGCATTTCTAAACCAAGTGTAAACGCTCTGTCTCAAAACGAGACAAAGCGGTGGTTTGGGAGTGGGGTACGCGTTATGGATTATCAGCATTTGGCTTATTTGTTGGCCATTCTGATGGGGATTGTGTCTTCTGGTGTTGTTGGCAGTGCGTGGGAACTGGCAACAGGAGAAGAGCCGCGCTTGGGCGATTTGCTTGACCCAAACCCAGATTTATTGACTCCATTGCGTGTGTTGGCTGCTGTTTTTGCAGCACCGGCCAAAATTTTAAGTGATGGTTTTTGGTGGCTGATTGTGCAGCCATTTTTTGGGCTACCGATTTTAATTGCGGGCCTCGCTTGGAGTTTTCTGCAGGGCGTGTTTATTCTCACGCAGGTGTTCGGATTTCCGTAAATTTTGAGTCCGTCATTCCAAACGCGAAGTGTAGCGTAGCGGAATGAGCGATTTGGAATCCCGCTTTCTGAAGCTAAAGAAGTAGCTGGATTCCAGATCGGACTCTGCGCTAGCGCTACGTGCCCGTCTGGAATGACGGAATTGGGGGTAAAGTGACAGTATATAGTCTCAACGATTTCAGTCCTGACCTTCCCATCGAAGGCCAATACTGGATCGCACCTTCTGCCGATGTCATGGGCAAGGTTCGATTGCTTCCTGATGCCAGTGTGTGGTTCGGTGCTGTGTTGCGCGGTGATAATGAGTGGATCACCGTGGGGCAGGGTTCCAATGTGCAAGATGGCTGCGTGCTTCACACGGATATGGGTGCACCACTGACAATTGGCACAAACTGCACCATTGGCCACAAAGCCATTTTGCACGGATGCGACATTGGCGATAATTCACTCATAGGCATGGGCGCAATCGTTTTGAACCACGCGAAGATTGGAAAGAATTGTTTGATTGGTGCAGGTGCGCTTATTCCCGAAGGTAAGATTATTCCCGACAACTCATTGGTCGTGGGGCAACCGGGAAAAATTATTCGCGTGTTGGACGATGTTGCTGCAGCAAACCTAACGAAATCTGCCGAAGGTTATCAACGCAATTGGAAACGGTTTATTGCGGGATTGACTGTTTTGCTTTGATCGTTTCGAGGGCGAAAGCACTTAAAATTTTGAAAAAATAGATTTTCTCTTGTTCAAGCTGACCAGTCTTCAATTTCCAATTCCGGCATAAATGCAAATACTTGATCATTGGTCACAAGCACAAGTTTGAGACTTTGCGCATGACATCCAATTAACAAGTCTAACGGCGCTATTGTTGTACCACTTCTTTCCAAAGTCGCCCGCACGTTGCCGTAACACTCAGCCGCTTCGCTGTCCCAAGGCAAAACCTCGACGCGTTTTAACAACTCAGATACTGCGAGGTGCAATTTTTTGGCTTCCGGCCGCTTTGCAAGTCCGAATAACAATTCAGCTTCAGTGATGACGGAAATACATAAATCGGACATTTGTTTTGCAACGACACGTTTTGTGACTGCTGGTTGTTCTCTTAACAAACAGCTCACAATGTTTGTATCCAACATATATCGGATCATTCACTATGGCCCTCGAAGGGGTCGCGATCTTGTTTGGATTGCTTCCGATCTTTCACGCCCAAAAAATCTGCAGGAATGTGAGATCCTTTTAGAGCCTCAAAGAAGCCATCCCAAGTGGTTGGGCGGCGTGATAAAATTAGATCGCCGGTTTCTTTATCTTGACGAATAAAGACCTCCTTAGTTTCAAAGCGAAATGCAGCTGGCAGTCTGACGGCTTGACTACGCCCATTGGTAAACACTTTAGCGATGTGGGTCATGACGCACCTCATTTGATATATACCTTGATATATATCACTGCCAATGTGAATTGTAAATACAGCCTGGAAGGGCAAACCTATTCTAACGCAGCCAACGTCGTTTTCCTGATGTGCTCAAAACTATTGTTGGGAGGTGAAATGTTTGACCCATTTCTGGAGTATGCCCAAAACTACTCCAAACACCGCGCGGTGTCAAGCTTTATTTTCCTAATATAGATTTCAATGATTTAGATAAAAAAATGGAGCAGACAGCGGGTGGGACGCTGCCTGCTCCTAGAAGCCCGGCGGTTTGGGGGATGGGGGGACGCCGGCCGGGCCTAACTGTTACCTCAAGGTTTCTGCGCGGAGGCCACCGACTGGGCGACATCAGGCTTTTTCAGCAGGGCTACCCAATGCTTCGGGTTGTCAGCTGATTGGCGCTTGAGGAATGTGTAGTTTGTGTCGTTCCACAACAGAATGTCGTTGCGGCGATTGTCGAGGATGTATTCACCTTCTTCGGTCGAAACGGTGAGTACGGCATGACCTTCATTGCGTTCATCCAACACAACGGTGATCTGCAAATTTTTTGCCGGCACGCCCAGTTTTTCGAGCGCGCGCTTTTTCATCAAAACATAATCTTCACAGTCGCCCGCAGTTGTTGGATAGGTCCAACGTTCAGCTTCACCATAAAGCTCCTGATCGCTCACAGGCTTAATCTTGCTGTTGGCATAGGTGTTGACTTGGTAGAGCATGTTCCAGCGGTCGGGTGACATGGACAAACGGGGCGACGAAAGCTTCTCGCCAACATTGTAGCCGTTGCATTCCGCTTTGTTGCTGGCGCAGAAATTGACATAACCGACGGGCGGCAGCGTTTCACCATATTCGACGGCGAAGAGGCCCATATCGGAATTTTGTTGCAGAGCTGCTGAACCTGTCGCCAAGGCAGCAGTTGTGTGAATTGCGGTCGCGAGTAACGCTGCTCCCACTGCTTTCTTGATGTTCATTTTGACGGCCCCATTTGTTTTTCTTATGGAGCCAGACTAGCAAAGACATATTTCAGCCACGTTCGTTTTGGTTGTGCAAATCTATGTAATTGCGAGTGAATTTGTTAACTATGAACGGATGCGTGGGAAGGGGTTGCGCTTAAGGGATTCGCCTGTTAATGCCAGCCCCGCTTGACACAAGATGTTATGCGGCCGTGGCGGAATTGGTAGACGCACTACCTTGAGGTGGTAACGGGGAAACTCGTGAAGGTTCGAGTCCTTTCGGCCGCACCATTCCTGATTTTCAGGAATTGTGCTTCAAGTGATGATCCTCAGATGTTTCAAAACTAACCCCCATTTGGGGGCCTAAATCCATCGGCGGACTTTCGCAGCGTAACTGGTCCATTCAGTGCCGAATTTCTGTGCCAAATGTTTTTCTTCACGTTCAATCGCTAGTTTTTGTGTGACGAAGGCGGCGAGGGGAGCGAGGATAACCAGCCACCATTTTCCAAAATAGAGCCCAGCCCCCAACACCAGCAATGTATTGCCCAGATAAATTGGATTACGTGACCACGCGAAGGGGCCGGACGTGATGAGATTGCTGGCACCTTTGTGTGGCAAAATCGTTGTTTGGTGGGCGTGGAAGGTTTTGACCGTGACCACATCCATAATCAATGCACCAATGGCCAACCCCGCGCCCAGAATTTGCAATGTAAACGCTATCGGCCCTTCCACCCACGGCAATGGGTAGTTCACGTCCACAATCAGCCCCAATATAACTGCCGACAAATAGATGATCGGCGGCCAAGGAATTCGGTTCGGACGGTCGTTTTGCATTGCGGTAACCTTTACTTGCGTTCTCTGGGGATTATAGCTAGAAGCCCGATCAATCCCACCCTTTTCGCAGGAGTATTCACTTCATGGCGCGTGTCACCATCGAAGACTGCATTGACAAGTTGCCCAACCGTTTTGAGTTGGTTTTGCTTGCCGCCCATCGGGCCCGCTTGGTGTCGCAAGGTGCGCCACTGACGGTGGACCGTGATCGCGATAAAGACCCTGTTGTGTCTTTGCGCGAAATCGCAGCTGAAACCATCAACAAAGATGATTTGCGCGAAGAGTTTATTCACGCCATGCAAAAGCATGTTGAAGTGGATGAGCCTGAGCAGACTGAAATGCCATTGATCGCCCAATCTGGCGATATGAGCAATGTTGATTCCGTTGAAGAAAACTTCGAGCAAATGACCGAAGAAGAATTGCTGCGCGGCCTTGAAGGCATGCCACCCGCTGAAAGCCCAGGCAGCCAGCGCAACGGTTATTGATCTTCAAATCAATGATAATTTTAAGCCGGGGCTGGTCCCCGGCTTTTTTTTGTCTATTCTGTCAATATGATGCGTCAATATGAATTGGTTGAGCGGGTGCTCAGCTATGACCCGGAAGCGAATGAGGACCTGCTCAATCGCGCCTATGTCTATGCCATGAAGGCCCACGGCAACCAGAAGCGGGCGTCGGGCGAAGCATACTTTAATCACCCTGTCGAAGTTGCAGCGATTCTGGCTGACATGAAATTAGACGACGCGACGATAGCCGCAGCTCTGCTGCATGATACTGTCGAAGACACAGAAGCAACCCACCAGGAAATTCACGACAAATTCGGCGAAGAAATTGCGGTGTTGGTTGATGGCTTGACCAAGATCAAACAATTGGACCGCGTAACCAAGGAAGCCACACAGGCCGAGAACTTGCGCAAGCTGCTGCTCGCCATGTCACGTGATGTGCGCGTGTTATTGGTGAAACTGGCTGACCGCCTGCACAACATGCGCACGCTGCACCATGTGAAGCCTGAAAAGCGGGTGCGAATCGCCGAAGAAACCATGGACATATATGCGCCGCTTGCGGGGCGCATGGGCATGCAGTTGGTTCGTGATGAGATGGAAGATATTGCCTTTCGGATTTTGAACCCTGAAGCCAATACCATCATTCAAGACCGGTTGGACCGCTTGCATGAAGAGAGCGGCAATGTGCTGGCTGAAATTGAAGAAACGTTGCGCAAGCTTTTTCAAAGCCATGGGTTTGCGGCGGAAGTTTCGGGCCGCGAGAAAAGGCCTTATTCCATTTGGCGGAAGATGGAGCGGAAACATCTATCGCTCGATCAACTGTCGGATATTTTCGGTTTTCGCGTTTTAGTTTCGACATTGGATGAGTGCTATCGCGCCATCGGCCTTGTGCATCGGACGTGGCGCGCTGTGCCGGGGCGATTCAAAGATTATATTTCGAACCCTAAGCAAAACGATTATCGCTCACTGCACACCACAATCATCGGGCCGCATCATATGCGTGTGGAAATGCAGATCCGTACGCGAATCATGCACGAGATTGCCGAACGCGGTGTGGCCGCACATTCGCTGTACAAAGAATCGCCAGACGTCAAAACTGCCGAGCTTGGCAACACCGAGGACGTTGGGGACTCAAATGCTTATCGTTGGCTGCGGCATTTGATGGAAGTTTTGCAGGAAGGCGATAGCCCAAAAGAATTTTTGGAACATACGCGGCTTGAACTGTTTCATGATCAGGTTTTCTGTTTTACGCCGAAGGGCCAATTGATTGCTTTGCCGCGTGGGGCGACGCCGATTGATTTTGCTTATGCTGTGCACACGTCAGTGGGTGACAGCTGCGTTGGCTGTAAAGTTAATGGTCGTCACGCCACTTTGGTGACGGAACTCAAGAATGGTGATGAGGTCAACATTATCCGGTCCGAGGCGCAGGTGCCGCCGCCCGCTTGGGAAGCCATCGTTATTACTGGTAAAGCTAAGGCCGCCATTCGCCGTGCAACGCGAGCCGCACAGCGCAAGCAATTTGCAGGTCTTGGCCAAGATATGGTGGCCAAGCTGCTTGAGCGCCACAAGGTTGAATACACCGATAAGCTCATGGCAAAGGCGGCACCTCGGCTTGGCCATAAAAATGGCGATGATGCTTTGTCTGCGGTTGGCAAGGGTGAGCTTTCTGCCGTTGATGTGTTGAAAGCCATGGGCGTTGCGGTTGATGAAGATGACATCAAGTTGGCACGCCGCAAGGTTAGCAGTAAGAAATCGGGTGAGCTCTCAATTCCTGTGCGTGGTGCAGGGGCGGGGAGTGTTCTCAAAATTCACAACCGCACTGGGGCGGTGCCAGGGGAGCGCATTGTTGGCATCGTAACGCCGGGCGAGGGCATTATGATTTATCCGATCTTTGCGGATGCCCTCGAGAAGTTTGATGCCCAGCCTGAGCGTTGGCTTGACCTTGCTTGGGGCAATGCAGAGGAGGGGCAACGTTTTCCCGCCCGCATCAAATTGATCCTTCAAAATGAAGTTGGGGCCTTGGCCCACGTGACGCAAGCCATCGGTGACAAAGGCGGCAACATTGATGGATTAAATTTACAAGCCAAAGAAGGTATTCGCGATTTCTTTGAACTTGAAATTTTGCTGGAAGTGTTTGATGTGCGACATCTCAACGAGATCATGACAGAGATCAAAAACAAACCGAGCGTGAACCAGGTTTCGCGCATGACAGGGTAAAGCGATGAAACAAGACGATGTGCTCAATGAATTCCGCGCTGCTGGTGCGTTGCTGGAAGGGCATTTCATTCTATCATCGGGTTTGCATTCATCGCGTTATTTGCAATGCGCCCGTGTGTTGATGGACCCGGCCCGTGCGGCGCGGCTTTGCCATGCCCTTGCTGAACAGGTGAAAGCAGGTGGTGTTGGGCCGATTGATTTGGTGGTTTCACCAGCCATGGGTGGCGTTGTGGTTGGCTATGAAATGGCGCGTCAATTGAACGTGCCATCAATTTTCTTTGAGCGGGTAGAAGGCAAGTTAGAACTGCGCCGTGGTTTCGACATTGCGAAAGGCGCTCGGGTTTTGATGGTCGAAGATATTGTGACCACCGGTTTGTCGTCACGTGAATGCATTGAAGGCATTGCGGAACATGGTGGGGTGACTGTTGCTGCCGCCTGCCTGATCAATCGTTCCGGTGGCAAGGCCGATGTGGGGGTGCCGTTATTTGCGCTAACTGAACTCGATGTTCCGACTTATGCCGCTGACAAGCTGCCGCCTGAACTCGCAGCCATTCCTGCCTATAAACCCGGCAGCCGTGGATTGAAAAAATGATCCTTGGTATCGGCAATGACATCATCGACATTCGCCGCATTGAGAAGACGATTGAAAAACACGGCCAACGTTTCATTGATCGCATTTACACGGACGTCGAAAAACAGAAGTCAGAACGTCGCGCCCAACGCATTCCCAGCTATGCCAAGCGCTTTGCCGCCAAGGAAGCTTGTTCCAAGGCTTTGGGCACAGGCTTGAGCAACGGCGTGTTCTGGCGCGATATGGGCGTGGTCAACCTGCCTTCGGGCAAGCCAACGATGAAACTGACCAATGGCGCTGCCGCGCAATTGGCCCGCATGGTGCCGAACGGCAAAGAAGCCGTGGTGCATTTGACCATGACGGATGAATACCCATATGCACAAGCAATTGTGATTATCGAAGCTGTGTAACTGTTGTATAATTGCAACAGGCGCAATGCCCCCATGCAGCTTCATTGCAAGGCTATATTCGTAAACGCTATATAACTGTTTTTGCAGGCGGTGGTTCTGATGTCCTGCATTTCGGAGACGCTATGATTAAACAAAATCACGCCATGGCTGCAGCGCGTGCTGAAGGCAAGAAGCCGGATGAGGGTTTGTGGGAAACTGCAAAGGTCATCGTTCAGGCGCTGGCGATTGCGTTTTTTGTGCGCACCTTCTTTTTCCAACCGTTCAACATTCCATCATCATCGATGTATCCAACTCTGATGGTTGGGGATTATCTTTTTGTTTCAAAACTTTCCTATGGATATGGGAAGTACAGCTTTAACTTTTCGTTTGGTTGGGGCGACAAGCCTTGGATTGCATGCTGTGATTTTGTGGATTTTCCGGGCCGCAAGGTTTTGGGCGAATTGCCGGAGCGTGGCGATGTGGCCGTGTTCAAATTACCTGCAAATAAAGACATCGACTACATCAAGCGGGTGATTGGCCTGCCGGGCGACAGCATTCAGATGAAAGAGGGGGTGCTCTACATCAATGACGTTGCTGTGAAAAAAGAAAGAATCGAAGACTATGTTGACCCGGTATTTGAAGCGGGTGAACAGTTTCAAACGGCATTGGTTCCGCAATTCACAGAAACGCTGCCAAATGGTGTGAGCTACCGCGTGCTTGACTATGTGGATTCTGGTTTCCCCGACAACAGCGACGTTTTCAAAGTGCCGGAAGGCCACTATTTTATGATGGGCGACAATCGCGATAACTCATCGGATTCACGTCTTTCGGTTGGCTATGTGCCCTTGGAAAATTTTGTGGGCCGGGCTGATATGTTGTTTTTCTCGGTTTCGGGCGATGCAACGATTAAGAAAATCTGGGAATGGCCGTTTAAGATCCGCTGGACGCGGTTCTTCAACTTCCTTTGAACATTGTGATGGTGAAGCGTAAAACAACAGAAGGCGTCGGCCTTTCTGACGGTTTGGGCTATGCCTTCAAGAACGCCAAACTTTATGAACAAGCCCTGACCCATGGCAGTTTGCCCAAGGCTTCCGACAATTATGAGCGGCTGGAATTTTTAGGTGATCGGGTTTTAGGGCTTGTGATTGCTGAAGCGCTTTACCTGCAACATGGCGGGGAGCGCGAAGGCAAATTGGCGGCGCGGCACAGCACATTGGTGCGTGGCGAAATGTGCGCCGATGTTGCGGAAAAATTGGGTTTGGCTGAAATCGTTCGCGTTGGAGTTGCTGAAAAGAAGTTGGGCGTGAATCGAACGCGTTCCATCCTTGGCGACGTGATGGAAGCGATCATTGGGGCCATTTTTATGGATGGCGGTATGGATGCGGCACGCGACTTTGTTTTGCGGCATTGGGCTGACCATTTGAAAAAGCCAGAGACTGCCCGCAAGGACGCTAAAACTTTTGTGCAAGAATGGGTGCTGGCGCGGGGCGTGGCTTTGCCCGTATATGAGGTGACTGCGCGTTCAGGGCCGGAACACCAACCTGAATTTACAGTGCGCTTGACCGTTGGCAAATATGGGCAAGCCGAGGGCAAAGGACGCTCCAAACAAATTGCCGAAATGGCTGCCGCACAGCAGTTTATTGACGCCAGCGGATTGAGGACATGACAGAACAAGAACAAACCCATTTCGGCTTTGCGGCCATCATTGGCGCGCCGAATGCGGGTAAATCCACGCTGGTTAATCAGTTGGTGGGATCGAAAATTTCAATCGTTTCGCACAAGGTGCAAACCACGCGGGCACGCATTCGTGCGATCTTGGTTGAGGGGGGCGTGCAGGCTGTGCTCGTGGACACACCCGGCATTTTTGCGCCGAAGCGGAAACTCGATGAAGCCATGGTGCAGAGTGCTTGGGCAGGTGCGTCGGAAGCTGATAGCGTGTTGTTGCTGATTGATGCGCGGCGCGGGCTGGATGAGCAGGCTGAGAAAATTATTGAACAGTTGAAGGCCAACAAATCGAAAGCGATGTTGGTGTTGAACAAGGTTGACTTGTTACCCGCTGAACAACTTTTGCCATTGTCGCAAAAGATCAACGAAACGTTTTCATTCACACACACCTTCATGGTCAGCGCTTTGACAGGTTCAGGCGTTGATGCGCTGCGGACGAAAATTGTTTCAATGATGCCAGCAGGGCCATGGCATTACCCCGGCGACCAAGCGGCTGACGTGAACTTGCGTTTTATCGCTGCCGAAATTACGCGCGAAAAAATCTATGAACGTTTGCATGACGAATTGCCCTACGCCTCAACGGTAGAAACTGAAGCGTGGGAAGAAAAGCGCGATGGATCGGTGAAAATTACGCAGACCATTTTTGTTGAGCGTGACAGCCAAAAGGCCATTGTGTTGGGCAAGGGTGGGCAGACCATTAAAACCTTGGGGCAATTGGCACGCAAGGACATGGAAGATGCGCTGGAGCGGAAAGTGCATTTGTTTCTGTTCGTCAAAGTGCGTGAAAACTGGTCGCATGACCCTGAGCGGCTGCGCATGATGGGGCTCTAGCGCCCGATGGAATGGCGCGACGAAGGCATTGTGCTTGCGGTCCGCAGCCATGGTGAAACGTCGGCGATTGCTGAAATTTTTACGTTGGAACATGGCCGTTGTTTGGGCCTCGTGCGGGGTGGTCGCTCACGGCATATGCGTCCGGTGTTACAGGCTGGCAATTTGGTTTCGATTGTTTGGCGGGCGCGGCTTGAAGAGCACCTCGGAAATTTTACACTTGAGCCTGTGTCATTGCGGGCTGGATTTATTATTGAGAATGCATTGCGCTTGACGGGCCTTGGTTCGCTCACAGCACTTGCTCAAGTGTTGCCTGAACGAGAGCCGCACCCGAAGCTCTATCATGCCATGCGCATTGTGTTGGAGGCCATCGACCATGATGAACTTTGGCCTGCTTTGATGGTGCGTTGGGAAATGGGATTGTTGGATGAATTGGGCTTTGGGTTGGATTTGTCGAAGTGTGCCTCAACCGGTTTCACGGAGGACTTGATTTATGTGTCACCCAAATCTGGCAAAGCTGTAAGCCGTGGGGCAGGGTTGCAATATCATGACCGCCTGTTTGGATTGCCGGATTTTTTGAAGGGTGGGCCAGCAGCGACGGTTGAGGATGTGCAGGCGGGTTTCAAACTTACGGGCTATTTTCTGGAGCGACATGTGTTCGGCCCACGCAATGTGGGCATTCCACAAGCGCGGCTGATGCTGGAGCAAGCACTGGCCAAAGCTGCTGTGGTTTGACGCAGTGCCAAAGTTGCACTTGATCAATGACGGCAGGCAGTGCACCACAGGATCATGATTGGACGTCTCAACCACATCGCTATCGCCGTGCCGGACTTGAAAGCAGCGACAGCGCTCTATTCCGAAACACTGGGTGCAAAAGTGTCTGCGCCGCAGGAGTTACTCGAGCATGGCGTGACAGTAGTATTTGTGGAATTGCCGAATACGAAAGTGGAATTGCTAGAGGCCTTGGGAGCCGAATCTCCTATTGCTAGGTTTTTTGAACAAGAACCCTGCGGGTGGCATTCATCATGTTTGCTATGAGGTTGAAGATATTATTTCAGCGCGAGAGCAGTTGTTAGCCAAAGGTGCGCGCGTGTTGGGGGATGGCACTCCAAAAATCGGAGCCCATGGAAAGCCTGTTTTGTTTTTACACCCCAAAGATTTTAACGGCGTGTTGGTGGAGCTTGAACAATCATGAAATGGACCAGCGCCATAGCAATCTACTTCATCATCTGGTGGGTATCATTGTTTGTTGTTTTACCTTTTGGTGTGAAAAATTCTGCCGAGACAGGTGAAACGGTGGAAGAGGGCAACGATGCAGGTGCCCCAGTTTCCCATGGATTGGCTTGGAAGGCGTTGGTAACAACGGTTGTTGCGACGGTTGTTTATGCATTTGTTTATTGGGCTTTAACCAGCGGCACTTTGGGCACTGTGAACTTGCCGTTCTTCAATGGCGTAAATTCTCTTTAAGTTGGTGCGCCACTTGCAACTCTGAGTTTCGACTGAGTTTTCGTACCAGTTTGAAACAAGGGGAATTTAAATATGGCATTGCATACACTTTTTGGCGTTGGGCCCAGCATTTTTGCGTCAAACGTTGTTGGATCTTTCACCACGCGCATGTTCTATGTCGAGCCGAACGAATTCGGCGTTCAGAATCCAGACGGAACTGTTACTTATTTTATCGGCAGTGGATTTGTGTTCGACTCGGTTACTGGCTCGCTGACTGCAGGCACGGTCACCAAGATTTCGCATTTTGACACAACAGGTTTCCCGATCGATGAAATCTCGGGTCTCAATTTAAGTTTTGCACAAGTACAATCCTTCATCACCTCATATTCGGGTGCTGCGAGCACAACTGCATTGATGTTTGCAGGCGACGACACCATTGATGCCCGCATTCGCGTTAACAATGCCTATGTTGATGACGTGTTGCTGGCGGGTGCTGGCAATGACAAGGTCTATGGTGGCAGCGGAAATGACACGCTGAAAGGCGAAGCCGGAAACGACAAATTGTGGGGCGGAAGTGGCAATGATCGGCTCGAAGGCGGATTGGGTAACGACTTTCAAAATGGCGAGTCCGGCAACGATGTTTTGTTAGGTGGCGACGGGATTGACACTTTGAATGGGGGCGTCGGCAATGACATTCTTTCCGGCGGAAATGACAATGATAGTCTAATTGGTGGTGCTGGAACGGATACTGCATCTTATTCCGGCAATTTCGCGAGCCTCCTTGTCACAAAAACGTCTGCTGGTTTTGCGGTGGCTTCGGCTTCTTCCGGCTCTGATACGCTGACGGGCGTTGAACGCATAGCCGCCCACGATGGCACCTATGCTTGGAATGCAACGACATCAACTTGGAACAAAATCTCTAATGTTGCGGGTTGGCAGATGACGGCGGCTGCATCAGAAGTCGTAACGGGGACCGCAGCTGCTGACACGATTACGGCAAGCTATGGCCCGACGACTTCACCGATCTTGTATTACAATCTGCTTGATGGAAATGACACAATCACTTTCCGTTCCGGAACTTTTCAAAATGTTGCTGTCTTTGCAGGCAATGGTGATGACAAGGTTCAAGCCAGTTAACACTGCAGAATAGACATACCAGCACTTATCCCAACGGCGTCATTCTATTTTGACGGTGGAGAAGGGAACGACACGCTGACTGGCGGTCGTATTTAGTGACACGCTTGAATGGCGGCGATGGCAATGATGCCATCAACGGCTGAGAAGGAGATGACATTCTTTCGGGAGGTGGTGGAGCTGACATCATTTATTTTGCAACAGCACATTCATAACGCAGGGCAGGTAGCGAAAGCTTCTTTGCTTTGCCAGGTTATGACATCGTCAAAGATTTCCAAATTGGTGTTGATAAACTTTCCGGCGGCTCAGGAGTTGTCATTGTAGATACGGCACAAGGCCTATGCATTTCTGCAGAATTTTTATCGAGGTCAGGTGGTTACCAACCACAATATGATTTTGGTTTTATTATGAGGGCAGTCCACGGCACATTACACAGTAGAGATCTTTTTATTTAATTGGTTGGGGCAGGGCGCTTTGCGTTCCTGCCCCATTTTTCTATCGCAAATCCGGTGGCGTTGCCTCAGTTTTCAGCGCTGCCATTGCTTCAACCAAACTCATTGCCGTTTGGTTTTGTGAACCCAGTCTTCGGATGTTAACCGCGCGTTCTTCCATCTCGCGTTTGCCTACAACCATGATCACTGGAACTTTCTTCACTGAATGTTCGCGGACTTTGTAGTTGATTTTTTCATTACGCAGATCAACTTCGACGCGGTGGCCTTGGTCTTTCAGCATTTGGCCAACTTCTTGGGCGTATGCGTCCGCTTCGGATGTGATGGTGGCCACGACGATTTGTTGGGGTGCGATCCACAAGGGGAAGTGGCCGGCATAGTTTTCAATGAGAATGCCGAGGAAGCGTTCCATCGATCCGCAAATGGCGCGGTGGATCATCACCGGCACATGCTTTGCACCATCTTCACCGATGTAGAATGCGCCGAAACGTTCGGGCAGGTTGAAGTCCACCTGCGTTGTGCCGCATTGCCAGTCGCGGCCAATCGCGTCGCGCAAGTGTGTATTCAAACTTGGGACCGTAAAAAGCGCCTTCGCCGGGGTTGATGGCGGTTTTAATTTTGCCATCGGATGCAGCTGCGATTTGCTCCAGCACTTTCGTCATGATGGCTTCAGCGCGATCCCATGCTTCGTCGGAGCCCACACGCTTTTCAGGGCGCGTTGAAAGTTTCACCACGATTTGTTCGAAGCCAAAGTCTTTGTAGGTGGAGAGAATGAGATCGTTGATCTTCAAACACTCTTCGGCCATTTGGGCTTCAGTACAGAAGATGTGCGCGTCGTCTTGCGTGAAACCGCGCACGCGCATCAGGCCATGAAGTGCGCCCGATGGTTCATAGCGATGCACTGCGCCAAATTCAGCCAAGCGCATGGGCAGTTCACGGTAGCTGCGGAGGCCATGCTTGAAAATTTGCACGTGGCCCGGGCAGTTCATAGGCTTGATGGCATAGGTACGTTCGCCGTCTTCGGCTTCTTCACCAGCTGGCGTGGCACCGAACATGGCTTCCTTGTACCAGCCCCAGTGGCCGCTTGTTTCCCATAAGGACTTGTCGAGCAGTTGAGGGGCGTTGACTTCGTCATAGCCTAAGCGGTTCAGGCGGCGACGCATATAGGCGACAAGCTGCTGGAACATGGCCCAACCTTTGGGATGCCAGAAGACAACGCCGGGGCCTTCTTCTTGAAAATGGAACAGGTCCATCTCACGGCCCAATTTGCGGTGGTCGCGCTTTTCGGCTTCTTCAAGCGCGTGGGTATAGGCTTGCAAATCCTCAGCCGTTGTGCCATGCCGTACCGTAGATGCGGGTTAACATGGGGTTCTTGGCGTCGCCGCGCCAATAGGCACCGGCCACTTTCATCAGCTTGAAGGCTTGGCCGATTTTTCCTGTGGAATTGAAGTGGGGCCCACGACACAAATCAATCCAGCCGCCTTGGTCATAGAACTTGATGTCCTCGTTGCCGGGGATAGCGTCCACCAACTCAACTTTGAAGTTCTCGCCCTTGGCGCGGAAGAATTCTTTGGCCTCTTCACGCGTCTTGGTGGACTTGGTGAAAGGTTTGTCGCGGGCGATAATCTCGCGCATCTTTTTTTCGATGGGCGCAAAGTCAGCTGTTGTGAAAGGTTCGGCGCGGTAGAAATCGTAGTAGAAGCCATTTTCAATAATCGGGCCAATGGTGACTTGCGTGCCGGGGAACAGTTCTTGGACGGCTTCTGCCAGCACGTGGGCGGCGTCATGGCGGATGAGTTCCAACGCACGTGGATCATCGCGGGTGATCAATTCCAATTTCACATCGCGGGTCAGTGGATCTGATAAATCAGCGAGTGCGCCATCAACCACGGCAGCAGCAGCTTTTTTCTCCAGTGATTTTGAGATGGACGCAGCGATTTGGGCTGCCGAGGTTCCCGTTTCATACTGGCGGATGTTGCCATCGGGGAATGTGACGTTGATCATTTGAGGCTCCTTTTGCCCACTCCCGCACACACACGCGGGTAGGCCAATTCATTGCAAAACAAGGCACGAATTGCATTTCCTAAGGGGCAGGGTCAAGGGGCCTCCAAAAAAACTTTATAACGTGCCGTCTCGTTTTACCGGACATTAACCTTAACGCTTCATGTTCAACCCAACTGTTCGTTAACTGTACTGGGTAAAAAAATGCACAAGCTCTTCCTGCGCCTCGCTCTCGTTTCTGTGGCTTTCGTTCCTGCCGTGTCGGCTTTGGCCGCTGATATTGATTTCGTTCCTCCTCCACCGCCACCTGTGGAAGAATTGCGCCCTGCGACTTATGACTGGTCGGGTGCTTATGTTGGTGCTTGGGCGGGTGCGACTTGTATTGATGGATCATTGGTAGACAATGGTGGTCCGAGCTATTGGGAAATGGATGGCTGCGGTTACAAGGGCGGCGTTATGGCCGGCTATCTGCAGCAGTTTGATAGCTTCGTTGTTGGTGGAGAACTTGATTGGGGCCTGACAGGCCAAGTTGCTGAAAACAATACACCGGGTGCAGACTTTGCTTTTCGCATGAATCATTTGGTAACTGGCCGCTTGCGCGCAGGTTACGCCATTGATGATACGTTGCTTTATGCCACAGGCGGTTGGGCTTGGGCGCAGGGCGACCTCTATGGCATCAACGGTGCCGCTGCACCAGATCATATCAAAAAGGGCCACGCTGGTTGGTCGCTCGGCGGTGGTATTGAACACGCATTGACTGATCAGTTCCGTGTGCGCCTTGAATACATCTACACCAAATTCGGCGGTGCCAATTATACTGAAGCCTGCTGTAACGTTGACATCGAAGACTTTGACGATCACGAAGTTAAAGTTGGCGCCATCTGGGCGTTCTAATTCAAATTACAATTTAACGACAAATCGTGGGGGGCTTTGCCCCCCATTAGTGTTTTTGGCGACACAGTCGCCATAGGGCTATGCCCCCCATTAGTGTTTTGGGGGAACCGGATCAAAACCCTCGCCGCCCCACGGGTGGCAGCGGCAAATGCGCTTTGTCGCCAGTTTTCCACCTTCCCAAGTCCCATGAATCTCAATGGCTTGCCGCGCATAGTCGGAACATGTCGGAAGAAAGCGGCACCGACGCCCCATCAAGGATGATAGTGTAAGCTGATAGAATCTGATCAGAAGCAGTAGCGCTGTTTTCATGGGAGCAACATAGTGGCTGGACAATCAAAACCCAACATCCTGTTTGTGATGGCTGATCAGTTGGCGGCCCGCTATTTGCCATTTCACGGCCACCCTTTGGTGCAAACGCCTAACCTGTCGCGGTTGGCACGGGAAGGTGTGGTTTTTGAGAATGCCTATTCGACCAGCCCATTGTGCGCACCCGCACGTGCCACGGTGATGAACGGGTTATTGCCGTCGCGCACTGGTGTTTATGACAATGCCGCCGAGTTCCCATCAGCTATTCCAACATGGGCGCATTATCTTCGCAAAGAGGGATATAAAACGTGCCTTTCCGGCAAGATGCATTTTGTCGGGCCGGACCAGCTTCATGGTTTAGAAGAGCGTTTGACCACAGACATTTATCCAGCGGATTTTGGCTGGACACCGGATTGGCGCTTGAAGCAGGAGCGCATTGATTGGTGGTATCATAATATGACGAGCGTGCTGCAGCCGGGCATTGCTGAGATTACCAATCAGCTTGAATTTGATGATGACGTTTGTTTTCAGGCGGTACGCAAGATTTATGACCACGCGCGTTTTGATGCTGGCAAACCGCTGGCACTGATGGCGTCATTCACGCATCCGCATGACCCCTATGCGGCGCGCAAGCAGTTTTGGGATTTGTATCGGGATCAAGATATTGATCTCCCCAAAACGCCTCACATGAAGCGTGACGCATTGGATGCCCATTCGCAGCGCTTGTATGACATGTCGGCGATGGATGACTATACCGTGACTGAGGCTGATGTGCGTTCGGCACGGCATGGTTATTACGCCAATATTTCCTACGTGGATTCACTTGTCGGCCAATTGCTCGATACGCTCGAGAAAACCAACATGCTGGAAAACACGGTTGTTGTGTTCACATCTGACCATGGCGATTTTTTGGGTGAGCGTGGGCTGTGGTACAAGATGAGCTATCTTGAGCCATCGGCCCATGTGCCATTTATTGTTTGGAACCCCGCGCGCTTCAAGGCACGTCGCGTGGCTGAGCCTGTGACGCTGGCCGATATTTTGCCGACACTTTCTGCGTTGGGACAGGGGACAGACACCGCCGAATTGGCGCGCACAGTTGATGGTCGCTCGCTCGTTCCATTGCTCAAAGGTGCTGCGGAAAATCCTGATTACACGGCGTGGGGTGAATATTTGGCCGAAGGTGCCGTGGCACCCTGTTATATGTTGCGGCGCGGGCCCTGGAAATTCATCCATTCCCCCGTTGATCCGGACCAGCTTTTCAATTTGGTTGACGACCCGGAAGAGAAGCAGAATTTGGCATCGTCCCATCCATTGGCAAAAGTTATGCGGGCCGAAGTTGAAGCGAAATTTGATATTCCCCGCATCCATGCCGACGTCATGCAAAGCCAGAAAGCGCGTTTGATGATGTTCGAGGCGATGAAGAACGGATCGCTTTTTCCTTGGGATTTTCAACCACTTCGGAAAGCTTCTGAACAATATACACGAAATCATATGAGTGTGACGGATCGGGACTTGCAATCGCGCTATCCCTCCGCACCTGATATTGAAGGCAAGCGAAAAGGCTGAACCATGTGCCCGTGATCCACGTAGTGATCGTGTTGGGAGCATTCACATGGCGAAACATCTGATTATCGGAACTTCTGGAATTGGTGGTGCCTTGGCCAAGCAACTTGTGGCGCAAGGGCATCAGGTGCACCTCATAGGTCGCCGACGCGAACAGGTGGAAACTCTTGCACGGTCAATTCAAGCAAGTTTCGATGTTGCTGATGTTGGTGATCGTGAAAACTTTGAAGCAGCTGTGCAAGGCGCTGGTGAACAGCTGGATGGCATAGCTTATTGCGTTGGCAGCATAAATTTGAAACCGTTTCACCGGACCGCCGATGTAGATGTTTTGAAGGATTTTGAATTGAATGCACTCGGGGCATTTCGCGCTGTGAAAGCGGCATTGCCTGCATTGAAAGCGAGCTCGGCTGCAACTGCCTCTGTCGTGTTATTTTCGACCGTCGCGGTGGGGCAGGGGTTTGCCTCTCACGCGTCCGTTGCCATGGCGAAAGGTGCAGTGGAAGGACTTACACGAACACTTGCCGCCGAACTTGCACCTAAAGTCCGTGTAAACGCGATTGCGCCATCGTTGACGAAAACTCCACTCGCATCGTTTATGACGGCCAACCAAGCCACGGCACAAGCGATTGCTGCAATGCATCCGTTACAGCGTTTAGGTGAGGCCGATGAAGTGGCTGCTTTGGCGGCATTTTTACTGTCGGATCAGGCAGGTTGGATTACGGGGCAGGTGATAGGCGTTGACGGTGGGCGTTCAACTTTGCGCGTGAAAGCGTGAAGAAAAAATCGGATTTACCGTCGAAGTCATGCGCGACCTGCGGGCGGCCTTTTTCCTGGCGTAAAAAGTGGGAAAAAGTATGGGATGAGGTCAAATACTGTTCCGATAAATGTCGCGGCTTGAAAAGTAACTCCAAAAGTTCCAAATAACTCCTGAAAAGGATTTTGCGATGGAAATTGGAATCTATACGTTCGCTGATGTGCCTGCAGGCAAGCCTGAATTGGCAGGGCAGCGCTTGCGCAATCTTGTTGAAGAAATGGAATTGGCTGACCAGGTGGGCTTGGATGTGTTTGCTGTGGGCGAACACCACCGTGCAGATTATGCGGTTTCATCTCCAGCGGTTGCGTTGGCAGCAGGTGCTTCGCGCACGAAAAATATTCGCCTTTCGAGCGCTGTTACGGTTTTGAGTTCGGATGATCCAGTGCGGGTTTTTCAACAGTTCTCGACTTTGGACGGATTGTCGAATGGGCGTGCTGAAATCATGGCAGGGCGGGGCAGTTTCATCGAGTCCTATCCGTTGTTTGGCTATGACCTTGATGACTATGACGCCTTGTTTGCTGAAAAGTTGGACCTGCTTTTGAAGTTGCGGGACCAGGAACGCGTGACCTGGCATGGCGGGCTGCGACCATCATTGAACGACGCTGGAATTTATCCACGCCCTGAACAATCGAAAATTCCGGTTTGGATTGCCGTTGGTGGAACGCCTCAATCGGTTGTCCGTGCGGCCACGTTGGATATTCCAATGGCGCTGGCCATTATCGGTGGTGACCCCAAACGCTTTGCGCCATTTTTTGCACTTTACCGCGATACGATGGTGAAGCGCGGCAAAGATCCGATGAAAGCTGAGTTGAGTTTGAATATGCATGGGTTTGTTGCGGAAACTCTGGGTCAGGCGAAAGCTGTTTATGGTCCGGCGCAAACTGAGGTGATGAACCGTATTGGGCGTGAGCGTGGGTGGTCGCCGCAAGGTGCAGCACATTTTGAAGCGGCAGCGGGGCCTGATGGCAATTTATTAATTGGTGACCCAGAACGGGTGGCCGCTCGCATTGTTGAGCTACACAAAGTTTTCAATAACACGCGCATTCTCATTCAAATGGCAATTGGAACTGTTCCGCATGCGGAGCAAATGAAGGCGATAGAACTTCTGGGTACTAAAGTTGCACCTTTGGTGAAAGCTGAGTTGGCGAAAGGATAACTTCTATGACTCTTCCACATATTGAAGATCCGTTGCCCGGTGATCTTGCTGCGGCTGACGCGATTGAAACTGTTATTGTTCCACGCGCCCGCGACCTTGGCGATTTTGAAGTGCGCCGCGCGTTGCCATCGGCGCAGCGACAAATGGTTGGACCCTTTATTTTCTTTGACCAATTCGGGCCCGTCTTGATGAAAGCTGGCAAGGGCATGGATGTGCGGCCGCATCCGCATATTGGTCTTTCAACCGTATCATGGTTGCTGGATGGCGTGATTCAGCACAAGGATAGTTTGGGCTACGACCAACCGATTAAGCCCGGTGAATTGAATTGGATGACGGCGGGCAAAGGTATTGTGCATTCTGAACGGTCACCGGAATTGGACCGAAAGATTGATCGTAAAATTTATGGCATACAAAGTTGGGTTGCCTTGCCCAAGCAACACGAAGAAACACAGCCGGGATTTGAGCATGTAGATGCCGCAGCATTGCCTCTGCTGAGTGATAAGCTGCGCAGCGTGCGTATTATTGCGGGTTCGATGTATGGTGAGAAATCACCCGTTAAAACCCACTCGGATCTATTTTACGCTGATGTGACGTTGCATGCGGGTGGTCGTATTCCATTGCCGACGGAACATATTGAACGCGGCATTTATATAGTGGAGGGCAGCGTTGAGATTGCGGGGGATGTTTTCGAAGCAGGGCGATTGTTGGTGTTTCATCACAAGGATCCAATCGTTATTTCATCAACGCAAGGTGCACGATTTATGATGTTAGGTGGCGAACCGATGGACGGACCGCGCTACATTTGGTGGAATTTTGTGTCGTCATCGAAAGAACGCATTGACGCCGCGAAAGATGATTGGGCGCGGGCTCGGTTTGCAATTGTGCCGGGGGACGAGAAAGAGTTCATTCCATTGCCGGAGTAAACTTTCTTAATTGCCCAACATAATGTCGCGCTCTTCACCAACAGCAATTTTGAATTTTGCCGTCAAGATTTCGCCGTTGACATGGGCTTCAGCCAAATAAGTGCCGGGCTTCAAGGCCAGTCGATGGGTGAGGCCATCAAGAGTTGTTAGTTTCAAGCCATCAATGGCACGCACATCCCATTTTACTTGGGCATCGGGTGAACCGACGAAGTTCAATCGGGCAATGCCGGCTTGATGTGTGACTTCGACTGCACTCATTTTGCCGGGGCGAATGCGCACATCCGTGACGGCGGTTGTGTTGCCTTCGCCCATGCGGCTTTCAACACGGTAAGTGCCAGCGGCAAGTTTCAGCAATTCACCGGGTTGTTCGGAATGGGCGATAAGTTTACCTTTGTCGATACCAGCGAGGGCATAGACAAAAGTTTTTGATTTCATATCGGTTGCGGCAAGCCCCTTCAATGCAGGCAATACACGCAGGCCACCAGCATTGAGCACGAAGTTTACAGCAACGCTGTTGCCGGGAACAACGCGCACGGTTTCACGGACGGCCACGGCTCCATATTGCGCTTCCACAACATATTGGCCGGGCACGAGGGGGCTTTGCAATTCGTTTGACGTTGCATCGAGAATGAGTTCGCCGGTTTCATTGCGCACTTGCCAGACGATGTCGCGGGCAATGTGAGTGCTCATCGTTGTCAAACGGGCAGCAAGGGAAATGCTTTCCTTGCCGGGCTCAACAACGCTGATAGCCACTTCGTGGCTGGTGTCATTGGCAATGGAATGGGTGGTTTCAACGTCTGGAACATCGACCGTAGGGGCCGTGAGAGCAGGGCCTGCGGCAACACTTAAACAAAAGACGACCGCCAGCGCGCAAATCTGGAAATTGCGCGGCTGGCGGTTGTTGTTCGATGGACGGGTGCTGACGCCCATGCGATTGTCCCCTTGTTAAACTCTCCCCCAGCTCTTCCGGCCGGTGACCTTAAAAACCACGATGGAGGCTTTGCCGCAACAAGATGTTTAACGAATGGTTAATGGCAGTGTTGCAATTGAAAGCATTGCCAAGTCAGTGAAGCCCCGCCAAATAGCTGACATGCAAAATCTCAATGATCGTTCCTCGCTTCTGGCTTTCCTCAAAACCCGTAAATCTGCTTCGGCCAAGGCTATGGGTGGGCCCGGGCCTCATGAGGCACAATTACAGGACATGCTATCAATCGCTGTTCGTGTACCTGATCATGGCAAGCTGAACCCTTGGCGATTTGTGGTGTTTGAGGGGGAAGCACGGGCTGGTGTTGGTGAAATGTTTGCAATGCGCTTTGCCGAACTGCATCCGGACTATCCAGCTGACAATGTGAATTTTCAGAAGGGTTTATTTACTCGGGCACCTGTTGTTGTGGCCGTTGTTTCCACGGCAACGGAACACTTCAAAATTCCAATCTGGGAACAGCAAATGTCGGCAGCAGCCGTGTGCTTCAATCTTGTGTTAGCGGCACAGGCCCATGGCTTTGATGCCCAATGGCAATCGGATTGGGTTGCCTATGACGATGGTGCAAAAGCTGCGATGGGGATTTCAGCTTCTGAAAAAGTTGCGGGATTAATCTACATCGGAACCACATCTTTAGCGCTGGAAGATCGGCCAAGGCCCGATGTTGATGCGCTGACAACGCGTTGGGGCGCATGATGGCGATTAAGGCGGTTTTGTTCGATAAAGACGGTACATTGATTGACTCGAATGGCACGTGGGTACCGTTCTATAAATCGATTTTAGAAACAGAGCGCGGCCTTGGACCTGCAGCAGTAGAGGCGAAAATGGTGGCTGCTGGGTTTGATCCCGTCAGCAATACCTTTATTGCCGGATCGATTTTAGCAGGAGGTACAACACGGCAGTTGGTTGAATTGTGGTGGGACCATGAAACGCCGGAAACACACGCAGTTTTGACCAAACGCTTTAACTCAGATTTTGCACCATTGGCATTGCAACACATGAAGCCCCTGATGCTTTTGGCTCCGATATTTGATGAATTGAAAACGCTTGGCTTGAAGCTTGGCGTGGCTACGAATGATGGCGAAGTTTCTGCACTCGGCCATATGCGCGCGCTCAAGGTCGAACATTATTTTGAGGCGATTATTGGTGCAGATACAGTCGATGTGCCCAAACCTTCAGGGCAAATGGTGCAATATTTTTCAGAGAAAACAGGTTTGAAACCGAGTGAAATTGCTATGGTTGGTGACAATACACATGATTTGGAAGAAGCGCGAAATGGAGGGGCAGGGCTTGCCATCGGCGTTCTGACAGGCAATGGCGCACGCAATGACTTGGAGCACCATGCGGATCATGTTGTAAACAGCGTTGCAGACTTGCCGCAACTGTTCCGGAGTATTTGATGTTCTACGATGCTGTTCGCAACGATCATGGATTCGCGCTTGATCCGTTTAAAGCGGTCATCGTTCCTCGCCCTATCGGGTGGATTTCGACGCTATCAGTTGAGGGCATCGCCAATCTTGCGCCCTATAGTTTTTTCAATGCCTTTTCAGATGGGCCTCACTATGTGGCCTTCGGTTCTGGCGGACGCAAAGATACAATTCGCAATGTGGAAGCGACCGGAGAGTTTGCGTTTAACCTCGCCACATTGCCGTTGCGCGACGCCATGAATGCCAGTTCTGCGAATGCCCCGTCGCAAGTTGATGAGTTTGAATTGGCGCGTTTAACCAAAGCCCCGTGCCAATTCATCAAGGCGCCAAGGGTGGGGGAAAGCCCCGTTTGTTTTGAATGCAAACATTTCCAAACCGTCCCGTTGCCTGATGACGACGGCCATGTGCGTGATTGGATGGTGATTGGGCGCGTGATTGGAATTCACATCGATGACAGGTTTATCGAGAACGGCCGCGTGAACACGGCTGCCCTGCAGCCCATCGCGCGATTGGGTTATTCGGAATACGCCACGGTTGATTCAGCGTGGCGGATGCGTCGTCCGGACTGAAAGAACGACACTCAACCTTTAGTTTAGCTTAAAATTTACTGAGTCGCAGCGCGAGTCGTGAACAGACGCTGAACGCCACAATTTCGCCATTGTGGATAAGTCTGTGGAAAACACTTCTTAATCCAATAAATACAATAAGTTATGTGGTGTTTAAAAGCTGTGGAAAAGCTGTTTAATAACTCGTTAACCATCAAGGCGCAGGACTCGCTCTAGGCGCAGATAACGGCGCCTTGAAAGTGAAGGACCTGATGGTTTCTTGTTTGTTGATTGATCAAAATACTGCGGCCCGTAAACATATTTCGGGTCTGTTGGCTCAGCTTGGCGTACACTCAAACCAGTTGGCTGATGTCGAGGAGGGCATTTCTTTTTGTCGCGAGAACCAACCCGATGTGGTGCTCCTCGAAGCGTCCGCCTTGCCGCGTGCCAAAGAGTTTTTGCGTTTGGTTCGGCAACAGTGCCGCAATACGGGCCGCCCGATCGTTATCTTCTATGCTGCCGAAGCGAATATGGACCAAATGGGCGAAAGCATTTTAAGCGGTGCTTCTGAATTCATCATGGCGCCCTTTGATGTGGATTTGCTGCGCTTCAAGCTCATCCAAGCTGGCGTATTAACGGCACAAGCAGCCTAACTTCCCAAACGTGGTGAACAGTTTGTTAATTCATGGTTCCTAATGTCTCATGTAAGAGATTTAGGTGATTGCGATGCGTTTAGAAACTGAAACCGGTCTGGATGTCACAGTATTGGAAGCCGTGTTGGAATGCGGGCAGTCCGAAGCCCGCCAAGCGCTTGCGCGGCAATTGGCTGCATTGGTGGCCGATCCTGAAACATCTGCCATTGAAAAAGAACAAGTCATACCGGTTTTGCTCAAGCTTTCAACCGACATGGACCGCGACGTTCGCGTTGTTTTGGCCGAAGAATTGGTCACAGTTGAAGGCTTGCACCAAGACATGATTTTTTCTGTGATCGCCGACGAAGACGCGATTGCGCTGCCATTTTTAGCCGCCACACCAGCTTTAAATGCCTGGCATATGCAGGCGATTTTGCGCATCGGTGATGAGGGGCGACAAAAGACCGTTGCGGCACGACCTGATATTTCATCAGATGCTGTCTCATTCATCGTCCGGGCAGGCTCTGCCGTTGCTGTCACTACTGTGCTGCGCAACAAAAAGGCCAAATTGACTTCGCAAGACCTGCACCAGATTTTTGCGCGACTTGGGCAATCGGGTGACGTCGTTGATGAATTATTGTCGCGTGCAGATTTGCCGCTCGATATCCGCATAACACAAGCCAAGCGCGCTGCTGTTCGCATGCGCCAAATGATGGCGGAACGCGGCTGGATGCCGGCAAATGATGCCAATGATCTGGTTGCCGATGCTGAAGAGAACGCCGTTCTGCAAGTTTTGAAGCAAGCCACGCTCGAAGAACGCGCCTATGGCACGCAGTTTTTAGCTGCTCAGAATATGCTAACACCGTCTCTTATCGTTCGCGCAGCTTGCTTAGGTGACATGGAAATCGTTGCTGTGGCACTTGGGCATTTGTCAGGACAGACTCAAGAACGCGTTTTGGGGTTAATGCAAATGCGGGGCGGGGCAGGCATACGCTCCATTCTCAACCGTTCGATGCTGCCAACAGGATGCCATGCGATTATCGCAGCGGCGGCTGATGTTTCAGCGCAGTCGAAAGAAGAAGACGTGCGACTTGATGCTGATAGCTTTGGTCGTCGTTTGCTTGAAGTTTTAATGCTGCAATTCGGTGCAACGGGGCCCCGGGACCAAGCCAAGCTCATGGATTACGTTGGCCGATTTGCCGATGAAAAGGTACGCAAAATCGCACGTAAACTCAAATCTGATATGTTGCGCGCTGCTTAAAAACGAAATTGTTCATTGAGAACGCGCTCGGCCAGACTATGGCCGGGATCAAACAGCATTTTCACGATGCGTTTCTTATCTTCGACAATATCGACGCGGGCAACATGGCGTATTTCTAAATGATCAGCCACGGCAGCGACGGGGCGTTTCTCGGCTTCATTGATGGTCAAAGTCACTTTCGCATTGCGTGGCAAAATCGCCCCACGCCAGCGCCTTGGGCGGAATGCACTGATCGGGGTAACGGCCAAAAGTGGAGAGCCTATCGGCAAGATGGGCCCATGGGCAGAGAGATTATAGGCTGTACTGCCAACAGGTGTTGCAACAAGCAAGCCGTCGCAAATTAACTCTTCGACCCTTTGTTTGCCATCAATGGAGATCGCGATTTTAGCCGCTTGGTGGCGTTGGCGCAGCAATGACACTTCATTGAACGCGATGCCCGTGTGTTTCTTACCTTTGTCATCGATTGCTGTCATTTTAAGGGGGTGGATGGTGGTGAGTTCAGCTGCATTCAAGCGGTTGAGCAAATTGCTTTCAGCGAAATCATTCATCAAAAAGCCAACGGTTCCGCGGTTCATGCCGTAAATGGGAACGCCTGAGGACACCATTTTATGCATGGTTTGCAGCATGTGGCCATCGCCGCCCAAGGCCACGACCACGTCGGCGTTTTTTGGGTCAACATTGCCGTAAAGCTTGACCATGCGGGTGAGCGCGCGTTTGGCTGTAGGGGCGTCGGAGGCGAGAAAGGCGATTTGTTTGAAGCTCATGCCGGTTTGGTCACGTTGACAGGTTGATTTCCAAGCTACATGGAAGGCGATGATGTTCAAACTGATATTTCTTCGGATGGCAAATGCGTAGTCTGGTGTTGTGCAATACCTGTAAATTTCCTGATGGCCGTAAATTGGGTGATGACGGGCGCACAGGTGGGCAAACGCTGATCGCCGAACTACGTGGACTGCTGGCAGATTTGGATCGCCATGACGTGAATGTGGTGGAGCAAACCTGCCTTTGGAATTGCACACAAAGTTGCAGCGTGGCCATTAGTGATACGGAACGTTTTTCTTATATCACAGGCAAGCACGTGGCGACGCGGGCGCAGGCTGAAGCCATTTTGCAATGGTTCGATGCGCATGGTGAAACAGAAACAGGTGAAGTGCCGTTCCGGCAATGGCCTGATGCCATGCGCGGTCATTTCATTGCAAGAATTCCCCCGGTGAAGCCATGACAGTGACTTTGGTTTTAGGTGGCGCACGCTCGGGCAAGTCACGGCTGGCAGAAAGTTTGGCCTGGGGTGAGAAGCATTATATCGCTACGGCTCAGGCGTTTGATGATGAAATGCGCGAACGCATTAATCAGCACCAGCAACAACGTGGTGAGCAGTGGGTGACGCATGAGGAACAATTTGAACTTCCGCGCATCTTAGCTGAACTTGATCAAGCAGGGCGGTTTGTATTGATTGATTGCCTGACACTCTGGCTTTCCAATTTGATTTTGGCTGAGCGCGACTGGCAAGGGCCGACAACAGCACTGTGCGGCGTGTTGCAACGCATGGCGGCTGATGTCGTGCTTGTTTCAAATGAAGTGGGCTTGAGCATTGTGCCAGACAATAAGTTGGGTCGGCAGTTTCGTGATGCGCAAGGTTTGCTCAATCAACACGTCGCGGCGGCAGCAGATAATGTAATTTTTGTAGCCGCAGGTTTGCCCTTGGTCCTCAAAGGATCACTGCCAAAACTACCAGTAGAGCCAGCATAATCCACAAAGCACGGTCATATAGTTTCAGGCCGAACGCAATATCACCACGGGTCATTTGTTCCCGACCGTCGCCCATCCACGGCAGTTCAACCACGCCATCTTCGTAATTCCGCGGTCCACCAAAACGCAATCCTAATGCGCCAGCCAGAGCCGCTTCGGGCCAGCCGGCATTGGGCGAGCGATGTTTGGACGCATCAGCCCAAGCCGCTGCCAGCTGCCCGTTTGCCGTCTTCAACATTATTGAGTGCCGCTGCTGCTGCAAAAAAGAGTGCCGTCAATCGCGATGCTGGAAGGTTTATAAGATCATCCAGTTTGGCTGCACTGAAGCCAAAGAATAAATGGCGGTCGGATTTATGGCCGATCATCGAGTCCGCTGTGTTGATCGCTTTGTAGGCGACTAATCCGGGCAAGCCCAAAAGCGCATACCAAAAAACCGGTGCGACAATGCCATCGGCTGTGTTTTCAGCAAGGCTTTCCAGCGCCGCTTTGGTAACGCCAGACTCATCCAATTCGTGTGTATCGCGTCCGACAATTTTTGCGACGGCCATGCGACCATCGGCAACCGACGATGAAAGCGCATGATCAACGTCTTGCACGTGATCGCGCATGGATTTCTGTGCGATGAAGGCGGTGGCGATTAGTGCGTTGAAAATCCAGCCACCCGTAACTCCATTCAGGATGTCTTGCAGCAGGTAAGCGGGCAAGGCTGTGGCAAGAAGCAACAGCACGACGGCAAGTCCGCCCCTTAACAAGCCTTCCAATTCATCGTCGGGTTTGGTGTTGAGTGTGGCATCAAGCCAAGAAATGAATTCGCCAATCCATTGCACGGGATGGCCAAAAACTCTGAATAGACCCTTTGGGTAACCGATGAATTTTTCGACCAGGCAAGCGAGGGCGGCATGGGGCAAGTAGAACATCAGCTTGCGAGCCCCAAGAGTGCTTCAACATCCAAATGCTTTTCAAGATGTTGGGCTAGCTCGTCCAAAGTTTGTTCGATCATGTCTTCATAGGCGAGGTTGCTGCCGGTTGCGCCGAGTGACTGGAGAAACGCCCGTCTGAAAGCATCGGAACTAAAGCAGCCGTGCAAATAGGTGCCCATGACATTTCCACTCATTGCACCCTCGTTGCCGTTGGCGGTGGTCGCAAAGGGCGACGCGCAATCAGGGCCCGTGGTTTTGCCGAGATGAATTTCATAGGCGGAAATTTCTGTGCCGGAACTGGTGTGGGTGGCTTTTGTTGGGGTTACGGTTTTGTCGTTCGTCATCGTGGTTTCAACGTTGAGCAAGCCAAGGCCATCAACTGTCTGAGGCTGTCCTTCCAATCCTTCGGGATCGTGGATTTTGCTCCCCAGCATTTGATAGCCGCCACACAATCCTATAACTTTTCCGCCACGACGAACATGTGCGGCGATGTCGATGTCCCAACCATTGGCGCGCAGTGCCGCAAGGTCAGCAATGGTTGATTTCGAACCGGGGATGATGACGAGATCGCAATCACCGGGCAGGGCTTCGCCTGCATTCAAGAATTGGACTGAGACATTGGTTTCCAAGCGCAGCGGATCAATGTCGTCAAAGTTGGCGATGCGGGGCAGGCGGAGCACGCAAATTTTGATTTTACCGTGTTGATGGGGCAATTGCTGTTCTAATGCGACAGCATCTTCCGCTGGCAAGTTTTGCGCCTTGCCGAAATGCGGAATGACGCCCAGACTTTTCCAACCTGTTTTCTGTTCGATTGTGTTCAAACCCTCAGAAAACAATTGAGGATCACCATGGAACTTATTGATCAGGAACATTTTAATTCGATTTTGATCAGCTTCATCTAATACGACATGGGTGCCGACAAGTGACGCAATGACGCCACCGCGATGAATGTCGCCGATGAGAACGACGGGAATATCAGCCGCTTCGGCAAATCCCATATTTGCCAAATCACCTTCGCGCAAATTCGTTTCAGCGGGGCTTCCAGCACCTTCCACGAGGACAATATCGTAGTCTTCCCGTAGTATTTGAAAGCTGTCCAAAATCGCGGGCATGAATTGCATGCGGTTCTTGAAAAAATCACGGGCAGACAGTGTGGAATGGCGCTGACCCTGCACAATGACTTGTGCGCCGCGCTCAGACTCTGGTTTCAGCAACACAGGGTTCATGTGAATGGTCGGTCGAATTTTTGCGGCGCGGGCTTGCAAGGCCTGGGCGCGGCCGATTTCGCCGCCTTCAACGGCAGCAGCGTTGTTTGACATGTTTTGTGGCTTGAAGGGTGCCACCTTTACCCCGCGATTGGCCAGCAAGCGGCAGAGGCCCGCCACGATGAGGGATTTGCCTACATCCGAGCCTGTTCCCATAAACATGATGGCTTTAGCAGTCATGGCGCGGCACTTATGATATGGGCGAAGGAGCCCATGATATTGCCTCGGCGCAAGCCCATGGCAGGTAAGGTTGTGCCATTGGCGGCTTGAGCATCGAACAAACGATCTGCAGTACCTTCGCTGACAATGCTGGCGTAGTGGAATTCATGGCCGCGCAGATGCTTGGGGAAGGGGCCACCGAGGCTGGTGAGTTGTCGGTAGCCTAAATGTAGTTTGCGCGTGGCGAAGCTGGTTTCAAGCGGCAAAAGCCCTGCCATGGCGTGGCGCTGGCCTTTCGCATCCACCAAACCCTCGCCAAGTGTCATGTAGCCGCCGCACTCGCCATAGATCAGTCCTTTGAATTCGCGCAGGCCATTGAGGAAGTTTGCGTTGGCTGAAAGTTGGCCTGCGAATAACTCAGGGTAACCCCCGGGCAGAAAAACAGCATCGGCATGTTTTGGCGGTTCATCCTTCAATGGCGAGAAGAAGCTGATGGATGCACCTGCCTTATGCCAGCTCTGAAGTTGATGCGGGTAGAGAAATGAAAACGCATGATCGCTGGCAATGGCGATGTTTTGTCGCGAGGGGCGGCAAGCAAATTTGGAGGCAGTAGCCAGCTTGATTCGTGATTGGCGTTGCAATTTGAAACAGCTTGTCAAGGAATGTTTCACGTGCAACTCCTGTGGCTGCACTTTCAAGAAATACCTCAAGTCCTTGATTCTCTAATGCTTGCACCAATCCGAGGTGCCGCGATGGCATGTGTAATGAGTCGTTGTGCCGCAGTTGCCCGATGATGGGAATGCCGCAGTCCGCCAGTGAAGCCCGCAACAGGGCTGCATGGCGGTCACTTTTTATGCGGTTTAGGAAAAGTCCGGCGATTTGCACTTCGGGACGGAAATGGGTGAAGCCTTGCACCACTGCTGCAACAGATTGGGCTTGATGAGAGCAGTCGATCACCAAAAGCACGGGCAAGCCCAAGTCCGCAGCCAGATCAGCTGTTGAGCCCCGCGCACCATCGGGCCCGTCAAACAAGCCCATAACGCCTTCAACAACTGTGATGTCGGAATGTTGAGGAAGCAATGCCGCACAGGTTTCCGCACCCATTGCCCAAGGATCGAGATTGATACACGGCTGGCCGGAAGCGGCACTGTGAAATTGTGGATCGATGTAATCGGGGCCCACTTTTGCCGAAGCGACGTTATGTCCTGCATTACGCAAGGCGCGAATGAGGCCCAGTGTGATTAAGGTTTTGCCGCTGCCGGAATGGGGGGCGGCAACAATCAGCGCTTTAGCCAATTTTGTTCTCGCGCAATGACGGGCCGTACCAGTCCAACAAAGATCGCCAGTCTGAAGCGTGGCCAACCACGATGATGGCAGGTGTTGGAGGTTCGTTGTCTTTCACAAACTGGCCAGCTTCGGCCAGCGTGGTCATGGCCACTTGTTGGTGAGGCAATGAGGCGTTTGAAACAATTGCAACAGGGTCATCAGGCTTTCGTCCAGCTTCAATCAGAGTCTTACCAATTTCGCCTAAGTTCTTGACACCCATATACATTACGATGACAGGCGCTGCCGTGGCGATAGCGGACCAATTGACATTGGCGGGCATTTTTCCGGTTGCGTCGTGGCCCGTTAAAAAGATTACGGCGTGGTTGGTGTCTCGATGCGTCGCGGGAATTCCGGCATAGGCCAGACCACCAACACCCGATGTAATGCCAGGGACAATGCGGAAGGGGATGCCAGCTTTGGCAAGGTTTTGGCTTTCTTCACCGCCGCGACCAAACATAAAGGGGTCGCCGCCTTTCAAGCGCAAAACGCGTTTTCCCTGCTGGGCCAGTTCAATCAAGCGCACGGTTATGTCTTTTTGAGTGGGAGATGGTTTGCCGCCGCGCTTTCCGGCATATTCCAATTCCGCGCCCACACGCACCCAGCGGAGGATGTCAGGGTTTACAAGTGCATCGTAAACCACCACGTCGCAATGTTGCATCGCATGATAGCAAAGCAAAGACATCAACCCCGGCGCACCGGGGCCTGCGCCCACCAGCCACACCCAGCCCGCCACAAACTGCGGAAAGCTTTCCGCATCAAGTCTCGCAAAGCCTTCCGCTTCTTGCGGCCAGTGATTGGCTGTTTTTGTTGGAGTCACACTCATTTGCTCCTTATAGCTAGAAGTCATGCGAATAGAAAAGCCAGAACAGGCATTGCGCCGTGGGTGGACGACAGGGGCTTGCGCCACTGCCGCGACCAAGGCTGCGCTAACCGCACTGATCACTGGCAAGTTTCCGGACCCTGTGGAGATAACTTTGCCAAAAGGCCAAGTAGTGGCCTTTGCTTTGGCGCTGGAAGAGCGTGGGGAAGATTGGGCGCGGGTTGGCATTATCAAAGACGCTGGCGATGACCCCGATGTAACCCATGGCGCGATGGTCGTTGCGACTGTGCGATTGCGAAATGCGGGTGTGGTGTTCCGCGCTGGCGAAGGTGTTGGCACTGTCACAAAGCCGGGCTTGCCACTTGCTGTTGGTGAGCCTGCAATCAATCCCGTACCAAGGCAAATGATGGAAGCTGTCGCGGCGGAGTTTGGCGTTGGGGCCGAAATCGAAATTTCTGTTCCGGGTGGTGAAGCTTTAGCGGCGAAAACCTGGAATGGCCGATTGGGCATTGTCGGCGGGCTTTCGATTTTGGGAACCACGGGCATCGTCAACCCTTTTTCCTGCGCAGCGTGGATTGCTTCTATTCATCGGGGCATTGATGTGGCGCGCGCTTCGGGTCTCGCTCATGTCGCGGGCTGCACTGGTTCAACGTCTGAAGATGCAGTTCGGAGACATTACGGTTTGCCACTTGAAGCCATGTTGGACATGGGAGATTTTGCTGGAGGAGTCCTGAAATATCTCAAGGTCAATCCGGTTTCGCGCGTGACGATTGGCGGTGGCTTTGGAAAAATTGTGAAGCTGGCACAGGGGGCCATGGACTTGCATTCGGGACGATCGCAAGTTGATTTTGAATGGTTGGCTTTGCGCGTGCCTGAAGCATTGCGTGCACAGGTGATTGGTGCGAATTCTGCTCTGGAAGTGTTGGAATTGGTGGGTGAGAAATTGGCGCAACGTGTGGCTGCTGAAGCGCTCGAAAAAGTGAATGAAGTGTTGCAAGGTTCCAGCGTAGCCGATGTAATTGTAGTTTCGCGAGATGGAAAAATTATTGGCCATGCCCAGTAAAATTCTCATTTTAGGCGGTACTGCTGAAGCACGGGAAATTGCAGCCTTATTGATTGCTGGTGGTCATGATGTGACGTCTTCTCTTGCGGGCGTAACCACTCAACCCGTTCTGCCAAATGGCAGGACGCGAATTGGCGGCTTTGGCGGCGTAGCGGGTTTACGAGACTATTTGAATTCTGAAAATGTTGAAGTCGTCGTTGATGCGACACATCCGTTTGCTGCTCAAATGTCAGCTCACGCAAGTGCAGCAGTTGTAAACATGCCGACGCGACTTGTTGCGATTTGAAAGGTTAGCTTGGCAACCATCGGCGGGCGACAATTGGCATTCCGTTGACAATATCCAATTGGCGGCAGATTTTTTGCCATATAATGCGCGAGCTTTTGTAACGACGGGGCGCAAGGAATTGCAGCCCTTTTTTCAGCGAGACGACATCGGCGGCGTTGTACGTACTGTTGAACTGCCGCACAATGATGTTCCTATTGCATGGCGCGTGATTTTAGAGCGACCACCGCAAACACTCGAAAGTGAACTGGCGCTTTTTGAAAACGAAAAGTTCACGCATCTGATCAGCAAAAATGCTGGCGGCAGCGCAACGCAAGCCAAATTGATTGCGGCCCGCACATTGAATATTCCCGTCGTCATGGTACAGCGCCCCAATAAGCCAGAATGTGAAACGTTTTCAGATATCCAAGCATTGATAAAGCGGCTTGGCACTTGAGGTTGTAGCGGTTAAGCTTTTGGTTTCCGACCTCAAACAATGGATTCGCCATGCGCAAGTTGCTCGCTCTTACTGCATCACTGTTTGCTCTCACCTTTGCGGCGCAGGCCAGCACCCTTGAAGATGTAAAGGCGCGCGGCAAATTAAATTGCGGTGTGAATGCGGGCCTGATGGGATTTGCCGAAAAAGCTGGAGATGGTTTTTGGTATGGCATGGACGTTGATTACTGCAAGGCATTGGCCGCCGCGACTTTGGGCGATGCAAGCAAGGTCGAGTTTATTCCGTTGTCAGCGCAGGATCGATTTGAGAAATTGAAATCGGGAGCGGTTGACGTTCTGGCGCGCAATACGACTTGGACCATGGAACGCGAAACTAAATTTCCATTCCGTTTTGCAGGCGTTTTGTATCACGACGGGCAGGGGTTCCTCGTCAAGAAATTGTCGGGCGTCACATCTGTTTTTAACATGAGCCAGGCCTCGATCTGTTTTGTGAGTGGTACGACCACCCAAGCCAACGTCGATGATTTTTTCAAAGAACGCGACATGGCATATGTTGTTAAAGTGTTCGATAAACCAGATGCTGCCATTGCCGCTTTTGATGCGAACGAATGCGATGCCTATACAGCCGACCAATCACAACTTTATGCCATTCGTTTGAAATTGGCGAAGCCTGATGACAATATTGTGCTGCCAGAAGTCATTTCAAAAGAGCCGCTTGGCCCTGCTGTGCGCACGGGCGATGAGCAGTGGTTTAACATTGCCCGTTGGGTGTTGTTTGCACTCGTGAATGCAGAGGAAATGGAAGTGCGCAGTGCCACAGTCGCTGATGCAAAGGCCAACAGTAAGAAAGCAACGGTTCGCCGCTTGTTGGGCGTTGACGGAACGTTTGGCGCTGATCTGGGTTTGGATGCTGACTGGGCCACACGCGCCATTGGAACTGTTGGGAATTACGGTGAAATGTTTGACCGAAATCTCGGCACATCATCCAAGCTGCAAATCGAACGCGGCCTGAATGCGCAGTGGGATAAGGGTGGCGTGCTTTACGCGCCGCCGGTGCGATAGTTTACATCTTGTGTAATTATACATTGTGTATATAGTGAGGCAATGAACAAACCTGTGTTTATACGCAAAGTCGGGAACTCTTTGACTTTGACAGTTTCCGAAATCGCCAAGGAACTCGGCCTCGGCGAGGGCGATCCTGTGTTTGTTGTGCGTACACCCAACGGATTTGAGGTCACGCCTTACGACGCTAATTTCGATAAGGCTGTTGAAGCGGCACGTTCATTTATGCGTAAATATCCAAACGCTATGAAAAAGTTAGCGGAATAGGAACTCCACCATGAACTGGCTAACACATGCCATGGTGGAGGCATTTCACCGTGAATCATTGACGCATTTTGGCGGTGGCGATGGGCTACGCGATCCCGGTCTTTTAGCGAGCGCCCTTGCACGGCCGCAGAACGTATTTGCTTATGAGCCAGATGCAGATGTGTTTCGCTTGGCCGCATCATATTGTCACGGAATAGTAAAAAACCACCCATTTGTGGACGGTAACAAACGCACGGGTACTCTCGCCGCTATTGCATTCCTCGCACTGAATGAGGTTGAAGTCAGCTTTGAAGAAGCGGAAATCGTAGTGATGGTCGTCGGTTTAGCCTCAAGCGAAATCAGCGAAGAAAGTTTTGCAAGTTGGCTAAGGGGGTCAACTGTTTAATTCCCCCGTCACAACATCCTGCTCACTCGCGCCCCATTCAGCCCAAGAACCATCGTATAGACTGTGTTGAGCGGATCCGAGTTCAGCCAATGCAAGCGAGAGGATCGCGGCTGTTACGCCGGAGCCACAGGTGGTTATGACGGGTTTGTAGGGATCAATGCCGGCAGATGTGAAGACTTCCAGCAATTTAGCGCTTTGCTTCATCGTGCCATCCGCATCCAACAAGGACGCGTAATGCACATTCTTCGCGCCCGGCATATGACCGGGCCGCACGCCGGGGCGGGGTTCAGGTTCTTCGCCACGAAAACGTGTGCCAGATCGGGCATCGGCTAATTGTGCAGATTTACTTGAAAGAGCAGACGAAACTTCGTCGATTGATTTCACTTTGGATTGGTTGAGTTCCACTTTGAAATTTGTAGTAGGGACAGATTTAGCTGTGCCTGTTTCAAGGGCGAAACTATCTCGCTCCCACTTGGGCAATCCACCATCCAGAACATAAACATTTTCATGTCCGAAAGTTTTCAACATCCACCATAACCGTGCGGCGGAGAACAATCCAGCAGCGTCATAGCAAATGACTTGGCTTTGGTTGCCTACTCCCAAGGCTGACATGTCTGCTCTGAATTTTTCTGCTTTGGGAAGCATATGGGGCAGGGTGGTGTCGGTTGCTGCTCCTGCATCCAAGTCATAGAATTGTGCGCCGGGAATGTGCCTCGCTATGAATTCATCTTTGGCGTTTCGTTTCGTCGCAGGCAGGTGCCAAGATGCGTCGATGATTACAAGATTAGGCTTGTGCAGATTTTCTGCGAGCCATTGCGTTGTGACGAGGTTCGACCTCATATCGCTTCAAACACTTGCGGCACGGCACTTGTATCTTCAAGCCAGGCTGGCACTGGCAGGTTTTTGGAGCGTAGGAATTCCGGATTGAAAAGCTTTGAAGCATAGCGCGTGCCGTAGTCGCACAGCACCGTCACAATGGTGTGGCCGGGCCCCAATTGTTTGGCCAAGCGCATGGCGCCTGCCACGTTCACACCCGTTGAGCCGCCCATGCACAAGCCTTCATGCTCTAACAAATCGAATGCAATTTGAATGGCCTCATTGTCGTTGATTTGGAATGCGTCATCAACAACAATACCTTCGAGATTTTTGGTTATGCGACCTTGGCCAATGCCTTCGGTGATCGATGAGCCTTCGGACTTCAATTCACCGGTTTTATAATAGCTATAGAGTGCTGCGCCCATGGGATCGGCCAATGCGATTTTGATATTCTTGTTGCGCTCTTTTAGCGCCAACGAAACGCCGGCCAATGTGCCGCCAGAACCGACTGCGCATACAAAGCCATCCACTTTTCCATCAGTCTGTGCCCAAATTTCTGGTGCCGTTGTGTGAATGTGCGCTTCGCGATTGGCCACATTATCAAACTGGTTGGCCCATACGCCGCCTAAGGCTTTGGCCAAGCGACCTGAATATTTCACATAGTTATTGGGGTTTTTATAGGGGACGGCCGGCACTTCCACCAACTTCGCACCAAGTTGACGAAGTGCATCCTTTTTTTCTTGCGATTGGGTTTCAGGAATAACGATGACGGATTTGAAGCCCATGGCATTCGCCACGATTGTAATTCCAATGCCGGTGTTGCCCGCCGTGCCTTCAACAATCGTACCGCCAGGTTTGAGTTCGCCGCGCGCGATGGCATCTTGGATAATGTAGAGGGCAGCGCGGTCCTTTACGGACTGGCCAGGGTTCATAAATTCAGCCTTGCCTAAAATGGTGCAGCCCGTCAGTTCAGACGCCTTCCGCAGCTTGATTAGCGGCGTATTGCCAATGGCGGCGATAGTGTCTTGCTTGATGTCCATTGTTTGCTTTCTCGGTTTGAGCTGTTCTTTTAACCGAACGGTGCGAAAGGGTCAAATCACGGCTGCTTTGTGTTGGCAGCTTGTATAATTGCGAACTGTCTCTGGTGCTTTGTCGGCATTTCTTTGTATGTGGACAGTTGAACAGGACATGCAATGAAAACAACAACACAAGGTTGGATTAACGGGTTTCTTGGTGTTTTGATTTTCAGTGGATCATTGCCTGCAACACGGCTGGCAGTCGCGGATTTTGATCCGCTGTTCCTCACGGTTGCGCGTGCCAGCATTGCAGGATTTTTGGGACTGAGCTTGCTTGTTTGGTATCGTGAAAAGCGGCCGGATTTCATGCAAGTTCAATCACTCGGTATTGTTGCGCTTGGCGTGGTGGTTGGCTTTCCATTGTTGACGGCATTTGCTTTGCAAACGATCACGTCAGCTCATTCCACCGTGTATATCGGCCTCTTGCCATTGGCGACGGCGATATTTGGTGTGTTACGTGGTGGTGAGAGACCTAAAGCAACGTTTTGGTTTTTCTCCTGTCTTGGCAGTGCTTGCGTGGCGGGATTTGCATGGTTTGAAAGTGGAAGTGCACTGGCGATTGGCGATATGTTTATGTTGGCCGCCATTGTTGTTTGTGGATTAGGTTATGCCGAGGGCGCAAAACTTTCGCGCAGTATTGGTGGCTGGCAGGTCATCTCTTGGGCTTTGCTCATTTCATTGCCAATTATGCTCGGGCTTTCAGTGTGGTCATGGCCGCCAACATTTGATGACGTCAGCGCCTCGGCATGGGTAGGGCTGGCCTATGTTTCAGTATTTAGCATGCTCATTGGCTTTGTGTTTTGGTATCGTGGACTTGCCTTGGGAGGCATTGCCGCTGTGGGGCAATTACAATTGTTGCAGCCCTTCATGGCCTTGTGCTGGGCCGCCGCCTTACTGCATGAGCGTGTGAGCCCATTGATGATCATAGTGACAATAGCCGTCGTTCTTTGCGTTGCAGGAACACGCAAGTTCGGGCAGTCTCAGCGATGAATGAAATGGCTCCCCGAGTTGGACTCGAACCAACGACATTTCGATTAACAGTCGAATGCTCTACCAACTGAGCTATCAGGGAATTGGCCGCTCTATAGCCTAAGGGATTTTGGCGCGTAAAGGGTTTTTATCACTTTTCGAGCAATTGTGTGAATTCGTCCGGCAAGACTTGGTTTTGTCGCATTCACAACCATATTGCAGTTTGGATCAAGAGGAACAGTGAAGCCGTGAAGTCAGTCAATTTTTTGGGAAAACGAATCCCCGTGCCCGGCAACGTGTTTCTGAGGGTAGCTTTAGGTTTAGTGGCCGTCGCTGGAGGGTTTTTAGGATTTTTGCCAATTCTTGGCTTTTGGATGTTGCCGCTTGGACTTTTGATTCTATCGATTGATTTTCCGCCAATCCGGAGATTTCGCCGCGTGGCAACCGTCAGGGTCGTCGGCTCTCTTAAACGCCGTTTTCCGGCCTTTGCTTCGAAAATTGGACTGACTTAACGGGAAAAATTGGAGGCCTCGGAGGGAATCGAACCCCCATTCAAGGATTTGCAGTCCTCTGCGTAACCATTCCGCCACGAGGCCTCAACTGTGCGGCGCGTATAGCCGAACAGGATTGCGCTTACAACCTCGCTCCTAAGGAATGTTGAACACTGTTTTTTCTTTGTAAATGCAGGGCGTTATTGTGTTGGATTGGTCACAATTGTGCAAAATATACACCTTGGTTTGATTTTGGGGTTGGCGCACCTATCGGACTGATATATGGGGACGAGGCGGATTTGGTACAACTCGCAGAAAGTCGGTCATTTGCGTGGGATAGGCAGATTTAACAGAGGGCTTGGTGTGAAGTTTGGTCTCTTTAAGACAGTGTCTCTAACTGGAGTCGCTCTTCTCGCAATTTTTGTTTCTACGCCAGTCCAAGCGGAAAGCTTGGCTGAAGCCATGCGTTCGGCCTATCGCAAAAATCCGACATTGAATGCCGACCGTGCACGCCAACGTGCGACTGACGAATTAGTTCCTTCAGCAAAATCTGGCTGGCGTCCCACAATATCTGCAGGAGCGACGGCCGAGCGTAGATGGACTGATAGCAGCGGTGCAGACGGGAACGGAAATTCATCTCTGAATCTTAACATTCAATTGTCTCAACCCGTGTTTCGTGGCTTTCGCACGATTGAAGGCATAAAGTCTGCCAAAGCGTCCGTCGAAGCGGGGCGCCAACAGCTTTTAGCGACAGAGCAATCTGTATTGTTCAATGTGGCGCTGGCCTATCTTTCTGTTGTACGGGACAGGCAAATCCTGTCGATCCGCCAACAGAACGTAAAGAACTTAAAAAAGCAGGCTAGTGCAGCGGCATCGCGGTTTGAAGTGGGCGAAGTTACCCGCACCGATGTGTCGCAATCTCGAGCACGTGTGAGTGGAGCAGAGGCTGAAGTGGCAGCCGCCCGCGCAAATCTTGAAGCCAGCAATGCAGCCTATTTTGCAGCTGTTGGACACAAACCTGGCAAACTGAAGTATGCAAAGCTAGGCAAAATACCAGGAAGTCTTGAAGGCGCACTCTCGCTCTCGAAAGAAATCAATCCACGTATTCTTGCGGCATCTTGGGTGCATGATGCGTCGCTGCACGATGTAGAGGTCGCAAAAGGAAGCTTGTTGCCCGAAATCAGTTTGAGGGCAACAGGGTCTTATACCATTCACCCCCAGACCGGTGTTGGACATTCTGAATCTGCGGCGATCCAGGGTGTTTTAACAGTTCCTATTTACCAGTCTGGGCGAGAATATGCTGCCATTCGTCAAGCCAAACAAACATCCAGCCAACGCCAAGTGCAAATTATTGAAGCGACACGCGATGTGCGCCAACAAGTCACCGGGGCTTGGTACACATTGGTATCATCACGGCAAAGCATTTCATCTGCCAAAGCGCAGGTGGCGGCAGCTGCTCTGGCACTTGACGGTATCAATCAAGAATATCTCGTGGGTTCACGCACCACCATTGACGTTTTGAACGCTGAACAAGAAGTGCTCAATGCGCGATTGGGTTTGGTCAATTCCGAATATGCACAGGTAATTTCAAACTATCAGTTGCTGCAAGCCATCGGTAAACTTACGGCGCGGAACTTAGGACTTGGGGGGCATCAGTATGACCCTAAGACGAACTACAATGCCGTTAAAGACAAGTGGATTGGCAGCGACATCGGTTCTGACTGATCGCTGCAAACTGTTCGAAACCCAGCGTTTTGACTTTTCTAATAAAGTCAAAATCGCCTTCGTCTATAGTTGGCGATCAACTTTTCCGACTTTTGACGGAAAAGTCAAAAGTCAGGTTGATCTTACATACTGTTACGTGACATCCGTTCACTCATTCACTATGTTGCATAACGCAAGCGTTGCGTGGGGCCTTTGAGTGTGAGCGTGAAAGTGGACGATTTACTGGCGAACATCCGCAAGTCTGTGGATTCAGACATTGATAGTTTGAGCGGCGGAACGCCAACCCAGACGCGCGGAACATTGATGCGCGGTGCATTGCGCGAAATGCGCATTAGCCTTGGCACCGAAGCGGAAACCCGCGCCGCCGTAAAAGAAGAAATTTCCGATCTGCGCAGTCGCATCCAAAAGAAGATGGAAGCGATGGAGGCGGATCCTTTTGCACAAACCATTCACACTCCACCGCCCTTGGTGCGACCTTCAAAGGCTGTTGTTCCCGCACGGAGTGACTTTTCGGGTATTTTATCCGCGCCTTTGCAGCGCCAAAGTGGCTTGCGACCAAGTTATGCAGAAGCGGAAGTGCGGGATGATTTACGTTATGCGCCGCCACCTGCGCAACATTGGCAAGAACCGCAGCAAGATGCCTATGGCTATGCCGAGCAAGACGAATATCAGCAGCCAGACCCTTATGCGCAAGGCTATGAGGAACAACCATATGAGCAGCCTTACCAACAGCGTTTAGAGGCGCCGCTGGTTTCGCCTCAAACCGAGGCTCATGCTGAAACAGCTTTCCGCCAATTGAGCGATGCGATTCTGGCCCGCGCCACAGGTGACCGGTCGCTGGAAGACATGACGCGCGAGATGCTCAAAGGCATGCTCAAGCAATGGCTCGACGCCAACCTGCCAGCAATTGTTGAAGACATGGTGCGCGAGGAAATTCAGCGGGTTGCAAGACGGGGCCGGTAAGCTTCCCTTTCACGTTTGCACTCGCTATACGGCAGCCACATTCATATCTTTTGTAGGTTGCCATGGCTCTTGATACCAAATTCAATCCCGCTGAAATTGAAGCGCGTCTTTATAAGGCGTGGGAAGAGGGTGGTTATTTCAAGCCGGGCCGCAAGCCCAAAGCCGAGCCCTACACCATCGTCATTCCGCCGCCCAACGTCACGGGCTCGCTGCACATGGGCCATGCGCTCAACAACACCATACAGGACGTGCTTTGCCGTTTTGAACGCATGCGTGGGCGCGATGTGTTGTGGCAACCGGGCACTGACCATGCGGGCATTGCCACGCAAATGGTGGTGGAGCGTTTGCTGAAAGCCGAAAACAAGACCGACCGCAAAACCATGGGCCGCGAAGCCTTCTTGAAGCGCGTGTGGGAATGGAAAGCAGAATCCGGCGGTACCATTATCAACCAGTTGAAGCGCCTCGGTGCAACGTGCGACTGGTCACGCGAACGCTTCACCATGGACGAAGGCCTATCGAAAGCCGTGGTCAAAGTATTTGTGCAGCTTCACAAGGACGGTTTGATTTACAAAGACCAACGTCTCGTGAATTGGGATCCCGTATTCGAAACGGCAATCTCTGATCTCGAAGTTGAAACCAAGGAAGTGAAGGGGGCCATGTGGTCCTTCGCTTATCCGCTTGTTGATGGTCCGGTTGATGGCATTTCTGAAATTGTCATTTCCACAACGCGGCCTGAAACCATGTTGGGTGATGGTGCTGTTGCGGTTCATCCTTCCGACGAGCGCTATAAAAATCTCATTGGTAAATTGGTGCGCCTGCCGATTGCGGAGCGCCTGATTCCCATCATCGCCGATGAATACCCTGATCCGGAATTCGGCACGGGTGCGGTGAAGATCACCGGTGCCCATGACGAAAACGATTTCCACGTGGCCAAGCGCAACAACATTCCGCTGATCGTGCTGATGGATAAAAAGGCGCGGATGATTTCGACGCCTGAGAACAATGTGCCGCAAACATTACGATGGGCTGGACCGCTACAAGGCGCGTGAATTGGTGCTGAAGGAAATCGAGGAACTCGGTTTCTATCGCGGCAAAGAAGACAAGATTATCGCGCAACCGCACGGCGACCGTTCAGGCGTTGTCATCGAGCCGATGTTGACCGAGCAGTGGTATGTGAACGCCGCTGAGTTGGCCAAGCAAGCGATCACTGCTGTTGAAACGGGTGAAACGAAATTTGTGCCAGCCAATTGGGACAAGACCTATTTCGAATGGATGCGCAACATTCAGCCGTGGTGCATTTCGCGCCAACTGTGGTGGGGCCATCAAATTCCGGCTTGGTATGGACCGGATGGCAAACATTTCGTGGCTGAGACAGAGCAGGGTGCGCGTTCACTTGCGACTGCGCATTACGGTAAAGCCGTTGAGATCACCCGCGATGAAGACGTGCTCGACACATGGTTCTCATCGGCCCTCTGGCCATTCTCGACACTCGGCTGGCCGGACGAAACGCCGGAATTGAAGCGCCATTACAAGACCGATGTTCTCGTCACCGGCTTTGACATCATCTTCTTCTGGGTCGCCCGCATGATGATGATGGGCACCCATTTCATGAAGGAAGTGCCATTCCACACGGTCTATATTCACGCGCTGGTGCGCGATGAAAAAGGCCAGAAAATGTCGAAGTCGAAGGGCAACGTTATGGACCCCCTCGAAATCGTTGATGAGTTTGGCGCTGACGCCTTGCGCTTCACGCTCGCCGCCATGGCCGCACAGGGCCGCGACATTAAATTGTCGAAGCACCGCGTCGAAGGCTATCGCAACTTCGCCACCAAACTTTGGAACGCCACGCGCTTTGCCGAAATGAACGGCGTTGCCAAGGACGAGAATTACGACCCGCTGGCAGCACGTGTGCAAGTCAACCGCTGGATTACGGGGGAGACCGCCCGCACGCGCGACATCGTCACGAAGGCGATTGAAGATTACAAATTCAACGAAGCGGCAACAGCCCTTTATCAATTCGCATGGAACGTGTTCTGCGATTGGTATGTGGAATTGGTGAAGCCGATTTTGACAGGCGACGACGAAACCGCCAAAGCCGAAACCCGCGCCACATCGGCCTGGGTGCTGGAACAAATCTTCATTCTGCTGCACCCCTTCATGCCCTTCATCACCGAAGAGTTGTGGGGACAAACAGCAAAGCGTGAGACCATGCTGATCGACGCCACATGGCCTGAATACAAAGGCTTGGGCGATGCGGCAGCCGATGCGGAAATGAATTGGGTGATCCGCCTGATTTCCGAAGTGCGCTCGGTGCGGGCTGAAATGAACGTCAACGCGGGTGCGAAAATTCCCTGCATGATCGTCGGTGCGTCACAAGAAACCCGCCGCCGCGCCAATGCGTGGGAAGCCGAGATTATGCGGCTGGCGCGGTTGTCGTCTCTGACGTTCGAAGACGAGGTGCCAAAGTCATCAGCGCAAATCGCACTAGACGAAGCAACCGTGGCCCTTCCACTCGAAGGCATGATCGACTTTGCAGCCGAACGCGCACGCCTCAACAAAGAACTGGAAAAAATCGCCAAGGACATGGGCGGGATTGATGGGCGACTGAACAACCCAGCCTTCGTGGCAAAGGCACCGCAAGAAGTGCTGGATGAATCACGCGAGTTGAAAGCGGAACTGGAGTTGCGGAAGGCGAAGGTGCTGGAGGCTTTGGGGAGGTTGGGGTGATTATTCGTCCACCAACTGCGAGTGATATTCCGGCGATTTTTGACTGCCATTACGCTGCTGTCTGGTCCAAAGCCAAAGTACATTATGAGGAGAAAATTCTCCAAGCTTGGTCGCCAGGGCCGAGTGCGGAACGGATAATTGCGGCAGAAGCTGAACTGACAAATAGTGATGTGATTTTTCGCGTTGCCGAAGTCGCTTCAACCATCATTGGCTTTGGTATTGTTCTGCCACTGCAAAACGAATTCCGAGCTTTGTATGTGAAGCCCACAACGGAACTGGGCGTGGGCAAAAGCATTTGTGAAGTTTTGCTACAAGAAGCGCGAAAGGCATCCTGCAGTCACCTTGATCTTCAGGCGTCGCTGAATGCTGTTAATTTCTACCTGCGTATGGGTGCAGTCATCTTGACGCCGGTAAATCACACATTTCAAGGCGGTGTTGTCATGCCTGCAATGAAAATGAGATTTGACCTTAACAAGGTGTCCTAAGCCGCCTCCGGCTTCAACTTCAAACCCAGCGCTTTCATCACTTTCAAGATCGCACTGAAACTGGGGTTGCCGTCTTTTGGATGCGAGTACGCAGGAAACACCCCCTCCCGGCTGCGCCGTACTCCCCCGTCGCTTTGCGCCGAGGGAGAAAAAAATTTAATTTCTCCCTTGCGCCGAAGGCGTGGGGGAGTACGTCCGGAGGACGGGAGGGGGTGTTTCAACGGGTGCGATTTTCCAATACTTGTAACAACCCCGTTAGTACGCCATCGAGATTGGTATAAACTTCATTGTTCCACGCGCGAAACACGATGTAGCCTTTTGCTTCAAGATAAGTGGTTCGGTTTTGGTCCGTTGTTGCGCTACTGTGGCTGGGACCGTCGATTTCAACAATCACTTTCACTTTGCGACACAAAAAATCGACGATGAATGGTCCAATCTCAACTTGGCGGTTGAAGCGGTAACTAGACAGTGCACGGCCTTTGAGGTGGTTCCACATCACACGTTCTGCACCCGTCATGGATTTGCGCATGGTTCGGGCGTGGTCGCGTTGAATGGTGGTCTGCATAGTTATCTCCTGTTTGGAGATAAGACGGAAAAAGTGGCAATTTCCGTCGCGGTGTCTGGCACCCCCTCCCGGCTGCGCTGTACTCCCCCATCGCTTTGCGCTGAGGGAGGAAGGGTCTTGCAGCACCCAAACCCGCTCCCTATCTAACCCCAGATGATCAAGCATCCAATATCTGACCACTTTGACGGCCAACGCTTTTTTGTTCCGGGGCATGATGGTGATAAAACCCGCAAGGAACTTTTTAAGATGATGTTTGGGGGCAAGCGTGCAGCTTGGCCTCGGCAGTTTGAAAGTTCTTTCCCTCACAAGCCTGAACCCCGTGTAGATGGGCTGCGGTCCACATTGATTGGCCACGCCAGTTTTTTGGTGCAGGTAGCGGGGCTTAATCTTCTGATTGATCCGGTGTTTGCTGAGCGTGCCAGCCCTTTGTCCTTCGCCGGACCCAAACGTGTGAATGCGCCCGGCGTTGCCATGCAAGACTTGCCGCCCATTGATGCGGTGTTGCTCACGCATAACCACTATGATCATCTCGACAAAACCAATTTGTGGAAATTGGAGCGTGAGCACCGCCCACAGTTTGTGACGCCATTAGGTGTTGATGAAAACTTGATGCGGCGAAAATCGCAAGTTAGCAAAGTTGCGACGTTGGATTGGGGGCAAAAGTTCACGCTCGGCAACATCACCATTCATGCCGTTCCCACTTACCATTGGTCAGCCCGCAGCACAGGTGATCGGCGTAAAACGCTGTGGTGCTCGTTTGTTATCACCACGCCCAATGGCGTCATCTATCATATCGGCGACACTGGTTATGGTGCTGGTGAATTTTCAAAAAAGGTGAGCCGAGATTTTGGGCGCATCGACCTCGCGCATATTCCCATCGGTGCCTATGAGCCGCGCTGGTTTATGAAGGATGCCCACGTGAACCCCGAAGAGGCCGTGCAGATTTTTCAGGATTGTGGGGCCGCCAATGCAATCGGCCACCACTGGGGTACGTTTCAATTGACGGACGAAGCCATCACCCAGCCGCAAGAGGATTTAGTCGCCGCACTCGCGCGCGCGAATGTGTCAGCCGAACGGTTTCAAGCCTTCAGGCCAGGGCAGGCGATAACACTTTAGCTGCGGGCCACACGGGTGAGGAAGTAAGACCCCAATACGCGTGTTTTACTGCGAATGTCTTCATTCGGCATTGCCGTTTGATAGCGTTTCAAAATCTGTTCAAACACTTCACCCAACGTTCCAGCATAAGTGATGGTTGAAAGAACGGCCAAAGACGAGCGGGTAATAAAGTATGATTTTGTGCCGTCCTGTTGGCGCAACATGCCTTCAAGGCGCAACCAATCTTCTGTGCGCGTGGTCAAACGACCCGCTTCGCTATCGTCCATGCCGGTGGTCACGCGCAGCAGTGTGTTGCGATCAAACAGGGCGGCAGACACGGGGGTTTTGCCATAGAGATTGCCCAAAATGAGAACGAGCAATTCAAAAAAGCGTTCGCGTGACGAGGTTTCAGGCTTTGCTTCACCACCCGTTGGGTCACCCAACGACGTCAACGCGGTTAATACCAAGGCATCGAGATCAACAACAGCAGATGACATTTGCAAACTCCAACTATGGAGCGGGTTTGGCAGAGTTGCATCGCTGATTGGTTAAGCGCTTGGGTATTGCTCCCAAATATCGTTAACAAATTCAAACCAGCTTTTTCTTCTTCGCAGGTTTGTTGGTGCGCAACACGTGTTCATGGGCGGCATCGTAAAGTGCTGAATCCCGGAATGTGGTGTGGCCGAAGACGTGACCCACAAGAATGAGCGCCGTACGGGTGAGCTTTTCAGCGCGGACCTTCTTTGCAATATCAGCCAAGGTGCCGAAGATGAACTGCTGGTCAGGCCAGCTGACGCGGAAACCGACGATCACTGGGCAGTCTTCGCCATAATGCGGGATGAGCGAACGTTGGATATGGGGAATGTTTCGCACTGACAAATGAATGGCAAGCGTTGCTTTCGACGCGCCCAGCTTTTCAAGTTCTTCACCCGGAGGCATTTTAGATGACTGCATGGTGGTGCGCGTAAGGATGACGGTTTGTGCTACTTCCGGCAAAGTGAATTCAGTTTTCAACGCGGCAGCGGCAGCAGCGAAGGCCGGCACGCCGGGGGTTACGTCATAGGGAATACCGAGTGCATCGAGCCTGCGCATTTGTTCGGCAATTGCACCATAAAGCGATGGATCGCCGGAATGCACGCGGGCCACGTCTTGGCCCTTGTCATGGGCGGCTTTGATGTCGTCGATGATTTGGTCAAGGTGCATGGGGGCCGTGTCTTTGACCAGTGCGCCTTCGGGGGCGGCTTTCACAATTTCTTCAGGAACCAATGAACCCGCATAAAGGCAAACGGGACAGGACTGGATCAATTTTAATCCACGCAAGGTTATGAGGTCAGGTGCGCCGGGGCCAGCGCCGATGAAATGTACAGTCATTGGGGATCCATTTTTTTGGCATAGCCGCGCGGAGTATAGGCGTAGGTTTGGCCGTCGCCGCGCTTGATGGTTTTGGATTGCGACGAACCCACCATGACGAGGGTGAGCATATCGACGTCCTCGGCCTTGAAATCTTCAAAGCGGACAATGCGAACGTTTTCTTCGGGGCGGCCAAGACTGGAAGCGAGCACCACTGGCGTATCGGCGTTGCGGTGGGGTTTTAGAATTTCAAAAGCCTTGTTGATTTGATCAACGCGTTTCAGAGAGCGCGGATTATAAAATGAGATGACGAAGTCGCCTTGTGCTGCAGCCGTCACGCGTTGCACGATGGTGTCCCAAGGCGTGAGCAAATCGGACAATGAAATGCAGCAGAAGTCGTGCCCGATCATGGCGCCTGCTTTTGCTGATGCCATTTGGAATGCGGAGATGCCGGGTAAAACTTCAACGCCAACACGGCAAGGTTCGCGATCAATCAATTCGTAAACGAGGGCGGCCATAGCATAAATGCCGGCATCGCCAGAGCATATAAGGGCAACACGCTTTCCTTCCTTCGCCAGTTTGATGGCGTGGCGGCAACGGTCTTCTTCGCCACCCAAGGGAAAGTCGTGCAGCATTTGATCCCGATGCTGGTCTTTCGCGAGGTCAAGATAAAGACCATAGCCCACCCAATCGGTTGCGTGTTGCAACGCGGCAGTAACTTCCGGCGAACGCATCAAAGGTGTTCCGGGGCCAATGCCAACGACGGACACAAATCCGCGCGGGCGACCTGCGGATTGCAGAATAGGCGATGATGCTTCAGCAACGGCAATGGTAGCGCGTTTGCTTTTTTGCTTGGGCACGAGCAGGCGCGCTTCTGGTCCTGCTGCTGCCAAGGCTGATGCCTCGGCCACACTTGGCGTTCCGACTTCGGCTCGCACCACTTCTGACGGGCGTTCAATGCGGGTGGATTGCGCATTCAATTCTTTGGTGGAAAAAAAGCGCACATGGCCCAAGGCGGCAATGGCGGCTTCGTCTTCTTTCAGGTCAATTGATGCGAAGGTGGCAATGGATTGTTTCGCAAGACCATGTTCTGCGAAAGTTGTTTCGATGAGTTCTTGTACTTCTGCTGGGTCCGTACCACGCTCACAACCGATGCCAACGCAAAGGGTTTGCGGATGATATGTCAAGACTTCTGGCACTGCGGGGTGAATGGAAACGGCGACGGGAATTGTACCCTGTGGCGAAGAAATAGACTGCAACCATGGCACATCGCCCCAGAGTTTTTCGCCAGATAAAAGTTTTGCTGTTGCTGATTTCACAAGGCTTGCATCAGCCAACACGTAACCCGTTGGCGGTTCATCCAACGATACACCCAACATCACGTCACTCGCCGTTGTTACTGCGGCATGGCCTGAAGTCAGATCCGCGATTTTGCGGGCCAGTTCGTTGGCACCATGGTGGCCGCCGAGCAGGGGAATGGCAAATTCACCATCCTCCGACAGTGCAATGACGGGCGGTTCTTCATGTTTATTTTTGGCGTGGGGGCCGATGGCGCGCACCAATATGCCAGCTGCGCAAATGCCAATGATGCGGTGGCCAGCGTTGAACATATCGGCGAGATGTTGGGTGGCTTTGGAATAGTTAAAGTTGATGCCCTCAACACCATCGGGCCCATGCACTTCGGCGAAGAGCAAACCTTTCAATCGGTTTGCGAGGGGCAGGGCGGAGGGGCCAAGAATAAAAATAATAGTTCGCATATTGAGTCAGGCAGGCTTTCGCACGATGATGGTGGTGAAATAGGGAAGGGTGTCTTCGGTGATCTGCGTCACGTCTCGGATCATTTGGTCGTCATGGGTGGCGCGTTCAACGGCTGTTGCATGGGTGTCCAAGTTCAGTTCCCGCAACAGTGTTTTGATTTTTCCAAAATGGCGACCAACTTTTATAATGGCAACGGCATTGGCCGTTGAAAGTTCGTGTCGCAAATCCGCTTCAGCCATTGTGGCAGGTAACACTTTCAAGATTTCATCTCGCTCACAGAGTGGTGCACCTATCACCGCTGCTGCCGCTGTAATTGATGTGACGCCGGGCACGACGACTGTTTTGAACTGTTCCGACAAACGTTCGAAAATATACATGAAGCTTCCGTAGAAGAACGGGTCGCCTTCACACAGCATGACAACGTCTTCGCCGCGCGAAAGATGTGCTGCAATGCGCTTTGCACCTTCGTCATAGGCTTGTTGCCCCGGTTCACGCTCAACACGCATAGGCATGTCGATGATGATTTCCTCGGCATCGTCGGGCATGAAAGGAGCTGCGATGGAGCGGGCCGTTGAACTGCCGCCATTGGCTGCAAGATAGGCAATCACCTTGCCCATGGAAATCAAGCGCCAAGCTTTGACCGTCATCAATTCAGGGTCGCCGGGGCCTACGCCCACGCCATACAAAGTTCCGCTCATGGCTTGGTCACTCGCCATTGGGTGACAGCCATGCGCGGCTTTAGTGCGCGATGCGGACCAACTTTGGTGAGCAGGGAAACCTCCATGCGGACCAATTCACCACCATGTTTTTCTTGCAAGTCATAAAGGTGCATTTCGCCTTCAATGGTCACAACATTTGCAACCATGCGACCACCGGACAGCAAGGCATCCCATGCGCCTTCAAATGTTCCCTCTGCAGAAATTCCCCCGCCAATAAATACGGCATGGGGGCGGGGCAAGCTGATGTAGGCGTCAGGTGCTGCAAGGGGAACGACATGCAGGCGCGGCGTGCCCAATTGATCGGCATTGGTCGCGATCATGGCGCGGCGGTCTTCAAGTGGTTCTATGGCATAGGCCTCGCAGCCGCGGGTGGAACGCATCCACTCAATGCCAATGGAGCCGCAGCCAGCACCCACGTCCCACAGGATTTGATCAGGGGCAGGTGCCAGTGCAGCTAATGTTGCGGCGCGTACTTCACGCTTGGTCAGTTTGCCATCGTGGATAAAGGCATCGTCAGGCAGGCCCGCAAGGCGCGACCAGATTTTTGCATTGCCTGAAGCTTTGCAATGAATGGCAAGGCTGTTGAGTGGTGACCAATCGAGTTTTGGATTTTCGTTGGCTTTGAAGTTGGTAATGCGTTGCTGATCGCCGCCGAGATTTTCAAGAACCGTCACATCAGAATGTTCAAAACCACGAACAATCAAACGACGACACACTTCGGCAATCGAAGTTTCATCTTCGGTCAAAATCAGCAACCGCGCATCGGGCTGAATGAATGTTTCAACGTTTGCGGCAGGCCTCCCGTGAATGGTGAAGCAATCACAGTCCGGCAATGACCAACCCATTTCAGCCGCAGCTAGCGAGAAGGCTGAAAGGTGGGTGATGATGTTGACTTCAGATTTTGGAATGAAGGTGAGAATTTTTCGCGCCACACCGAAATTCATAGGGTCACCCGTTGCAAGAATGACAGTGGCTTGGCCCTGCAAAGGTTTGAGTTGTTCAACGACGGCTGAAAACGGTTGCGGCCATTTGTGGTGTTCGGCCGCAAGTTTTGGCATCATGTTGAGAGTGCGTGTTGAACCAATGATATGACTGGCAAAATGGATTGCGTGCTGGGCTTTGGCGGAGAGTCCGTCCCAGCCGTCTTCGCCGATGCCAATGATCGTAAGCCACTGTGTCATCACATGTCTCCCGTCAACGCATTCACTACGGCAGCGGCCATGGCGGAGCCGCCTCGGCGGCCTTGAATGGTAGCAAAGGGAATGCCGCGCGAATTTGCCGCGAGTTCGGCCTTGCTTTCGACTGCTCCAACAAAGCCAACAGGCATGCCGATAATAGCAGCAGGCTTTGGCGCGCCTTCGTCAATCAATTCGAGCAAATGAAACAGTGCGGTGGGGGCATTTCCAATGACGACGAGCGCGCCGTCAAGCCTTGGCACCCAGAGTTCCACCGCAGCAGCGCTACGGGTGATTGACTTGACTATACCGATTTCTCGAGCTTGCGGATCGTTCAATGTGCAAACAAGTTCATGGGGCTGTTTGAAGTAACGAGAAATAATGCCGTTGCGCACCATCTCCACATCAACGAAAATTGGCTTCGAAGCCGCTATCGCGTCCAATGCGGCGGCAACAAATTCATCCGAAATCACAAGATCATCAACAACATCGGTCATGCCACACGCATGGATCATCCGGACGGCAATTGGCTCTGCACTTTTTGGCAAATGCCGCATATCCGCTTCGGCCCGAATGATCTCGAAAGACCGGGCATAGATGGCTTGCGGATCGCGGATATAGTCCATCATTTTTTCAGCGTCATAGGTCCAAGCGGGTGGTCGGCATGGGGGTAAACCGCATGGGTATGGTCGCCATGGTCATGGGTGTGGGAATGGTCACCGTGGGAGTGATTGTGGGTCTCGGGTTTTGATGCCAACTTGAAGGGGCCATCCTGGCAAAGTCCTGTGCAATTGCCCTCCACGTCGCAGAATTTACATTCTTTCGCGCTCATGCCTTCAACATGATGGTGGTGGCTTTCTTGAATTGCGCCTACTTCGGCTTCAAAACCTAAAACTTGCGTGCGGTATTTGCACATCTGGCAATTCATGGCGATGTCGCCGGACATGATTTGCTGGATGCGTTCAACGAAGGTTTCAACTACGGCGGGGTGGTCGTTCAAATAGGGCGCTTTAAGGAATTCAATGCCGGGGTATTTCGCTGCAACAGCATCCGCCGCCATGTAAATGCGCTGGACCAATACGCCGGTGAACAAGAAATAGGGAAACACGATAATGCGTTTGAAGCCAAGGCGCGTGATGTGTTCCAGTGCGGGTTCGACCAACGGAAACGTAACGCCGGAATAGGCAACTTCACCCCAGCCGAAACCAAAGCCTTCCCACAGAATACGCATGACCTTGGCCACGTTTGAATTGGCGTCGGGGTCTGATGCGCCGCGCCCGACGACGAGCAACAACGTGTCGTGCTTGTCCACTTGCGTCGGTGCTGCGTCAATGGCTTCTTGTATGCGATCAGCGGCGGCGCGCATCATCTTGGGGTCGATGCCCAATTCTTTGCCGTAATCAATACGCACATTGTTCTGTGCTGCGTAAGCATTGAGAACCGATGGGATGTCATTCTTGGCATGACCAGCCGCAAACAGCATGCCAGGGGCTGCAAGAATGCGGGTGCAGCCTTCGGCGCGAAGCTTATCCAACCCTTCGCGGATAATAGGCGTGGCAAATTCGAGATAGCCGAATTCCACCGGATAATCGGGCAGGCGTTTTTTCAGGTGTTCGGACAGATTGGCAAATTCGGTGACGGCCTTGCGATTGCGGCTGCCATGGCCGCACAACATCACACCAAGTTTTTCGGTCATAAATCTGCCTCTCCCAAATGCACAGCGCCGCAACAAGGCGGGGAAAGGCAGCTCTGTCTTGGCTCCCGATTGGGTCAGCCGCACCAGAATAGCTCTCAGCCCCAATCGTGTGAGGCGCTGCGTAAGGGCCTTCGTTTAGGCGACAATGGCCAGTGGCACAAGGCGGGAAGCGACATATTAAGCCACGTCTGCCTCGCTTGACTTATGGTCGGTACTGCGGTTTTCTTTGACCAAGAAATCAAAAAACCAACTGATCTGGAGAATCGTCATGTCACTCAAAGTTTGCGCCAAGTTCATCGTTATTGCAGGCCTCATGGGCGGGTTTAGTTCGGCTGCTTTTGCGGCAGGTGAATGCGCTGCTGGCAAGACGATCAAGGAAGGCGTTTTGACCATTGCCACCGGTGAACCCGCTTATTTCCCATGGGTGATCGATAACAAGCCAGAAGATGGCAAAGGCTTTGAAGCCGCCGTGGCTATGGAAGTTGCAACGCGATTGGGCTTTGCGAAAGACAAGGTCATGTGGGTGCGTTCAACGTTTGACCAAGCCATTCAGCCCGGCGTGAAAGACTATGATTTCAATTTGCAGCAATACTCAATCACTGATGATCGTGCCAAAGTGATTGATTTTTCCGTTTCTTACTACATGCCGGCTCAATCCGTTGTGGTGCGTAAGGTGACGATTGAAGCAGGTGCCAAACCAACTTTGGAATCTTTGAAGTCACTTCGCTTTGGTGCCGCAGAAGGCACCACGCAGTTGCCGTTCATCACCCAAACTATAGCGCCAACAACAGCACCACTGATGTATAACGACGTTGCGGACTCGCTTGAAGCCATGAAAGCCAACCAGATTGATGCGGTGGTTATGGATTTGCCGTCGGCGCTTTATGTGTCAGGCGTGCAAATGGAAGACGGGGCTATTCTCGGGCAATTTGACATCAACGATGGTTCTGCCGGCATGGGCATGGTGTTTGAAAAAGGCAAAGCATTGAAGACGTGTGTTGATGAAGCAATCAACGCCATGGCAGCTGATGGCAAGTTGAAGGCCATTGAAGCCGAGTGGCTTCAATCAGCAACCGGTGCAGCCGTTATCAAGTAAGGCCGAATGAATCGGCGTCAACGTCTCGAAGCGCGCCAGCACAAGCGCAGTGTGATTGTGGCCAGCATCAGCACGTTGCTGGTGCTGGTTGCACTTTACACATTGGTGCCGCTTGCGCCGGGGTGGGCAGGCGTCAAGGCTTCGTTTTTTGATTGGGATATTCTGGTCAAAAGCTTTCCGGCATTGGCGCAAGCGTTTTTGCTGGATATCGCCATGTTTTTGTGGTGCGCGCCCATCATCGCTGTGTGGTCGCTCGTGCTTGCTCTTTGCCGCGATGTGCGTTCACCCACGCTCTATCCACTGAAGCTGTTTGCAACGGTTTATAGTGACCTCTTCCGTGGCGTGCCGATTGTTTTGGTTATTTATCTTTTGGGATTTGGTATTCCGGGGCTTGGTTTACCACGACCTTGGAATAGCCCCTATATCTGGGGTTCGCTGGCCATGGTGCTTTCTTATTCTGCCTATGTGGCGGAGGTTTACCGATCGGGAATTGAATCAATCCACGAGTCACAGCGTGCTGCAGCAAAATCCTTGGGGCTTGGTTCTGCTGATATTATGCGGTTTGTAGTGTTGCCCCAAGCCATTCGCCGCACGGTGCCGTCGTTCATGAACAATCTTATTTCATTGCAAAAAGATGTGGCGCTCATGTCATTTCTTGGGCCGGTTGAAGTGTTGCGCCAGGCCGGTTCGCAGAAGTCTCTTTTGGCAAATTTTACGCCTTATGTGGGTGCGGCAATCTTATTCCTCATCGTAACGGTTCCTGCAACGCGCTGGGTTGATCGGCTGGTTGCGAAGCAAAACAAGCAGCAAAGATAATGGCACCGAAACTGCAACTCATCGATGTGCAAAAGAACTTTGGATCCTTGCAAGTTTGCAAAGGCATCAATCTGAGCGTGGCAAGGGGAGAGCTTGTTTGCCTCATTGGTGCATCTGGCTCGGGTAAGTCCACCATTTTGCGCAGCATCAATTTGTTAGAGCCTATTGATGATGGTTTGATTTTATTGGATGGCGTTGACATCACCGACCCGGAACTTGACCCACAACCAATCCGGCAACGCATTGGGCTGGTCTTCCAAAGTTTCAATTTATTTCCGCATATGACGGCACTCGAAAATGTTATGCTGGCCCCTAAGCGTGTTTTGCGCCGTGCTGCAACTGAAGTGCGTCCGCAAGCTGAGGCATTGTTCGAACGTTTTGGCCTGCAAGACCGTATGCTGCATTATCCCGATCAACTTTCAGGTGGGCAGCAGCAGCGCGTTGCCATTATCCGTGCGCTTGCTATGAAGCCTGAAATCATGTTGTTTGATGAGGTCACATCCGCACTTGATCCTGAATTGGTGGGCGAGGTTTTAGATGTTGTCCGTATGCTCAAAACAGAAGGCATGACAATGGTTTTGGCCACGCATGAAATGGATTTTGCGCGTGATGTTGCAGACAAGGTTTGTTTTCTGGACAAGGGCGAAATTTTGGAAGAAGGCCCACCGTCTGAAATTTTCGGCAGTCCGCGACAGCAACGAACGCAAGCCTTTTTGCATCGTGTGCTGAACCGCAAGTGAAAAATCTGATTTTTCATGTTCCGCATGCATCAACCTATGTTCCGGCAGATGTGCGGCGTGACATAGAACTTGATGATGCGGCGCTGGCCGAAGAGTTGCGGCTCTTGACGGATCATTTCACAGACGTTTTGTTTACTGATTTTTTGCAACCCGGAGACAACGTTGTTGCATGCCCCGTTTCAAGGTTGGTGGTTGATGTCGAACGTTTTGCAGATGATGCAGAAGAATCCATGTGTGCGCAGGGGATGGGAGCTGTTTATCAACGGGGCCATGATGGACGGGTATTACGCAGAAATCTAAAATCGCGTGATCAATTGCTACAGCGTTTTTATGTTCCACATCACCATGCGCTGCAGCAAGCTGTAGAAAAGCACCTCACAGAGCAAGGTGAGGCAATCATTATTGATTGCCACAGTTTTCCTGAGCACGCCTTGCCTTACGAAAAGGACCAGACTCTGCACAGACCTGAAATTTGTATTGGCACGGATTCAGTGCACACCTCGGAAGCATTGGCTGTGGCGATTGAGCAAGCTTATCGGGATTGTAATTTTGAGGTTGCGCGCAACACGCCATTTGCTGGTTCGCTCGTGCCGCTCGCTTATTTGGGTTGGCACAAGCGGGTTCAATCGGTGATGATTGAGGTGCGGCGTGATGTTTACATGAATGAATTAACCGTGAAACGAAAGCCGGACGTGCCGCGTTTCACCCATGCCAATGCGGATGCAATAATGGCCGCGCGCCGTTTCAGCCTTTAAAATTCAATCCCCGCCTGCGCTTTAACGCCTGAACGGAACGGGTGCTTCAGTTGCTCCATCTCCGTGGCCAGATCAGCCATCTCGATCAGTTCTTCCTTGGCGTTGCGGCCCGTGATGATGATGTGTTTATCAAGGGGGCGGGCGAGCAATACGGCCTTCACTTCTTCCCATGGCAAGTAGTCATAACGCAGCACGATGTTGAGTTCATCGAGCAACACGAGGCGCAATTCAGGATCTGCGATCATGCGCTTGGCTTCTTCCCAGCCTTCGCGGGCGTGGGCAATGTCGCGGTCGCGGTCTTGGGTTTCCCAGGTGAAACCTTCGCCCATGGCCTTGATGGTCACAAGTTCAGGGAACTTTTCCAGCACCGTGCGTTCGCCCGTACCCCAAGCGCCTTTGACGAATTGAACGACACCGGATTTCATGCCGTGGCCCACGTGCCGAAACACCATGCCGAAAGCGGCGGTGGACTTGCCCTTGCCTTTGCCCGTGTGAACAATCAACAGACCTTTTTCGATAGTTTTGCCCGCCATGATTTTGTCACGGGCCGCTTTTTTCTTGGCCATCTTTTCATTGTGGCGGGCAGAGTCTTTTTCGAGTTCTTCGGTCATTGTGAAAGCTCTTTCAGTCGGTCGTGTACAGAATTTAAGCGAGGTTGCCACAAACCACGCGCAATGGCTTCAGCAAATCGTGCCGACATTTCGCGTAATGCAGCGGGGTTGTTTTCGGCCATGAATTTCAATGTGTTTTCATCGTCGATGTAGGCGTCATAAGCTAAGTCGAAGTGGTGGGACTTCACAGCGTCTGCGGTGGCGGCGAAGGCGAACATGTAGTCCACGGTGGCGGCAATTTCGAATGCACCCTTATAGCCGTGACGTTTAACACCTTTGATCCATTTCGGGTTCACGACGCGGGAGCGGATGACGCGGGAGATTTCTTCATCAAGCGTGCGAATGATAGGGCGTTCGGGGCGGGAATGGTCGTTGTGATAGATTTTTGGCTTTTTGCCTGAGGCCGTTTCAACCGCTGCACTCATGCCGCCTTCGAATTGGTAGTAGTCGTCGGAATCCAACACATCATGTTCGCGGTTGTCTTGATTATGGATGACAGCTTCTATTTTGCTGAGGCGCTCGCGGAATGTCGTTTCATCGCTGCGGCCTTGCTCGTGCGTGCCATAAACATAGGCGCCCCACGTCACATATGCAGCGGCTAGGTCGGCCTTGCTAGACCAAATGCCTTCATCGATCAGCGCCTGCAGGCCAGCGCCATAGGCTCCCGGCTTTGAACCAAATATGCGAGCGGTTGAAAGACTGGCGGCCAGTGGGTTGTCATCTGCATCTTCTTCTAAGGCGGCGACGGCTTTGATGGCTTTGTCGAGCAGTTCGATTTGAGCTGGAAAGGCATCGCGGAAGAAGCCGGAGATGCGCAACGTTACATCAACGCGTGGTCGTCCAAGCACGGCGAGGGGTTGCACTTCAAAACCGGTCACGCGCCAACTCGATGTATCCCAAACAGGTTTAACCCCCATAAGCCACATGGCTTGGGCCAAATCATCGCCGCCAGTGCGCATGTTGGCGGTGCCCCAGCAGGAAAGTCCAGCGTTTTTAAGGTGTTGACCTGTATCTTGAAAGTGTCGCGTGAGGAGGGCGTCAGCGGAGGCCTTGCCCAAAGTCCACGCGGCGGGGGTGGGCAGTGTGCGGTTGTCGATGGAGTAGAAGTTTCGGCCCGTGGGCAAAACATCCAAACGGCCACGAGTAGGGGCGCCGGAAGGGCCGGGGGGCACGGATTGTCCGTCAAGCGCGCGAAGCAAGTTGGTGATTTCGTTGGTGCCGCAAGATGCGAGTTGAGGGCGGAGGGTGGAGTTGATGAAGTTCAACACTCCTTCCGTCGCAACGCCCTTCGAGGCCGCCTTTGGCGGCACCTCAGGGTGAGGAATATTGCTATTTTCCCTCATGCTGAGGTGCTCTGCGAAGCTGAGCCTCGAAGCATGCGCGACAAGTTGCGTCGCCAACAATTCCAACCGCTCCACGGTATCGCCAATTGTGCGCCAAGGATCATCCGAAACCACAAGCAAAGTTGATGGCTTTGGGCCATTCCAAACCGCACCCATGTCACAATTCAGCGGATCAAATCCCAACTCCAAATCGTCAGCTAAAGCGCGAATGAGTGATGGCCGTTCACCGCTTCCAACGCGCGTGAGCGCCACAAGCAAATCCGTCTCTTGTTGCCCCGTCGGGCTTTCACCCAAAATATGCAGGCCATCACGAATTTGGGCTTCTTTCAAATCGCACAGGAACGTATCGAGCCTTTGCAAATCCGCGTCATCATCACCCGTAAAGCCCGCGTCCTTATCCATTTTATGGTGTCGCGTGAGGTCTAGAATATTGGCTTTCAGCAGCGACAAGCGGCGGTGGTCCAAGCCTGATGCCAGATAATATTCATCCACCAACGCCTCCAAATCCTTGAGCGGCCCATAGCTTTCCGCCCGAGTTAGCGGAGGCGTGAGGTGGTCGATGATGACGGCAGATGCGCGACGCTTGGCGGCCGTGCCTTCGCCGGGGTCGTTGACGATAAATGGATAGACGTGGGGAATTGGTCCGAGGATGGCATCGGGGTAGCAGTTTTCCGAAAGCCCAACGGATTTTCCCGGCAACCATTCCAAGTTGCCGTGCTTGCCATTGTGAATGATGGCATGTGCGCCAAATTCATGCCGCAGCCACAGGTAAGCCGCGATATAGCCGTGGGGCGGCACGAGGGCCGGGTCGTGGTAAGTGGATTTCGGATCGATATTATAACCCCGTGCTGGCTGAATGCCGACAACCACATTTCCGAAACTGATGAATGGAAGCTGGAATGCATTGTCTAAAACAAAGGGATCAGTTTTAGGCTCACCCCAACGGGCGGTGACCTCGTTTTGAACTTGCGAGGGAAGCTTTTCGAACAATTCGATGTAGCGGTTGAGTGGAAGTTTGGTTTCAGATTGTTTTGCAATCGCAGCATTGGTGCGATTGGCCTGCAAGGCTTCGATGAGGGCATTGCCGTTTTCAGGAATACCACCTGCGTTCAACGCCTTCAAAATATTGATCGTCGAGGCTGGCGTGTCGTAACCTACTCCATTGGCGATGCGACCGTCCTTGTTGGGATAGTTGGCAAGAATGATGGCGATGCGCTTTTCAACATTGGGCGTGGTGCGCAACGCGGCCCAATTCGTGGCCAAATCGGCCACATGCCCAATTCGCTCAGCGACGGGTTTATAGGTAACAATGCGGCACTGAGTTTTATCGTGCCACAGTTGGTCGGCCTTGAAGGAAATTACGCCTGCATAAATACGACCATCTAATTCCGGCAGAACCACCGACATGGCTAAGTCTTTGGTGGCCAAGCCTGCGGAGGAATTGCGCCATTGTTCTTCGGTATTTCCAGCCAACGTGACTTGCAATACGGGGCAATTTTGTTGCGCCAACACGTCCTGCTCAGGATTGCCGACGGCGAAGGATGTTGCGTTGATGATGACGTCAGCAGGGTGCTTGGAGAAGTGTTCGCGCAGAATTGTCTGACAGATTTTGTCTTTAAGGCTTGAGACGTAAATCGCGGAGACATTAAGGCCGCGCATCTCTAGCTGTTCAATCAAAGCATTAATGGGAGCCGTTTGCCCGCCTTCAACAACTGAACGATAGAAGATAATTGTGGCATTGCCTGATCCGTTTGTTGAAGAATAGAAACTGGCGCATGGACCAAAGAAAGTTGCCGCATTTGGTTTCGCGCCTCGTTGCAACATCCACGTTGCATAATCTAAAACGCGACGAATATTTTCAGCACCACCACTTGCGAAATAGGATCGCAGCGTTTCCCAATCATTCAGCATCCACATTTGAAAGCGATTGCAGTTCTGGGTCTTGCTCAGTTCCGCCGGGCAGAAACACCAACTTCACATTTGAAAGTTCACACAAACGCGCAACACCATAGGGCCAGTAGGAGTTTCCACCGAGCAGGCGGACGATGATCAGTTTTGCGTGGGCAAGGGTTTGCTCTGTATAAAGATCAACGGAATAGTTGTGTTGAAGTTGGAGCAAGTTGGCGAGGCGCAGGGTTGGTTTGCCTTCCGGCATAAGATCCGATGCTATTGCCAGCGCCGCTAACTCACTGTCAGCTGCTGATAGAATGACAATGTCACCCGGCGTTTGTTTGAGGTCGATGGCGGTTGCACCACCATCGACAACGCCGGTTGTTGTGGCAAGGAGGTGCATTAGCCCCTCAGCGACGCCTCAATGGCAACTTGGTCCATGTGCTTTTCACCGATCACGACCAGACGCGTTGATTGGTTTTCGCCAGCGTTCCAAGGCCGATCAAAATAGCTGTTCAGGCGTGGACCAACAGCTTGAATAAGCAGCCGTGAATCTGAGCCTGTGACATTCGCAAAACCTTTGAGACGCAAAATATCATGCTTTTCAACTGTTGCCGCAATGCGGTTGAGCAATGCCGATTTATCTGATGCATTAGGAAGCTCAACGATGAAAGTCACAAAATCATCATGGTCGTGTTGGGTCTCGCCTTCCATTTCGTGGTGGGATTGGCGGTTGTGCAAATCATCTTCAGCCGATGCGCCATGACCCAAAAGCACATCCAAACCCACGGCACTTTGGGTCGCCTGCACCAGTTTTGTTGCGGGGCGGATTTGCGCGTTCAATTGAGTCGGTGACTGATTGCTTCTCGGCATCCGTCAACAAATCCTGCTTGTTCACAATCACCAAATCAGCGGCGTTCAGTTGATCTTCAAACAATTCTTCAATCGGGTTTTCGTGCTCAAGATTGTCATCAGCTGCGCGTTGTGCGGCAAGGGCTTCTTCATCATCGGCGAAGCGTCCTTCAGCCAGCGCCTTGGCGTCAACAACGGTAATCACACCATCAACGGTCACCTGCGCTTTAATCTCCGGCCAATTGAAGGCGCGCACCAGCGGTTGGGGCAGGGCGAGGCCTGACGTTTCGATGATGATGTGGTCTGGCCTGTCTTTGCGGGACAATAGCTTTTGCATTGTCGGCACGAAATCATCTGCCACGGTGCAGCAAATGCAGCCATTGGCCAGTTCGATAATATCGTCTTCCGTGCAGTTGTCGTTGCCGCATGCTTTCAAAATATCGCCGTCCACACCCACATCGCCAAATTCATTGACGATAAGAGCGAGTTTGCGGTTCCCAGCATTGGCGAGGATATGACGCACCAAAGTTGTTTTGCCAGAGCCCAGAAAGCCGGTGATGACAGTTGTTGGAATTTTCGTGTTCATTGTGGTGTGTCCAAATCATGTTGCGGCATAAAGCGGCCGAGTAGTGTTCCGATGATCAACCACATCACAGCGTTTGCGCCCAAACTAAGGGCAACGAACTGTGCGGCAAGTGAAGCGGGAACCGTTGAAGCGTGGCCAGAAGTTGAAGGCGCGCCAATGGCGTGAGGCAGCAGCAGCAAAACCAGTGCCGCAAGCAAGCTCAAAGGTTGACGTTTGAAGGCCAGCAACCAAAGTGCGGCTGATGTCGAGACAATTGTGCCCAACCACCATAATTGGCGCATTGTCACATCCGCTGACGGCATGCCGGGCAATTCCGGTGGGAGGCCTGCCGCAGGTGAGAGTGAAACGGCCAGAAATCCGCAAAGCCCCCAAATCCAGCCATTCGTAGGTGTAATGTTTGCGCCACCCACTAATGCGACACCTGCAAGCAGTGCCGCAAAGCCTGCACCAGTCAACATGGATGCACCATATGTGAACAACGTGCGTTCTATACCTGCGGCAGGCGCCCAGGCATTTTCATCGTGATGATGTTCTGCAGGCGTATTCGCATCATGGCTGTGGGCCGCTGGGGCCTGAGCCGTTTCAAACGTTTCGGCATGTTGAATTATGGGGGTGAGGCGCACATGCTGTATCACTCCCATGGCAAACCCAGCCGCGATGCCGCAAAGCAACACAGCGAGCAAAACCCGCGCAATCATAATTCTATCGCGTGCTTAGTGGCAGGGAAAGCCGATAGCGTGGCGTGTGTCGTGGGCGGCGTTGTGCAAGTTGGCGTCTTGGGCCAGACCTACGCCAAACACCATAAACGAGCCCAAAAACAAGCAAATCGCACCAATTACAAGGCGTTGCGAAACTGAAACGCTGGAAGTAGAAACTGTACGTGTGGTCATGGCACCCTCCGTGAGACCGTGGTTCAATCGACTTTGTCCGGCAGGTCTCCTGACTTGCAGTTTGATGGTGTGAACGCCTTCCCGGTTACCCAGTGGCATATGCTCAAACCAAACCGCTCACAGTTGCGGGGGCAGTCACGGTTTCGGCCCCATTCGGGTGGTCCTCACCGTGTTCCCTATTATGCTGCTTGCCGACTGGCTTGCGAAGCACCGAACTCCCTGTGTTTGGCAGGGCAGGGCATTGTTCGTCAACATGAAAGCGACATGTTGGCTTTGGAATTAGCTGTGACAGGGTGAAAAGTTCTGACTATGGTTGAACAAGGGGCAAATCATTAACCGGAAAGTCACGGCCTTTGGGGTTAAAGGATCGTTTGAGTACTGGGGATTTCAAGGCGGCGCATGGCATCTACATCAATTGATCAAGTCAAAGCACCTACGAAGTGGGAATTGTTGGGCTTTGGCAAAGGCACATTCATTTCAATGTTCCTGTTTTCATGTGTCGTGAACATTCTCATGCTCACGGGCCCCTTGTTTATGTTGCAGGTTTATGACCGAGTTTTGTCGTCGGGCAGTGTACCGACCTTGGTGACATTGTCGGGCATTGTGCTGGTGCTTTACCTTTATTACGGACTGCTTGAATATATTCGCTCGCGCGTCATGGTGCGTGTGGGGCGCAAATTTGAAGAGCGGCTGCGCTCGCGCGTTTTCGACGCCATGTCATTTCTCACACTGCGTCGCGCTGCAAATGTTGGCGGACAACCTGTCGCTGATTTGAATACGCTGCGGCAATATATTTCGGGTGCGGGGCCCTTGGCGTTTTTTGATATGCCGTGGGTGCCGGTTTATTTGTTCATCGTTTTCATGCTGCATTGGTGGTTGGGTGTCGCTGGCCTTGTCGCAGCGGTCATCATTTTTGTATTGGCGCTTTTAACTGAAGCTTCAACACGTGAGCCGTTGGGTAAGGCCACGGCGGCACAAACCAAAGCCATGTTGATGACGGATGAAGCACGCCGCAGTGCCGAGGCCATGCACGCACTTGGTATGCGCGGCGTTTTGCGTAACCGTTGGGCAACCGTACAACAGGAAGCCTTGGATTATCAGACGTCAGCTTCGGATTCCGGCGGCAAGCTTTCCTCCGCCTCGCGTGTCGTGCGCTTGCTGGTTCAATCCGGCATGTTGGCGCTGGGTGCATATCTTGCAATTCTGGGCGAAATTTCACCCGGTGCCATAATTGCTGCATCCATCATCATGGGGCGTGGGTTAGCACCCGTTGAACAGGCAGTCGGCAATTGGCAACAATTTCTCGGCGCGCGAAAAGCAATGGACCGTTTGGTCAGTGTTTTTGCCCAAGTGCCGGTGGAGCCTGAGCGCATGCAATTGCCAACTCCAAAAGCCCACCTCGAAGTTGAAAATCTCGTCGTCATGGTTCCAGGTCAGGAAAAGCCTTTGTTGGCGGGACTGAATTTTTCCGTTTCGCCAGGGCAGGGCCTGGGCGTCATTGGCCCAACGGGAGCTGGCAAATCTACTTTGGCGCGCGTGCTGACGGGTGTTATTCCAGCAACGCGTGGCACAGTTCGTCTTGATGGTGCTGCAATTGAGCAACGCAGCGTTGATGATTATGGCCGTGTGCTTGGCTACCTGCCGCAAGACGTCCAATTGTTTGACGGCACCGTTGCCCAGAATATTTCGCGTTTCCAAGATAATGCCAAGCCTGACGACATTGTGAAAGCGGCCCAGCTTGCGAATGTTCACGACATGCTCATGCGATTGCCGCAAGGATATGACACGCCACTTGGGCGAAAATGGTGCGCGGTTGTCGGCTGGGCAAAGGCAGCGAGTTGCTTTGGCACGTGCGCTTTATGGCGATCCGGCACTCATCATCATGGACGAGCCAAATTCTAATTTGGATGCAGAAGGCGAAGCTGCGCTCGACATGGCCATTCGTGCTTCATTGCAGCGCGGAGCCGCCGTGATTGTTGTTGCCCATCGGCCAAGTGCCCTCCACGCGGTTTCACATATCCTTGTGTTGAGCGAAGGCAAATCCATTGCCTATGGACCTAAGGATGAGGTGATGAAGCAAGTGACGCAACCGCGTGCGGGGCAGCCCATCATCCAACAAAAGCAACAGCCCGCAACGGGCACATCCGCACAAATTCAAATCCCAGCGACACGGAATTAGGACAATGGCCGTCAACACACAAAAATCCATGCGCAACACCTTGTTCATGGGGTACGCGTCAATTGCTTTGCTCGTCGGCGTATTTGGCGGCTGGGCGGCATTGACCGACATCAACGGTGCCGTGATTGCAAATGCGACGATCGTTGTCGAAAGTTATTCAAAGCGCGTGCAGCACCAAGCAGGTGGCTTGGTGTCTAAAATTATGGTCAAGGACGGTGATCGTGTCACAGAGGGGCAACCACTCATCGTTCTCGACCCGACCGACGCAAAGTCTGAACTTGCTGTTGTTGACAACTCGCTCGACGAACTACAAGTCAAGAAAGCTCGTCTTGAAGCACAGCGCGACGGACTGATCGATTTGCGTTTGCCAGATGCACTTGCATCAAAAAAAGGCGACGGCAAAATTGCAGCGATTGTAACGGGGCAACTTAAGCTTCTGCAATCGACAGCAGAGTCAGTCAAAGGAAAACGCGATCAACTTAAACAGCAAGTTGAGCAATTGACGGAGCAGATCAGCGGCATTGACGCACAAATCGTGTCCAAGCGTGACCAAACCAAACTCATCGTCAAAGAATTAGGTGATCTGAAAAAACTTCAGGCCAAAGGCTTGGTGCCCAACAGCCGCATTTTATCTGTTGAGCGCGAGCAATCGCGTCTTGCAGGAGAAGATGGTGAATTGCGTGCTTCAAAAGCAGCAGCCCAAAGCCGCATCGGCGAAGTTGAATTACGTGCATTGCAATTGCAAGAAGATGTGCGCACCGAAGCCTTGACCGAACTTCGCGATACCGAAGCCAAGTTGGGTGAATTGATTGAGCGTCGCGTTGCTTTGTCTTCGCGAGTCAATCGCACGACGATTAACGCACCCATCACGGGCACAATCTATCAACTGGCTGTTCATACCGAAGGTGGTGTCATCGGCGCTGGCGACACTTTGATGTTGATCGTGCCAGAAGGTGATGATCTTGTGCTGCAGGCGCAGGTGGCGCCCAATGACCGTGACCAAGTGCAAACCGGGCAGGGCGCACAAGTGCGCTTTCCATCATTTAACTCACGTCTGACACCAGAAATTTTTGCGACCGTCCAGCAAGTGGCAGCTGACACCACGCGCGCTGATGCAAACTCACCGCCGTTCTATGCCGTACGACTTGTTATTTCGGCCAAGGAAATTGAGAAGTTGGGTGAAAATCGATTGCAGCCCGGCATGAATGCGGAAGTGTTTATTCAAACAGGCGCGCGCTCACCCATGTCCTACTTGCTCAAACCACTGGTTGACCAATTTACACGCGCGTTGCGTGAGACCTGAAATAACACAGGCTTTTAACACACTGTTCACCAAAAACATTGGCGACTGAAAGGGAGTTTTAACCCTAACACTTCATAGTGTTTAATTATGAAAGTACGTCGCGTTTCGTTTGCGTTTGTTAGTGCCGCGTTTTTTGCCGCGTTTGCCACAACATGTGGCACTGCCTACGCCAGTTCACCCGAGGCCAATACGGCGCTTGCCCGTAAGGCCTATGCCACACTTCGTGCAGGCGACGCCCAAGGCGCCGTTGGTGAGTATTCCGATGCCATTGAATCTGGCATGTTAGAGCCGGATATGTTGGCCAATGCGCTGTTGAACCGCGCACTTGCTCATCAACAACTGCAAGACCAAAAAGCTGCAATTGCTGATTATGATGCGGCCATCAAATTGAATGTCATGGCACCCGCCTTGCGTGCCACAGCACTCTATAATCGCGGTATTGCCTTGCAGAAATCCGGCAATACCACGCAAGCAATTGAAGATTTTACAGCCTCACTGCTGATCAATCCGCAATTTGCCCAAGCGTTTTACAGCCGCGGCAATGCCTTGCGTGATAGTGGCCAATTGTTGTTTGCACTTTCCGATTATGAACGCGCCTTGCGCTTCAAGCATCCTGACAAAGCTAAAGTACATTATGGTTCAGCGACAACCTATTTGGCTTTGAAGCGTCCTTTGGATGCAAAGCGTGAATTTGGCGAAGCGCTCAGTATCAATCCAGAATTTGGTCAAGCGCGTGCGCAACTCGTCATGCTTGGTGATGAAAATGCCAAACTTGAAACGGCTGAATCCGATCCAATTTTGACGGGCTCTGTCGGTGCCTATGGCGGCGGTACGGTTGCTCGCAAGCCCGGATTGCCAGAAGCAATTGAAGTGCCAACTTTGTTGTCGGCAACTTTGGAAAAAGAACCGGCTAAGAAAAAAGCTGGAATTGTTGCAGCCAACAAAATTCCAGATCGTTTGCCAGCTGACGAAGCAGTTGTGCAGACCGCATCTGTCAAAGTTGAAGACGCAATCGCTATTGAGCAGGTTCCCGCTATTCCAGCACCTGTTGCCGCAAAAGCAAAACCAGCTGCTGAAAAAGTTGCAGCTGTTGCAGCTGAATCTGAAGCTATTTTGGATGAAGAACAAGCTGCACAGTCGGGTTGGGCAGTTCAGATTTCTTCTGCTGATAGTGAAAACGGCGCTTGGTCCACATGGAAAAAGTTGCAAGCTCGTCATAAGGTTTTGAAAGATAAGAAGCCAAGCGTTGTGAAAGCAGATCTCGGTAGCAAGGGTGTGTTCTATCGCGTGCGCCTGGGAGGCTTTGATGAGCAGACAACAGCCAAGCAAGCTTGTGCCAAACTTAAAGCAGGCGGCGTGTCTTGCTACATCAGCAAAGCTGGCGGCTAAAAAGAATATAAATTTGAATGGATTAGGGCTCGCTCATCAGGCGAGCCCTTTTCGTTAACAACCCTAGACTGAAACTTTTTAAATTTGCACAGCACGCATTACCAAGACTTAAAGTTGTATATGGTAGTGTCGTCGCGTTCTGGGCAGTTAAAGGGTTAGTTCGCGTGTTGGATAACTATGAAGATTTGATGCAGCCAATGTTTTTACGTCTTGGTGGTGAAGCTGACCAAGTTTGGATGGATGATATCGTTGCAAAATATAGCAGTGAACCAAATGCCAATCAGATTCCGCAAGTTCAGACTTTTGGAAATACAGAAGTTGGAGTTGTCAAAGACCATTCTCAGGCCGAAAAATATCGACCGTAACGATATATTTCCTCGAAGTACTCGTTAGTCATTCAGCAAGAATGTGACTTTCATATTTACCCGCCATTCCGCGACCTTGCCGTTCTTCACCACACATTTGATGTCTTGAACCCAAGCACCTTCAACATTGTCGAGGGTTTCGTCGGCGCGACGAATGCCAGTTTCAACGGCGTCTTCGATTGACTTCGTGGATGACGCCGTAAGTTCAATGGTTTTTGCGACGGTGGACATGAGCATTGCTCCCTGTGGAAAAGTTGTTTTGGCTGTATGCCATTGGTCAGACTATAGAGCAGTTGGGCAGGTGTTGAAACTGAAATGGCGTTAAATCTTATCAAGCTCTGTGTGGGCGTTAGCGAAATTGAAGAGATGGAATCTTGGGTTCGCTTGGCCCAGGGCGGACATGACACGCTTGACCATGTGACACGTATGTTTCCACGTCGTAAAGACGAAATATTGCCGGGCGGTTCGCTCTATTGGGTCATTCGCGGTATGATTATGTGTCGGCAACCGATTGTCGCGCTTGATCCTGTTCGTGGCGATGACGGCATTGAACGCTGTCGCATTGTGTTTGCGCCCGAAATTATCCGCGTGCGCCCAACGCCGCGCCGTGCCTTTCAAGGTTGGCGCTATTTGGTTGAAGCTGATGTGCCGCCGGATCTCAAATCCAGTGAATTGGCCGCCGGAAATATCCCCGATGATATGCGGCGGGAATTAGCTGCACTCGGTTTGATTTAAACCGCGATATTATCGATCAATCGCGTGGTTCCCAACCAAGCCGCTGCCAAGAGGCGCAAAGGCTCGCTATTTGATTTTGGCACGGCCAGTGTTTCAGCATTGCGTGCAGCCACATAGTCAACCTTGAAGCCCAGCGTCGTCAATGAGAGCGCAGCCGCTTTTGTGGCTGCTTGTGCATCTCCACCGCTCCTGATTTTTTTAGCCGCACTTTCCAACGCTCGGATGATTGAGGTGGCTTGGTGTCGTTCGTGTTTCGATAAGTAGCGGTTGCGCGACGACTTGGCCATGCCATCATCATCGCGCACAGTTGCAACAGGAACCACTTCAATAGGAATATTCAAGTCGCGCGCCATGTGTGTGACGACCATCAATTGCTGATAGTCTTTTTCACCAAACATGGCGAAGTCGGCTTGAGATTGAATGAAGAGTTTTGAAACAACAGTTGCCACGCCATCAAAAAAATGCGGGCGGAATTTGTCTTCAAGTCCTGCAAGGGCAGGGCCTTCCATGTGCACTTGCGTGGCGAAATTTTCGCCATACATTTCCAAGGCATCAGGTGCGAAAACCAAATCGGCTTTTTCTGCCGACAGCATTTCCACATCTTGCTCTTCCGTGCGCGGATATTTGCCTAAATCTTCATGGGCGGCAAATTGCTTGGGGTTCACAAAAATCGTCACAATAACTTTATCGGCGCATTTGAAGCCTTCGCGCACCAGTGTCAGGTGGCCTTCATGCAAAGCGCCCATTGTTGGCACCAGCGCCACTTTTAATCCTTCGCTATGCCACTTCGCCACATGGGCACGCATATCAGCGACGGTACGAACGACAATCGGCATCAACTCACTCAAGCTTTCTGTTTCGGAATCGGGATGACAGTGGTTTCTTTTACTTCTTCCATGACGAAGTAGGAATGGGTGCCTTCTACCATCGGCAATTCACCCAACACACCGCCGAGAATTTGCCGATACTCCACCATGTCGCGCACGCGGAGTTTCAATAAATAATCGAACCCTCCACCGGTCATGTGGCACTCTAATATCTGCTTCACAGGTTTTACTGCGGCATTAAAACTGCGCAACGTTGCCTCATCCGTTGCGCGCAACTTCACCGTCACAAATACAAGTAGTGACATACCAATTGTGCCAGGTGCAACGTGAGCGTGGTAGCCTTGAATGACGCCAGACTCTTCAAGCTTCCGCATCCGCAATGTGCAAGGCGTTGCGGACAGGTTTACGCGTTTTGAAAGCTCCGTTACGGCGAGGCGACCGTCCTGCTGCAACACATCCAAAAGTTTACGATCGATAGAATCAAGTTCAACTAACATTTTGTCTCTCGGTAGTGATTTATTTATTAAAACTCACATTTTACGGGTTTATAGACTATCTGATAGTCAATTTCTAGCGAAACACAGTTTGCTAAATTTGCTATGTTCTTGGCATAGGGAGCATGACATATGGCACAATCTCGCGACGCAATTGCTAATCATCTTTTTGCCGATGAAACGGCTTTGGTTCTCAAGCTTGCGGCGGAAGCTGATTTAACGCCTGAGCAGAGACCGCGCGTTGAAGAATTGGCACGCGGTCTGGTGAAGGCTGTGCGCGACAATCGCAATACGCAAGGCAGCATTGATGCCTTCATGCAGCAGTTCTCGCTGTCGTCGGAAGAAGGTGTTGTGTTGATGTGTCTGGCGGAAGCGCTGTTGCGCATTCCTGATGCCGAAACGGCCGATTTGTTGATTGCTGACAAGTTGGGCGATCGTGATTGGTCAGATCACGTGGGCAAGTCGGATTCGCTTTTTGTCAACGCGTCTGCATGGGGCTTGATGCTGACAGGGCGGATTGTGGAGTTAGGGCGTGGCACCAAGTCCGACGCTATGTCCACCGTCAAGCGTATGATTACCCGTTCAGGCGAACCCATCATTCGCACCGCCATGAAGCAGGCCATGCGCATTATGGGCAAACAATTTGTGTTGGGCCGCACCATCGAAGAAGCATTAAAGACATCCGAACCCTTGAAGCAGGAGGGCTATCGCTTTTCATACGATATGCTAGGTGAATCCGCGATGACCCGCGGTGATGCCGCGCGTTATTTGAAAGCATACGAAAAGGCAGTTGATGCCATTGGTGCCACCGCCAAAGTTGGCAATGTATTCGAGCAACCGTCCATCTCTGTCAAACTTTCAGCTTTGCATCCCCGATATGAGGAAAAAACCAAGGCAGAATGTTTGCCGGAACTTTATGCCATGGTTTTGGCATTGGCCAAACGCGCCAAGGGGTTCAACGCCGGATTGACGATTGATGCCGAGGAAGTGGCACGACTGGACATATCGCTGGAACTGTTTGCCCAACTTGCTGCTGCACCAGAATTGAAGGGGTGGGACGGTTTGGGCCTTGCCGTGCAAGCCTATGGTCGCCGTGCTAAACCTGCGCTGCAATATCTCGCCGATGTCGCCACGCAAACAGGTCGTGTGTTGCCTGTGCGCTTGGTGAAGGGGGCCTATTGGGATACCGAAATCAAGCGGGCGCAGGAGGGTGGCCTAGAGACTTATCCCGTGTTCACCCGCAAGGCGTCAACCGATGTGAGCTATCTTGCCTGTGCCAAGTTCATGCTGGCGCGGCGTGATGCTTTCTTTCCGCAATTTGCCACCCACAATGCCCACAGCGTCGCGGCGATTGCTGTAATGGCGGGTGAGGACAAGCGCTATGAATTCCAGCGTCTACATGGCATGGGCGAAGCGCTTTACGAAGGTGTGGTTGGTCAAGGTGACATCAACCAACCCTGCCGCATCTATGCACCCGTCGGCAGCCATGAAGATTTCCTGGCCTATTTGGTGCGTCGCTTGCTTGAGAACGGTGCCAACACCTCATTCGTAAACCGGCTGGCAGATGATACGGCACCCATCGATGAGATTATTGCTGATCCTGTGATGACAGTGCGCAGCCTCAGTTCCATTCCACACACGCGCATCGCGTCGCCTCAGAATTTATTTGCAGGGCGTAAGAATTCAAAGGGCGTTCCGACCTGGCACGGGCCGGAGCGGGATGAGATTATGCGGGGCATCGCAAAGCACGCCGCGAAACAACAGGTCGCCCATGCTATCGTTGATGGCAAATCACTTACGTCCGGACCGACGCGCAAAATTGTTTCTCCCCACGACAATTCAATCGGACGTTGGCACGATCAATGAAATTGCTGATGAAGATATTTTGCGTGCGCTTTCAATCGCAGCTCAAGGTCAACGCAGTTGGTGCGACATGCGGGGCAGGGCGCGGGCTGCTATTCTTGAAAGTGCTGCTGATCTTTATGAGAAAAACCGCGATCTGTTGCTGGCCCTCTTGATCCGCGAAGCCGGCAAAACACTCGACAATGCGCAAGCCGATTTGCGTGAAGCCGTGGATTTTCTGCGTTACTACGCTGTCATGGCAAGGCTCGATTTTGATGCGCCAAAGCCCATGCCCGGCCCCACGGGTGAGCGCAATGAATTGTCGCTGCATGGTCGCGGTGTGTTTGCTTGCATTGCGCCATGGAATTTCCCCTTGGCGATTTTTACAGGGCAGGTGGCGGCGGCTTTGGCATCAGGCAATGCCGTGTTGGCAAAGCCTGCGGAGCAAACGCCGTTGGTGGCCCATGCCGCCGTGAAGTTGTTGTTGGAAGCAGGTGTGCCTTCACAAGTGCTGCACTTCCTGCCGGGTGATGGCGCACGCATTGGCGGCAAGCTGCTGAATGATGCGCGGGTTGCAGGTGTGGCTTTCACAGGCTCAAATGCAACGGCCAGCATTATTGCAAAAAGCCTCGCCCTTCGCGCAGGCCCCATGGCCACATTGATTGCCGAAACAGGCGGCATGAATGCCATGATCATGGATTCGTCTGCCTTGGCAGAACAGGCCGTGCGTGACGTGGTGGCCTCCGCGTTTGACAGTGCAGGGCAACGTTGTTCCGCAGCGCGAATCCTGTTTGTGCAAGACGATGTGGCCCCACGCGTGATTGAAATGTTGAAAGGCACGATGGAAGAACTGCGCATCGGCGACCCCATGGATTACCGCACTGACGTTGGCCCTGTGATCGACGCCGAAGCAAAGCAAAAGTTAGATGCCCACAAAGCGCGCATGAAAGCTGAAACAAAACTTCTGCTCGACATGCCACTCGCAACCGAATGTGCGGCAGGCACGTTCGTTTCCCCCGCAGCCTTCGAACTGAAGGATTTGAAGCCGTTGAAGGAGGAAGTGTTTGGTCCCATTCTTCATGTGGTGCGTTATGACGCCAGCCACCTGCCGCAAGTGGTGGAAGCCATCAACAACACGGGTTATGGCCTCACACTAGGCCTCCACACCCGCATTGAAAAAACAGTAGCGATGGTGCGGCAGTTGGCGCGCGTCGGTAATCTCTATGTCAACCGCAATCAAATCGGCGCTGTCGTTGGTGCGCAACCATTTGGTGGGGAGGGTTTAAGTGGCACCGGGCCAAAAGCGGGCGGGCCACATTATTTGCACCGCTTCGCCGTCGAACGCGTGATGTCGCAAGATACAACGGCATCTGGTGGCAATGCAGCCTTGATGAGCATGGAGGGTGAGTGACTATTCATCCCTCCGCTTCAACCCCAAGCCCTTCTCAACGGCACCCTTGCCAAACTTGTTCCTGATCGCATCAATGGCCAGCTCTGCCTTCGTTTGCGCCGTTTGTTTCATATCCAAGGTTTGGTAGTCTTCGTGGGTTGCAGCTTGCAAGTTTGATATGCCAACGCCGATTAAGCGAAACGTTGGACCCGTAGCTTCCTTCAACAACATGGGGTGAGCCACATCATAAATGCGATGCGCCAGTTGCGTGGCATCTTGCAGCGACATGGAACGCGTGCGGTTTTTGAAATCCGGCGTTTTCAGTTTCAGTGTTACCGTGTGGCCTTCCATGCCCTCAGCTTTTGCGCGTTTGGCGACCTTTTCACTCAAGCGCCAGAGGATGGCTGACAATTCTTCCGCATCCGAAATGTCTGAATTGAAGGTGGTTTCAGCGCTGATGGACTTAGACTCTTCATCGGTATCCACACTGCGCATATCTTCACCACGCGAAAGGTAATAGAGCCTCGAACCCATGCTGCCATAGCGCGCCAACAAATCGTTGCGCTCCATGGTTTGCAATTGGCCGATGAGCTGAATGCCGTCCTTGTGCAATTTGTCTTCGAAGACTTTGCCCACGCCCCAGATCATGGAGACGGGCTTGGTTGCGAGGAATGTTTTTGCTTCCGCTTTGCCAATCACAGAAAACCCGCGCGGCTTTTGCAAGTCGGATGCAACTTTGGCCAAATATTTATTGGGTGCCAAACCGACGGAGGCGGATATTCCAACCTCTTTTTCGATTGTCTTGATCAACTTGGCCAAGGTTTTCGCGGGCGAGTGGCCGTGCAATTTGGTGGTGCCCGACAAATCCAGAAACGCCTCATCAATCGAGATGGGCTGGACGGAAGGTGTAACCGCCAGCATCAACTCCCGCACCTGCAAACCAGCTTTGGAATATTTCGCCATATCGGGCTTAACGACAACGGCATCCGGTGCCAGCTTCAAGGCCTTGAACATGGGCATGGCGGAACGTACGCCGCGAATCCGCGCAATGTAGCAGCAAGTCGAAACCACGCCGCGCGTGCCGCCACCAACAATCAGGGGAACATCTGCAAGGGCAGGGTTGTCGCGCTTTTCGACCGCCGCATAAAATGCATCACAATCAATATGCGCAATCGACAACTGATGCAGTTCGACGTGACGTACAAGACGGGGAGAGCGGCATTTCAGGCAACGCGTTTCCGCAGCGACCGTATCAGTCAGGCAGTCGCGGCAGAATCCTTGCAGTGGCAGCTCGTCATCCAGCGATTAAACCCTCAATATGGTGTTTTGCATCATCCCACGTTCCGGTGGTGTGCGACACAAAATCAAATGGCGTATGCAGTCTCGCAAAGCGCTCGTCATGGAGAAAGTGCACGATCTTTACCTGCGGCGCATGTTCGTAAGACGATTGAACGAAGTTCGGACTGTCATCGACAAAAATAACCGGCCCGCTCGTGCGGCTTTCGAGGTTTTTGATCGCCGGACCTTTTGGGCCGGAGTTGGTGATGACTGGAAAGTGCAGCCCATGGTTTTGCAAGTTGCGAATACGCTTTTCCCGCGCGTGGTGGGGCAGGTTGGTGAGCATGACAACGGAAGCCTGTTCAGCCAGTTCATTCAGCGAGGCCACAGCGCCGTCGATGGCTTCCATGTGTTCAGTTTGTTCAATGAAATAGTCATCAACAAATTTCGCCACAGCGTCGTGGTGCATTTCTGCCCGGGTTTTGACGTGGACCACGTTGCCGTTGAGGGCAAAACTGTTTGCTTCCAATACATGGTCCAACCGCGCCAACATCGCATCAAAACCACGCAGAAAGTGCACGACAACATCATCAACGTCGCAAATCACCAAAGGTCGTTGGGCATCAATTTTTAGGTCTAACAATTGTTGGGCGGTAAATTCATGAATCATAGGAAAATCCGGGGAGTTTTGAGCGGGCAATCATGATCGCTTCGGGTTTAAGGTTGTTTTCAGCAGCAAAGGCCAAAAGTTCAGATTCATCTTGCAGGAGGTAATCCAGTAAGAATCCTTGGAACGCAACATCCTGCAAGCGTTCAGTGAGTTCAGTTTGACCCAGACCTGACTGATTGCAAAAAGCTCCCAATTTTTCAGGTTCAGAAGCGAGATAAGCCATATATAACAGCGCTATATCGCTAGAATGTTGGGTGTTCTGCGCAATTTTGGGGCGCACCTGTTTCTCCAATGGTTAACCAGCATATCGCATTTTGTGCCAAAGCTTAATGAGTTGGTTACGGCTCTTAGGGCAAAACGGCGTGACAACAATAAGCGGAATCAGGCGTCAGCCCAGTTTCCCGTTCAATATATTGCGGAGCGCAAATGGATTACATCAGACCACCAGAGAACAATGTGACAGTTGATTCCGGGCCCATACTCGCGATGCAAAAAACCGTTTTAGTGGTTGAAGACAATGAGTTGAACATGAAACTGTTCAACGATCTGTTGGAGGCCCATGGCTATCGCGTGGTGCAAACCCGTGACGGTCTTTCCGCCCTTGATATGGCGAGAAAGCATAACCCCGATCTGATTTTGATGGACATTCAATTGCCGGAAGTATCGGGCATTGAAGTCACGAAGTGGCTGAAAGAAGACGATCAGCTGCGCCGCATCCCCGTCATCGCCGTTACGGCCTTCGCCATGAAGGGCGATGAGCAGAAAATTCGTGAAGGCGGCTGCGAAGCCTACATTTCCAAACCCATTTCCGTGATGAGTTTCCTGCAAACGATTGACGGCTTTTTGAAGACAAAGCAATGACCGCACGCGTTCTCGTTGTTGATGACATCCTCGCAAATGTACGGCTTCTCGAAGCCAAGCTGACGGCTGAGTATTTTGATGTTGTCACAGCCATGAACGGTCTGGACGCTTTGGAAGCCATCCAGCGTACCAAGCCTGATATTATTTTGCTCGACGTTATGATGCCTGGAATTGACGGTATCGAAGTCTGTAAGCGCATCAAGGCTGATGCAGCGACCCAGCATATTCCTGTCGTTATGGTCACGGCCTTGGACCAACCTGAAGATCGCATTCGCGGTCTTGAAGCAGGTGCAGATGATTTTCTGACCAAGCCCGTCAATGATATTTCCCTGTTCTGCCGCATCAAAAGCCTTGTGCGTTTAAAGATGCTGACAGATGAACTGCGGGTCCGTTCAGACGGCACTGCAATTGGCATGATCGCGCGCGAAGATTTCCGTGACAGCGATACGGACGGTCGGGTGCTTTTGGTTGATCCGAAAGACTCGTCAGCCGAACGCATCATAGCGTCATTTGAGAAAAAGCATCAGATCGTTCGCGTTGCAAGTCATCAAGCAGCGATTGAAACCGTGCAAGACGGCATTAATCCGTTCGAACTTGTAATCGTCAGTTTTGATAGCGAACATTATGACGGTTTGCGTCTGTGCTCGCAGTTGAAGTCAACGGAAGCAACGCGTCAAACGCCCATTCTCGTCATTGTTGATCCAGACAATCAACAAGGCCTGTTGCGTGCACTTGATATGGGCGTGAATGATTATTTGATGCGTCCAGTGGACCGCCAAGAACTAAAGGCGCGTGTATCAACACAAGTACGCCGCTATCGTTATACTGAACGTTTGCGTGCTTCGGTTAAAGCCTCAATTGAAATGTCGATTACCGACCCGCTGACGGGCTTGTACAATCGTCGTTATCTCGAAACGCATCTCAATCATTTGATTGAACACTACATCAATCGTGGCAAAGCGCTTTCGGTTGTTTCAGTTGACGTGGATTTTTTCAAAGTCATCAACGATACGCACGGTCACGACGTTGGCGACAAAGTGTTGCAGGAACTTTCTGTACGCTTGAAGGCCAATACACGCAGTGTGGATTTGTGCTGTCGTGTGGGCGGCGAAGAATTCATCATGGTCCTGCCGAATACGGCCACCGATCTTTCAAGCCGCATTGCTGAACGGTTGCGTCGCGCTATGGCGTCAAAGTCTTTTGATTGTGGCAACGGCTTGATGGTGCCGGTGACTGTTTCTGTTGGCGTCGCATCATTGAGTGGTGCTGATGATACTTTGGAACGCTTGCTCAAGCGTGCTGACCAAGCCCTCTATTCAGCCAAACGTGAAGGCCGCAACCGCGTGGTTATTGCAGCTTAGTTTGAAGTTTCTGCAAGCTGGTGTATTGCCAGCGCTGACATGAGCGAACAGATTTCTTCAGAGCCCGTTGAAAAACTGCCCAAGGGCAGGGCAGGTCCGGTTTTTGCCGGTCAGGTTCGATTTGACGATGTGTCTTATCAAATCCGCAACAAAACCATCTTGAAGCAAGTCAGCCTAACAGTTGCGCCAGGTCAGATTGCATGCCTTCTTGGGCCATCTGGTTGTGGTAAAACAACCGTGTTGCGATTGGCCGCGGGCATCCTCTCACCTACATCTGGGCGCATTTTACTCGATAATTATGAAGTTGCAGGGCGGACCCGCTTCGTGCCGCCGGAACGACGTAATATTGGCATGGTGTTTCAAGATTTTGCTCTTTTTCCGCATATGACAGCGCAGGAAAATGTGGCTTACGGCCTCTATGCGTTAGAGCGGCCAGAAGCGTTGCGCGTTGCGGGTTTGGCACTTGAACGCGTTGGCCTCAGTCACGCCATGCAGCGCTACCCTAATTTCCTCTCTGGCGGTGAGCAACAACGTGTGGCTTTGGCCCGTGCTTTGGTGCCGCGCCCACAGGTCATTTTGCTTGATGAACCGTTTTCAGGGCTTGATCAGCGCCTCAAAGACAGTGTGCGTGATGACACGTTGGCCCTGCTGCGCGAAACCCGTGCCACGGCCATTTTAGTAACCCACGACCCGGATGAGGCGCTGGCGATTGCAGATCAAATTCATGTGATGCAGACAGGTGAGATTGCGCAAAGTGGCGCCCCCCATGAATTACTACATCAGCCCGCCAATCGTGCGGTTGCGCGGTTCTTCAGAAACTACAATAGTTTTAGCGGCACCGTAAAAAATGGCATGGTTGAATTACCATTGGGCAAGATTGCAGCAAAAACCTTTGAAAACGGTGCGTTCGTGGATGTTTTAGTTGCACCGGCGTCGATCAATGTCGTCTCTATCGCAAAGGGTGCTGCTGCGACAATTGTTGAAAATCGTGACGTTGGCTCGACACGGCGTATGGTCGTGCGGTTACATGCCACTGATCAAAAGCTACTGGTTATGGGATCGCACGATGGCTTGGGCGATGTTGGCCTTGTGATGACCGACCAAGATACCCACATCTTTCCTGCGTTATGATGGGCGGTTGCAGCGGCGGCTGCTTTCTGCGATAGTTTGTCTTCGCGTGCTGCAATGCAGTGCAAATGAATTTTGAAGGAGTTTGTCAAATGGGTTTCGGTTCGTGGTGGCACTGGGTCATCTTGTTGGTGGTCGTACTGGTGCTGTTTGGCGGCAAAGGCAAAGTGTCAGATTTGATGGGCGACGTTGCCAAAGGCATCAAGAGCTTCAAAAAGGGTATGGCTGATGATCCTATTGATACTGCAACCGCAGAAGCCAAGACCTTGGCCAATGACGCTGGCGAAGCTGTGAAGCAAGCTGCCGACAAGGTCAAAAGCTAAACAATTGGCTTATCGCCCGGTTTAAAACCGGGTGGGGTGACACATCATGGGATTTGATTTCGGCGTCGGTTATTCCGAACTATTCGTGCTTGCGGTGATTGCAGTCATCGTCATTGGGCCAAAAGACTTGCCAAAAGTGCTGCGCGCCTTCGGGCAGTTCTCGCGCAAGGCCAAAGGCATGGCGCGCGAGTTCCAAGGCCATGTTGATGCTGCCATGAAAGATGCGGGCGTTGATGGTCTGAAGAAAGATCTGGCCGATATTAAATCGACCGTTTCAAACTCCGTATCAGCACCAGGTGGTGTTGTTGCAGCGGCGGCACTCACACCCTCAACGTCCTATGCTTTGTCGTCATCGCAGAAAGATTTTGAAACTTACTTTGGTGCTGAAAAGGCAGGCGAAACCCATGTTGCTGGCACAAAGGTTACAAGCCCAACATGAGCCAAGATGAAATTGACGCCTCAGAAGCGCCGTTGATGGACCATTTGATGGAGCTGCGCACGCGGCTCGTCTGGGCTGTTGCGGGTTTTGCCATTGCATTCTATTGGCAGCTTCTATTTTTCGTCGGATATTCTTGCGATTCTCATCAAGCCGTTCAAATGGGGCACAGGCGCTGATGTCAGTTTGATCTCGATCAAGTTGCTGGGCGTGTTTTTGGTGAAGCTCAAGATTGCCATGTTCGGCGGCATGTTCATTGCCTTCCCGCTGATTGCCACGCAGATCTATAAATTCATGGCACCGGGGCTTTACAAGCATGAGCGGCAAGCGCTTGCACCTTACCTTGTTGCCACACCTGTGTTTTTCATTCTCGGTGCAGCGTTGGTTTATTTCTTCCTGCTGCCCGTCGCGATTGGTTTCTTTTATAACCTCGCAGCAGGAACAGGCAGTGATGGCCAAGCAGGCATCACCCTCATGCCCGATATTGAAGCCTATCTCGACTTCGTCATGATGTTGATTTTGGCGTTCGGTTTGACGTTCCAATTGCCTGTTGTCTTAACCCTGCTGGGCCAAATTGGCATTGTCACCGCAGCACAACTGCGTTCAGGCCGCCGCTTTGCAATCGTCGGTGTGTGTGCCGTAGCGGCTTTGATTACACCTCCTGACCCCATTTCAATGCTGGCCATGGCAGTGCCTCTAGGCCTGCTCTATGAACTCGCCGTTTTTGCGGTATCAATCCTCGAAAAGCGCCGCAACGCTGCAAAAGCCAAGGCCGACGCCAAAGAAGCCGCAGAAGAAGCTGCCGAAGCCGCCAAAGAACAAGCCAAGTTGCCCACAAATCCTGTTTGAGCCTATAAGGCCTCCAAATGGTGAATCTCACTCTTCGTTCGTCATTCCCGCGTAGGCGGGAACCCCGCTGGGCCACGCCTTCGTTGGTTGGTTAGCGGGGTCCCCGCCTTCGCGGGGATGACGAAGAGTGGGGGCCAGAATTGAGAACAATAAGGTACAATCATGCACGACATCAAAGCGATCCGCGATAATCCTCAGGCCTTCGACGCTGGCTTAGCCCGCCGTGGACTGAACGCGATGTCGTCGTCATTGCTCGAGATCGATCAGAAGAAGCGCACGGTCCAAAACAGCCTGCAAGACATGCTCAGCAGCCGCAATGCCCTGTCGAAAGACGTGGGCGAGGCCATGAAGAAGGGCGACAAAGATCGTGCCGAAGCCATTAAGGCCGAAGTTGCCGCCCTCAAAGACGCCATCGCGAAAGGCGAAGAAGACGACCGCAACCTCACCTCGCAATTGAATGATGCGCTGGCTGCCATTCCGAATATCCCCATGGACGAAGTGCCCGACGGCACAGACGAACATGGCAATGTGGAAGTGCGGCGCTGGGGCAACCCACCCGGACACAACTTCGAGCCGCGCCAACATTTTGACGTGGGCGAAACCTTGAAGATGATGGACTTTGAAACCGCCGCCAAAATTTCCGGCGCGCGCTTCGTTGTCACCAAGGGCCAGCTTGCAAAATTGGAACGGGCATTGGCGCAATACATGCTCGACACCCAAACCGACAAGAACGGCTACACCGAACACAACGTACCAATGCTGGTCAATGACAAGACCATGTTTGGCACGGCCCAACTGCCAAAATTTGTTGATGACCAATTTCGCACCACGGATGGCCGTTGGCTCATTCCCACCGCTGAAGTGTCGCTCACCAATTTGGTGCGCGAATCCATTCTCGAAGAATCCGAATTGCCGATGCGCCTCACCGCCTGCACGCCATGCTTCCGCGCTGAAGCAGGATCAGCAGGGCGTGATACGCGGGGCATGATCCGCCAACACCAATTCACCAAAGTGGAACTCGTCTCCATCACCACGCCCGAACAATCGCGCGAGGAATTGGAGCGCATGACGGGTTGTGCCGAAAGCATACTGCAAGGCTTAGGCCTGCATTATCGTGTCATGCGCCTGTGCGCGGGTGACATGGGCTTTGGCGCGCGCATGACCTATGATTTGGAAGTGTGGTTGCCGGGCCAAAATGCCTTCCGTGAAATTTCATCCTGCTCGGTGTGTGGTGATTTCCAAGCCCGCCGCATGGATGCGCGCTACAAGCCCGTAGAAGGCAAGGGCACACGCTTTGTCCACACGCTCAATGGTTCCGGCCTTGCTGTTGGTCGCACGCTTGTTGCGGTGTTGGAGAATTACCAAAACGCAGATGGCAGTGTCACAATCCCCGAAGTGTTGCGCGGCTATATGGGTGGCCTCACCCGCATTGAGGTGAAGTGATGCGTATTCTTGTCACCAATGATGATGGCATTCACGGCCCCGGCCTTGTGACCATGGAAAATATCGCCCGCGCCTTATCCGATGATGTGTGGGTGGTGGCACCCGATGAAGAGCGTTCAGGGGCAGGGCATTCGCTCACCCTGTCTAATCCTCTTCGCTATCAGAAATTGGCTGATCGTCGTTTTGAAGTCACGGGAACACCGACAGACTGCGTGATTATGGCGGTCAGAAAAATCATGCCGGGCATGCCAGATTTGATTTTGTCAGGCGTTAATCGCGGCCAAAACATTGCTGATGATGTGACCTATTCCGGCACCATCGCCGCCGCAATGGAAGGCACGTCGCTGGGCATCAAGTCCATCGCCATGTCACAAGTCACGGGCATTCACGGCAATGGTGAAAGTTTCGCCGTGGCCGAAGCCCATGGTGTGAGTGTTGTCAAAAAATTGTTAGACTTTTCATTCGGCCCCGGCACACTGGTCAACGTCAATTTCCCTGACTGTCGCCCCGGCGATGTGGCAGGTATCGATGTGACCATGCAAGGCAAGCGCGATCAGAACTTCCTCACGGTTGACGAGCGCATTGACGCGCGTGGCCGCAACTATTTTTGGCTGGGCTTTGCAAGGGAACGCGGCACGCCGCCGGCAGGTACTGATATTGGCGCCGTATTCAACAAACGCATTTCAGTCACACCATTGCACATGAACCTGACACAGGTCGATGCAATGGAGGGGTTAAGGGCGCTGTTTTGAAGCTTTAACGTCTTGCGAGGTTTTCGTGTCAGAAGAAACCATGCTGTCCAGCTTGCCGTCGCGCAATTGGTAGATCTTGTCGAAGCGGTTAAAAATCTTTTCGTCGTGCGTCACTGCAATGATCGCGGCATTTTGTTCGACCGCCAATTTTCGTAGCAAGTCCATAACGATTCCAGCCCGTGTTGAATCCAATGCTGCTGTTGGCTCATCTGCAAGAATGATGCGTGGCTTGTTGGCAAGGGCTCGCGCGATGGCGACGCGTTGGGCTTCACCACCGGAAAGTTTGGCAGGCAGAGCATGCTTCCTGTTGCCAACCTCAAGGTAGTCCAGCAACTCTAGGGCGCGGGTTCGCGCTGTAGCACTGTCATAACCCGCCAATTGCAAAACCAACGCAACATTGTCTGTCGCATTCAGAAATGGCAGCAAGTTATGGGCTTGGAAAATGAAGCCAATCTTGTCGAGGCGCAAACGACGTAAATCAGAGCGCAGCCAGCGTTGATTGAATACAACTTCTCCATCCAGTTCTAGAGTGCCTTCTGACGGATCGAGAATGCAGCCGATAACATTCAATAGTGTGGATTTTCCTGACCCGGAAGGACCAAGCAGCGCCACCACCTCACCGGGGTGAATGTCGATGGAAACATCGACCAAGGCATCTACGCGCGTGTCGCCTTCGCCGAAATGTTTTGAAACATGGCTGACACGAACAAGCGGGATTGCCTCTTCTTGCGCAACCATCTCAGCCGCCCAATGCTGAGGCAGGGTCAATTTTAAGAGCTGCACGCACCCCGAGGCCACTCGATAACAGGCACACTAAAAAGACGATTCCCCCCAACATGGCTATGTTGTCTGCTTCAAGCACCACGCGTCGTGGAAAGTAGTCTTTCACGGTTGCAATAAACACAGCGCCGCTGAAAAAACCCACTGCGCCTAATGCCAAAGCTTGCTGCACAATCATGCCGACAATCGTACGGTCAGATGCACCAATCAATTTAAGCGTTGCGATCTGTTTCACTTTCTCCATGGTCATTGTGTAAATGATCAACGCAATGATCACGGCAGATACGACAAGCAGGATCGTTGTAAACAACCCAATCTGACGGCGTGCGCGGTCCACCACTGAACGTGTCAGTATCAATTCTTGTTCGGCTTGCGTCATTGCAGACAGATGTTTCCAACGATGAACAGACTGCGCAACTGCGTCAGGGTTCGCATTTGGAAGCAGTATAGCGATGACGGCATTCACGTTATCTGTGCTGCTGGCCTTGGCGCCACGTGCGGATTGGATTCGTGCTGCCGGCGGTGACAGGTCAAACTGCAACTTTTGTGAATCGAGTAATGTCATGAACACCACAGGGTCACCGCCAGAGGCCACCAAATCCGCTGTCATCCCTACAACTAAAAAAACATTGCGACCAAGCTCAATGCGATCACCCATTTTCAAGCCTGAACGATGATCTGCAATTAATTCGAAGTGGCTGCGGCCAATACCTCGTCCCTCCGCAATTTTGGCAGGGCCACCGGGCCTACCGGGCTCGTAGCCAATCACATAGAGCCGGAAGGATTTGCCACGCACTTGGGTTTCTACTGTTTGGTAGGTTACGCCCCCCGCAGCCGCAACGCCTGCGATGCGAGCCACGGCTTCTCTTGTGTCGCCGGGAATGCGTGAAGCTTCGGCAAAGGGGCCGCGCGTTCCTTGTTCTACCACCCAGACGTCGGCGGCTTGACCTTGAACCACGGTCAAAGCTTCCACGACGATGCCGCGATAAATGCCGATCATCGCGAGCACCACACCAAGAAGCAGGCCCAGTCCTACGCAGGTTAACATGAAGCGTCCCAAATGATGTTTCACGTCACGGTAAGCGAGGTTCATTTTGGTTGATCCTCAGCGACAGACACAAAACGTCCGATACGGGCCGTAGCAGGTATGCCAAGTGCGATGCGCGCACCGTCTTCCAGACCTCCCAAAACTTCTAATCTTGCGTCTTCCGTTCGGTGTCCAAAAGTGAGTGTGCGGCGGGCAAGAGCGCCATTTTCAACAACCCACGTTTCGCCGGTGTGACCATTGAACTTGGCGACCTCAATTTCAGGCACCAGCAGCGCTTTTTCGAGAGTTGCCACAGTAATGAACACTTCTGCCTGTTCACCAAGATTGAATGTTGCAGGACACTGTTCGCATTTTACATAGACAATTCGCTCTTCACTGACGCGATCACTTTCAATATCAATGCGTTCAACTTTCGCTTTTAATGTTGTCTGGGGCCTAGATCGCAGCTTGACCTCTGCCAACTGGCCAATTGCAATATCGCCCGCAAGAGCCTCATCGACGTGGGCCTTCACCCAAACGGTGTCCGGCTCGACAAGCGTAAAAATTGGATCGCCAGCGCGGATAACAGCACCGAGTTCCTGACGCCTGTTGACGATGATCGCATCAAAAGGTGCCATCAACTTGTGATGATCGAGCAAGGTCTGCTCCAGCGCAAGCTGAGAAGCGGCAGAATCCATTTGAATGCGTGCCACTTCAACTTCACTGCGTGCAACTTCAACATCAGCTGCGGCAACACCGGCGTCTCGGGTTGCTTCTTCAGCCGTCTGGTCAGAGGTCAGTTTGCGTTTCACCAATTCTTTTTGGCGACTATCAGCGGCCTTCCGTTGGAGCAAAACTGCTTCTGCGCGCGCAAGTGCCGCCTGCGCCTTGCCATGCTGTGCTTTGGCACTTTGCACAGCTGTTTGGGCAATGTTGAGTTTGGCTTCTTGCTCTGCGGTATGTAATTTGGCCAGAACGTCACCTTTTTTTACAAGGTCGCCTTGGTCAGCGTGCAACTCTACCAAGGCTGCACTCACTTCAAACCCGACGAGCGAAACAACACGCGCTTCCACGGTTCCCAAACCAAAAATGCGGACTGGAACATTCAGTTCGACCTGTACCATTTTTACGGGCATCGGTCTTGTGGTTTGCCACTGGTAACCAGCTGCAACGATTGCTGCCAACACAAGCGCGAGGACAGCGTAAACAACAGATTTTCGCTTCATGTATTGTGAGTACTCCATTTTTGAGAGTGATACTTTGACTTCGATCAAACCATTGGACTGTTTAAGGTGTAACGCTTTGGCAGTGGGCCGGGTGGGCCAGCACTGATTTGATCGATTTTTTATTTTGAATTGTTAAATCGGACACTCCTCACGTCATCTTCTGACAGTTCAAGACTATTGCTGAGGGGAGGGGCCATTTGATTGAATACCGGATTGTGCCTGAATCTACACAAATGACCGCGCGGTGTCAAGCATTATATTCCTTTTTGCGGAACAAAAGTGCAGGTCATTGTTTTCACTCTGGGATTTCGCCACAAATCATTGGCGGCCCGGACTTTGCTCTGTTCAATTTCGGGAAATGGTGCCGGTTATAGGACTCGAACCTACGACCCCCTGATTACAAATCAGGTGCTCTACCAACTGAGCTAAACCGGCGCTGATTCCTGAAAAACTCAGGAAACATTCGCATTACTGCTTTTCTGCAGCGTCCTATGCCACGGCTTTAACCGATCTGGCAAGTATTCTGCAACTCCCCTGACAAGCGCCCGGTAGCGGAAACAATTTGTTTCATAATGGAACAAGCCGTTCAGGGTTCGTTAATAAGGGGAAATACCAATGAAACTGAAGAAATTTGCTATTCTTCCTGCGGCAATCGCGTTGAGCCTGATGATGGCACCGATTGCATTTGCAGGCCCAGAAAAAGGCCCAGGCGACACCGGTGAAGAATCTGGCGGCGGCAATGATGGCGGCGGCGATAAGAACGGTGGCGACAACGGCGGCGGCAATGACGGCGGCGGTGATAAAAACGGCGGCGGCAATGATGGCCAAGACGGACAAGATGGCCGCGATGGCCAAGATGGTCGCGACGGACAAGATGGCCGCGACGGCGTTGATGGCCGTGATGGAGTGAACGGTCGCGATGGAATGAATGGTCGTGATGGCCGCGATGGCCGTGATGGCCGCGACTTGACAAATACGAACAACAACAATGGCGGTGGTGATCAGCTTTCGTTCAATCTGCGCTGCCGCATTGGCAATCGCACGTTCTATGCCAGCTCACGCCAAGAATGCCGTGAATTGAAATTTGCCCGCGGATACGGCCATGGTCATGGCCAAGGCTTTGGTGGTCGTCGTGGTCATGGCGGCAATGTCGTCATCGGCGGTGGCGGCTATGCTTACGGTGGTGGCTATGCGACCTGGCGGCGGCGTAGTTTCTGGCGGTGGCTATGGCTACTATCAGCCACAGCGCGTTGTGCGTTACGTTGCAATGCCAAGCCGTGCAGCTCAAATGCAGGCTGAAAAGCGTGCTCGCAAAGCAGCGCGTCGTGCAGCCCGTCAAGCCGCAGCCTATGGCTATGCCCAAGGCGGCATGGTTGGTTATGGCGACGGTGCCATGGTTGGCTACGGCAATGGCGTAATGGTTGGCGGTTACGGCAACAACGTTATGGTCAATGGCAATGTCTACGGTGGTGGCTACGCTTATGGCGGTGGCTATGCCTATGGCGGCCAACAGGTGATTGTGACCAAGAAGCGCAAAGGCAAACGCGCCCGCCGCGTGGTTATGCAACAGCCAGGTTACATGATGGCCCCAGGCTATGTTTACGGCGGTGGCTATGCCTATGACGGCTCAGCCATGGTCAAAGGTGGCGGTTTCTAAAACCCGCTTCCCCTGGGTTTACGAACCAAAGAATGGGCTCCCTCAACAGGGGGCCCGTTTTTTATGTGGTGAGCGCGTAAAGCGAGACTGCCGCTGCGATGGAAACGTTGAGGCTTTTAATAGATCCTGGCATTTCCAAGCGCGCCACGGCATCACAGGTTTCGCGCGTCTTCTGCCGCAAACCTTTGCCTTCGGAACCCAATACGAGTGCCAATGGGCGCTGCTTCGGCGCATCCCCCATCTTTATTTCGGCCTCACTGTCCAAACCCAGCAATGTAAAGCCGTAGCCTTTCAATTCTTCAAGGGCGCGTCCCAAATTGGTCACGCGCACCACAGGCACAGTTTCATAAGCGCCTGATGCAGATTTGAAAAACACACCTGTTTCATGGGGCGCATGACGTGCCGTCGTCACCATGGCCGTAACGCCAAAAGCCGCACACGACCGCAAAATCGCACCCACGTTATGAGGGTCTGTCACCTGGTCCAAAATGACCAGCAGGCCGTCTCGTGGAATTTGGTCGAGGCGCGGCTGGGGCAGGGACTTGGCTTCGACGACCACACCTTGGTGAACGGCGTCTTGCCCTGTCAACAAATGATCGAGAATGCGGGGGTGGACGATTTCAGGCGTGGTTGCCACTTCAACGCCGTCTTCCTTGAGGCGGCCTAAGCCATTCTCGGTGGCCCAAATATGAACAATCTGGCGCTTGGGGTTGGCCAATACGGCCGCAGCGGCATGGATGCCGTAGATTAAATCATTCTCTGGCTTTGGCTGGTGCGTCAAAGCCTTGGGCCGATCACCTTGCAAGGTTGCAGGAACGGCCTTTTCCGGTTTGCGGAATACATGGGGCTTGCCATAGGCGGGTTTGCCCTTGTTGAAAGGGCGCTTGGGAGAAAAAGGTGCTTTTGTCATGGCTCTCTATAGGCGGGCTGCTGGGCTGACGCCAAGGCTTTTGCTTTGCCTTGTTCATGCAGTGAAATATAGCTGGCACAAGCGATCAAGATGGCGACGCCAACAAAGGTCCAATTGTCTGGGAAGTCGCCGAAAAAATACCACCCAAAAAACACTGCCGTCACCATTTCCGTATATCCGAGCGGCGAAAGCAACGACGCTTCACCCAAATTATAAGCCTTGGTGATGAAGTAATGGCCGAGGATGGCAAAGAAACCCAGAGCACCCAGCAACAGCCATTGGTTCAATGTCACCGAAAACCAAATGAATGGCATTGCCGCCGAGAGCGGCAATGCGCCGATCAAGCTGGTTTGAAAGGTTGTGACGACCGGACTGACGCTGGCCGTGAGCAACCGCGTCAAAAGAATATAAATTGACGACATAGCGCCGGCACCGAGTGCAAAGAACACACCGGGGTTCAGTTCTTGAAAGCCCGGGCGAATGATAATCATCACGCCAATGAAACCCAAAAACACCATGACCCAGCGGCGTAAGTTCACATGTTCACCCAAAACAAGGGGTGAAAGCACCGTAATCAATATCGGTTGCACAAAAAATATCGCAAGCGTGTCGGCTATGGGAAGATAATAGAGCGCCCAAAAGAAAAATGCTGTTCCCAGAATAAGCAATGCCGCACGGCTCGTTTGCAAGAGTGGATGTGACGGCAGAAGCATCGCAGTGCCGCCAACCCTCAGCGCGAAGGGTAAACTGAACAACGCACCAAAGAAAAACCGCCCCCACACCATTTGAAATACGGGAACGCCTTGCTGGCCTAAAAACTTACCGCACACATCAATCAGCGGCAAAACGGCCATAGCAGTGAGAAGAAATGCAATGGCCTTGAGGGTTTGTGGTTTTGGGTTCAAGCCTTTAGCCGTTCATTCGAAGCGTCCCAAACGGACTCAGCGATGATACGCGCTTTACGCATTTCTGAGAAGATCATCACCTCAAATTCAGTGCCTTCGGTTGTTGCGTCTGGTGGCACATAGGCAAAGGCGAGGGATTTGTTGACGGTGTGGCCATAGGCACCAGATGTCGTCACACCCACAACTTTGCCGTTGAGATAGACGGGTTCATTGCCAACACAATCGGAATCCGTATTGTCCACCTCCAAACACACCAGCCGCATGCGCTGGCCCTTCTGCTTGCGCGATAATGAAGCAGCCTTGCCAATGAAGTCCGGCTTGTCCTCGCGGATGAAGCGCTGCATCGACGCTTCATACATGTCAATTTCAGCCGTGAGTTCTGAACCCCAACCGCGATAGGATTTTTCCATGCGCAAGGAATTCATGGCGTAGGTGCCAAACAGTTTGAGGCCGAGGGGATCACCCGCTTGGCGCAGGGCCGCATAAACCTTCGGCATGTCAGCCATTGGCGTGTGCAGTTCCCAGCCCAATTCGCCCACATAGTTGACGCGCAACAAGCGCACGCCCGAAACACCTGCAACAGTGGCAATGCTGCCCTTCAACCACTTGCCCAAATCATCGCTACAGATTTGCGAAAGCACTTCGCGCGATTTTGGCCCGGCCAAAACCAGCACACCATAATCATCGGTCACATCGATGATCGACACATTCTCATCGTCACGTTTGCGCCACGTGAGTTGATCGAAGTCATGCAATTGCGCCACGGCTGCGGAGAGCACATAGAAATGATCAGCGCCAAGCCGTGTGACTGTAATTTCGCTTTCGATGAAGCCATTGTCATTCAACAAGTGCCCCAGAATAATGCCGCCATCTTTCGTCGGAATTTTATTGGCACAGATGCGTTCGAGGAACGCATAGGCATCGGGGCCCTTCACATCAAATTTCGAGAAGGTGGAAAGTCCATCAGTCCCACGGCATTGCGCACAGCCAAAGCTTCTTCGCGCACGGCGTTCCACCAGTTGGAACGCTTGAATGAATAGGTTTCGCCTTCGCCCGATGTGTCATACCAGCGTGCACGTTCCCAACCAAAGATTTGGGCAAACTGCGCGCCTTCCGCTTTCAATGTGTCGTAGAGCGAGGATTTGCGTAAACCTCGGCCGACTTGATGTTGTTCGCCCGGTTTGTAGCAATAATACATGTGGTGATAGTCGGCGATGGCCACTTCATCGGTGAAGGACTTTCGATGTCCAGCCGCCAAAACGCCGGGGGTCAAATTCCCGCATGTTGATGTCGGCCTGGCCATGCACCATCCATTGCGCCAGATATTTGCCAGCACCACCGCCTTGGCAAATGCCGATCGAAGCCCCGCAATGCATCCAGTAGTTCTTCGCGCCATGGGCAGGGCCTGAAAGATAAACACCATCCGGCGTATGGGTAATGGCGCCGGAGATAATGGACTTCACACCCGTTTGCCCAAACAGCGGCAAGCGCTCCGTGGCCTTTTCCAGCCATGGCATGATGCGGTCCAGCTCATTGGGTTCAAGTTCTGACTCATAGTCCCAGCGCGGCTGCCCGCCATCCCAACACACATGGGCCGTTGCGGTTTCATAAGGCCCCACGAGCACGCCATTGGTTTCCTCGCGCAGGTAAGCGTGGGAATAGGGATCGCGCACCACCGGCAATTCTTGGCTCAGGTCGATCAGTTCCTGCAAGGGTTCCGTGATAATGTATTGGTGCAACATGTTGGCAATGGGGGCCGTATGCCCGCTCCAACCTGCCACCACGTCACAGTAAGAACCTGCTGCATTTACAACATGTTGGCAGTCAATGTTGCCATTTTCGGTGAACACGCGCCATTCGCCATTGGGCAGCAGTTTGATGTCCATGACGCGGGTGCGGCGATAGATTTCCGCCCCCAATTGGCGTGCACCCGCCGCCATGGCGTTGGTAATGTCAGCGGGTGCCACATGGCCATCAGTAACGGTGCGGAATGCGGCTTTAACGCCGAAGGTATCCAGAAACGGATGATATTGTTTGATCTCGTGCGGCGCCAGAATTTCCGCCTCATAGCCAGCCAATTTGGAAACGCCGTAGACATATTTCAGCCAGTTCACTTCCTCATCCGTGGTGGCCAAGCGCAAGTCCGCCGCAACCATGCCAAGACACGGCTTGCCCCGTCAGCTTTTCCAATTGCGGGTAAAGCTCTGTGCCATAAACATGCACTTTCGTCATATTGAGCGATGAATTGAAATGCGGACACTGCCCCGCCGCATGCCAAGTGGAGCCGGAGGTGAGTTCGCCTTTTTCGATGAGCACAATATCCGACCAGCCCTCAAGCGCCAGATGATAGAGCAACCCAACCCCCATAACGCCACCACCAACAACAACAACACGGGCATGGGATTTCATAGGG
>CAVZXJ010000038.1:0-58621 GCA_963779145.1 uncultured Alphaproteobacteria bacterium
GAGCTCGCAGGCGGCGGGCGATACATCGGGTGCCTTTGGCGAAGGGCAGAAAGCGCCGATCAACGCAAAAGTGATCGAGCAGCGCGGCGATGCCCAGATCATTCAGGTGCAGACGGCGCTCGGGCCGCATTCGTATCTCTACCAGGCGATGCCGCTTGCCGAGTATGGATGGACGATTATCCTCCACGGCGGTCAAGTCTTGCAAAGTGAGCCCGATACTCTCACCATCACGATTGACCGTGGTGGCCCTGTGAAACTCTTATTCTTTGGAGTTCCACGGTTAATGAAAATCAAAGTCCCCTCGTTTCAGAAGAAACAGGTTTGCAGATTGCGTCATTGATAGATTTGGCAGGCACTAAACTCGCCGTTGTTCAGCAGCGCGCCGAAGCAAAGGACTACATCGATATTGATGCAATCTTGCAGTCAGGGCGGGAAATCTTTCCGCAGCGTTGTCAGCGGCACAATTGATCTATGGGCAGGTTTTTTCGGCACAGAATGCGTTGAAGGCATTGTCGTATTTTGGCGAACCACAACTGCAGGCACTTCCAGAAGAAATGAAATACCGATTGATCAGTGCTGTTCGCGCCGTAGACCTTGATCACCTGCCTAACTTGCAGGACAATATCTAATATGCCGCCGCTTCCCCAAACAGAAGAATTTCGCAGCCTCGCCCAAAGAATCATTTGGTTTGAGACGCCCAGTGTCGCCATGCGTGATGTTGTTCGGTTTATGGCCTACGCTTTCCGTTATGCGACATTTCAAGACATGAAAACAATTCGGACTGTTTTCAACGACGATGATTTACGAAAGGCACTCGCAACCGCCCCTCCGGGAATTATTGATGCGCGTTCGTGGAGTTATTGGCATGCAGTGCTAGGTGTTTTCCGCCGCCCCAGCAACCAACAAGGACATTCAACGAACAGCCTGCCCAGTTTTAAGTTGCGACAGATTTTTTCCCCAACATCAACCACCCCACCATCACCAGTGCGATGGCCGCTGGTGGGAAGAGGGCTATTGGCACTGCGGCCCAGCCCCAGTCGGCGAGGATGAAGCCGGAACTTACTGACGCAATTGCCATCAAAATTGAAATCCCTAAATCATTCGCGGCTTGCACTTTGCCGCGTTCGGAGGGGCGATAGGTGTCGGTCAACATGGTGGTGCCGCCGATGAAGCCGAAGTTCCAGCCCAGCCCCAAGATAATCAACGCCACCGCGAAATGGCCGAACGTAATGCCCATTAGGCCTGCCGTTGCAGCAGCCATCAGCAGCAGCATGCCGGCCGCCGTGATTTTTTCAGCACCAAAGGCTTTGATCAATTGCCCGGTGAAAAAGCTGGGCACGAACATGGCCAGCACATGCCATTGGATGACCCAGCTTGCGTCACTCTTAGTGAAGCCGCAGCCAATCATAGCCACAGGTGCGGCGGTCATCATCAAATTCATCAAGGCATAAGAAATCATGGCCGAAGCCATGGCCACGACCATTTTGGGTTGGCGCAATAATTCAGGCCAACTGCGGGCTTCACCGCCCACGTTTGATACGTGGGTTTGGGAATGCGCAAAAATAAAATCACCGCCGCATTCACCAAAGCAAGAAGCGCCGCAGCCGCATAGGAACCTGCAAAAGCATGGGGCGGGATCAAGTCGCTTGAGTAATTTGAAATCACAGTGCCAGCAACAGCCGCCACAACGCCACCCGTCAACACCCATGAAATGGCAATCGACTTGTTCTCATCATCGGCTGCTTCCGCTGCGGCAAAGCGATAGAATCCCGACGTGGCTTGGAACACCCCTTGCAACGCCGTTGCAAAACAGAAGGCGGCAAAGTTTGACGTCATGATTGACCAGACGGCGAGACACGCACCAATAATGCTAACCCCTGCCCCCATCAAGAAAATGGGCTTGCGGCCCAAGCGCTGCATCAACATGGATGCAGGCACCGTGGTGAACATGGCACCCAACACAAATGTGGTAATCGGCAACGTGGCCCAACCCGGTGTGGGCGCAATGTTCAAGCCCACAAGACCCGCCGTGGCAAACACCGTAATAATGCAAGACGAATAAAGCGCCTGCGCCACGGCTAAGAGCAAAATGGTGCGTTTCGATTCAGTCATATTTGATACTTTCGTATGGTGAACGTCCTACATGCACCACGACGGCAGCGATTAGCAATCATCGCTTATTTGAGGTGAGGTCAGACTTGCACTTCCGGAAAAACTAGGAATGGACATTGCCTGTGCGAAAGCGCGAGCACAATGTTATGCAAACTGGAGTAGTCATAACTTCTTTGTCGAAAATGGATGCGCCAAATACTCTTTCAAATTTTTGGGTGGTGGCAAATAACCTAGACCTGTGTCAGGAAAATCATTTCCGACCGGGATAGTTTGCGTTCCAAACATGCGATCCCAAATTGAGAACATGTTCGCATAGTTGCTATTGTGATACTTTTTCTCAATTCCATGGTGATAACGGTGATATACATTGTCTGCAAACAAACAGGTCAGAAATTTTGGCAAACGCGCTTCGATACGGTCGCAATGGTTATAAACCGCCCAGACGGCATATATGGCTGCAATTACAGTCGCATCTAAGACTGGTGTAGCGACAAAAATTGCAACAGGCAGTGTGACCATGAAAAATCTGACCATCCCTTCGAACCAGTGCCCATACTGGTTGATTGAATTTAGGTCTTCAATTGCGTGGTGGGTGGAGTGGAATGTCCATAAAAACGGAATCGTATGTTCCAGTCTGTGATACCAATAGATAACAAAGTCAGTTATTATTATCCATATTGCAACTTGGCTCCAATAGGACAAATTCAAGCGATCAAAAAGCGGAGTGATGTCCAACGCCCGCTGTATTTTCATTCCTATAAAAAGCACAACACAGCTCATTACAAAATACGCAATCCATAAAAAAATCGGAAACAAGTAAAGCTCTCGAATCCGTGATTTTTTTGAACTGTCAAAATAAAATTCCACAAAAACAAATGGCAATGCACATATTAAAACTTTCGCCATTGAAAAATAAATCAATAGAGCCGAGCTTGATGCCCAGTCTCCAAAGCCAAATATTCTCTTAATTGTATCGGGGATCCACTCGTTGGACAATGGCAAGCTATGGAACGACCATAAAAGAGTTGCTGAAACTATGATCAATAGACCTGCCAACAACCCATTTGATTGTTCCGCCGTTCCTGATTTTGAATTTGTTTCAGTCAAATCTATTTTTTACGTTCCACATGCAATTTGACACTATTGCTTAACGAATAACATGCCGCTTGGCCAGCGCGCGATGTAATGACAGCACGAATAATGCGAATGTGATCACACTCAGGCCTATCCTTGGAGTTACGGTGCCACTCCACAAAACTCCCCCACAAATTATTCCAACGAATTGAAAGGAGCACTCCTAATCATATACCCCACAATCTCATTCCCAACGTCGTTTTCATGATCGGCTCAAAACTGTTGTTTGGGGGCACAGAAGGGGAAACCCAATTCTGGAGTATGGACAGATATAGCCTCATCACCGCGCGGTGTCAAGCGTTATTTTCCTAGTTGGAGAATTATGTGAAATCGTCGGGGCGGCGTTGGCGGGCCAGTGTGTTGAGGGCGCCATTGATGAAGCGGGGTTCATCGCCATCTTCAAAAAACGCAGAGGCCACATCGACATATTCATTGATGGCCACTTTTGCGGGCACGTTGTCTTTGAAGTAAATTTCAAACGCGGCACAGCGCATGATGGCGCGGACCGTTGCATCCAAACGGTGCAGCGGCCAATCCTTGTCCAAAACTTTGTCAATCGCGGGGTCGAGCAGCAATTGTTCGCGCACTGTGCCTTCAACAACTTCGCGCAAGTGCTTGAAATCCGCTTGGCCGGTTTCGCCATTGTCGAAATTATCACCCGTTACGCGTGAGGAAAATTGCGCCAGTGTTTCACCCAAATCAGCCCCACCAATATCAAGTTGGTAGAGCGCCTGCACAGCACCCAAACGGGCGGCGGAACGGGCAGTGGGCGGGCGGCGCGGGGTCGTCATAACGTGCGGATCAAACTTTCAATCAGCTGGGGGGCCGCCGTGTAGCCTGTTGCCATCGGGCTTGCAATCCCAACCGCACTTCCGATATGACAGGGCCGTTCAGCAATATCGCTGAGCTTTATTCTCAGGGCGGGGTGTAATTCCCCACCGGCGGTATAGCCCGCGAGCGACTTTTAGGTTTAGGCCGAAGAGTGTCAGCAGATCAGGTGTAACTCCTGGGCCGACGGTATAGTCCGGATGAAAGAGAATGTGACAGTTGCATTGGACTCGCATGCTTGCGGGTTCGCGCGTTGTCGCATGTCGTCCTGATTCATGTTTGAAGAAAGGAAGACCCACATGAATCAGATATCCCAAACTTCTAACCGCGCCTATTTGGGTGCGTTCTATATGGTGTTGGCAGGCGTAACCTTCGCCATCATCAACGCCATCACCTACAAAGTCACAGCACCCGCCGATTGGGGTGGTCTTGGCTTTAACGCCAAAGCTGATGTGTTCTGGCAATATGCGATTGCATTGTGCTTCTCCCTGCCCTTCCTGTGGCGGGCTGGATCACTCTCTTTCAAAACCAAGCAACCCATTCCACACATCATCCGTGTGGTGCTGTCTTCAGCCGGACTTATTGCGTTTACAACGGCCATTCAAAGTGGCGTTCCAGTTTGGCAAGTTGTGGCGCTGACCATGACTGCTCCCTTCTTCGTTCTCATTGGTGCGAAGTTTTTCCTCAAAGAAAACGTGACGGTCAATCGCTGGATTGCTTCGGCCATCGGATTTGTGGGCGCCCTCATTGTCACCAACCCCTTCAGTGAGCAATTCAACCTTTATTGGTTACTGCCAATTCTCGCCGCCATTCTTTGGGGTGCTGCTTCGTTGCTCACCAAATATCTCAGCCGCGAAGAAACGCCTGAAACATTGACCACATGGTTGCTGTTGTTGCTCACGCCCATCAATTTGCTGTTTTCGTTGCAAGCGGGTTTTGAAGTGCCGTCGAGCAATGTTTTGATGTTTTTGATCGCGGGTGGGTTTTTAGTTTTTATCGCCCAGCTCCTGCTGTCCAAATCTTACGCCACGGCGGATGCGAACTTTGTGCAGCCCTTTGATGATCTCAAATTGATCAGCAATGTGTTGGTCTATGGCCTCATCTTTGGCTATTGGCCGACGGGTTATATCTGGATTGGTTTGGCGCTCATTATGGCGGCATCGATTTTCCTGATCACGCAAGAAAACAAACGCAACGATATGCAGTTGAAGGCTGCCTAAACTACCAACTCGGCTTGCACTTGGCCGGAAGGCCAGGTGCAGGCGTTACCTTTCCTTTTTTATTCCACTGGCCAATATCGCCGCTGCGCACGCGGTTGAAATCAAAGCGTGCCGTTTCCCGGCCATTGAATTGCCAGCCTTTGCAGAACGTCGTGAGTTGCTGCGTCATGTGCCATTGCCCGCTTGAGCGATGGGCTTTTGTGCCGGGCCAACCGGACGACATGGCAAGCCAGCAATATTTGGCGAGGCCCTTGGCTTGAATGTGTTTGCACACCAAGCCGCTGCCATAAACGCCGATATTATAACGCCCATCGGCTTTGAGCACACGATTCACTTCGCTGAAGTAATGATCAATGAAAGGCAGCATGGTGCGTTCGCTCACGGCCTCTGCACTTTTGCCAAATGCTCTGCGATGGTATTGTCGGAAGCGCTCATAGAATTTGATGTGCTTGCGATAGGACGGATCAGCCCGCAGCAAGCGCTTCTTCCGAGCAGCACTCACATTTTGCCCTTTGTTGACGCGCCATTCAAACACCGCGTCTTTCACGGTTTGGTCAACGCCATCGACGGCGAAATAAATGGCTGAACCTGCTGGTTGGCCATTGGCAGCGGCAAGTTTTATGGCTTCACGCGCATCTTTCGCTCCACGCGATTTATCGAGGAATGTTTCTGGGTCAGAATTTTCGTGTTGAAAAATTGTGACGATGTTGAAGCCCGCCGCAATCAAGGCATCAGACTCTTTTGGGAAAAGCGATTTGCAGGTCGTCTCGGCATCAACCCAATCATAGTATCGGGCAATGGTTTTCACCCCGATAGCCTTGAACGCCTCAACACCCGATTTTCCACTCTTCGTGGTAATCGTGGTGACGGGTTGTGATAGGTCAGCGGCTGGGAATTCGCGGTGCGTATTGCAACTGGGCGCGGCCCAAGCCCCTGCCCCACTCATAGTCAACGCCAGCAATACCGCCGGAATAGTGTATTTCGCCATCGTTCGAGTCCTTCCCCCAGTCGCGCGACAGGCAATCGTCATTGCACCACACGCCAGTTTTCAATTGAAAGGATTCTGAGGAATGAGTCAAATCTCACTCTTGGTTGTTTTCATCCGTATTTAGCTCGCCAATAATTTCTTCAAAGTCTTTGGCTTCACGGAAATTCTTATACACGGAAGCAAAACGCACATAAGCAACGTCATCCAAATTGCGCAAACCTTCCATGACAAGTTCACCCACTTGTTCTGATTTGATTTCGCTTTCGCCCAAACTTTCCAATTGGCGGACAATGCCGGAGATCATGCGTTCAATGCGTTCAGCTTCGACCGGGCGTTTGCGCAAGGCCACGGAAACAGAACGCGCCAGTTTATCACGGTCAAATGGCGTGCGCCGGCCCGAGCGCTTGACCACCATCAATTCACGCAACTGCACCCGCTCAAACGTTGTGAAGCGGCCACCGCAATCAACACAGACACGGCGACGGCGGATGGCTGAATTATCCTCCGTCGCGCGCGAGTTTTTCACCTGAGTGTCGGCATTTCCGCAGAATGGACAGCGCATTATTTCTATCTCCTCCCTCCCCCTTGTGGGGAGGGTCGGGGTGGGGGTCGGAACACTTTAAACAATCAGATTCTTATCCTTTGGCAAAGGCCTGAACGACCCCCACCCTAGCCCTCCCCACAGGGGGAGGGAAAGCTTAAGAATAAATTGGGAACTTCTTTGTGAGCGCCATCACTTTTGACTTCACCGCTTTTTCCACTTTTCCGTTTCCGTCCACGCCGTTTTTTGCAAGTCCATCCAACACTTCAATGATGAGATGTCCAACATTGCGGAATTCATTTTCACCAAACCCACGTGACGTGCCAGCGGGTGAACCTAAGCGAATGCCAGATGTGACTGTGAATGGTGCGGGGTCAAACGGAATGCCGTTTTTGTTACAGGTGATAAACGCGCGGCCCAACGCCTTTTCAGCATCACGTCCGCTGATGCCCTTCTTGCGCAAATCCACCAACATCAAATGTGTGTCGGTGCCGCCTGTTGTAATATCGCAACCACCTTCAATCATAGTGTCGGCCAAAGCTTGGGCGTTCTTGACGACTTGCTTTGCGTATTTCTTAAAAGCTGGCTTCAACGCTTCACCAAAGGCAACTGCCTTGGCTGCAATCACATGCTCCAAGGGTCCGCCAATGATGCCGGGGAAAATGGCCGAGTTGATTTTTTTGCCCAGGTCTTCATCGTTGGACAAAATCATGCCGCCACGGGGGCCACGCAATGTTTTGTGGGTTGTCGTTGTCACAACGTGGGCATGTTCAACGGGGTTGGCATGGGCACCACCCGCAACAAGACCTGCAAAATGCGCCATATCAACGAACAGGTATGCGCCAACACTGTCGGCAATTTCACGGAAGCGTTTGAAATCGATGGCGCGGGGATAGGCAGAACCGCCAGCGATGATCAGCTTTGGCTTCACCTCAAGCGCCTGCTTGGCAATCGCATCATAATCGAGCTGCTGATTGTCTTCGCGCACTTTGTATGACGCGACTTTGAACCACTTGCCCGATTGGTTGACCGGCGAACCATGGGTTAAGTGACCACCACAAGCGAGATCCAGCCCCATGAAGGTATCACCGGGTTGGAGCAGCGCAAAGAACACGCCTTGGTTTGCCGTAGCACCGGAGTGTGGCTGAACGTTTGCGAACTTGGCGTTGAATAATTGCTTGGCACGGTCGATGGCCAATTGTTCTGAAACGTCCACATATTGGCAGCCGCCATAATAACGACGACCGGGATAGCCTTCCGCATACTTGTTGGTCATCACTGAACCCTGCGCTTCAAGCACAGCTTTCGAAACGATGTTTTCCGAGGCGATCAATTCGATCTCGTTTTGCTGGCGCATCAGTTCTGAAGCGATGGCCTTGGCAATTTTAGGATCCGCTTTTGCAAGTTTGTCCTTGAAGAACCCAGGAAACAGCGGCTTGGCCGTTTTGGCCTTGGCAGCTGTTTTCTTCGCTGGTTTCTTCTTCACTGCTTTCTTGGCCATGGGAATCTCCAAAATAAAAGGGAGCCTGCTCTATACAGGCTCCCTTGATAGGGTCCAGATACAAGATGGCGCAGGTGCCTAAATCAAGGCTTCTTGACGGGTGCCTTGCAATCCTTTGGCAACTTGCCAGCTGCATCAGGTTTACAGGCTTCGGCGACTTTCTTTGCTGCATCTTCAGGTTTTTTCTTAGCCGCTAGGTCAGGCTTTTTGACAGCTTCAGGCGTTGCCTTTTTCGCAGCCTTTGGTTCAACAGCAGCTACTTTTTTACCTGTTGTATCAGGCACAACCTTTTTCGTCGTTTTTGCGTCTACCGCTGAGACTTTTTTCGTTGTTTCGTCAGGTTTCTTTGTAACTTTTAGCTGATACTTCGGAGCAACAGCCGCAACTTCAGCTTCAGTTTTTTTATTTGAAATCTTCTTCTTTGGCTTTTCCGCAACAACTGCAGGCTTCTTGCCTTTCAATTTTTGCTCTTTGCGATAGGCCGCCCAGTCAAACAAGCCAGGCGCATCACTCTTAGCCTTGGTTTTCTTTTTGTCAGTCGCAGCGGCTTGCTGCTTAACAGCAAAAGGTAATTTCTTATCGGGCTTTTTTGCGCTGACGAGGGTTACACCATCTGCTTCGTCATCATAAAAAGCATTGACCTTCTTCGTCTTTTGTCCTGCATTTGACTTGGCAACTTTTCGACCAAATAGGCCAATGCCCTCGGCTTCAGCCGCTTCAACGGCTTTGGCTGAACGGGGCACCGGCTTCAAGACAAAGCGTTGGCCCTCCTCGCTCACTTCGCCTTCAGGAAGAGGCTGGCCCACAACAAAGCCGGTTCCATCCAACCCATAAACGTCGCTGCGGAATGCAACTGTGTTGCCTACTGGCCAAGCCGTGAGATAGGTCACACGCAACTGTGGAGGTACTTCCAGTTTTACGTCACGGCGTTCAAGTGTTTCTGCCATGGCGCCAATTTCGGAACTGCCAATGCCTTCCTGGCCGTTCAAAATCCATTCCAGCAAAAGATCGACTTTTTCAACTCGGACGCAGCCTGAACTGTAAAGACGTTGGGCCGATTTGAAGAGATGCTTTTCAGGCGTGTCATGCAGGTAAATGCCAAACGGGCTTGGAAAATTGATCTTCGCTGTGGCCATGGCGCTGGCAGGGCCAGGTTCTTGCCGGAAGTGATAGTCGTCGGCAACCGCACTGCCCCAATCTACATCACTTGGGTCAATTTCTGGCCCACCAAAGCCTTGGAACACGCGCATGTTCATATCTTCCAACAGCCGTGTGCCGCTTTGGATTTTTGGAATAATATCGTTTTCAACAATCGAGGCTGGTGCATTCCAATAGGGATTAAAGTTCACATCAGAAAGTGCCGTCATCACAACTGGTGTTGGACGCTCGGGGCGACCGACAATTGCGTTGTGGCGTGAGAACACACGACCGTTGTTGACCGCTTCAATTTGTTGTGACGGCACGTTGACGACGAGATAGCGATCACCCAAGTTTTGGCTGTAAGTTTCCAGACGCGCCATATTGGCTTCAATGGTGCGGATACGTTCACCGACGGGCACGTTCATTGCCGCCAATGTTGGTCCATCCACCAAGCCGGTTGCGGCCAAACCCATGTTGCGTTGGAAGCGTGTAACGGCATCGACAGTGGCGCTGGTTACGCGATCAGCAAACTCAGAGCCGACGGCTTCGCTGCGCAAATATCCATCCATGAATAGGCGTTGATTGAGGGCTACGACGTTTTTGCTCTTGGCACCCTTCTTGTAGGTACCCTTTGGAACTTTAGGAAATCCACCGCCTGCAGCAATGTCAGAATATTTGGAGAGCACGGCTTGCATTGCTGCAACGCTGTTTTCATTCAGCATCGGCGCATTGCTTTTGCCTGTGACGACACCCGTTTCCGTTGTTACCTTTCCGGCAACCTGGGCTGCAGCTAAAGGCTTGGCCTTTTTCTTGGTTACAACAGGTTCTTCTTGCGCAATTGCGGTGTTGGTTCCGGCAAGGGCCAAGGGTAAAAGCAGCAACGATGCCGCAATCAAGCTTGTGCTCAGTTTCGTGCGCAGACCAATTTTCATACTTAACCCCAATGCCAGTCAATTTCACGGCTCTATGCTGCCGTGGGATGAACACTATCAGCAGACGTCGGTTTCGTCAAAAACTGTCGCCGACTCTGCCTAATTTTGGCCCCAAGAATCAAAAACTTGCGGCAAGAAAAAGGTCAGGCACAACAAATCTTTGCAATGCGGCAATTCGGCAACAAATCAAATTGCAAAAACCCCGCTGCAACTGGGTTGCAACGGGGTATTTTGCAGCTAATTGGAATGTATTAGAGGCGGTAAAGGATTTGATCGGTCCAATAGCGCTCAAGGCGTGTTAAGGCCTTGTTCATGCGGTCAAATTCATCAACCGAGAAGCCAACGACTTCTTCAATGGCTTGCAGCTGACGGTTGTACATGGCGTCTACACGGCCGCGCACTTCCAAACCCTTCGGCGTGAGGCTGACACGCACCGAACGCTTATCTGCGCTGGAACGTTCATGGTTCACATAGCCTGCTTCCACCAATTTCTTGAGGTTGTAGGACACGTTTGAGCCTTGATAATGGCCACGAGTTTTCAATTCACCAGCGGTCAATTCAGCATCTGAGATGTTATAAAGCAACAAGGCTTGAACCGGATTTACTTCTTTTTCGCCAGAGCGTTCAAAATCGTCCTTGATTACGTCCAACAGACGGCGATGCAAACGTTCGATCAGCGTCAAAGCTTCCATATAGCGATGCTTGATGTTTTGGCGTTTGGCTTCTACGGGCTGCAAGGCCACGTTGGTCATCACTTGTGTATTCATGTTATCCACCTATCCCTTTGTTTGGCGGGGCGGCTTCTTTGTCCGTTCCCCTTGTTAAAGCCAAACTACGCGACGGGGTTTAAATTGAACTGAAGAGTCTCGGTAAATTTGTTCTTATATTTTCGATATTTTGTACTGAATTCTCGGACAGTTTATGGAGTCTTGTTTTCCTATCTTAATCAAATCTGACCGGATCGGGAGGCTGTTCACCAAAAATAAAGGACCGCCAAACGTATTGGCGGCCCCAGATTTGGATGCGAATTGAGCTTAGCCGCAGCTTTTTGCCCCTGCCCGCGCTTCAGCTGATTGCAGCATGGCGCGAACGTCTTGCGGGCGGTTGTTTGCAACGGCTTGCTGATGGTTCGACAATACACTCTTATATAGAGAGTTGATTTTACCCCGGCTCATTGTGCCGCAACGTGTTGCCACAAAATATTTTTCAGCGATCGAGGCGTAGTTTCCCAGACCTTTGACAGGCTTGACGATTTTCGCAGGTTTCACGGGTTTTGCTGATGAAGCTACTTTTACGGGTGCGGGAAGCTTCAATACTTTGGTAACTTTGGCTTTATTCTGCGGAGCTGGTGTTGGGTCCGGCGTTGGCTCGGGTTCGGCAACGGCAATCGCCTTGTTTTCGGGCTTTTCGTCAGGAACCGCTGTTGGCTCAGGCACCGAGGCTTGGGTTTCAGGTTGTGCTGTTGTTGCATCTTCGATTGGCGCAGTAGCTGCGGCTGTGGCGGCAGCAAGAACGTCATTCACTAATTTTTTGGCCGCATCATCACAAACGGCTGCTTTCCCAGCAGTTCGTCCACTTGCAATGGTTTTACGCGCTTTTGAAACTGATGCTTTTTCGGCCAAGGAAATTTCAGCGCGGGCGACAAAGTCCTTTAGGTCCTGGGATTGCTCAGCGGCCAAAACACTACATTTCACATCGATAGTTTGGGACTTGGCCAAAAGTTCCGTTGCTTCAGCCGCATTCATTTGCGCCGCAATTGCAGAAGAGAATGGCGTGAACTGGCTGGCGCAAAGCAACAATGGCAATGAAATGACGAGGTGAGAAAAACGCATGGCAAAATTTCCTGAACAAATGCAACGGTTCACACATCACACAATGACGGTTAAGATCATTAAAATTTTAGGGAATAGCTGCTGCTCATGGTTAAAAAACAGTTCATAATATTGGGACTTTTAAGTTTCGCCTTTGCCGCCGCTGCGCCAAGCTTAGCGGCAAAAATCCCAAAACCGAAACTCAAGCCTTCGAACCTTACGGAATTAACGCCAAAGCCTGAATCCACTTCGATTGTCAAATTTCCAAATGCGGATGTGAATGCTGGCTGGTCGGATGAAAGCATTAAAGCCGAGCGGGCGGAATGTGTGCAGCGGCTTAAGGGGCTCAAAATAGAATTCACGGCCCTCGCCCCCATTGGGCAAATGAATGGGTGCGGCGCCCCTGCGCCTTTGGAAGTTACGAAAATTGCGGGGGTTGCGATTGTGCCCTCCGGCTCGTTTACATGCGATATGGTTGAGGCACTGCATGGCTGGATTAGCAATTCAGTCGTGCCTGCAGCGCGACAACATCTGGAAAAAAGTGTCGTTAAAATAAACAATGCTTCGGCTTATGTGTGTCGCCGCCGCAATGGCTTGGCCAGTGGCAAATTGAGCGAACATGCCAAAGCCAATGCGCTCGACATTGCCACACTCGGATTTGATGATGGTTCCAGCATCAACATCAAAGGCGATTGGTCGGGTTTGAAACAATTGGTCGGCGTATCGGACAAAGGTAATTTTTTGCGGCAAATCCGTCGCGAATCCTGCATTCGCTTTACAACTGTTTTGGGTCCAGGTTCCGATCGATACCATGGCGACCATTTTCATATTGACGTGGCGCGACGAAACAACGGCTATCGCATTTGCAAATAGTGCTGCTATGAAAAGCGTCATGACACAATCTTCCTTTCCAGCACTTCGTATGCGGCGTAACCGCAAAAGCCCTTGGGCGCGCGCTATGGTGCGCGAGAATGTTTTGACTGCGGGTGATTTGATTTGGCCGTTGTTTGTCATTGAAGGTGACAATCGCAGTGAGGCTGTGGCGTCCATGCCCGGCGTTTCGCGTTGGACAGTTGATCTTCTAGTCAAGCAAGTCGAAGCGGCTGCAAAGCTTGGAATTCCTGCTGTGGCTCTCTTCCCTAATACGGAACCAGGTTTGCGCAGCGAAGATGGTGAAGAGTCGTATAACACTAACAATCTCGTCTGCCGCGCTGTACGCGCGATCAAAAAAGCCGTGCCAGACATTGGCATCATGTGTGACGTGGCACTCGACCCCTATACCAGTCATGGCCATGACGGTCTTTTGCGCGACGGTGAAATTCGGAATGATGAAACCATAGAGGCGCTCGTCAAACAATCTCTGGCTCAGGTTGAAGCAGGCTGCGATATTATTGCGCCATCGGACATGATGGACGGGCGCATTGGTGCCATTCGTTCTGCACTTGAAAGTGCCGGACATCAGAACACGCAAATCATGGCCTACAGTGCCAAATATGCGAGTGGTTTTTATGGACCCTTTCGTGACGCCGTTGGTTCGTCATCAACTTTAAGCGGCGACAAAAAAACCTACCAGATGGACCCAGCCAATAGTGATGAAGCCATGCGCGAAGTGGCGCTGGATTTGGCCGAAGGCGCTGACATGGTCATGGTCAAACCGGGCATGCCCTATCTTGACATCGTCTCCCGCGTGAAGCGCGAGTTTGGCGTACCCACCTTTGCGTATCAAGTCTCCGGCGAATACGCGATGATTATGGCGGCCTGCAACAATGGTTGGCTGGACCCTGCACGCGTGGTGCAAGAGTCATTGATGAGTTTTAAACGTGCTGGTGCGGATGGCGTGTTGACTTACTTTGCGCTTGATGTTGCCAAACAACTCAAGACCACTTCATAAGCCGCGTTATCAAGCTCGACGTATCCCAGCGCTTGCCGCCTTTGGCTTGCACTTCGGAGTAGAATTGATCAACCAAGGCCGTCATTGGCAAGTGACTGCCATTGCCGCGCGCCTCTTCAAGGCAGATATTCAAATCCTTGCGCATCCAATCAACGGCAAAACCAAAATCAAATTTTCCAGCGATCATGGTTTTGTGGCGATTTTCCATCTGCCAGGAACCCGCGGCACCTTTTGAAATCACGTCGATGACCTGTTCCATATCGAGGCCAGCCTTCATTCCAAATTGCACGCATTCGGCAAGGCCTTGCACAACGCCTGCAATGGCAATCTGGTTGCACATCTTGGCCAATTGCCCTGCCCCTGATGACCCGAGCAATTTGCTCATGCGGGCATAATTCATGATCAAAGGCTCAGCCTTCGCGTAGTCAGCCTCATCGCCACCACACATAACTGTCAGCACGCCGTTTTCAGCTCCAGCTTGACCGCCTGAAACAGGTGCGTCGATAAAACCGATACCGCGCTTTGCAGCTTCCGCATGAAGCTCGCGTGCTACATTGGCTGACGCAGTGGTATGATCGACAAAGAGACTGCCTTTTTTCATGGATTGAAAAGCGCCATCTGGCCCAAGTGTTACACTGCGCAAATCATCATCATTGCCGACGCAGGCAAATACCACATCGGCATTTTCGACTGCTGCTTTAGGTGTAGCTGCCGATGCGCCGCCGTTTTTTTCAACCCAATTTTTTGCCTTGGTTTCAGTGCGATTATAAACAGTCGCTTTGCATCCGCTTTTGCGCGTCAAATGCCCAGCCATGGGGAAGCCCATCACACCCAAACCAAGCCAAGCAATCTCCGTCATGTCTCACTCCTGTTTTGCTGTTCACTTATGGGAGATTTTTAATTTATTCCAGTCTTGCTTTGAACATTGCAAAAGCCGATAAATTAGACCCTCGAACCAGGTTGACTCAATGAGCATCGAACGCCGCAACTTTCCGCAGTTTTTCATCACCGCAGCGGGGCCCTGCCCCTATGTGCCTGGTCGCTCTGAACGGAAAGTGTTCACGCATTTGGTGGGGCCTGACGCAAAAAGTTTGAATACGCAACTTTCAAACGGTGGCTTTCGTCGCAGTCAGAACATTGCCTATCGTCCAGCTTGTGACAATTGCAACGCCTGCGTTTCCGTGCGCGTTCCAGTGCCGCAGTTTGAATGGACAAAAAGTTTCAAACGCGTGTTGAACCGCAATGATGACATTGTATGCAATATCGTTCCTGCAAAGGCCACCAGCGAGCACTATTCGCTCTTTCGAACATACATTGATCATCGTCATGGCGACGGCGGTATGGCTGACATGACAGTGTTAGATTTCGCCGCCATGGTGGATGACACCGTGGTCGATAGCCGCATCGTCGAATATCGCATTGCGACGGACTACAATCCGAATGGAGAGTTAATCGCTGCCGTGTTGGTGGATTTGTTGCACGATGGTGCATCGTTGATCTACAGTTTTTACGACCCTGAATTGGAAAAGCGCAGCCTCGGTAGTTATGTCATCCTTGATATGATCCGTCGCACGGCACGTTTGAATTTGCCATTTGTATATTTAGGATTTTGGATTCGTGGCTCACATAAGATGGGTTACAAAGCGCGCTTCCTTCCGCAGGAACGATTGAGCCCCGATGGCTGGACTTTGGTATCGCGCTAGCATCCAAGGCTTCCAATATTCTTGATCTGCAACAACCTCTGGTGCATGTTCTGCTGTTGAAATTGAAGGCAAAACGGCATTTCGAAAGGAATCGCTCGGAATGAAGAATGTCGGCCTAACGAATCCCTTAGACGCCGCGCGAGCTGCAGTTTTGCTCGAAGACGAGCTTTCGTCGCACAAACTACAATGCCATGTTTCGAGCGACATGGAAGCGTTTGATGAGGCGAAACGGCAGGTGCGCGACATGCCCGTCGCCCCTATGCACCACTATGCAACTGGCGTGTTCAATCGTGAACGTGCCTATTGGATGTACCTGACAGACGAAACTGGCGAAATCGTTGGCTTACAAGCTTTTCGCTACGATGAAGTTGATACCCATCTCGCGGATTGGTGTTTGAATTATATGATCGGCGTTTACATGCGCCAACAGGAACTGATGGTTCCTTCATTCCCCAAACCACCTGAAGGAAGCGTTGCAGAACGGCTCACTGGCAAATTGGTTTACCACGGCGAGATTTGGATTTCGAAGAACATCAAGAACCGGAAAGTTTTTGAATTGTTTGTGCGCCTTGGTTTAATTGTTGCAGTCATCAAATGGAAGCCAGATGCCATTTGGGGTTTGGCAAGCGCGCAAATGGCTGGGCACGGTCATTTTACACGTGTCGGATATACCATTCTTGAACGCGGATTTTTGCGTTGGCAGTGGGCATCAGATGGCGTTGATCCCGTTGAGTATCTCGTTGCAGTTGAATTGCCCTCTCTTGAAGGCATGATCAATGAGATGCTCTCTAAAGAAGCTGTATACTTACCGGAGCCAATTCAGAAACAATCCGCACACGCTTCCGGCCCTCTTTGAAATCTGGCAAGATGACGCGATGATAGCCATACCATTGTAATTCGCCGTTTGGCCGCACCATCGAAGCCAAAACATGATCGTAATGGGCGCGACCTGTTTCAACCACACGGAAATATTCAGGAGTCACTGCACGATCATAGCTGTGGCCATTGAGACACGGATAAGAGTTGGGTGAAACACCCCAAATTCTTGCAATAAGAGAGTCTTTTCCAACATGCTCGACATGACACTGTTCGCGTTCAGGCTCAATGGCACACACAACGGAAATGTTGTTTGGCGAGTCCCCCGTTTCTAAAGCATGCTTAAGAGTTTTTGGCATGATGTGTAGGTCTGGAACTACGACATTTGTGAAAGCGCGCTCCGACAGACGAACATCACTTTTGAAAATCAGTGCCTCTATACGATCAGCCACTGCCGTTGCGTCTGCCAACGATTCTTGAAACCATCCTGCATTAAAAAACTTGATTGAATAAGGAGAAACAAATGCTGGCATGAGTTTCGCGACCAACATGAGCGATGCCCAGTTTGGACACCCCATACTCCATTGTACAGTTGTGCCGCGCCCGTCACTTGAAACCCGAACCATGCCGAGTTGTTCGTACAGCGCTTTGTCTTGGTACTCTTGACCATTACTTTTTTGGGGACGCGCGCAAACCACACCATCCCTAATCCACATTGTAACGCCGTTCATTATACCCTTGCCGATCAGCCAAAATAAAATTAGGCCGCCCCCAGATCGCGGTGCAGGTGATATAACAGTCAAAAACAAATACGGCGTTAACGGGAATTTTAGGAATTGCTGATCTCAGGTTGCTAAAGCACCTGAATATCAACCTTTGCTATCTGCGAAATCACTGCGACGCCACGTTTTCCATTTGCATCAACGCGTGGATAAACAACACGGTGGTAGGGTACCCAGTGCAGGGCGTTGTCGGGCAAACGTAGGGCTGCCAATACATGGTCGTAACGCGGCTTGTTGCTGCGTAACACATCATGATACGTTGCATTCACCTGATCCCCATAACTGCCATCACTCTGGCAAGGGTGAGATGATGTATATGTGCCCCAAACTCGGCCAATCGCGCTTTTTGCGCCTACTCGTTCAACGCGGAATTGGTTGCTATTTTCATCGAAAGAACATTCCACCGAATGATCGTGTGAAATATTTTGGCCTTGTAATGCCTCAGCCATTACTTCTGGCAATGGACCGACCAAGTCTCGCGCTTCCTTTATGAATACGCGACTGGTGAAATGGCGGTCGCCGCGTGCCAAAACTTGTTCAATTCGTTTTGCAGCAGTTGACGCTTCTCGATAAACTTCTTCAAACCAACCAACTGCAAAAAATCGAAGAATATAAGGCGGGCGAACAGATGGAAGCCATTGCATTGCGTTGAACAATGAGGTGACGCAAGGAGAGTTGACCACCCACTTCACTTCGGTGCCTAAATCACCTGTCGTCAAACGCACATTGCCAGATTTGAGAAGTGCTTCTTCTTTTTCAGGAGTGTATGCCGCCATCCCAAATAGTGGTTCCATCTTGCCCTGATGAACCCATTGTCGTTGCCCGCGCATGGTTGCCTGTCGCCTTTGTTAACGGACAAACCCTACAAAAAGGTTTGACTCCGCGAGTTAAATTCGAAGCCCGCAATTGTGCATGCTCCTGTCGAAACTCTCCCCAGCTTCACCATGAGCCTTTGCAGACCCCCGTCCAGAACATTGGACCAACAAGGATAATTTATTGTAAAGATGTGTTGGTAAAATCCGTACACAGATCAACCAAAGTTGTTATTTTTCGGAAAACCCTTAGGAGGAAGTTTTCCGGATTGGGCGCGTTCGCCAATCCATTCCATAAGGTCAGTCACGTTCCAACTGCGGCCTGATGAATCAATCCAATTCAACCCATCCTTGAGGTTGAGCGTCGTTGCATCGGATAGATTTCCGTCCTTGAATTTCTGCAACCGCACGCCTTTACCGCGCGCCATTTCTGGCAACTCACTCAATTTGAAAATGAGCAGTTTGCGGTTTTCACCGATTGTCGCCACGTGGTCAGCGTTCACCAAAACGGGGCGACACACCAAGGCTTCAGCCGGCACTTTAACGTTGAGTACTTGCTTGCCTTTTCGAGTGTTGGCGACACAGTCATCTTCATTGACGATAAAACCATCACCTTCTGATGATGCAACAATGCGCTTTGAGCCTGCTTGATAGACAAACAGTGCAACCACTTGGTCGGTTGCTTCGACGTCTGCCAACAGGCGCAAAGGCTCGCCATGTCCTCGACCACCGGGCAGTTTTGAACCTTCAAGAGTGAAGAATTTTCCCGATGAAGAGAAAATCATGATCTTGTCCGTCGTCATGGCCTTGATCATGAAATGACCTTGGTCACCATCTTTGTAAGTTAGTGTGGACGCATCTTCGATGTGGCCTTTCAAGGCGCGGATCCAACCCTTTTCAGAACAGACCACTGTAATCGGTTCTTTTTCGACCAACATTTCTTCAAGCACTTCACCCACGTCCGGCGCTTCCGCAAAATCAGTGCGGCGTCGTCCCAATGGGGTTTTTTTCGAATAGGTTTCTTTCACCTTCTTGATGTCTTCGGAAATATGCTCCCATTGTTCATCGTCGGATGTGAGCAAGCCTTTGAGGCCCTTTTGCTCTTTCGTGAGCTCTGTGTGTTCTTTGCGAATTTCCATTTCTTCGAGTTTGCGCAAGGAGCGCAAACGCATATTGAGAATGGACTCGGCTTGCATATCCGTCAGTTTGAATGCTGCGATCAATGAGGGCTTTGGTTCGTCCTCTTCACGGATGATGCGGATGACTTCATCAAGGTTGAGATAGGCAATTAAATAGCCTTCGAGAATTTCGAGGCGGCGTGCAATTTCAGCAAGTCGGAAATTCGTGCCGCGCACCAAAACATTTTTGCGGTGGTCCAGCCATTCCTTCAAAATGTCTTTGAGCGACATGACCTTTGGCACTTTGCCGCCGGACAGCACATTCATGTTGAGGGGAAAGCGACTTTCGAGCTCCGTGCCACGGAACATTTGCTCCATCAGCACTTCGGGTTCGATATTGCGGGTCTTCGGTTCAATGACAACACGAATATCTTCGGCTGATTCATCACGAATGTCGCCGAGCAGAGGTAACTTCTTGTCGGTCAACAATTCAGCGACGCGCTCAATCAGCTTGGACTTTTGCACCATGTATGGAATTTCGGTGATGACGATTTGCCAAGCGCCGCGTCCCAAGTCTTCAACACTCCAGCGAGCGCGAACACGAAAGCCGCCCTTGCCCGTCTTGTAGGCTTCTAAAATGGACTCGCGGCTATCAATGATAATGCCACCCGTTGGAAAGTCCGGCCCCAACACAAATTGGCAAAGCTTATCAACGCCAGCATTCGGTGTCTTAATGAGATGCAAAGCCGCGTCACAAAGCTCAGCCGCATTGTGTGGCGGAATGGATGTGGCCATGCCGACGGCGATGCCCGTTGCACCATTGGCCAAGAAATTGGGAAAGCGCCAGGCAGCACAATTGGCTCTTCCACCGAGCCATCATAGTTGGGGCGGAAGTCCACCGTGTCTTCGTCAATGCCATCGAGAAGCAAACCCGCAACGGCAGTCATTCGCGCTTCGGTGTAACGATAGGCCGCGGCACTATCGCCATCGATATTGCCGAAGTTGCCCTGCCCGTCCACCAACGGATAACGTGATGAGAAATCCTGGGCCAAGCGCACGAGCGCATCATAAATCGATTGGTCGCCGTGGGGGTGATAACCGCCCATCACGTCGCCCACAATCTTGGCGGATTTCTTGAACGCTGAATTCGGGTCCAACCGCAAAATGCGCATCACATGCAGCAAGCGCCGATGCACTGGCTTTAAACCGTCGCGCACATCCGGCAAAGCGCGGTGCATGATGGTTGACAGCGCATAGGCTAAATATCGCTCTTCCAATGCAGACTGGAGTTCGATGGGCTCAATGGGTTGCGGCGGGGTTGGTGGTGTCGTTGGCTTTTTCATGATTCGTCGGGGAATATAGCAGACGCTGCACTAAACCCGCGCCACCATGACTTTCACCACTGGTTTTTTACCCCAAGCAATATCAGCTGCACGGCGAATGGCGTTGCGGACAACGTCTTCGACAATGTTGTCGTCTTTCCGGCGGTTTTTTGGCGTGCTTTCAAAACCCTTTTCTGCCGCAATAGCCAACTCATCAGCCAGGCCTTCCGGCACACCGTCCAAGATCACTTCAATGTCCTCGGCCAATTGCATGTGCTCGTCCACCAGCACTTGCGCAAAGATGATGCCGACATGGGATAGTTTGCGGCGTTGCTTGGCTGGGCCATTCACACCATCGACAATCAACTTGCCATCAACATGCAAAACGCCGACCGAGACTTCATCGATAATTTCAACGGGGCCTGGGCAAAGCCGCGCAATCTTGCCGTCTTCCAGCAACAGTGTTTCCTTGATGCCTTGGGCCTTTGCGAATTTCTCTTGGAAGAACATGTGACGCGGCTCACCGTGCATGGGCACTACGGCGCGGGGTTTGAGCCAATCATACATTTGCTTCAACTCACCCTGGCGCGGGTGACCTGAGGAATGCACCAGTGCATCATCCGACGTGATCACATCAACGCGCAGCTTGGCGAGGTTGTTGATGATGGCGCCCACTTCTTTTTCATTGCCGGGAATTGTGCGGGCTGAGAAAATGACGAGATCGCCCTCCTCCAGCGAAATATTGGGGTGATTGTCTTCGGCGACACGGGCCATAGCCGCGCGTGGTTCGCCTTGGCTTCCCGTGCACAGCAGCATGATTTTGTTGTTCGGCAAATAGCCGAATGCATCTTCATCCAAGAACGCACCGGCATCTTTCAACATACCACATTTGCGGGCGGCTTCGATGGTGTTGCGCATGGCGCGGCCTGCAATCACCACTTCGCGGCCAGCCGAACGGGCGGCCTTCACGGCTGATGTGATGCGCTCCACATGGGACGCAAATGTTGTAACGGCCACGCGGCCTGTTGCATTGGTGATGATGTCGGTGAGGGTTGCAGCAACATCGGTTTCCGAAGGTGAAAAGCCTTCGCGCAAGCAATTGGTGGAGTCACACACCAATACATCAACACCCGCTTTGCCGATGCTTGCAAATTTTTCTTCATCAATCGGCAAACCTAAAATAGGTGTACGATCAATTTTCCAATCGCCGGAATGCACCACGGTGCCTTCGGCAGTTTTGATTAACAGCGCATTGGATTGCGGAATGGAGTGGGTGACGCCCAAAAATTCAACATTGAAATCACCAACTTGAAACGGCTTGTTGGGCTCAATGATTTTGAGGGGAACATCGTCTTCAAGACCGTGTTCCTTGAGTTTGAGTTTCAGCAATTCCGCTGCAAACTGTGTGCAATAAACATCACATTCGAGTTGCGGCCAAAGCCAAGGCACGGCACCAATATGGTCTTCATGGGCGTGGGTTATGATGAGGCCCGCTAGATCGTTCTTGTTGGAAGTGATGAAGCCAATATCAGGCAAGATCACGTCCACACCCGGTTCTTTATCGCCGCCGAACTTGACGCCTAAATCCACCATCAGCCATTGCCGTTCGCGTTCTGGCCCAGTGCCGTAGCAATAGCAGTTCATGCCGATTTCGCCCGTGCCGCCCAATGGCAACATAACGAGCGATGGAGTTTGGTCTTTGCGGCGTTTGGCGTTCATTGATTTCCGTTTCTGAGGGCTGCCAACGAGGGAATAAGCAAATCGCCAGCGTGTAAAATATGTGGGGGGCCATCCGCAGGTTTTACGATCACAGCCCCCTGCTCTGTGATACCTTCAAATCGTCCCGTCAAGTGTTGTGTTCCCACAGTCATGGTGACAGTTTCGCCGATTCCTGTGGCCTGTTGCATCCACGCGGTGCGAATGGTCGAAAAGCCTTGGCCGAAGTTCCACATACCAAACCAATACGTCAAAGCCTGTCGGTAGGATTGGAAAACATCATCGCGTTCAATACTAGCACCTTCCGCTACAAGGCATGTGGCGGGATAGGCTAAGCCTGTTGGTGCGTGGGCAACATTGATGCCGCAGCCGATTGCGACGGTAAGTGGATTTTGCGAAAGCACCTCACACAAAATGCCCGCAATCTTCGCCCCGCCAACAAGCACGTCATTTGGCCATTTGAGTTGTGGTTTTGCATTGGTGTGTTGCCGGACCACATCAGCCACAGCCAGTGCAACAACGAAGCTAATTTGAGGAACTGACTGCAATTGTACATTCAAAGGCAGTATCAACGTCGAATAACAATTGCCGCGCAAAGAGGCCCAATTGCGGTCAAGCCTGCCTTTGCCCGCAGTCTGTTCATCCGCAAGCAGATACACAGGGCCGCACTCGCCTGACTTAAATAGACGATGGGCTTCGAGATTGGTGGAATCGATTGATGGGTAGTGACGGATGGGGACTGTTTCGTTCACGTCGCTCAATACAATGACTTCGCCGCGGCTGCCGCCACTTCCAGCAAGGGTGAAGCAAATACGACGAACAGCAACGCAAAGGCTGCGGACACATAAGCAACCCATTTCACTTCGCCATCCATATCGTCAAAGGCCGTTGCAGGTTCATCGAAGTAGATGATCTTAACGATGCGGAGGTAATAGTAAGCCCCGATGACGCTGGCGATCACGCCCAAGATTGCGAGAACCCACAGGCCAGCTTTCACCGCGGCCATGAATACGAAGAGCTTGCCGAAGAACCCAGCCAGCGGAGGAATGCCCGCGAGCGAGAACATCAACATTGCCATGACGAAGGCCAAGCCTTTGTTGGTACGGCCAAGACCTGCCAGATCAGAAATGTTCTCAACCTGCTTGCCTTGACGGCGCATGGCCAGCACGCAAGCGAAAACGCCCAAAGTGGTGAGCACATAGATGAGCATGTAAGTTACAACACCAGATACACCTTCTTGCGTTCCCGCTGCCAAACCAACAAGCGCAAAACCCATGTGGCCGATTGATGAATAGGCCAACAGGCGCTTGATGTTGTTTTGGCCAATGGCTGCAAATGCACCCAGCGCCATCGACAAAATACTAACAACAACAATGATTTGCTGCCAATCGTGAACCAGATGGTTGAACGGTCCAACCATGGTGCGAACAAGTAAGGCCATTGCTGCAACTTTCGGCGCTGAAGCAAAGAAAGCAGTGACGGGCGTTGGTGCGCCTTCGTAAACATCTGGCGTCCACATGTGGAATGGCACGGCTGATATTTTAAATGCCAAGCCAGCCAACACGAACACGAGGCCGAACAAAATGCCAAGGCTTGAACCGTTGGCATGAAGCGCTTCGGCAATGCCTGTGAAAGTTGTTGTGCCTGTGAAACCGTAAATCAGCGATGCGCCATAAAGCAACATGCCCGACGACAATGCGCCGAGGACGAAATATTTGAGGCCCGCTTCGGAAGACTTTGCATTGTCACGGTCTATTGCTGCAACAACGTAGAGTGAAAGTGATTGCAGCTCGAGGCCCATATAGAGTGAGATCAAGTCATTGGCCGAGATCATCATCATCATGCCGATGGCAGCAAACAGCACGAGGATTGGATATTCAAAGCGTGCCATATCAACGCGCTTCAAGAATTTGCCCGACAGAAGAATAGCGACGGCGGCTGCAAATAGCGCCAACACTTTCAACAATCGTGCAAAATCATCAACGATGAAGGCACCGCCAAAAGCCATTACTTTGCCCTCGCCTGTTGCTTGGCAAACGAGAACAGCTGCCAAAGCGAGTGCACCAATGCTCAGCCATTGCACCAGTTTGTAAGGTTCTGATTTCGCGAAAACACCGACCATCAGAAAGGCAGCGGCGAGAACTGCCAGCACCACTTCCGGCAGGGCGGCAACAGCATCAGCGGATTGAAGAAGGCTCATCATGGTCTCGTCACTTCATCGCAAGGCTTGCGGCAGCCGCAGGCAGGGATTTCAAAAGGTTTTCAACAGTTGCACCAATCACATCAAGGATGGGTGCGGGATAAACACCAAACAGGATGGTCAAAACCAGCAGCGGGAACAGTGTTGCAAATTCGCGGCGCGTTATATCAGGCATCCACTCCAAATTCGGCTTTTCCATTTTGCCGAATATGACGCGGCGATAAAGCCAAAGTGCATAACCAGCCGAGAGGATCACACCAAATGTGGCGAAGAACGCCACCCACGTGTTGCTGGCGAAGGTGCCAAGCAGCGTCATGAATTCACCGACGAAACCAGAGGTTCCGGGCAAGCCCACATTGGCCATGGTGAACAGCATGAAGATACCTGCATAAAGCGGCATACGATTGGCGAGGCCGCCATAAGCTGCAATGTCACGGGTATGCATGCGGTCGTAAACCACGCCGACACACAAGAACAAAGCGCCCGATACAAGGCCGTGGCTGATCATTTGGAACACCGCACCATCAACACCCTGACGGGTCATTGAGAAGATGCCCATGGTCACGAATCCCATGTGTGCAACAGACGAATAAGCGATGAGCTTCTTCATGTCTTCCTGCACCAGTGCCACCAACGAGGTGTAAACGATGGCAACGACCGACAACACATAGACGAAGTTCTGGAAATACAGCGATGCGTCAGGGAACATGGGCAGCGAGAAGCGCAGGAAGCCATAGCCGCCCATCTTCAACAAGATTGCTGCTAGAATGACGGAGCCTGCCGTTGGGGCTTCAACGTGGGCATCCGGCAACCAAGTGTGCACGGGCCACATTGGCATTTTCACGGCGAAGGACGCGAAGAAGGCCAGCCACAACCAGGTTTGCATTTCCGGTGGGAAGGTTTTGGGGTTGGACAGCAGCACCGCAATGTCCGTCGTGCCCGCATGCCAATACATGGCGATGATGGCCAGCAACATCAGCACCGAACCCAACAACGTGTAGAGGAAGAATTTGAACGAGGCATAGACGCGGCGTGCACCGCCCCAAATGCCGATGATCAAGAACATCGGGATCAAGCCCGCTTCGAAGAAGACGTAGAACAGCACGATGTCGAGCGCACAGAACACGCCAATCATCAGACATTCCAGCACGAGGAATGCGATCATGTATTCTTTGACGCGCTTATCGACATACCACGACGCCAAGATGCAAATCGGCATCAAGAAGGTGGTGAGAATAACCAGCGGCATGGAAATGCCGTCAACGCCCATGCGGTAGTTGGCATAGCCGCCAAGCCACGAGGCATTTTCAACAAATTGAAAACCGGATTCAGCATTGACGAAGTTGAAGGGGATCAACAGTGACACGACGAACGTGACGATGGTCGTCCACAATGCGGCGTAACGCGCATAGCGGGCTGCGGATGCATCTTCACCCTTGGCCAAAAGAATGGCGACGACGCCAAGCAGCGGCAGGAATGTGATAACGGAAAGCACGGGCCAATTCATTTAGTGTGTGCCTCCGAACGAGAACCAAGTAACAATTGCAGCAACGCCAATCAACATGGCGAAGGCGTAGTGATATACATAACCGGTTTGCAGCCGCACGATGAGGCCTGAGCCATCGGCCACGCGGGCCGCAATGCCATTGGGACCAAGACCATCAATCACTGCACCATCACCCTGCTTCCAGAACAGGCGGCCAAGCCAGAAGGCCGGGCGCACAAACAGGAAGTCATAGAGTTCATCAAAGTACCACTTGTTGAGCAGGAACTGATAAATCGGCTGATGCATGGCTGCGAGTTTGCCGGGCAGAGACGTGTTGCGAATGTAGAACAGAACCGCCAGCAGGAAGCCCAAGATCATGGCAACGAGTGGCGAATACTTTACCCACATCGGCACTTCATGAATGTCGTGAATGATGTGGTTTTCTGGTGAACGATAAATCGATGCGCCCCAGAACAATGCTTCTTCATGGCCGATGAAGTAAGGCGCGAACACAAAGCCCGCGACCACGGCCCCCAGTGCAAGCACAAACAAAGGCACCAACATGACCATTGGGCTTTCATGGGAATGCTCAATGGTTTCTTTGTCGGCGCGGGTTGGGCCGTTGAATGTCATGAAGGCCAAGCGCCACGAATAGAACGACGTGCAGAAAGCCGCGATCACCAAGAGTGCGAAGGCAAACATGTGCGGGCCAGCGTGGGATGCAAAAGCCGCTTCGATCACCGCGTCTTTTGAGAAATAGCCTGCGGTGAGTGGGAAGCCCGTCAACGCCAAGGTGCCGATGAGCATCATGGCCCAGGTAATGCGGATGTGTGGCGCAAGGCCACCCATTTTGCGCATGTCTTGTTCGCCACCCATGGCGTGAATGACCGAGCCTGCACCTAAGAACAGTAAAGCTTTGAAGAAGGCATGTGTGAAGAGATGGAAAATGGCAATGCCGTATCCGCCTACTCCCAGTGCCACGAACATATAGCCAAGCTGCGAACAGGTTGAATAAGCAATCACGCGCTTAATGTCGTTTTGCACAAGGCCAACAGTTGCCGCGAAGAAAGCGGTGATGGCACCAATCACGATCACCACGTCGCGGGCAACTGGTGCCAATTCAAACAATGGCGACATACGGGCGACGAGGAATACACCTGCCGTTACCATGGTTGCAGCATGGATCAATGCGGAAACAGGTGTGGGGCCTTCCATGGCGTCAGGCAACCATGTGTGCAGCAGGAACTGGGCCGACTTGCCCATGGCACCCATAAACAAGAGCAGGCACAGGATGGTGAGTGTGTCCGGTGCCCAGCTGAGGAATGGCAAATGCTTGCCCACTGCTTCAGGGGCGGCGCGGAAAATGGCGTCGAATTCAACCGAACCGAACACCACGAAGCAACCGAAAATGCCAAGCGCAAATCCAAAGTCACCCACGCGATTGACAACGAAGGCCTTGATGGCGGCGGCGTTGGCGGAGTCTTTCTTGAACCAGAAACCGATGAGCAGATAAGACGCGAGGCCGACACCTTCCCAACCAAAGAACATTTGGATGAGATTGTCAGACGTCACCAACATCAACATCGCAAAGGTGAAGAGCGAGAGATAAGCGAAGAAGCGGGGTTGGTGTTCGTCGTGGCTCATGTAGCCGAGCGAATACACATGCACGAGCGCTGACACAGTGTTGACGACGACGAGCATGACCGACGTAAGTGTGTCAATGCGGAAGGCCCAGTTGGCATTGAGTGCGCCAGATGAAATCCACTTCAGCACTTCAACCTTTTGGTCGTGGCCTTCATGCAGGAAGCCCGCGAAATTCACCCACGACAGAATGGCCGAAACAATCAGCAAACCCGTGGTCAAATACATCGGCCACATGGGGCCGTGGTAATGTCCGCCATGACCATGGTCGTCATGGTCATCGTGGCCGTGTGCGGCATGGTTGTGATCATGGTGTGCGCCATAAACATCTTTGTCGTGGCCAAAAGCTTTCAGCAGCGATGTGCCAAATAGTCCGGCGATAATTGCGCCGAGAAGAGGAAGGAAGACGATTGCGTGATACATGGTGTCCGTCTCAACCCTTCATCATGTTGATGTCGTCAACTTCAATTGAGTTGCGATTGCGGAAGTAGGTAACGAGAATAGCAAGACCAATGGCCGCTTCACCCGCAGCAACGGTGAGGACCAGCAGTGCAAATACTTGGCCCACAAGATCATTCAGTTGGGTGGAGAACGCGACAAGATTGATATTCACGGCCAAGAGCATGAGTTCAATCGACATCATGATGACGATGACGTTTTTGCGATTCAGGAATATCCCGAAAATGCCGATGGTGAACAGCACCGCTGCCACCGTGAGGTAATGGCCGAGACCAATCATCCTTCAATCCCCTTGCCCGATTCAACTTTGCGGATTTCCATCACCATGCCCGGTGTGCGGGCAACCTGATCGCTCACATTTTGGCGCTTGATGCCGGGCTTGTGGCGTAGCGTCAAAACAATTGCACCAATCATGGCAACAAGCAGAACAAGGCCTGCCGCTTCAAAGAAATAGATATACTTGGTGTAAAGCACTTCGCCCAAGGCTTGCGTGTTCGTCACACCCGTTGGCGTTGCCGAAGTTGTCTTCAGCGCATCGGGTGCAAAGTTCCAAGTGCCAAATACCATCACAAGTTCAGCAAGCAAAATAAGGCCAATCACGCCACCAATCGGCAAGTAATGCGCCATGCCTGCACGCATCTTCACAAAATCCACGTCCAGCATCATCACGACGAAGAGGAACAGCACGGCGACGGCGCCCACATAAACCACCACCAAAATCATGGCGAGGAATTCAGCGCCCATCAGAATAAACAGGCCCGCAGCGTTGAAGAAACACAGAATGAGGAACAGCACCGAATGCACGGGGTTGCGCGCCATGATCACCATCATAGCGCTTGCCACCGCCAGCAGCGAGAACAGGTAAAAGAAGAAAGTTACGGCCATTGCGGCGTCCTCAGCGATAGGGTGAATCGAGCGCAATGTTGCGCGCAATTTCACGTTCCCAACGGTCGCCGTTGTCCAACAATTTTTCCTTGTTGAACATCAGCTCTTCGCGGGTTTCAGTTGCGTATTCAAAATTTGGGCCTTCAACAATTGCATCCACGGGGCAAGCTTCCTGGCAGAAGCCGCAGTAGATGCACTTGGTCATGTCGATGTCATAGCGCGTGGTGCGGCGGGTGCCGTCGTTGCGGCGTGGGCCGGCTTCAATGGTGATGGCTTGCGCAGGGCAAATGGCTTCGCAGAGTTTGCAGGCAATGCAGCGTTCTTCGCCGTTGGGATAGCGTCGCAAAGCATGTTCACCACGGAAGCGCGGAGACAGCTGGCCCTTTTCGTGAGGGTAATTCAGCGTGACCTTGGGCGACACCATATATTTCAGTGCCAGCACAGTGGCTGAAACGAATTCCTTGAGGAACAGCGAGCGGGCGACGAGTGACAGGCTCATGATGGCAACCATCCGAAAGTGAGAAGAACTCCGGCGGTCAAGACCACCCAGAACAATGAAAACGGCAAGAACACTTTCCAGCCCAAGCGCATCAATTGGTCATAACGATAACGCGGCACAATGGCCTTGGTCAGCGCGAAACCGAAAAACACGAACACGGTTTTCAACACAAACCAAATGATGCCCGGCACCCAGTTGAGCACAGCCACATCAATGATCGGCAACCAGCCGCCAAGGAACAAAATCGACGTCATGGCGCACATCAAGGTGATGGCGGTATATTCGCCGAGCATGAACAGCATGTAGGGTGTCGAAGAATATTCAACCATGTGCCCGGCCACGAGTTCTGATTCAGCTTCCACCAGATCGAAGGGTGGGCGATTGGTTTCTGCCAATGCCGAGATAAAGAAGATCACGAACATGGGGAACAGTGGGATGAAGTACCAGTCGAGGAACGAATTGGGCAAGCCCAGCATGGTGCCAAGCCCGGTCTTTTGCGACAGCACGATGTCTGACAAGTTCAGATGAACCGACGCAGAGCAACACAGTGATGATGACGAAGCCGATTGAAACTTCGTAGGACACCATTTGTGCGGCAGAACGAAGTGCTGCGAGGAATGGATATTTCGAGTTGGACGCCCAACCGCCCATGATGATGCCGTAAACGCCAAGCGACGACAGCGCGAAGAGATAAAGAATGCCAACGTTGATATTGGCAACCATCACGCCTTCAGAAATCGGAATGACTGCCCACGATGCCAAGGCCAGAACTGCCGTCACGATTGGAGCCAAAACAAACACGCCCTTGTTGGCACTGTCTGGAATGATGACTTCCTTGAACACGAATTTCAAAAGGTCAGCGAAAGATTGTAGAATGCCCCAAGGGCCCACCACGTTTGGACCACGGCGCATTTGCACAGCGGCCCACACCTTGCGGTCAAAATAAATCAGGAATGACACGCTGATCAAGACGGCAGTTAAAAGCGCTACGCTTTGCAGCACAATGATCGCAATGAGGAGTGCAAGTTCGTTCATCGTCTCACTCCGCCGCCTGCATTACAGGGCGGTTCTTGATTGCAGAACAATCCGCCATAATTTTTGAGGCCCGCGCAATCGGGTTGGTGAAATAGAAATCTTTAACGGGCGAAGTAAACGCATCTTTCGACGTGGCACCTTCACCGGCTGCAAGTTCCGACAAGGCCGCAGCATCGCTTGTGTGGATGCTGTCCAATGCCGCGAGTTGTGGAGCAATGGCATACATCGCGGCACGAAGCCCTGTCAGATTGCTCCAGCCCAATGACACGCCAAGCTGCTCAGCCAAAGCCGAAATGATCGACCAATCATCACGCGCTTCGCCCGGTGGGAACGTGGCGCGCGCAGTCATTTGTGGGCGGCCTTCGGTGTTGACGTAGGTGGCGGATTTTTCGGTGTAAGCCGCACCCGGCAAAATCACATCGGCGCGGTGTGCGCCAGCGTCGCCATGGGTGCCCATATAAACCACGAAGGATTTGCCCAATGCATCGGTGTTGATTTCATCGGCACCGGCCAAGAACATCACGTCCATATTGCCTTTGCCTGCAGCGGCGATCATGGCATTGGCATTCAAGCCGCCGTCACCCGGCAAAGCGCACACATCAAGTGCACCCACGCGGCCTGCCGCAGTGTGCAAAATGTTGAAGCCGTTCCAACCTTCTTTCACCACGCCAATTGCGGCGGCAGCTTTCGCGGCAAGTGCCAAAATCGCTGCGCCATCAGCGCGGGCCAAAGCGCCCTGCCCGATGATGAACATTGGCTTTTGGGCTTTCGCGGGCGCGTGTTGGGCAAGTTGCGCCAAGCTCTCAGCGCCAGCACCCATGTAGTGATAGTCATAGGTCAGGTCAGCACGATCACCGATCACACCGATGGTCACGCCGCCCTTCAGCGAACGCTTGCGAATGCGGGCATTAAGCACAGGGGCTTCAAGGCGCGGGTTGCAGCCGATCAACATAATCGCATCAGCTTCTTCAATGCCCGCGATGGTGGAGTTGAACAAATAGCCCGCACGGCCACCATGTTCGCCCAATGGCGAACCATCAACGCGGCAGTCCACATTGTTGGAACCCAGTGCCGTGGCCAACGCCTTGATGGCGAAGGCTTCTTCTGCAGAAACCAAATCGCCGACGAGGAAGCCGATGCGTTCGGGCTTTGCGGCTTTCACTTTTTTAGCCACATGGCCCAAGGCTTCGGCCCATGTTGCAGGGCGCAGTTTGCCCATTTCACGCACATAGGGTTGGTCAAGGCGTTGTGTTTTCAAACCATCCCACACAAAGCGCGTCTTGTCGGAAATCCATTCCTCGTTCACGTTTTCATGGGTGCGCGGCAGAATGCGCAGCACTTCACGGCCACGGCAATCCACGCGAATGTTGGAACCGACAGCATCCATCACGTCGATGGTTTCGGTTTTGCGGAGTTCCCAAGCGCGGGCTTTGAATTCGTAAGGTTTCGATGTCAACGCACCGACGGGGCAAAGATCAATGATATTGCCTTGCAATTCCGAGGTGATGATCTGGTCGAGGTAAGTGGTGATCTCCACATCTTCACCACGGCCCGTAAGCCCCATGTCGGTGATGCCAGCCACTTCAGTGGTGAAGCGCACACAGCGCGTGCACTGAATGCAGCGTGTCATTTCAGTTTTGACGAGCGGGCCAAAATCCTTGTCTTCCACGGCGCGCTTGTTTTCATGGAAGCGATTGCCGGATTTGCCATAGGCCATGGCTTGGTCTTGCAAGTCACACTCGCCGCCTTGGTCGCACACGGGGCAATCCAGCGGGTGATTGATGAGCAGGAATTCCATGACACCTTCACGGGCTTTTTTGACCATGGGTGTGTTGGTGAACACTTCAGGCGCTTCACCGTTGGGTCCGGGGCGCAAGTCGTTCACGGACATGGCGCAGGAGGCTTGTGGCTTTGGCGGGCCGCCTTTTACTTCGACAAGGCACATGCGGCAGTTGCCCGCAATCGACAAGCGGTCATGGTAGCAAAAACGCGGCACTTCAGCGCCCATGAGTTCGCAGGCTTGCAACAGCGTCAAACCGTTCTCAAACTCGCCTTCAACACCGTCAATTTTAATCTTTGGCATATCTTACTCCGCAGCGTGGCGCACTGCGCCGTCTGGATCGGACCTGTAGGAATATTCGTCGATGCGCTTTTCCAGCACAGGGCGGAAATGGTTGATCAGGCCTTGAATTGGCCACGCCGCAGCATCGCCTAGCGCACAAATGGTGTGGCCTTCGATTTGCTTCGTCACATCAAACAGCATGTCGATTTCGCGCTTTTCGGCGCGGCCTTCAGCCATGCGGGTGAGCACGCGCCACATCCAGCCTGTGCCTTCGCGGCAGGGTGTGCACTGGCCGCAGGACTCGTGCTTATAGAAATAAGAAAGCCGCGCAATGGTGCGGATCAAGTCGGTGGATTTATCCATGACAATGACCGCTGCCGTGCCAAGGCCCGATTTCAACTTTGACAGTGAGTCAAATTCCATTGGTGTGTCGATGATTTGTTCGGCAGGCACCATGCGCACCGATGAACCACCGGGAATAACCGCCAGCAAATTGTCCCAGCCGCCGCGCATGCCGCCTGCGTGTTTGTCAATCAATTCACGGAACGGAATGCCCATGGCTTCTTCGACGTTGCAGGGCTTGTTCACATGGCCCGAAATGCAGAACAGCTTGGTGCCCACATTGTTGGGGTTGCCGATGGAATTGAACCACGTTGCACCGCGACGCAGAATTGTTCCGGCAACAGCAATTGATTCCACATTGTTCACCGTCGTCGGTGCACCATAAAGGCCCACGTTGGCGGGGAATGGCGGCTTCATGCGGGGCTGGCCTTTTTTGCCTTCAAGGCTTTCCAACATGGCGGTTTCTTCACCGCAAATGTAAGCGCCTGCACCGTGGTGCACGTAAAGGTCAAAGTCCCAGCCGTGAATGTTGTTCTTGCCGATCAGCCGCGCTTCATAGGCTTGGTCAATGGCGGCTTGCAGGTGTTCGCGTTCGCGGATGTATTCACCGCGCACATAAATGTAACCGACGTTGCAAGCCATGGCCATGCCAGCGAGCAAGCAGCCTTCGACCAGCAAATGCGGGTCGTGGCGCATGATCTCACGATCTTTGCAGGTGCCGGGTTCGGATTCGTCAGCGTTGACGACGAGGTAATGCGGGCGCTCGCCCACCACCTTTGGCATGAACGACCATTTGAGACCCGTCGGGAAGCCAGCGCCACCACGGCCACGCAGGCCAGAGGCTTTCACTTCATTGACAATCCAGTCCCTGCCCTTGTCGATGAAGGACTTGGTATCCAGCCACGCACCGCGTTGCTTGGCACCCTCAAGGCCCCAATCATGGTAGCCATAGAGGTTGGTGAAAATGCGATCTTTGTCAGCGAGCATTAGCGTGAATCCTCATGCTGAGGTGCGAGCGCCTTCGCGAGCCTCGAAGCACCTGCTTGATACGGAGTGTGTGGCTGACCCTTCGAGGCTCGCAATTGCTCGCACCTCAGGGTGAGGGAATTTTTACACATCAGCCACGACCTTTCGGCTTTTCACCAACGGCACTTTCGGGCCGCCAGCCTTTGGCGAGTTTTTTGGATTGCTTCACCCATTCGTCGCGTTTGGCACGGCCTTTGAAGCCTTCGAGTTTTTCATCAACCCAGCTGAGTTCCTTGGCCGACCAATTGGCGATTTGGTCGAAGTGCCAAATGCCGATTTTGTTCAACAGTTTTTCCAACGCGGGGCCAACACCCCAGATCAGTTTCAAATCATCGGCCTTGCCGTGGGGTTTTTTCAACAATTCCGGACGGCCATCAATGTCGCGGGCGGCGGATTTAATGGATGGCTTTGGCGGATCGATAATGCGTTCAGCCGCTTTTTTCGGAGCGGCTTTTTTGGCCTTTGGCTTTGTCACTGGCACGTCAGCTATTTTTGCAACAACGGCTGGTGCAACGGCCACAACAGGTGCCGGACCAGCAGCAGGTGGTGCTGGTGGTGGTGGCGGAGCTTCAACGCGCTTGAATGTGCGTTGGCCTTTGTAAAGTGATTTATCAGTCAGCGTCGTGCCACCGCCAACTGGGGCCGAGAAATGACGTTCAATCTGCGGGCCGGGCTTCACGTGGTTGCCCGCTTGCCATTGGTCGATCAGCTCTTCCAGTTTTGCTGGAGTCAAATCTTCATAAGTGTCCTTAAACACTTGAATCATTGGGGCATTCACGCAAGACCCTAAACATTCCACCTCTTCCCAACTCATCGAACCATCGGCATTCAAATGGCCGGGCTGCGGGTGGATTTTGGCTTCGCACACTTTGCGCAAATCTTCTGCGCCGCGCAGCTGGCAGGCAATGGTGCCGCAGAGCTGCACATGAGCCTTGGTGCCCACGGGGGACAATTGGAACATGGTGTAAAACGTCGCCACTTCGAGCACGCGGATATAGGCCATATCCAACATCTCAGCGATGTATTCGATCATCGGACGTGAAGTCCAACCATTTTGTTCCTGCCCCCGCCACAGCAACGGAATAACCGCCGAGGCTTGCTTGCCTGTTGGATATTTTGCAATCGTGTGCTTTGCCCACGCCAAGTTTTCAGGCGTGAAGGCGAAAGACGCGGGTTGGATGGGATCTAATCGACGAACCGACATCAGTTAAACCTCGTCATAGAATTGAGCGCGAGCACTTGGTCCATGCATTGTTCGCAGATAATTGCGTGACCCATTTTTTGCTTAACGCTTTCAGGAATTGGGCCTTTCACGTTGCACAGCATTTCATTGCACTCGTCACAAAACACTTCAAAACTGTCTTCGTCCTCAAAATAATTCCAATTTGCTCCGCTTGGAATTTTGTCGTTGAACTGTTGGACAATATGCTGACAGGTCGCCACAAGGCGACCTTCACCATGAACCGTGCAACTAATTTTATTGTCAGTTCCGGCGTTGTGAGCTGGGATCATCGATCCACCTCACCAAATACAATATCAATGGAGCCCAAAACCGCTGACACGTCAGCCAGCATGTGGCCACGACAGAGCCAGTCCATGGCTTGCAGATGGGCAAAGCCGGGTGCACGCAAACGGCAGCGGTAAGGCTTGTTGGAACCATCGCTGACCAGATACACGCCAAACTCACCTTTTGGCGCTTCTACGGCGGCATAGACTTCACCAGCTGGCACTTTGTAGCCTTCGGTATAAAGTTTGAAATGATGGATCAGCGCTTCCATTGAGCGCTTCATTTCACCACGCTTGGGCGGCACCACTTTGCCATCCATCGACGACACGGGGCCAACCCGTTCCTTGCCCGACAGCAATTCAACGCATTGCTGCATGATCTTCAATGACTCACGCATTTCCTGTACGCGCAGCACATAACGGTCATAATTATCGCCATGCTTGCCGACTGGAATATCGAATTCCATTTCGTCGTAGCATTCATAGGGCTGCGACTTGCGCAAATCCCAAGCAGCACCCGCACTGCGCAACATGACGCCGGAGAAGCCCCACTGGAAACATTCTTCCTGCGTCACCACGCCAATATCAACGTTGCGCTGTTTGAAAATGCGGTTTTCAGTGAGAAGCGTTTCAACGTCATCAATGATTTTTGAATGGTTCGCTGAAAACGCGCCAATATCGTCAACCAGCTTTTGCGTGAGGTCTTGATGCACGCCACCGGGGCGGAAATAGGCCGCATGCATACGCCCACCTGAGGCTTGTTCGTAGAACACGTAGGTTTTTTCCTGCGCTTCCAAGCCCCATGTGAAGGGCGTGATTGCGCCCACGTCCATGGCTTGTGCGGTCACGTTCAAATAATGTGAACGCAGACGACCCATTTCAGAATAAAGCACGCGAATAAGTTGGCCGCGCTTTGGCACTGTAATGCCCAACAGCTTTTCAACTGCCAACGCATAGGCATGCTCTTGGTTCATCGGCGCCATATAGTCGAGGCGGTCAAAATAAGGCACGGCTTGCAGATAGGTTTTTTGCTCAATTAGCTTTTCGGTGCCGCGATGCAGAAGACCAATATGTGGGTCCACGCGGGTGACAATTTCACCATCCAAATCCAAATAAGACGCAACACGCCATGGGCTGCCGGATGGGCTGGGCCAAAGTTGATTGTGAAGTTACGGGTGGAGACTTCAGACATTCTTTTGATTTCCTGGTTCCACAAACAAAATATATGCCGAGAACATGATCATCATTGTCGAGATCACAGCACTGATAATCACGGGCAAGCCCATGACTGCAAACATTTCACCGCCCGGCACCATCATCGACCAAGCCCGCTCCGCACCTTGAAAGAAGAAAGTTGCGAAGGTGAGACATACGCTCACGGCGATCACTCCCAGAACGAGGCCAAGTACACTCAGCCAGTTCTTTGCATATTTGAGCAAGACGAAGCCCAAAACAAAAATAAGCCCATGAAAAATTGAGCTGAAAAAATTGAAAACAAGAACGGGAAGAGCGTCCGCCATTATTGTTTCGCCTTCTCATCGCCGGGCAGCACGTAGTTCGTGCCTTCCCATGGGCTGAGGTAATCGAATTGGCGGAACTCTTGAACCAGCTTTACGGGTTCATAAACCACGCGTTTCAACTCATCATCATAGCGCACTTCAACGTAGCCCGTGGTGGGGAAATCTTTGCGCAAAGGATGGCCTTGAAAGCCATAGTCCGTGAGAATACGGCGCAGGTCTGGATGGCCTGAGAATGTGATGCCGTAGAGGTCATAGACCTCGCGCTCAAACCAATCGCAGGCTTTAAAGCTTGGAATAGCTGAAGGCACAACATCGCCCTCGCCCGCTTGGCATTTCACCCGGATGCGCGAATTCTTGTAAGGGCTGAGCAAGTGATACACCACGTCAAAACGCTTTTCGCGTTCGGGGTAATCAGCAGCTGTCAGATCAATGAAATTCACAAAGCGGCATTCTGCGTCGTCGCGCAGGAACGTCAGCACCTTGTTGATGTCGTCCGCTTCCACATGCAGGGTCAGTTCGCCGTAAGCGATTGAATGCTGCACGTTCAGTGCACCAGCGATGTGAAGGCCAAGCGTGTTCAGGTCAATGGCCATGTCAGCGCTCAATCGTTCCGGTGCGGCGGATTTTCTTTTGCAGCATCAAGATGCCGTAAAGCAACGCCTCAGCCGTGGGTGGGCAACCTGGCACATAAACGTCCACAGGCACGATACGATCACAACCACGCACCACTGAATAAGAGTAATGGTAATAGCCACCACCATTGGCGCAGGAGCCCATGGAGATCACATAACGCGGTTCTGGCATTTGGTCGTAAACCTTGCGGAGCGCCGGAGCCATTTTATTGGTGAGGGTACCTGCAACAATCATCACATCCGATTGGCGTGGCGAGCCACGCGGTGCAATGCCGAATCGCTCCATGTCGTAACGGGGACCAAAGCCCATCATCATTTCAACGGCGCAGCAGGCCAAACCAAACTGCATTGGCATCAATGAACCGGTGCGGGCCCAGTTGATCAAGTCATCGGTTGACGTGACAAGAAAGCCTTTGTCAGCGAGTTCAGAATTGATCTCGGTAAAATATTCGCGCTGAACGGGTGCAGCTGTTTCAATCAATCCCATTCGAGTGCCCCTTTGCGCCATTCATAAATAAAGCCAATGGTCAGTAACCCTAAAAATATCATCATCGACCAGAAGCCAAAAACACCGATTTTTCCCAGCGAAATTGCCCACGGGAAAAGAAACGCTACTTCAAGATCGAAGATGATGAAGAGAATTGAAACGAGATAAAAGCGCACGTCAAACTTCATGCGGGCATCGTCAAAAGCATTGAACCCGCATTCGTAGGCCGATAGCTTTTCCGGATCTGGTGATTTGATGGCAATCACCAATGGCGCAATCATCAAAGCCAATGCAATCACGCCTGCAACGCCCATAAAAATGGCGATCGGCAAATAGTCGTTTAACAGTCCAGTCATGCAGCCTCGCAGCGGAGCAAATCTCAATGCCCTGATATTGCCCGCGTTCTAAAGCAGGCGTCCAAAGGTTACAAGCTATCCAGCCACTTTTGTTGGTGCGGCGTGATAGCCCAACAACGCCACTGCGTTAACGCTTACCATGGGGAATGGCCTTGTTTTTCCAATTTGTCAGCGCATAGTCGTGGTTGATCGGGGCGATCACTCAAAACGGAATGCAAAAATGCTTAAAAACCTTATCTTGGCCACCGGGTTATTGGTATCAATCAACACGTTTGCCCAAGCGGAAGTCATCGATCTTTCGACCATCAAATGCTCAGATATCGCTAAAATGTCTGATGAAGAAGGAAGCTATTTGATGATTTGGCTGCATGGCTATTATGGTGGCAAGGCTGGCGATACGACGATGGATACAGAATCATTCGAGACCTCTGGCAAAGCCATTGGCGATGCCTGCGCTGAAAGCCCCGAATTGGGACTGATGACCGTCATCAACCAGATTGAAGCCAACCAATAAACAAAAAGGCCACCCTCAAGGGGTGGCCGATTTTTAGGAACAAATGGCGCGAAAGACGGGGCTCGAACCCGCGACCTCCGCCGTGACAGGGCGGCGCTCTAACCAACTGAGCTACTTCCGCATTTGTTGAGGCGTGATTAGACAAGCCCCTCTGCCCTGTCAAGCACTTGGTTTGGCATTTGTCGGGGCTGCCATGATTTGGGCTTTGCACCGAAACAAGCTAGTGCGGTGCTATGGCCACGTTCAAAAACAAGACCTTCAATCTGGTTTACATTCACGCCGCATTGCAAGCCCTGGTGATGCATGGCGGAGAAGGCTTTGCATTTGTGTATTTGCTAAAGGCCGGAATCAGCACACCGGTTGTTTTGCTCTGCATCGCGGCCATGTTCGCCAGCCGCTTGCTATTCCGCAAGGCCGTACTCCCAGTTGCCCTGCGCTTTGGCTTGCGCAACACACTGATTGTGAGTGTTATCGTCGAGGGTGCGAGCTATCTGTTGTTGCCAATGGTTACGGGTCTTGGGCCGCTACTTTATCTTTATCTCGCCGTGTGGGCGGCCAGCAGTTCATTTTATTGGACCACTTACCACGCATATGTGGCGCAAATCGGCAATAGTGAACACAGCGGCGCTCAAGTCAGCGCCATGGAATTTTTCGGCATGTTGGCGGGAATTGCGTCGCCCCTGCTCATGGGCTTTTTGTTGACGTGGTTTAGTCCTTGGGCTGGTTTTGGTTTTATTGCGTTGGCCATGGTTTTGGCTGCGGTGCCATTTATGTTTGGCCCCGAAGTTAGCGTTGCTCCAAATGTCCCACTTAATTCAGGCCCCAGCTTCACAGCACAAACAGTCATGTTTGCTGATGGTCTCCGAGCCGCTGGTACGCACTTCTTATGGTTGATTGTGTTGTTCCTCACTCTGAACTCGAATTTTGCAGCCTTTGGCGGCGCTTTGGCGTTGGCGGGTGTGACGGGTGCTTTTATGGGGCTGTTTGTGGGCAAATGGATTGACGTGGGCAAAGGCGTCAATGCTGCCCGTTTCGGTTATGGTGCCATGACGCTTTCATCGATCGTCAAATGTTTTGGCTTTCACATTCCTTGGACGGCCGTTTCCGCCAATGCCCTCTATTCAGCAGCATGGCCCAGCTATGCCACAGCCCTGAATTCGCAAGTCTATAATCTGGCCCGCCGTTCGCCCTGCACGTTGCGTTTTCACATCGTGGCTGAAGGCGGCTGGGACTTGGGTGTATCCATTGGCTGCGGATTGGCTGCACTCATGTTATATACAGGAGCGAGCTTTTTCTGGCCGCTGGCAATTGGCGTTGCTGGAACCGTGCTTGGATATTTTGTATTGGTACGGGTGATGGAAGCAGCCGACTAAAAATCGCTGCCATCCTTTTTGCTGTATCTCTGAGCTCCGTCTGTAATTGTCACCATCATGTCAATATCACTGTAGTGGGCACGCTCATTCAATGAACGCGTGCCAACTTCCAAATAGACGACCCTTTTGTCGGTGAGATTTTTTAAGCAATGTCCATTCCCATTGCCTGCCTTAAATCCAGCGCACATTCCGGTGACAAGTTCATGCTCGCCGGAATCATCGGCGAGTGTGGCCACACCTTCCAACACATAAATGAATTCATCTTCATTCTCATGCCAATGGCGCTGCGACGACCACGCGCCGGGTTCTAGAATGGCCAAATTGACGCCGAATTGGTCGAGGTCAAATTGGTTTCCAAGAATGTGTTTCGTCCTGTTCATGCAGAGTTCGTTGTAGGGCGATGGATATCGCGAACCAGTCCGCGTTGGGCTTTGGGTGGCGATAGCGAACTTTGGAATTTTCGCGCTCATGCAGCGGCACCTTGCTTGGCTTCAATCTGGTTGATCGCATCCACCACCGCATCAAACGTCAGCAAAGTCGAAGCATGGCGGGCTTTGTAATCGCGCACGGGAAGTAACACTTCACAGTCAGCCCATTTGCCTGATGGAGGTGTGCCCTCTTCCTTCAGCATTTTATACATTTGCTCGCGCAGGGTTTTCATCTCATTTGGCGACGAGCCAATGACATGCCGCGCCATAATGGACGAAGACGCCTGCCCCAGCGCGCAGGCTTTCACATCGTGGCCGAAAGCGGAAACAACCCCGTCTTTCATGGCTAAATCGACAGTGACTTTGGAACCACACAACTTGGAATGGGCCACAGCGGTTGCATCTGGCGCATCGAGGCGTTGCAAAAGCGGAATATCGGCAGCCAGTGTCAGAATCTTTTTGTTGTAAATGTCGTTGATCATCATCATATCTCACGTCGCGGGGCGTCAGCCGCATGGTCTTATAGACCATGATATAGGAAGCGGGAATGCTTTCTGAAAGAGACCCAGCCATGATCCACGGACGGCACGAAGCCGTAGTGTGGGTGTTCCGGAAACAATACACGCAAGGAAGTAAACCATGGACGTCAAAGTGCTTCACCAGCCCCAACTTCATTCAATTGAAAAACCATCACAAGACGAAGCCGAAGCGGCAGTGCGCACTTTGTTGGCATGGGCCGGTGATAATCCGCAGCGCGAAGGATTGCTGGATACGCCGCGCCGCGTGGCCAAAGCCTATAAAGAATATTTCGTCGGTTACACTCAAGACCCCGGCGACATACTGGATCGCGTATTCGAAGAAGTCAGCGGCTATGACGACATGGTGCTGCTCCGCGATATTTCGTTCACTTCACATTGTGAACATCACATCGCACCTTTCTTTGGCCGCGCCCATGTTGCCTATTTGCCCAATGGTGGCGTTGTTGGCATTTCCAAGATCGCGCGTGTTGTTGATACCTTCGCTAAACGCCTGCAAACCCAAGAAACCATGACCTCGCAAATCGCCGAGGCCATTCTTGAAAATCTTGGCTGTCGCGGTGTTGCTGTAATGCTTGAAGCTGTGCACACCTGCATGTCCATGCGTGGCGTTGAAAAATCGGGCGTAGCGACGGTCACCACCCAATTCAACGGTGAATTCAAAACCAACCCCGTGTTGCAAGCCCGCTTCATGGAACAAGTACGTGCACCGCGTATGCCTTTCAGCCTATAACGGCCTTATGAATACAGACGAGACCACAACGCTTTCCCTCAAGTTCGACGAACACGGCTTGTTAGGCGCAATCATTGTTGATGCAGCTGACAACGCTGTGCTGATGTTCGCACATATGAATGCCGAAGCGTTTGCCAAAACTCAATCCACGGGCTTCATTCACTTCTGGAGCAGGTCACGCCAAAAGCTTTGGATGAAGGGTGAGACGTCAGGCGAAACCTTTAAGGTTGTCGAAATGCGAGTGGACTGCGACCAAGACTGTTTGCTCGTGCGTGTCACGCCTCAAGGAAAGGGCAACGCTTGCCATACGGGGCGACGCAGTTGTTTTTATCGCACAATCACAGACGAAGGCTTGAAGTTCGACTGAGCCTCAAGCGGCGCCCGCGATATAGGCTTTCATATCTTCAGCTTCGCGCTCGATGGTTTCAATCCGATATTTCACAACGTCTCCGATTGAAATCATGCCATTCAGCTTGCCGTCTTGCACGACTGGCAAATGGCGGATGCGCTTGCTGGTCATCAGCGCCATCAATTCCTGTTCGCTGTCACCATCCTGGCAGGTGAGAACATTTTTCGTCATGATATGCGAAGCAAGCTTGCTCATCACCCCAGCACCATCAGACGCGATATGCCGAACGACATCGCGTTCCGACACAATGCCGGCGATATGGCCCGCAAGATCGGTGACGACCACGGCCCCTATTCGCTTTTCGCCCAAGAGTTTTGCCACGGTTTCAACCGTATCGGTGGGGCGCACTGTATAGACGTTGCGGCCCTTGACGCCCAGAATTGTTGAGACGGCCATGACTGCCTCCTTCCAAGAACGTTGACGTGCACAACGCTAACATAGGATTGAGAATCAGGGAACGGGCTTCTTGTCCAAAAGGTAAAAAAGCAAAAAGCCTGCGATGAAACCGCCAAGATGTGCTTCCCAGGCGATGTTGCGTTCCTCAAGGAAAGCCGTTCCCGTCATGGCCATGCTGGCACCCGTGATGAGCGTCATGAATAGAAACACGGCAGCAAAACCCAAAGCGCTGGGATTTTGCGCGAGTGCTTTTGGCGATAACACACGCAGGCGTTCATAGTTTACGAGATGCGATGACCCCATGCGAAAGCCGGGCGCAAACATGATTGGGATCGCGGCCGCCAACGTTGCTGAGACACTCGCAGACGCGCCAACGATGATAAGGAACTCGCCATAATGCCCCGGCAACATGGCTGCCGCTCCTGCTGCGGCTGACCCCATCAGCAAAAGCAAATAGCGCCACGCCCCGAGACGACGGGCCACAGGCGTTGAAAAAATAGCGAGCCAGATGCTGTTGAAGCCCAAGTGGTAAACATCGGCATGGAGCAGCGCATAAGTGAAGAACGTCCAAATTTGTGCACCTTGGGGAAAAGGAACCGGATCACCACCGCCCAAGCGTACCGGAATGAACGATAGGGCATAGACCGACCACACCTGCCAGCTTTCGCCTAAGGCCCAAAACAGCACATGCACGGCAACCAACACCGCCACAACACCCAAAACAATGCCGGGAATGTTGATTGCGGGCTGCGATTGCTGATCCGATACAATCGTGGGTTTGTCTGTAGGCGTGTTGGGCTGATTTGGCATGTCACGTGCAGTCCTAGCATCAAACGTTTCCAATTGGCACAGGCCAAACGGCTTTTGTTGCAAGGCAAGGACAGACAGAATGATGCAGGATCTTCAACCAACTGATACCCAAGATGGCCAAATTCTGCACCCTGGCAGTCGTTTGCTGTTCCGCCATTGGGAAATGCTGCGGGCAGAACGCCCCTGCCCGACGCGGGAAGAATTTGATCTTTCACCCCTTAAAACAATGATGGCCGATATGGTCGTGATTGATCGCGATTTTATGCGTAACTCCTTTAAGTTCCGGCTGGCAGGAACAGCGGTTTGTGCGTTGTTCAACCGCAATCTCACAAATTCAAATATCATGGATGGTTGGGATGCGTTTGAATCCGACATTATCTCACGTCATCTCCTGACGACGATTAACCAACAGCAGCCTGCCGTTATTCGCATGCGTTTGTCCACCGATCGTGGGCAAGCTGTCGCGGCAGAGTTACTCGCTTTGCCGGTGCAGATGCGGAGCTCTCATCGTATTCAGATCATTGGTGGATTCTTCCCTTTCCGCGCGGCAAATAGTCTAAGTCACACGTCGATTGCGCAGCGTGAACTTGTGTCCGCGCGCGTTATCTGGACGGAACATCAAGAACCTCTCAAAGTGGTCGAGCCCGACAGCACGATGCCGCCAATCCGCCAAACTTTACGCCAGTTTACATTGATCGACGGTGGCAAGGTTTAATTCACTCTGTTTAAGTGTAATACTCCGAACTCACAACCTTAGTGTGCATCTTTATCGACAACTTTAACCGTTACTTTACTCCCCCGCCGTTAGTGTAACTCTATCGGCGGGTGTTCTACATCCGGGCATCGCCCTGGGGAGTGCGAATTCGTAATGTTTTTAGGGGTCATACCGTGAGTGCGCTTGCTCTAGATAATGAAGTAGAATCCACTTCTGACGCCTTAAAAGGCGTGGTTTTTGGCCGTTTTATGCTTCCTGATATGTCTGAACATGCTTGCCAAGTTCTGGATGTGACTGGAACCGGCGCAACATTTATGACTGCCGATATCCCACCTATGGGTTTGGCCATTGTTGCATATCTCGAAGACTTAGGTCGCGTTGAGGTTATTTCTTCATCTCTCGTGCCAGGTGGTTTCAAAGTTACCTATGCCGCTACAGGCACGCGCCTCGAACGCTTGCAACAGCGAATTGGCTATTTGTCGGAACGCGCTTCGGGCGCTCCAGACCATCGTCGCCATCCTCGTTTCGAACCAAAAGATAAGCACTCCTCCATCACCATGCCTGACGGACGCAGCTATACCTGCGAAGTGTTGGACATTTCCGTTTCAGGCGCTGGTATCAAAACCGATGTGATGCCTGCTCTCGGTACGTTTCTGATGGTTGGTAAAATGAAGGGGCGCGTTGTGCGCTACCTCGAAAACGGTTTTGCCATTGAGTTCGTCAAGCAGTTGGCCACGCCGATTGTGCCAACCGCTGCTTAAAGATCGATAACATCAACCACACCGTTGACGGCTTTGAGGGCGCCCTTAATTTGGGGCGTCATCACAAAGTTTTTGCCGAGTTCAATATCAACTTCGCGTCCTGACCCGGTAATCAAAGTCAGTAATACGGGCGCTTTGCCTTTGCGTTCCAATCGCTTTGCGATTGATTCAACGGGAGCTGCGTCACGCACAAAAATTTGCACGCCTTGAACGACGGCAGCAGCAGCTTTGTCGAGCGCCTCAACACCCTGCAAACGCAACTTCACTTCTTCGCCTTCAACGTCGGCTTCAACACTCACGATGACGGATGTGCCGGGTTCGAGCATTTCGCGCGCTGCATTCAAAGTGTCTGAAAAGCAGATCGCTTCAAATTGACCTGTCGGATCAGAAAAGCCAATGAACGCGAAACGATTGCCCGCTTTTGATCTGCGCTCTTGGCGATGGGTGATTGTTGCTGCAAGCCGCGCCGCTTTAACACCACCCGACAACGCCTTTTGTGCAAACTCCGCATAGCTATCAACGCGCATCCGCCGCAAGGCTGCTGCATACTCATCCAGCGGATGGCCCGACAAATAGAACCCGACAGCTTCAAATTCCTGTGCCAGTTTTTCCATTGGAAGCCAGTTGTCGCGCTTGGGCAACATCAATTCGGGTGCTGAAACGGCACCACCTGCGAACATATCATTCTGGCCAGCTGCTTGTTCATTGCTCGCACGGTTCGAAAGACCAATAATCTGATCAATAGCATCGAATACCTGCGCACGATTGGGCGACAGGCAATCAAACGCGCCAGCCTTGATCATGCTTTCCATGGCGCGGCGATTCATGGCTTTAGGGTCAACGCGGCGGGCAAATTCAGCTAATGATTTGAAAGGACCGCCCTCCTCACGATTGACAACCATTTGCTGCACGGCACCGCCGCCCACATTTTTCAATGCTGCGAGAGAATAAACAACCGCACCGTCTTTCACGCCAAACTCGACACCCGACATATTCACCGACGGTTGCACCAGCGGAATTTTGAGCCGTTGAATTTCCTGTTTGAACAACATCAACTTGTCGGTGTTGCCCAAATCCAGCGTCATCGAAGCAGCGAGGAATTCGACTGGGTAGTTGGCCTTCAAGTAAGCGGTTTGATAGCTGATGTAGGCATAGGGTGCTGAGTGGGATTTGTTGAACCCATACTCAGCGAATTTCGCGCACGCGTCGAACACGGCATTGGCAACATCTTCATCCACACCGTTGGCCAAGGCACCCTTGATGAACACTTCGCGCTGGGCGTCCATTTCGGATTTAATTTTTTTACCCATGGCGCGGCGCAGAAGATCGGCCTGTGCCAGAGTATATCCCGCCATGTCTCGCGCCGTCTGCTGCACCTGTTCCTGATAGGTGATGATGCCAAAGGTTTCCTTCAGAATCGGCTCCAACATGGGATGGAGATAGACGACTTCCTCCTTGCCCAATTTGCGTGCGCAGTAGGATGGAATATTGGCCATGGGCCCTGGGCGGTAGAGCGCCACAAGTGCAATCAAATCTTCAAAACGGTCAGCCCGCATTGCGCGCACAGCATCGCGCATGCCCGCACTTTCAAGCTGGAACACACCCATGGTTTCGCCCTGCGCCAACATGGCGTAGGTCGGTGCATCATCAAGCGGAATTTTGCTGGCGTTGAAATCAGGTACGCGACGGCGGATCAAGCGTTGGGCTTTATCGATGACCGTCAGTGTCTTCAAACCGAGGAAGTCGAACTTAACAAGGCCCGCTTTTTCGGCATACTTCATGTTGTATTGTGTGGCCGGAATAGTGGAGCGCGGGTCGCGGTAGAGTGGCACCAATTGTTCGAGTGGCCGATCACCAATCACAATGCCTGCCGCGTGGGTTGACGCGTTTCGATAGAGACCTTCAAGTTTCAACGCGATTTCAAACAGCGCTTTTACGGCTGGGTCGCGGTCGCGCTCTTCCTGCAATCGTGGTTCCAAATCGATGGCCTGCCCCAGAGTGACGGGGGCTGCCGGATTCATTGGGATCATTTTCGACAAGCGATCAACTTGCCCATAGGGCAATTGTAACACACGGCCCACGTCACGCGTGACCATGCGGGCCTGCAATTTGCCGAAGGTGATAATCTGCGCAACGCTTTCGCGGCCATAGCGCTGCTGCACATAGTCAATCACTTCGTCACGACGGTCTTGGCAGAAATCGATATCGAAGTCGGGCATCGATACGCGGTCAGGATTGAGGAAGCGCTCGAACAGCAAATTGAAACGCAATGGGTCAAGGTCGGTAATTGTGAGGCAATAGGCAACGAGCGAGCCTGCACCCGAACCACGGCCTGGCCCTACGGGAATGTCCTGCGCCTTCGCCCATTTAATGAAATCCGCAACGATCAGAAAGTAACCCGCATATTGCATTTTGATAATGACGGAGAGTTCAAACTCCAAGCGCTTGTCATAGTCTTCGCGGGTCATGCCCGCTGCCGGATCATGGGTCGCAAGGCGCATGTCGAGGCCCGCCTTCGCCTGCTCGGTCAATTCCAGCGGCTCATCACCATCGCCGAAGCGTGGCAGAATGGGTTTTTTACCTTGCACGCGGAAAGCACAACGCTGTGCAATCTCTACCGTATTCTCAATCGCTTCAGGAATATCGGCAAACAGAGTCGCCATTTCCTTTTGCGATTTGAAATAGTGTTCATGTGTCAAACGTCGGCGTTCGTCGGCAGCAACCACTTCACCTTCGGCAATACAGATCAACGCATCATGGGCGGCAAAATCATCGGGCGCGGCGAAGAATACTTCATTTGTAGCCACCAAGGGAATGCCACGTTCATAGGCAATGTCGATCAAACCTTTTTCAGCCGCGCGTTCTGTTTCAAGGCTATGGCGTTGCAATTCGATATAAAAACGGTCGCCCAATAAATCCAACAGGCGTTGCGCAATGTCATTGGCCAGTGGCACTTGCCCCTGCACCAGTGCTGCATTCAAGGGCCCCGAAGGTCCACCAGACAAACAGATAATTCCGGCACTGCATTCTTCAAACAATGCCCAAGGCACATGGGGTTCGTCTTGTGCAGACACATCCAAGAAACTGCGACTGACCAGCCGCATCAAATTCATATAACCCACTTCGTTTTGCGCCAACAAAACCAACGTATGAAAATGCTTGATGCCCACTTGTGGCTTTTGCTGAGTGCCATCAGGTTGGGACAGATCAACTTTCAGCGCCGTGCCGATGATGGGCTGTATGCCCTTCTCCATCATGGCGTCGGAAAATTCGAGGGCACCAAACAAATTGCCCGTATCGGTAATCGCAACCGCAGGCATGGCATTCTTGGCCGCGAGCGCAGCCATCTGCTTCACCTGAACCGCCCCCTCAGAAAGGGAATAGGCCGAGTGAACGCGAAGATGAATGAATTGTGGAGCGGTGGACATTTGAACCTGACCATACACCCCCTCCCCCCTTCGGGGTACTCCCCCAGCGCAGCTGAGGGAGAAAAGGTGTGGATTTCTCCCTCAGCTTTGCTGGGGGAGTACGGCGAAGCCGGGAGGGGGTGTCAGACAGAGTTTCTCACCTGCTTTTTCTGACAACACATGGCAACCCGACGGACGCATACTTCGAGCACAACCCTTGCGCCGCAGCTTGGGTTTTTGCCCCCACCATCACGAAAGCCATTTTCTTGCGACCGCGGGACAGATTGGCCTTTCGGACCACGAAGGGCTGCACACCATCCAACACTTGCGGGAAGCGCAACTTCAAACGTCTGAACAACCCCAAGGCCCTGCTCTCATTAAAATCGGCCGCCAGCAAAGCGCCCCACGGCTGGGATTTGCCGCGCCGTACGCCGCTAACACTTGTGGGGTTCACCTTGCGGGACGCGAGTGCCACGCATTGGCTGGTAAAATCGCCTGTTTTGCCCAAGGCCGGCATGGCATGGTCAGCGGCTTTGTCTTTCCATTCGTCAGCAGCCTTGCCTGTGATCGAAGCGACATAGCCTTCGGTTTCGTCAGGCAAGCTGCTGTTGCCAGCCAACCAGCGTGTGATGCGGCCCTCACCTGCATTATAAGCAGCCGCTGCTAAGCCTAAGTTTCCAAACTCTTTTTCAAGATCGGAAAGAAACGATGCAGAAGCAGAAATGGCGGCAAGTGGATCGAATGGATCATCTAATTTGCGGCGGTCTGCCGTATCTGGCATGAACTGGGCAATGCCCTGCGCACCGGCCGGACTCACGGCATTTGGGTCGAACAGGCTTTCCTTCCACAACAATCGCGTGAAGAAAATGCGGTCAAGATTATGGGTCGTTGAAGCCTTATCTACGGCCGCGCATACTGACTTTGCAAACACCGTGCGATCAGGTGCTTTTGCAGCGAAAGAAGTATTTGACTGTAACGATATTACTATCACCAGCAGTATCCCCCTCAGTCCTACGGACAGCTCCCCCAGCAAGCTGAGGGAGCGGATGGATTTTTCGCTCCTCCAACTTGTTGGGGGAGCTGCCCGAAGGGCTGAGGGGGGCCTAAGCGTCCACGAGTTTGCCATGTTGCAATACTGCCGTTCTTGTCATGTTACGCGCAAGATCAAAATTGTGAGTTGCAATGAGCGCGCCCAGTCCCTCTTCGCGGATCAGGCGCATAAACTCGGCATGTACCAATTCTGCCGTGTCGGGGTCCAAGTTTCCCGTGGGTTCATCCGCCAAAAGCAAAAGCGGTCGATTGGCCAATGCACGTGCAATGGCCACACGTTGTTGCTCGCCCCCTGACATTTCAGCTGGGCGATGTTCAAGCCGATGTGACAGCCGCAATCGCCCCAGCAAATCTTTGGCCCGCTTCTGCGCCTCGGCTTCAGAAGCGCCCGCAATCAATTGCGGCATAACAACATTTTCGAGTGCCGAAAACTCCGGCAACAAATGATGGAACTGATAGACAAAGCCAACGCCAATACGCCGAATGCGAGTGCGGGCTGTATCATCCAGTTTGGTGCATTCTTGGCCAGCGATGAACACTTCACCCGCCGTTGGTTTTTCAAGCAGCCCCGCAATATGCAGCAACGACGACTTACCGGAACCGGATTGCCCCACGAGTGCTACAACCTCGCCCGCATGAACGGTCAACGACAGTTCATCGAACACACGCAGTTCAGCTTCACCTTTGCCAAAAACGCGGGTGACGGCTTTCAATTCCAAGGCTGGTTTCAAACTCATTCGTAGCGCAGCGCCTCTACCGGATCGAGCTTGGCGGCCCGCCATGATGGGTAAAGCGTTGCAAGGAACGTAAGCAACAACGTGAGCGCCATAATGAACAGCACTTGCGATGGTTCAATTTCAGCAGTCAACTTGGCCAGCAAATAAAGGTCTTCATTGAAGGGATCGACACCCGTGATCCATTGAATGCCTTTGCGAATGGATTCCGCATTTGCCGCAATCAAAAGCCCGAGCAACAATCCGGCGATCGTTCCAGCCACGCCAATGGCAGCACCCGTAATAAAAAACACGCGCTGCATGGCACCTGCAGTGGCACCCATGGTGCGCAAAATGGCAATGTCGCGGCTCTTGTCTTTCACCAGCATGATGAGGCCCGAGACAATGTTAAGTGCGGCAACCAGCACCACCATCATCACCACGAGGAACAGCAAATTTCGTTCCATGACAAGCGCATTGAGGAAAGCGAGGTTGCGGTCTTTCCAAGTTTGAATCATCAGGCTTTTACCTGTGGCCGCACGAATATCTCCGAGCATGGATTGAATGGCTTCAGGATCATCCACCATCAATTCAACCAAGGTCACGCCATCATCGAGCGCAAAAAAATCTTGTGATTCAGCAAGCGGCATATAAACAACGTTTTCGTCATATTCCGACACGCCCATTTTGAAGATGGCAACCACTGGATAGTCGCGTGAACGCGGCACTTCACCCATCACCGTTTCAGGGCCATTGGGCGACAGCAACGTGACTGTCATGCCCAATCCAATTTGGTGTTTCCACGCCATGCGTTCCCCAATGGCAATACCGCCACTTTGGTCCCAACCTTTGAAACCGGGTTCTTCATCAAGGCCGCCAGGTGTGCGAATTGCAGTGCGCAGTTTATCGTTGTTCAAACCTTTCAGTTTCACAACGTCGCCTTCACTCACACCGCGCACCAGTGCACCCGTCGCGTTCTTGGTGGACGAGAAAAGCACTTGCCCTTCAACCAGTGCAATGGCTTCCGTGACATGGGGCGTTTTTTCCAGCTTTTCGACAATGGTCTTGCTGTCACGCACAGGTTCAAACTGCGGGTCATAAACACTGGCATGGCCACTGAAACCCAGCACCTGTTCCAGCAACGCATTGTGAAAGCCATTAAACACCGACATCACAACAATCAGTGTCGCCACGCCCAGCATGATGCCGAGAAATGAGAACACAGAAATGACCGAGACCATGCCCTCCTTCCGCCGCGCACGCAGATAGCGCAGCGCCAGCTTCCACTCGAAGCCAGCAAAGGGGCGCGTGTCGGGAAGGCCGTCAGCCATCAAGCCGTCATCCGCGCCACAACTTGGTCCAGCGCCACATTTTCACGCGCACCGGTTTTGCGATTCTTGATTTCGGCAATACCGTCTTTCAAGCCGCGTGGACCGATGATGATTTGCCAAGGCACACCGATTAAATCCATTGATGCAAATTTGGCACCACCGGGCGCATTGCGATCATCGTACAACACGTCTTTGCCTTTGGCGGTCAAACCTTTGTAGATTTTCTCACTCGCAGCGTCGGCTTCTGCATCACCTGATTTGATGTTGACCAATCCAATGTCGAACGGAGACACCGACTCAGGCCAGATAATGCCTGCTGCGTCGTGCGATGCTTCAATGATGCCCGCCACAAGGCGCGATACGCCAATGCCGTAGGAACCTGATTGCAACGTCACCTTCTTGCCATCCGGCCCCTGCACTTCGCAGCCCAAGGGTTCGGAATATTTGGTGCCGAAGAAGAAGATGTGCCCCACTTCAATGCCACGGCCACTCATGCGCTTGGCTTCGGGCACGCGGGATTTCGAATTCGTCTTGCGAATGCTTTTCGTCGGTTGCTGCGTACTTCGTTGTGTAGTCAGAAACGAGCTTTGAGACTTGCTCGACATTGTCATAGTCAATATCGATCGAAGACCAGTCCATGTCGTGCAAGGTGCCATCAAAAAACACGCCGCTTTCGCCCGTGTCGGCAAGTACCAAGAATTCATGACTTGCGTCGCCACCAATCGGGCCCGTGTCGGCACGCATGGGCACAGCTTTAATGCCGAGCCGTGCGAAGGTTTTCAAATAGCTCACGAACATTTTGTTGTATGAATGCATGCCCGCTTCAAGCGTCAAATCAAACGAGTAGGCATCCTTCATCAGGAACTCACGGCCACGCATGACGCCGAAACGTGGGCGCACTTCATCGCGGAATTTCCATTGGATATGATAGAGGTTGCGCGGCACGTCCTTGTAACTTTGAATGCCACTGCGGAAAATGTCGGTGATCATTTCCTCGTTCGTAGGCCCGTAAAGCATCTCGCGGTCATGGCGATCTTTCACGCGCAACATTTCTTTGCCGTAAGCATCATAGCGGCCTGACTTTTTCCAAAGATCAGCGGACTGCAACGTTGGCATCAGAACTTCGATGGCCCCTGCCCGATTCTGTTCCTCGCGCACGATCTGTTCAATCTTGCGCAACACTTTGAGGCCCATGGGCAACCATGAATAACTGCCCGCCGCTTCCTGGCGGATCATGCCGGCACGCAGCATCAGCCGATGGGAAACGATTTCCGCTTCCTTTGGGTCATCACGAAGAACTGGCAGAAAATATTGGGAAAGACGCATGAGAATCCCTGAATGAAGAAGAATCTCGGCCCTTTTAAGGATTTACGGCGTGAACTCAAGCTACACGATGTGTGCAACCTGAATTAGAATTGCAAGAAATGTCACAGTGCTGAAATATTTAACTTGGCAAGTTGAAAAAAATCCGGCAGCTTCCCGCTCCAAGAACAACAAAGACCAAGTGTACACGGGCTACTGTGACCCAGGTCTGGGGAGGGTGCGCTGCCAATGGCCGGTATCGGTTGTGGCGCCACTTAAAATAACTCGAAAGGCGGAAGTGAATAGCTTCCGCCTTTTTTGGTTTTAAGTTGACCGCCTCACCCCTTAAACGCCGTCACCTCAATTTCAATTTTCATTCTTGCATCCGCCAACCCTGCCGCAAACATCGTTGCTGCCGGACGTACATCGCCGAACCATTTTTGCAGCACAGGCCAGGTCGCTTCAAAATCACTGGCTGCAGGCAAAATGTAATGAACTCTCACCACATCGCTCATCGCAAAACCTGCTTGCTTCAATGCCGCGTCAATGTTTTTGAACGTCTGCTCGGCTTGCTCTGCCACATCATCTGAAATCGTCATGGCGGTATAATCAAAGCCTGTGGTTCCTGCCACAAAGCACCAACCGCCCTGCACCACCGCACGGGAATAGCCGATCTTGGCCTCGAAACTTGAACCTGAAGATATGAGTTTGCGTGTCATGCTTTGCTCGCTTTCTTGGGCGGCAAGCTATCACCGATGATGCGTATTTCGCGTTGCGGAAATGGCATGGAGATGCCCGCTTTTTTCAAGGCATCCCAAATCAGAAAGCGCACTTCCGACGTAAACTTGTTCTTGCCGTCATCAATGCCAGACACCCAGAACTCCACCGCGAAGTTCACGCCATTGTCGCCAAAGCCGCGCAGTTCAACGTCGGGCTGTTCAGGCTCTTGCAACACTTGCTCATGGGCCGACACGGCTTTCACAATCAACGGCGGCACCTTGTGCAGGTCCGTATCGTAAGCAACTGCAAATTCAACTTCATAGCGTTGGCGCGGGTCTTCATTGGTCCAGTTGGTAAATTGCGTGGTGATGAAGCGATCATTCGGCACCATGATGTCTTTGCCATCAAACGTGGCGAGGATGGACGAGCGCATGTTCATCTGGCGCAAAGTGCCGGACTTGCCGTCTTCCATTTCGATGTAGTCACCAAGTTTTATCGAGCGTTCGAGCAGCAGAATAATACCGGAAATAAAGTTGGAAGCGATTTGCTGCAAACCAAAACCAAGCCCCACACCCAAGGCACCACCGAACACGGCAAGTGTGGTGAGGTCTAATCCGAGAATGTTGAGCAGCAACAAACCAACAATTGCAAACACCGCGATTTCCAAAGCCTTGGCCGCAAGTTCACGCGTTTGCACATCAACCGATTGCTGATCGCGAATAACTTTTTGCCCTGCGTTGGATGATGTGCGACCTAACCAAAATAGAATACCGCCAAACAATGCAGCCTTCGACAACGCCAAAAGCGAGATGCGGATATTGCCAGCCGAAAACGCGACGTTGTCGAGGCCCGATGTAAACTGATTAAAATATCCAAGCGCGTAAATGGCAGCGATCGGCAGGCCAATCCAACGAGCGGCTGAGTTAATCACCGGATGTGTGATGAACCGCATGATCACCGCGTGCAGCAAGCGCACCAGCGCCAAACTTTGCGCAATGCGAATAAGCCAGCTTGCACCCAAGGCTGCATCAGCCACCGCAGCGGCGGCGGCCATCAGCCCTACAAACACCAACGGCTCAACAAGGTTCCGGCAAGAGAACAACAGCTTTTGATAGCGCAGGAAGCGGCCTTCCGTTGGCTCTTCGCGCAGTTGCGGCACACGCAATAATATCTGCCGCGCCAGCAGTTTCGCAACAACCCACAAGACAACGACCGCAATCACTTGCGCATAGAACTGCGGACTGGCCAGCCAGCCTTTCAGAACATCGAGATATTCAAAGGCCCGTGTTTGCAAGGTTTCAAGGTTCACTGTTCATCACTCCCACACATCGCCCCAGCTTTTTTTCTTGGCCCGTTTGTAAGTGGCCTTGTCGCGGCTGGCAATCATTTCATCATGAAGGCCCGTTGCATCGCAGAGGCGAAACGTGGTGCCGGGCTTTGTGTGAATTGGCGGAGAAATAATGCGCGCGCCAGACAATGCCACAGGTTCACGCGCCAAAATCAAATAGGAAAACGCTTCATCCTCAAACGGCACCGTGCCACCCTTCGCATGCATATGTTCACGCGAACGCTGCACCCGGGTTTTGAAGTGGCACCAATCCCCAACTGCCATGGGGCATGCATTTTGGTGTGTGCAGGGCGCTAGCACAATGCCGCCCTGCCCGAACAATAGTATCCCGCACCGCGCGCAACCGTGCAAAGCCTTGCGGCGTTCCGGGTTCCAACAACAGCAACACTTGGCGGGTACGGGCCCACAAACGTATTGCCGCTTTCGGCATCTCCTCCAACGGCAATTCCGCCAGCATGTAAGACGCGACCACCAGATCAGCCTCAATTTCCTGCGGCAGCGTGACTTCAGATTTGAGAACCACATCCGCATTTTCCAAAACAGGCAGATCACTCGCCGCATTCAACAGCGATGCTAATCCAGCAAAGCTCTTGTCTTGCTCACATTGCACAAGTTTCGAAATCGAAGACCAAGCCGCCACAGCCGCCCAACTGGCCACGCCCGGCCCTGCCCCGATATCCAAGCACGTCTCAGGCGCAAAATCGGGCATCACCGCTGCCAAGGCCAAATGGGCCGCACGGTTTGCCTCAAATGTTGCCGGCACACGCGTGGCCACATAGGCCGCCAGGTTGACGTTGCTGGATGACTGGCCTTTTCGATAAGCCTCGCTCAAGCCCCGTGACGATGCACCCAAGCTGCCACGGCCATGTTCGGCCATCCACTGGCTTAAAGCTGCATTTAATTCGCCCGGCAGGATCACGCTTTACCTACAATCTTGTTAGTTGCTTGGAGCCCAAGGCCCAGATTAATGTCGCGCCAACTCAATACGGTCTCAGGACCAGAAAGCAAAGCCGATGTTCAAATCCTTCTTCCCGAACCCCAAGCCATTTTTCTGGTCGGCATTTTTCTGGTCCTTGTTCTGCGTGTTGCTGTGGTTTTTCGCGGCGAAGAATTGGGGCCAATTTATCGGCCTGCCAAACCCCGCCGAAGGCACGCCGCCGATTATTGGTGTTTCAACCTTCTGGTCGAAGCCTTTCATCTGGTTCTATATTTATTTTGCGGTGATCACCGCCATCTTTGCAGCCGCCTGGTGGAAATTGTCACCCAGCAAATGGTATTTCTGGTCGGTGCTGGGAACGGCACTCATCATCTTCACAACCTATTTCCAAGTGCAGGTGAGTGTGGCCATCAATGATTGGTATGGCCCATTCTATGATCTCATTCAGGCGGCCTTGGGCAAAACCCGCCCTGTGACACTCACTGAATTTTTCTCAGAACTCGTCTCCTTCATGGGCATTGCTTTGGTTGCTGTGGTGGTGGGCGTTCTCACGCGCTTCTTCATCAGCCATTATGTGTTCCGCTGGCGCACCGCCATGAATGATTATTATACTGCAAACTGGTCAAAGTTGCGCAGCGTTGAAGGTGCAGCCCAACGTGTGCAGGAAGACACCATGCGCTTTGCCTCCACCATGGAAGGCTTGGGCAAAAGCCTGATTGATTCCGTGATGACATTGATTGCATTTTTGCCGGTGTTGCTGCGGCTTTCAAAAGACGTGACCGACATTCCCATCATCGGTAGCATTCCCTATGCGCTCGGTCATCGTCGCCTTGGTTTGGGCGCTGTTCGGAACGGGCCTCTTGGCCTTGATCGGCATTCGCTTGCCGGGCCTTGAGTTCAAAAACCAGCGCGTTGAAGCCGCCTTCCGTAAGGAACTGGTGTACGGCGAAGACAATGCCAACCGCGCCACGCCACCCACGTTAAGCGAGCTGTTCACAGCCGTGCGCAAAAACTATTTCAATCTCTATTTCAACTATATGTATTTCAACGTGGGCCGCATCATCTACCTGCAAACCGACAACATCTTCCCATACATCATTTTGGCCCCCACCATTGTGGCCGGAAAAATCACTTTGGGGGCGATGAATCAGATTCTCAACGCCTTCGGCCAAGTGAAGGATTCGATGCAGTATTTGGTCAATTCCTGGTCCACAATCGTGGAGTTAATCTCCATTTTCAAGCGTCTGCGCCTGTTCGAAAGTGCGATAGATGGCGAAGATATCGCAGCAATTCCAGAACCTGCATAAAGTTGTGAAAAGCGGCTTGCCATTCTCGTGGCGGGCCGCTATGCACCCCCTCGGAATGGGCGATTAGCTCAGTTGGTAGAGCGCTTCGTTTACACCGAAGATGTCGGGAGTTCGAGTCTCTCATCGCCCACCATTCCCCTTTGAAATTTTGACGTGCGCGCGCGAAGCCCCCTCCCCCTTCGGGACCTCCCCCAGCAAGCTGAGGGAGGCTGCAAATTCGTCGCTCCCTCAACTTGTTGGGGGAGCTGTCCGAAGGACTGAGGGGGATTACACACACAAAAACGTCCCACACGGTTTCGGAGGGCGTGCGGGGTAAAAGCTTTCTAGCAGTCGGTGAAAACGGGAAGCGTCCCCTTTTCTCCTTTTCTCTCATTGCATTTAAGCGCCCTCACCCGTCCTTTGACGGGAGAGGGTCCGCGAAGCGGGGGTGAGCGAAGTCCGGCTTCGGCGATTTCGGCCTCAAGCATATCGGAAAGAAATATTTTTGGCTCATAAACCTTTCGCTCACGCCAAAGATGCGCGCTACCAATTGCAGCTTTGGAAAGTGCAAAGCCAGCCATAGCTTTTTTGGTTTTTTGCGCCATTTTGAAATTTCCACCAAGCTTCTCTTGCCAAGCTCCTTCAGAACTCAACTCAGGGGAGAAACTCTGCCGAAACTGACCGATAACCAGCACGAAATAGGTCGACATAGTGCTGTCAGCACCGAGCTGACCAATGCGAATGGGCGAAAATGTATGCGCTCCCGGTTCAACGCGCTCAATGATTGCTTTCAAAGCAGTATCAACAGCCACCATGAAGCCGTGCAACATTATGAGCGAACCTAAGGACTTAGAGGGGAACACAGTCCTAAATTCTTGTGGCCACTCATGCTGTGCAATTGACGAGGAATGGCGGGAGCCCGAGGATTTTCTTTGCCCCTGCTCGCTCACAAATTTGTAGCCAACAAAAGCAAATGCAGACAGCATGTGCAACAGACCTTCACGCGCACTTTCCTTAATAAAGCAATCTTTCGTCTCTGTGGAAACAGCATTGTCCCAATGGGCCTTCAGCTTTTCCTTCCAACCCACGTAGTCGCCTTGTGGGAAAAAGTCCCCGTAGTCACTCGGATCAATTACTCCCCAAGCCATGTTAGACCTCGCCTATAATTACTAAGTCGTATGATGTTTCAAGAAGAATTGCTGCTATCATTGCCCAATCTTCCGCAAACAACAGAACGAGCAACGGCCCCACAGGTCTTCGCAGAAGCCTGAAACTTAGATAATCATCAGTAAACCATGCCCCAAGTCTTCCCACCAACACTTTATAACTCCTAGCCACATTTCAGCCAC
>CAVZXJ010000039.1:0-15000 GCA_963779145.1 uncultured Alphaproteobacteria bacterium
GCAGCAGCGCTACAGGGCGTTTAACAGTGCAGTGCAAACTGAATGGCGGCTCGTTCAATCTTGCTTCTCCGCAACCACCATATAATTCACACCCACATCATTCGACCTGCGCCATTCATTGGCCAGCGGATGATAGGTCACGCCGCTTTCGGCAACTGTGTTCACGTTGTTGTCGAGCAGCCAGCCCTTCAATTCAACAGGTGTGATAAATTTCTCCCACTGGTGAGTACCCTTTGGCAGCCAGCCCAGAATGTATTCGGCACCTACGATGCCCAGCGCGAAACTTTTCATGGTGCGATTCAAAGTGGCCACGAACATCAAGCCGCCGGGCTTCAGCATGTTGCTGCAAGTTTTCACAAAAGCCGCAGGGTCTGCCACGTGTTCGATGACCTCCATGTTGAGGATGACATCGAATTTCTCACCCGCAGCATCTAAATCCTCGGCAAGGCCGGTGCGGTAGTCGATGTTCAATTCCATTTCCAACGCATGGACGGATGCGGTTTTGATGTTTTTCTCGGAAGGGTCCACACCCACAATGGTAGCGCCCAAACGCGCCATGGGCTCGCACAGCAAACCACCGCCACAGCCAATATCGAGGAAACGCAGGCCTTTGAACGGTTCGCGGTCATAGGGGTCACGTGCCAGACGGGCGCAGACTTGTTCCTTGATATAGTCCAGCCGCACCGGATTGAAGACATGCAGCACGCCAAATTTGCCCTTGGGGTTCCACCATTCGGCAGCCATTTTGGAGAATTTCTCCACCTCGGCGGGGTCAAGGCTGGGTGGAAGCGATTTTGTATCGATTGTCATGGCTTTCGGGTCCAAATTTCGGCTGTCCTTATATTGCATCTGCGAGAGGCGTCCACTATTAGAACGGCAAAGCCGGGTTGGGGGTTCAGTCTTACGTTCAGGTTTGACGCGGGGCATATTGTCCCGGCTCGGGTCGTTTTGATTTTTTAGGATTATGTCGATGGGCCGTTTGGTCATGAAATTTGGGGGCACCTCGGTTGCGGATATTGACCGCATCCGTAACGTCGCCCGCCATGTGGAACGTGAAGTGAAGGCGGGGCACCATGTTGCCGTCGTCGTATCGGCCATGTCGGGCACCACCAATCAATTGGTGGAATGGTGCAGGCAAGCTGCCGCTGTCCATGATGCGCGTGAATATGATGCCGTGGTTGCCACGGGTGAACAGGTCACCGCCGGGCTTTTGGCCATTGTGCTGCAAGACATGGGCATTCCTGCACGCTCATGGGCGGGTTGGCAAATCCCCATTGAAACCGACGGTGTGCATGGTTCAGCCCGCATGACGGCGGTCAATGGCAATGAAATTCTAAAGCGCATGGAACAGGGCCAGGTGGCAGTGATCACCGGCTTCCAAGGCATCGGCCCTGATAAGCGCATTTCGACATTGGGTCGTGGTGGCTCTGATACTTCGGCTGTGGCCGTTGCTGCGGCCATTGACGCGGCCTGCGATATTTATACGGATGTGGACGGCGTTTACACCGCTGACCCGCGCATCGTAACAGCGGCCCATAAGCTTGACCGTATTTCCTATGAGGAAATGCTGGAACAAGCGTCGCTGGGTGCCAAGGTGTTGCAACCGCGCTCGGTTGAATTGGCCATGGTGAAGAAAGTGCCGTTGCAGGTGCGATCGTCATTCGAGTCGCCCGACTCACCCAATCAGAATAAGCCCGACGGTACGGGCCCCGGTACAATTGTATGTGAAGAGGACAAAATCGTGGAACAGCACGTTGTCAGTGGAATTGCCTATTCGCGCGATGAAGCGAAAGTTTCGATCCGCCATGTGAAAGATAAGCCCGGCGTTTCTGCCGCTATCTTTGGGCCGTTGGCCGAGCAAGATATTTCCGTTGATATGATTGTGCAGAACGTCTCTGCCGATGGTTCATTCGCCGATATTACTTTCACGCTGGCCCGCAAAGACTTGCGCAAAGCCATTGAGATTATCAACGGCCTGAAGGACAAGGTTGAATTCACCGATGTGATGCATTCAGCTGATGTGGCGAAAGTGTCAGTCGTTGGCATTGGCATGCGCAGCCATGCGGGTGTTGCCGCCAAGATGTTCTCGTCGCTGGCCGACAAGGGCATCAACATTCAAGCCATCACGACGTCTGAAATTAAAGTGTCTGTGTTGATTGATGAGGCCTACACAGAATTGGCAGTTCGGGCCTTGCATACGGCTTACGGATTGGACAAGAAGTAGATATGAACTGGGTCGCTCGCTTTCACCTTTCCTCTCCCGCATGCGGGAGAGGTGGATCGCGCCAATTGGCGCGAGACGGTGAGGGGCTGGGTGCTGCACTTTGTGACTTACCCTCTCCGGCGTCGCTGACGCTTCGCCACCTCTCCCGCAAGCGGGCGAGGAAAGTTACACCCTAAGGGATTCGCAATGGCAAGCCTCGCACTTGGCCCGCGTGTCCTCCTCAGAAGGCTCCGGCAGGTGATGGCGGAGCCGGAGACGGCCCAGGCAAAACTCGATAAAATCGTTGGATTGATCGCCGCCAATATGGTGGCGGAAGTGTGCTCCATCTATGTGATGCGGGCCGGCCAAGTGTTGGAACTTTACGCCACCGAAGGTTTGAAAGCCGAAGCCGTTCATAAATCGGTTTTGAAATCCGGCGAAGGCTTGGTGGGTTTGATTGCGGAAGAAGCCATTGGCCTTAACCTCTCCGACGCGCAACATCACCCCTCGTTCAAATATCTGCCTGAAACGGGCGAAGAGATTTATCAATCCTTCCTCGGTGTGCCGATTATGCGCGGTGGCTCTGTCATCGGTGTTCTGGTTGTACAGAACCGCACGCAACGCCATTATTCGGAGGAAGAAGAAGAAGCGCTGCAAACCACGGCCATGGTGCTGGCGGAAATTATTGCGTCGGGTGAACTGAAAGAAGTTGCGCGCGAAGTGGCCATCGACGTGGCCCATATTCGCAGTCATCACATTTCAGCTGATAGCTTGGCGGAAGGCATTGCCCTTGGCCAAGTGGTGCTGCACGAGCCGCGCGTTGAAATTCACAACCTCATCGCTGAAAATATTCCAGAAGAAGAAAAACGCCTCACCGCCGCTGTGGATCAATTGCGGGCGCAGGTTGACGAGTTGCTGGATGACAGTGATGCCGGCCCATCGAATGATTATTCCGACGTGCTCGAAACCATCCGCATGTTTGCCCATGACAAGGGCTGGGTAAACCGCTTGAAGGAAGCCGTGCATTCCGGCCTCACGGCGGAAGCGGCGGTTGAACGGGTGCAAAACGATAATCGCGCGCGCATGCAGCGTATGCAGGATCCATATCTGCGTGAGCGCATGCATGACCTCGACGACTTGTCGAACCGCTTGTTGCGGATTTTGACAGGTGCCGTCGCCACGGCATCGCGCACCGACTTGCCGAACAATGCAATTGTTGTTGCCCGCAACATGGGGCCAGCGGAACTGTTGGATTATGACCGCACCAAATTGCGTGGCGTGATTTTGGAAGAGGCTGGAAAAACCAGCCATGTGGCCATTGTGGCCCGCGCCCTTGGCATTCCGGCCATTGGGCAAGCCAACGGCATTGTCGATCTCATCGACCCTGATGATGAAATCATCGTTGATGGCTCAACGGGCGAAATTTTTGTGCGGCCTTCATCTGACCTGCAAAAAGCCTATGCCGAAAAGGTGCGCTTTTACGCCAAGAAGCAAGCGCGTTTTGCCGAACTGAAAGACCTGCCTTCGGTGACGAAGGATGGTATCACCATCAGCCTCAACATCAATGCGGGCCTCATTGTTGATATGCCGCATTTGCACGAGTCCGGTGCCGATGGTGTGGGGCTCTATCGCACGGAATTGCAGTTCATGTTGGCGCAACGTTTCCCGCGCCTCACATCCCAGATCAAACACTACGCCCAAGTGATCGAGCAAGCACAGGGCAAGCCCATCGTGTTCCGCACGCTTGACATTGGTGCCGATAAAATTCTGCCCTACCTGCGCCAGCCGAAGGAAGAAAACCCAGCCATGGGGTGGCGCTCCATTCGCATGTCGATGGAGCGGCCAGGGCTGCTTCGCCTGCAAGTCCGCGCCATGTTAATGGCGGGTGCTGGCCACGACATGAAAGTCATGTTCCCGATGATTGCCGACGTGTCGGAATTCGTCATGGCGAAAGCGGCCGTTATTAAAGAGAAGGCCTATCTTGCAGCACGCGGGCATCTGTTGCCCAAATCGCTGGAAATCGGCGTGATGATCGAAATCCCGTCCTTGATCTGGCAGCTTGATCAATTGTTGCCGATTGTGGATTTTGCCTCGATTGGCTCCAATGACCTTGTGCAATTCCTGTTCGCATCCGACCGACAAAATCCAAAACTGTCAGGCCGCTATGATCCATTGAGTCCATCCGCATTAAGCGCCATGCGCATGATCGTGGAAAAGGGCCAGCAGCATAACAAAAAAGTCACGCTCTGCGGCGAACTCGGCGGCCGCCCCCTCGAAGCCATGGGCCTCGTCGGCATCGGCATGACCTCCATGAGCATGGTGCCCTCAGGCATCGGCCCAGTCAAATCGATGATCCGCACGCTGGATCAGAAAAAACTGTGGGCGTTTATGGAGCCGCTGCTGCGAAGTCCGGCGCATTCACTGCGCGGGGATTTGATGGAATTTGCGGGGCGGAATGGCGTGGTGTTGTGAGGGGCCGTGGATAGTGAATAAAGTGGACTGCTTCATGTTACTTCTCAGAACTTGACAAAAGTTGATAGTGATTTGATGCGTATGGTTGACTCAAATGAAAGCCACAAGTACAACTTCGCACTACAAGTACCGTAATTGAAACAGCAGACTTTGAAGAATTGAAAGCGATCTCAATATTTGACTTTCGAAGCAATGCGGAAGTAGTAGTTAGGGTTATATTTCTTGAATAAAAATAATTCAGAACCAGATGTCCAAAAGTCACTAAAGCAACGCTTAACCAAGCGATTGTATTGGATTGGTCTGAAATTCAAAAATTGGTTCAATCGAGGAAAAGCGTTTTGGTTATTTGTTGTTGGTATAATTGGAGCAATAGCAATTTCGCTGATTCTGGCATGGTTATGATGTTTTGAAATCACCAAAACACTTAGCACAAGCCTTGAGTTAATCGGCGTTAGCTACGTGTTTCGACAGAGTAATCTAAAAGAACAAGCTGCCAAAACTCGACAAAAGAAACAGTGCAAGCATTCCAGATACTACAGAAAGTTTGTTTGGAGCATGTAAAGGTTTCCACAACTCGGTACTTATGGTCGTGTCAAACTTCATATTTCAATTTATTTTCCAATGACAAGTTGAATTGATCATAGTGATAGCGCGTATTGCAAAGATTCATAGAACATCAGTTAAGCCGCATCTGGAACTTTCGCCGTCAATTCAATCCCAAGTGCCTTCATCACAGCCAGTGTTGACTTCAAAGTTGGATTTCCGTCTTCGCTGAAGGAGCGATAGAGTTGTTCTCGCGATAATCCCGTTTCATCTGCAATGCCGCCATGCCTTTCGCTCTCGCGACGACGCCGACGCATTTTGCGATGTAGGATGCGTCACCTGTCCCAATGCATCCGCCATAAAGAATGCGATTTCGGTGTCATCGACAAGGGCAACCACTGGATCGTAGGTCGTGAGTTTTTCGGAATGGTAAGTATCCTTTACTCGACTCCGCACACCACGTCATCCCCGCGTAAGCGGGGATCCAGACTTTCTACGTTCTCGCTTGATGAAAGCCTGGATTCCCGCCTGCGCGGGAATGACGGCTTATTGGGGCTCTTTTGATTGCCTCGAACCCAAATCCCTGCTCCACGTCGTCTCCGTGGGATGTCGCACATAACGACACTTGCCCGAGACTTGTTGGGATGGTTTTCTGGAGTATTGCAGTTTCTAGCCGACCCGCCGCGCGGTGTCAAGTGTTATTTTCCTATTCAAGGAAATCAATGGGTTGCGCTTCCCCCAAATCCTTCCCCCGCGTTAGTCTAACATTCACCATTCTACGTCATGGTTAAATTTGGTTTTCAAAGGTTAAGCCGTTGCTTAGCCGCTCGTAGGTGGTTTGAGTCATGAATGAGAATAGAGTTGCTCCGCGTTTGCCTGAATTGAATATGGGTGCTGATCGTCCAAAGCCTGATGGTATTATGGACCCTGCCGGTGAAGCCGGTTGGTTTTTGATGCGGGAACGCGAAGACCGTGGGCTGTCGTTGGAACAGGCCAGCGGGATTGTTGGCATTCACCCCTATCACCTTGAAGCCATTGAACTTGGCAACATGACCAATATGCCATCGCGGGCCGAGGCTTTGGAAATGATTGCGGCTTACGCGAATTTTCTGGATTTTGAGCCGGAACCATTGCTGCATCATTATGTTTCATTCCTGCCAGCGCCGCAGGTGGCACCTCGCCGCCATCCGGCCAATCCGGCACCTTTGTCATCGGCCAAGGTTTTGCCGTTTGGCAAATTCGTGAAATTGCCGTCGATCAATATGAAGCTGCCGTCAATGGCGGCCATGGCCAAATGGCCGAACTTGCCCAATATGCCAAAATTGCCGAACATGCCGTCGGGCAATGGGGGTATCGTTGCTTCGGTTCTTGCGGCCTTTGTTGTGTTTTCAAGTGTAACGTGGATGTTGGTGCCGGGCTCATCACCCAGCCAACCCCAAGAACAAGTTGCATCCTTGGAAGAAGCCGACCCCATGCCAACGGCCTCAACGGGCCTTGATGCAGCGGACATTAAAGTGTCCGAAACACCGATGGATGGCAATGTTTTGGCCACGGTTGAAAGCAATGAACCACCGATTATTGCCGCTCCACCGGAATTGAGTGAAGATGTGCTTGGTGCCTTCATTCAAGAAAATGTTGCGGGTGCCAAAGATGAAGCGGCACCAACGCAAATGGCTTCTGCCCAGCCGCAAGGCCGCGTGTTTGGTTCACCAGACGAAAAAGTGCGCCTCATTCTGAAAGCCAATCGTGACATCTGGTTGTTGATTGAAGATGGCAAGGGCAACCGTGTGGCCACGCAATTGTTGAACAAGGGCGATACGTTCCGCGTTCCCAATAAGCCCGGTTTGGTGGCCACAGTTCAAGACGGCGGTGCGATTACCTACATGATCGACGGCGTTGAAAAAGGCGTGTTGGGACAACCCGGCTCGGTTTTGGCGGCTGAATCGCTGGATGTGAAAAAACTGTCCGATAAGGGCTAATCGCTTTCATTTTGCCAAGGCGGCGTGGCTTTGTTAAAGCCTGCCGCCATGGCTGCCATTTCTCCTGATAAAATCGATAGTATTCTCAAACGCTTTGCCTCGGTTGAGCATGAACTTGCCTCCGGTGCGGGGGGCGAGACCTTTGTGCGTTTGTCGAAAGACTATGCTGAACTTGAACCCACGGCCAAAATGGCGATGGCGTTGCGATCAGCCTATATCGAGTTTGCCGATCTTGAAGACATGATTGCGGCAGGCGGCGACTTGGCCGACATGGCGGCGGCCGAAAAGCCCGTCCTTGCACGATAAAATCTCCGAGATGGAAAAAGACTTACGCATTCTGTTGCTGCCGAAAGATGCAGCCGACGCGCGCAACGTCATTTTGGAAGTGCGCGCTGGCACGGGCGGCGATGAAGCGGCGATTTTTGCAGGCGATTTGTTCCGCATGTATCAGCGCTATGCGGCGTCGAAAAATTGGCGCGTTGAAATTATCTCCTCCAGCGATGGCGAGCATGGCGGCTATAAAGAGGCGATTGCCAATATTTATGGGGCAGGGGTTTACGCGCTGATGAAATTTGAATCCGGCGTGCACCGCGTGCAGCGGGTTCCCGCCACGGAAACACAAGGGCGCATTCACACTTCAGCTGCGACTGTTGCCGTATTGCCGGAAGCTGAGGAAGTTGACATTAAACTTGAAGACAAGGATTTGCGCTTTGACGTTTATCGCTCGTCGGGCCCCGGCGGGCAATCGGTGAACACAACTGACTCAGCGGTGCGTGTCACGCATATTCCAACAGGCATTGCCGTGGCGCAGCAAACGGAAAAGTCGCAACTCAAAAATAAAAATACGGCGCTGAAATTGTTGCGGGCCAAACTTTATGAAATGGAACGCTCGAAACTTGATGCGGAACGTTCAGCCGCACGCAAAGGTCAAGTCGGCTCCGGCGATCGTTCGGAACGCATTCGCACCTACAATTTCCCGCAAGGGCGATTGACGGATCATCGGATCAATTTGACCCTTTATAAGTTGCCGGAGATTATTGAAGGCCCGGCCTTGGAAGAGGTGGTGCAGGCTTTGGTTACGGAACATCAGGCAAGTTTGATGGCTGAGCAGGATGCCAACAGTTAAGGCGCTGCTTGCACGGGCGCGTGTGCAGCTTGCCGATACGGAAACACCGAGCCTTGATGCACGGTTGTTGTTGCAGCATGTCACAGGTCTGAACCACGCTGATGTGATTGCTGAACCTGATCGCTTGATTGATCATGAGGTTGCCACTCGGTTTGATGGATTGGTGGCGCGGCGGGCGGCCTATGAACCGGTGACGCGCATTTTGGGCGCACGGGAATTTTATGGGCGCAATTTTAAGGTGACGCCCGATGTGTTGGACCCGCGTGCCGATACGGAAACAATTGTCGATGTGTGCTTGAAGTTAATGCCGAAGGATCGTGACTGTCGGATTCTTGATTTGGGTACGGGTAGTGGAATTTTGGCCGTGACACTTTTGGCCGAACGAAAACGCGCAAGTGGTCAAGCTGTTGATGTTTCTCCCGCAGCCCTTGCCGTTGCGCGGGAAAATGCCAAGACGCTGGGTGTTGATGATCGGTTGACTTTCATTGAAAGCCATTGGTTTTTCAATGTTGAGGGGATGTTTGATCTCATCGTATCGAATCCCCCCTATATTCCAGCAGTTGAAATTTCAGGGTTGGACGTTGAAGTCAAAGACCATGATCCTCATCTGGCATTGGTTGGGGGCGAAGACGGGCTGCTGTGCTATCGTGAAATCGCGCAAAGCGCGGGTGCTTTTTTGAATATTGCTGGTTCAATCGCTGTCGAGATAGGGGCTGGGCAAGCCGCTGACGTGGGCGCAGATTTTTGCAGCCCAAGGGTTTGAGTTAATAGCGCAGGCCAAAGATTTAGGCGGCCACATCCGCTGTTTGGCCTTCCAGCTGAGCGCATAAATACTGTGAAAATTTCGCTTTGGAATCGGGTTGTCATAGGCTATAGCGTTCCTTGTTACCCCTGCAATTTGTGAAATATTCAGTGCCTCAGTTGGGCATTTGGTTTGCAAATCAGAAGACGGCTTCACCCTCACAATCGGGGGAAAATGCTGGGTGGAACAGAAACCAGGACAGATAAACTGAACAAGCTTCTTCACGGCTTTTAATCGTAACACCGCAACGGCGGTTCGGCCCCATCAAAGGCCGGATAGGTTGGTTGCGCCTTATAGTGATAAGTGGATTTCCATGAGACCCGGACAATATAACAACAATAACAACAATAAGAACCGCAACAACCGCAACCGCAATCGTCGTCCTGGTGGCGGTGGTGGTGGGCAACCCGGTGGCAGCGGTGCAAATCGTGTTTATGATTCCAATGGTCCGGACGTCAAATTGCGCGGTACTGCGCAAACCATTGCTGAGAAATACATGCAATTGGCGCGCGACGCGCAAAGCTCGGGCGATAATGTTGCGGCTGAAGGGTATTATCAATTCGCGGATCATTATTACCGTGTGTGGCTCGCTGCCCAGCCAGTTGGGCAACCCATTCAGTTCTCGCGCCGCTCAGCCGAAGAAGAATATGATGAAGACGGCAATGAGCAGGTTTCTGATGCTCAAAGCAGTGAATCAGCCGAAGGCGGCGAATCTGCTGAAGGTGGTGAAGGCGCTGTTTCAGCTGAAGCGGGCGAAGGCCAGGCCGAGGGTGAAAATCAAGGTTACCAGAACCGCCAGAACAACAACCGCAACGACCGCCAGTATAATAACAATCGCGAAGGCGGTAATAACCGCAATTTCAAGCAACGCTGGCCGCGCCGCAATGACCGCTATAATCAAGAAGGTCAGCCTAATGGCAATCAACCAGAGGGCCAAAATGAAGGCGGAGAGCGGCAAGAGCGCGTTGAGCGTCCAGCTGAAGAGGCTGTTGTGGTGCAACAGCGTGAGGTTGCGGAGACCGACAGCAGCAATTGGGAAGCCCCTTCATTTTTGACCCGGCCAACTCCGGTTGTTGCCAGCGAAACACCAGATGAAGCGCCAGCGCCGCGTCCACGGGGTCGCAAACCACGAGCCGTGGCACCAGTGGAAGAAGTGCCGCAGGGCGACTGACCCCTCTTGTAAGCTGGATTTTCATTCCTACATCCTGTTCACAGTTCGAATGAGGTTGTATGATGGATTTTGAAAAATACACGGAGAGATCAAAAGGCTTTTTACAGTCGGCGCAAGCACTTGCGCTGCGTGAGGGGCACCAACGCTTTACGACTGAGCATGTTCTCAAGGTCTTGCTTGATGATGAGGAGGGCTTGGCGTCCAACCTGATCAAAGCGGCGGGCGGAAATCCGGTATTGGCTTTGGCTGATACGGAAGCGGCTTTGCGCAAACTCCCCAAAGTTTCAGGTGGTGGTGCGGGGCAGGTCTATTTGGCCCCAGAATTGGCACGGGTGTTTGATGCCGCGCAGAAATTAGCGACAAAATCGGGTGATAGTTTTGTGACGGCTGAACGGTTGTTGCAGGCGCTTTCCATGGAAAAAAGTGAAGCGGCAACGGCGTTGAAAAACGCTGGTGTTACCCCGCAAGGCTTAAACGCCGCCATCAATGATATTCGCAAAGGGCGGACGGCTGATTCCGCATCTGCCGAAAATACTTATGATGCTTTGAAGAAGTATGCGCGTGACCTGACGGCGGCAGCGACTGAAGGCAAGCTTGACCCTGTCATTGGCCGTGATGAAGAAATTCGCCGGACGATGCAGGTGTTGTCGCGGCGCACGAAAAACAATCCGGTTTTGATTGGTGAACCCGGTGTTGGCAAAACAGCCATTGCCGAAGGCTTGGCGTTGCGCATTGTCAAAGGCGATGTGCCTGAAAGTTTGAAAGACAAGAAATTACTTTCGCTCGACATGGGCGCTTTGATTGCGGGGGCTAAATTCCGTGGTGAATTTGAGGAACGTTTGAAGGCTGTGCTTTCGGAAGTTACGTCGTCAGATGGTGGTATTATTTTGTTCATCGACGAAATGCACACACTTGTTGGCGCTGGCAAAGCCGATGGGGCGATGGATGCGTCCAACCTTTTGAAGCCCGCACTGGCGCGGGGGGAATTGCATTGTGTGGGTGCAACGACGTTGGATGAATATCGCAAGCATGTTGAAAAAGATGCGGCTTTGGCGCGGCGCTTCCAGCCTGTGTTTGTGAATGAACCGACGGTGGAAGATACAATTTCCATTTTGCGCGGCATTAAAGAAAAATATGAATTGCACCATGGCGTGCGCATTACGGACGCTGCCATTGTTGCGGCGGCTACATTGTCGAACCGTTATATTTCTGATCGCTTTCTGCCCGACAAGGCTATCGATTTGATGGACGAGGCAGGTTCGCGTTTGCGGATGCAAGTTGACTCCAAACCAGAAGAATTGGACGAACTTGATCGCCGCATCATGCAGTTGCAGATTGAACGTGAAGCTTTGAAAAAGGAATCTGATGCGGCGTCTAAAGACCGTTTGGAAAGGCTGCAAAAGGAACTGACGGAAACGGAAGAAAAATCCGCCGTGATGACGCGCAACTGGCAGGCTGAAAAAGAAAAGCTGGCGGGTGCTTCCAAACTCAAGGAGGAGTTGGAGGCCGCGCGCCATGATTTGGAAATGGCCCAACGCAAGGGCGATTTTGCCAAGGCGGGTGAGTTGACCTATGGCCGCATTCCCGAGCTTGAAAAAAAGCTCGCAGTTGCTGAAGCTGCCGATGGCACCAAAATGGTGGAAGAAGCTGTGACTGAATCCCATGTGGCGCAGGTGGTTTCGCGCTGGACCGGCATTCAAGTGGACAAGATGCTTGAGGGCGAGCGCGAAAAACTATTGCATATGGAAGCTGAATTGCAGCGCCGTGTGGTTGGGCAAGAAGATGCAGTGATTGCCGTTTCTACCGCGGTAAGGCGCGCGCGTGCGGGTTTGCAAGACCCCAATCGACCTATCGGCTCATTTATGTTCCTCGGTCCCACAGGTGTGGGCAAAACGGAATTGACTAAGGCCTTGGCGGGTTTTCTGTTCGATGACGAACATGCACTGCTGCGCATCGACATGTCGGAGTATATGGAAAAGCATGCGGTGTCGCGTTTGATCGGCGCACCTCCCGGTTATGTTGGTTATGATGAAGGTGGTGCATTGACGGAAGCCGTGCGGCGCAGGCCTTATCAAGTTGTGTTGTTCGATGAAATTGAAAAGGCGCACCCGGATGTGTTCAACGTGTTGCTGCAAGTTCTTGATGATGGCCGTTTGACCGACGGACAAGGGCGCACAGTCGATTTCAAGAACACGTTGATCATTATGACATCGAACATGGGTTCTGAATACCTTGTCAACTTGCCTGATGGCCAAGATGTGGATGTTGTCAAAGATCAGGTGATGGATGTTGTGAAGCAGTCTTTCCGGCCTGAATTCTTGAACCGTGTTGATGACATTATTCTATTCCACCGTTTGATGCGCCAGCACATGGGTTCGATTGTTGACATACAATTGGAACGCTTGACCAAATTGCTCAGTGAACGGAAGATTACGGTGCAATTGTCCGACGATGCAAAAGTATTGTTGGCAGAAAAGGGCTATGACCCTGCCTATGGTGCGCGGCCACTGAAACGCGTGATTCAGAAGATGATTCAAGATCCGCTGGCAGAGGAAATATTGTCAGGCCGGGTGAAAGATGGCGATTCAGTTGATGTTGATGTGAAGGCAGGTGTGCTGGTGTTCAATGGAGCGGTGCCGGGACGTGTGCCGACACCTTTGGTGACGACGGTGCATTGAATTGCAGTGATCTCTTTTGACTTTGCGTGAGTAGCCGCACAAGCGCTGACATTTTTTGCTGCTGCCACGTCCTGTCAAAACTGTCTGCTACTGTTTCTGCATTGTCAAACACACGCACAGCACAGGAGCAAAGATATGTTAGATCACGTCAGTTTCCCCGTCACAGATTACGCCGCTGCAAAGGCCTTCTATGAAAAAGCATTGGCGCCCTTGGGCGTGAAAATGCTCATGGAAATTCCTCTTGAACACACAGGTGGGCGCGGTGTGTGTGGTTTTGGAGTTGAACAGCCACAATTTTGGATTGGTGAGGTGGAGCACAAAAACACAAATGTTCATGTGGCTTTTGTGGCGCGTAGCCATGGTGAAGTTGAAGCATTTTATGCGGCTGCCATGGCCGCAGGTGCCACTGATAATGGCAAACCTGGTCCACGGCCACATTATCATGAACATTATTTTGGCGGCTTTGTTCTGGATCTCGATGGCAATAATATTGAAGCAGTTTGCCATGTGCCCCACTGAGTTTCGTGGTAATTTGATTCCACTGTGAACCTTAAACTCTTCAATCAATTTTGCGAATCGCTGCCCCACACTGCGTCTGTCGTGCAGTGGGGTGGTGCTCATGTATGGAAAGTCGGAGGGCTGAAAGGCAAGATGTTTGCCATTTGCTGGCCGGAAACGTCGGGCAATTTGGTGACGTTCAAAGTCTCGCCCATGAGCTACGACATCTTGAAAGAGCAGAAGGGATTGCGTCCAGCGCCTTACTTGGCCTCGCGCGGCATGACGTGGATACAGCGTGTTGATGATTCCTCAATGGATGATGCAGCTTTGAAAGACTATTTGAAAGCTAGTCATGGTCTTTGCGCTGAAAGCCTGCCGAAGAACGTGCAAGTGAAACTTGGATTTTTGAAATCTGATTCTCTGAAAGTTAAAAAGCGTGGCTGAGATACGTGAAATCCTTTCGCGGGTGTGGACGCGAATTGTTGAATTTGATGTTGATCGCAGTTTTACTTGCGGCCCAGGCCAAACGATTGCCGCCGAAGCGATTGTGCTCGGTGAAGGGTGGAGTCTTTTCACCTTTGATTTTAAGCGCGACATTGCCGTGTTCTTGCACACGCCTGCTGGTACCGATCTTTCGCAAGCACCATTTGTCTATAACGCGCAATTTGAGCGGGCGTCTCATGTCGCCCTCGTAGGGTTTGATGAATTTCTGGCGATCACAGAAGATTTGTCGGACATTCAGAATCTCGTGCAATTTTTTAGCACAGGCCATTGTGGTTCAACTTTGCTGCACCATGTCTTCAATCGTGTGCCTCAGGTGTGGTGTGTTTCAGAGCCAATTACATTCAATGCCTTGGCTTTAAACAGTGGAGGCCTAGACGAATCATTGAAATTAAAATTGGCGCGCGGAGCGTTGCGGCTCTTGGCGCGATTCCCAGGAGCGGAATCAGCTGATCGCATTGTCATCAAACATTTCAGTCAGTCCACAACACAAATTAAATTGTTGAGTGCGGCGCAGCCGAATAGCAAGAACCTGTTTCTTTATCGCGACGCACTGGCTTGGACCAATTCGGCTTATCATTTCGTGCAAAAATATGGAACGGGCATGGTTGTTGCGAAAGACCAGCGTTCCCTGCTTTGGCGATTGCTGTCTGGTGGCATGGCAGAAACCTATCTCCAAGACATTCTTGATTTTGATGCTGATGTGCTGCGTTTTGATGCGCTTTCTGCCGTGGCATGGGCCACGCAGATGCAACACTTCAATGATGCGCGGGATGGTGGCGTGAAACTATATCCGCTGCGTTACAATGAGCTGATTGCAAAGCGCGAGGAAACTATTGCGCAGTTGTTTTTATATCTCGGCTTTCCCCGCGAAGCAGTTGCTTCAACACTTTCAGTGTTTGAAAAAGACGCACACGAAGGCACGCGTTCTGCTCGCAGTTCGAATGATCTGCATTTTAATGACGAAAATTATGCCGTCGTTAGAAAAATTCTTTCACACCCGCGAACTTCAATTGATCCGAACGTG
>CAVZXJ010000040.1:0-221781 GCA_963779145.1 uncultured Alphaproteobacteria bacterium
CATCTTCTAAAAAATCATTTGATTTCGTTGGATTATTTTCATTCTGTGTCCAACCTTGGCCTAAGGTTGGACACGCTTGTTCACTTTCTGACCGCAATAGATTTGTCATCGCTTGCTTGGCGTTGCGCTCTTGATCAGCTGCCTTGGTGTAGCGTGCAACTTCGCTCAGCGTCTTATGACCAGTGATGGATTTGATCTGCTCGGGCGTGCATCCGGCATTCGCAAGCCGTGTTGCACAAGCCTTGCGCAACCCATGTGCGGAACAATGTGGCAATCCAGCCTCATTGCAACGGCCGCGGAACCAATTGCCAAACCCTGCCGCCGAGAAAGGCGCGCCAGCTTCCGTCAGAAGAAAGGTAAAATTTGTGCGGGGCATATTCTTGATCGCCGCAACAAGCTTTGGATGCATAGGCACCTTGAGAAAAGCGCCTGTCTTGTCCTGCGTCACATTCAAAAGGCTACCATCAATATGCTACCAGCCCATGCGCACAACGTCGCTGCGGCGTTGGCCAGTGTAAAGCAACAACGCCAAAGCAAGATGTGCACGCGTTCCTGGTCGATGTGCCACCTCAAACATCTCGACGTCATTTTCAGTCCAAGAATGGAAGCCCTCGGTGCGGACTGGAAGCTTGCGAACATTCCGCGCGGGATTGTCATGGATCAATCCCATGTCGACGGCGTGCCGCAGCAGTACGCGAAGTGCTTTGAGCAGACCGTTCGCAGCACCTGGCCTTTCAGACATATCCCCGAGGATTGTGTTTAGGCGCTTCAGTCTTTGTTCTGTTACAGCATCCAAGAACCCCGCACTTGTCGCTGGTTTCCTTGCAGCGTTTCTGCTCCGCGCAGCAGCCGTCACATTCAATCTTTCACTTCCCGTTTTTGCTTGATCGATCGAAAACGACAAGCAATAGGTTTTGATCACTCTTCAGCAATATCCTCTGCCCAAAGCTCTGGTTTTTCTTCGATAAAGCGCGTCATCAGCGTGATGCAATCCGCATCATTGGCAACGACCACTTCGACGCCGCGGGAGCGCAGGAATTCCTCGTTGCCGCCAAATGTCGTGTTTTCACCTACAACAACACGGGGAATGCCGAATTGTATGATTGTTCCTGTGCACATCATGCAGGGGCTAAGTGACGTATAGAGTGTCGTGTCACGATAAGTTTTCTGGCGTCCCGCTTTACGCAACGCATCCATTTCACCATGAGCAATTGGGTCACCACCTTGAACACGTTGATTGCGGCCTTGAGAGACCAACACGTCGCCGCGCGCCAATACGGACCCTATCGGACAACCACCTTCATCAAAGCCCGCCTTGGCTTCATCATAGGCCAATTTTAGAAAACGCTTGTCGATGTCGGTCAGCATGCTGCAATTCCAGTGTGAGTTTTCAAAACACGATATTGTCAATTTGCCCAACGAATTGCAATCGTCACATAAAAAGCCCGACCGTATCGGCCGGGCAGTGGAGTGTCGTGTGATTTTAAAAATTATTTCCGGATTATCATCTTTTCTGGACCATAGGGATGATGCGTAATGTTGCGGTTGCCATCTTCGGTGATCACAAGAATATCGTGCTCGCGATATCCGCCAGCTCCAGCCAGATGGTTTGGAATCGTGATCATCGGCTCCATAGACACGACCATGCCAGGCTCAAGCACCGTGTGGCAATCTTCGCGCAGTTCAAGTCCAGCTTCACGACCATAATAGTGGCAGAGCACACCGAAGCTGTGGCCATAACCGAACGAACGATACTTCAGCAGCTGATGCCCCTCATAAATGTCGTTCAATTCTTTAGCCACATCAGAGCACTTGTTGCCGGGCTTCAACAGTTCAATGCCGCGCTCGTGAACTTCAATGTTGATATCCCACAAGCGTAAATTTTCATCGGTTGCGGTTTCACAGAACAATGTGCGTTCCAAAGCGACGTAATAGCCTGCCACCATCGGAAAGCAGTTGAGGCTCAAAATATCACCACGTTCCAGTTTGCGTGATGTCACAGGATTATGCGCGCCATCGGTGTTGATACCGGACTGGAACCAAGTCCAAGTGTCCATCAGTTCACCTTCAGGCCAGATGCGGGCGATTTCTTTCACCATCGTTGAGGTAGAATGCAACGCCACTTCATGCTCGCCTACGCCAACAAGGGCTGCTTCACAACAGGCCGCACCGCCAATATCAGCAATGCGCGTCATCTTGGTGATGTGTTCAATTTCCTCAGCAGACTTGATCATGCGCTGGCGCATGGCTGGTTGTGCAATGTCGACGAACTCCATATTGGGGAACTCAGACTTCAACAATTCCATGGTGTCGAGATTGATGTGATCAAACTCAATGCCCAAACGCTTCACACCCTTGGTGAGGCCGCGCACAGCATGGAAATAATTGTCCTTCTGCCAATCGGTATAAGTGACGTTTTTACCACCGAATGTGCGACGCCAAGGTTGACCGCCATCAATACCTGCGGAGATCGACGTGCAGCCTTTGTGGTCCACCAAGAGACCATAACGACGGCCAAAATAGCAGAACATGAAATCAGAATAATAGCAGATGTTATGGTAAGACGTGAAAAGTGCGGCATCAACCTTGTGCTCGGTCATGTGCCGGCGGATATTGTCTTGTCGGCGCTTCATTTCCTTTGCAGAAAACGTTGGTTTTACTTGCACGCCATTGCCCTGGTAGTCTTGCAGGCGTTCTCTGCTCATGCTCATCGTGTATTGCTCCTTGTTGTATCGATGGAAAATTCTGTTTGCAGCGCCGTCACAATGCCATCGGTACAGACTGACAGCATCAGGTCGCCTTTTTCGCGCGATGCTTGTTTGGGTGAAGACAACGTGCCGCTGGCGGGTGTCCACTCGGTTTTTACCGGGTAAACATCATAGGGTGGGAATGTTGCCGCCGGATGGTCAATTGCACGTTCCAGCTGAACCAGATCCGGGTAAAGCGACAACATCAAAGACGTCTCAAGCACTCCGCCATGTTCAACGGCCCAGCCGGGAAAGCCGTCTGGGTAAATCTTGGCAATCGTTTCGTCGTTGACGAAATCCCAATAGGACAAAACCACGACCTTCACATTTTTAATGTCGTCCCAGCGCAGTTCACGAAGTGCAATGTCAACCGCTTCATTGATGAACCAAGAATTCTCATAATGGCCATTGACGATGGCAAAGTTACGCCCACCATGGCGTGCGAATTCCTTGATCACGTCGCGCAATTGATGCACCAAGGTTTGCCCTTCTAGGCTGACCGTGCCGGGCATATGGTTGCCACCACCACATTTCTGTTGAGATTTGTACCCATAAGTAAATGATGGTGCGACCAAGCCGCCAATGCGTTGGGCCACGCGCCGCGCAAACTCGGTTGGCAGCAACACGTCAACATGCAACGGCATGTGGTGGCCATGTTGCTCCATCGAGCCCAAAGGAATGAGGATTGGTGTGTTTCCGTCTTTCACCTTTGCATGAAAATCAGGCCACGGCATTTCTGCCGCAAAGGGCCGCTGTTCGGTCATGCTTGCCTCCCGCAATTATATCTTTTGTGGAAAGGCTAAGAGGGTTGCTTTGATATGTGAAATTCATTTAAGTTATTCCAACATAAGTTTCGCTTTGGTGAAGGTGATGGTTGCAATCAATCTGCCAACGGATGTCTTGCGCACTTTTCTTGCGGTGATTGACCTTGGCAGTTTCACCAAGGCGGGGCAGCTGTTGGGCCGCACCCAACCTGCTATCAGTCTGCAAATTCGCAAATTGGAAGAGCTGGTCGGCTTGCCATTGATGGACACCACAGCACGCAACATCAAGTTGACCAAAGAAGGTGAAAACCTAGCCCGCTATGCCCGTCAATTGCTGGTGATGAATGATGAAATCGTAGCGCGTTTGCAAAAGAAAGAATCAACGGGAAGCCTGCGGGTGGGGCTTCCAACCGACTATGCCATCACATTTTTTCAAACTGCACTGGCCAATTTTACCAAAGCCCACCCCGATGTGCAGTTGTCCATCCACTGTGAAATCAGTGATGATCTTTTACCACTGTTTGCGCGTGATGAATTAGATGTAGTTGTGGCCATGTATGACGGCCAACCGCCGCCGGGATTGATTTATACGTGGGCCGAACGACCGTTGTGGACAGTTGGTATTGAATCAGACGCGCATCAACGCACGCCGGTTCCGATAGCGGCCCACCCTGAGGGCTGTCACTACCGCGTCAGAATGATTGAAGGCCTAGATCAGATCGGCAAGCCTTGGCGCATCACGTTTTCGAGCCCCGGCATCAACGGCTTGCAACAGGCGGTGCAATCGGGCTTCGGAGTGACTGCCCTTACGCAAAGAACTCTTGCTCGGGGTATGCGCGTTCTTACGGAGAAGGATGGGTTCCCGCCTCTGGCTGACATTCATGTCGGCATGTTTTTCAAGAATACTGGCGCTTCTACAGCGGCACTTTTGCTCGTCAATTACATCATGCAAGCCTTGAAAGATTCTGGACAAACGGATTTTTTGAGGTTGGAACGTCCGGGTAATGTCGCTGTAGTTGCATAAGAGAAACTCATGATGTGATTTGAAGGATCAATTTTTGTTGGTATTGTAATTGTGTTTACCTTCGCTGTCTGCGCGGCAAAACCTGCAGGAAAACAACCGCGCTAGGGAGATAAACTCATGAGCAAGAAGACTCTTTTGAAACCCAATCGCCGCGATGTTTTGAAGTATGGCGCGGCAACCGCACTATTCATGCCTTTCGTAAGCCGCGCTTGGGCACAAACCGTTGAACTCAACATGCTGGCTTGGTACGGCCATGGTGAGCCTGACGTGGTCGCAGAATTTGAAGCCGCCAATAATGTGAAGTTCAAGCCGAAATATTATGCCGGCGGCGATAACATGCTGGCCCTCATAGCCCAATCGCCTCCGGGCACTTACGATGTCATTCTGTCCGACGCTGAATTCGTGCAAGCCCTTAATGAAACAGGTTACGTCGAAGAACTGAACGCCGCTGATTATCCGTTTGATGATTTCATCTTCGACGAGTGGAAGCAATTCCCCGGCCACTGGAAAGATGGAAAGCTCTATTCAGCCATGGTGCGCTGTGGCCATCTTGGTGTGTCCTACAACACAACCGCCATGTCAGCCGAAGAAGCCAAAAGCTATAAGTGCTTCTGGAAGCCAGAGATCAAGGGCAAAGTTGGCCACTTTGATTGGCATCTCCCAACATTGGGCCAGATGAGCTTGCTCAATGGAAATGCTTCGCCGTTTGATATCGATGGCGCAGCCTTTGACAAGGTTAAAGAAGTCACCAAATCCTTGCGCCCTCAGGTGGGGGGATTCTTCGATTACGGCGGCACTTTTAACGGTTTGAAGAACGGTGAAATGTTGGCCATGGCTGGCATCGGCGATTGGATCACCGGTGTGCTCGAACGTGACGGTGCAAAGGTTGCTTCAGTCGTGCCGAAAGAAGGCGGTATCCAATGGACGGAATCCTACTCCATTGGCAAAGGTAGCAAGAATGCTGAGATCGCCAAGAAGTTCATCCAGTACATGCTCTCTCCTGACGGCCAAGCCAAGTCTGCCAGCATGGTGGCTTACCCAGGCTTTGCCGTAACCAAGGCAGGCCGCAAAGCACTGAATGACAAGAACCCAAAAGAAGCTGCACGCACAGGCCAAGTTGAAGGTGCTGCCAATGATCCGATCACCCTGATCAAGGAAGGCCGCATTAAGTATCGCGGTGTTCCAACACAACAGAGCCTCGAAGTCTGGAACGATTTCTGGTCGGAATATAAGGCTTCGTAACACGCCTTTCGCAAAACATCAGGCCGCCTTATGCTCAACACTGGGGCGGCTTTGTCTTACCTTTTCAGCGCGTGGAGCATCTTGATGGCAGCAACACAGAAACGAGACGTCTACGCTTGGTTCTGGCGCGCGCCCTTGCTGATTTGGCAAACGCTATTTTTTGTCGTACCCCTCGGCTTCCTGTTCGTGATGAGTTTTTGGTTGGTCAAAAACTATCGCATGACACCTGCTTTTGCGTTCGACAATTGGATTAAGATGTTGGGCTGGAACATCTTCTGGAGTTCTTACGGCTATACGCTGGCGTTGGCCATAGCTGCTACGGTGCTTGCCTCCGTGCTTGCCTTTCCTGTGTCTTACGGTTTGGCATTTAAATTTAATGACAAAGCCCGGCGCTGGGCGCTGTTCTTTTTGGTGATACCATTTTTTACAAGTTACCTCGTTCGCATTTATGCATGGCAAGTTGTGCTGGCAGGTAATGGTATCCTCAGTGCGTTCCTCGCATGGTTCGGACTGGGTCCTGTGTCGTTACTCAACTCGCCCACAGGAACTATTATTGGCTATCTGACGCTGTCTTTTCCGCTTGTGGTCATCCTGCAAACAATCTCTCTCGCAAGCATCGACAAGTCTCTGATTGAGGCCGCTCACAATTTGGGTTGCAGTGCGCTTCGCACAATTTTCGCTGTTATCATTCCTGCGGCCAAGGTGGGGTTGATTGTAGCGGCCTTGTTCTGTTTCATTTTGTCGTTCGGGGATTTTGTCAGCCCCTATTATCTGGGTGGCTCCAAACCTCCGACGTTATCGATCATGATTGTTGATTCAACAAAGTCAGGCCAGCAATGGCCGCGCGCAGCGGTGATCGCTGTTGTCATGATCTTTACACTATTGACAGTGGCATTTGCTTCGGTGACCGCAGCTTACAGGAGGCGAGGATGACCGCCGACAAAACCGTGAAATGGGCACTCTATGTTTACATCGCACTTGCTTTTGCTTTCATCTTCACACCAATCCTCGCGAGCTTTGTATTTTCTTTCAACTCCGACCGTTTCCCAAGCCTTCCCTTGGGCAGCTTTTCGTTGAAGTGGTATCAAACAGTGTTCTCAAGGCCCGAAGTAATTGAAGCGGCATGGACCAGTTTGTTCGTTGCCGCATGTTCATCGGTGCTTTCCACTTTCATCGGCTTCTGCACGGCCTACACCGACTATCGCTACAACTTTTTTGGCAAGCAGGCCTATTTGGCCTTGGCCATGTTGCCCCCCACCATTCCCTTGATCATCATGGCGTTGGCCATGTTGTCGTGGTTGTCGCAAATCGGGCTTTCAGGTCAGGTCGTCTCCATCATTATCGCACATACGGTTTTGGGTGCCCCCTTCGCAATGGCAGTGATCAGACTTCGCCTCAACGATATGGATACAAATCTCGAGGCCGCATCTTGGAATTTGGGGGCGTCAGAGTGGCGGACGATGGGTGAGGTCGTCATTCCATTTGCCATGCCATCACTTGTGGCTGCACTTTGTCTCACGGCTGCTGTGTCCTTCGATGAATTTGCTGTCGCATGGTTTGTGTCGGGCCTTAACAAAACTGTTCCCGTTGTCATTCTGGAAATCTTGCAGGGCAATGTTGATCCACAGATCAATGCCATCGGCACATTTGTTTTTGTCATCTCTATTGCCCTGATTGTCGTTGCCCAAACACTCATGCTGTCCAAGGGTAACAAAGAGGAAAATGCATAATGTCCCAGCCCTTGGTTGTGTTCGATAAGGTTGAAAAACGCTTCGAGAACTTCGTTGCTGTAAAACCCACAAGTTTCGAAATTGGCGCTGGTGAATTCCTCGCCATCATGGGGCCATTCGGGTTGCGGAAAGACCACCACGCTGCGTATGCTTGCAGGCCTCGAAGCACCCACGGGCGGCGAAATACGGTTTGAAGGCCGCGTCATGAATGATGTGAAACCACACGAGCGCGACACGCCGATGGTGTGGCAGTCGCTCGCACTTTTTCCATTTTTGAATGCGCGGGAAAATGTGGAATTCGGTCTCAAGATGCGGGGTATGGATGCCGCCACACGCAAAAAAAAGGCGCTGGATTGGTTGGAGCGTCTGGGCATCGGCCAGTTTGCTGAACGCAATGTCGCAAAATTATCTGGTGGGCAAAGGCAACGCGTGGCTTTGGCACGGGCGTTGGTGACTGAGCCCAAAATCTTGCTGTTGGACGAGCCCTTATCGGCGCTTGATGCACATTTGGTTATCCGCATGCAAAGCGTACTCACCAAATTGCAAAAGGAATTGGGAATCACCTTTGTTTATGTGACGCACAGTCAATCAGAAGCTTTCGCCATGGCTGACCGCGTCATCATTATGGCGCAAGGTGAAATTGCACAGATTGGTAATGGCAAAGATATTTACCGCGCACCTGCCAATAAATTCGTCGCTGAGTTTGTGGGCCGCAACAATATCTTCGAAGGCAAAGTCAAATCTAAGTCAGCAACAAGTGTGGCTGTGGAAACGCCACTTGGGCTGTTCCATGTGCCCGCTACATCCGCATCAGTTGCGAAAACTGGTGACCCCTTGAGCTTTGTCGTGGCGGCAGACTTGGTGCAACTTTCAACATCAAAACCTAAAACCCAAAACGTGGTTGAGTGTCACCTCATCTCTGAACAATTCATGGGAACAACAGTCACGCTGTTTCTTGAAGCCAAGGATGGAACCGAACTCAAAGTGCAAATCGGTCAACGAGAGTTGGAAACCATCGACATTGCCCATGGCGGAAAACTTTATGCCAGTTGGCCTGAAACCCGTGCTCATGTTCTGACTGGATAAATCGGCATGAATGATAAGGCCGAGGCAAGGCAATTTTGGTTTCCACCCGTCAACGCGATCTTCTCTTTCATCCTCTTACCTCGATTTTCTTTGCTGGCTTTGGCGGGAGCAATAGAGCCACTTCGGCATGCCAATCAGGCCTTGGGTAAGGCACACTATCGCTGGCAACTGTTCTCGGAAGACGGTCAATCAATTCAGTCTTCGAGCAGTATCGATGTGAGCCCGACTGGAAGTCTTCAAGACGTGCCTCTTGATGGTAATGTGATTGTTGTTGGTGGGGCGGATATTTTAGCAGCATCGTCAAAATCACTGGTTAAGTGGTTGCGCCACGCATCTGTTCGCGCACCATTAATTGGAGGTTTGTGCACCGCCACTCGAATTCTCGCAGAGGCAGGTTTGCTTGATGGCCACAAAGCAACCATTCATTGGGAAATGGCCGAAAGCTTGAGAGAGACTTTTCGAGATGTGTATGTCACCGAAAACCTGTTCGAGATTGACCACAACCGCCTCACCTGTGCAGGTGAAACGGCTTGCACTGACATGATGCTCAATCTCATTTCAGCAACCCATGGGCGGGAGATTGCAGCTACGGTTGCAGCACAAGTCCTGCACGCACGAGTCCGTTCATCGGTCGAGCCACAGGCTTCGCTTGTGCTTCGGACGGGTACCCGCAACAACTTTGTCCTGCAGGCGATTGCCTTGATGGAAAGCCAGATTGACGATAGACTTGATATCGAGAAAATTGCGCAGACCGTCGGCTGCTCGCGGCGCCAGCTCGAACGCCTGTTCAGTGAAAAGGTAGGGGCAGCACCCATGACCTATTACCGCAATATTTCGCTTGATCGCGCGCGTCAGCTCTTATGTGAAACGCCAATGTCTCATTTGGAAGTCGCGGTAGCATGCGGTTTTGAAAGCAGTGCCTCATTCAGCTCTGCGTACAGGCGGCGTTTCGGCACAAGCCCTACGGCTGAGGAACGAATGAGCCGCAATTTAACTAAACTGGCCGGCAGTCGGTCGGACAGCGATGGCATTGTTGCAATAAAATCAAAAATCGAAATTGTTAGGCAAGACAACCTGATCACTTGAAATCAATCATCTGGCTCAATCCTGTCGGGCGCGCCATTTTTCCCTGTTAATATGGATACTTGAAAAGCTCATATGGGGTGCGTCGTCATAGTTCCGAGCGAAATGACGGTGATCAAGTCGGCACTGTTCGACGATCAGTAGCTTCGTGAAAACATTAAGTCTGCTATGGTATAAGCGGCGGCTTTAGAGCCACTCCCAGTTCGATCTAAAAAGCAGATTCCTCAATTTTGGCGTAAAAATCGGCGATGTTCATCGTGACGAGGCAGCTTGGGTATTGGATTGCCAATAGTCCGACCGCCTCAGGTTCAAGTTCCGCTGTAAACTCTGGTGTATGCCTGATCGTCATGAAGTCCTGCTGCTGCGATGCTAGCAAGAGTCCCTTCTCCTATTTCGGCAAAGTCCAATTATTGGCGGACCAAAATTTTCGTTTTACTATTGTTTGCATAAACCCCGACAGAGCTTGGACGATTTTGCAGCTCCATCACGGTTTGCAAGGTTAGCTTACCGTTGAGGGATTTGTGTAGATATTCAAGCATACTTTCCGGGATTGGCCGTCCAAAATGAAAACCTTGGAGTTCCTCGCATCCTGATTCTTTTGCAAACAACAGCTGTTGCTCAGTTTCAACGCCCTCGGCCAATACTGGAACGCTGAGTGCGGAACCCAACCCTACGACGGCTTTGAAAATTGCATTCGCCCGCTCGTTGTTTCCTGTCTGCTGGATAAACGAGCCATCGACTTTTATGCGATCAAACGGGAATGAACTCAGCATCGACAAAGACGAATAACCCGTTCCAAAATCATCCATAGCTATTGAAATGCCAAGGGCTTTTATTTGACGTAAGTTATGCAATGCACGGTTCAAATCGTGGATCAGGGCTGTTTCAGTGACTTCCAACTCAAGCCGACTGGCCGAAACTCCAATATCAAAAAGCGCTGTTTGCACTTGCGAGACAATCTGCTGTTGACATATGGCTTTTGCCGAAACGTTGACAGCCAAACGTGGCAACCAACTATATTGCGTTAGCAATTTGCAGGCTTTGTTCAATACCCACTTGTCTATTTCAATGATTAAACCGTTTTCTTCTGCCAAAGGAATAAACTCTGCCGGCGATACCAAGCCACGCATTGGGCAGCGCCAGCGCAGAAGCGCTTCAAAGCCCACCAATTCACCTGTGCCGGTCATGAACTGAGGTTGCAAGTCAAGACTGAGTTCATCGTGTTGAATGGCGTGCTTCAAGTCATGGGCGAGGCTGCGTCGATCACGGATATACTGGTCCATGCCGGCATCAAAAATACAGATCGAGCGATCAATTTCAGACTTCCCCCGATACATCGCGAGGTCCGCATTGGCTAATAACTCTTGACGGTCTTTGCCGTGTGCAGGGTATAACGCCACGCCCAGGGTGACGCTGGCTTCGATGACTTTTTCTTCCCATTTTAAAGACATAGTGAGGTTGCTAACAATGCGGCACGAAAGATCAAGCGCATCGCTTTCGTTGCTTTCGTTTTGTATCAACACAAATTCATCGCCGCCCAATCGCGCGCAGAATTCGCGGTCAGTGAGCGTTGATTGTATAGCTGCGGCAGCATGGCGCAAAATATAGTCGCCTGCGGCATGACCGAAAAGATCGTTGACTTCCTTGAACCTGTTAAAGTCAAACAGCAAGACCGCAACCTTTGTTCCCTCTTGTTTTGCATTCTTCAACGCATTGTCCAAGAACGCATTGAACGCCAAGCGGTTGGGCAGCCCCGTCAATCCATCCTGCATGGCAATTGCGCGGATGCGCTCTTCAGCCAATTCCCGCTCACGCAAGTCATTCGCACGGTCGGTCACATCGTGGAAAGCGAGAATTGATCCACCATCAGGCAAAGCGGTAATGTGGGATTCAAGAACGACTGAACCAACAACGATATCTTTTTGCTCACACGCGTAGGCCAACTTGACGAGCTGCTGTTTCGCATCCGCCTCTTCACCGAACGCCCGCTTAGCAAAATTTGCCATTTGATTGTTCGAAAGTGTTTCGCGTCCATTTACGTCCAAGACAGAAATGCCAGACTTGGTGTTCTTCAGAATACTTTGCAATACGCGTTGTCGATCAGCGTGTGCCATCGCATAACGGACAGAACGATCCAATACATCACTGGTTATTGCAGTCTTTGGAATGAAGTCTGAAGAGCCCGCTTCAAGAGCAGCGTTGTCGACCATCGCATCAGAAATGCCCGTCAACAAAATGATGGGTGTTTCAATTCCAGCAGCACGGACACCATTGATGAAGTCAACGCCCGTCACAGCTCCCAGCCGATAATCACTGAAGATAATGTCGAAACTCGACTTTGAAAGTTCGACCATGGCGAGGAGTGACGATGATGCCGTAGTGATCGCGTAGCGCGTACGCGTCACTTCGCTCAATGCATCCTTGATGAGATACAGATCGTCCTCATCATCGTCTACAATTAGCAATTTTATTGTTGCACCAAGCGTCACTTTTGATTCCGTCGTTCTTAGTTTGATTTCAATCTGCTTGAAGTTCAGGCGATTTTCTGTTGAGCAGGCGCATCATTCAATCGAATGTTTTTTGCAGTAAGCAGCTGACGAATGTCACCTAACTTACGAAGGCCTGAAATTTCAGGCATGGTGAAACGCACGTGAAATGCGTTTTCCATGGCGAACACCACTTCAATGTGACGCAATGAATCCCACTTTGGCGTGTTTTGTGCATTTGACTCCTCGTTCAATTCCGATGGGTCTACACCGAGTACTTTTCCGATCAATTCATAGAGTTGCATTTGTCGCGTTCCCTTTTCTGAGTTAAAATATTAAGCAAAAATAATCTTACGTACGGCTTCCGGCCAACGTTGTTCGTCGAAACCGTGTTGCGTGAAGGCGGCGAGAACCCAACGTTCAATGCCAAGTCCAACGCAGCCGGTTTGAGCGGGTTCACCATTTTCACACGTGAAGCCAAAGCGTTTGCCGAAGAAGTTGCCGTGAAGATTGATTGATCCACAGGCCAACATTTTCTGGCTGCCGTCGTTGCCGAGAGCAGGGATCTTGATTTCGTTTTTCACTTCTTGCGCGGCCTGCCAGAACTTTTTGGCAGCAGAAACAGTTGCAAAGAAGGGGTCTGTAGCCGTTTGCACTTGGCAATCGATGTCCATGAATGATGCCAGCTCTTCAACAATCGGCAGTGCCTTAGCACGTATAGAGCGAACGAATTCCTCGTTACCCACGAACACTAATTCGCGAACGTTGAATTCATACAAACGGTCGAGTCCGTTGATGTTTCGTGATTCATAACGGAACACGCGTCCCAGCCACGAATAACATTGACCTTCGGTAAAGTCTTGACCCGTTAAAGTCGGGTAGCAAGGAAAGCATGCAGCCGGATTAAGGCACATGCCATCGATGTGGATGTGGTCCTGATGCGGCATCAAAGCACCTTCCGAACACGAGTTGGCACGACGGAATTCTTCGATTGCATCAAAGTCTTCGACAACGTTTCCAACGAATGTCACGGCATTGGGATGCGAGTCGAAGTAGCCACACTTGTGCAACGTGTCAGCATCAATCATGGCTGGGAAGTGCGAGTCTTTTGCACCAAGAATAGAACTGTAGAGTTCGCCTGCTTTGTCGTTGATGAGCTTCGCTAGCTTCAATACGGGGCCACTGTAAGCAACTTGGCCTTTGCCATAGTCGTGCATCCAGCCGCGCTTCACAAGTTCATCGTTTACGCCAACAAAGTAAGGGCCGGTATCTTTGCGCTTGGTGTCAACAAACACTTTGATTTCAAAGCCAGAGACTTGCTTCACCATCACGTCCAAGAAGCGGCTGGCTTTTTCCTTAATCTCAACCAGATCAGCACCTGGGCGCGTGACAACGCGAGCGGTTTTACCATCAGCATTCACGAAAATGCGATCGATAAAAGGAGATACGAACACTGACTCTTTTTCAATGTCACCGGCAACTTCGTGGTCAACCTCACGCGGTAAATCGAGAACGAATTCGGCGAAGGTGTGGTTATGCGTATTCATGCGAGTCTCCAGAGTTAAAATTTGTAGTAGAGGAATCCAGAGCTGGATCCGATTGACGTAATTGCGATGGTAAAGATGCAGGCTGTCACAAAAGCTGTGCCGAAGTTTGGACGCCAAGCGACAAGACCTGCAGCATCGGCAACTTCTTCAGGCTTGCTATCGATCACAGGCCATTCGTGATGAAGGATTTGTTGTGTGTTAGGCATCAACAGCGTGATGGCACCCATGATGACAATCATTGAAATTGCTTGTGCAGTGTCGATTGTGATGGCGGTAGCCTGCACAGAGGCGCTGCCGAAACCCCACATATGACCGAGCATTGTCATTGCAGTTGGCACATCCGGTGCACGGAACATCACCAAGCCACACACAACAGTTACCATCGTGATTAGCCAAGCCAAAGGAGATGGCAATTTCACACCTGAAAACTCACGCCAACCAAGGAACGTCGCAATCGCCACGCCGTGCATCACACCATAGATGACAAAGGTCCAGCCCGAGCCATGCCATACACCGGCAACGAGGAATGTTATGATCGATGGAATTGCTGCAACCAGAAAGAAGCGCCCAACACGGCCTAGCCGCCAACCCATCCCTTTGCGCATGCCATACATGGCCACGCCGGAATAAATATAGGCTGTGAAGAAACGTGTCATGGTCATATGCCAGCGACGCCAGAAATCAGAGATATTTGTTGATTTGAAAGGCGAGTCAAAATTCAGAGGCAGTTTGATTGCAAAGATCGTCGCAATGCCAATTGCCATGTCAGAATAGCCGGAGAAGTCGAAATAGAGTTGCAAGGTGTAACACAATCCGCCGATCCAAGCGGTTGCTGCATCAATCGACATGCCAGTTGCGGCGCCGCCGAATACTGAATCGGCGAAAGGCGCAATTGAATCGGCCAAGACAACTTTCTTGAACAACCCCATGGCAAACATGGTCAAACCAATGGTCACACGGCGCACATCGAATGCTGGGTTCTTCGGATCGGAAAGTTGTTCCATCATTTCGCGTTGCATCACCAACGGGCCAGCTGTGACGCAGGGGAAGAATGCGGTGAAAACGATGTATCGTGAGAAATTATGTTTCAGCAGCTGACCATTGAACGCGTCGATCAGGAAGCCAATTTGTACAAAGGTGAAGAAGGATACACCCAGCGGAACTGCGATGTCGAAATGGGTATAGGACGTTCCAATGGTTTGGTTGGTTACATCAATAAAGAAGTTGGTATATTTGAGATATCCCAACATCAAAAGGTTTGCGCCAACGCCACCGAGCAGCAAGTTCTTTGCTACACGTGGATGTCCGTTCAAGCAGGCCAAGACGTTGCCAACGGTGAAGTTGAAAATCATTGAGACCAATAGCACCAGCAACAGCTGCGTGCCGAACATGGCGTAGAAGACCAACGAGACAACCGCCAATAAATTAATAGCCTGCTGCGCACCGCCATAGCGATGAGCCAAGATAAAGCCAGCATAGGTTAAAGGCAAAAACACAAAGATGAATTGGAGCGAGGTGAAAGACATTATTTCACTCCGCCTTTGTCACGGATGGCCATGTATTGATCAAAGATCTTTTGCAAACACTTGTCGTTTGCGTGTTCGGCGTCGATATACATCGCAGGCGTGCAGCCCAAAGGGTGAGGATTGTATCCACCGAAAACTGGAAGTTTGTGATCGTCTGCAATGCGTTGGATCAGCGCCTCAATCCGCGTCAATCCTTCGGCGTAAGGCGAACCTTGCAGACGATCATAATATTGCGGATTGAAAGGTGGTTTGACCAGATAAACGCTCACGCCTTTTTCTTTCAGGAACTTGAGCAAGGCTTCAAAAGCCTCCACACCCTTTGGATCAACCAATGGCGGGCTATTTTCGCGCAATTTTGCAAAAGCAACGGACTCTTTCAGCGTGCGCTCTTGCGAGAACAGCTTCATGCGTTGGTTCGACCATGTGATCGAGCCATCAGGCAGCAAAGTATCTAGCGTTTCAAAATGCTTTTTGTCTGTTGGCGCAGGGCGCTCAGACGCATTCTGCCAACGCGTAAAATTCTCAAAGAACATCGGCAACGAGATCAAAGCGCGGCCGCGATCATAGGGCAGGGTTTTAAAATAGCTACTCGGTTCAAGGCCTAAGCGTTCAGCCATTGCGCGGTAAGCCGGAATACCGGGCTCCCACAGAAAATCCGTGCGTTTTTCAACAGGCGTGAACTGATTGTCGCGTACGCTGATGATAAGCTTTTTTGGCAAACGGTTATGACGCACCAACAGCTCGACCATACCCAGCGGGTCTTCCCAATAGTCCCGATGGATATGGGCGTTGAAGAAGTCTTCGTCCTTGATCAGGTCCTTGTGCGCTTCCTGCCAATGGCTAGCACCCAATAAGATAACGTCTGGCGTTTTGGTCATCCGCTTCAATTGCTCATCACGAAGAGCGCGGATGTTGAGGTTCAAATCAAATACAGCATAGTTCTGTTGCTTGGCATGGGCTTCGGCGGCGGGGGCCATGCCACCTGTGCCATACATTTCTGGCCCATAAGCTTTGTTACCAAACCAAATCGATCCCATACCGATCAGTGTCGCTAAGGCGAAAGCCAAAGTATAACGCTTCGAGCCCGAGGCTTTTGCTGTTTTCACAGATTTCACTGAAGATTCGGATGTTTGTAGAATGGCTGATGTTGTTGGCTGTGCAACGTCTGCCGGTGCTTCAACAAGCGGATTTCCAAACATAGCAGCACGTAGCGCCTGCCCGACGTCATCGGAGCTTGGATAACTGCTTTCAATACTTGAAATTACGCCGCTCACTTAACTCTGCCTTAAAATACTCACTCGTCCGATATGCTTAACACGTCAGCAGCTAAGCAATTGTAAACTGGAGTTTTAAAGCATTCGATACGTCAGATGATTCAATTTCGTAGTTAACATATCGTCACCTGAACGAATGGGTTCCGCTGCAACGGGCTTAACCTGCGAATTGCATTTGAACCGACATGCGTTGGCCTCGAACCAGCAAACTCAAAACGAGAGGTGCCAAGAAAATTGGAATTTGCGACACGCCGACATATTCTGCGGTGGCTTCTCCCGCCATTCCTGAAAGTAAGACAAACCCAAGTCCAACATTGCGAAACCCGCTGACAATACTTGCAGTGAGGGAATCGTTGATGCCTTGTCTAAACATCACAATCGCAGTCAGATAAGCCATGCCTGCACCAAGCAAGGTAACAATCAAAAGATAGGTCAGAAATTGATAGGGATCATTCCACAGCAAATCGCGGGCGGGACCAACAATACCAAGACCAAAGGCCATCAACGCTAGAATTGTTGATCGCCGTGAAAATCCTTCGATTGATTCGGCCAATGTTGGCGGCAAGCTGCATGCAAAGCCCATGTAGACGAGAAATAGACCAAGCGGCAGCACCAGGAAAATCATGCATCTGTATACAAATGCCATCACGTCGATCTCGACGTTGGAATGCAAAACGACAGTGAAGAAGAAGAAATAAGACAACGGCATGAGGAAGGTTGACAATATCATACATTGCAAAGCCTTCTGCTTGTTGACTTGCAGCAACTCAGCAAAGGTTGGAGACGCAAAAAGTGAGCCGGCGGATGCTGTCGTCACCATCAAGATGGTTATTGAACTGTTAACACGCGCAAGATGGGCGGCTGCGATGATAATCGCGGGTAGGACCAGCAGTTGCCAAATCACAATTTCCCATACTTTAATATCCAAGCTAAATACTTCATCGCCTTCCATTCTGCCCATGGGAATCAAGGACATAATAATCAACAGTAACAAACTGATAGACGTAAATGGTGCGAGCGCTTCAGACAGTCCGGGGGTGACAAAACCTGCGAAAATTGTTGCCGCCAGCAACCAACACGCAATAGTTCTTTCTAAATTCGACAGCATACGCAGATATCCACTTGGGTGCGGTGCAACGAATTCCGCGCTGCTGTATCAAGCTCCGCACTTTCCCGTTTCACCATCGTTTTCAACGTTATGACTGAAAATCGTTAAATATGGAGAAACAGGGGCACTAAAAAGTTTCTTGGGTTTTCACCGTTCATTCACAGCTTGGGTGTAACTGTTCTACGCAAAATCGGGAAATAATTGTGCACACTGAAAACCGCGTAACTTCCATTCAAGTTCCACCTAAGTCTGGAGCCCATCTGTCGCCGATGCAACAAAGCAACTCTGAAATTGCTGATCTGTTTGCCGGTGCCGATGTCGGTCTAGCTCTGTTTGACGCTAAGCTTTCATTGTTGGCTTGCAATGATCTTTACAAAACACTGTGTGGATATCTGAATTCAGATATTTCCACAGGCGTTCAACTTCAGCAGTTGATGCGAGTGACCTTTCGCCGACTGAATGTTCCTGCGGATGAAGTCGACGACAAAATTGAAAAGATTATTTCGCGTTTGGGGCCCGGCACAGCTTACACATTCCGCTATACGGCACCGAGCGGCAGCATCGTCGAAATTCGCCGTCGCCGCCTTCCAAATGGCACAGCGGTTGAAACTGCGCGACAAGTTGATGCGCCATCCTCCGGCCTTGATCTTCATACCCAATATGAAATGATTGCGGAGCAGTCGCGTTCAAGACTCACCCATGCTCTTGACGTAATGGCTGATGGATTTGCGCTTTACGATGCCAACGATCGCATCGTTCTCTACAATCGAAAATATGTCGACTACAGCCCACACGCGGCCGACATCATCATGCCGGGCGCATCGAAAGAAGATATTCTTCGCCAATCCACCATGCGTGGTGCCTTCGTCCTCAATGGAATGTCGCAAGAAGAATACTATAACTGGCGTCTCGACAAGCACCGCAATCCGACTGAACCCATTGAAGTTCAACTGACCGATGGTCGTTGGTTGTTAATCACCGAGAAACGCACCAACGACGGCGGTGTTGTGGGAACGCGGTCAGATATCACTGAACTCAAGCTCCGCGAGATTGAGATGCTGCGCATTTCGCAGCAGCTTCATGCGCGCAATCTGCAATTTGACACGGCACTCACAAACATGGTGCAGGGCCTGTGCATGTTCGACAAAAATCAAAAACTCATTGTCGTAAACAAACGCTACCTTGATATTTATGGCTTCTCCGCAGAAGTTGTGAAGCCGGGAATTACTCTGCGTGAGCTCATGCAATACAGCGTCAGTCTAGGCAACTATACTGCAGAAGAAGCTGAGCGGGCTCTTGCGGAACGCAACGACCCAACCCAGTTGAGCCGCCGCAGCGTTATCAAACAGCGCCTGAAAGACGGACGTGTGATCGCTGTTATGAACGAACCAATGTCCGACGGAGGTACGATAGCAACCTACCAAGACATCACCGAAACAGAAAAAAATGCATCGATGATGTTTTTGTACACGCAAAAACTTGAGCATTCAAATCGAGAGCTTGCTGACTTTGCATATGTGGCTTCGCATGATTTGCAAGAACCACTCCGTAAAATCGAAGCATTCGGCGAACGTCTCGTCAATAAGTACTCCAGTATTCTTCCCGATGACGGAAAAATGTTTGTTGACCGCATGCAAAATGCTGCCGGCCGTATGCGGAAACTGATCAACGACCTCTTGTCATATTCACGCGTGACAACGGACGCCAAGGCTTTCCAAAAAGCATCGTTGACGAAGGTTTTGACCGAAGTCATGTCCGATCTTCAGATCAGAATTGAGGAGACAGGGGCCACGATTGAACACGGTGAGCTTCCAACAATTGAATGCGATCCAATGCAGATGCGCCAGTTGTTGCAAAACCTGTTGGGCAATGCGCTGAAATTCAGAAAGCCCGGCGTTTTACCAGTGATCACCGTCACTGCAGACATTATTCAAACGCTTGAAAATGATCCAGCGTCATCGCATGTACAGTTGAAAATAGCAGACAATGGAATTGGATTTGAAAACCAATTCAAAGACCAAATCTTTACAATATTCCAACGCCTTCATAGTCGGAACGAGTACGAGGGCACGGGCATTGGTCTCGCAACTGTTCGAAAAATTGTCGAACGCCATGGCGGCACAATCAATGCCGATGGCCAATTAAATATTGGTGCAACATTCTATGTTACACTTCCACTTGAGCAAGGCAGTAAGGACAAAGCACAATGATACGTAGCAATTTCCCGGTTCGAATAGTCGTCGCTGATGACGATATGGACGACCGCATGATGATCAAAGATGCCTTTGACGAGTCTAAGCTCGGAAATCCCGTTGATTTTGTTGAAGACGGCGTGCAACTTCTTGAATATTTGCGGCGTGAAGGCGAATATGCAAAATTTGAAAGCCATCCATTCCCAGGGTTCATTTTACTCGACTTGAATATGCCACGCAAAGACGGTCGTACAGTATTGAAAGAGATCAAAAGTGATCCCGTCTTGCATCGCATTCCAATCATCATCCTGACAACATCGAAGGCTGAGGAAGACATTATCAAGACTTATAATCTTGGCGTGAACTCTTTCATTTGCAAGCCAGTGTCATTCGACAAGTTGGTGGATATTGTGAAAACCGTTGGTCACTACTGGATCGAAATCGTAGCGTTGCCACCAGAATGCCAACGCTCTGCCGCCTGATAAATACTAAGTGTCGAAATAAGAAGAACCCCGGCGAAAGCCGGGGTTTCGTTTTATTCTGACAGCAAGAAATTGCTGGTGTTCACGCGTGTTATTGTACGGTTGTCGGCAACATCAATGAGGGCAGCCATGTCGCCAAGCCCGGAAATTCAATCATGACGAAAACCATGATGAGCATGATCATAAACATAGGGAATGACCAACGCGCGACCTTGAAGATGTTGTGGCCCGTCATGGATTGCAGGACGAAAAGATTAAATCCTACAGGTGGGGTGATTTGCGCAAGTTCAACAACAAGCACGACAAATATGCCAAACCACACCATGTCAATGCCTGCTTGGCGCACCATGGGTTCAACAATGCCGATCGTTAGAACCACGCAGGAAATGCCATCTAGGAAGCAACCCAGTACGAGATAGAGCAACAACAGCGCCATTAGCAACGCAGTTGCCGACAAGTTCAAGGTGTTAACCCAAGCGGCTAGATCATTGGGCAACCCTGTGTAGCCCATGGCCAAAGAAAGTGCCGCCGATCCTGCGAGAATAAACGCAATCATCGCTGAGGTCCGCGTGGCACCCATGAGACTTTCTTTGAAGTTTTCCCAGGTCAAAGTTCCCTGCCACCACGCAAGCCCAAGCGCACCGGCAACACCCATCGCCGCAGATTCAGTGGCAGTTGCAATGCCAGCAAACATCGATCCCAAAACGATAAACAACAGGACATGAACGGGAACGAGCAACCAAAGCGCTGCTCCCTTTTCGCGCCAAGTTGTTTTTGCTTCGGGTGTTGGATTATAGCTTTTGTCAGTCTTTGATGCCACCACCACATAGAGGGTGAATAACGCTGCCAAAACAAATCCCGGCAAAATGCCTGCGATGTTAATTGCCGAAATGGACTCGTTTGTCATCACGCCATAGACAATCATGATAATTGACGGTGGTATCATGAGGCCCAAGGTTGCCGGTCCAGCCAAAGTTCCAACAACGAGGTGTTCAGGATAGTTTCGCTTTTTCAATTCCGGCACTGTCATTTGTGCAACGGTTGTCAACGTTGCCGCGGAAGAGCCGGAGACTGACCCAAATATTGTGCAGCCCATAACATTAGTGTGCAACAAACCGCCGGGCAGCCGCCCCATCAATGGAGCTAGTCCACGGAACAAGTCTTCCGACAAGCGGGTTCGGAACAGAATGTCGCCCATCCACACAAACATTGGAAGTGATGAAAGCATCCATGACGATGACGACGACCAGAGCGTTGTTGCGATTGGCGCACCAGATGAACGGGACGCAAAGAATTCGATAGACACGACCGCGATAGCGATCAGTGTAAAACCAACCCATGTACCTGTCGACATGAACAGGCAGAGCAAAGCCAACAGTGTGAGTAGGAGTTCAAATTGTTCCATGTTCAGTGCTCAATCACAATGCATCAGGTGATGCAGGGAGTTGATGTTGGCCTGTCAGCAAAAGCCGCAAACTGTGATCGACGACGCAAAGTGCGAGCAGCGTGAGACCGACCGCCATTGATAACTGCGGTATCCAAATTGGGGTCGCGTCGAGCCCTTGGCTGATATCGTTAAGTTGACGCGACCAATAAACCATGGACCACGAAAAATAGCAGAGCCAAATTGCAACTGCTGCTGAACTGATAAATGAAAACCATTCAGCGTAACGGCGAAAACGCCCCATCATCGTCATGAAGAGTTCAATACGAATATGTGCACCTTGATTGAACGTATGCGCAAAGGCCAGAAAGGCTGAAGCCGCCATGAAATATCCGGCATAATCTGTGAGCCCTGAGATATTGATCTGTGCGATGCGACTTGCAACCTGCAAAATTGTAGTCAGAAAAATGCATGCTAAAAAAAATGCCGCCAGATACCCACAATAGAGATACAGACAATCCAGCTTCTTCCAAACCCCATCTAACCGATGTGGCGGGGATGTGCCCACGTCTGTTTTTGTAGTCATTCTTGCTTTTCCGACCTCATCCGTACGGATATATCAAGCTATTTCTTAAAATTCTTGATGATTTCATTACCAGCATCACCGGCTTTAGTGGCCCATTCACTGGTCATTGTGTCACCAATTTTTGCCAATTCAGCGCCCAGAGTTTCTGAAGGCGGCAACACTTTCATGCCGTTGCTTTTCAAAGTTCCCAGGGCTTTTTCATTGGAACTCATTGACTTTTCAAGACCAGCTGCTTCAGCAGCCGTTGCGCAATCGGTGATGGCCTTTTGTTTGTCTGCAGACAAACCATCCCAAATGCCTTTGTTTACAATAATTGCGTTGCGCGGCATCCAGGCCTTCACTTCATAGAAGTGCGTGAGTTGTTCCCACGCTTTACTATCTTGCCCTGTGACAGCAGAGGTGATCAACGAAGAGATAACGCCAGCAGCGAGGGCCTGACTTATTTCAGCCGCTTCGATAGAAATCGGTGCCATGCCAGTCAACTCGGCCAAGCGGGCTGTTGCTTTATTGTATGACCGAACTTTAACCCCTGCCATATCAGCAACGGAATTCACTTCCTTTTTGAAGTACAACCCTTGTGGCGGCCAAGGCACAGAGTACAATAGCTTCAACCCTTGCTCATCGAGAACTTTGTCTAGCTCCGGTTTTGCTGCGGCGAAGAGCTTGATTGAAGCTTCATATGACGTGGCGAGAAACGGAATTGAGTCGGTTCCAAAAATCGGGTTTTCATTTTCATGAGATGAGAGCAAGCGTTCGCCAATCTGGGTTTGTCCAGTTTGCACAGCACGTTTAATGTCGTTGCCCTTGAACAAAGCACCGTTGGGATGAATAACGATATTAATGTCACCGTTTGTGCCCTTGGCGACGCATTTACTAAATTCTTGCGCATTTACCGTCTGAAAATTGAGGGCCGGATAGGCTGTTGGCATGTCCCATGTCTCAGCCGCAATAGCTGTGGACACGGTCGGAATTACCAAGAAAGCCGCCGGAATAAATGACTTGAAGCGTTTCATATGTTTTGGCCCATCTGCATCAATTTTACCACATCCCAGATTGTCGGCGGTGCCGATCATCCGAGACTACTTCTAAAACTCTGACTCCTTGTATGGTCAAATCGGTTAAAATGAGGTTGGTATTGTCCGTCTGACGCCAAGACGATTGTCAGAATTCGAACTTATTGGGACTATTGGTTAATGAAGCATGGTGATCGGTTATCGCAGGACAGCGCCTTGACGGCTTTAAATGCTGCAATCTTTTGGGCAGATCCGCCCGTGCTCGGCATTTCTGTTGCTGCATTCATTGACAACAACGCGATTGATGACAGCGCGTTAGTCAATTGTCTTGCTGCACGCGAGCGTGACAAGGCACGCTTAATTACCGACTCTGTGGAAAAACGTCACTTTATCCTCAGACGCTGCTTCCAGCGCATTTTTGTGAAAACAATGCTGAATTGGCAACACGAACTCAATGAGTTGTCAATTGAACATCAATTGGACACACAACCCCGATGTTTGGATGCACCGGATTTGCGGTTGTCATTTTCATCGAGCGGTTTTACGGCGGTAGCCTGCGCTTCATCTCAGTTCACTGTTGGCGTGGATATAGAAAAGCAACGTCCAATTGTGAACCTAGCCGCTTTAACTGAGCGATTTTTCAGTTTCTTTGAAGCGCAATCGATTGCTGCTTTGCCCGTTTGCGACCAGAATGTTGCTTTTCTAAAACATTGGACCGCAAAGGAAGCCGGCTTAAAGGCCATCGGCAAGGGCATCGTGTCAGGTCTAAACAGCTTCGTCTTGAAATCACAAAACAACATCTACAACATTGATTTCGTGAATGAATTTGAAAATTCGACGACGTGGCGGGTGAACTACTTGAACTTTGTGCCAGACCACATTGTTGCAGTTGTGCATAACCTGGAAAAATAACTTTCCTTTTGTTGAATGGCCCCATTCACTCATTTACCAGTCATTAACTAATTAAAGGTTTGTGAATGATTCGGCGCGCAGTGTTTTTTTTGGCAGTTTGTGGGATGTGCGTCGCCTCCACGGGTGAAGCAGCCGACTTGCCGTCATACACACCCAAAAAAATTACAAGTGCCGTTAAGACTACACCTAAGCCTCAAAAAGCTATTGTGAAGCCAAGGCGCGTTGCAGGGGGCAAACCTTTAAAGGTGAAGTCTGCACCCAAAACGCCAAAAGCAACAATCGAAGTCGCCGCGCGTGAATTGGACTTGTCTTGGGTTCTTGACCCGTTGGTTGCTAATGCAGACGGCGCAAAGCGAGAAGATTCTGCCAGTATCGAAGCAAATCTTGTTGTCACGGAACCGGGAAACGTTTCGCAGCCCCTTATGGTCATCGAAATGACGGGTCATGTGGTTAAAACCGCACGCACCACAGCGCGCCTTGATATCCGCGTTGGCAGTACGCAGCGCACAGTGTCTTGGAACTCCGGTGATGTGCAGTCTGGACGGTTCTCAATATCGCTGAATGCGCCGATATCTGAAGGCCAACTTCCAGATTATTTTCCGGTCTCAGCTTTGGCCTTTGTTACCCAAGATGGCAAAGATGGTGCTGCAATGATTTCACTCGAAAAAGTAGTTCTACGCTTTGGCAAAGTTCGCGTCGCTGGCACACAAAAAGACCCGGCAACAAGTGAAGTTACCGGGTCAATTTCAGCAGATTAAAAATTTTTAATTTTAGCTCAATGGCTTAAACGATTGGCGTACAAACAAACGCCAACGGCCATCTTCTTTTTTCCAAGTTTGAACAATACTTAGCAGGAAGTTTTGGTCTTTGCCTTGGAAGAACACGTCGGCATCAAAGGTGTGACGCGCAATGGCCAAATCGCCTGAAACGCGAATGCTGTGATCATAAAGCTTGATGGCATGGAACACTTCCACTTTGTCCACCACAGTTTTTACAAATTCAACTTTGGTCTGAACAACACCGTTGGCATGACCAAATGACATGTCATCGGCTGACATTTCCAGCAAACGCGCACCATTGCCATCAACCATTGCCTTGCGATACTCTTCAATCGCAGCCAATACATCGCCCGTGCTATCTGCCATCGCCGGAGCACTGGCTACCGTGCCCGCAACAGCTGCAAGTACAGCCAATGTACCACCCCAAGCCATATTACGTCTATTCATCGTGACCAGTCCTCCTCGCATAATTCGGGAAAGGGATACAGACCACCTCTTAAGGTCTGGTAAATCACCCTCGCAATGGTTTGCCCGGCCCCTCGGACAAATACACTCAAATTACTCTGAAGGTTGCAATTGTGCTGCAATATCGGTCATAAATGGACGCCTGCGATCAAAGCGAAAGGTGGATGCCTCAGCGCTTGCTCGAAAAACTGTATTTTAGCAAGAATTACATCTTGCTAAATTCGGATCGTTCATTTTGAAAAATAAGCAGGCGAAGCCAATATATTTCTTTTCAAAACGTGTGAGTACGTGCTGCGCCTGCTCCAGATTTGAGATTATGTATCGCGTGACAATGGTTTGAGCGAACCTTTGCGACCGCCTGGCAATGACATCGAGACACAGGTGCCTTTGGCAACAAATTTCCAAGCGTTGCCCTGATAGTTCTTTGTCGAAGTGCCAGCACATGTGGTACCTGCACCGGCGGCACAATCATTGCCACCTTTCAAAGAAACGCCGTAGCATTTTTCCTTTTTGGCGGCGAATGCGGGCGTTGATGTTGCAACAACAGCGACGGCAGCGGTGACTGCTGATGCAAGCACGGCGGCGCTGAAAAAGCGACGATTGGTGTTCATGTGAAACTCCTCATAGTGTGAAAGGCCAATGTATCTGGCCATGCACGAGACCTACAGGGTTGCATTGACGATTAGAAATCAACTTGGGTGCAAAATGTTCACAAAGCAGTGAGTTGCAATTTTGCGGGAGCGAAATGTTGTTGCGCGACTTTAGTTTGCAACGAGACATTATTTTACAAGTGGCAACCCACGTTCCAGCCATCCAGGCCCTGCATAAGAACCCAGCATCCCCTCGGGTACATCAATGATGTTGGTGAATCCATTTTCGCGCAAAGCTCGCGATAAACGGCTCGAACGAACACCGCGCGCGCAAATGAGTGCAATAGGCTTGGACTTGTCACCGCCTATAATTCTATCAAGAGCAGCCACAAAATCTTCACGGCGCATGTCTAAACGTCGGGCACCTGCTCCTGATCCTGTCTCGGCCCATTCCTCAGGCGTACGGATATCGATGAGCGTGATTTTGCCAGTTGCCGCTTTTGCAAAAGCTTCCTTTGCATTCAAAACGCTTTCAGCTTGAACTGGCCCAGTGGGAAGCAACAAAAATGAGGTCATAAGTCCTGCTAAAACGAAACGTCGGGTGCTGGTCATTTCATATCCTTAAAAGCGGGTGGTCATTTCCGTCAGCCAGTCAGGTGATTTTTCAACCAGATAAGCTTCAACTTGTTTGTCGTATCCACTGAAAACCAAAATGCCGCTCAAGACGAGCAGCATCCCAAGTGCTGATTTCAAGCCGCCCCCGAGAGACAACATATTGCCACGCCAACGCATCAGCAGTCCGCGCGATAAAAGTCCGATTAACAAGAGTGGAAGAGCAGAGCCAATCCCAAAGCTCATCATTGTCAACGTCACTTCGAGTAGGTTTTCCCTTTGTGCGGCCATCACAGATGCAGCCCCGAGTGTGGGACCAACACACGGCGCCCAGATTGCGCCCATCAATAATCCAAGCCCGAAGGGGCCATGATTGCTGGCTTCATCTGTCCCCACAAATCTGTCGTTGATCCAGCCACTCATTGGTCCGCCTGCTGTGGCAAGCCGTGTCTGCAGCACGGGCACCAACAAAACGAGCCCCACTGCAATCATCAACACCGCAGCAAGTTGACGGAAAACGCCTTCATCCAAGCCAATGGCAAAGCCGAAAAGGGCAACAAACATTCCAATGGTCACGAATGACATCGTAAGGCCCAAAGCCAGAAACACAGGCCCAAGGCGGCCTTGGGTGGCGGCAGCCCCCAGTACCATCGGTAAAACGGGCAGCACACAAGGCGATAGTACGGTCAACGTTCCAGCCACAAACGCAAAGAATAGTGTCGCCAACATCAGAGGCCTGAAAACCAATCCAGTGCGGTACCTGCCCAAGAACGCGGAACCGAATGGCCGCCCGGATGCATGACCAATCGCAAACTACTGTTGCAACCTTTCCATCTCCGTGTTGAAGCTATTTTTTCATTGGCGTCATCACAACCGCTCGCTCGGGCTAATGTCGCCAGAGACTCCAACAAGTTGGCTTGTCGCAAACCTTTTCCAACGCTGCGTCCTGCAATGGGCATAGTAGTATCCGCAGAACCATGCGTATGAAGATAGTTCACAGGTCCGGCGCAAGATTGCGGTTCCGGTTTCCAGAAATTACCTGAGACTGGAGCATAGGCCTTGAATGCACCAGGACTGCGACAGGCGACATAGGCCACCATAGAGCCCCCTACAGAAAAGCCCGCCAACATCATTCGGCCTCGAGCAATGTTACCGCGTTTTGCAGCATCATCCGCAACCGCACGAATAAAAGCGACATCATCTCGCCCACCGCCGCGAAACTGCCAACTGCCATTTATTCCCTCGGGCGTAATCACAGCATAGCCACGTGCCAGAATGGCTTTCACCATCTTTCCGCTTTTGATCAGGCCGAGGCCCGAGCCTTTGTAACTGTGCAAGGCCACGACTGCCGGCACCGACTTGTCACGCGAAACACCGGGAGGCCATGCAACGTGATAACTGCCGCCAGCAACTTTGCAGGACGATTGCGATTCGAAACAAGCGGCTTGAGATGGAGCAGAATAGCTCAATACTGCGGTTAAGGTGAGCCCGACAAAAAGATAACGTCCCATTGTAGTCCTAAATCGCTTTGTTGAGTAGTGTGGCAATGGCATCAGAACTTGTTTCACCAACAGCGCGCGCCACTTCCGTACCATTCTTGAACAAAATGAGCGTGCTCTGGCGACGCACTGCAAACCGTTCCAGCAAGTCCTTTTCTGAATCAAAGAGAACGCGCATCACCAACACATTTTTGTAGTTGGATTGATCGACAAGTATATTCACAACTTTTTCCTGCGCCCGACAGGTGGGGCACCAATCAGCATGAAATTCAATGAGAACAGGTTGGCCTGATTGAGCTGCTGACGTGAAAGCGGCTTCAGAAAATGCGCTGCGAGCAAAGGCAAGCGATGGTGCAAATGCCGCTGCCAAACTGCACTTGAAAAATATACGACGTGAAATCATGCGAGTCCCCTTTGATACAGGAACCTGAATTATCGCGATTGGGCCTCCGCTCCTCATCACAAGGACGTTGGTGTGTTCAATTTTTCGTGTGTCACTGGCGCTTGTTGCGAAACCAACCATGACAGCGGGGGGGTAAATACAAAACAAATCGCCAATGGCAAGAACCAAGGCGTGAGATACTCACGCTCAATACAAGCAAGCAGGCCAAGACCTAAAAGCACCTCGAGCCAATGAAAAATAAAGTAATCCAAAATACCGCGACGTGATGTTTCTACAGGTGCCCAGTTCATTTTTTGGCGCGTAAATATACTGATAATAATTTTCACCCGCTGTACCATCAATGAAGGAGCAAACAGTGAAGAAAACAGCGTTTCTACGATAGCGCTTGTTATAACAATCCAATTCTTCTGTGATTTACCATGCAAACGATGCAAAATACCGAGCGCGCGCGGCATCAACAAATTCGCGGCTATCACTGCAAATGCTGCGGTTGCCAGAATGCCGCCTACGCCCGTGCGTGTGCTATCAAGAAGGGACCAAATCAAGAGCGTTACCAACCACATTGCACTTGATAAATAAGTGAAAATTCCACTGATAAAATGAAAGCGGGAAATGCTGTGCAGTCCAGCAGCACCGAGGATGTGGCTGTGCTGAAAGTTTCCAAGGCACCACCGCGCATCACGCTTGACGTGCGCAATGAGATCAACGGGAGCCTGCTCAAAACTACCTGTCAAAGTCGGTAAAAGCCGCACGGACCATCCTGCTCTGCGCAACAATGCCGCTTCAACAAAATCATGACTGAGAATAGGGCCGTTCCACAAGTTTCGTCCCTTGATGTGTGGGAGCCCGGTACAGGTCGCGAAGGCTTTTGTGCGGATGATTGCATTGTGACCAAAGTAGTTGGCTTCGCGACCCATCCAAGCCGCAAGTCCAAACCCTTGTAGTTCCCCATAGTAACGAGAAGCGACAGATTGCAAACGCTGCCAGTGCGTGTTGCCCGGCAGCACACATGGAACAGTTTGGATCAACGCCGATTCTGAATCTGCCGCGAGTGCATCTGCGAGCCCTAAAGCCGTGTCCTCGTGGAGTTCACTGTCAGCATCCAGTAGAATAAATGCGTCAAAGTCAGCGCCATATTTTCTAATCCAGTTTCGGATGTTGCCTGATTTGAAATCTACATTTAAAGGCCTGTGGTGATGATAGGCAGAAAGCGAACTTGCAGAATCAACCAAACGTCGTTCTTCTGCAACCTGTGGCGATGATGTACTGTCAGAGAGAACATGCAAGACAAAGTCATGGCGCGGAGCATTTTGCAGTGATCGCAGCAAACTGATTTTTCCTGTAATTGTATCTCCCGCGTCTTCATCCCTTATCGTTAATACGATGGCGACTTTCAGACCTATTGCAGCTTTCGGCGGCCAAGGTTTTTGTGTTGTGAAAAGGCCGATGATTGCGTTTGCGTTTGGTATGGCCTCCCATCCGGCAAGCAACGCCATGAGCGCAATCAGGGAGGTTTCTAATGCAGTGAGTTGGCCGTCATCTTGAAACGCTGCCACCAGAATAGTTGCAACCACTGCCGAAAGCAAAAGCGGCAAACCAATTAAAAGTTTCCGTGCAGCAGTTGGAACGAAGTGTTGTCCAAAACCGGGAGCTTCGACGTCCACAAAAGGCGTGCTAAGATCTTGGTCTGGCATGGGAAGGCATTCGGGTGAATCCAGCTCGCGCTGCAACAGCTTTTGCATGCTACTTCACAACCACCAACTTTGGAGCAGACCGTTGTAAGTCTTCGTTTTCCACGGCCAATTGCGGCTTTGTATGAACCTTCTTCCAAGGTTCGGATTTGGCAAACGCTGCGATGTTCGCAATCGCATAGATGCAAAAAAATCCCAACACATTGACAAACAGAGAAGCCCAGATGCCCGAACCCATTTCATTGAGAATCGCGCCTAAAATTCGTGCAAGAACGATCGACGAGGCAAACACTGCGAGGGATTGTTGGCCGACACAGGAGAAGATGCGAGTGAGGCTTTGCATAAATGGAGTTCGCGTCAAATTTTCCCCTGCAAATCCTGCTGCAAGCCACGCCAAATAAGCCAGTGCCAAGAAATGAAAATATCGGAGCAATCCAAAATCTGTCTTGTCGATGAGAACGCGCCAATCCTTTCGCCAAGTCTTGATTGCATCAAATTCACCGATCGTAACGTGCCACGCGAACGGCAGCGATAACAACAAAAAGGCGATAGCAACGATCATGAGGCCACGGCTGCGTGGAGGAGCAGGCAGCCAGCCTGACATAAATGCAAAACCAGTGAAGAACACAAGTTGCCACGCAAAGGGATTGAAGAACCATTGTCGTGTGGAGTTGTTCGAAAACCAGTACTCAGCTGGGAGATTGAGATTAGTTGTGGTTGCGACAAACCAGAGAAGTCCGCTCGCAGTCAAAGCCAGATAGACATTTAAGCGCGACAGAAGAACCATGAAAGGTAACAGCGCAAGTATAACAATATACATCGGCAAAATGTCGAAATAGTTGGGAACATAGGTGAGAGTGAAAAGCCCAATGACTTGATTGCCCGACGACTTCAGGAAAGGGACGAGATTGAGAGCGCCCACTTCATCACGGGAAAATAGACCGATCCTGTTTATGATGAACATTGCAGTTAATGTCAGCATGAATGTTGCGATATGGACCCAATAGATTTCCCAAATTCGGAACATCACGCGGAACACGCCCATTAAGAAACCTGCTCGAGCAAACACTGTTCCAAAAGCAACAGCGGAGGCCATGCCAGAGCAGAAGATAAACATTTCGGTGGCGTCAGAAAAACCAAAGCGCGCAGGAATATAAAGTGTCCACGGATTATTGGTGATGTGGGCGATGAGTATGATGAACATGCCAAGACCACGAAAGAAATCGAGCCGAACATCACGATTCTTCTTGATGGGTTTTTGAAGAGTGACAGAATTCATCGTCCGCGTGTTCCGGTTTTAGCTTTAAACAACAGACTGCTTGGCACGTTGGATTAAATCAAGTCGCCGTGAAGCATATCCATCCATCGTTCTGTTGCGCTGAATTGAACGTTCCGACAACATTCCCTCTGCCGCATCCAAATAGCCGCCACGGATTGCAGCTTCAATGCATACGCGTTGAAACACATCGCGCTGCGCGTGGCTGCCACCAACCGCCTGCAAGTCAGCCCGTGCATCGCGCAGGTTCAGCCAGGCATTGGCATATTCACCGGATGCAAAAGCATGCATTCCCTTGGCCAAACGCAAACCCGGATGAGCAATGATACGTTGCGTTTCACAAAGCTCAGACTTCGCAGTGGCCATGCGTGATATGAGCCCCGCTGCTGCTTCCTGTCTTTCGCCCCCACACAGTGAAAGCATGTAATGAAGATCCGCAAAAGCGAGGCATCCATCGACGGCGCGCTTTTCAGAGAGATCAGCAAGCTCCACCCAGCGCTGCCCAACATCCACACCTTCAAGATCGAGGCGCGACAATAGCGACGCTGCATTGGCAATGTCGCGGTAATCATCAGTCTTGTCGGCGCGAATGTCGCGATCATAAAGTTCCAACGCTTCAGCGTAATTTCCAATATCGAGATGCATGAGCGCTTTGTGCCACCACACATGGTAGCGAAAGTTATTGCAATGTGCCCATGACGCTTCGCGGCCTTCCAACCATTTTAGTCCCTCTTTACTGCGGGCAGTCATGTCATAAACATGAGCGACGGCATGCAGTCCCCAAGCATCATCAGGAGCCAATTCAATGCCTTTGCGCCCCATCAACTCGGCCCGTTCATACTCTCCAGTTTCCTCCAGAGTGAATGCGTGACACCCCAATAGGTAGCCTTTTGCAGGATGGTCATCCCAGTGTTTCATCACACCTTCTACTGATGCCCGCATCTCTTGCGGGCGCCCCATCATGAAGTGGATTCCTTGAACAAGTTTCATTGCCAATGCATCACGGGGGTGCTGGTCAAGAATAGCTTGAAGGCGCGCAGTTGCACGAGTCGGTGCGCCTTTAATCCAATCATCGAGCGCCAATACGAAACTATTTTCCCGCGCTGTTCCTGGAGGGCACGATTTGGCACTGGTCAGAGCAGTCGCTGCCACCACATCCATTTCAGATCGCGCCAAAAGTTTGCAAGCAAAGCCGCGAATAGCATGACCCAATGCAAAGTCCGGCTGTTCGTCCAACAACTTGAGCAGATCAGGACCGGGTGTTGCTCCGTGGCTCAGGATGCCCAGTATTATCTTGTTCCACAATTCAATGTGACTTGCAGGAAGGCTGGTTGGTAATTCGCTGATATCTGTTGTTCGCATGTCGCCCAATTTCTTTTTTGTTCTCGGAGCAAAACACGTTCAGTAAAAACCTGAAATGCACTTCAGCACTAGCAGCAGGAAATTTTACGTGTGCTCAACTCAACGTGAAATCACGCAGCTGTGAACAGAATTGAAGATCGGCGATCAATCCCAAGCACAATTCAAATGTAACCGTCATAGGCACGCGATGGTATTTGGATCGCAAGGATAGAAAAACAATCTCGTTCAAGAGCATTTTTGAGCGCAACTTCGAGTTCGAGCTCTGTCGAAACATCGGCACCATGGCCACCATAGGCCCGCGCCACAGCAGCAAAATCAGTTTTACCAAAGCTAACGCCAACAGATGGAAGCTGGCTCTTACGTTGTTTCAAATCAATCAGCGCCAGGGTCTCATCCACCAAAACACAAATAATGACGGGTAGTTCCAAATCCCTCAAGGTTGCGAGTTCCCCCGCTGCCATATCGAGTCCAGCATCACCCACAACACATACAACTGGAACATCACTCCGACCCAATTTTGCCCCTGCTGCCAAGGGTAGAGCACATGCCATGGTGCAGAAGCCAGAAGACTGCAAAAGCGTTCGTGGTTTGATGCATTCCCACATTTGGCTCAGTAAAATGCGATGCGCACCGGAATCAGCAGTTAAAATCGTTTCTTTGGGCAAGACTGCATGCAAGGTTCGAAATACAGCATGAGGCCCCCATGACGAAGGTCCAAAAAAATCCTGCTTCAAAGCCAAACGGGCTGCTGCCGGCTTATTCGCGATCCAGCGACCTGTAGCAGCGTGCTTGAGCAAGGGCAGCGTTGAAGCAATTTCGCCAGTCAGCGAGACAGTCACAAGGTGCATTCCGTGGTCGCGCTCCACAGGTGAAATCTCAATGACGCCTTTTTCCTTGCCCCATGGGTTGCGCCACCCAACGCGCATCTCAATTGGATCGTAGCCCAAAAGTAGAATACAGTCTGATTGCTCGATCAAAGGCATTAGGGTCTTGTCTGCGAGAGGTGAAAGACCTGCCGCACCGAGGCAAAGCCCATCTTGCTCAGGCATTAACCCCTTGCCTTTGTAGGTTGTCACCAATGGAATATTGTGCTCTCGGCAAAACAACGAAATTGAGTGTCCAGCATCTTCCAAAACGGCATCCACACCGGCAATTGCAAGCGGTCGCGAAGATGACTTTAGCAGCTTGAGTGCCGTTTCAATTGCATGCTGATTTGTGATTGGGCGAGTGGTCGTTAACTTCGCCGAGGATTCCGGCTCATTAGTTTCTGACTCTGCAACATCCACAGGCACATCAATGTGCACAGGCCCAGGTTGGCCCGATAGAGCAAGGGCGATAGCCTGACGCATAATCTCACCAATCTTGCCACTCTCCAGCTTGAATGTGCCTTTGACCACAGGCCGAAACATCGCCTGATGATCAACAACTTGATGGGTAAAGCTCCCGATCAGCGTGCTTTCCACACATCCTGTAAGAAATATCAGCGGAACACGATCCTGCATGGCATTTGCAACGACATTGATAGCATTGGCCGCACCCGGCCCAAGTGTTGCGACAAGCACGGGCAATGCGCCTGTCATATGCCAGTGGCCCTCAGCAAAAAAGCCACCGCTATTCTCGTGTTTCACCAGCAAAAACCGGATGTCTGCTGCACTCAAGCCTTGAATGAGGGCAAGCACTTCTCCACCAGGAATACCAAATGCATGAGTGGCACCTGCATCTTTCAACACACTGCCAATAACATCGCCTCCGCGTCTGATGGATGTCATGGTTTACCTGTAAGCTTGACGTTTGTGGGAACTCGGTTGCTTGTGAAGTCTCGTGATAAATTAGCCCGCCAACTCCGACTTGAAGGCGCTGCACAGCGAACCTTTGATCAGCGACAGAAATTCACGCGCGGAACTCTCTGTGGGATGATATGGATCCTTCACAGTGCCATCTGCTTTTAGACGAAACTTGCCCGCATTTCCTTGGTTAGCGGCAATTGTTGCAGAGGTGTAGCCTTGAACAAAAGTGCAGCGCTTACCAACAGTCTTAAAGGCCTTTTCAATATTATCTTGCGCTCTCTGGCGCTCATCATTGATCTTTGCGGTGTAGCCTGGCGCTGTTGTCATAAAAATACAGGGCAATTCGGCGGGAAGATCCTGCATTGTCCGCTTTACGTCGTCGAGCGCGTCGGCCTCGCTTTTAGCCCAGCGTTCTGTGGCATTTCCTAAAAATGCCATAACGAAAATCTTTGGGTTATAATATCCGCCAGCAAACATGGATTGGAATGGTGATTGTCCGGCTTCACAAAATTGATAGGCTTGCCCTTGTCCGATTTGCGCATATTTGTTGCCGGTCTTGTTAATGACACCAAATGCACCGGCATTCACTTTCCACTTCGGGTCGATATCGCAGATGGCCTTTTTGCCCGCACCATCACGCGCGGTCCAGGCGCGGAGCGAGCTCGAACGCACGCCCAAAACACCGACCGACCAGCTCGGATTGAGGCCGCAAGCCTTGCCATTCTTTTTTAGAAATTCGATGAAGGCGACACCTGCACCAAAGCTGAGTTGCGAGTCGCCAAGTACGAAAACATCTGGCGATTCAAACTTGTCTTGCGCTGATGCCAACTGAGTGGGGCCCAGAAGCAAACCAAGCGCTAACACCGCAAGTTCAAAATTCAGTACAGATTTTCTCGTCAAGGCACCGCTGCTCCATCGATTGATTCGATGAGCGGATAGATACGTGGTAATCTAGGTAAGATTCTAGAGATGACCAAGTCGATCACCTGAAAGTGACTTTACCTGGTCAGCGAGATAAACGGATCGAAAATTTTCCACTGACCTCATTCATCTTCTAAAATTCGCAAGCATGCGCCGTCAACGCATCCGTATTGGCCGGTGCATAAATTCCAAATGAAAGTATTGAGACTTAAACCTCTAAGACCCAGCGCGACCGGATTCTAACTATGGCAAGTCCATTTTGATGGATCAGCCCCGTTGGAAGCGACGTCCTTGCCGAACGGCTGCTGCACTATATTTGATCTAGATCAAGGATGATGAATCCTTTTCGCCGCAGTTTGAAATAAGCAATTGATCAAAAGGAAAAACGTGTGCGCCAGAAAGGAAACATAGACAAAGACGGCGTTTACCTTGCAGAGCAATTTGCGCGGCTGCTCGATTTGCAGTCTGCCATGTGCCGGGAACTGGAGCAGATTGCCGATCAACTGCCTGATATATCAGATCGTCATGCTTGCCTCAATTTAGCCCAGCGTATGCTACCGCTCATCAAGCGGGCGCATGAATTTGAAGAAGCACAGATTTGGCCAATACTTTCAGTTGAAACCACAACTATCTTGGATATCAAAGAAACCTTAAATCGCTTAAGTTTCGAACATTGGGGCGACGAAGATTTCGCTGAACAGGTATTTCACTTGTTGCGTGACTATGCCCAAATGCCGGAGCGAGAAAAAGCCGATGCACTGGCGTGGACCCTCCGCGGCTTCTTTCAGAATATGCAGCGCCACATTGCCTTTGAACGCGAGTTCCTTCTGCCCCTGATTGCAAATAGAGAATGACAGGTGGGCTTGCCCAGTGAAATAGGTGCCATCAATTATTGCCCTCATTATCTCGAACCAGTCGGATGCCGAGATGCGCAGGTGGGGTTCCAGTCGCGCACCCACCACTCGATGGATCACGCACAAAAATAGGCACGCGAGTCTCGTGTTCGCCAGCTGCATAGAAGGCTGGGCAACGTTGAGGAGAAGTATTCGCTGCGCATGTCGAAGTCCACTCCCAGACATTGCCTTTGATGTCCTCCAACCCCTTGGAATTTGCGCCGAACCCACCTGAGGTTCTCAATCTAGGGTCTATGGCTCCGTCCGTTCCATAAGTTGCAGCCCACGCGAGACGCGGATCTGTAAATACTGTTTTCGGACGAACAGGTCGAAGTTCGGAGAAAGTGTACCACTCTTCAAGTGTCGGTAACCGCACATGAGGATCAATCGTGTTTTGCGCCCACAGCACGAATTCTTGTGCGTCCAAAACGCCAACTCCTGTAACAGGATACGGCCCGCCTTGGCGGGCCGTCTTAGAAGTTGGTTGGAAATGACATCCGTCATCCGCGACGCAAGCACCCCATTCTGACTCTGTTACCTCGTTCCGCATCACAGAAAGGCCGTGACCGACAGAAACAAAATCAAGTTCTATTGATGCATTGGATCCGCGATTAAATAACAGCTCAGGCATTACAACTAAGAGCGTCAACGCCAAAACGCTACGAAAGCTAACCACGGCAGTTCTGCATCACATGGTAAAGGCAGCGGGCTTGGAGACCTGTAACATGAGGTCATCATTCCATTCGCCTTCGACCACCACATGGGCTGTTGCCCCTAACATCACAGCCTCAATGAGATTGTGGTTTACGTAGGCATACACACCGGGTTGACGGAACTCATAGGCCATACAGCCAGCCGAGCCTCCACGGATCAACCAAGTCTCCAAGCCAGTCCATGGGATGTCTGTAAATGAACCAGCTTCCCACACCAAGTCTCCGTGGCCGCCGATGAGATGTGGCCTCGAATCGCGGTTCGCTTGGGCGTGGATAAACAGTACCTTTTCACCAACTTTTGCCTTGAGGGCCTTTTCTCCCGTCATGGACCCCTTTGCCCCATTAAATACGACATGTGTGGGTGTCAGGGTGCGCATGACAGCCAAAGCTTCATCCATGTTCTCGCCGGGCATCTCATATTTTTTATAGCCCCCCTGCTCATCGCGAGGAATGTAGTAGTCTTGCTCACCAATGTAGAAGACGTTGTCGTAAGTATAGGTGTTGCCCTTGTTGTCTTTCAGGCCGTCACGCGGCAGCACCATGACAGCACCGTTCATACCATGCACAACGTGGTATGGAATCATAATGCCTTCCGGTGCACAGTGATAAACGAACACGCCCGGCTTAATGGCTTTCCAGCGCAACACAGCCTGTTCACCGGGCAGAACTTTGGTAAGTGCCCCTCCACCCAGAGCACCAGTCGAAGCATGAAAATCTATATTGTGCTCCATGATATTGGTTGGAAGATTGCGCAACGTCACTTCCACATAGTCGCCTTCATGTACGACAATCAGTGGGCCTGGCACTGAGCCGCCAAAAGTTAAAGCCCAAACTTCCGTTCCTTCATCATCGATCAGCATTTTTTTCTCGATGATATCGAGTGTAACTTCAATGATTTTAGGATCAGGGCCAGCTGTTTGCTCATGGTTTGGAGCAAAGGGTGGCGCAACAAGCTCTTGTTTGACTCTTTTCATTTTGCTGAAATCGACTTGCATTGTAGCGGCCTGAACCGGAGCAGTAGGTGCAATTGCAGATGTCACGCCTAGTGTGCCTAAGCCCACAGCAGAGGCAGCTTTTAGAAAGTTGCGGCGATCCGTGATTCCGGCAGCAAGAAAGTGTGTCATTTTTTAAGCTCCATTTGTTTGAAGCTGAGATTGCAACGCTTTAGAAGTACGGTTCTTGATCCAGATCAATGTCAAGGTGCTCCACTTGTCGCAGAGTTGCACGAACTCAAGGAGAATGACATGAAGCATCACTTAATTGCGGCGATTGGATTCTTATTGCAGCTCAACTCAATTGCCTTGGCTGAAGGTGATGCAACGAAAGGCGCTACTATTTTTAAGAAGTGTGTGGCCTGCCACGATGCGACAAATGCAAAGAATAAAACGGGACCACACCTGCTTGGAATCGTTGGGCGAAATATTGCGAGTGTTCCGGACTATAAATTTTCAGCAGCGATGCTTGAATATGCAAAGTTGAATGAGACGTGGGATGAAGAAAAATTAGATACCTATTTTTCGGATCCACGCAAAACTGTACCCGGTACTAAAATGGCTTTTGGTCCACTTAGAAATGCTGAAGATCGCGCTCACCTTATTGCTTATCTCAAGACCTTGGTTGCGCCCTAATTCCAGAACGAAATGTCAAAGGCCAACGTTATTTTGCTCCACAAGTCCGCGAAGCTTTTTCAAATCAGGCACTTCGACTTGGCGGTTATCATGAAGAATGATAACGCCCTGTTGCCTCAGCTTGCTAATTTGTCGGCTCACCGTTTCAATTGTCAGTCCTAGAAAATCTGCGATTTCTGTACGCTTCAAAGGAATTTCAAATGCAACGCTTTTTGTCGCGCCACCGTGCAGTTCTGGATCGGCATGTTCGGCAAGAAAACAAAAGAACGTGGCCACGCGCTCTGGTGCGTTCTTACGTCCCAACGCCAACATCCAATCGCGCGCATCATCCAATTCGCGCAAGGCTTGTTCATGTAATTTGTGTTCGAGTTCAGGCGCTTCCAACATCATCGCTTCTAAGGCGCGACGGGGAAACGAGCACACTTTCACATCGGTCGATGCTTCAACGCTGACATCGGTTTGCCTTCCAAAAGGTCGCCCCAAAAAATCAGGTGCGAATTGAAGACCCACAATCTGCTGGCGGCCGTCACTGGTAAGCTTGGTCAGTTTGACCACGCCTTTCAGGATATTGGCATATCGCTCGTTCGGTTCTGAACCTTTCAGAACTTCTTGCCCCGCCTCCAAATTGTGTTTGCTGGTCTGTTTGCTTAACCGAATAAGTTGATCAGGCGACAAAACCCCGCAAATCCCTTTGTGCCGCGCCTCGCAGGAGCGGCACAGCACCGGAATGTCAGAGTTGTGAATGTCGTATTTCTGGGACATGGAAAACAGTCATAGGCCCAACTATGCGTAAGTGCAAAGTCTGGTAATACGCCGAATAAATGGCCCCCCGGATATTTTCCAATTTGTGAACCATTCCCAGCTATAGAATATCCCATGAGCAAATCTGTTTTAATCTTGAACGGCCCGAATTTGAACCTGCTGGGAAAACGCCAGCCTGAGGTTTATGGCAAGGCAACTTTGGCTGATGTTGAGGCTGACTGCCTCAAACTGGCAAAAGAACTGGGTTTGAATGTGCAGTTCCAGCAGAGCAATGCCGAGCACCAATTGATCGATTGGATTCATGAAGCGCGGGAAAAAACCGCAGCCATCATCATTAATCCCGGCGCCTACTCCCACACCTCCGTGGCCATTTTGGATGCATTGAACACCTATGAAGGTGTGGTCATCGAAGTCCACATTTCCAACATCCACAAGCGCGAAAGCTTCCGCCACCACTCCTATGTGTCGGGCCGCGCTGAAGGCGTCATCGCTGGTTTTGGCGTTGAAGGCTATCAATTCGCGCTGCGGCGCGTGGCGACCCTGCTAAACTGATATACGCCTATCAGTTCTTGACAAAATAGCCTCGATGCGATTCAATTTGCCCCATGGCACGGGCAACGATTGAAGATGTGGCTGAAAAGGCAGGCGTAAGCGTGGCCACGGTAGACCGTGTGCTAAACGGACGCGCCCAAGTTCGACCGCAAAACGCCAAACGCGTCGAAGCTGCGATCCGATCCTTGAACTATCACCCAGATCGTCTGGCCGCCCGCTTGGCCAAAGGTCGCGAATATCGCTTTTGCTTTGTTCTGCCCAAAGGCGACAACATTTTCATGCGTGGGCTGGAACAGGAAATTTCCAACCACGCCCTTCATCTCGAATCCGAGCGCGTCAATGCCGATATTCTGTATACAGACGTATTTGAACCGCAAGCCTTGGCCGACGCCTTGCACAGCCTTAAAGGTTACGATGGTGTAGCAGTGGTGGCGCTGGACCATCCAAAAGTGCGGGAAGCCATTGCGGGATTATCAGAGCGCGGCACTGCCATTGTAACGCTGGTGTCAGACGTGCCGGGTTCGGCGCGTGCACATTTCGTCGGCATTGATAATTCAGCTGCCGGACGCACAGCCGCAACCTTGATGGGGCGCTATTGCGGCGAACGTACGGGCCACATTGGTGTAGTTGCGGGGTCGCTGGCCTTGCGCGACCATGCAGAACGGCACTTCGGTTTCATGCAGGTGATGCAGCAGGAGTTTCCCAATCTGAAAGTGTTGCCCGTTGCTGAGGGTCGAGACAATTCCACCCGCAATCAAAATTTGGTCACACAACTTTTATTATCAACGCCAGATCTCGTCGGGCTTTATAATATAGGTGCCGGTCCTGAAGGCATCATTGCGGCATTGCAATCGACAAGCAAAAAACCAATTTTCATCACACACGAGTTGAACAGCGTCACGCGCAAAGGCCTCGTGGAAGGCTCAATTGCCGCCGTGATTGCACAAGACCCCGGCCACGAAATTCGTTCGGCCATGCGCGTGCTCATGGCAAAGTGTGATCGCGCCCCCATACTCGCCGCCATGGAACGTATTGCCATCGATATCTACGTGCGGGACAATTTACCGTGAAGGAGAACGCAAATGTATCTCGGACTTGATTTCGGCACCTCGTCGGTCAAAGGCGTGTTGATGGATGCTAAGCAAAAAATTATTGCAACAGCATCCTCGCCCCTGAAAGTTTCTCGCCCACATCCAGGATGGAGCGAACAAAATCCGGATGATTGGTGGAAAGCCGCCAACAAGGTTGTGGCGCAACTCAAAACCATGAAACCCAAAGCCGTAGCAGCAGTTGAAGGCATTGGCCTGTCTGGCCAGCAGCATGGGGCGACGCTGATTGACAAGGACGGCAAACCCTTGCGTCCTTGCATCCTTTGGAATGATGCGCGCTCTTTCAAAGAGTGCGAAGACATCATGCAGGGCACGCCGGAAGTGGTGAAGCATTCCGGCAATATTGTACTGGCAGGTTACACCGCGCCAAAATTGGTGTGGGTCAAAAAGAACGAGCCCAAAACCTTCGAAAAAGTCGCAAAAGTTCTTTTGCCAAAAGACTACATTCGCCTGCGCATGACGGGTGACTATGCTTCCGACATGTCGGACTCGTCTGGCACCTATTGGCTCGATATCAAAAATCGTCAGTGGTCGGATCTTTTGTTGAAAGCCTCAGGCATGCGCCGCGACCAGATGCCGGAACTGTTCGAAGGTACTGACGCAACGGGCCAGCTATCGCCTTCCGTTGCAAAGGCGTGGGGCATGCCGAAACGTCCTGTTGTTGCAGGCGGTGGTGGCGACAACGCTGCGTCGGCTTGCGGCATTGGTGCCGTGACCGATGGCGCTGGATTTCTTTCGATTGGCACCTCGGGCGTTATCTTCGTATCGAACGACAGCTTCAGCCCAAATGCTTCAAAAATGGTCCACGCATTCTGCCACGCCACACCCAATACATGGCATCAGATGAGTGTTATTCTATCAGCAACCGCCAGCCTCGAATGGCTGTCCGGCATTTTGAAAACACCAGCGCCCCAACTCACCAAGGCGCTTGGCACGAAACTCAAAGGCCCATCATCGGCGCTGCTTCTGCCTTATCTCTCCGGCGAGCGTTCGCCAGTGGGTGATGCACAAGTGCGCGGCGTGATGATGGGCATCGCCCATGAAACCGACCGCAACACCTTGACCCACGCCGTGCTCGACGGCCTTGCCTTTGCATTCCGTGACAACCTTGATGCGCTGCGCGAGGGTGGCGCCAAGATCAACCGCCTGATGGCTGTGGGGGGCGGCACCAAGTCTGAGCTCTGGCTCAAGATTATTTCAACGGCCTTGAATGTGCCGATTGATTTGCCAGCCGCTGGCGATGTGGGTGGTGCCTTTGGTGCGGCCCGCATGGGGCTGGTTGCCGCCACGGGTGCTGATTTCCGCAAGGTGTTCACAAAGCCCAAAATTGCCAAAACCATTACACCCGAAAAGGCAGCCCTTGCGGCTTATGAAGACCAATTCCAACGCTACAAAAAAATATATCCATCAATCAGGGAGATTTAGGACATGTCATTTTTCACCACCAAAAAGCCCGCAAAATTCGAAGGGCCGAAGTCCAAGAACGAATTCGCCTTCCGCCATTACGACGCGAAGAAAAAGGTCATGGGAAAAACCATGGCAGAGCAATTGCGCTTCGCCATGTGCTGGTGGCACACCACCTGCTGGCCAGGCTCTGACCCCTTCGGTGGCGATTCATTGATGCGCCCGTGGCACCACTCAAACGATGAAATGGGTGCCGCCCGCACCAAGGCTGACGTGATGTTCGACGCCATGGGGCTTTCCCAAATCGATTATTTCGCCTTCCATGATCGCGACATCGCGCCTGAAGGCGCATCGCTGAAAGAGTCGAATGCCAATGTCACGACGATTGCAAATTACATCGAAAAGAAAATGGCAAAGTCCAACAAGAAGCTGCTCTGGGGCACGGCCAACGTGTTTTCCAACCGCCGCTTCATGGCGGGTGCAGCGACGAATCCAGATCCAGACGTATTCGCCTATGCAGGCGCGCAAATCAAACATGCCATGGACGTGACCAAAGGCTTGGGCGGTGCGAACTATGTGATGTGGGGCGGTCGCGAGGGTTATGAAACCTTGCTCAACACCAAAATCGGCCATGAACTTGAAGCGGCCAAACGCATGCTGGCGCTTGGTTGTGGAATACAAACATAAGATCAATTTCAAAGGCCCCATCCTCATCGAGCCAAAACCGCAGGAACCGACCAAGCATCAATATGATTATGATGTGGCAACGGTCTATTCTCTGATCTCATCATTGGGCGTTGCAGAAAGATGTGAAGGTCAACATCGAGCAGAACCACGCCATTCTCGCGGGCCATACGTTCGAGCATGAAATTGCACTTGGCTTCAGCACTCGGCATTTTCGGTTCGATTGACATCAATCGTGGTGATTACCAATCCGGTTGGGACACCGACCAGTTCATCGTCAACGTCCCGGAAATCACGTTGGCCATGTTGGAAATCCTGAAAGCGGGCGGCTTCACCACAGGTGGCATGAATTTCGACGCCAAAATCCGCCGTCAATCGCTTGACGCTGATGACATCATACACGCCCATGTGGGCTCCATGGATGCCTGCGCCAAGGCTCTTCTCAATGCCGCTGCCATCCTCGAAGAGGGCAAACTTAATGGCATGATTGATGAGCGTTACGCGGGCTGGTCAACGCCCAAAAACAAAGCCATGTTGGCGGGCAAGGAAAGCCTTGATGCGATTGCGGCGCGTGTTGAAAAGAACAACATCAACCCACAACCAAAATCAGGCCGCCAAGAACGTTTGGAAAACTTAATCAATTCGTATTGCTGATTTCTGGGAGAAACAAAAACATGGCAACAGATATTAAAGGCCCCGGTATTTTTCTGGCGCAATTCGCTGGCGACGCGGCACCGTTCAATTCATTCGACTCCATCACCAAATGGGCCGGCGACTTGGGTTACAAGGGCGTGCAGGTTCCATCTTGGGATGGCCGCCTGTTCGATTTGAAAAAAGCAGCTGAAAGCAAAACCTATTGCGACGAACTCAAAGGCACTGCCAAGAAGAACGGTGTTGAGATCACCGAGCTCTCAACCCACTTGCAAGGCCACCTCGTCGCTATTCATCCAACCTACGATGAAGCTGTCGATGGGTTTGCTCCGGCCGCAGTGCAGGGCAATCCAAAGGCCCGACAAGAGTGGGCATGTGAGCAGATTAAGCTCGCGGCCAAAGCCTCAAGCAATCTCGGCATCACACGCCAAGTCTCGTTCACAGGCGCACTCGCTTGGCCTTTCCTCTATCCGTGGCCACCCCGCGCACCCGGGCTTGTGGAAGAAGGCTTCAAGGAATTGGGCAAGCGCTGGAAACCACTGCTTGATGTGCTCGAAGGTGAAGGTGTCAAAATCGGTTTTGAATTGCACCCCGGCGAAGACACGTTTGATGGCGCAACATTTGAAATGTTCCTAGAAGCAACGGGTAATCACAAGGCCTGTGGCATCAACTATGATCCCTCGCATTTCCTGTTGCAGCATTTGGACTATGTCGAATTTATCCACATCTATCATGAGCGTATTTTTGCCTATCACGTGAAAGATGCCGAATTTAACCCAACCGGTCGCCAAGGTGTTTATTCCGGTTTCCAAAATTGGACGAACCGCGCAGGTCGCTTCCGTTCGCTAGGTGATGGTCAGGTTGATTTCTCTGCAATTTTCTCAGCCCTCGCACAGCACAACTACGACTCTTGGGCCGTACTGGAATGGGAGTGCTGCCTGAAAGATGCAGAACAAGGGGCCCGCGAAGGTGCACCGTTCATTGAAAACCACATCATCAAAACGACGGCTAAAGCGTTCGATGATTTCGCAGCAGGTTCCACCGACACCGGCAAGGCCCGCCGGATGTTGGGGCTGAAGTAAGGATTAAAGATCATGGCAATCACAGGCACATCGGAAAAAAACAAGGGCCGCATCAGGCTTGGCATGGTGGGCGGCGGGCAGGGTGCATTTATTGGCGCAGTGCACCGCATCGCAGCACGGCTGGACGATCAATATGAATTGGTCGCGGGCGCACTCTCGGCTGATCCTAAAAAGGCAGCGGCATCAGCAGCCGATTTGGGTCTCGACCCTTCTCGTAGCTATGGTTCTTTCGAGGAAATGGCGAAAGCTGAATCCAAACGTCCAGACGGAATTGAAGCCGTGGCCATCGTCACACCAAACCATGTCCACGTTCCCGCTGCCAAAGCCTTTATCAATGCCGGCATCCACGTCATCTGCGACAAGCCTCTCGCGCTGAATCTCAAGGAAGCAAAATCACTTGAGGCACTTCTATCCAAAAAGAAAAATCTCATCTTCGCCGTCACCCACAATTATTCGGGCTACCCCATGATCCGCCAAGCCAAGGAAATGGTGGCGAACGGCGAACTTGGAGAAATCCGATTGGTGCAAGGCGAATACCCACAAGACTGGTTGACGACGGCGTTGGAAAAATCAGGTCAAAAGCAAGCCGCCTGGCGCACTGACCCTAAGCGTTCCGGTGCTGGGGGCTGCGTTGGCGACATTGGCACCCACACCTATCAATTGATGTGTGACGTATCGGGATTAAGCCTCGCTGAAATCTCTTGCGATCTCACCTCCTTCGTGAAAGGCCGCCAGCTTGATGACAACGTCAATGCCATGCTGCGTTTCAAAGGCGGCGCTAAGGGCATGCTCTGGGCGTCGCAAGTGGCACCGGGCCATGAGAATGGTTTGAAGCTCCGCATTTATGGCACCAAGGGCGGTCTCGAATGGACACAGGCCGATCCCAATTATCTCTGGTACACACCCTATGGCGAACCCAAACGCTTAATCACGCGCGGCGGTGCGGGGGCTGGCCCTGCCGCTGGCCGTGTCACCCGCATTCCGTCAGGCCACCCCGAAGGCTATCTCGAAGGCTTCGCCAATGTGTACAGCGAAGTGGCAAAAGCCATCCTCGCCGCGCGTTCGGGCAAAAAACCTGCAAAAGAAGTTGCATTCCCCGGCATCAAGGACGGCGTTGACGGCATGGCCTTTATCGAGGCTTGCGTAAAGTCATCCAAGGCCAATGCTAAATGGGTGAAGATGTAGACTCAGTACTTGCTCCCTCAGCTTTGCTGGGGGAGCTGCCGAAGGGCTGAGGGGGTCTTTCCATCTCTAAAATTTCCCCTATAAGGCCAGTCCGCATTGCAAGGACCAGCTGACATGACCGAGATTCCCGTCAACGAGACCGCCCGCATTCTGTCTGAGGCGCTACCGTTTCTGCAGCGATACGATGACCAGATTATTGTCGTGAAATTTGGCGGCCACGCCATGGTCGATCAAAAGCTCGCCAGCCAATTTGCGCGTGACATGGTGATGCTGAAGGTTTGTGGCCTCAACCCGATTGTGGTGCATGGCGGCGGCCCACAGATCAACAAAATGCTCGACAAGTTAGATGTGAAAGCAGAATTCCGCGACGGTTTGCGCGTCACCGATACCGAGACCATGGCCGTGGTTGAAATGGTGTTGGCGGGCTCCATCAACAAGTCCATCGTCGCATCCATTCAGCAGGCAGGCGGCAAGGCTGTTGGCATTTCCGGCAAGGATGGAAACTTGATTATCGCTGAACGTTACACCAAGAAAAAGAAAGATCCGGTCACCGGTGAAGAAGTGACAATCGATTTTGGTCAGGTGGGCGAACCTGCCCGCATCAACACCGAAATCCTGCACACCATTATGAAGTCAGATGCCATTCCCGTCGTTGCACCCGTTGGCATTGGTTATGATGGCGAGACCTATAATGTGAATGCTGATACGGCTGCGGGCGCAATTGCGTCAGCCACAGGTGCCAAACGTCTTCTGCTGTTGACCGACGTTGCGGGCGTGCTCGACAAGAACAAGGAATTGATCAGTGAACTGAAGATCGGTGATGTGCCGCAATTGATCGAGGATGGTACGATTACTGGCGGCATGATTCCCAAAATTGAAAGTGCCGCTGCAGTGGTCTGGTCCGGCGTTGAAGGCGTCATTATTCTCGATGGTCGTGTGCCCCATTCGGTGTTGCTGGAATTGTTGACACCTCACGGTGTCGGCACCCGCATTTCACGCGCGGGCGTATGAGGGGTTTCCGCGATATCGACACATGGGTCTTTGACCTCGACAACACGCTCTACCCCGCGTCATGCCGTCTGTTTGACCAGATCGATGTGAAGATGGGTGAGTTTGTATCAAAGCTTTTGAATGTGCCCTATGCGGAAGCCAAGGCCCTGCAGAAGAAACTCTATTATAAGCACGGAACCACCTTGCGTGGATTGATGCAGGAACACGGCTTGAAGCCGGAAGGCTTTCTCGATTACGTCCACAACATTGATTATTCGCCGATCTCAACTGATACAAAATTGGCAGAAGAGATTGAAAAACTCCCCGGCCGCAAACTGGTGTTCACCGCAGGTACAGTAGCCCACGCCACCCGTGCCATGGACCGCTTGGGCGTCACACATTTGTTCGATGATATTTTCGACATTGTACACGCTGATTACGTGCCAAAGCCCCAGCGCCCACCCTATGATGAATTTGTAAAGCGTCACGGCATCAACCCCAAGCGTGCTGCCATGTTTGAGGACATCGCCCGCAATCTGGAAGTGCCCCATGACATGGGCATGGTCACAGTATTGGTGACCCATGACGACAACGACGGTGCAAAACATTTGAACGACGATGCCGACGGTGCGCATATTCACCACAGCACGAATAACCTTTCGCAATTCTTGAAGTCAGTAACAGGACCAACACCATGAAGAACGCACAATCAATCATCGAACAAGCCTGGGAAGACCGCGCTGAAGTCACTCTGAAAACCAAAGGCAACACCCGCAAGGCTGTCGAGTTTGCGCTAAACCAACTCGACTCAGGCAAAGCCCGGGTTGCCGAAAAAGTGGGTGGTGAATGGCAGGTCAATCAATGGCTCAAGAAAGCCGTTCTGTTGTCTTTCCGCTTAAACGACATGGAACTCATCAAGGGTGGCCCCGGCACGTCGAAGTGGTGGGATAAAGTGCCGTCAAAGTTCGAGGGTTGGACGGCCAAGAAATTCCGCGAAGCAGGTTTCCGTGCCGTGCCAAATTGCGTTGTGCGCAAATCAGCCTACATCGCACCGGGTGCCATTTTGATGCCTTCGTTCGTCAACCTCGGTGCCTATGTCGATACGGGCACCATGGTAGATACGTGGGTCACCGTCGGCTCCTGCGCCCAAATCGGCAAGAACGTGCATCTCTCTGGTGGCGTTGGCATTGGTGGCGTGTTGGAACCCATGCAGGCAGGCCCCACGATCATTGAAGACAATTGCTTTATTGGAGCCCGCTCCGAAGTTGTTGAAGGTGTCATCGTTGGAGAAGGCTCAGTCATATCCATGGGCGTGTTCATTGGCCAATCGACCAAAATCATCGACCGCACCACAGGCGAAGTGCATATGGGCAAAGTACCACCTTACTCAGTTGTCGTTTCAGGCTCACTACCACAAAAGCCATTTGCCGATGGCTCGCCATCGCCATCGCTCTATTGCGCGGTCATTGTAAAGCGTGTGGACGAAAAAACCCGCTCCAAGACCTCAATAAACGAATTGTTGCGCGATTAATCTGAATTGGTAAATAACGCATTGGGGCAACATTAGAGCGGAGAGACATAATGAACCTACAAACTTTCACATCATTCGACGGGCGTATTCCCCGTAAAACATTCTGGTTGAGCTTCCTTGTCTTGCTCATCATCAGCTGGATTTTGCAGTTCATTGCTTTCGCCGTTTTTGGCGGCAGCATGATGTCCATGGACCCCAATGCTTCGCCAGAGGCCCAAGCAGCGGCAATGGAACAAGCATTCAGCGGCATGATGTTGCCACTGGGCATTGTTGTGCTTTTGACACTTTGGCCATCCCTCGCCATTTATGCCAAGCGCTGGCATGACCGGAACAAGTCGGGCTGGTGGTCATTGATCATGTTTGTCCCAATCATTGGCGGCATCTGGATGCTCGTTGAACTGGGCTTCCTGCGTGGCACAGAAGGTGCAAATCGTTTTGGGCCAGACCCAATCGTTGATTGAGATACCCAATTAAAGTTCAATGCCCGGCCTTTGAGCCGGGCATTTTTGTTTGAAGGCGCAAGGGACCTCATCAGTCGCTTCGCGACAGCTTCTCCAAAGGAGAAGCGACGAATCGTCCCTTCCCCTCAGGGGAAGGTGGATCGCGCCAATAGCGCGAGACGGATGAGGTCCCTTTCGTTGGAGGCGAAATAATTCTATGGAAGTCTTTATGAAAAACACTCCACTACGATCCGGTTTCCATGTTGCAGCAACTGGTGCGCTGCCCGTCTGTCACGCCCCATGAGGCAGGGGCTTTGACAACTGTGCAAACCTGGCTTGATGCGGTCGGTTTTAAGTCAGACCGACTTGTGTTCAAAGACAAAGACACACCCGACATCGACAATCTATTTTCGCGCATTGGCAATTCAGGACCACATCTGTGTTTTGCTGGCCACACGGACGTGGTGCCGCAAGGTGATGAAGCAATTTGGTCGCAACCGCCCTTCGCCGCAGACATCAAAGACGGATATATCTACGGTCGCGGCACCACAGATATGAAAGGTTCGGTCACCGCATTTGCAGCGGCAGCGGCAGACTTCGTGCGCGAGAACCCCAAATTCAAAGGCTCCATTTCGTTCCTCATCACCAATGACGAAGAAGGCCCCGCCATCAATGGCACAGCGAAAGTGTTGCAGTGGATGAAAGACCACAACCACATTCCCGACCATTGCCTCGTGGGAGAACCGTCCTGTGCTGATCAACTTGGCGACACCATTAAAATTGGACGTCGCGGTTCGCTGTCATTCATTGTCACCGTCGAAGGCAAGCAAGGCCACGCCGCCTATCCCCACAAGGCCGATAACCCCATTCCCAAACTAACCCGCTTGGTGGAACGTCTTTCAGCCAATCCGCTCGACAACGGCAATGCGCATTTTGATCCATCAACGCTTGCCTTCACGTCTTTTGATGTCGGCAATCCCGCTGGAAATGTCATCCCGTCCAAGGCCACACTCAAGTTCAATATTCGCTATTCAACCGAGCATGACTACGACTCTCTGAAAGCACTTGTGAACGGACACATTGAAAAGCTCTACGAAGACATGGGCGGCATTTGGAGTGTGAAATTCACTGAAGGTGCCGAAGCCTTCATAACGGAACCGGGTGCTTTTGTCGGGCTGGTACAGGATGCCATTGCCGCTGAAACTGGTGTGGTCGCTAAACTCTCAACATCTGGCGGCACGTCTGACGCGCGCTTTATTAAAGACTATTGCCCAGTCCTCGAATTCGGCCCGACGAATGCCACCATCCACCAAACCGATGAACGCATTTCCGTTGAAGAGCTGAAAGCAACAACCCGGATTTATCGGCGCATCCTCGACAGCTATTTTGCGGTCTGAAAATAGAAAACCCCTCCGGCGCGAGGGGGCGGGTTGAGCCGGAGGGGTTATACAGCCAAGAAGCTTCGATGCTTTACAGCACCGTCACTTCCGAGCCGATCTTCACAAGGGTGTAGAGTTCGGTCACATCTGAGTTCAGCATGCGGATGCAGCCTGACGATGCGGCTTTACCGATCGATGATGGTTCGTTCGTGCCGTGAATGCGGTAGATCGAAGAACCGAGATACATGGCGCGTGCACCCAGTGGGTTCTTTGGGCCACCAGCCATGAACACAGGCAATTCTGGCTTGCGTTGACGCATTTCAACTGGCGGGCGCCAATCTGGCCACACATTTTTGCGCGAAACCTTATGCGTACCCTTCCATTCAAAACCCTTCTTGGCGGTAGCGACACGATATTTCACGGCTTTGCCGTAGCCCAACACGTAGAACAGTTCGTTGGTCTTGGTGTTGATGATGACTGAGCCTTTTGCTTTCTTCGAAGCGAAGTCCACGATCTTGCCGCGCTTAACGGCGGGGAATGTATCGGCAGCGTCCACATCGTTTTGCGCTGATGCCGAGGCTGGCACGATGACGATGCCTTCACCGTCATACAGGCTGTTGCCAGCGAAAGCCGAAGTGGACAGGAAGCCTATGGTTAAGGCGGCGGCGGCGATTTTGAAGATCTTGTTCATTTTGTTTCGTTCCCTCGTAGAAATCATTTGATGATCAGGTTTTACGAGGGCGCGGCTGAACCAAACCTGATTGTGGCATTTATCTGGCGTTCATGTTCGAAGCTTGGTTGAGGCGGGGCACAATTTGGGGCATAGTCTGCGTCGAAACGACAGGAATCCCATGGAAATCAAGACCATCACATCCTTCCCGCGCAAGGTGAAGGAGATCGAAAACCTCTTTATTCCCCTGAAAGACGGCACCAAACTGGCGGCGCGAATGTGGCTGCCTATCGATGCCACAAAGAAAAAAGTGCCAGCCCTGCTGGAATATTTGCCCTATCGCAAACGCGACGGAACCACGACACGGGATGCTTTGACCCATCCTTACATGGCAGGGCATGGCTACGCCTGCATCCGCGTTGATATGCGTGGCAACGGTGATTCCGACGGCTTGATGCGTGACGAATATACCCAACAAGAACAAGACGACGCTGTTGAAGTCATCGATTGGCTATCAAAGCAAAAATGGTGCGACGGAAAAGTCGGCATGTTCGGCATTTCGTGGGGCGGCTTTAATGCACTGCAAGTGGCGGCCCTGCGCCCGCCAGCCCTCAAGGCCATCGTCACCTTGTGCTCGACCGATGATCGCTACGAAGATGACATCCACTACAAGGGCGGCACGCTGCTGAATGAGAACCTAGGCTGGGCCGCCACCATGCTGGCCTATTCCTCGCGCCCGCCTGATCCAAAACTCGTCGGCACCAAATGGAAGAAAATGTGGCTCAACCGATTGGAGAATGAGCCCTTCCTGTTGATCGACTGGTTGAAGCATCCACACCGTGACGCCTATTGGAAGCACGGCAGCATTTGCGAAGACTATATGAAGATCAACATTCCAGTCCTCGCCGTGGGCGGTTGGAACGATGCCTATTCAAATGCCATCCCGCGCCTGATGAAAAACTTGCGCGTGCCACGAAAAGCCATCATCGGGCCATGGGCGCATAAATATCCTCACTTTGCAGTGCCCAACCCAAATATCGGCTTCCTGCAGGAAATGCTGCGCTGGTGGGACTTCCATATCAAGGGCATCAACACCGGTGTGACGGACGATCCTGATTACCGCGTCTATATTATGGACGCCTATAAGCCCGGCTCTTTCCCCGACGAGATCAAAGGCCGCTGGGTGCCCGAAAGCTATTGGGGCTTCGGTAATATCGAAACCAAAACCTGGTCGCTTTCAAGCAAAGGCATTTCAGCCGAAGCGGGCAAAGAAGAATCTCTTACGCTCACATCGCCCCAAAATATCGGTTTTGATGGCGGCGAGTATTGCATCATCTGGCTGGGCGAAGAATTCCCCGGCAACCAGATGCGTGACGACCAAGGCTCAATCACCTTCGACAGTCCTGAGCTGACCGAGGATATGGATGTGGTGGGCCAACCCATGTTGGAACTCTCCTTCAGCGTCGATAAGCCAGTGGCGCATATTGCAGTCCGCTTGAATGATGTGTGGCCGACGGGCGAAGTGTCTCGCATCACCTATCACTTGCAAAACCTGTGTATGCGCGAGTCACGCGAATATCCAACACCACTTGAGCCCGGCAAACGCTACAAAATGAAAATCAAGATGGATGACATTGCTTGGCGTGTGCCCAAAGGTCACAAATTACGCGTATCAATTTCCACAAGCTATTTCCCAATGATGTGGCCAGCGCCAGAGCCGGTAAAGCTGACGGTTCATGCCGGAGCCTCAACAATTGCAGTGCCGGTGCGCAAAAGAAATCTCACCGACAAACCCGTTGTGTTTGCAAATCCAGAAGCCGCAGCACCCGTGCAGCAAAAGCAAATTAAGAAAGCTTCAAATTCCCGCAAAACCTGGATCGATAAGAAAACTGGCCATACCAAAATGGCCATCGTCGATGATTTTGGAACGCAGGAATTGAAGCCCCACGGCATGATTGTCTCAGGCGTGGGCCGCGAGACTTATTCGATAGATCCGAATGATCCTTTGTCCGCAATCATGGAAACCCATTGGACCGAAGGCCACAAGCGCGGAAAATGGGAAACCCGGACTGAAACCTATGGCCGCCTCACGGCAACTAAAACCCATTGGATTGTCTGGGGTAAAATTGAGGCCTTCGAAGGTAAAAAACGCGTTTTCTTGAAAGAGTTCAATGAGCAAATTGAACGCCGACTGCAGTAATCCGCAGATGATTCCATATCGTAGACTGTCCGATAGATCAGGACAAAGTGGCCATGGAATTCATACTCGCACAATCAGCGACATCAGAAAGATATTTCGTCATGTCGGCTGAGCGCGACCTATTAACGCGAATCGCGGAAAAGCGTGATCGTGCGGCTTTTGCCAAACTGTTTGATGCTTATGCGCCGCGCGTGAAAAGCTTCATGATGCGCAAAGGTGCCACAGCCGAACAAGCAGAGGATTTGGTGCAAGAAACCATGATTGCAGTGTGGTCAAAAGCCCAGATGTATGTGGCAGACCGCGGTAGTGTAACCACATGGATTTTCACCATTGCCCGTAACTTGCGCATTGATCGCTTGCGTCGTGAAAAAACGTCGCTTTACACCGACATTGACGACTACGACGCTGAATCCAATGAGCCCCAGCAAGATGACGCATTGGGGCGACTCCAGGAAGATGGCTACGTGGCAAAGGCCCTTGCGCAAATTCCAGAAGAACAGCGCGCGTTACTCATTCTTAGCTATGTTGAAGATTTGCCTCAAAGTGAAATTGCAACAAGGCTCCAAATTCCATTGGGCACCGTAAAGAGCCGTATGAGATTGGCTTATCGCCGTATGAGAAAGCTGTTGGAGACTGTGACGTGACGATTACCCATCACCTTGATGATGCAACAATTCTAGCTTACGCAGCTGGCACGCTAGGCGAAGCCCATGGCTTTGCCGCAGCCACCCACTTGGCCTATTGCAACACGTGTCGCGCTGCCATGCGGCAAGCTGAAAGCTTGGGTGGAGAAATTCTTGCAAAACAGGAACCCGAAGCCGTGTCTGACACGTGCCGGGCCGCCACCTTGGCCAGCTTGGATGCCAAGTCATTAGAGCGCAAACCATCTAAGGCGGTGACTGAAGTTCCGGCTGTATTGTGCAACTTGCTCGGCAATGTCGCTTTGGATGATTTGAAATGGAAAACCAAAGCGCCGGGCGTTGCTTCTTTCGAAATTCCATTGTCGCAGAAGGGTAAAACCCATTTGCAGCTGTTGCGCATTGCTAAAGGTAGAAAGATGCCTGAGCATGGCCATGGTGGAGAAGAAATCACAGTCATGTTGCGTGGCGCCTATACCGACCATACGGGCCGCTATAGCGTTGGTGATGCAGCTGATTTGGATGAAGATATTGAACACCAGCCCATCGTTGACGAAGATTGCATTTGCCTCGTCGCAACAGAAGCACCAACACGCTTCAAATCAATTTGGGCGCGGCTGGCTCAACCCTTCATTGGAATATAGGCAGTGGCGCTCCCTTGGCGCGTTGTTTGGGTTACGGGTGCTTCAACAGGTATTGGCGCTGAAATTTGCAAGCAGTTGGCGGCTGAAGGTATTGCCGTCGCTGCATCAGCCCGCAATGCTGAAGCCCTGAATGCGTTAGGCAAAAACGTTCATGCCTTCCCGCTCGATGTGACTGACGAAGCCGCCGTCGCCAAGACCTTTCATGCCATCGAAACCAAACTAGGCCCCATTGATCTTGTTATTGCTGGCGCAGGTACGTTCACCCCCAACAATGCATCAGACATGCGGGTGTCGTTGTTCAAGCAGATGTATGAAGTGAACTACCTTGGCGTCATTCATGTGCTGTCTGTCGTGCTACCTGTCTTTCGTGCCCGCAAGGCAGGCCATGTGTCTTGGATCGCGTCAGTGGCAGGTTATCGTGGCTTGCCTGGCGCTGCTGCCTATGGCGCAACCAAAGCCGCGTTGATAAATCTCGCTGAATCTCTGAAGCCACAGCTCGACACTGAGGGTGTTAAAATAAGCGTCATAAATCCGGGCTTCGTGCGCACGCCGATGACCGAACAGAATAAATTTCCGATGCCATTTCTCATGGAACCCGCTGATGCTGCGCGGGCAACGATCGTCGGACTTGCCAAGAATAAATTCGAAGTGGCGTACCCCAATCGTTTTGTTGCGATTTTGAAAATTGGAAGACTCTTGCCCTACCGCGTGTTCTTCTGGATCAGCCGCAAATATCTCCTCAAGCCATAGGCTTGCGCAATTTGTAAATCCCAACGTCAATCACACCCTCAGCAAAGCCGGCTTCGCAATAGCTGAGATAGAGGTTCCACATCCGCCGGAAGCGCTCATCAAAACCCAAAGGTTGAATTTTGGGCCATGCCGCTTCGAAACGATCACGCCACATGGCAAGCGTTTTGGCATAGCTCTGGCCAAAGCATTCCATGCGTTCAAACAACAAGCCCGCCTTCGCCGTTTGTTCGCGCATGATGTCTTTGGTCAACAACATGCCGCCCGGAAATACATAGCGTTGGATAAAATCAACGCCATTGCGATAGGCATCATAGTTCTCTTCCAGAATTGTAATACCCTGAATTGCTGCAACGCCACCGGGCTTCAAGCGATCGAACAGTGTTTTGAAATAAGCTGGCCAATGGGCCTCGCCTACGGCTTCAATCATTTCAACTGACATGATGCCGTCAAAGCTGCCCTTGGTATCGCGGTAGTCCTCAAACACCAATTCGGTGCTATCATCTAAACCGTGTCGTTGCATGCGTGTTTGAGCAAAGGCAAGCTGCTCACGCGAAAGCGTAATACCGCGCAAATGCGCACCCGCTTTTGCCGTTTCTTCAGCAACGCCTCCCCAGCCGCAACCAATTTCCAAGTATGATTTTCCGGACTGAACTTCTGCCGCTTCCATCACCTTATGGATTTTATGCCGTTGTGCTGCCTCAAGGCTATTGCCAGTACCGTCAAATACGGCAGACGAATAACTCATCGTATCGTCTAGCCATGTTTCATAAAACGCATTGCCAAGATCGTAGTGTGCTGAAATATTTTCTTTGGAGCCTTCGCGCGTGTTTTCCCGCTTCTTATGCCAATATTTGTCGAGCAAGCTTGAAAAGAAAAAACCGTTTGAAGCCCTGTCCATGGCCTCACGGTTTTGCAAATAGAATCGGAACAACGTGGTGGAATCGTTGCTTTCCAAATCGCCAGCCATATAGTGTTCAAAAAACCCAAGCTGTCCGCGCTTAACGCTGGCCCAAACAACTTTGTAGTTATGAAGTTTCAAATCAGCATCGAAACCATTGCCCCGTTGGCCCAACAGGATGACGCGACCAGAAGGAAGCGTCAGCTCAAGAGATCCCTTGACGTCCATCGGCAACAGCCGGCGCCCTAAACCAAATGCGACACGATGCAATACGCCCTCTACCATCTTCTGCTCCATCCAGCTCTTCTGGCCAGTTCAAGGAGACTGTAGTTTGAGACCCTTTGCCCAAAGTTTCAAGGCCTCCCAGTGAATAGCCGCCATAACTTTCAGCGTCATCAATGGCATGCCAGCAAAAACCCGCAACAAAGAACGATTGGTCAAAGGGCGGCGCTCACCTGTGAAATAGGCTTTCATGACGGGTCCCTCTGCAGTGGTCAGCGCCACGCCAATTGCCACATCGTTCAACGGCACACTGGCGCGCAACCCGTAGTAGCCTTCAATTTTGTTGAAGGGCGAAACGCGAAATGTCTTTTCTGTTGTCGAATAAGCCTGTTCACCTCGAGCGAAAGGCCCCGAAGGATAAACATGTCGCCCGCCAAATGTGTTGTGAACGGCAAACAGCTGCATGCGCACATTATCAGCGTCATCAAGCCCATAAAACACGGTCAGGGGATTAAAAGTGTAGCCCAAAATGCGGGGGTAACTCAGCATCAGAATGCGACGAACATTGCCTCCCGCATGTTTACGCATTTCACCCCATGCAAATTCAGAGATGGATTGTGATGCCCCGGCAATGCCATGGTCTCGGTCATCAATGGAAAACAAGCCAAATCGATTGTACTTCATAAGCGAAGGCAGGCCGCTTTCCAGTTGATCAACATCCAGTAAAACACTCGCAACAGAATAACTGAGTTGATGCTCCACAGGTCGCAAACGGCGATGCACAACCTTGCCAATAAAAACGCCTGCTTCAATCCCACTCATTCCGCCGCCTCTGTTAGCACATTCGGTATAGGTTGTGACGTTGGCTGCAAATGAATGCGACCAGACTCATGTTCAACGCTCCAAGGTCGCCGAACACCCCCCAATTGTTCGGCAACAGCTAAACCGGCTTGCAACCCATCTTCGTGGAAACCTGAACCAAACCAAGCGCCACAAAACCAGACGCGGTTCACACCTTGGAGCGACCAAAGTTCTTTTTGTGCGTGTAACGTTGCTTCGTTGAACAAGGGGTGCCGATAGTGAAACACGCCATCCGTTAAACTGGGATCAGGCAATTTTTCTGGGTTTAATGATACAAAATGTTGATCTGGCGATTTCAGCTTTTGCAGGGCATTCATCCAATAGGTTACCTCGGGCCGCGTCTTTTGAACGCCCGCGTGCATGCGGTAGTTCCATCCAGACCAGAACCGTCTTTTGCGCGGCATCAATGCAGCGTCGCGGTGAAGGTAAACTGTATTTGCCGAGGTTTCGAAAACGGAAAGCAACTCTGCTTCCCGTTCGGTTGGCTCGGCCAACAATGACAAGGCAGTGTCGGCATGAGTTGCCAAAACAATCTGGTCAAATCGTTCACGCTGACCGTCCGCGAACAGCAATTCTATGCAGTCGTCATAGCGTTCGACACTGGCTACGGACACCCCTGTGCGCATCGTGAATCGGGAGTCCTGAATCAGTTTTTGCACATATTCGATTGAACCACCTGTAACTGTTTGCCAGTCTGGTCGATTGCCGAGGATGAAGAGACGGTGGTTTGAAAAAAATCGAATGAATGCATGGAAAGGGTAGGCGGCCATCTGATCTGGTGTTGCAGACCAAATGGCACCTGACATTGGCAGAATATGGCGCTGCATAAAGTAATCGCCATATCCATAATCGTGAAGATATTGCCCCAACGTGGTTCCTTCTGGAACATCTGCAATGTGTGATTCCGCCTTTTTATAAAAGCGGAGCAAGTCAAACATCATGCGCCAATGGCTTGGCGAGAACCATTGTCGTGCACGCCCTAAAAGTGTTCCAAGGTGGTCCCCGCTATATTCATAGCGTCCGGCCTCTGCAGAAACTGAGAAACTCATCTGCGTTGGCGTGACAGATTGGTCGAGATAATCCATCAAAGCTGTGAAATTCGGGTAGGTCCACGCGTTGAAAGACGATGAATCCCGTATCGACTGCTACCGGACCAGCTGATGTACTCACGGTCACAGTATGGGCATGTCCACCGATCCGGCTGTCCCCATCAATTAACGATACATCATGGCGTTGAGACAGCGCCCAAGCACACGACAATCCGGACACGCCGCTGCCGACAACGGCGATTTTTAGTTTCGGCAAAATGCAAACTCCTAAGTCTCAGCAACGGTTCTGTTATTTTCGACCTGTTTACGCATGAAAGCGCCATATTGGATCAATGTTTTCATCAAATTGCGTCATGAAATTGAATTGACGCAAATGCAACATCATGCAAGGTTCTGTGTTGGGTTTGGCGCTGCCTGACCACTTCTTCGGGAGCAAAAACAAGAACGACTGAGGGGAGCATCGACGGTATTGGCTGCGGGCACAGAGTTCGCCACAGCACACCCGCAAACGGCCAAAAGCCGCTCCGATCATCACAGCATCTACATGCAATGGAGTGAAACATGACTGAATTTGAATATAAACTTGAACTTGCAAAGAAAGCCGTGACACGGGGCAAGCTGTCTCGCCGCGACTTCATGCAATATGCAATGGCAGGCGGCATGACGCTTGCTGGTGCCGGCACATTGTTCACGGCTGCTGCCCGCGCTGAAGCAAAGCCAGGCGGTCACTTCCGTGCGGGTCTGGGCCATGGTTCGACAACCGACTCGATGGATCCGGCAACTTTTGCAAGCGGCATGGACTTTGCTTGGGGTAAAGGCCTGTCCGGAGCCCCGCTGGTCCGCATCGATAACAAGGGCAGCACCTACCCCTACCTCGCTGAAACCATGGAACCATCAGATGGCGCCACCAAGTGGGTGTTCAAGCTGCGCAAGGGTGTGACCTTCCATAACGGCAAAACCCTGACAGCCGATGACGTTGTTGGCACCATTAACTACCACAACGGACCAGACTCAAAGTCACCGGGCAAGGCCTATTTGACCGGCATCAAGTCTGTTAAAGCTGACGGTCCTGAAACCGTTGTGTTTGAACTTAACGGTCCAAACGCCGACTTCCCTGCCAATCTGGCTAACTATCAATTTCCGATCCTGTCGGTAACTGATGGCAAGGTAGATGTCAGCGGCTTAGGCGCTGGTCCTTATGTGCTCGATGGTTTCGAGCCAGGCGTGCGCGTCCATTTCAAGCGCAATCCGAACGCATTTGCGCCCGGCAACTTTGACGAAGTTACCCAGCTCTCGATCCTTGATCCGGCTGCCCGTACCAACGCCTATCTCTCGGGCGAAGTGGATTACATCGATCGCGCCGACCTCAAGACCATTGAACTCCTGAAGTCCGCTCCTGACACAGCGCTTTATAACGTTGCAGGCTATGAGCAATACACAGCCCCAATGTTTGTGGACACTGCACCGTTCGACAAGGTTGAAGTGCGTCAAGCGCTGAAATTTGCTGTCAACCGTCAGGAACTTGTGGACAAGGTTCTGTTTGGTTACGGCAAGCCCGGCAACGACAATGGCCTTGCTTCAACCATGAAGTTTGCCACTGCACCTGAGCCTGTCTATGGCTATGATCCAGACCGCGCAAAGTCACTTCTGGCCAAGGCCGGCATGTCAAACCTCACCGTTGACATTTCAGCAGCAGACGCAGCCTTCGCAGGCTCGGTTGACGCTGCCCTGTTGATGTCGGAACACGCAAAAGCTGCCGGTATCACCCTCAACGTTGTGCGTGAGCCTAACGATGGATACTGGAGCAACGTCTGGCTCAAGAAGTCTTGGTGCCATTGCTATTGGGGCGGTCGCCCCACGGCTGATGCTATGTTTAGCGTCGCTATGGCAGCTGATGCGGCTTGGAACGACACCAGGTGGAAGAACCCGCGCTTCAATGAATTGTTGATTGCAGCCCGCGGTGAAACCGATGAGCCAAAGCGTGCAGCGATGTATGCCGAAATGCAACAGCTCCTGCATGATGATGGCGGCTGGATGACCTTGATGTACGCCAACTATGTTGGTGCGATGTCGACAAAGCTCGGTCACGGCGACTTTAACTCCGACCTCGATCACGACGGCGGCTACGCTTACGATCGTTGGTGGTTCGTATAATACCAACACAACACTAGTCTTCGCCCTCGCTGGAAACAGCGAGGGTTTTTTTTGGTGATGTCGCTATAGATCACAAAAAACGGAAAAATGGTCTAGTAAAGCTGCAGCTTCGTGCTAGCCTAACCGAAGGGCACATAGAGGCCAGTTGAAAAACAAACGAGGGGAACGCGCATGCATCCGGTCATGAAAACCGTGCTGCAACGACTGGGATTAGGTCTGCTGACGTTGATTGGCGTGTCGGTCATTATTTTCTCGTCGCTTGAGTTGTTGCCGGGTGGTTTTGCCGAGGCCATATTAGGCCAAGCGGCCACGCCTGAAACAGTTGCAGCCGTGAATGAGTTTTTAGGGTTAGATCGCCCTGCTGTAACGCGCTATTTCGAGTGGATCTTTGGAGCATTGCAAGGCGAATTTGGTTTCTCTTTCGCAGGTGCCGGCAGTGGTTGGGGGGAAGCCAACAAGCGCATGGTGAGTGACATCATCGGCCCTCGTTTGTACAACACATTTTTCTTGGCTGCGATGACCGCAGTCATCGCCGTGCCGATCGCTTTAGCGCTCGGGCTCTTGTGCGCCTTGTATCGTAACAGCTGGTTTGACCGTGTGGCCAACGCACTGACACTGACAACGATTGCATCACCTGAATTTTTTGTGGCTTATATCCTCGTGTTTTTTCTTGCTGTGAAACTCCGTTGGTTTCCACCGCTTTCGACCGTGTCAGACTCCACATCTTTCTTACAGCATATGTATAAAGCAGCCTTGCCTGCTATGACGCTTACCCTCGTCATTATTGCGCACATGATGCGCATGGCCCGTGCATCGATCATCTCACTTCTGTCCAGTCCCTATATCGAAATGGCCAAGCTGAAAGGCCTGTCACCAAAGCAAGTCATCATCAAACATGCTTTGCCAAATGCGTGGGCTCCGATTGCAACTGTCATCGCCTTTAACCTCGCCTATCTCGTTGTCGGCGTTGTCGTGGTTGAGGTGGTGTTCACTTATCCGGGCATTGGACAATTGATGGTGGACTCAGTCAGCAAGCGCGACATGCCGGTGGCTCAAGCCTGCGCCTTGATTTTCGCCGCAACCTATATTCTTCTCAACCTGTTGGCTGACATTGTTGCCATTGTCACCAACCCACGTTTGTTGCATCCAAAATGAGCAATCAGCACGTCGATATTCTCAACATGCGCACCAAGCGCACACGGTCGCAAGATCTTATACGGCTTTTGAAGTCAGCGCCATTCAGCGCGAAATTCGGCATGACTGTGATTGCTTTTTATATGTTTTGCGCCCTTTTTGCGCCTTGGATTGCGCCTTATGGCGAGTCTGAAATCGTGGGCAAAGCCTATGGCCCGGCAACAGCACAAAATTGGTTCGGGCTTGACCAAATCGGCAGAGACACTTTTTCCCGTGTCATTTACGGCGCTAAGAACACCATTGGTATAGCGCTTCTGACCGTGATTGTGTCGTTCACTTTTGGCGGGATATTGGGCATTTACGCTGCTGTTACACGCGGGCTTCTTGACAACTTGCTCAGTCGTTTTGTCGATGTGCTGATGTCAATCCCTGTGCTGATTTTCGCACTCATGCTGCTGGCCATGTTGGGAAGAAGTAATCCGTGGCCGGAAGTGATGGGCAATTTTCCGTTGAATCTCATTCTTATTCTGGCGCTCCTCGATTCAACCCGTGTTTATCGCCTGGCGCGCAACACCGCTCTTTCAGTTGCCGTTCAGGACTTCGTTGAAGCCGCAAGATTGCGCGGTGAAGGCATGCTGTGGATTGTGCTGCGTGAAATTGTCCCCAATATCTTACCGCCAATGATTGCCGAATTTGGATTGCGCTTCAGCTTCGTGTTTCTGACCATCGCCGCATTGTCCTTCCTCGGTGTTGGCATTCAACCACCAACTGCGGACTGGGGTTCCATGGTGGCTGAAAGCAAAACCTTGATCACTTTCGGTAAAATTCAACCTCTCATTCCAGCCGGAGCCATCGCACTTTTGACCGTGTCGGTAAATTTTGTAGTGGATTGGTTCCTTCAAAAAACCTCGGGATTGCGCGATGGCCAGTGACAACAAACGCGTTAAAGGTTCGTCGCTCGTTGTTATTCGGGGCCTCAAAATTGAAGGCTATTCCGATGAAAAGTGGCACCCCATCATCAAAGGCATCGACCTTGATTTGAAACGCGGTGAAGTGCTGGGCCTCATTGGTGAATCAGGTGCTGGCAAATCCACACTGGGTTTGGCCGCTATGGGTTACACCAAACCCGGCTGCCGCATTTCAGCTGGTTCCATTCAGTTTGACGGCAAAGAACTGGTGAATGCACCCACGGAAGATTTGCGGGAAATGTGGGGGTCAAAAATCTCCTACGTCGCACAAAGTGCATCAGCCTCTTTTAACCCAGCACACCGTTTGATGGAACAAGTGGTGGAAAGCGCCGTCAACCACGGTGTCTCATCACGTGATGATGCGGTGACGGATGCCAAGGATCTATTCAAGCGCTTGCAACTGCCAAATCCCGATACGATTGGCACGCGTTATCCGCATCAGGTCTCAGGCGGACAATTGCAACGCGCCATGACCGCCATGGCCATGTCTTGCCGCCCAGATCTGATCGTGTTCGATGAGCCAACAACCGCACTTGATGTGACAACACAAGTTGAAGTGCTGGCCTCAATGCGCCGCATTGTTGAAGAGTTCAATACGGCTGCCATCTACATCACCCACGATCTTGCTGTTGTCGCCCAAATGGCCCACCGCATCATGGTGCTGCGCTACGGCAATCTGGTCGAAGAGGCCGATACGCGGGTGATGCTGAAAGCCCCAACACAGGATTACACCAAATCTCTTTGGGCTGTGCGCTCACTTGAAAAGCCAGAAGAAAAAAGTTCAGACATCGCACTTGCCATTCAAGGTGTGGACGCAAGTTATTCCGGCGTTGTCAAAGTTCTCGATAATGTGACGGTGCGTTTGCCGCGCGGCAAAACTGTTGCTGTTGTGGGTGAATCAGGTTCCGGCAAATCTACCCTTGCCCGTGCCATTACGGGTTTGCTGCCGCCTTCCAAAGGCCGTATCGAATTCAACGGCAAGGCACTTCCAGCAAAACTACAAGACCGTGACCGCGACACCTTACGCCGCATCCAAATGATTTATCAGTCGGCTGATACAGCACTCAATCCCCGCCAAAAAGTGAGGGACATTATTGGACGTCCGCTGGAATTCTATTTGGGCCTCACCGGTCAGGCCAAAGAGAACAAAGTCATTTCGCTTCTCAACAACATCGAACTCGGTGAAGATTTTATCGACCGTTACCCCGGCGAAATGTCGGGTGGGCAGAAACAACGCATATCAATTGCCCGCGCACTTGCAGCGGAACCTGATATTATCATCTGCGATGAAGTGACGTCGGCCCTCGACCAGATTGTGCAGGAAGATATTTTGAAACTGCTGATGAAGTTGCAGAAGGAAACCAATGTCTCCTATCTCTTCATCACCCATGACATTGCAACAGTCCGTGCCATTTCCGACGAAATTGTGGTGATGTACAAAGGCAAAGTGGTGCAGCAGGGCTTGAAGTCAGAAGTGCTGAACCCGCCTTATCCCGCTTATACCGAACTGTTGCTTTCATCAGTGCCGCAAATGGATCCGGATTGGCTGACGGGCCTCCTCAAACAGCGCAGCGCCTCCGCATAGCAGACCTGAGGTGCGCCCCTCATTTTCCGCTTTCGTAACGTCATAAAATCTCTATAAGGCCCCCATTATCCAAACCTTAGAGGAGAAAACCATGGCGAAAGTTCGCGTCGCAATTAACGGATTTGGCCGCATCGGCCGCAACGTGGTCCGTGCCATCTATGAATCGGGCCGCAAAGACATCGACATTGTGTCGGTCAACGATCTGGGCCCCGTAGAAACCAATGCCCATTTGCTGCGCTATGACTCAGTTCATGGCCGCTTCCCACACGCTGTCACCACCAAGGGCGATTCCATCTCCATCGGTTCAGACACATTCAAAGTCACCGCTGTAAAAGATCCATCCCAGCTTCCCCACAAGGAATTGGGTGTTGATATCGTGATGGAATGCACGGGCATTTTCACTGCGAAAGACAAGGCTTCAGCCCATCTCACCGCTGGTGCAAAGCGCGTCATCGTGTCGGCTCCTTGCGACAATGCAGATGCCACCATCGTTTACGGTGTAAACCACAATGAGCTGACGAAAGACCACATGGTCATTTCGAATGCCTCTTGCACCACCAACTGCTTGGCCCCTGTGGTCAAGGTCTTGAACGATACTGTTGGCATCAACCATGGTTTCATGACCACCATTCACGCCTACACCGGCGACCAACCAACCCTCGACACCATGCACAAGGATCTGTATCGCGCCCGCGCTGCTGCCATGTCCATGATCCCAACATCAACGGGTGCTGCCAAGGCCATCGGCCTCGTCATTCCTGCCATGAAGGGCAAGCTCGACGGCACCTCCATCCGCGTTCCAACACCAAACGTGTCGGTTGTGGATTTCAAGTTCGTTGCCTCGCGCAATACCACGGTTGAAGAAATCAACGCCGCCATCAAGGCCGCTGCTGATGCTGGCCCGTTGAAGGGCATCCTCGGCTACACGCTGGAACCAAACGTCTCCATCGACTTCAACCACAACCCACATTCGTCCAACTTCCACATGGACCAGACGAAAGTTCTCGAAGGCAACTTCGTGCGCATTCTCTCGTGGTACGACAATGAATGGGGCTTCTCCAACCGCATGAGCGACACGGCCGCCCATTTCGGCAAGCTGCTCGCTTAATTTATTCCCCTCTCCCCTTGCGGGAGAGGGTGTTCGAACGCAGTGAGAACGGGAGAGGGAAGTCACTACCCCTCTCCCTTTTTCTTTGATACAACGCCGCCATGAAAACCCGTCCGCTACTCATCGCCCCGTCCATCCTCGCCGCTGATTTTTCCAAGCTAGGCGCTGAAATTTCTGCCATTGAAAAGGGCGGTGCTGACTGGGTTCACATCGACGTCATGGATGGCCACTTTGTGCCGAATATTTCATTCGGCGCGCCCATCATGCAATCCATTCGCCCGCACACGAAAATGCTGTTCGATGTGCATTTGATGATTGCCCCCGTGGATCGCTATTTGCAGCAATTCGCTGATGCAGGCGCCGACCTCATCACCGTTCATGCCGAGGCGGGGCCACACCTGCATCGCTCGGTTCAGGCTGTAAAAGCATTGGGCAAAAAAGTTGGCGTGTCGCTGAACCCGGGAACGCCCGTATCCGTGTTGGAGCACGTCATTGATGAACTTGATCTCGTGCTCATCATGACGGTGAACCCTGGCTTTGGTGGCCAGAGTTTCCTGCCCTCAATGCTCGACAAGATCCGCCAAGCCAAGGCCATGATCGGCCATCGAAACATCGATTTAGAGGTTGATGGCGGCGTGACGGCTAAAAACGCAGGCGACATCGTTCGCGCCGGGGCCAATGTGTTGGTGGCGGGTTCCGCCATTTTCAAAGGCAACCATGCCGACCAGATCAAGGCCCTCAAAAACGCCACGGCAACGACGGTTTAGGGTTGATAACAGGTCCGCGAGACTTGAAAAACACTTGCTAAACCGCCATTGTTCGCAGCCCTTTAGGGGGTCTGCCCCGCAACATCCGGAATCAAGAGTATCATGCGCGTTACCATCGAACGGTCTGCCTTTTTGAAAGCCCTGAACCATGTGCAAAGCGTGGTTGAACGGCGCAACACCATCCCCGTGCTGTCCAACGTCTTGGTGCAAGCCAAGCAGGGTGTGGTGAAGTTGACGGCGACGGACCTTGATATTGAAATTGTCGAAACCGTTGCGGCTGAAACGGCCCGCGAAGGGGCGGCCACCGTTCCCGCACACATGCTTTACGATATCGTGCGTAAATTGCCTGATGGCGCGCAGTTGCAGTTAGAGCAGGGGCCAGACTCATCCCGTGTTGCCATCACGGCAGGTCGCTCAAAGTTTGCCTTACAAGCTTTGCCCGCAGAAGATTTCCCCGATTTGTCGTCAGGCGAATTCGGCAACACATTCGCTCTGCCTGCGGCCTCGCTGAAATTTCTCATCGAAAAAACCCGCTTTGCCATTTCGACTGAAGAAACGCGCTATTACCTCAACGGCATTTATCTGCACCAAGCCAAGCAGGCCGATAGTTTGCGGGCTGTGGCCACTGACGGTCATCGTCTGGCGCAGGCGCAAGTCAATTTGCCAGTCGGTGCTGACGGCATGCCCGGCGTGATTGTTCCCCGCAAAACTGTACTTGAAGTTGTGAAGTTGATGGAAGGCGAAGAGGGCGATGTGGAAGTGTCGTTGTCATCATCCAAAATCCGTTTCAGCGCTGGCAACCTGGTGCTCACATCAAAACTCATCGACGGCACCTTCCCGGATTACGAACGCGTCATTCCCCGCAACAACACCAAAGTTCTCGTCACCGAGGCCAAAGATTTCGCCCAAGCTGTTGATCGCGTCTCCACCATCTCACTGGAAAAAAGCCGTGCGGTGAAACTGTCATTGAATGACGGCAAACTTTCGCTGGTCGTCAACAATCCGGACTCCGGCTCAGCCGAAGAAGAACTGATCGTCGATTACAATCAAGACCCGATCGAGATTGGATTTCAACTCCCGCTACCTCTTGGACGTGGCCGGCCAGATCACCGCCGATACCATCCGTTTTGAATTCCAGGATTCAGGCTCACCCACTTTGGTCAAAGACCCGAAGGACGAGCAGTCCCTCTACGTGTTGATGCCAATGCGGGTGTAAACCCGCCTCCGTGAACAGAAAAGCCTCCCATCGCATCACCCGCATTACGCTGACGGATTACCGGAATTATGCGGCGCTTAGGCTTGACCCGCCACCGGGCTTAATTGCGCTTGCGGGCGCTAATGGCGCAGGCAAAACCAATTTGCTGGAGGCCATTTCATTGCTTACCCCGGGGCGGGGATTGCGTGGTGCCGAGTTTCAAACCATTGGCCGCAATGACGGCAAGGGCGCTTGGGCGGTTTCGGCCACAACGGCCCATCACCACGGTGACATGCAATTGGGCACGGCTTGGAGTGCCTCGGAAGCCGATGGCATGAATGCGGCCCGCGCTGTGTTGATTGATGGCCATTTGCAAAAAAGTTCGGGCGCTTTGGCGGGGTTGTTGCGCGTGGTGTGGTTGACGCCCGCGTTAGATCGTCTGTTCTCAGGTGCGGCCTCAGAGCGCCGTCGCTACCTTGACCGCATGGTCGCCTTGTTTGATGCCGAGCATGGTGCACGTATCAACCGATTTGAAAAATTGATGCGGGAACGGAACTTGCTCCTCAGCGATGGTCCCTTGGATCGCGCTTGGGCCACCAGTCTTGAAATGCAAATGGCCGAGGAGGCCGTGGCCATTGCGGCGGCGCGCTTGCAGTCAGTTTCGAACCTTGGTGCTTATCTCACGCCAGAACGCCTCTCAGGGCCGTTTCCGTGGAGCCAGATTGCGATTGAAGGCGAGATTGAAGACATGGTTGCAAAGCTGCCCGCTCTTGCTGCTGAGGACCACTACAAAAAACAACTCCACGATAATCGCAACGCTGATCGTGGCGCAGGCCGCACCCTCATTGGGCCCCACCGCTCTGACCTGATGGTGCGCCATGGCCCTAAAAATATTGCTGCTGAAGAAGGTTCAACAGGGGAACAAAAAGCCCTCCTGATCGGACTCATTTTAGCCCAGACCGAAGCCATTCGCGCTGTGACGGGTTCAGCTCCGGTTTTGCTCTTGGACGAGATTGCCGCACACCTCGATAAAGCCCGCAGAACCGCGCTTTTTGCCCATCTTGACCACTTGCAAGTGCAGGCCTGGATGACGGGCACGGAACGGGAACTTTTTGATGGCGCAAGTGCCTCTACAGTGGTGTATCAAGTGGATAACGGACGTTTAAGCGAATCGAAATTTGACTGATGACAACTGACGATATTACCCCCCCAATGCCTGAATATGGTGCCGACTCAATCAAGGTCTTGAAAGGCCTCGATGCCGTGCGCAAACGCCCTGGCATGTATATCGGCGATACGGATGATGGCTCGGGCCTTCACCACATGGTCTATGAAGTTGTCGATAACGCCATCGACGAAGCACTGGCAGGCCACGCGACGCTTGTGACCGTTGCGTTGAATGCCGATGGTTCAGTGACCGTGACCGACAATGGTCGCGGTATCCCCACAGGCATCAAAGATGATGACGACGTTGAGCCCAAACGCTCAGCCGCTGAAATCGTCATGACCGAGCTTCATGCCGGCGGCAAGTTTGACCAGAACTCCTACAAAGTTTCGGGCGGCTTGCATGGCGTTGGCGTTTCAGTTGTGAATGCGCTGTCGGTGAAACTTGAACTCACCATTCACCGCAACAATCAAAGCCACTACATCAGCTTCACCCATGGTGTGCCAGATGCGCCCTTGAAGATCATTGGCGATGCAGGCGGCAAGCGCGGCACCGAAGTTACGTTCCTGCCGTCAACTGAAACCTTCACCAAAGTTGAATTTGATTTTGCCACGCTGGAACATCGTTTGCGCGAATTGGCATTTTTGAATTCCGGCGTGCGCGTGACCTTGACCGACAAGCGCGGCGTTGAACCCGTCGTCGTTGAGCTGTTTTACGAAGGCGGCATTTCAGCCTTTGTGCATTATCTTGATCGCTCCAAACAATCGCTGATCAAAGAACCCATCCTCATCAAGGGTGAACGCGACGGCATTACCGTTGAATGTGCGCTGTGGTGGAATGACAGCTACAACGAAAGCGTATTCTGCTTCACCAACAATATTCCCCAGCGCGATGGCGGCACCCACCTTGCGGGCTTCCGTGGCGCTTTAACCCGCGTCGTCAATAATTATTCAGCCAACACAGGTGCGGGCAAAAAAGAAAAAATCGCCATCACAGGTGATGACTCGCGCGAAGGCTTAACCTGCGTGCTGTCGGTCAAAGTGCCGGACCCAAAATTCTCGTCGCAGACAAAAGACAAACTCGTCTCGTCCGAAGTACGCCCCGTTGTTGAAAATTATGTGAACGATGCTTTGGGCGCTTGGTTTGAAGAACATCCATCGGATGCCAAGATCATCATCAACAAAGTGGTGGAAGCCGCCGCCGCCCGCGAGGCCGCACGCAAGGCCCGGGAACTCACACGCCGCAAAGGTGCACTCGATATTTCGTCGCTCCCCGGAAAATTGGCCGACTGCCAAGAACGCGATCCCGCCCTGTGCGAACTCTATATCGTGGAAGGGGACTCGGCAGGTGGTTCCGCCAAGCAAGCGCGCAACCGCGACAATCAAGCGGTGTTGCCGCTCAAGGGTAAAATTCTCAACGTTGAACGCGCGCGTTTCGACAAGATGTTGGGCTCGGCTGAAGTTGGCACCCTCATCACAGCCTTGGGCACCGGCATTGGCCGCGAAGAATTCAATATCGAAAAACTGCGCTACCACAAAATCATCATCATGACCGACGCCGACGTGGACGGCGCCCACATCCGCACGCTGCTGCTCACCTTCTTCTATCGGCAAATGCCGGCGGTGATTGAGCGTGGCCATTTATACATCGCCCAACCGCCGCTCTACAAAATCAAGCGCGGCAATGCCGAACTTTATTTGAAAGACAATAAGGCGCTGGAAGAAAACCTGATTGAGTCAGGGTTGGATGGCGTGAAGCTGGTGCTGGCTGATGGCTCTGAACGTGCAGGTGCGGATTTGCGCGCCATCGTTGAAGAAGCTTTGGCCGTGCGGGCGATTATTGAAAGCTTGCACTCGCGTTACCCCACCATGGTGATTGAGCAAGCCTCGATTGCCGGTGCACTTGAACCCGGACATTGTGGCCAATCGCGACAATGCCCAAGGGGCGGCGGGATATATCGCCAAGCGCTTGGATGTGCTGTCGGACGAAACCGAACGCGGCTGGGTGGGCACGGCCACGGAAGATGGCGGCTTGCAATTCGCGCGGGAACAACGCGGTGTGAAGGAATCGTGGTTGATCGATGCCAAGTTGATCGGCTCGTCGGATGCCATTCGCCTCGATAAGAAAACCGAGCACCTGCAAGAAATTTACGCGCGTCCGGCAAAACTAAAACGCAAGGACACGGAAATTGCCATCAATGGCCCGCTGGGCTTGCTGGAAGCGGTCTTCGCCACGGGCCGAAAAGGCGTGACACTGCAACGCTACAAGGGCTTGGGCGAAATGAACCCCGACCAATTGTGGGAAACCACGCTGGACCCCAATGTGCGCACCCTGCTGCGCGTCAAAGTGGCGGAAATGGACCAAGCCGACGACATCTTCACCAAGCTGATGGGCGACGTGGTGGAACCAAGGCGCGAATTCATCGTCAACAACGCGCTGAACGTGGCGAATTTGGACGTTTAAAGAATTCCGAAAATATTCCTTGACAGGGAAAGAGTATTATCCTATATCGATGTCAACCGGTTGGCGAATACGCCCAGCTGATTGACATCGTGAATAAGCGCCCCGTTGCCCGGGCCGAAAAGGCAACAGCGAACCGGCGGCTGAATATGAGTGGGAACCCCGCTATAGGTCTGCTTCGGTTAAATTTGCGAGTTTCATGAGATGTCGAAGCAGTCCAGTTTTCAATGGTTTCGCACCGTGAATAGGAACCGATAGTCGGACAATTGACCCTTCACGGCCATAGATGTGGTGGCTACCTGCGATGCGCAAAAGCAACCACCCCTGCTTTTCAAGCGCGCGGGCCAGCTTCTTGCCGGAAACTTCCTTCAAACGGCAATATCCAGAATGTGTTGTTTTCCACCTGCCACTGGCGGTGCGACGTCCACAGCCAAGCAACCCGTGATGGCTTCACGCAAGTTGGCCAGCAATTCTTCCATGGTTTCGCCCTCGGTGGCGCAGCCGGGAATAGCGGGCACCTCAGCCCAAAAGCCGCCTTCTTCCGCTTCATGCACGATTGCTTTGAGGTTCATGATGTTGCTCCTGCTTAGGAAGCAAATATAGGCATTTTGACAAATCAAACAAGAGATGCGGAGTTTCTGGCAATGTCTTCAAGCCCTGTCGCGATATTATCGAGAATAAGCGCCCCGTTGCCCGTGCCAAAAAGGCAACAGTGAACCCGCGATTGATGAATTTGGAGTGGGGAGCGCAACTGTTGTAATCCATATGTAACCTCAACTGGGTCGCTCTCAAACCCACGTCATTCCAAACGTGAAACGAAGCGCAGCCAAGTGAGCGATTTGGAAACCCGCTTTGGCAGCGGCAAGACAGACTCATTGGGCGAAAGCTGGTTTCCAAATCACCCGTTCCGCTTCGCTTCACGTGTGTTTGGAATGACGGTTATTGAAGATAAAGTTGTTGTTGTCGGGCAGATTTCATCCCCCAACAAAGAGGGTGGACAAGCTGTTCTTCCTCGCCTATGACGCGGCCTGCGTTCGCTTGCGTTCGCAATTCCACGATAAGGATGGGCGCATAGCTCAGGTGGTAGAGCAGCTGACTCTTAATCAGCGGGTCGTAGGTTCGAGTCCTACTGCGCCCACCATCCTTGGACGTTGGGTTCACATCATAATTTTTGTCATTACCGGACTTGTTCCGGTAATCCATGGCATGCGCAGTAAAAATGCCGGACGACCTCCTCTGCGCCGGTGTTGCGCACCACTCTCGCCAACGATGGATCACCAGCACAAGTCCGAGGGATGACAATTGTGTGTTTTTGGAAACTTAAACCTGTTCCATCAACCGGATCAGCAGGGCCACATCCTTCGCCAGCTTTTCATCGACGCGCACTTGTTCGTCGATTTTGCGGACCGCATGCAGAACTGTTGAATGGTCGCGGCCACCGAAGCGTCTGCCGATTTCGGGCAAACTGCGGCTGGTGAGTTTTTTGGCCAGATACATGCCAATCTGCCGTGGCACCACCACCGTGCGCGAGCGCCGTGGTGACAGCAAATCAGCTTTTGCCACGTTGTAATGGCGGCCAACGATTTTCAGGATGTCATCGATCTTGATGCGACCTGGATCCATGGCACCGGTGCCTGAGGCATCACGCAACACAACCGATGCAAGGTCGAGTGTGACAGGTGTGTTGTTAAACTGTTGATAGGCGATGATGCGATTGAGCGCACCTTCAAGCTCGCGTCCGCCCCCTTGGGTGCGTTCGGCAATCAATTCCAACACTTCTTGCGGCAGGGTTTGAGACGGGTCACGCGCCAGCATTTGCTCGTAGCGTACTTTTATGATTTTGTGGCGCAGGTCTTCATCGGGCGCTTCAATGTCAATCACGAGGCCACCCATCATGCGCGAGCGCATACGCTGGTCAATGGCGTCCAATTGGGCCGGTGGCACGTCAGCGGCAATCACCACCTGGCGGCGTTGGTCCACAAGCGAATTAAAGGCGTGGCAGAATTCCTGCTGAATGGCCTTGCCTTGCAGAAACTGAAAATCATCAATCAGCAACACATCAATCGGTGTTGAATTGATCTTTGAAGGAAAGCGTATCGCGGTTGCGCACGGCTTGAATAAAGCCATACATGAAACGCTCCGCCGTGAGCATGAGCACACGACGCCCCGCACCATTGGCGCGAATGCGCTGGGCGATGGCATTCAGCAAATGACTTTTGCCAAGGCCTGCAGCGGCGTGAATATAAAGCGGATTAAAGCCCAAGGCCGCACCTTGCTGGGCCAAGGCCACGCGTTGAGCCGCAGCATGGGCCAATTGATTGGCAGCACCCACCATAAAGCTATCGAAGGTTTGGCCTTCGTCGAGGTTTTGCGCCTTATCGCTGACCAATGATGGCGTTGCTGCCACGCGGGGCCGCAAGCTATCAGTTGTGGTCGGCTTTTGAAGTGTGGGTTGAACCCGATGTGTTTGCGCCGCCGCCGTGCCCTGTTGGCGCACTTTGACGTGGATGTGCTTCAAAGCCCCAAATTCGGTTTCGGCGATCTTTTGCAGCTTGCCGATATAGTGGCTCTCAATCCAGCTTTTGAGAAAGCGTGTGGGCACAGACACCACAAGCTGGCCTTCGGCACAGCTTTCCATATCCACACGGCCAAACCAGCTGTTGAACAGGTCATCGCCCAATTCAACCCGCAGGCGGGCCATAATTTTTTGCCAGAGGGGCTTCAAAATGTCTGACGACACAATATTCAAAGCGCCCGAAGACGCCACGCCAGCCAGTGCTTCCCCCGAAGCGTTCACTTGTATTCCCTCAGCCACTTTCATTCCACTTCTCAGTTTGCGTTGCCGCAGATTAAAATGCTGTGCTGCCCCCGCAGCATTGGAATTGACGCAACTTCAGACCTCGCCGGAACCAACAAGTTCCATCGATGAGTGACACAAACCAACCCACAGCAGGAACAACAATCCCTACTGGTGGTTCTGTTTCAACACACTTGCTGTGACAGGTTGCCCGCCCGTCTGATACGCCGATCCCACCATTCTTAACGTCTTGGGTTACCCCAAGCTGCCCGATGGCTTGAATTGAACCTAGTGAACCCAGTGCTTATCCCGCAACGACAAAATCCAATGCTCCGTACACGGATTGGCCTTGATCACCCTCAAACTTCACACTGACCCCGAACAATCCCTGCTAAGTCTATGAATCTCTCAGTTGAATCGGGTTGGCTCTTGGGGCGGGTCCTTCCAAAGCGCCTTGAAAAAGAAAAGCCTTGACCTCAAGTTTTGGACGAAGACTCATGCAGACTTACTCTCACGTCTGTGGACAACTGCGTAAGTACATGAAAAAAAACACTAAAATTTAACACATTCATCCGCATCCGGACAAACAAAAGGGCCGCTGAAACATTTCAGCGGCCCTTATTGGAGTGCAACCTGAGAATTTATCAGGTTGAATGATTTAAGGCTTAGCCCTTCATGGCGCGAACGCGGGCGGTCAAGCGCGAAACTTTGCGCGATGCCGTGTTCTTATGCATAACGCCCTTTTGTGCACCGCGGGCCAATTGGGGTTGGGCCAAGTGCAAAGCAGCTTCAGCAGCGGTTTTAACGCCTGATGTGATGGCTTCTTCAACCTTGCGCACGGTTGTGCGGATCAAGCTGGTGCGGTTCTTATTCACAGCAGCCTTGCGGATCGAAGCGCGGGCTGCCTTTTTGGCGGAAGAGGTATTGGCCATTGAAAATCCTGTATAATCTTATGGTTGACCCGGGCTGGGGTCAGCCGGAAAGGGTTTGGCAAGAGGAAAACCCCAAGCCTTTGGCGGGCTTATAGACATGAAGTGGGGTAAAGGTCAATTCGCCTTTGCTGGAAAGCCGAACAGACGTTATAGAAATGCCCATGTATAGCGAAACCAGACCTTGGGGCGCCTTCCACGTCCTTGATGAACAGCCGGGCTTCAAAGTGAAGCGCATCTCCGTTAACCCCGGCGGGCGCCTGTCGCTGCAAAGCCATAAACACCGCTACGAACATTGGACAGTGGTAAATGGCACCGCCACGGTGACGGTGGATGACAAGGTCGTGGCGTTCACGCGCGGCCAATCGGTTGATATTCCATTTGGCTCAAAGCACAGGCTTGAAAATCTGGGCGCTGATCTCGTGGAAATCATCGAGGTGCAATTTGGCGACTATCTCGGTGAAGACGATATCATCCGCTACGACGATATTTATAACCGTACTTAAGCTTTCAGGTGCTTGATGAGGCCGGCGGTTGACGCATCAAGGCCCTCAAGGCCCCGCTTGCCTTCGACAACAGGTTGTAAGCCCGTGGCCAGTTCCTTGCCCAGTTCCACACCCCATTGGTCAAAGGCATTGATGCCCCAAATGGCGGCTTCCACAAACACGCGGTGCTCATAAAGTGCGATGAGGCGACCGAAGGTGAAGGGGTCGAGCTTCTTGTAGGCCAGTGTGAGCGATGGGCGATTGCCGGTGAAGACTTTGTGGGGGGCAAGTTGCTTGGCTTCGTCTTTGGATTTGCCGGAAGCAATCAATTGGGCCGTGGCTTCTTTCAACGTTTTACCCTGCATCAGGGCTTGGGATTGCGCCAAGCAATTCGCCACCAACAAATCATGGTGCACGCGCATATTTTTTTCATGGGGTTCAGCGGCGATGAGGAATTCTACAGGAATGACTGTTGTGCCTTGGTGCAACAATTGGAAAAACGCATGTTGGCCATTGGTGCCGGGTTCACCCCAAACCACGGGCCCCGTATCATCCTTCGACGCTTCGCCCTTGGCGGTGACGCGCTTGCCGTTTGATTCCATATCCAGCTGCTGCAAATAAGCCGGCAAGCGCAGCAGGCGTTGGTCATAGGGAATGACAGCGCGTGACGGCAGGCCGCAGGCATTGCGGTGCCACACGCCCAATAGGCCCATCAAGATGGGAAGATTATGCATGGGCTTGGCGCTGAAGAAATGCTGGTCCATGGCATGGGCGCCTTTCAGCACCTCGTAGAAATTATGCGCGCCAATGCCAATCATCACCGAAAGCCCAATGGCCGACCACAGCGAATAACGCCCACCCACCCAATCCCAAAAACCAAAGATGCGATTTTCAGCAATGCCGAACGCTTTCACCTTGTCGATGGCGGTGGAGATGGCGGCGAAGTGCTCGCCCACTTTGTCCTCGCCCAAAGCGGCTGCCACCCAAGCCCGCGCCGTTTTGGCATTGGTCATGGTTTCGATTGTGGTGAAGGTTTTGGAAGCGACAAGAAACAGCGTGGTTTCGGGCTTCAAGGTTTTCAGCGTGTCAGCAATATGTGCGCCATCGACATTCGACACGAAATGCAAACGCGGGCCATCATGGTAAGGGGCGAGTGCAAGATGCCGCCATGGCGGGCCCAAGGTCCGAGCCGCCAATGCCGATATTCACCACATCGGTGATTTTGCTTTTGCGCACGTCTGTTGCAAAACGCGCCATGGCTTCCAAAACGTCATGCACGTCATGCACAACGTTATGGCCATTCACCATGACGATTTCAGATTTCGGACGGCGCAGCGCCGTGTGCAATACAGCGCGGCCTTCCGTGGTGTTGATCACATCACCGCGCATCATGGCGTGGCATTTGCCTTCAACATCGGCAGCCTTGGCCAAGGTGTTGAGCAGTTGCATGGTCTTCTTGGTGACGAGGCACTTGGAATAGTCGAGCAACAAATCACCCTGCGACGCCGAGAATTCGTCGAAGCGATTGCCTTTCGCAAACGCCTTGCGCATATCCGGCAACCCCGCCTTGGCGTGGGCTTTCAGTTCCTTGAGAACGGTGCGTGTGGCTGGTGTCATGATGCTCTCCTATAACCCTCACCCTGAGGTGCCGTGCATCGCACGGCCTCGAAGGGCCTGTCTGATCTCACACAATGCTTCGAGGCCTTGCGTTCCGCAAGGCACCTCAGCATGAGGGCTAAGTCCTCAACGTTGCTCCGGTAGCTTTGCTAACAGCAGCAATGATCTTCTTGCTCGTGAAGTCAATCTCTTCGTCGGTTAGCGTTTTTTCTTTGGGCTGCAACACCACTGAGACCGCGAGTGAGAGTTTGCCATCAGGCAGTTTGAACACGTCGAAAATTTGCGCATCCGCAGATGAGTGCCTTGTCGGCACCTTTGGCGGCTTTCAGGAGTTCTGCGGCTTGCACTGTGGGTTCAACCACGAAGGCAAAGTCGCGTGACAATGGCATCAGGTCAGACAACACAAGTGCTGGCTTGGCCGTGCCTTTTTGGCGGGCGCCGGAATTGAATTCAGCACAATCTCAAACGCCACGATGGGGCCCTTCACATCCATCTCGGCGAGAATACCGGGGTGAATTTCGCCGAACCATGCGATTTGGTTTTTAGGCCCCATTTGGATGGTGCCGCTGCGACCGGGGTGGAACCATGCGGGTGCACCCTGCACCACTTGCAGCGTGGACGCCGCCATGCCGCAAGCTTCCAGCACCGCCAACACATCGGCCTTCACATCAAAGGCATCAACGGCACGTGCACCGCCCAACCATTGCTTTGGAGCGGTTGCCCCTTGGCGAATGCCTGCGGCGCGAAGTGTTTCATCTTCCGGCTTATCACCCGCATAGGCATGACCGATTTCTGACATTGCAAAATCAGAGAAGCCACGGGCAATGTTGCGGCCTGCTGCTGCGATGAGATTTGCCAGCAGCGAGGGGCGCATATCCGTGAGTTCGGATGAAATCGCATTGGCGAGTTGCAATGATTTTTGCCCGCCACCGAAACGCACAGCATTTTCATGGTCGAGGAAGGCGTAGGTGACAGCTTCATTGAAACCACGCGAAGCGAGTGTGCGGCGCGAGGCCAACATGCGCTTTTGCAATGGGGTGAGAACGGGACGTGCCACAGGCGAAGGCCGATCCATCTCCGCATAGGGGATGTTTTCCAAACCCACGATGCGGCAGATGTCTTCCACCAAATCAGCCTCACCATTCACATCAGGCCGCCACGACGGCACAAGGCAGGAAGCACCCGCCGCCGCATCGGTGACGGTAAAGCCAAGCGCACGCAAAATCCGCAATTGATCCGCCCACGGACAATCCAAGCCGCCCAATTGCTTGACACGGGCGCGGCGCAGCGTGATGGCGCGTTTTGTTTCTGGCACTTTGCCCGCGACAACGATGTGTGAAGCCTCACCACCACACAAATCCAAAATCATCTGTGTTGCGATCTCAGCACCTGTTGGCGTGAACGCGGGGTCAATGCCGCGCTCGAAACGATAACGTGCGTCAGAATTGATGCCGAGTTTGCGGCCCGTTGTGGCGGTGCGCACGGGATCGAAATAGGCGGCTTCCAGAAACACGTCAGTCGTTGCTTCGGTGCAGGATGAGGGGATGCCACCGATGATGCCGGCAATGCCTTCAACCCCATTATCGTCAGCGATGACGGTCATGTTGCTGTTGAGTGTGTAGGTTTTATTGTCGAGGGCTTCGAGTGTTTCGCCGTCTCGTGCCAAACGCGCTGTGATGTTGCCATGCACCTTTTGGGCATCAAACACATGCAAAGGTCCGCGCATAGGCGAAGGTGATGTAGTTGGTGATGTCAACCAATGTTGAAATCGGGCGAAGACCGATGGACTTCAAACGCTGCTGCAACCATGCAGGCGAAGGGCCATTCTTCACACCACGAATATAACGCCCCACAAACAGCGGGCAGGCCTTTGCATCGGCAGCGGGGAAGTCGAGCTTCACCGAAATGGGGGAATCGAATGTGCCTTTTACTGTCTGGCGCATTGAGCGGCTTCAACGTGCCCAAACCCTTGGCAGCCAAATCCCGCGCAATGCCATAGATGCCAAGTGCATCTGGGCGGTTCGCCGTCACCTTCACATAGAACATCGGGTCATCAAGACCGAGTGCGGTTGCAGCAGGTGTGCCCACCGGCCAATCGCCCTGCACTTCGATAATGCCGTCATGTTCTTCCGACAGCAGAAGCTCACGCTCGGAACACATCATGGCTTGCGATTCCGAACCGCGAATAACAGCAGGTGCAAACACTTGGCCCGTCACGGGAATGGTCACACCGGGCAAAGCGATAATCGCCTTGATGCCCGTCCGCGCATTGGGCGCACCGCACACAACTTGCTTGATGCCGTCAACCGTTTCAACAACACACAGCCGCAACTTATCAGCATTGGGGTGTTTGCCTGCCTCTTGCACATAGGCAACGGTGAAAGCTGAGAGCGCCTTGGTCTTGTCGGAAATCTCTTCAACTTCCAAACCAATGCCAAGCAGCCCAGCAGCAATTTCGTCAACGGTGGCCGAAGTGTCGAGATAATCTTTGAGCCAGGAGAGGGTGAATTTCATATGGATGCTCCAAGGGCAATTTCATTATTTTCTCCCCGCCCTTGAGGGCGGGGTTGGGGGCGGGTGTCAGCTACGGTACACGCGGCCCGCACCCACCCCTGCCCCTCCCTCGAGGGAGGGGAGAAGAGATGCGAGTTCATGACAATCCTCCCGCAAGCGTCGGCACTTGCAAGCTTTTAAACCCGTAATGCCGCAACCACCGAGATCGCTCTCAAAGAACGCCCGTAAATCCGGTATCCCATATTTCAACATCGCAATACGGTCGATGCCCATGCCGAAGGCGAAGCCTTGGTATTTGAGGGGATCAAGCCCGCAGGACTTCAACACATTGGGGTGCACCATGCCGGAGCCTAGAATTTCCAGCCACGAGTCACCTTCACCAATTTTCACCTGGCCATCTTTCCATGAACATTGAATGTCCACTTCCATGGAAGGTTCCGTAAAAGGAAAGTGCGAGGCGCGGAAGCGCATGTTCACATCATCGACTTCGAAGAAGGCTTTGCAGAATTCATGCAGCACCCATTTCAAGATTGCCCATGTGGGTTGTCTCGTCAATCACCAGTGCTTCCACCTGATTGAACATGGGCGTGTGCGTCATGTCGTAGTCAGAGCGGAACGTGCGGCCCGGTGCGATGATGCGGATCGGTGGCTTTTGATGAGAGCATGGTGCGGATTTGCACAGGGATGTGTGCGTGCGCAACACCATGCGCGAGCCATCTTCACGCTCGTTGAAATAGAAGGTGTCATGCTCCTGGCGTGCCGGGTGTTCAGGCGGCATGTTCAGCGCATCGAAATTGTGGAAGTCGTCTTCGATGTGCGGGCCTTCAGCAACGGAGAAACCAAGGTCACCAAAAATCTGCACCACTTCTTCCCACACTTGTGAGACGGGATGAACGGAGCCTCGCAATTCATGGCGTGAGCCCAAAGTGATGTCTATTTTTTCTGATGCCAATCGCGCATCCAAAGCCGCACGGCCCAATAAAGTCTTCCGTGTACTGATGGCTTCAGTCACCTTGTCTTTCAACACATTCAATGCGGCACCGAATGTTTTGCGTTCATCAGGCGACATGGCGCCCAAGGTTTTCATGCGCTCAGAGATCACACCCTTTTTGCCCAGCGCATTGACGCGCACGGTTTCGAGAGCCGTTTCATCAGCTGCGGCGTTCACTTGCGCCAGTGTATCTTGTTCCAGTGCCTCTAAAGACATTGCATCACCATCAAAAAATAAAGGCCCTGAGTAGAGGAGTCTAACACTCCACTCAAGGCCCGGAATAAATGATCGACTTATATATTAAGCGAGAGCGGCTTGCGCCTTCTCGACGATGGCCTTGAAGGCCACCGGATCATGAATTGCAAGATCAGACAGAACCTTACGGTCCACGGTGATCCCGGCCCTGTTGAGGCCGTTGATAAATCGTCCGTAGGTTACGCCATGTTCGCGTGTACCTGCGTTGATACGTTGAATCCACAAAGCGCGGAAATTGCGCTTCTTGGCGCGACGATCGCGGTATTGATATTGTTCCGCCTTTTCCACGGCCTGTACGGCCACGCGGAAAATGTTTTTACGGCGTGAGAAATAGCCCTTTGCGCGGGCCATGATCTTTTTGTGTGAACGGCGGGCTACAACGCCGCCTTTTGAACGTGCCATATTTCAAGCCTCCTTAGTATTTGCCAGCATAGGGCATGTGAATCTTGACCAGGCCTTCATCGCCCGGAGCCAAAATCATCGTGCCGCGCTGATTGCGGATTTGCTTGTTGGAACGCTTGATCATGCCGTGGCGTTTGCCTGCGGCACCTGCCTTCACCAAGCCAGAGGCCGTGAAGCGGAAGCGTTTTTTCGCTGCCGACTTTGTCTTCATTTTGGGCATTTTGTTCAGTCCTTTCAGAACGATACGAGTTAATCGCCATGGCAGCCCTTTACTGGCCAGACGACTGGAAACCTCAAACTTGCGTTGGAAGTAAGGGGGATAAAGCAGAAAGCCCCCCAGAATGCAAGCGGGGCGACATTTCTGCCGCCCCACCGCTTTTAGATTTTGGCCGAATTACTTGATCACAGCACCCGATGCCTTGAGCGGGGCTTCCAAGATCTTCATGTCACGCACCAAGGTGGCAGCAATGCCTGCGGGCGAGCGTTCTTCAGCATTTGGAATGACGGTGCCAAGGTCGGTCAGCTTCTTGGCCACTTCAGGGTTGGACAAGGCTTTATCCAGCGCACCAGCCAATTTGGCTTGAATGTCAGCGGGCATGGCTTTTGGTCCGAAAATGCCGTTCCAGCCGGAGATTTGGAAATCGCCGAGGCCAGCTTCTTTGGTGGTTGGAACGTCTGGCAAGGCCGGTGAACGTTCCGGCGTGGCGATGGCCAGACCCTTGACGTTGCCCGATTGGATTTGCGGAGCAAGGTTGGTGATCTGGTCGCACATGAAGTCAACCTGTCCGGCAACGAGATCATTCAGCGCTGGGCCCGTGCCCTTGTAGGCCACTTCATTGATCTTGGGGATGCCCGCAACGGCCTTGAACAACACGCAAGTGGTGAACGAGGTGGAGCCCACGCCCGCATTGGCTTGGTTCACTTTGTCGGGGTTGGCTTTGACATAGGTGATGAGTTCACCAAGGTTTGCAGCCGGAAAGTCCTTCTTCGCCACAATCAGAATTGGCGTGATGCCGGCAATGCCAACGGGTGTGAAGTCATCAACCGGATTGTATTTCAGGCTGGCATAGAGCGAAGGTGCAGCAGCATGCGTTCCCATTTGGCCCATGATCAAGGTGTAGCCGTCAGCAGGGGCGGCGGCCACTTTTGCCGTTGCCGTGGTGCCGCCAGCGCCAGCTTGGTTTTCAACCACAATTTGTTGGCCCAAGGTTTTGGACATGTCTTCTGCCACGATGCGGGCGATGACGTCGGTTGGTCCACCTGCGGCAAAGGCCACAACGAGGGTAATGGGTTTGGTTGGATAGTCTTCCGCCATCACGGCAGTGCCCATCAACAAGGTGGCGGTGAGGCCCAGTAAAGTACGTCTCAGCATTGTAAGCTCCCTAGAATGCTTGGTTTTTGTTTTCAGTTTATCCGCAAACGAGCCAAGCCTGCCCGCCCGCAAATTCTATTCCGCGAAGGCTTCCTCGCGTTTTCCGGCAACCGACGGCAAGGCCGCGACCACCAATACAACAGCACCTAAGATCAGCAATCCAGCTGAAATGGGGCGCTCCAAAAATGTCATCATCGAGCCGTGGGACAGATCCATGGCGCGGCGGAAGGTGTCTTCAATCAAGCCACCCAAAACGAAGCCCAACAACAGCGGGGCCAGTTCAAATCCCATCTTCAACAGCACGTATCCCATGAGGCCAAAGCAGCCCGTGAGAATAACATCGGAGACTTGGTTGTTGATCGAATAAACCCCGATGCAACAGAAGGCGAGAATGGCGGGGAACATGAAGCGATAAGGCACCTTCAACAGTTTCACCCACAAGCCGACAAGCGGCAGATTGATGATGAGGAGTGCGAGATTGCCAATCCACATCGACGCAATCATGCCCCAGAATAAATCCGGGTTGCGCGTCATCACCTGTGGTCCCGGCACAATGCCGTGAATGGTCATGGCACCCACCATCAAGGCCATGACGGCATTGGGGGGAATGCCAAGGGTGAGCAACGGAATGAAGGCCGCTTGTGCGCCCGCATTGTTGGCAGCTTCAGGCCCGGCCACACCTTCAATGGCACCGCGACCGAAACGTGATGGATCTTTGGCAGTTTTCTTTTCAAGTGCATAGCTGGCGAAGGGCGCCAAGCACGGCGCCATTGCCGGGAAGTGCGCCGAGAATTGTTCCAAGCCCAATGCCACGGAAAATCGCTTTCATGCTTTGGCGGATTTCGGCGAGGCTTGGCAACACGCTGCCAATCTGGCCTTTAACCACATCACGCGCTTCTGGATTTTCCAAACTGCGCAATAATTCAGCAATGCCGAAAAGCCCCATGGCGAGCACCGCAAAATCAATGCCATTGGCAAGGGCTGGAATGTTGAAGGTCAAACGTTCTTGGCCCGTGTTCACGTCCGTGCCGATGGTGGACAGCAGGAGCCCCAACACAATCATCATCAAGGCTTTGAGAATGGAACCACGCGCCAACACGACGGCGAAAATCAAACCCAACAACATCAGCGAAAAATATTCGGCCGCACCAAATTGTTGGCCAAGTTTTGTGAGGGGTTGACCAATGGCCGCCACGAAAACTGTGGTCACTGAGCCAGCGATAAATGATGCAATGGCCGCAATGCCAAGGGCTGCGCCCGCACGACCGTTCTTTGCCATTTGATGGCCGTCAAGTGTTGTGACGACAGCCGTTGCTTCACCGGGGATGTTGACAAGAATGGCTGAGGTCGAACCACCATATTGCGCGCCATAGTAGATGCCAGCCAGCATGATCAATGCACTTGCAGGTTCAAGCCCGTAGGTGATGGGCAGCAACATGGCGATGGTGGCAATGGGGCCAACGCCGGGCAATACACCAATCAACGTTCCAACGAGACAGCCGACAAAACATAAGGCCACATTCTGAAATGTGAGGGCGACGGAAAAGCCAAGGGCAAGATTGTCAAGAAGTTCCATCGTTCAATATCCAATCAACCAAGGTGCCACGGGCAGCGGCAAACCTAACGCGAAACGAAATAGCAGCGTGCAAAATGTTGTGAGGCACACAGCAAATATTGCGAGTTGTTTCCAGCGGGTTTGCTTGTCGGCAAATCCGGCAACCAGAATGGCAAGTGGTGTGGCACCTGTAACGCCAAGGGCTGGCAGCGTGATGGGTCCGATGGCAGTACCACGCATAAAAAGTGCGAAGACTAAAAGCGCACCGATGATGCCGCCAAGTGCGCGGAGGTTAAATGTCGGATACCAAGGGGCAGATGGGCCGCGCCATGTGACGACGATCAATACAAGGCTTAGCGCCATAAGGATGAGGGCCAGCGCCCAAGGAAAAAGCCCCGGCCCGATTTCAGCAAGGGTGCCGATATCAAGCTGCGTCGTGGCGTAAAAACCAAGCAGACCGAGAACCGCAACGGCAGCTCCACCAATCAAATCTTCCCGCAATAGGCGTGATGGTGTTCCCATCTTATGTCCCCCCATTTTGTTTTTATTCGTGTTGAACAGATGTGCAGCCAATTTGCAATCGGATTGCAGACCAGATGACTGTGGTTGTCAGCTTTTGTCAGGATTGAAAATCTCACCTTCATCGGTCATTGACTTGACGACAAACCAGTTGGTATGTTGTTCGCTTTACGTTCTGAGTGGGATTTTCATATGTCTGAGAAAGTCGTTGGTCGCCTCGGCCATACCGAATTTATTGCCCTTGTTGCAGGGTTGATTGCCATCAATGCCTTTGCCATCGACATTATGTTGCCGGGCTTGCAGCAGATCGGCGAGAGCTTGGGTGAGGCGGACGAGAACCGCCGTCAGCTGATCATTCCGGCCTACATGTTGGGCTTTGGTGTGCTGCAACTGGTGTTTGGCCCGCTGGCGGATCGTTTTGGCCGTCGCTTGCCGCTTCTCTGTGGTGTTGGCATCTATATGCTGGCGGCCCTGTCGGCCAATTTCGTCACGGACTTTAATAGCCTTATCGTTCTGCGCTTTCTGCAAGGTGCGGGTGCGGCGGCTTCCGCAGTGATTGGCATTGCTTTGGTGCGCGATTTGTTTGTGGGCGATGAGATGGCGAAGACCTTGTCGCTGGTTTTCATGGTGATGATGGTGTCGCCCATTCTGGCTCCTGCCCTTGGGCAATTCTTGTTGACGGTCATGAGTTGGCAAGGCCTGTTTGCCTTCATGGCAGGCTTGGGCGGCTTGGTCTGGTTGTGGATTTTCTTCCGCCTGCCTGAAACCATGAAGCTTGAAAACCGCCGCGCTTTTACATTCAAATCCATCATTGAAGGTTTTGGCATTGTCTTCGGCAATCGCGTGTCGCTGGCCTACATCATGGCAACCGCATTGTTGTTTGGGGCGCTCATGGGCTTTCTCACGTCGTCGCAGCAAATCTATGTGTCATTGTTCAACATGGGCGCGTGGTTTCCGGCCTTTTTCGCGATCGGCGGCGTTGTGAGTGCGTTGGGTGGTTTTGCCAATTCACAATTGGTCACGCGCTTCGGCATGGAAAAACTATCACATCGCGCCCTTTGGGTTTTTGCAGCCAATTCAGTTGTGGTTCTGTTGGTTAGTTATTTGGGGCTGATGAATGTGTGGGTGTTCTTAGGCCTCAGCATGGTGTGGTTTTTGAGCTTTAACTTCATCATGTCCAACTTTGGCGCACTCGCCATGATGCCCTTGGGCGAAGTGGCGGGCACAGCGGCTTCAACACAGGGCTTTTTGCAAATGGTGGTGGGTGCAGCGTTGGGGGCTATGATCGGGCAACTCTATGATGGGTCCACCGTGCCCTTGGCTTTGGGCTTTGTTGTGTTGTCGGTGTTGGCGGGTTTGGTTGTGAAGTGGGGTGCCAAAGTGGCCTAACCGCGCGCAACATGCTCAATGCAAATGAGTACTGTCTCTTCAGGTGAAACCGTGGCGTTGACCTTCATGCAATGGGCGGCTAAGGCCCGATGAGGCTTCGCGGTAGAACTTGCAGTCGTCACAAGTTCCAAAGCTGGGCTCACCTTGGCGCAATCGCTGCTGTTCCAAAAGCGTGTCCAAGGCACGGTCAAAACGTTTGCGGGTTTTGTCCGAGAGTTCGGCAATGTCGGCTTGCATGACCAAAAGATCATCCTCAGCCAGCAGAGCCTTGCCCGCGTCCGTGAGAAATAATGCTACGTTGCGATGATCTTGCGCACCCGTTTGTTTGAGAACCAGTCCCTTGGCAGCAAGGGCCTTTACGGTTTGCGAAACAGTGCCCTTGGTCGATCCCAAATAGCGGGCCATGGCACCAGGTGAATGCGACAGGGCATTGCAGCGCTGGAGATAGCGCAACGCTTCCCACTGCACAGGGTTCAAGCCCTTACTATGGCCAGCCTGCCGCAACAGCCGCGCCAAGCGTTCAAGCTTGACCAAACTGGCCATGGGCGGTGGTAGCGCGTCGTCATCGTCTTTGCGGGCCATGGGCCTATGCTGTCTCCCAAATCAACAGACAGCATAGGTTCAAGCCAAGAAAAAATAAACAAGTCTGGCCGCTTGCAGCTTTGGGAACAATCGGTTATCCCCGCGCAACGTTTGCGGAAGGGTGGCCGAGTGGTTGAAGGCGCACGCCTGGAACGCGTGTTTACGTGAAAGCGTAACGAGGGTTCGAATCCCTCTCCTTCCGCCATCGTTTCCTTTTAATGCGTTGATTTTTGGATGAAGTGGTCCAGCGACACTTTGCTGCCACCCAAATGGATCACCCCCAAAGCCATCGCTGCCCACGTAAAGTGCAATGGCCATGCGTCTGGGAATGTGAGTTGGATGATCAAGGTCATGAACAACAATCCAACGGCTGCAAAGCGCGTGAACAGCCCCAACACGACCAAAATGGGAAGTATAATTTCGCCGATGCTCGACGCGTAGGCCATGAAGGTTGGAAATGGCATGCTGTATTCTTGGCCGAAAATGTGAAGCATGAATTCATTTTCAAATAGAATAACAGGTGTTTCCGATAACACGCCGAAACCATCCCATTTGGTGAGGCCAGACTTCCAAAACGGAATGGCAATACCAATACGAAGCACAAGGCTGGCGAGCCAAGCTGGTACACATTTGGTGAGTAAGGTTTCAGCGCGGGCAATAATGTTCAGCATGGTTGTTCTCTTATTTCGTGTTGATCGATTGAAATGCGCCGGATTGCAACAACAATGCGACTGTGGATGAAAGGTCAAAGTCTTCGGCGTTTTCAGGAACGCAGTCCAATGCGTCTCCGAGGGTCTTACCGGCGACAAGTTGGTCGAAAAATACAAACTGCGAGCCGGTAATAGCTGCCAATCCAACATTGAATTGAGGACGTGTCACCAACACACATTGAGGCTGAGCAGGATCGCCGTCAAACGCCGCACCATCAGTTCGGTTGGTTTGAAAAATATCATGCACTGCAAATTCAGAGCGCAACAGACGCGTCGCCGGATGAGCTGAAAAGTGGCACGTGAAAAGTGCCTCTGCATCGATGGTTGCCAATGCATCAGCTGCGAGCGAATGCGCATCCGCTGCATGATAGCTTTGCCGCCACAAAATTTCGAGTCGGGCCACATCGGCCAGAAAGGGGTAGGCTGCAAGATCGGCACTGCTTTCGAGGGCCTTTGGAAAATCAACGCCATAGCCAAACATCAATGGTGACTGGGGTGGATGCGCTTGCGCAAAGTCTCTTGCGAAACCTGCGAAATAATCTGCACCCAACAAGCGACGCACGGCTGGAAAATTGGCTTCAAGCGCGCGGATCAGACCCACCGTGACATTGTTGCGATAAACCGCATAGCGACGTTCAATCTGCCCCTTAATCAGGCTTGGCACAGGATGGAGCGGATTGAGAAGTCCGGCTGAAAACTGAGCAGTGTCGCCCACGTCAGCTCGCCTTCAGTAATTTTTCAGAAGTCATCGCACGCGCCAAAATAGCGTCAGCCTTCGCAGCCTCATTCTTCAAAACTGACCACGCAGGCACATCATTGTCCCATTCAACCAAAGTTGGAATTTGACCAACCTGTGAAATCACATTCTGGAAAATATCCCACACGGCATCCGCCACTTCGCGGTCATGGGCATCGATCAGCAGAGGGGCTCCATTCTCGTCTTCTTCGGTGGCATGACCGGCAAGGTGAATTTCGCGTACATGATTGAGCGGAAATTCTGCGAGATATTGTTCGGCGCTAAAGTTATGATTGGTCGCAGAAACATAAACGTTGTTGACATCGAGCAGCAAGCCACAACCCGTCTGCTTGACAATCTCACGCAGAAAATCTGTTTCGCTCATGTCGCAGGTTTCAAATGCAACATAGGTTGATGGGTTCTCGAGCAGGATCGTGCGTCCCAGCGCATTTTGAAATTGGTTGATGTGGGCGACCACGCGTTTCAGTACAGGCGTGGTGTAAGCCACAGGCAAGAGATCGTTGTAGTACGTCGCATCGTGCGACGACCAAGCCAAATGTTCCGAGACGACCATGGGTTCATAGCGACTGGCAACATCACAAAATCGTTTGAGATGATCGCGGTCAAGTGGACTCTCGCCACCCAAAGACATGCCGACACCGTGAAGAAAAATGGGATAGGCTTCGCGCAGACGGGTTAGGGCTGCGTGGGGCGCTCCACCTTCGCCCATAAAATTTTCTGCATGAACTTCGAAAAAGCCGACCTTGTGTTCGTCATTCAAAACATCGGATAGGTGTTCATGTTTGAATCCGGCACCAGCTTTCTGAGGCGTCGGGAAAATTGGCAAGTGAAGCCGCGACAGTGTTGATTTGGTTGCATTCGACATCAAAGTTACTCTCGAACAGGTTCGTAACTTACCTGCTTGGCTGAACAGTTACCCATTGGACATTAAAACCAGAAATCAACTTGGCTGCATAATATTCACAAAGCCGTGAGACTTGAAATTAACCATTGCGGTCGGGTTAGCCTCAGCTTTGCAGTATAATTTAGCACAGAACGAGGTTGTGCCATAATGAAACTCACCAACATCCAAATCTTGCGGGCACTCGCTGCAATAGCAGTCGTGATTTACCATACGGGTATTGAAACGACGGGTGTTTGCAAAGCGGTGGGCCTGCCATGCCTCTATGAAGGTTGGTTGGGTGCCTACGGCGTCAATTTGTTCTTCATGATCAGCGGTTTCATCATGGTGGTGACCAGCTGGAACAGTTTTGGCAAATCGGGTGCGACTTGGGCTTTTCTTGAAAAGCGCTTGAAGCGCATTGTGCCGCTCTATTGGTTTGTCACAACACTTGCTGTCGTCGGTATTTTCTTTGTGCCCTCAATGCTGAATGTATCGGTTTTAGAACCGAGTTATGTTTTGGCCTCATATTTATTTTGGCCCATGGAGCGTATGAACGGGCTTGTGCGCCCAATTGCCAATTTAGGTTGGACGTTGAATCTTGAAATGTTCTTCTATGCTGTGTTTGCGGCGGCACTCTTCTTTGGACGCGTGCGCGGGTTACTTCTGGCTGTCGGATTTCTTCTTGGGCTTGTAGCGATGCACGGTGCCGGGGAGTTCGCAGCAAATGGCCCGCTGGCCTCGATTCCCCTAAACTTCTGGGCTGATCCGATTATTCTCAACTTCATTATGGGGATTGGCGTCGGCGTACTTTACATGAAAGATGTGCGCACGAAAGGATGGGAAAACCTTGCACTTCTCGCCATTGCCGCTGCAAGTTTGTGGGGCGTGCAATATGATTCAGATATTCTTCTGGCCTTCCCGGAAAATCATGTGGTGCCACGCTTCACCACAGCATTGCCGATGTTGCCAATTTTGATTGCAGGTGCACTGGGACCGCAGTTGGATGTGAGCAAGCTATGGGGCCGTGGGGCATTGCTGTTGGGCGATGCGTCCTACAGTCTCTACCTCATTCACCCTTTTGCGCTTCGTCCTTTCAAAGCTATTTGGGTGAAATTTGTGGGTACGGATTTGCCATTGTGGAGCTTTAGTTTGGCTTGCGTTGTTTTGGCGCTCGTTGTGGGGTTGGGATGCTACGTCTTAGCTGAACGCCCCTTCACCAATTACTTCAGCCGCAAGCGCAGCCCAACACCAAAACCAGCAATTGCTGATTTTGGCTCGCCCTTTGCGTTTCGATAAGTCTTATGACTTGCGGCGCTTGTTCTGTCGGTGTTGATCGATGACAACGGCGGCAACGATGATGAGACCTTTGACGATCTCTTGATAATAGGCACCGACTTTTAAGAAGGTGAATCCTGACGTGACCACGCCCAAGATGATGGTTCCGATCACCGTACCGGTGATGCGACCAACGCCACCCGCAAGTGAAGTGCCGCCGATCACCGTCGCGGCAATCGCGTCCAATTCAAAAGCCACACCCATGCCGGGTTGGGCCGATTGCGCGCGCGCCGCCAGCATGACGCCAGCAAGGCCAGACAACAAACCAGCGACGGCATAAACCTTGATGAGATGCTTGCCGATGTCGATGCCCGACACACGCGCTGCAAGCGGGTTGGCACCAATGGCATAAGTGAATTTGCCGTAACGCGTATAGGCCAGCAAGACGTGGCAGATGGCGGCGACGATAAAGAACACAATGACAATACGCGGAACCGGAAAACCACCGACGTCGAAGCTTTGGCCAAACCATGCAAAGTCTTCATTGAGAAGAGCAACAGGTTGGCCAAGGGTGTACCATTTGCCAAGCCGCGCACCGACACCATCATGCCCAAGGTGGCAATGAAAGGTGGAATGCCGGTTTTTGCAATGATCCAGCCGTTGATGATGCCCAATATCAAACCCAGATATAAGGCCCGCAACAATGGCCCACATGGGGTTTGAATCAATAAACCAACCGAGCCCCATCCATGCAAATTCAGGCGTGGCGAAAACGGCGCGGGCATTGCTTGCGGTTTGTGCAAAACTGGCGGCCACCATGGCGATAAAGCCCACCATGGAGCCGGAAGACAAATCAACGCCGCCTGTGATGATGACTTGCGTTACACCCACAGCAATGATGCCGATGATGGCGACTTGTAACACGATGATGGACAGGCGTTGTTTGAGCCAAGAAAGCTTTCGCCGACAAAATACCAACCCAAAATTTCAAATACGAGGGCAATACCTGCAAGCACCAGCAAGATCGATACTTCCGGCGGCATGCGCTTGACCTTTTTCAGGCCCGTTGTGGACGTGTTGCCCAGTTCGTTTGAATTGTCAGACATTGTTTGCCGCTCCTCGATACTTCAGCACTTAGTGCGAAGCCAGTTCCATAATTTTAACTTGATCCGCTTCACTGCGGTCAAGGAAGCCCGTAACGCGGCCTTCGTGCACCACCATGATACGATCGCTCATGCCTAAGACTTCCGGCATTTCAGACGAGATCATGATGACGGCAACGCCTTGGCCCGCGAGACGGGAAATCAATTTGTGAATTTCAGCCTTGGCGCCCACATCAATGCCGCGTGTGGGTTCGTCCAAAATCAAAATCTTAGGCTCGGTCAAAAGCCAACGCGCGATCAAAACTTTTTGCTGGTTGCCGCCGGATAGATTGATCACAGGCTCTTGCATATCGGGTGTCCGCACACGCAGGCGGTTTGCCATTTCCGTTGAGTCTTTGGCCAGTTGCGCCTGTTGCACAAAACCATTTTTCACATACTTGTTTTGAAGCACTGCAATCTGTGTGTTGTCCTGCACATCCAGCAGCAGGAAGCAGCCTGTCTGCTTGCGGTCTTCCGTGAGGAAGGCCATGCCTTGCTGCAAAGCCACGCTGGGCGATGACATATTGACGAGTTTTCCGTTGATGGAAATTGTGCCCGAAGAAGCAGGGGTCACGCCAAATATTGTTTCTGCAATGTTGGAGCGGCCAGAGCCGACGAGTCCCGCAATGCCGAGAATTTCCCCAGCGCGCACGTCAAACGACACATCTTTGAAAATGCCATTCAGCGTCAAGTTTTTGACGGACAACACAACGTCCTTGATCGGCACAATTTCCTTGGGGAACATTTGCGTAATTTCGCGGCCCACCATCATTTGGATGATGTCGTCACGGTTCACCTCGCCAGAGAGTTTCGTCGCAATATATTTGCCATCACGGAACACCGACACTTCATCGGCAATTTCGAAAAGCTCATTCATCTTGTGGGTGATATAAATGATGCCTTTGCCTTCAGCGCGCAGGGCACGGATAATTTTGAAGAGATGATCAACTTCTTTTTCCGTGAGCGCCGACGTTGGCTCGTCCATAATCAGTACATCGGAATTGAACGATACGGCCTTTGCAATTTCGACCATCTGCCGATTGGCCACACTGAGCGAACCCACCTCAACATCAGGGTCGAGATCAATATTGAGCGTCTTGAAAAGCTCAGCGGTTTTACGGTGCATTTCATTATGATTGATAAATCCAAACCTGTTCATAGGCTCACGTCGGATCCAGATGTTTTCGGAAACCGTCATGGGGTTCATCAAGTTCAATTCCTGATGAATCATCGCAATGCCGTTTTCGAGAGCATCCAAGGGGTTCTTGAGGCGAATATCTTGGCCACGCAATTTGAATGAGCCGGAATCAGGCGTGTAGATGCCCGCCACGATTTTCATCAACGTGGATTTGCCGGCGCCATTTTCGCCCATGAGGGCATGCACCGAGCCGCGGCGCAATTTGAATTTTACATTGTCGAGCGCCACAACGCCCGGGAATTCTTTGCGAACATCATCGACTTCGAGAATATAGTCAGCCGCAGGAATGGCCCCGCTTTCGCGCACGGCTTTCATTGTCACGGGACTGATCGCAGATTTGCTCGCCATTGTGCCTCACCCAAAAAATGCGCCACCTCTTTCAAGGTGGCGCATTCTCACTTAATTGTCGATTAGTTCTTGGCCATGAAGTCGCCCATGTTGGCAGGTGTCACCAACTGGAACGGAATCCAAACCTTGGTTTCAACTTTTCGCCCTTGGCAAGCTTCATCGCAGCATCAACAGCACCATCGCCTTGACCGGCAGCGTCTTGGAATACGGTGATGTCGAGATCGCCAGCCTTCATATAGGCAAGCGCTTCTTGTGTCGCGTCAATGCCGCCAACGATAACTGACTTCATGTCCCAACCAGCAGCCTTCATGGCGTTGATTGCACCAATGGCCATGTTGTCGTTGTTGGCAATCACGGCGTCTGGCTTGTGGCCAGCAGCAATCCAGTTGGTCATCAAATCTTGGGCCTTCACAGGATCCCAAACAGCGGTTTGCTCATCGAGAACGTTCAACTTCACACCGCAATCTGGTCCGGCGTTGACGTCATGAATATCCTTGGTGCGTTGAACGGCAGCTTGGTTAGCCAAGGTCGCCAACCATGATCAGAATGTTGGCTTCGGTCTTGCCAGCTTCTTTGAGCAGGCGGCAAACTTCTTTGGTTTCCAATGTGCCGGAGTCCACTTCGTTGGAAGCAACAAATGCACCCTTGCCGAGGTGCGTCAATGTCAGCTGGCTGACGGTTGACGTAAACGATTGGAATGCCAGCATCGTTGGCAAGCTTGGTCATTGGTGCGGTGGCTGACGTGTCAACAGCGTTGACAATGATGGCATCAACCTTGGCAGCGATGAAGTTCTGAATTTGCGACAGCTGCTTCGAAACGTCATCATCAGCAATTTCAATTTGCACAGGTTGGTTGGCAGCAGCGGCCGAGGCTTCAATGCCCTTGCGCAGAACCGTCAAGAATGTATCCGAGTTGGCCATCGATACGCCGATGTTGCCAGCGAATGCTGTGCCAGACATCAAAGCGGCAGCAGCGGCAGCGAGAAGAAACTTTTTCATTTTTGGGCTCCTGAAAACGGTTGGCGTCCGGCGACACCTTGTTGTTATGCCGGAAAAGTCCCCAACAAGGGACCGAAGGCTGTTTTCCGCGCTGTCTCATTATCAAGCAGGCCACGTTCAGGCACAAACAGCACCGGTGTGCCGCTGCAATCCTCCCATGTCCCGCCCGTGCTTCTTTTGGCGCAGTGCGGTCACTGAAAAATGGAACGTTTATTTCATTTCTCAGATAGTGCGGATAGACTATTCCAAACTTATCGGGAGTCAATCATTTGACACGAGAATCTCGCAAACCTATCATTTTATATCATGACCGTTGGTTAAACGTTCTCCGGCATAAAAATGTCGGGCGGCAAATTTATGGGGCGCAAGTGTGGCATATCCTGTCCCGTGGTGCCTTTGGCCATGGCTTCGACCAAAAGCCGCGCGAGTGAGGCGAAGGGTGTGCCGAGCGTGAGGTCAATCACGCCATCATGAAGTGCAGCCCGTGTGGCGGGGGTCAATTCATTGCACACCGCAACCAATTGATGGGGCACACAGAATTCCCGCAGCGCGCGGATCAACCCTTCTTGCCCGCCACCTGACACATAAATTCCAACAAGGTCGCTGTTATCCCCCACCATGTCTCTGACGGCCTCATAGGCAATACGTTCGTCATCAAGATTGATGATGGGTTCTAGAAGATGGAAATTTGGGGCATGTTCGCGCATATAGGTACGGAAACTGATCTCGGAGAGTTCCTGATTGAGATAGCGGTGACTGCCCACCAGAATGCCGATTTTGCCCGGTTTTTTAGCCAAACGACTGATGGTCCAACCTGCAATACGCCCACATTTACGTGAATCCGCACCAAAATGACCGGAGCATTCCGCACTGTTGATGTTGCTGAGTAAAGTGAATACGGGCTTGCCTTGAGCAACGATGGTTGCCACCGCTTCATTGACTGTTGGGTGGTCCATGGCAACAACGGCCAAGGCCTCGGCTTTTTTAGACATGAGCAAAAGACGCTCGGCAATGATGGCGGGTTCCACATCATCAACAAATTCAACTGTTGGCTTGCCTTCAACAATGTGGCTGGCCCGTGTTGCAGATACAAGTTCCTGGCCCAGTTGCTTATAAAAGGCATCAGGCTTTTGCAGCAGGAAACCAAAACGCCGAACCGGCATTTCGTGAATGCGGCGTTTCAAAAGGCTGGTGGCGTGATAGCCAATGCTTTCTGCTGCTTGAACAACGCGCTGCGAGGTATCATCGCTCACAGGCAGGCGGCGGTTGATGACGCGGTCAACCGTGGCAATGCTAACGCCAGCGGCTTTCGCAAGATCGTGCAGAGTGGGACGTTTGACCATGGACCGACAAATCCGCGCATGAAACAGAATGATACAAGATGATAAAAACCCTCATAATGCGATTGCCGTTTTGAAACAAGCGTTCTATTTCACAGTGAACGCAGAGAGGCATTTCATGACGCTCGTTTCTCCCACAAAAAATTATGCCAACCGTGATTACGGCATGCTGGGCCATGAGGCCGCTGAAGCGGTGAAAGCTGGGTTGAAATCCGCCGAGTGGTATCACACCGACGTTCCCCGCAAGGAAATGAAAGAGCTGATGAAGCGTGTTGATGGCCCAGCCATTCGTGACACGATCATCTGGCTTGGGCTTATGGTCGTATTCGCAGCCGCTGCAATTTTGCTTTGGCCGTCTTGGTGGGCCGTGTTGCCGCTATTGGCATATGGCGTGCTCTATGGTTCGGCGACGGATTCGCGTTGGCATGAATGCGGCCACGGCACGGCATTCAAAACGCCTTGGATGAATGACGCTGTTTATCACATCGCTTGCTTTATGATTATGCGGAACCCGACACGCTGGCGCTGGAGCCATACCCGACATCACACCGATACCGTCATCGTTGGGCTTGATCCTGAAATCGCGGTCATGCGCCCGCCCGTCGCTGTCAAAGTCGCACTGGCTTATGTTGGCATTCTCGACGTTTGGGACGCCATGAAAATGATGGTGATCAATGCTTTTGGAAAAATTACGGATGAAGAAAAAACCTTCATCCCCGAAATGGAGTGGTACAAAGTCATTCTTGTCGCGCGCATCTGGACAGTCATTTATGCGGCAACGATTGCTTCAGCTTTCTACTTCCAGTCTTGGTTGCCAATTCTGCTGGTTGGAACGCCTCGCCTCTATGGCGCATGGCACCATGTGTTGACGGGCTTGATGCAACACGGTGCTTTGGCTGACGATGTGTTGGATCACCGCATGAATTCCCGCACGGTCTATATCAACCCAATCTCACAATTCATCTATTGGAACATGAACTACCATATTGAACATCACATGTTCCCGATGGTGCCTTATCACGCGCTTCCGCGCTTGCATGAGATGATCAAAAATGATCTTCCCGCCCCTACAAAGTCCATGTGGGCCTGCTACAAGGAGATGATTCCCGTATGGAAACGGCAGATGCGCGGCGAGGATATTTTTCTTGTGCGCGAACTGCCGCCAACGGCAAAACCCTATCGGCCAGAACTACACGGCCAAACCGTTCCTGCTGCGGCAGAGTAAGAGGATGAATGAAAGATGGCAAATTGGATTGAAGCTTGCGCCGCTGATGACATCGACAACGAAGACGTATCGCGTTTTGACCATGCAGGAAAAACCTATGCGCTCTATCGTTCGCCCGACGATCAATATTACGCAACAGATGGTTTATGCACCCACGAAAAAATTCATCTGTGTGATGGACTGGTGATGGACCACACCATTGAATGCCCGAAACACAATGGCCGCTTTGACTATCGCACGGGTGCTGCAAAAGGTGCGCCAGCTTGCATCAATCTCAAAACCTATCCCGTGAAGGTTGAAGGCGGCAAAGTCTTCATCGACGTGGTTTGAGCATGGCTGACAATATGGTGATTATCGGTGCAGGCATGGCGGGAGCCAGGGCTTGCATCAACTTGCGCGCCAATGGCTACGAAGGTGCCATCACTTTAATTGGTGAAGAAGCATTGCTGCCCTACGATCGCCCGCCTTTGTCGAAAGCATCGATATTGGAAGAGGCCGAGCCCGAACCCATTTGGTTGATGGATGAAACCATTGCTGCTGAATTGAAAGTTGACGTACGCAAGTCTGTTGCGGCCACGGCCATCAACCCCACAGAAAAAACAGTGGCGTTAAGTGATGGGTCCAAAGCTGCCCTATTCAAAACTGTTGCTGGCAACAGGTGCCAAACCACGCAAGCTCACGCTGCCCGGTGGTGAACACGCCATCACATTGCGCAACCATGAAGACACGCTTGATTTGCGCAAGCGCTTTCAGCCCGGCAAAAACATTGTCATTATTGGCGGTGGTTTTATTGGCCTTGAACTGGCGTCATCAGCGGCCAAGCGCGGCTGCAATGTAACCTTGGTTGAAGCGCAGCCGCGTATTTTGATGCGCGGCGTACCCGAACCCATTGCCAAGATCATTCACGATGAACATGTGAAACATGGCGTGACCATGTTGGTGGGGACTGGCCTTTCACACTTGACGGCGAATGCCGTGCACTTAGCCGATGGCCGTGTAATTGCCGCTGACAGCATCATCGCCGGCATTGGTGCCGCACCTGATGTGAAACTTGCAGCTGATGCAGGTTTGACAATTGAAAACGGCATTGCTTGCAATGAACACATGCAAACCTCTGATGCCGAATATTTTTGCCGCGGGTGATTGTGCGTCTTACATCAATCAAAAACTCGGTGGCCGCCGCATGCGGCTTGAAGCGTGGCGTTCAGCGCAAGAGCAAGCGGCAACGGCTGCTGAAAACATGTTGGGTGGCAGCAAAGTTCACAACTCTATTCCGTGGTTCTGGTCGGACCAATATGATCTCGGTTTGCAAATTGCCGGTATGGCCGACATGGGACCAAACACTGTGACGCGCAAAATTGGCGATGACACGGTTGTGCTGTTCCATTTGGCTGATGACGGAACATTGATGGGCGCCAGTGGCATTGGCCCCGGCACGTCCATTGGTCGCGACATTAAAATGTCTGAAATGATGATGGCTAAAAATATGAAGCCATCAGCTGAACTGCTGGGTGATCCCGCTCACCCGCTTAAATCTATTCTCAAAGGATAAATCCATGGCCAAGAAGAAGCCGACCGTTGCCGACATTCGTGCCAACAAAGGCAAGTATCAATATACCATGATGCGCACGGAGACGTGGGACGAATTGGCGGCGGCACAAGCCGCTGGCATCGACATGGTTTCAGTGCCGCCTGAAATGTTAGTGCAAAAACATTTCCGTGACGTGGCCCCAACTTTATTTGCAGTTCCCGGCATGCCGCTCTATGGCGCACCTGCCTCGCAAGATGCCTACATGCAATGGGCCTTCGACATGATGCACGCAGGCGCTGATGCTGTCTATTGCGCAGCATCGTTCGATACCGTTGAACGCATGGCGAAAGACTACATCCCCGTGATTGGTCACGTTGGCTTGGTGCCGCACTACTGCACCTGGACAGGTGGCTTCAAAGGTGTGGGCAAAACCGCATCCTCCGCCATGGATGTGTGGGAACGTTGCAAGCGCTATGAAGAAGTGGGTGCATTCGGTGTTGAAATCGAAGTGGTGCCGCCTGAAGTAACGCAAGAAATTGCCAAGCTCACCAATTTGTTTTTGGTCTCAATGGGCGGCGGCAAGGGTGGCGATTGCCAATATCTGTTTGCCTGCGATGTGTTGGGATACAACACCGGCCACGTTCCGCGTCATTCCAAGAAATACGCTGACCTCGCGAAAGAATATGCGAAAATTCAAGACATCCGCATTGGGGCATTCAAAAGCTTTGTGGATGAAGTGCAATCAGGTGCATGGCCGACAAATGAATACATCGTGCATGCCCCCGCAGAAGAAATGGCCGCGTTTAAAAAAGCGATGGCGAAATAATTTAACGACTCAACGGAGAAAATATCATGATCAGATTTGGCGTCATCGGCGCTGGCCGCATTGGCAAAGTGCATTCGGCCACCATTGCAAATAACCCAAAAGCAAAGCTGGCTTTTATCGCTGATGCGATGCCAGCTGCCGCTGAAAGCTTCGCCGCACAATATGGTGCCAAGGTTGCGTCCGTTGACGAGATCATGAAGTCGAAGGACGTTGACGCCGTATTGATCGGCTCACCCACAGGCTTCCACGCTGAGCAAATTCAAGCTGCATCAAACAATGGCAAAGCCATCATGTGCGAAAAGCCCGTGTCGCTTTCTGTGGAAGCCATCCATGAAACTTTGAAAGTGGTGGAAAAGAACAAGTCCACCTTGATGATCGGCTTCAATCGCCGCTTTGACCCTAACTTTGCGGAACTTGAACGCCGCGTGCGTTCAGGCGCTGTGGGTGATGTTGAAATCGTGACAGTGATTTCGCGCGATCCTAATCCACCACCACCAGCCTATGTCAAAGGCTCGGGCGGCCTGTTCCGTGACATGATGATCCATGACTTCGACATGGCCCGCTTCCTGATGGGTGAAGAATTTGTTGTCGTGCAAGCCTTGGGCTCGTCCCTCGTTGACAAGGGCATCGGCGCTGAAGGCGACGTTGATACAGCGTCAGTGCAAATGCAAACCGCATCAGGCCGCATTGCCGTCATCACCAATTCACGCCGTGCAACTTACGGCTATGACCAACGCATGGAAGTGCATGGCTCAAAAGGCATGCTCACCGCTGCCAACGTGCACAACACCACGGTGCAATTGCACAACGGCCAAGGCACACAAGCCGACCCCGTGCAAAACTTCTTCTTGGAGCGTTATTTCCAAGCCTACACCAACGAACTCAACACCTTCATCAATGCGGTTGAAACCGGTGATCGCAATCCTTCGCCATCGGGCTTCGACGGCTTGCAAGCCGGCATTCTCGCCGATGCTGCCACCGTGTCGTGGCAGACAGGCAAGCCTGTGAAGGTTTGAACACTGAGCGATATACTATAATTTGCAACGGGCCTCGTAATCGGGGCCCGTTTTTACTAGCGCGTTGATTGTCGAACAACGAGATGTCCTGGGAAAATGACTGGGCTTTTTTTACGTTTGCCTAATATCATTTCAACGATGGCACCCACCATGTCATCGAGTGGCTGGTCGTAAGTTGTAATCTGGTAAGGTGGTGCGCCAGAGAGTTCAATATTGTCAAATCCTACGATTGAAATATCTTCCGGTACGCGTAAGCCGAATTCATGTGTGATGACGTCTTTTGCTCCGCACGCCAAGATGTCGTTCTCACACATAATAAGATCGATCGATTTCTTCTCGCTTCGGCAAGTGTTGAGAAATGAACGCATTGTTCGGCTGGCGCTAATAGCGCTGTAGTGCTCTGATGTGATCTCTGGAATGTCATGGCCCAATTTTGTTGACCAAAAGTCCATAAAATATTGTCGCCGTCCCAATGCTGTCGAAAGTGTCTTTGGGCCGGACATGAAACATGGCGACTTGTAGTTCCCTGATGCAAGATGATTGCAGATTTCCCGCATTGCCAATTCAGTATCAGTATTAATTGCTGTAACAATTTCTGTCTGACTATCGCGCGCCAATACATAGAGGTCGGGGAAAGACTTGGAGAACCGCTTATCATGCAGCATGTCATCACGAAACGCTGAACCAAAGAGAATAATAGCGTCTGCTTGACGTTGCTCAGCGTGCATCATCGCGGTAAAATGATCGTTGGTCGTATTGATATTGATAAGAGATGCGATGCGACCTTCGTTCTGCAACGCTGTCGTCAGTCTTTCGAGGAATGGAAGCTTATGTGGATTTGTAAAATCATCCACCAAGATAGCAATTTGATGTGTGAGGTTGGTAGCAAGGCTACGTGCCAGAAGATTAGGGGAGTAGTGAAGCCTTTTGGCCGCCGCTAAGACTTTTTTGCGGCTTGCATCGGTTATAGATGCACCGGGTGTAAAGGCACGGATGACTGTCCATTTTGACACCCCGGCTAATGTTGCCACTTCATTTGCTGTTGCGCGTTTGCTCATTCTGTAAATTTCATAGCACGTAAATAGATTATTTGTTCCAAAATACTCACAGATAGAATTTATACTTGACTCCAAGATAATTTCAACTCTATCAATCTTGCTACCGGTAGCAGAAAAACGTGCACCCGGTAGCAAATAGCAAATCCACACAACCGTGGACATGTCAAATTCGCAAATGCGAAATGAAAACCCTTGGGAGGACTACATGAAATTCGGAATGAAAAAATTGTTGATCGGTGTGGCTTTGGCTGCTTCGATGGTTAGCTCTGCACTCGCTGCCGACATCCAAATCATTGCTGTAACGCACGGCCAAGCCAATGATGGTTTCTGGTCTGTTGTTAAAAACGGTGTTGCGGCAGGTGCCAAGGACGCAGGTGTACAGGTTGACTATCGTGCGCCAGAAACATTCGATATGGTGGCCATGAGCCAACTGATTGATGCTGCTGTCGCACAAAAGCCAGCAGGTCTCATCGTGTCAATTCCTGATGCATCGGCATTAGGCCCGTCGATTCAAAAAGCTGTGGCAGCGGGTATCCCCGTCATCTCCATCAACTCTGGTTCAGATGTTTCGAAGTCACTCGGTGCAGCGCTCCATGTTGGTCAAGACGAATTGACCGCTGGCAAAGCCGCTGGTGAAAAGTTGAAGGAAATGGGCGGCAAAGAAGGCATCTGCGTCAACCAAGAAGTAGGTAACGTCGCACTCGATTTGCGTTGCCAAGGTTTTGCTGAGGGCTTCGGTGGCAAAGTAACAGTACTGCCAGTGTCAAATGATCCCGCTGACGTTCAGGCCAAAGTTAAGGCTGCTTTGGCTTCCAATGATGGCATTGACACCATTATGGCACTGGGTGCCGGAACGGCTGGCGAACCCTCCCTCGCTGCCGTGAAGGATTCTGGCAAAGCAGGTAAAGTGAATGTTGCGACATTTGACATGTCAGCAAACTTCCTGAAGGCCGTTGCAGCAGGCGAAGCAGCCTTCTGTATCGATCAGCAGCAATTCTTGCAGGGCTATCTCCCGGTTGTGTTTTTGGCCAACCATGCCAAGTTCGGCCTGATGCCAGGCGGCAACGTTCCTTCAGGTCCAAACCTGATCACCAAGGACAAGGCCGCACAGGTTGTTGAGTTGTCCGCACAGGGCATTCGCTAAACCTTTACGTACATCAATAGCAAATGACTTGCCTCCGCCTGCGGGCGGGGGCTTTCCAATCCGACAGCCAACACGCAAGATTGGCACTCAATTTTTTTGGGGAGGCCCATGTCATGCAAGACGCCAGTCAAACGCTACAGCAAACCAAGTCTGATGAGCGCATTCGCAAAGCCAGTGTCGTTACGCAATTGATGCGGCGGCCTGAACTCGGCGCAGTTGCGGGTCTCATCGTCGTGTTGACATTTTTTCTCCTGACCGCTGACGATTCGATGTTTTCGCTTGCCGGATTCATGACTATTCTGGCGCCGGCTTCCCAACTTGGCATCCTCTCGATTGCAGCCGCACTTCTGATGATTGGCGGGGAGTTTGACCTGTCCATCGGTTCAATGGTGGCATTTGCTGGTCTGATTTTCGGGGTCATGATCGTCAGCTTCGGTCAACCCTTATGGTTGTCTATCATCGCAACATTCGTTTTCGCAGCCATCGTTGGTGCTGCAAACGGCCAGATTGTCATAAGGACGCGGCTTCCGTCCTTCATTGTCACTCTGGCCGGTCTTTTTATTCTGCGCGGCCTGACGCTGGTTGGTCTCAAATGGGCTACAGGTGGGTCAACGCAATTGCGTGGCATCGGTGAGGCTATTCGAGCCCTCGCTACTCAAAGAAATGTTCTCAGGCGTTGCATTTGAGTCTTTGTTTTCATGGCTCGCCGCCAATGACATCACTGCCAAGTTTGATAACGGCAATCCCGAAGTCACGGGCATCCCGATTTCAGGTGTGTGGTTTGTCATTTTGGCTGCCATCGCGACTTGGACGCTTCTGCGGACCAGAATGGGCAACTGGATATTTGCATCAGGTGGTGATCCCAATGCGGCACGCAATTCAGGTGTCCCGGTTGATCGCGTGAAGACATATCTCTTTGCGATGACGGCTTGTGCAGCGGCACTCATTGCAATCATTACGGTTCTGGATGCAGGCTCAACTGATGCTCGGCGTGGATTTCAGAAAGAATTTGAAGCCATCATTGCAGCGGTGATTGGTGGGTGTTTGTTGACGGGCGGATATGGCTCTGCCATCGGGGCATTCATTGGTGCCGTCATCTTCGGATGCGTGTCCATTGGCTTGACCTTTACCAAATTCGACTCTGACTGGTTCCAAGTCTTCCTTGGCACCATGTTGCTTGTCGCAGTGCTTTTCAACAATTACATCCGCCGCAAAGTTACGGGGGAACGCTAACATGACCAACAACACTCCCGTTATTGAAGTTCGCGACATTGTTAAACACTATGGTTCAGTCATAGCCTTGTCAGGCGTTTCAATGTCTGTGTCTCAAGGCGAAGTGCTATGCCTGCTCGGCGACAACGGCGCTGGAAAATCAACTTTGATCAAGACCCTGTCTGGCGTGGTTCAGCCTTCACAGGGCGAATATTTGGTCGAAGGTAAACCGGTAAAATTCAAAAGTCCACGAGATGCCCTCGATGCCGGAATTGCCACGGTCTACCAGGACTTGGCAATGATTCCGCTGATGTCGATCACCCGCAACTTCTTCATGGGGCGTGAGCCATTGCGTGGTTTCTGGCCGTTCCAGAATATCGACTTCAATTTTTGCGACAATGTTACCCGCGAAGAAATGAAAAAAATCGGTATCGACATTCGCGATCCCAACCAAGCTGTGGGCACGCTCTCTGGCGGTGAACGGCAATGCGTTGCTATTGCTCGCGCGGTTTACTTTGGTGCGAAAGTATTGATCCTCGATGAACCCACGTCTGCGTTGGGCGTGGCACAAACATCGATGGTTGTACAGGACTGCCCTTCGAGGCCCGCTTCGCGGTCACCTCAGGGTGAGGGGAAAGTTCTAGATGTCCCTCATGCTGAGGTGCGAGCACTTGCGAGCCTCGAAGCATTGGCGACGTGCGGTATAAAAGTAAAAACCGGGCACCTCATCAGCGCCCGGTTTCTTTTTATATTATTGCTAAACCTTATTGTGGCAGCTTGTCGTCAACGCCTTTGACGTACCAGTTCATGCCCAAGATATCGCCGTCATTGAGGTTTTCAACAACGGTACCATCTTGCTTGGTGATCTTGCCAGCGAATGGATTGAGCTTGCCAGTCTTGATGGCTTCAGAAGTTTCCATCGCCATCTTGGCAACATCTTCTGGCATGTTGGTGTAAGGGGCCATCGCCACATCGCCTTCAGCCATGCCGGCCCAGGTTTGTTGCGACTTCCATGTTCCATCCATGACGGACTTTACAGACTTGATGTAGTGTGGTGCCCAATTGTCAACAATGGCAGTCAACTGTGCCTTGGGCGCAAACTTAATTTGGTCGGAGGCTTGACCAAAACCAAATGCGCCCACTTTTTCTGCTTCTTGCAGTGGTGCTGTAGAGTCTGTGTGTTGCACCATGATGTCAGCACCTTGTGACAACAGAACTTTGGCAGCGTCCGCTTCCTTTGCAGGGTCGAACCATGTGTTGGCCCAAACGATCTTCACTTTGAAATCTGGGTTGACGGTTTGCGCACCCAACATGAAGGCGTTGATGCCTGAGACCACTTCAGGGATGGGGAAGGACACGATGTAACCAGCCGTACCCGTCTTCGACAACTTGGCAGCGATTTGGCCGATCACATAGCGGCCTTCGTGGAACTTGGCATTATAGGTGCCGAGGTTGTCGGCAGTTTTATAACCCGTGGCATGTTCAAACTTTACGTCTGGGAATTTAGCAGCCACTTTCAGCATGGGTTCCATGTAGCCGAACGATGTGCCGTAAATGATCTTGCAGCCTTCGCGGGCAAAGCGCTCAAAAGTCTTTTCGGAGTCAGCTTCTGGAATGTTTTCGGCATAGGCCGTTTCCACTTTGTCTCCCAAGTCTGCTTTCACAGCTTCGAGGCCTTGGTGATGTTGATAGGTCCAACCAAAGTCGCCAATCGGGCCGATATAGACCCAGCAGGCTTTCAAAGTTTCGGCTGAAGCTGAGGCCGATGCGGCACCCAACATCATGGCTGCTGCGGCAGCCGTCATCAGAATTTTTTTCATGGAACAGTCCCTGTTAGTGTTTTTGTTTTGTCGTCGTTTTTGTGTTGTCGTTAACGGTCCGGCACAAAGGGCTGTCCCAGGGAGGCCGGCGTATTGCGACGCGTCAAAGCCTTATTCCCGGAGATGACCACCAGAGCCAGGATTGTGACAATGTAGGGCAAACTCGATAGCAATTGCGAGGGGATTCCAAAACTCATTGACTGAAAAACGAACGAAAGTATGGATATCGTGCCAAAAAGATAGGCCCCTGCCAAAACTCTGAGCGGCACCCACGAACCAAACACCACCAGCGCCAGCGCGATCCAGCCTTTGCCTGCCGTCATGTTCTCAACCCACTGCGGCGTATAGACGAGCGCAAGATAGCCACCTGCGAGCCCGCTCATGGCACCGCCGAACAATACACAGAGATAGCGAACGGCGATGACATTATAACCAAGGGCATGGGCCGACGCATGGCTATTGCCGACGGCGCGAATGATGAGCCCCGCCTTGGTGCGGAACAAAAGCCAACTGACGGCCCCCGCCATGAAAATTGAGAAGGGGATCAATGGGTCAATGCCCGCAATTGTGGGCAGTTTAACACCGGGCTGGCCCACGAAACTTTCACCCATGAGGGCCGACAGTCCGAGCCCAAGCAAGGTCAAAGCCAAGCCCGTGGCAACTTGATTGGCCAGCAAGGTGAGGGTGAGAATGCCAAAGAGGACCGACATGAACATGCCCGCCAAAATGGCGACAACCACGCCAACCCAAGGATTGCCCGAAAGGAATGCCCCACCAAAACCACCGACAGCCCCCATAATCATCATGCCTTCAACCCCGAGGTTGAGCACACCTGAACGCTCGGTCACGGTTTCGCCAAGGGCTGCGAGCAGCAATGGCGTTGCCGCTGTCATGATGATGGTGAGGAGGGTGAGAAACAGTTCCATCGCTCAAGCCTTCTTACTGCGGGTGAAACGATAGAGAATGAGCGTGTCGCAAGCCAAGACATAGAATAGTAATATGCCTTGAATAACGCGTGTGATTTTTTCAGGAATCTGCAACGACGTTTGAACGGCCTCACCACCGATATAGGACAGCGCCAAAAGCAACCCTGCGAAGATGGCCCCAATGGGGTTCAAGCGCCCAAGGAACGCGACAATGATGGCGGCAAAGCCATAACCCGGAGAAATTTGTGGCTGCAATTGTCCGACCACGGATGAAATTTCGATTGCACCCGCAAGCCCCGCCAAACCACCTGATAGCAGCATGCAGAACATCACTGTTTTCTTTTCGGAAAAGCCTGAGAAACGCGCCGCACGCGGGCTATGGCCCGTCACAGTAATTTCAAAGCCTTTGAGCGTGCGCGTCATCACAAAGCCAAGTGCAAGTGCAATCAACGCTGCAATCACGACGCCCAAGTGGATGCCCGAAGTGAGATAAGGCAGCAATTGCCAATCCGTGAAAGTGAGGGACTTTGGAAAATTGAAACCTTTCGGGTCGCGCCAGGGCCCGCGCACCAACCAATCCAGAAACAACTGCACCACATAAACCAGCATGAGAGACGTCAGAATTTCATTGGCGTGGAAGCGGTTGCGCAGATAGGCGGGTATGGAGCCATAAGCCATGCCACCAACGATGCCCATCACCATCATACTGATGAGCGTCAGCGGTGATTGCCATGTCGGCAGCAAAACCGGAATGGCACCCGCGAGTATAGCGCCCGCCGTTAATTGCCCTTCCGCCCCGATGTTCCACACATTGGCTTGATAGGCCACGGCAAGGCCAGCCCCAATCAACACAAGCGGTGCAGCTTTTACCAATATTTGTTCAACCGTCCACAAGGCCGTGAGGGGCTCAATGAAATAAATATAGAGCCCTGTGAGCGGGTTGATACCGCGCAGAGAAAAAATGACAGCCGCCGTGATCACCGTCAACGCGAGTGCGATGAAGGGTGAAGCGATGGCCATTGTAGCAGAACGTTCAGGGCGCTTCTCAAGCCGCATGATTGTGCTCCTCGTGGGCACCGGCCATCAACAATCCAATGGCTTCCCGAGTAAGAGTTTCGGCAGGTTGGGCTTCAGACAATTCACCGCGCGAAATCACAGCAATGCGATCTGCGATTTCAAAAATTTCATCGAGGTCTTGGCTGATAACGAGAACGGCTGAGCCTGATCGGGCGAGATCAACGAGCGCCTGACGAATGGCGGCGGCTGCACCTGCATCAACACCCCAGGTGGGTTGATTGACGATGAGAATACCAGGCTTTCGGTCCAATTCGCGGCCCATCACAAATTTTTGCAAATTGCCACCGGACAAAGCCCGCGCTTCTGGGTCGGCTTTTCCTTTTCGCACATCATAGTTTTTGACGATGCGTTCTTTCGCAACAACGGCCTTTGCCAAGTCCACCAGGCCACGCCGCGAAATTTCATCACTGTCGGCATGGCGCGTGAGAACCATATTGGTGGACAGCGGCAAATTGGGAACCGCACCATGCCCCAATCGTTCTTCAGCCACAAAGGCCATGCCGGCTTTGCGCCGGACATTCACACCGAACTTGCCAGTTGGAATACCATCAGCCAACAACATGTCTGCTGCAATAACCGGGCGTTCGCCTGAGAGCGCATCAAACAACTCGCCTTGGCCATTCCCAGCCACACCCGCAATTGCCACCACTTCACTGGAATGAACGGTGAGCGAAATATTTTTAAGCGCCACACCAAATGCACCATCACTGGCGAGTGACAGGTTCTGCAAAATGAGCCGCCCACGCCCACGCATGAATTCGCGATTGTGCCGAATGGCTTGAACCTCAGCACCGACCATCAACCGTGCCAAACTGCCAGCTGATTCAAGTCGCGGGTCCACACTCGCCACCACTTTTCCGTGGCGCAGAATTGTCGCGGCGGTGCAAAGGCCCTTCACTTCTTCCAAACGGTGGGAAATGTAAAGTACAGCACAGCCTTCTGAGGCCAAACGTTTTAACACTACAAACAATTGATTGGCTTCTTGCGGCGTGAGAACCGAAGTCGGCTCATCCATGATCAAGAGCTTTGGATCCTGCAAGAGACAGCGCAGAATTTCGATACGTTGCCGTTCACCCACTGAAAGATCGCCGACCACGGCTTTGGGATCAATGGGAAGGCCATAATTATGAGACACTTCAACGATGCGCTTTGACAGGGCGGCAAGATCAAATGCGCCATCAATAGCCAGCGCAATATTTTCAGCCACGGTCAAAGCTTCAAACAATGAGAAATGTTGGAACACCATGCCAATGCCCAGCTTCCGGGCTTGGGCCGGATTGCCAACGTCTACTTTTTCACCCTTCCACAGAAATTGACCAGATGTGGGCTGCAATGCGCCATAAATCATTTTGACGAGGGTCGATTTGCCCGCACCATTTTCACCGAGGAAAGCATGGATTTCGCCGGGCATAACACGAAGCGACACGTCGTCGTTGGCGCGGAGCGTTCCAAAGACTTTGACGATGTTGCGGGCTTCGAGAAGTGGGGTGGTCGAGGTGTTCATTGCCGAGAGAAGTCAAGCACAGAGGCTTCACGTCCTGCAAGACCCTGCGCCGTGATATCCCCATCTACTGCTTTCAACATGGCGGCAATGGTGCCCCGTAATATCATGTCGGTTTCAAAGGGCACAAACTCAATCACCACATTGCGGCGCAATTCTTCAATCACACCCGCCACAACGCCTCGGTGCAGGGATGGTTCAATAATCTGGGAGGCGTTAAGGCCGGGTCCAGCAATGATGATGCGATCAGGGTTGAGAATTGCAATCAAGCGCGCAATGCCAATGCCGAGCGCTTCACCAGCTTTTTCAAAGGCTGCTACGGCTTTAACATCGCCTTGTTCGGCCCGCTTGAGCAGCGCTTTCATGGCGTCGCTGTCAATGGCTTCGTGAGGGGCATCATCATCGCGAGCACCCATGGCTTCACGCCAAATGCCATAGTCTGCCGCGTAAGCTTCAATGCACCCGCGCCTGCCACAGCGGCACGGTGCGCCATGGGGAATGTGGTTCATGTGACCGAATTCAGACGCACCACCCGTCGCCCCATGATAGACCTTGCCATCAATGATCAGGCCCATGCCAACACCATAGCCTGTAAAAATCGTTGCCGTTGTTCCACGATTTTTGGCGGGTGCATCTGACAGTATGCCTTCAGCAATCATATTCGCGTCATTTGCAAGCAGGCAAGGAATGCCAAAGCGTTTGGTGATTGGTTCTGTCAACGGAATGTCTTTGGCTAAAAACGCTGGAGACCAGACAAGCGTTCCAGCCTTGTCATCGGCCAAGCCCTGAACGGCAACGCCAATACGGGCAATGCTGCGTGGTGAAGAACCGGAGGTTTTTAAAAAGTCTTCGATTGAATTGACGACATCTGCACCAAAGCCTTCAGCTGTGGCATTGTAAGTAGGGATGTGAACCGACGTGCGATGCAATATCTTGCCGTTGAAATCCGCAATCGCCAGACGCACGGCATCGATTGAAATATTGACGGCCAAGACCTGTGCGGCGTTTGACGTAATGCCGAGGCGCACAATGGGGCGGCCACGTTTGCTGACTGCGGCAACAGGAAATGTTGATTCGAGTTCTTCGAGGATGTGTTCTGAAATTAATTGCGAAGCGATAGACGTGATTGACGCTGGAGACAGCCCCGTGGTGCGCCCCAACTCGATGCGTGCGAGGGGGCCATGTTGGCGCAGTGCATTCAGCACTACACGACGGTTTTGCCGCCGCACCAGTTCACTATCAGCTTTTTCCTGCATCCCAGATCGGCACCCGTTCAGCGCCATTTTATTGTTATTGTTTTCGATATTGACTCTCGCATGGCAGATATGCAACTATTATTTTGGACGTCAAAAAAATTCATGAGTACCCAAAACAACGTCCGCTTCCGGTGTTTCAAAAGGTGGTGATAAAACCATCAGGTGACGTCCCGTGAAATGAGGAAGCGACAGGAGGATCTAAAAGTATGAAGCGCACAATTCTCACACTTGCTGCCGGTGCCTTGTTGCTCGGCGCATCAACCGTATCGACGCTTGCCGCTGGCAAGACCATCGCCGTGTCTTGGAAGACCTTCCAAGAAGAACGTTGGAAGACAGACGAAGCTGCTATCAAGGCTGCTGTTGAAGCTGCTGGCAACACCTACATTTCAACCGACGCTCAAGGCTCGGCCCAAAAGCAAGCTGCTGACATCGAAGGCCTGATCGCTCAGAAGCCAGACGTTGTCATGGTTGTTGCTTTTGACTCGGATGCAATCTTGCCATCGATCAAGGCGCTCAGCGATGCTGGCATCAAGTCGATTGCCTATGACGTTCAGTTCGAAGATCCAAACGCACTCTACATCACCTTCGACAACGTGGGCGTAGGCCGCATCATTGCTGAAGAAGTGCGTAAAGCAAAGCCAGAAGGCAACTATGCCTTCATCAAGGGCGACAAGGGCGATCCAAACGCCACATTCCTGTTCCAAGGCATGATGGAAGTTTTGAAAGCTGACATCGACTCGGGCAAGATCAAGAATGTGTGCGAAACATTCACCGACGGTTGGAAGCCAGACAACGCTCAGAAGAACATGGAACAATGCTTGACCTCGACAGGTAACAAGGTTGACGCTGTGGCCTCTGAAAACGACGGCATGGCCTCAGGCGTTGTTGCTGCTTTGACAGCACAAGGCATGGCCGGCATTCCAGTTGGCGGACAAGACGGTGACTTGGCAGCGATCAACCGCGTTGCTCTCGGCACCCAAACCGTTTCAGTTTGGAAGAACGCTAAAGACTTGGGCAAAGTAGCTGCTGAAGCTGCAAACGCTCTGGCCGATGGCACTGCCATGGACAAGATCGCAGGTGTTGGCAAATTCAACGGCGGCAAGAACAAGGTCGAAATGAACTCGATCCTGTTGGCCCCAACACCAATCACCAAAGCCAACATCAATGTTGCCATTGATGCCGGCCACATCACCAAAGAACAAGCCTGTGCTGGCGTTGCCGCTGGTGCAGTACCAGGCTGCTAATATCTAGCGCCTGAACGAAATGAGCCGCGTCAAACTGAAGAGCTTGGTGCGGCTTTTTTACACTGCTACCGTCATCCCCGCGGAGGCGGGGAACCAGCCAAGTCAAGTTTGAGTCTGCCTAAAGCTGGATTCCCGCCTTCGCGGGAATAGACGAAAACAAAAAAGTGATTCTGGAGCACACTGATGTCCAACACCGTTCAATCAAGCCAAAGCCCGGCACTTCAAAACGAAGGGCCAATCAAGCGCTTCTTCCGCGCGACAGAGATTGATGAGCGCCTGCTTGGCATGGTCGTGGCTTTGCTCTTGATCTGGGCGGCGTTCGACATCGCCTCTGGCATCATGCGTGGCAACTTCGGCGGCTTGCTTGGCGGCTCGTTCCTGACACCCCGCAACTTGTGGACATTGCTGGTTCAAACCTCATCCATCGCCATCATGTCCACGGGCATGGTGTTGCTGATCGTGATGCGTCAGCTTGATCTTTCGATTGGCTCGATGTTGAGCCTCGTGGCCGTTGCGGGTGCCGTATTGCAAGTCTTCGAACTGGTACCAATTCTCGGCGTCGGCCATCCTGCCATTTGGCCGATTGCCGTCATTTTCATGTTGCTCGTCGGCATGGCCGTTGGCGCATTGAATGGCTGGTTGACAGCTTATCTCAAAATTCCTGCCTTCATCGTCACCCTCGGCGGCCTTCTGGCTTACAGCGGTTTGGCATTCTATTTGGCTAAGGGTGAAACCGTAGCGCCGATGGACAAGACCTATGAAATCTTTGGTGGTGGTATTCCCATCAGTTGGCTTGGACCGTTCTGGAGTTGGACGATTGCACTCGTCGTTTGTGCCGCATTGATTTTCGCAATCGTCAATGGTCGCCGCCAACGCCAACGTTTCAATTTCCCCATGCGCCCGGTTTGGGCCGAAGTGTTCTTGGCCGTTCTCGGCAGTGCCGTAGTACTCGGCGTCACCAATGTGATGAACTCCTACCCTTGGCCCTTCAAGCTGATCGAAAACTACGCCAAGGCAAATGGAGTTGCCATTCCCGCAGGTGTGGAAAACAAGGATGGCGCGGCCATTTGCATGGCGGGTGACCAAGTGGTGCGTTGCACCGAAGGCTTAGTTTATTACACGGGGTACTCGGTGCCAGTGCTGATCGCACTCTTCGTTGGCCTTGCCATGACATTCCTTGCAACCCGCACCCAGTTTGGACGCTACGTTTATGCAACGGGCGGCAATCCGGAAGCGGCTGAACTTGCAGGTGTCAACACGAAATGGCTGACAGTTAAAGTGTTCGCCTTGATGGGATTGCTTGTCGGCATTTCATCTGTCGTCTCGTCGGCCCGCCTCAACGCGGCCACCAATGCGTTGGGCGGCCTCAATGAGCTTTATGTTATCGCTGCAACGGTCATTGGCGGCACCTCGCTCGCCGGTGGTGTGGGCACCATCTACGGTGCCATGTTGGGTGCATTGCTGATGCAGTCCATCATCTCCGGCATGTCGCTGCTCAACTTGCCCGCCGCATTTCAAAACATTGTGGTTGGCGTGGTCCTTGTGCTCGCCGTCTGGCTTGACCAACTTTATTCCCGTCGTGTGAAGTAAGAAGAGGCAATCATGGCAAAAAAATCCACAAAACCAGCAGCCTCAAAAAAGGCGTCAAAGCCAATTGAAACGCACGAGACGCCACTTGCTGTGCAAGGTCGTGAACCTCACACGCATTTGAAGGCGCGGGGCACGCCACTGATCGAGATGAAAGACATTTCGATTGCCTTCGGCGGTATCAAAGCCGTTGACCATGCCTCGATTGATTTATATCCGGGTGAAGTTGTAGGCCTTCTTGGCCACAATGGTGCGGGCAAGTCCACGTTGATCAAGGTTTTGTCGGGTGCTTATAAGCGTGATGCTGGGCAGATATTTGTAAACGGCAAAGAAATCACCATCAACAATCCGCGTGATGCCAAAGCGCAGGGGATCGAGACGATTTATCAAACACTGGCACTTGCAGATAACGTGGACGCTGCGGCCAATCTTTATCTTGGCCGTGAATTGAAAACCTCATTCGGCACCTTGGATGACGTTGCAATGGAAGCCGAATGCCGCAAGGTCATGCATCGCCTCAACCCCAACTTCCGCCGCTTCAAGGAACCGGTGTCAAAGCTCTCAGGCGGTCAACGTCAATCCGTTGCCATTGCGCGTGCCATTCACTTCAACGCCCGCATTTTGATTATGGATGAGCCAACTGCTGCTTTGGGTCCGCAGGAAACAGCGCAAGTGGGCGAATTGATCAAGCAACTGAAAGCCGAGGGCATTGGCATTTTCCTGATCAGCCATGACCTGCATGACGTGTTCGATTTGGCTGATCGTTTGTGTGTGATGAAGAACGGCAAAGTTGTGGGCACCGCCTCGACCAAGGATGTTGACCACGACGAAGTGCTGGGCATGATCATTGCGGGCAAGTGCCCCAAAGGTGCAGTTCCCGGACCCGGAGCCATGCGCGAAGCTGCTTAATGCCTGTCTTGCAACTGTCATAAAACTTTTGCAGGAACGGCGCTTATGAAAAAGCAACTCCTATCAGAATTCCTCGGCACCTTGCTGTTGCTGGCGACTGTCGTCGGTTCCGGCATCATGGGTGAGGCGTTGAGCGGCGGCAATGTAGCCATCGCCCTGTTGGCCAATGCCTTGGCCACGGGTGCAATGCTCTTTGTCCTGATCAATGTTTTTGGACCACTTTCCGGCGCACACTTCAACCCCGTTGTGACTGTGGCCATGTGGGCGACCAAGCGTTTGCCAAGTTCAAGCATTGCACCCTTCATCGTCGCGCAAATTCTGGGTGGTCTTGTTGGCGTCGTCCTCGCCCATGCCATGTTTGATTTGGCACTTGTGCAAACCTCAGAAAAAATCCGCTGGGGCACGGGCCAATGGATCGCAGAGGCCACCGCGACGTTTGGACTATTGCTCACCATATTTGGTTTGTTGCGCCATAAAGCCGAACTCATTCCGCAGGCCGTGGCACTCTATATAGTAGGTGCCTATTGGTTCACGGCTTCCACAAGTTTTGCCAATCCTGCCGTCACACTTGCCCGTAGCTTCACCAACACCTTCGCGGGCATTGCACCGTCTAACGTTCTTGCATTTGTTGTGGCGCAATGTGTGGGAGCCGTCTTGGCCGTATTTGTAGCGCGACAATTGTTTGGTGAAGAGAAATGAACATTGTTATTCATCACAATCCAGACTGTGGCACGTCCCGCAACGTGGTGGCGCTGGTGGAGGCTTGCGGCTACGCACCCACGATCATTGAATATTTGAAAGAAGGTTGGACGCGCCCGCAGTTGCTTGCGTTGTTCGCTGCTGCAAATCTGACCCCGCGCACGGCTTTGCGAGAAACCAAATCACCCGCCAAGGAATTAGGCCTGCTCGAACCGCAAGTGTCGGAAGAAGTAATTTTTGGACAAATGCTTCTTCATCCGGTTTTAGTCAATCGACCCATCGTGTGTACGTCGAAGGGTGTGAAGCTGTGCCGACCCTCAGAAGAAGTATTGCATTTGCTAGACCGCGTGCCGTTTGAACCCTTCTTGAAAGAAGATGGTTCAGTGTTGGACGTTACGCGCTTCCAATCAAAATCCCTGTAAGGAAAACCAGAAAGCCTCCCACGGCAATTTGGAAGGCGGCTTTCAAGAACGGTGTGTCCATATATTTGTAGCGGATCCAAGAAATCACACCGAGCTCGATGAACACAATGACGATGGCAACCCACGTGGCCAATTGAAAATCGGGAATGAGATAGGGAAGGGTGTGACCCAAGCCGCCCACTGCCGTCATAATGCCAGCAGCAGACCCGCGAATGAACGGGTGGCCGCGACCCGTCAGCTTTCCATCATCTGATAACCCTTCGGCAAGCCCCATGGAAATGCCAGCACCAATGGATGCCGCCATGCCGACTAAAAACGTTTCCCACGTATTGCCCGTGGCGAAAGCGGCGGCAAACAATGGTGCGAGCGTGGAGACTGAACCATCCATCAAACCTACAAGCCCCGGCTGCACCACTTGCAACAGGAACAGGCGGCGTTCGGCTTCCTTCTCTTCCACCACGGCGTCAACATTGACGTGCTCAAGCCCCAGCTTTCGTGCCAACGACTCGTGCGATTTTTCAGCCGCCGCCAATTTGAGCAGCAGATCTTTAACAGCAAGGTCCGATGATTGCGCGGCGGCTTGCGTATAGAAGCGCGCATTCTCAAGCTCGATCACTTCAGCATGTTTGCGCATGGCTTCAATTCCCATGCGGCTTACCGTCCACATTGGCTTGTGAGCAATAAAGCCATTCACATCTGCGCGGCGAATGAGGGGAATGAACTCGCCATACTTCTTGTGGTAGAGTTTCTTTAAGCGATCCCGGTGTTCAAATTCTTCCTCGGACATTTCCATGAACACCTTGGCCGACGCCCCATAGGTGGGCATCAGTGCATTGGCAAAGGCAGCATAGCCCCGCGCATCATCCTCTTCCGAGGAAATCGCAAGCGCCAGAAGTTCTTGTTCAGTGAGGTCGGAGAAAGTTTTCATCGTCCTATACTAGAACGATTCTAATCGCAGTCCAGATCAGTTCTCGTCCATTTTCAGGGCTGCAATGAAGGCTTCCTGCGGAATATCGACTTTGCCGAATTGCCGCATCTTCCTCTTGCTGAACCGCATGTGTCGGATGAAGCAATTTTCGCGCAAATGCTTCTTCATCCGGTTTTGGTCAATCGGCCCATCGTGTGTACGCCGAAGGGTGTGAAATTATGTCGGCCTTCAGAAGAAGTGTTGCACTTGTTGGACTGCGTTCCCGCGAAGTCCTTCTTGGAGGAAGACGGTTCCGTATTGGACACAACGCGATTCCAATCCTCCCTTCCTTAACCATGATTGAGCAGTGAAATTTATTGTTAAGACAGACTTAACTCAGCAATAACATAGTGATCGCGGCGAAAAAGCGGGGTGCCAGATGAGTGCCGTACACGCTAGATAGTTTGAAGGAAGCGATCATGAACACAATTGCTATTCACCGTCTTTCTTGGACGAATAGTCAGCATTTTTCGGCTCTCATCAAAGGGTTCGCTGCCCACAGATTGCTTTATGCGATTTCACTTGTTTGCATTTTCGCAGCCTTATTGGAAGTTCTGCTTCTGGGGATGCCGCTGGATTTGAAGTTGGTCTATTTCTTCAGCTTTCCAATTTTTTTGACAATGACGATACTGATTACACTTGGTCTACTGATGGAAATGTTGCGATTGTTTCGCAGCCAATATGCAGGTCGTTTGGGGCCAGCGCTGTGGTCTAAACTTACCAATGACTATTTCGCGCCCCAACGGCTTTCAAATGCAGTGCATTCAATCATATGCATGACGCTGTTTATGAGTGGCTTTACTTTGATCAAAGCCGCCATTCCCGTAGCAAACCCATTTTCATGGGATAAAAGTTTCGTCGCGCTGGACAAGGCTCTTCATTTCGGTGTTCACCCTTATGAGGCATTGGCCCCAATCTTGAATACGCCCTTGGCCACGTTCGCACTTAACGTGAACTATAATATATGGTTCTTCGTTATGTTCGGCTTTTGTTTGTGGCATGGCTTTGCGCGTCAAGATAACCGGTTGCGACAGCATTATTTCGTCGCCTTTATGTTCACATGGCTTTTGGGCACCGGCATTTTAGGCACGATTTTTTCGTCCGTCGGCCCTGGACTCTATAGCCGAATGTACCCTCAGGAAATAGACACCTTTCAACCGTTGCTGGTGTGGTTGCACCACGTCAACGAAACCTATTCAATATTTGCGTTGGTTGCGATGGATGAGTTGTGGCTCAGCTATTCTACAGGCGAAGGCATGATCAATGGAATTTCTGCAATGCCATCCATGCATGTGGGGACTTCGGTGTTGTTTGTTCTCACCAGTTTCGCAGCCGGCAAGCGCTGGTTGGGATGGTCCATGGTCGTGTTTGGAACAGCCATACTCTTAGGCTCAATTCACTTGGGTTGGCACTATGCAATTGACGGCTATTTGGGTGCCGTTGTTGGGCTGGTCTGCTGGTGGGGAGCAAGAAAGGTCGTGACCTTGGACTGCAATTCCCGTGGTGCGGTTTAGTTCTCATCCATCTTCAAGGCGGCAATGAAGGCTTCCTGCGGAATATCGACTTTGCCGAATTGCCGCATCTTCTTTTTGCCTTCCTTCTGCTTGTCCAGCAGTTTGCGTTTACGCGAAATATCGCCGCCATAGCACTTGGCCGTCACGTCTTTGCGGAGGGCTGAAATGGTTTCGCGGGCCACAATCTTGCCGCCGATGGCCGCTTGAATTGGAATTTTGAACATATGGTTCGGAATAAGGTCTTTCAGCTTTTCACACATCACGCGTCCGCGTTGTTCGGCACGCGTGCGGTGAACCACCATCGAAAGCGCATCAACGGGTTCGTCATTCACGAGGATTGTCAACTTAACGAGGTCAGCTTGCAGATATTCCGTCATCTTGTAGTCGAACGAGGCATAGCCTTTTGAAACGGACTTCAAGCGATCATAGAAATCGAACACCACTTCGTTGAGCGGCAATTCATAGACCACCATGGCGCGAGAGCCAGCGTAGGTGAGTTGCTTTTGGCGACCACGACGGTCTTCACACAACTTCAACACGGAGCCCAGATAATCATCAGGCACGAAAATCGTGGCTTCAATCCATGGCTCGTCCATGGTTTGAATGAGCGACACATCCGGCATGTCAGCGGGGTTGTGCATGTCCACATGGCTGCCATCGCGCAGATTGATTTTATAAATAACCGATGGCGAAGTGGTGATGATATCGACGTTGAACTCGCGTTCAATCCGTTCACGGATGATTTCCAAGTGCAGCAACCCGAGAAAACCACAACGGAAACCAAAGCCCAATGCGGCCGACGTTTCCATTTCATAGGAGAAAGAAGCGTCATTCAAACGAAGCCTACCCATGGCTTCGCGAAGATCTTCAAACTCTGATGCATCAACCGGGAAGAAGCCCGCAAATACCACGGACTGCGCTTCTTTGAAGTCTGGCAGGGCTTGGGCGGTGGGGTTGCGTTCGTCGGTGATGGTATCGCCAACGCGGGTATCAGCCACTTCTTTGATTGCTCCGGTAAAGAAGCCAATTTCACCCGGACCCAATTCATCGACGACTACTTTTTTAGGTTTTGAGACGCCGACGCGCTCAATTGAGTAGCTGCCGCCGGAACCCATCATCTTGACCTTCATGCCCTTCTTGAGCACGCCATCAATAATGCGGACGAGAACCACAACGCCGAGATAAGAATCGTACCATGAGTCAACCAGCAGCGCTTTCAACGGCGCATCACGGTCGCCTTTGGGGGCGGGCAATCTTGTAATGATGGCTTCCAAAACATCGGGCACACCAAGGCCGGTCTTGGCCGAAATCAACACCGCGTCTTGGGCGTCAATGCCGATCACGTCTTCAATTTGTTGCTTGATGCGGTCCGGTTCAGCTGCGGGCAAATCCACTTTGTTGAGAACCGGAACGATTTCCAAATTTGCATTGATGGCTTGATAAACGTTGGCCAGCGTTTGTGCTTCAACACCTTGAGACGCGTCCACCACCAGCAACGCGCCTTCGCAAGCGGCAAGCGAGCGCGACACTTCATAGGCAAAGTCCACATGGCCCGGGGTGTCGATCAAATTCAGAATATAATCTTTGCCGTCCTTGGCCTTGTAATCGAGGCGAACGGTGTTGGCTTTAATGGTAATGCCGCGTTCGCGCTCCAAATCCATGGAGTCGAGAATTTGGTCTTGCATCTCGCGGTCGGACACAGCACCCGTGAGCTGGATCAAGCGATCAGCGAGCGTGGATTTGCCGTGGTCAATATGGGCGACGATGGAGAAATTACGGATATTGGAAAGGTCAGTCATTTGGGGCGGTGTATGGCGGTGGTGGGCCCCAAGGTCAAGCCGCAGCTATCTATGGAATTGCATTTCCAAGCATTTGCATCGTCGTCACGAATGAGACGGCTTCGGTTATCAGCATAACCATGCACAACTGCACGATCAAGTCACACTTCTGCGCGCTTTGTCTTGCATCGACGCGTAGTTGCTCGTTTTCCGGGGCAAGCAGAGTATGCGACGACGGGTTCGCAACATCACGATGGCTGTTGGTCAGAAGCGTGTCCATTGTCATTGTATATCCCTCCGGTGCATTTTTTTGTTGTATTTTTCTATTTGTACAATCAAAAATTTTAAACCGAATAAAAAAACGCGGCTTAAACAATGCATAGAGGGTGTTCGTAAATGACGCCTGCGAAAATTGAAGTGAGTTGCTGACGGTTGAGTGGCAACGTTGTTGGTTAACGCAATGTTGATTGCGCTCCAGCCCAGAGGTTTTTCTGGGCCGGAGCTTCAAGCAGTATTTAAGCGCGGGCAGCCTTTGTGGCCTTGCCCCACCAGACCAGATCCTTCAGCATTTCAAGCGCTGATGGCTTGATCACGTCGATGATGGTGTCAAACGGTTGCTTGCCCATGCCGGGGTGCACTTTCACAAATTCGCCGCCTGCAATGTGAACGCTGTTGCGGGTGGATACCATGTGAAGTTCGGCCACAATGCCGCGGGCATGTTCAACCGCGCGGGCGGCACCCATCATGCCATAGCCCACAAAACCAACGGGCTTATGCGCCCATTCGACGTAGGATTGGTCGAAGGCGTTCTTCAATGATGCTGGAATGGAGTGGTTATATTCTGGGGTGACGATGATGTAGCCATCATATTCGCCAACCTTCTTCTGCCAGGCCACCGCCTTGGCGTCAGAGCTTGGCACCCAAGCGTTGGAGGCCACTTCGTTGAACAGTGGCAGATCGAAGTCTTTCAGGTCAACCAATTCAGCGTCAATGCTGGGGTCGGCTTTGGCCACTTCAAGAATCCACTTGGCAGGCACCAAGCCAAAGCGTGCATCACGGGTTGCGCCTACGATGACGCCAATCTTCAATTTCGACATGTCGTTCTCCATACAATGAGTACGGCGGGCAGCCTGATAGCGCCACGCCTCACCCGTCCATGTAAGGGAATTTATCTGTAAGTCAAGAAGTCACAGATAATAAATTATCCAATTCTTACGACAGGAAAATAATGCTTGACACCGCGCGGTCAATCTGCTAGTTTCAGGCATAATCCCGAATTGGGTGAAACATTCCGCAGCCAACAACAGTCTTGAGCCGATCATGAAGACGACGTTGGGGCGTGAGTTGAACCCTTGGTATTCCGGATTCGCGACAGCACATTCAACCCTGACCGCCATCGCCAATCAGACCAGCAGCTGCAATACCTGCAAGGGCGGCGATTTCGTCATTGTCGGATGTGTCACCTGAAACACCAACAGCACCGAGGATGGTGCCGTCCTTGTCTTTGATGAGAACGCCACCGGCAACGGGCACCATGCCCGCCGTCGTCGCAGAAATCGCACCTGCAAAGAAATGCGGACGCTCCTTGGCCAACTTCTCAAGCCCGCGTGTGCCCATGTTGAAGGCGAGTGCACCAGCGGCTTTGCCCTTGGCAATGTCAAAGCGGGCAAGTGACGAGCCGTCTGCAATAGACGCCGCTTTCACCGTGGCACGGGAATCAAGCACAACAATGCCGAGGGGTTTGAAGTTCGCGGCCTTGGCGTGGGCGAGGGTGGCGGTGATGATTGTGTTAGCGGCGGCGAGGGTGAGGGTCATAAGTGCTGATGCTTTCGTTGGCGGCGATTGTCGAGGCTTATGGCTGGTTCGAATATCACAATCAATCATTGCGGGGCGCAGCATCCACTGGGTCGAGTCTTAAGAGTTTACTCACGTTACACAAGATAAAGACCTTGTCAGAAGTTTGCGCGAACGGTATTGACACAAAGAACCATAGGGCTTTGGGGGCTATAATATGTTGAAGTTGATGCGGTCGAGTGCGTTGTGCGGAGCGCTGGGTTTGGTGTTGGCAACACCTGAGTATTCTCATGCATTCAGCAGTTCGCAAGCTTTTGGTGGTGTATCAGCTTTGAGTGATTTTGGCATCTGCAAATTTTTGGGTGAGTACGTACAGCGCGGTCGTTTTGCTGTGATCTATCTTGGAGAAGACCCCTCCCGCGGGATAGGAGATACTGGCCATTTTGCGGGTGGTTCCTATTGGAATAGAGGACCTTCCACCCCAGGGCCTGCCATAAGTGCAAGTGCATTGAGTGCTTGCGTCGTCGGCAGCACACCAGAGGAGTTCACCATCATTGCGCAAAATGGTGCTGATAAGCCGAGTGTCGCCGAGGAAGATGAACTCTCAATCAGCTTTCGTTTTCGCGGCCGGACTTACAGTTATGCCGTTCTGGGTATCACGGACACACGCACCGAATTTACCGAAAGTGTGACGGATTTCCCCGTTCCAGACACAACTCCGCCCACGATTACCATTGGGCCGCTGACGCCAGCGGGTACTGGCACCTACACGGCGGCCATCACGTTAAGTGAGGCGGCGGGCCCTGGTTCTGCGTTTGAAGCCAGCGATCTTGTTGTGTCCAATGGCACAGCAACCTTGTCTGGCTCTGGCACCTCGTTCACCGCAACGATTACACCCGCTCCCAATGCGCGGTCGGTCGCGCTCGCTGTTCCTGCAAATGCGTTTCAGGACGCTGCTGGAAACGCAAGTCTTGCGGCAAATGCCGGATCGCTCGCCATTACGCCCGTCGCTGAAAAGGAAACGGCTGAGGCCATTGGCAAGGCTGTTGAAAACCAAGCTCGCGCGATTTTGCAGCATCAGCCCAAGTTTGATCGCCGCATCGACAGGCTGAACAACCGCCGGGCAGGTGGTGGTGATGTTGCCTTGTTTGGTTTGACGGTTGCGAACGACGTTTCGCCGGTTGACATTTCTGCCGATCAAAATGGTGGCCGGTTCGCCACTTCGTTGAACCGCACTGTTATTACGCCAACAGCTGATGTGCCGGGCAAAGGTGATTTTGGTGTAACGCGTTTTGATGTGTGGGTCGAAGGTGTAGTCGGCAAGCAGGATTTTGGCAGCGGCAAAAACAATTTTGGGATTGTCCACACAGGTGCTGATTATCTTGTAACACCAGACATTCTTTTGGGCGTGAGCACGCAGTTGGATTGGGGTGACTATAAGGCCAGCGGTGCCGCCGCCAAGAGCGACAGCTTTGGCTTCATGGTGGGCCCTTATGCCACTGCAAGGCTGAGCGAGGATCTTTATCTCGACGCCCGTGCGGCCTGGGGCAAGGCCAAGCATGACGTGTCGCCCTTAGGCACTTACACGGATGATGTTTCTTCTGAGCGTGTGTTGCTGTCTGCCGCACTGATTGGCGACTATGATGCAGGCGGGTTCCGCATTGAACCTGAAGTGCGCGTGTCCTACTTCAGCGAAAGCACTGGCGCTTACACTGATTCCAATGGCGTTGCGGTTGCGGGCTATGAGGTTGAAACGGGAACGCTGGAATTTGGCCCGACCTTGTCACGCAAGCTTGAGGTCAATGATGGACTTACGCTGACACCTCGTATTGGCATGTCCGGCATCTGGACCTTTGCGCAGAAAAACACGGCCGAAGTCGCTTCGGGCAATGGGTTGGGTTTTGCGGATACAGGCCTTCGCGCGCGCATGGAACTGGGAGTGAGTGCTGAGTTGGCAAACAATGTTTTGCTGTCACTCGACGGAACCTATGATGGCATTGGTGACGACAACTATGAAGCCTGGTCTGGGGCGCTCAAAGTTTCCAAGAGCTGGTAAGAGTCGCAAGACGTCAACAGTTTTTTTGTGACTCGCACCCACCCCTGCCCCTCCCTCAAAGGGAGGGGTGAAGAGACTAAAGCTTCGTCACCCGCCGCATCGTCAAATTGATCCGCCCTCCATCCTTCAGCAATGTCGACGTCCCTGCATAAATCCGATCCACGCCATGAAAGCACAGCCGTGATCTCGCCGCCCATGACCAGTACATCGCCTGACTCTAATTTCACCGATTGGGTTTTGCCGCCGCGTGTGGTGCTGCCCCAGCGGAAGAGGGCGGTGTCGCCGAGGGAGATGGAGACGACGGGGGCGGCGAAGTCTTTTTCGTCGCGGTCTTGGTGCAGGCCCATTTTTGCATCGGCGTTATAGAAGTTGACGAGGCAGGCTTCTGGTGGTTGGGGATAGTCAGCCACGTCTCGCCACAGCTTCAACAACACATTCGGCATTGCGGGCCATGGTTTTCCCGTTTGCGGGTGATGGGCTTGGTAGCGATAGCCGCCCGACTTATCTGTAACCCAGCCCAACACCCCTAAATTGGTCATACGCACGGAAAAGGGTTTGCCGGTTTTGGGCATTTCGGGCGTGTAAAGTGGGGCTTCAACAACGGCTTGGCGCAGGTTTGTCAGCAGATCGGCTTGGGCTTCCGCGCCAAACCAACCTTTATAAAGCTTCATACCACTCGAAATTTCCAAAAATTCCCCCATCACGACTCCTTGATAGCCTTGGAACACCCCCCTATATACCCCTCGAACGCCGATGGGAGTGATCCGGTCGGGACTTGTATTAACGGAGGCGGGCCCTGAGCAGATCAGGCCAAAGGTAGTGCCAGAATGGACTACTGTAGTTCCGCCAGCCTTTAGGAGACTGAATATGGGAAAAGTCATTGGTATTGACCTTGGCACGACAAACTCTTGCGTTGCTGTGATGGAAGGCAAGAATCCAAAGGTTATTGAAAACGCTGAAGGTGCACGCACCACGCCGTCGATTGTTGCCTTTACGGCAGACGGTGAAACCTTGGTGGGCCAGCCTGCCAAACGTCAGGGTGTGACCAATCCAGAAAATACCTTCTTCGCCATCAAGCGCTTGATTGGCCGCCGCATGGAAGACCCCATGGTTGCCAAGGACAAGAAGCTTGTTCCCTACAACATTGTGAAAGCCGACAATGGCGACGCTTGGGTTGACTCACGCGGCACCAAATTCGCACCATCACAAATCTCGGCCTTCACCTTGACCAAGATGAAGGAAACCGCTGAACGTTATTTGGGCGAACCCGTAACGCAAGCTGTTATTACGGTTCCTGCTTACTTCAACGACTCGCAACGCCAAGCCACCAAAGACGCTGGCAAGATCGCTGGCCTTGAAGTGCTCCGCATCATCAACGAACCAACCGCTGCTGCCTTGGCCTATGGCCTCGACAAGCGCGAAGCCGGCACCATTGCCGTTTACGACTTGGGCGGCGGCACCTTCGACGTGTCGGTGCTTGAAATCGGTGATGGCGTGTTTGAAGTGAAGTCCACCAACGGTGATACGTTCTTGGGCGGTGAAGACTTCGACATGCGCATCGTTGATTATCTTGCAGACGAGTTCAAGAAAGAACAGGCGATTGATCTGCGTAAAGACAAGCTGGCTTTGCAGCGTCTGCGTGAATCGGCTGAAAAGGCCAAGGTTGAACTGTCGTCTTCGATGCAGACCGAAATCAACCTGCCCTTCATCACCGCTGACGCATCAGGCCCAAAGCATTTGGCTTTGAAGTTGACGCGCGCCAAGTTGGAAGCACTGGTTGACGACCTCATTCAAAAGACCGTTGAACCTTGCCGCCAAGCCTTGAAGGATGCAGGCGTTACCGCTGGTCAAATCGACGAAGTGATTTTGGTGGGCGGTATGACCCGCATGCCCAAGGTCATCGAAGTTGTAAAACAGTTCTTCGGCAAGGAACCACACAAGGGTGTGAACCCTGACGAAGTTGTGGCCATCGGCGCTGCCATTCAGGGCGGCGTGCTCAAAGGCGAAGTGAAGGACGTGTTGTTGCTTGACGTAACACCACTGTCACTCGGCATTGAAACCTTGGGCGGCGTGTTCACGCGTCTGATTGATCGTAACACCACGATCCCCACGAAGAAGTCTCAAGTGTTCTCAACCGCTGATGACAATCAGACGGCGGTGACCATTCGCGTGTTCCAAGGCGAACGCGAAATGGCCGCTGACAATAAAATGCTCGGCCAGTTTGACTTGATGGGCTTGCCTCCCGCACCACGCGGCATGCCGCAGGTTGAAGTGACCTTCGACATCGACGCCAACGGCATCGTCAACGTGTCGGCCAAGGATAAGGCGACCAACAAAGAACAACAGATCCGCATTCAAGCCTCGGGTGGTTTGTCGGATGCTGAAGTTGAAAAGATGGTCAAGGACGCCGAAGCCAACGCAGCTGAAGACAAAAAGAAGGTGGCCTTGGTGGAAGCCAAGAACCAGGCTGAAGGCTTAATCCACGCCACCAACAAGTCGATGGCTGACTTGGGCGAGAAGATTGCGCCACAAGACAAGGAAGCAGCAGAGCTTGCAATCGCCGAAGTGAAGGAAGCCATTGAAGGTGGCGACCCAGAAGTGATCAAGGAAAAGACCACGCCCTTGGCCCAAGCCTCGATGAAGATCGGTGAAGCTTTGTACAAGCAAGCTGGCGCCAACAAAGACGGCGGTCGTGATTCTGATGATGATCAAGATGACGGCCCAGTTGAACGCGACGAACTCGACGACATCATGGATGCCGAGTTTGAAGAAGTAAAAGACGACGACAAGAAGGCGTAATGCCAGCTCGCAGCGCATCCTTCGAGGCGAGTGCTTTGCACTCGCACCTCAGGATGAGGTTGTATATGAAGTGAAAAAGCCCTCACCCTGAGGTGCCGCGTAAGCGGCCTCGAAGGGCGAGGGCACCCCTCCATGAATGTGTCCCAATGGCCAAACGCGATTTCTATGAAATTCTAGGTGTGCAAAAAGGTGCTGATGAAAAGGCGCTTAAAACGGCCTATCGCAATCAGGCTAAAAAGCTCCATCCCGACGCCAACCCCGGCGACAAAACGATGGAAGCAAAATTCAAAGAACTCAACGAAGCCTATGACGTTCTGAAAGACCCACAGAAAAAAGCCGCCTATGATCGCTTCGGCCATCAGGCCTTTGAAAATGGCAGCGGCGGCGGACGTCCCGGTGGTGCAGGTTTTGGACCTGACATGGGATCCATGTCTGATATTTTTGAAGACCTTTTCGGTGACATGATGGGCGGCGGTCGGGGTCGAGGCCAGCGCCGTGGTGGCACCGGTGCGCAACGTGGCTCTGATTTACGCTTTAATTTAGAAGTCAATTTCACCGATGCCTATCGCGGCAAAAATGCTTCCGTGCGCGTTCCCGCTTCCGTATCCTGCGACATGTGCAAAGGCTCAGGTGCAAAACCCGGCACGCAACCCAAAACCTGCGGCACCTGCAATGGTGCGGGTGCGGTGCGTTCGCAATCGGGCTTCTTCACGGTTGAACGGGCTTGCCCCACCTGCGCAGGCCGTGGCCAAGTCATTGCCGATGCATGCTCGGCCTGTGGTGGCCAAGGCCGCGTGACCAAGGAACGCACACTGTCCGTCAACATTCCGGCGGGCGTTGAAGACGGCACCCGCATTCGCTTGTCGGGTGAAGGTGAGGCCGGCACACGCGGCGGACCAGCAGGTGATCTCTATATTTTCATCTCCGTGCGGCCCCATGAATTCTTCCAGCGCGAAGGTGCGGATCTGTTCTGCAAAGTGCCGATTTCCATGGCCACCGCAACATTGGGTGGTGAAATTGAAGTGCCGACAATCGACGGCAAAAAAGCCCGCGTCACCATTCCTGATGGCACACAAAACGGCAAACAGTTCCGCCTGAAAACCAAGGGCATGCCGGTGCTGCGTTCAACGCAATTTGGCGACATGTATATTCAAGTGTCGGTCGAAACACCGGTCAACTTGACCAGGCGTCAGCGCGAGTTGCTCCGCGATTTCGACAACGAAGCCCGCAACAACTCGCCGGAGTCAGAAGGGTTCTTCTCGAAGGCGAAGGCGTTTTGGGATGGGTTTGGGGGTTAGAAAAGATTTGAGTAGTCGCGGGCACCATGAATGATGTGGATAATTTCGACAACTTCATTTTTTATGCGGTAGAAAATCAAATAGTTGCGAAAAGGTTTCTCGAACGGATATCGTGACTGACATATCGCTGCACTACAGCTGATCCCTTTGGGGCATCGCCTATTGCATGGCAAGCTTCATGAAGTTCATGCATAAATGAAACAGCACGCCGTGGATTCTCTTGGGCAATCCAGTTGCCAATATGTGCTATGTCATGATTGGCAGCCGGAGTGATGAAAACGTTCATGCATCGACCTTTTCAATCATGGCCTCGTATTTTGCGACGAGCTTGTCAAAAACCTCTTCTGCTGGAATTAGTCGGCCAGCATCCGCGTCAGCCAATCCCAATTCTATTGCTGCATCAAGTGCTGCCAAACGCGATTCCCGTTCTTGCACCATTCGAATACCTTCGCGAATGACTTCGCTTTTTGAGCCATAACGACCTTTTGCAACGAGAGCATCGACATAAGTTTCAAGTGTTGTTCCCAGTTCAGCGCTAATCGCCATTTTCACAGCTCCATTTTTGCTATCGATAACAGTTATTGGCATTGATTTCAACGCCAACCTACAGTTAGTCTGTTCTGCAATGACCGACCTTTCCACCACTGACCAAAATCTCCTCTCCGGCCATTCTGGCCCAGCCATGCAATTGGCCATGGAGCTTGTCGTGCAAGCCGCGACCATCCTCAAAGCCCCGCACCTCATCCCCGTCACTTATGCGCATATTGATGCGTGTTTTTACAATGGCCAAGCCCATATCGATTTTGCGCAATTCATGCTGGACCATGGTGCAACATTTCCCATTCCCGCTTGGACCAACAACGGTGTTGTGTCAGCCACACACCCGCAGCTCTATGACGGCAATCCCGATGTTGAGATGGTTGAGGGCGCGCGCAAGTTGATGGAACTTTATGCGCAATTGGGATGCAAGCCCACGTGGACTTGTGCGCCTTACCAAATTCCAGGCGGGCCAAAATTTGGCGAGCATATCGTTGTCGGTGAATCCAATGCTGTGACCTATTACAATTCTGCTGTGGGTGCCCGCACAAATAAATATGGTGACTATTTGGATGTGGCTTGTGCTTTGATTGGCAAGGCACCTTTCGCAGGATTGCACACGGATGAAGGCCGCAAAGCTGAATTGCATTTTGATGTTTCGGCTTTGCCCGAACAGTGGCGCAGGGAAAACATCTTTCATCATTTGCTCGGCCATCACATGGGCCGCATTGCCGGACGGCGCGTTCCTGTCGTCACAGGGCTTTTGAAGTCAACCAATGTGGATGATTTGAAAGCCGTGAGCACGGCCGTTGCTTCATCTGGTGGTGTGGAACTTTGGCACGGTGTTGGGGTGACACCAGAAGCGCCGGAACTTGAAACAATTTTCTCGTCCGGTGAATTACATAAAGTTTCGCGCGAAGACCTCGTAGTAGCGCAAGCTCAACTTTCAACGGGGCGTGATGGCCCGCTCGATATGGTGGCCATGGGCACACCGCATTTTTCAGCATCTGAATTTCGTGCGGTTGTTGAAGCACTTGATGGTCGGAAAGCCAAAATTCCATTCACAATCACCACGTCGCGCTTTGTGTGGGACTATATCAAGTCCAAGGGTTGGGATGAAATATTGCAGCGGGCAGGCGTTACCATTATTGGCGACATTTGCAGTTACTATGCGCCGGGCATTAACGGCATGAAGGGCCGCGTGATGACTAATTCCGCCAAGTGGGCCTATTATGCACCGGGGATGTTGCCCGTTGAAGTCTGTTTCGGCTCGTTGCGTGAATGCGTTGAAAGTGCAGTGCGTGGCGAAGTGTGGCGCGATAGCAATTTGTGGGGCCGCGCATGAAGGGTGAAATTCTCAATGCTGGCGTTGCGACAGGCCCGGTTTTGGTGCTGACAGAACCTGTAAGCTTTTGGGGGGCTTATGATCCACGCACGGGCAAGATTGTTGACACGCACCACCCCCAATCCGGAGCCTATTTGGGCGGGCACATTTTGGTGTTACCGGAAACGCGAGGCTCAGGCGGAACACCTGGCGGCATTGCAGAAGCCATCAGGCGCGGCACGGCACCGCTTGGCATAATTTTGATCACGCCTGACATCAATCTTGCCATTGGTGCGGCAGTTGCTGCGAAACTTTACAACAAATCATGTCCCGTCTTGTCCGTGAGTAGAGAAGAATATGCCCAACTTTCACAAGTGAGACACATAAGCATTGCATCTGACGGACAAATAACCGTATAGTTACTTGAAACGGAGTTTCGTACGACAATGAAAATGATCGGCCCAATACCCCAAATTGGCTATGGTTCATGGAACCGCCCCGGGGATGAGTGTTACAATGGCGTGCGCATGGCGCTTGATGCTGGCTATCGGCACATCGACACGGCGGAAGGTTATAACAACGAAGAATTTGTTGGGCGGGCGATTGCGGAGTCCGGTGTTAAACGGAACGACATATTCATCACAACGAAGGTTGCGCCCGAACATTTAGGCCCTGGGCAGGTCATGCCTCACGTCAAAGTCTCGCTCGAAAAGTTGCGCGTTGAACAGGTCGATCTGCTGCTGGTGCACTGGCCTTCGATCAAGGATGAATTCGCGCTGGATGACTACATGGCGCAATTTGCCGAGGTGTTTGACAAGGGTTTGGCGAAACATATCGGCGTTTCGAATTTCACCAAGCGGCATCTTGATGGTGCAATGAAGGCATTGGGTCATCGCCCCATCACAACCAACCAAGTTGAAATTCATCCGCTGATGCAGAACCGCATTATCGTGGATTACACCCACAGGAAGGGCATTTCGACGACAGCCTATTCGCCGCTCGCGCGCGGTGCGGTGAACGACAACGCGACTTTGTTGGCAATCGGTAAAAAACATAATGCTTCTGCAGGGCAAATTGCTTTGGCGTTTTTGATGGCGGAAGGACATGTTGTCATTCCGTCTTCAGGTTCAAAAGCCCGCATTGAAGAAAACCTAGCGGCCAAAGACATTCAACTTTCGTCGGACGATATTGTGGCAATTCGCGCGGTCGAAGAAGGCCGCAGGCTGGTGAACGGTGCGTGGTGTCCGGTTTGGGACACATAATCTATGTAATCGTGCTTTACGTATAAGAGGGTAATCTTGTACGGAACACCATGACTCAAACTTCACTGCCACGCATCGCCAGCTTAGCCACTGCCAATCCGCCTCACATTCTTGAGAGAGACTTCGTGGCCGAAGAGGCCAAGCGAATATTTGCCCGCTTTGGTGACGACTATGAACGTATGGCCCAAGTGTTCACCAATGCCGGCATCGACAGGCGCTACTCTGTGTGTCCTGTGGAATGGTTTGAAACGGCGTCGAATTGGGGCGACCGCGCGGATCGTTTTTTGGCGGGTGCTAAAATTCTCTTTCGGCAAACAGTCGGTGATGCGTTGGCACAGTCTGGTTTCAATGCCGCTGAAATTGATGTCATTATCACGGTCTCTTCGACAGGTATCGCTACACCATCGGTTGAAGCCCACGTGATGCATGAGATGGGCTTTCGCGACGATGTGATGCGCATTCCCGTATTTGGACTTGGTTGTGCAGGCGGCGTGACCGGGTTGGCCCTTGCAGCTCAAATGGCACAAGGTCGCAACGTATTACTGGTCGTCATTGAGCTTTGCACACTTGCGTTCCGCCCCAATGAAATGTCGAAGTCCAACGTTGTTGCCACAGCACTCTTCGGTGATGGTGCAGCAGCTATGGTGATTTCAGCAAAAGGCGATGGTCCCGTGATTGAACACACGGGGCAGCACAATTGGCCCAACACCATCGACATTATGGGCTGGCGTGTTGATGATGAAGGCTTAGGCGCCATCTTTGCCCGCAGCATTCCGGATTTGGTTTTGAACGATTTGCGCCCAGCTGCGGAAGGATTTTTGTCAGCGCAACAATTTAGAAGGTGAGCGACATCAACCACTTCAGCTTTCACCCCGGCGGCACCAAAGTGTTGCAGGCGCTGGAAACGGTTTTCGAAATGTCAGAAGGCACATTGAGTGATGAACGAGAGGTGCTCAGGGGCTATGGCAATATGTCGGCGCCAACAGTTTTGTTTGTGTTGAAAAGGGCTTTGGGACGCAAACAAAAAGGTCGCCGTTTTGTGGGCTCACTCGGTCCAGGCTTCACCGCTAGTTTTGCAACACTGGTGGAATGATGGTGACGACGGCTATAATCATTCTCGCACTCGTTACTTTGCAGCGCTTGAGTGAATTGATCATTGCCAAACGCAACACGGCCCAACTCCAAGCGAAGGGAGCCGTTGAACATGGGGCGTCGCACTATCCTGTCATGGTGCTGCTGCATGCGTCGTGGCTTCTAGGGTTGTGGTGGTTTGGCTGGAATGCCACAATCATTTGGCCATTGATGTTGGCCTACATAGCCTTGCAAGGATTTCGAATTTGGATTCTTGCCACACTGGGTTCACGTTGGACCACGCGCATCTTAACTCTTCCGAATGAAACACTCGTCGCGCGTGGCCCTTATAGGTTCATGCGCCATCCGAACTACGCACTGGTTTTGCTCGAAGTTCCGCTGCTGCCATTGGCACTTGGGCTGAATGCATTTGCAATAATCTATTGCATTCTCAATATCGCAATGTTGGCATGGCGCATTCGCATTGAAAACGCAGCACTGCTTCCTTCGCGTTAATAGAAACCAATTTTTCCCAACGCTGGAAGCTTGATTGCCAGGTCATTCAGGTCAACGCCAATGGTTGAGCCGAGGAGGTGTAGTTCCAAACCTTCTTCCCATGCCATCGTTCCCCCAACATATCCTGCAATTGAAACGGTCCAACCTGTTTTGCTGGGTGCGCGATCGAATGAAAGTCCGCTGCCGAGCCAGTCTTTACCCACCGCAACTGGAGGCAATTCGGCATCAAATCCGGGCGTGTTGCGTACAACCCAAGCCACAAATGTATTTGAATTGGGGCCGGGCCACACATGGTATGTGCCACGTCGTTGATGCGGATAGTTTGCAATTGTTGTCTCAATAGCAGGGATAAGCTTTTCAGCCTCAGCACCCTCTAAACGAAACACAACACGCGGCGTGTTGCCGTACCAAAGTGCATCTGCTGCATAAGCATTTTTTCGCACCGGATTGCCCCAACCAACAACATCATAACGTGTCCATTTCTGAGCCCCTTCTGGCTTCACGATAATTGACATATGCTCGGCGAAAATACTTTTCCAACGCCCTGTCCGTGTTGATAAAATGATGACTGATGCGGGTTGGGTTTGTGTTGCATCGGGCAATAGGCCTGAAGACGCCCAACTGGCGACTTTCCAATTCTCAGGCCATCCCCGCATATAGCCTGTCGCGGCACTAAAGCTGATTGGCAATAAAATGGTTGTGAAGACAAAAACCAGAAGAAACTTAAACACCGTTTTGATCATGCCTGAATTCCTGCAGGGTACTTGCGGCTGAATTTGGGCGCTTTGCATTTAAGGCAGGTCTTGCTAAGAGCCGACCATGATTATGAAACTTGCAATCGCCGGGGCTGGTGGCCGCATGGGCCGGGAATTGGCCCGTATCGTTAACGACACACCGGGCTGCGTTCTCGCGGGCGGGCTTGAAGCCAAAGGCTCAGCCTATGTCGGCATGGATTATGGCACGTTGTTTGGCGTGCCAAACCTTGGCGTCAAAATTTCAGATAATGCCGCGTCGCTCATGCCCATTGTTGACGGCATCATCGATTTTACTGTGCCTTCGGCAACACTTGAATTGGTGAAACACACGGCTGAACATGGCAAAGTTCACATTATTGGAACAACGGGTATTGACGCGGCAGGCGAAGCCACCATTGCCTGGGGTGCCCAGCGCACGCGCATTGTGAAGTCGGGCAACTACAGCTTTGGCGTCAACATTCTGCAAGGCATCGTTCAAAAGGTAGCTGCGGTTTTGGGTGACGATTTCGACATTGAAGTTTTGGAAATGCACCACAAGCACAAGATCGATGCGCCTTCGGGCACGGCCTTGATGCTGGGCAAGGCTGCGGCTGATGGTCGTCAGGTCAACTTGCAAGCCAAATCCGTTCGCTCACGCGATGGACATACGGGTGCCCGCAAAGCCGGCGACATTGGCTTTGCCACGTTGCGCGGTGGTGCGGTGATTGGCGAACACACCGTCATGTTCTCAAGCGATTCAGAACGTATTGAACTTACTCACAAAGCACAAAGCCGTGAAATGTTTGCACGCGGCGCCGTGCGGGCCGCACTTTGGGCGCAAAGCCAAAAGCCCGGCCTCTATGACATGCAAGACGTATTGGGAATGAAATAAATGTCTGGAACACTCGTACTCGTCCGTCACGGACAATCGGAATGGAATTTGAAGAACCTGTTCACGGGCTGGAAAGATCCGGCCCTCACAGAAAAAGGTATTTCAGAAGCGCGGGCCGCAGGCCAACGTTTGAAGGCCAAGGGCTTGAAGTTTGATATCTGCTTCACCTCCGCTTTGTCGCGCGCACAAAACACCTTGAAACTCATTCTTGAAGAAATGGGCCAAACGGGTTTGCCGGAAACGCGTGACCAAGCATTGAATGAACGTGACTATGGTGAGTTAACGGGTTTGAACAAAGACGACGCCCGCGCAAAGTGGGGTGAAGAACAAGTTCACATCTGGCGTCGCAGCTATGACGTGCCACCTCCAGGTGGTGAATCCTTGAAGGATACTTTGGCGCGTTCACTGCCGTACTATGTCAGCAAAATTCAACCCCATGTGTTGGATGGAAAAACCGTGCTGGTGGCTGCCCATGGCAACTCGCTGCGGTCATTGATTATGGCCATTGAAGGTTTGACGCCGGATCAGATTTTGAAGCGTGAGCTCGAAACCGGTGTGCCAACCGTGTACAAGTTGAACGCAAACTCCACGCCAGCATCGGTGGACATTCTGTCAGCCTGAAGCGACACGGCCAGCCTCCCACCCGAGGATGGCTTTCTTTCGCGTAAGCCCCCAGTGATAACCTGTCAGCGCGCCGGACTTTCCGATGACGCGGTGACAGGGCACCACGAATGACATTGGGTTTTTGCCAACAGCGGCCCCAACAGCGCGGGCGGCTTTTGGACTGCCAACGGACGCAGCAATGTCGCCATAGGTGGTGGCTTGTCCGACGGGGATTTTCAGCAGCGTTTCCCACACGCGGATTTCAAAATCCGTGCCGATGAAGGTGATGCGCAGGGGTTGATTGGGCCTAAAGTTTTCATCAGCAAAAAGCTGTGCTGCATAAGTTGCTGTGGCCGCTGAATCTTGTTTGTAGAGTGCATTGGGCCAGCGCCGCGTCATATCGGCCAAGGCCGCTTGTTCTTCGCCGACGTTTGCAAAACTCAGTCCGCACAATCCATAAGGGGTGGACATGACCAAAGCCACGCCAAAAGGCGAGGGGTGATAGCCATAGGAAATTTCGAGGCCAGAACCACGGCTCTTATAGGCACCGGGGCTCATGCCTTCATGCACCACAAACAAATCATGCAAGCGCCCGGGACCGGACATGCCAACTTCAAGCGATGTTTCAAGAATGCTCGCGGAACTTTCCAGCATCTTGCGGGCATGGTCGAGTGTGAGGGCTTGTAAGAACGCTTTTGGTGTGAGCCCCGCCCAACGCGTGAACAACCGTTGCAATTGATCAGGTGAAAGCTTTACGCGCTGCGCCAAAATGTCGAGAGAAGGTTGGTCGCGCCAGTTTTCACTGACGTGGGCAATCACGTCACAGACCTTGGCATAATCTTCGAGTTGAGAGTTTGTCATGGTTTGAAAACTAGGCCAGCAAACAACGTGAAGCCACCCGTTTTACGACAATGCGGCAGTTAAAGCTTTCGACAAGCTGCGCCGCTCTTCGGCACCCAGAAATGATGCAACTTCGGTTGATGTGCCGCGATAGGTTAACAGCAAGCGACCAATCATTTCCCGCGCCGCGTCATATTCCAAATCTACCCGCAGCCAGCGGCGGTTGAATTCCAAGGTTTCGGGTGCTCGGTGTGGTGATAATCGTTGAACTGTGACAACATCATTCTGGATCGAAATGCGTTCCGCTTTCTGAGCGTCAGCAAAATTCTGACGAAACGCCCACCACATCAACACCACGTCGAGCCCCATAAAGCCGGTGACGGGCCAAGCGCCAACGACGAGAAACAAAATACCGCCCACAAAATTGATCAACACCAGCAGCACCATGATCGCCACAAAGCCTTCCCGCTTCAGGGAGCGATGGGGTGTAAGCGTAACGCTCCACGTGCGATCAGACTTGCCTTCTTCCATAGGCGACCATGATGATAAAGCATTGAAGCAAGATCAAGTGAGAAACCAAATTCAATGCCGCGCAAATTGCCGCAAACCACTGTTGAGGAAATGTTCCGGCGGTTTCACGCTGAAAACCCAGAACCAAAGGGTGAACTGGAATCGGTCAATGCCTTTACATTTCTGGTGGCCGTGGTGCTTTCAGCGCAGGCAACCGATGAAGGTGTCAACAAAGCCACGCGCAAACTTTTTGCTGCAGCACCAACGCCCGAAGCCATGGTTGCGCTGGGTGAAGAACAGGTACGTGACCTGATCAAAACCATAGGCCTGTTTCGTGCCAAGGCAAAAAACGTGGTAGCACTTTCGCAGCAACTCATTGACCTCCATCAATCACAAGTTCCCCATTCCCGTGAGGCGTTGGAAGCCTTGCCCGGCGTGGGCCGCAAGACGGCGAATGTGGTGCTGAATATCATTTTTGGTGAGCCCACAATAGCTGTTGATACCCATCTGTTTCGTTTGGGCAATCGCCTCAAACTGGCCACTGGCAAAACGCCCTATGAGGTGGAAATGAAACTGCTCAAAGTCATTCCCCAACCCTACATGCGCCACGCCCACCATTGGCTGATTTTACATGGTCGCTATGTGTGCAAAGCGCGCAAGCCCGAATGCTGGCGTTGTGTGATCGCCGATATTTGCCCATTTACACCGAAGAGCGCTTCACCTGTTTGAACAGATGAACGAAATAGGATGTCGAGAACAATGGGACTGTAAGATTTAGGAACGGCACCAGTGACATGATTGCGGGTAGCAGCCCTGCAATAAATATCGACGCCCCATTTTCTTTGCGCAAATCTTTTGCCTCTTGCGGCTCCATGAAACGCATGGCGGCCATTTCAAAATACTCACGAGACAATAAGTATGCGTTGATCACCACCAACACGATTGCGCCAAAACCCGTTAATATGAATGGCAAAGCAAGAATGTTGACGAGCAAGACCAACAAACCAAATTGAACGGAAATGCGAAGTGCTTTGAACGTGGACAAGGGTTTGCCTTGTGGCTGATGCGCATAGTGGCGTGCTTCAACTTTTGCGGCCACATCATCCAAATAAAGGCCTGCGAAAATTGCTGTAACGGGGGCCATGAGGAAAAAGAAAGCGACGAGAAGTCCAAGCCCCGCACCTAATGCCACCAGGGTTTCAACCCATGGATAGGGAATGAAAGTGAGAAACCAAAATGCCGCTTGTACAGCCAAAAACACCGCCACGAACATGAGCAGCGTAAGGCCAATCGCCTTCCACAAAATTGAGCGAAATTCCGGCGAGGTTAAATCGCCCAAGGCCCTGTAAGCTGCTTTTATCATGCACGAATAGCTAGTCATTCCCGCTTGTTTCTGCAAGCCATCTCCGCTACCTCGCTCTGCGACAAAGGGGATATGAGATGAATAAGCAGATTGATGTGCTCACCATTGGCAATGCCATTGTGGATGTGATTGCCAAAGTGGATGAATCTTTCATCACGCGCGAACAACTGGTGAAGGGATCAATGAACCTCATCGATGAAGAGCGTGCCGAAACATTATATTCTCACATGGGCCCTGCGACGGAAATTTCAGGCGGTTCAGCCGGCAACACCGCTGCGGGTGTGGCTTCCTTTGGCGGCAAAGCTGCTTATTTCGGCAAAGTGCGCGATGACCAATTGGGGGGCATCTACCGCCATGATATGCGTTCGCTTGGCGTGACATTTGACACTGCGGCTGCAAGCGAAGGCCCGGCGACGGCACGGTCTTTCATTCTGGTTACCCCGGACGGCGAGCGCACCATGAATACCTATCTCGGCGCTTGCGTGAATTTGGACGAACGTGATGTTGACCCTGAAATTGTTAAAGCCTCAGCTGTTACCTATATGGAAGGCTATCTCTACGATAAGCCCGCTGCCATGGCCGCATTTCGCGCCGCTGCAAAAATTTCGCAAGCCGCAGGGCGTTTGACTTCGATCACACTCTCAGACTCGTTCTGCGTTGAACGCCACCGTGATGCGTTTCTTGATCTCATCCGCAACTCCATTGATATCGTGTTTGCCAATGAAACCGAAATCAAAGCCATGTATAAAACCCAAAGCTTTTCAGGCGCCATCGATGCCGCCCGTAAGGACTGCCCTATCGTTGTGGTGACACGTTCTGAAAAAGGTTCTGTGATTGTAAAGGGGCAAGACACCATCGAAGTGCCAGCCCACCCCGTGAAATCGGTCGTTGATGTGACGGGTGCCGGTGATCTTTACGCGGCTGGCTTCTTGTTTGGTTTTACAGCAGGCAAACCATTGGCGCACTGTGCAAGATTGGGCCACCTCGCTGCTGCCGAAGTGATTTCGCACGTGGGTGCCAGACCTGAAGTGAATTTGGAAGCTTTTGCGAAAGAGCAAGGCCTGCTCTAGTTTTTATGAGTGCGTGAAGTGTGCTTTTCGCTTTTCCAAAAAGGCAGCCATGCCTTCTTTCTGGTCGGCACTGTCAAAGCGGGCATAAAAAGCTGCCCGTTCTTGCTTCAATCCGGAAGCCAATGAAGTTTCCTCGGCTTCAAGCACAGCGCGTTTTGCAGCTATTACGGCAGGGTTTGAATAGCTCGCGATTTTTTCAGCCGTTACCAATGCGTCTTGCATCAATTGTTCTGCGGGCACGATGCGTGCGACAATGCCAAGTCGCTCGGCCTCAATAGCATCCATCATGCGGCCTGTTAAAATCATATCCATGGCTTTGGCTTTGCCAACGAGACGCGTCAATCGTTGTGTGCCTCCACCGCCCGGGAAAATACCCAGCGTGATTTCAGGGAAGGCAAATTTTGCTGTGTCAGAGGCGATGATAAAATCTGAGGCCAAGGCAAACTCAAATCCGCCTCCCAAACAAAAACCTGAAACGGCGGCGATGATTGGTTTTTTGATGAGACCAAAATGATCCCATGATTTGAGAAAGTCTTTTTGCAAAGCCTCGGCTTTGGAAAAATCTTTCATCTCCCGAATATCAGCACCTGCTGCAAACGCTTTTTCGCTACCCGTAAGAATGATGCAACGAATGGCATTGTCAGCATCAAATGCATCAAGTGCCAAATTCATTTCATCAATCAATTGCGCATTGAGTGCATTCAAGGCCTTCGGACGATTGAGCGTGATGATGCCAACCGCACCTTTGGTTTCCGTCAAAATTGTTTCGTAGGTCATCGTCATCACTTCTGGCATGTGGGGCAGTAAAAGGTGGAACGACCAGACTGCACAATGCGTTTAATATGCGATGTGCATCCAGGCGAAGGGCAAGCTTCACCTTCACGGTCATAAACCAGAAAGCGTTCTTGAAAAGCCCCTTTTTCACCGGAGGTGCCTTGAAAATCCTGCAAGGTTGAACCTCCAACGAGAATGGCTTCGTTCAGAATATCTTTGATATGCCGAACCAAATGTTCAAGCCGCGCATCCGGTCCTCTCGCTTTGACCAAACGACCAGCAGCCAGCGTTGGGGAAATTTTCGCGCGAAACAGGGCTTCCGACACATAGATATTTCCCAGTCCCGCAACCACATGCTGATCCAACAATGCAGCTTTCATCGGGGCTTTTTTGTCGCGCAGTTTTTCAACCAAATGTTCCAAATGAAAGTGATTGCCCAAGGGCTCAACGCCAATGTCCTTGAGCAGCTTATGCTCGTCCCGCGCATGCGTGTCCGCCCATTCCATAAAACCAAAGCGCCGTGCATCATTGTAAATGACGCGAGCGCCATTATCGAGATGCCACACCACATGGTCATGGGGGCCTAGCTCGGATTTGCCGCCAGCCTCGTAGTAGAACGCTCCAGGTTCAAAACTCTGACCATCGGCTTTCACCACGGTAAATCGCCCGGTCATGCCCAAATGGAGAATTAAACTTTTGCCGTTCGAGCAATGCACAAGAATATATTTGGCGCGGCGTTCCATTGCCTCGATTTTCGCGCCCTGCATCGCCTCAGCGAATCCTCTGCGGAAACTCAAACCGCAGATTCGGGCGGCGCAGTTCAATACGTTGAAACACCCGCCCTAAAAGCGCTGGTTCGAGCCCTCGTTTGACTGTTTCGACCTCTGGTAATTCTGGCACATTAACCTCATTGCCGCACATCTTGGCGTCGGGTGGAAATTCAGCACGTTATAGCTTATGTAAACCCTATGAACCACGACCCTTCAGGCATTGAAACCAAATTCGGCTTTCGCGACGTCAACAAAGGCGAAAAACAAGGCCTTGTGAACGAGGTTTTTGCCAAATCCGCCGCGCGTTACGACCAAATGAATGATTTGATGTCGGGCGGCCTGCACCGCTTGTGGAAAGATGATTTCCTCACACAACTCAACCCACCTCGCAATGACCGTGCCTTCAAGGTGTTGGATGTGGCAGGGGGAACGGGTGACATTGCCTTTCGCATCGCCTCCATTGGCGGCGTTGGCACCCATGTGACCATTGCCGATATTTCGCCTGACATGGTGGGCGAAGGCAAACGCCGCGCTGAAGCAGGCACCCATGCCGGAAAAGTTGATTTCACCGTGGGCAATGCTGAAAGCTTGGCCTTCGCCGATCAGAGTTTTGACGCCTATACAATCGCCTTTGGCATTCGCAACGTGCCCAATATTCCAATGGCTTTGAAAGAGGCTTACCGTGTGTTGAAACCCGGAGGCCGTTTTATGTGTCTGGAATTCAGCCATATGGACTTGGATTTTGTACAGAAAATCTATGATGCCTATTCTTTCACGGTTATTCCTGCTGTGGGCAAAGTTGTGACGGGTGATGGGCAACCCTATCGCTATCTCGTCGAATCCATTCGCACCTTCCCTAAACAACAGGCCTTTGCTGATTTGATTGAGGGTGCAGGTTTCAGCCGTGTGACCTGGCGCAACCTTACGGGTGGTACGGTGGCAATCCATTCGGGCTGGCGCATTTAATGGCGTCGAGCATCACCAATATTCTGCGATTGATCCGTGCTGGTTTCACCTTGGCGCGACATGGGGCCTTGTTGCCGCCGGAACAAACTGCCCAACTGCCGTGGATCGCGCGGCAAGGCTTGGCGCTGGCGCAAATTGGCAGCGACAAGCGCGAGGTTGGTCAAAGCAATCGGATTTCAGCAGCACTATCAGATTTGGGACCAAGCTATATCAAGCTCGGTCAATTCCTCGCTACGCGGCCTGATGTGATTGGGGCGAAGCGTGCATTTGAGTTGAAAGTGTTGCAGGATAAATTACCACCCTTCAGCATGGAACAAGCCAAAGCGATTGTGAAAGCTGAGCTTGGAAAATCGGTAGATGAATTGTTTGCGTCGTTCTCAGCGCCCATTGCTGCCGCATCCGTTGCGCAAGTGCACAAGGCTGTGACCCACGATGGCCGCACTGTTGCTGTTAAAATTTTGCGCCCCGATGTGGACAAGCGCTTTGCCGCTGACATTGATAGCTTTGGTTTTGCTGCCCGCATGATGGAGCGCCTGTCGAAAGAGGGCAAACGCCTGCGCCCCGTTGGAGCAGTGTCGATGCTTGAACAGTCCATGAAGTTGGAACTTGATTTGCGCATGGAAGCGTCGGCTATTGCTGAAATGGCGGAGAATACCAAGGACGATCCAGGCTTTCGTTTGCCAAAAGTAGATTGGGCCACAACATCCAAACGCGTGCTGACGACGGAATGGATGGACGGCACACCCATGGCCGATGTGGCCACACTCAAAGCTAAGGGCTATGACCTCATCGCGCTAGGCGACAATGTTATTCAGTCATTCCTGCGTCATGCGATACGCGATGGTTTTTTCCATGCTGACATGCACCAAGGTAATTTGATGGTGGATGATAAAGGTCAACTTATTGCGTTAGATCTCGGCATTATGGGCCGTCTTGCGCTGAAGGATCGATTGTTCCTCGCTGAAATTCTGTTTGGTTTTATTACCCGTGACTATGTTCGCGTGGCGCAGGTGCATTTTGATGCAGGGTATGTTCCGGCGTCACAAGACGTCAACAATTTTGCCCAAGCCCTGCGCGCCATTGGCGAGCCCATTTTGGGATTGCAAGCCGATCAAATTTCAATGGCGCGATTGCTCACACAATTGTTTGAAGTCACTGAACAGTTCGACATGCAAACCCAACCGCAGTTGCTGTTGCTTCAAAAAACCATGGTGGTGGTGGAAGGTGTTGCGCGAACTTTGAACCCCAATCTCAACATGTGGAAAACAGCCGAGCCAATCGTTCGTGCGTGGATCGAGCGTACGTTAGGGCCAATTGGAAAATTGGAGGAAGCCGGCGAAAGTGTGAAAGCACTGGGCCGCCTCGCCCTGCAGTTTCCGCAACTCGTGGAAGAAGGCAGAAGGGCCATTCAAATTCTCACAGACAATGCCAAGGTGGCCAAATGACACAATCAGTCCTGCTCATCATCGGCGGTGGTATCGCGGCCTATAAATCGTTGGAGTTGATCCGCGAATTGAAAAAACGTGGAATTTCTGTGCGCTGTATTCTCACAAAAGCGGCTGAACAGTTTGTGACGCCTTTGTCGGTTGCTGCTCTTTCTGGCGAGAAAGTTTATTCGGATTTATTCTCACTGACGGATGAAACCGAAATGGGGCATATCGAGTTATCGCGATCAGCTGATCTTGTCGTGGTTGCACCGGCAACGGCAGATCTGTTGGCGAAAATGGCAGGCGGTCTGGCCAATGATTTGGCCTCGACCACTTTACTCGCCACCGACAAACGCGTTTTGGTGGCACCTTCCATGAATGTGCGGATGTGGCAACATCCTGCCACCCATAGAAACCTCCGTACACTGCATAGCGACGGCATACTCTTCGTCGGCCCCAATGAAGGCGACATGGCGTGCGGCGAATATGGCCCTGGCCGCTTGGCCGAGCCTGTGGAAATTGTTGCAGCGATTGAAGCAGCATTGGCCCCACAGGATAAACCTTTGTTGGGCAAACATGTGTTGATCACTGCGGGCCCAACGCGAGAGGCCATTGACCCTGTGCGCTACATCTCCAACCATTCCTCCGGCAAGCAAGGCTATGCCATAGCGGAAGCGGCAATCAGACTGGGCGCTTATGTGACTCTTGTATCAGGCCCAGTCAATTTGCCCGTACCTCAGGGGGCAGGGTACTTTGCTGTCACAAGCGCTGATGAAATGTTGAAAGCTGTTGAAAGTGCGATTCCTGCTGACATCGCAATTTTTACGGCAGCAGTTGCGGATTGGAAGGTTGCGAAAGCGGCGAACGAAAAAATCAAGAAGCAGGAAGATGGTTCATTGCCCGCGCTTGCCTTCGCTGAAAATCAAGACATTCTGAAAACGATAGCAACACGAAAAATTGGTCGCCCGAAACTGGTCGTTGGCTTTGCTGCCGAAACAGAGAAAGTGATCGAACACGCGCAAGCCAAATTGGCCAAAAAAGGCTGCGACATGATTATCGCCAATAATGTTTCGCCTGAAGGTGGCGTGTTCGGCGGTGACAAAAATACAGTTCATGTGATCACGGCAAAGGGCATTGAAAACTGGCCTTCGATGTCGAAACAAGATGTCGCAAATCGTTTAATGGCAAAACTGGCAGGCATGCTTTGAAGCTTCCAATAACACGCTTGTCGCATGGCGCAGACTTGCCATTACCAAGCTATGCAACAGCAGGAGCAGCAGGCATGGACCTGCGCGCGGCGGAAGCTTTAACGCTAGCGCCGGGTGCGCGTGCCTTGGTCGCAACTGGTATTGCCATCGCTCTTCCCGAAAACTACGAAGCTCAAGTCCGCCCGCGCTCTGGTTTAGCTGTAAAACATGGTATCACGGTTTTGAATGCACCTGGCACCATTGATGCTGATTATCGAGGTGAAATCAAAGTGCCGTTGATCAATCTTGGTACGGACGAATTTGTTATTTCCCGTGGTGATCGTATCGCCCAAATGGTGGTCGCACCTGTCACTACAGCGCAGCTTGTGGAAGTCAAAACATTGGACGAAACTGTCCGCGGCGCTGGTGGGTTTGGTTCCAGCGGGAGGACGTGATGGCCCTTTCTGATTCTGAAATTGAACGATACGCCCGCCATCTTGTGTTGCAGGAAGTGGGTGGGCCCGGCCAGAACAAACTGAAAAATTCATCTGTGCTCGTTATTGGCGCTGGTGGCTTGGGCGCACCATTGTTGCTCTATCTCGCGGCGGCAGGTGTTGGCCGCATTGGCATTGTTGATGCTGATACGGTTTCACTTTCCAATTTGCAGCGACAAGTGATTCACGACACGGCAGCCATCGATGCATTGAAAACAAAAAGTGCTGCGGATCGTATTCACGCCATCAATCCGCACGTCGCAGTGGAGCAACATCCTTTCCGCATCACCACTGAAAATGCCATGGACCTCATCGCGAAATATGACGTGGTGGCCGACGGGTGCGATAATTTCCCCACTCGCTTTCTGGTAAGTGACGCCTGCCACTTCGCCAAAAGGCCATTGATCTCAGCTGCGGTTGGGCAGTTTGACGGCCAACTTTCGACGTTCAAGCCCTATGAAAACCAGAACCCGACTTATCGGTGTTTCATCGGTGACTTGCCTGAGCGCGGATTATTTCCGGCCTGCGAAGAAGCGGGCGTGCTTGGCGCACTTCCGGGGATCATTGGCTCGATGCAAGCCATGGAAGTCATAAAAGAAATACTAGGAATCGGTGAAAGTTTGGTGGGACGCATCTTGATGTATGATGCACTTGCTTCTCGGTTCTTTGAAACCCGATTGGCATGGTCATCAGCCAATCCGTTGACCGGCACCAACCCGACCATCTTCGATCTCCGGCCTGAAAATTATGATGACGGACCTGCGGCCTGCGCCGCCCGGAGCATATAAAGAAATCTTTATATAGCTCTTGCCGTTGCCCGTTTGGCTTGCTAGAAGCCCGCCATCACATAAGCGATGAGGATTGAACATGAGCAAGCACGACTACGTTGTTGCCGATATTAAGTTGGCTGATTGGGGCCGCAAAGAGTTGGATATGGCTGAAATTGAAATGCCAGGTCTGATGTCCACCCGCGCTGAATACGCCGCTGCGCAGCCGCTGAAGGGTGCTCGCATTACCGGTTCTTTGCACATGACCATTCAAACCGCCGTGCTGATTGAAACATTGAAAGCCTTGGGCGCTGACATTCGTTGGGCGTCCTGCAACATTTTCTCGACGCAAGATCACGCCGCCGCCGCCATTGCTGCAGCGGGCATTCCCGTGTTTGCCGTCAAAGGCGAAAGCTTGAAGGAATACTGGGAATACACCGCCAAGATTTTCGAATGGCCCGACGGCAAGCCAACCAACATGATCCTCGATGATGGCGGCGACGCCACCATGTACATCTTGCTGGGCGAAGAATCCGAATCCAACCCATCGCTGATTGCGCATCCTAAGGCAGAAGAAGAAGAATACCTCTTCGCCCAGATCAAGAAGCGTCACAAGGAACAACCAGGTTGGTTTGCGGAACAACGCAAAGCCATCATTGGTGTGACGGAAGAAACCACGACAGGCGTGCATCGTCTTTACGAATTGCAGAAGAAAGGCAAATTGCCATTCCCTGCGATTAACGTGAATGACTCCGTTACGAAGTCGAAGTTCGACAACAAGTATGGTTGCAAAGAGTCACTGGTTGACGCAATCCGCCGCGGTACCGACGTGATGATCGCTGGTAAAGTTGCAGTTGTGTGTGGTTATGGCGACGTAGGCAAAGGCTCAGCCGCTTCATTGCGTGGTGCTGGTGCACGCGTTGTTGTGACAGAAGTTGATCCGATCTGCGCATTGCAGGCCTCGATGGATGGTTTTGCCGTTCAAACATTGCAACAATCGCTGCCAACTGCGGACATTTTCGTGACGGCAACAGGCAACAAAGATGTGATCACCCTTGATGATATGAAGCAAATGAAAGACATGGCAATCGTTTGCAACATTGGCCACTTCGATAATGAAATTCAGGTGGCGGAACTCAAGAACTTCCCTTGGACCAACATCAAGCCTCAAGTCGATATGATCAAGTTCCCCAAAGGCAACCGCATGATCCTGTTGTCAGAAGGGCGCTTGGTGAATTTGGGCAACGCCACAGGTCACCCAAGCTTCGTGATGTCTGCTTCGTTCACCAATCAAACACTGGCGCAAATCGAAATCTACACAAATCGCGCCAATGGAAAGTACAAGAACGAAGTTTACGTGCTTCCTAAGACGCTCGACGAAAAAGTGGCGCGCTTACACCTTGCCAAGCTTGGTGTGACACTGACCGAATTGAAGCCTGAACAGGCGTCATATATTGGCGTAACACCGCAAGGCCCATTCAAGACCGACGCCTATCGCTACTAATCGAGTGCAATCTAAATTAGCTTTAGGGTGCCGCAGTTAAATGCTTCGGCACCCTTTTTCTTTTGGTGCACTGGTCTTTATAGTGGCAACGTGATTCGTGGGGGCTGGGGCAACCATAACGCGCAACCAGGGCAAGGGCAGGAACGGGATTTCAACAGGATATGATTGCGGTTTTTCCAATGCTGTCATCTATCCTGCAAAGCCAGGTGAGCGTCTACGCTGCCGCGCTGCCTATAGCTGCATTTTTGAACTATACGCCCGACATGGTCGAAATAGCTGCTTTGGGCAGTTTAACAGCTGGCCTCGCATTGACGTTTATCAATCTCAATCGCTCTCGCAGGCAAACCTTGCAAGCCCAACGCCGGGTCGGTGATCTGGAAATTCAACTCAATGAAGTTGAAGCAGCACTTTACAGTGAATGCCAAGTTGTTTTGGTGTGGCGCGGCGATGATGAGAAACCACATCGTCTCGCAGGCGATATGCACGGCGCTGCGACGGTGCCGCAGACGCTTGAGGCTCTTGCCGATTTTTCAACTTGGCTTGAAACAGACTCAGCCGATGAAATTAAACGCAACCTACAAGCACTGCGCCAGAGTGGTCGCGCCTTCAACATCGGTGTGAAAACCAACCAAGGGGAACTGCTCGAAGTAGATGGTCGGCCTGCGGGTTCAAATGCGACATTGCGAATTCGCCCACTTGCAGGCGACCGTCGTCAGATGACGGAATTGTCCTATGACGCCACGAAACTCGCCAAGCAGGTACAACGCCTCAGCGCAATTTTGGATGCAGCACCCTTTGCAACATGGATACTCGACAAAGAAAATAAATTGGCGTGGGTCAATCAAACTTACGTGCAGATTGTCGAAGCACCAGACATGCAAGCTGTCATGCGCGATGGCTCAGTGTTGTTCGCTCGCGAGCAGTTGGACACGAGTAAGGCACATCCTGCAACATCGCTTTTGGGCCGTGGTCGAGCTGTTACCAAAGGATCAATGCGAGCCTACAATGTTTACGAGCGCGAGATCGATAGTGGCATTGTTGGCTATGCCATCGAGATCACGGCATTGGAAGAAGCTGAACGCGAACTTGAACGACATATTAAGGCGCACGCCTCTACTCTCGATAAACTCGAAACTGCAATTGCAATCTTCGGCCCCGATCAACGCTTGCGCTTCTTCAATCAAGCCTATGTCAAACTTTGGTCTCTCGATGAGGCGTGGCTGAAAACGCAACCATCTGATAGTGAAATTCTGGATCGGTTGCGCACCCAACGCCATTTGCCTGAGCAAGCCAATTTCCGTGAATGGAAATCCAAGCAACTGTCATCCTACACCACCTTGGAAATGCGCGAAGCCTATTGGTACCTACCAGACGGCCGTTCTTTGCACGTCATTTGCGAACAGCATCCGTTTGGTGGCGTGACCTATCTCTATGAAAATCTGACCAAGGAATATCAGCTTGAAAGTCAGGTCAATGATTTGTCCAATGTCCAACGCGAGACTTTGGACAACCTGTCAATTGCCGTTGCGCTTTTTGGCTCAGATGCACGGTTGAAAGTTTTCAATCCCGCTTTCCAACGTATGTGGGATATACCGACGAGTGGTTCAGGCCCCGGCATTCACGCCGATCAGTTGAGCCAAATGAAAGGCTTCTCAACAGAGGTTCGTGCCGCGTGGCAAGATATCCGCTATTCTCTCACGGGGCTTGAGGGAAATCGAAAACGCCTCGAAGGCCGACTGTCTCACGAAGGTTTGGTTTATAGCTATAGCGCGGCACCGTTGCCCGACGGCAATGCGATTTTGACCTTCTCAGATATATCAGACGCAGAACGTGCCGAGAGCGCATTACGCGAACGTGCTGAAGCGCTTGAAGCCGCTGACCGATTGAAGAGCCAATTCCTTGCAAACGTATCTTATGAAATTCGAACACCTCTGACATCCATTTCAGGTTTTGCGGAAACGTTGGATTTAGGTTTGGCCGGTACTTTGGCACCGAAGCAACAGGAATATATTTTGGATATCCGTCGTTCGTCAGACGAACTGACATCGATCATTGATGCAATCATTGACTTATCTGCGATTGACGCAGGTCAAATGGAATTGCGTTTGGCCTCGGTTGATGTGCCGAATATGTTTGAGCGGGTTGCGCAACGCATTTTGCCTGCTCTTGAACGCCGCGATCTCTCAATTAATATTGAACTTTCAGACGATGTCGCGAACATCGTCGGAGATCAACAACGTCTTGACCAGATATTGGGCCATTTGCTGTCGAATGCCATTGGCTTTTCTAATCCCAAAGGCACGATCACACTGGGCGCACGCAAACGTGGCACAATGCTGCAAATTTGGGTGGCCGATCGCGGCAAAGGAATTGATCCTGACTTCCAACCCCGCGCCTTCGATCGCTTTCAAGCCAAGCCCATGCCTGGTAGCCATCGCGGACCAGGCCTTGGTCTGGCAATCGTCAAAAGCTTCACCGAATTGCACGGTGGCACTGTAAGTCTGTCATCGCGTAAAAATGAAGGCACCACCGTTGTATGTAGTTTGCCATTGGCAGGGCCGCTGCAACGACAAACACTTGTACAAGGTGCCGCGTGAAATCGAGCTTTACCCAAACTCGCATTCTCATTGGAGAATCAGAAACTGCAAAACTTGGCGAAGAGTTGTCACTCTGGGCAAGGCCCGGAATGCTTGTGTTGTTGCAGGGTGACTTAGGCTCCGGAAAGTCAACGCTCGCCCGCGCTTTTATTCGCGCATTGATGAAGCAAAATCAGAATGCGGACATTCCCAGCCCAACATTTTCGTTGATTCAAAACTACGATGAAACCCGCATTCCGGTGTTTCATGCTGATCTTTATCGTTTGCACAATGATAACGAAGTTGAAGAGCTGGGTTTTGAAAGTTTGCTAACAACTCATCTTGGTTTAATTGAATGGCCGGATCGGCTGCAACGCAAACTGGCCGACGATTGCCTTGTTCTATCACTGTCAGGTCGTGGAGCGCAGAGAGATGTAGAACTTGAAGCGACAGGTGCTTGGGCGGCAGCACTGCAACGCAATGATATATTGAAGTCATTCATTGCACGTTCACCTCACGCAAGTTCCCAAAGAATTTTTTTTGAAGGTGATGCGTCCGCGCGCCGCTATGAGCAACTGGTTGCATCTGACGGCACCCACTGCTTGTTAATGGACATGCCGCAACGGCCTGATGGTCCACCCGTAAAGCATGGCAAGCCTTATAGTCAAATTGCCCATTTGGCCGAAAACATTACGTCCGTTGTTGCAATTAACAATCATCTCGTTTCACTAGGGTACAGCGCGCCAAAAGTGTTGAAGCATGATCTTGCTCAGGGACTTGGATTAATTGAACCGTTGGGTTCCCATGTATACGGCAAGATGATGCAAGAAGGCGTCGACATGCGTGAACCTTTGGAAGAAGCCGCTGCTGTTCTTGCCGACATGGCAAAACACAATTGGCCGCGCCATCCTGAAGCCGCTCAGGGAATAAATCATACCGTACACGACTATGACGAAGATGCGCAGCTGATTGAAGTCGATCTACTACCGAGCTGGTTTATACCGCACGCACGTGGTTTAGACGCGACCGATGAACAGCGCGATGAGTTTGCAAGTATTTGGCGGAAACTTCTACCGCTCGCTAAACCTGACAAACCGTTGTGGACGATACGCGATTACCACTCGCCCAATCTGCTTTGGATACCGGATCGCGTGGGCATTCGGCGTGTTGGTATTATTGACAGTCAAGATGCTGTGATGGGCCATGCGGCTTATGATGTGATGTCGATGGCACAAGATGCACGCGTTGATATCAGCACGGAAATGCAAGACCACATTGTTACGCATTATTGCAATTTGCGGAAAGCCCAAGGCCAGTTCAATAATGATGAATTTAATACGGCCTATGCAATTCTCGGTGCGCAGCGTGCCACAAAAATCTTAGGGATCTTTGCAAGGCTTAACAAACGTGATGGTAAACCAGCGTACTTAAAACACATGCCCCGCGTGTCGCGCTATCTGCAACGCAATCTCGAACACAAAGCCTTAGCACCTCTCAAAGCGTGGTACGTGCAGCACGCACCTGAAGCCATTGGATTCAATTGATTATGAGCGCAGTTAGTCATGCGATGATCTTAGCAGCAGGCTTTGGAACGCGCATGCGACCACTCACGCTTGCAACGCCAAAGCCACTTATTAAAGTTAACGGCAAAGCATTGATTGATTATGGTATCGACAAGTTGCGCGAAGCCAAGATTCCCAATGCGGTTGTTAACGGTCACTACCTTGCAGATCAAATTGAAGACTGGAGCAAGAAAGTCGGCAATCCTTCAACAGTTTTTTCAGATGAGCGGGATTCCATTTTGGATACCGGAGGCGGTATAGCGCGGGCTTTGCCGTTGCTTGGCAAAAATCCCTTTTTCGTTCTTAATGCAGATTGTTTTTGGCTCGATGGCGAAGTACCGGCACTCCATCGGTTAGAAGCAACTTGGAATGAGGGGGAAATGGATTGCCTCTTATTACTCTGTGATCCGAAAAAGACGACTGGCTATGACGCCCAAGGCGATTTCATTTTAGGCAGTGACGGACAAATCATCAGGCGCAAGAATAGAGAAGATGCATTCGGGCTAGCCTATATTGGCGCTTATATTGTGCACCCCCGGCTGTTTGACGGCGCCCCGGTAGGTTCATTCTCAATGAACAAGCTTTGGGACAAAGCCATGGCGCAAGGTCGATTATTTGGACTTGCCCATGATGGTCATTGGTTGCACGTTGGAACCGTTGATGCGATCAAAGAGGCGGAAGACGTTCTCCGTCGGAGGTAGGTCTTGGGCTATTCACTTTATACCATTGCATCTGAAAACAATTTCCTGCGCGTGTTGGCGCAATGGCTTTTGTCAGGAATAGCGCAACAGCAACCACTTTCACACGTCACAATTCTTGTTCCAAATCGCCGTTCTGCTCGGGCACTTGAAGTGATTTTGCTTGAGGAGAGCAAATCGAATGCGATGTTATTGCCTAACATCAAGCCCATCGGTGACATTGACGAGGACTTGATTGCAGATAGTTTGCCAGAAGAAGGTGTTGCAGACGCCTTGCCAAAATCTGCACACCTGCATGCGATATTAAATTTGGTGATGCAGTGGGCCAAGACCAATGGGAATTCGGAGTTGGCCCAAGACGTATTGGCATCAGGGGCCCAAGCTTTCGCGTTGGCGCAAAGTTTACAAGAGCTGATCAATCAATTCGAAACCGAAGACGTTGATATTGATAAACTGCAAAGTGTTTATGACCTCGATCTTGCAGGCCATCGGCAGAATATTTTGGACTTGCTACAGGTCATAACCTCCCAACTTCCTGATTTATTGAAGCAGCAAAATCTTATTGGACCTTCTGCCCGTCGCAACCAATTGATCAGGTTGGAAGCAGCTCGTATTGTCGCTAAAAAACATAAAGGCCACATCATTGCGGCTGGTTCGACTGGCACCAATCCCGCAACACGCGATCTGTTACAGGCCATTGCATTGGATCCGTTGGGGACAGTCATTCTACCCGGACTTGATCAAGAACTGGATGACGCCGGTTGGCAGGCCATTTCGCCTGAACATCCTCAGTATTCTTTGAAATCGATGTTGGATCAGTGGGGAGTCCGGCGCACTGATGTGCAGGTCATGGGACCCTCGCAGGCGCAACGAATGTGGTTGATGAGCGAAGTTCTACGCCCCGCTGATGTTGCCGAGCGCTGGAACGAGACTCTTCCCGGCGAATTTCAAAGTGTAAAAGCGGGTTTGAGAGATGTGGAGCTTGTCGAAACTGCGGATCGTCAACAAGAGGCGGAGGTCATAGCGCTGGCCCTACGCCAACACGTTGAAACGTCTAACCGTAAAGCAGCGTTGATGACACCTGATCGCGATCTTGCCACACGCGTGAAAGCCGCGATGCTGCGTTGGAATCTCGTTATTGATGACTCTGCCGGTGAACCACTCCTGCATGTTGGCCGCGCTGCACTTTTGTTGCTTTTGTTACAAACAGTGGAAGAAAAGTTTTCTGCGTCATCACTTTTTGCACTACTTTTTCATGCTGATTGTACATTCGGAATTGAAAAAGAATGTCACAAAAAGCGAGTCAGCGATCATTGGAACTTGTTGCCTTCCGGGGCCTTCCGGAATTCAAAGACATTGGAAATCTCCCGCAGCGGATTCAGGCTCAGAAGCGAGAAGCTATCCAAAATCCACATGTTCATCCGCTTGTGAAGAACCTTTCTGACGAAGACTGGGAAGGAGCCAACATGCTGGCCGCCCAAGTGGTGGCCACTATTTTACCGCTGGCGGACAGATGGGAACGGTCTTTGCATGATCACATTGCAAATGTGTTGGCGACCATGGAAAGTATCGCACCAACGACCGATGAATTTTCTCCTGCGGATCAACTATTTTTTGATGTCATGACGTCTTTGCAGGAAGGCTCAGAATGGCATCCGGTTTTGACACTGTCAAAAGCACAACATTCCATCATTCATGCCCTGTCGTTGGAAACGCTTCGACCACCATTCAATCCCAACAGTCAATTGTCTATCTATGGTTTGGCCGAAGCGCGATTGATTGATGCAGAACTCTTGATTTTGGGTGGCCTCACCGAAGGATCGTGGCCTGCACGGCCTGAAAGTGGTCCCTGGCTTAATCGGCCCATGCGCGACGTATTAAAACTGCAACAGCCTGAACGTGACATTGGCGTAACGGCCCATGATTTTGCCCAAGGTTTCGGACATCAACGCGTAATGCTGACGTGGCCAAAGCGACTGGGCGGCGCTCCCGCCATTCCCTCGCGTTGGGTGCTACGCCTGCAAGCCGTAGCCAAAGCAGCTGGGCTGGAAATTAATCAACAGCAAGCGAACGTCTTCATCGGGATTGCTAAAAAGATCGACGAACCACCATCGTTCGCACCAATGAAGCAACCACGTCCTTCTCCTCCTGTGAACACGCGCCCGACAACGTTCAGCGTCAGTCGCATCGAAAAATTAATCCGTGATTCTTATCATGTCTATGCGCAGCAGATTTTGAAGTTGCGGCCACTCGACCCCATGGGACAAGACGTGGATGCTGGTTTGCGAGGGTCACTCATTCATGCGGCGTTGCATAATTGGAACGCTGCCATTGCCCATGTGCCGACAAGCGAACATTTACATGTGCTTTTGCTGAAAGGGCGGGAGGCATTTGCACCCTATATCGACATCCCCGAAGTACAGCGTTTTTGGTGGCCGCGCTTTGAACGCATGGCAACGGAATTCATTGAATTTGATAGAGTTCTGCGTGCCAATCTTGTTGGCTCGCACACTGAAATTAGTGGTCAATATGACTGCTCAATCGGCGGCGTCAAACACACCATTACCGCCCGAGCAGATCGCATTGATGTCCTACAGAACGGAGAGTTGCGCATCATCGACTATAAATCAGGTAGTGTTCCGACTCCAAAACAGGTGAAATCAGGATTGGCACCGCAATTAACGTTGGAAGGTTTGATTGCAAAAAAAGGAAAATTCAAAGACATCAACTCCAACGAGCTGAATGATGTCATGTTTTTGACAGTTGGCGGCAATGACAAAGGCGTTGCATCAGTTTCACTATCCAAAAGCGGGGTAATTCTCGATGAGGTAAGTCTCGCTGAACAAGGTCTGCTCAGACTGTTGGCCGATTTTCAAGATCCGTCAAAATTCTATATGCCACGGCATAATCTGCAGCAGACAAATGATGTGTCGGACTATGACCATCTCTCCCGCAAGTTGGAATGGGAACTTGAAGGCGTGGACGAATGAAAAGCAGCGAGAAAGAAAAGCCTGTTCCAACCAAAGAGCAGCGCCAAGCTGCCGATCCCAGTCATTCAGCTTGGGTGGCAGCCAGTGCAGGTTCCGGCAAAACCCAAGTGTTGGTTGATCGTGTCATTCGGTTGTTGCTTGATGGAGCAGCGCCCGACGCTATTCTTTGCCTCACCTTTACAAAGGCTGCAGCTGCCGAAATGTCCAACCGCCTGTTCAAACGGTTGAGCGGCTGGATTGGTATTGACGATGCAGAGCTAACGAAAGAATTACTGGTGCTCGGCTTGCCCAGCGTAGATTCCAAAACCCGCAACGCAGCACGCCGATTATTTGCAAGGGCACTTGAAACGCCCGGTGGATTAAAAATCCAGACCATCCACTCTTTTTGTGAAAGATTGCTTCAACTCTTCCCCGTCGAAAGCGGCATGGCTCCGGGCTTTCGAGTAATGGAGGAACAGGAGGCACGCGAACTTTTTCGTGAGGCCTTGTTGCAATCTCTCGTGTCAGAAGATCCGATCACCAAATCAGCTTGGGGATTTTTGGAAGATGGCAGTGTGGGAACTCTTGAAGCATTGGAAAAGATTGTTGAACCTTTTCTATCAGGTGCAAACGGTATGCGCCGGAGGCTTTCCGAAGAAGAACCGATGACTGAAACAAAAGTTCTATTGTCATCGATTCTTGGTGTTGCAAATACTGGAGATGTAGATGCGATCAAATCGGAAATTAGCGCGATTGATGAAAAAGCCTACCAGCATGCAATTGCTGCATTGATGCCGCTAGAGAGAAAGGCCGATCATTGCGCGCCCAAATTTTTGCAACTTGCCTTGGATGCAAAATCATCGGACGAGCGTGTTGATGCTTTGTCAAAGCTTGTCTTGACGACAACGGGTTCTGAGCGAAAATCGATTCTGCGCAAGCCTGCGGGCGAGCGTGAGCCGGAGTTAGCAATTTGGCTAGAACAGGAAAAGCAACGTCTTATTGGCTTGTTGAAAAACCTCGCAAATCGGCAAATATTAGATGCAAATCTCTCAATCTATCGCGCCATGGCTGGTGTGATGGCGCGGGTGAATGTTGCGAAGCGAGAGCGAGGACTTTACGACTTTGATGATCTGATCACGCAGACGGCGAAACTGCTGCAAGGTTATGAAGCTGCACAATGGGTTCTTTACAAACTCGACAAAGGCCTCACGCATATTCTCGTCGACGAGGCGCAGGACACAAGCCCAGCACAATGGACCATCGTTAAAGCATTGGCAGGCGAGTTCTTCTCAGGTCAAAATGAGATGGGCGTGAAGCGCACTATTTTTGCTGTGGGTGACATCAAGCAATCCATCTACAGTTTTCAAGGTGCCGACATTGCAGCTTTTGAAGCTGCGCGTTTGAGTTTTGAGGAAACGCTCAAACAGGCTCAAGATCCTTTGGAAACTGTCGATCTCTCTATTTCATACCGCAGTAACCAACAGGTTTTGGATAGCGTGGATGGCGTGTTTGCAGAAGGTAGACAAACGCGCACGGGCTTTGGTCCACGCGCTCAAGACGAGCGTAAACACACGGCCTACGCCAAGAACCGTGTTGGTCTCGTAGAACTTTGGGATGTCATATTACCGGACGAAAAACTGGAGCGGGACAATTGGCTTGCACCTGTTGATAGCCGAAGCAACGCTCATCCCCGTATGAAATTGGCCGACCGCATTGCACGCTTAATCAAGTCGTGGCTGGGCAAGCGATTGATTTCTGGTCGAGACAGAACTGTAGAAGCAGGAGACATTCTCATCCTCCTTCAGAGTCGAAATGATTTATTCCACGCGTTGCTTGCAGCACTACGCAGGCACGGCATTCCTGTTGCAGGTGCTGATCGCTTGAAGTTGCAAGACAGTCTGATTGTCAAGGATCTCATCATGCTTGGGCAATTCATACGCATGCCGAATGATGACCACGCACTTGCCTGCATTTTAAAAAGCCCGTTGGTACCGGAAGCCCTGGATGAAGAACAGTTGTTCGATTTGGCATATGGTCGCGAAAAGCTGTCGTTGCTTCAACGTCTCAATACAGCGTCTGCAAACTCAAAGTGGCTGGAAGAAGTTCAGCGTTCAACAGAAACTCCCTATCAACTGTTTGCCCGAATATTGCGCGAACGCCGCCGCGAGATTCTTGAACGGTTGGGTCAAGAGGCCGATGATGCAGGCAAGGAGTTTCTGACGCTCGCTCTGGACTATGAACAGAAACACGGTACTTCTTTGAGTGGCTTTTTAGATTGGCTCTCCCATGGAGATACGGTGATTAAACGGGAGATGGAGGCCAATTCAGGTTTAGTGCGGCTGATGACGGTGCATGGTTCAAAAGGATTGGAAGCACCAATTGTTTTTCTGGCAGATGCTGCCGACCCACCGCCAAAAAGGAAAGGTCGACTGATTAAAGTCACCGGAGAAGAACCATTTCGCGGAATGCTGATCTTCGAAGCCAATACTTTGATGACATCACCTGTTATTGAAAACTTGAAAGCCGCTGCCAAAGCCGAAAGTTTGCTTGAGAGATGGCGATTACTTTATGTCGGCATGACCCGCGCTGCTGACGAACTTTATATTTGCGGAAGCTTGAACAAAGACGACGAGACTAAAGTAAGTGTTGAAAGTTGGTTTGCGCAAGTAGAGCAGGCGATTTCGGAAAGCACGCAATTGCCTGGTTTGCGCACTGTTGTTTCAGAGGACGGTTTGTCAGCAACGCGTTTTGGCGCTGAGCCTGTTTATGTCGAGTCCCGAGGGACACAATCGTCAGAAGTTCTTGAATTGCCAACTTGGGCGACAACGGCTGTGCCATTTACGAGCAGCCAATCATTGCCTTTCACTGTTGCACGCAACAGCGACACGTTTGACAAGAAGGCAGTTGAAGAGGGAATTGCGATCCATAAACTCATTGAGATAATGGCAGATGCGCCTTTGGACATTCGTGTGGTCGAAGGTCAGCGATGGGCAAAGCGCTTAAAACTCGACCCAAATCTACCAGAACGCCTGCACACTCTTTTACGACAGCCCGAACTCGGGGTGTTTTTCAGCGAAACCGCCCAATCAGAAGTGACAATCGGCGGTAAAAATGGGTTCAGTGGCCGGATTGATCGCTTGGCGATGACCGACGATTCCATCTTTCTATTGGACTACAAGACCAATCGACAGCCACCAAATGTGGTTGGACCTGAGCATCGCTACGCCCAGCAAATGGCCGGATACGCCCAAAACCTTCAGTCCGCTTTCCCCGGCCGCGACGTCAAAGCTGCATTGCTTTGGACGCAGACTGGCCAAATCACGTGGATTTCGGAGGCGGTTTTGTCACAAGCTCTTGATCAACAGCATAAAGCCATGGCTTGACCTTCCCCGCCGTCATCACTACCTCTGTGTCAACGCAAACGCCCCATTTTGGAGATTCTCCCATGTCCACCCACAAATCCACCGATGCTACCTTTGAAGCCGACGTTCTGAAGTCCGACACGCCAGTGGTTGTTGATTTCTGGGCGGAATGGTGCGGCCCTTGCAAAATGATTGGTCCATCGTTGGAAGAAATTGCCAAGGAACTTGGCCCTAAGGCCAAGATCGTCAAGGTCAACATTGACGAAAATCCTTCGACACCTTCAAAGTATGGCGTGCGCGGTATTCCAACGCTCATGATTTTCAAAGGCGGCAAGTTGGCTTCAACCAAGGTTGGTGCTGCGCCAAAGAACCAATTGCAAAGCTGGATTGAGCAATCAATCGCCTAACAGCCGCAGCCATTAACCGGTTTCATTGCCCGCAGGGTCATTCTCTGCGGGCTTTTCTTTTTTGACATGGATGCGCACCCGCTTCACCCGGCGAAGATCGCTTTCAACAATTTCAAATTCAAGTCCAGCGGCGTGAACGATAACTTCGCCACGCACGGGAACGCGGCCGCACATTTCAAAGACCAGGCCGCCCAATGTATCTGCTTCGTCTTCTTGATCATCCGGCAAAAGATCGACTGCAAACATTTCATCCAGTGTCGCAATTGCCAAACGCGCGTCAGCAATCCATGTGGTGTCGTTTTGCTTCTTGATCAGCACATCATCTTCATCATCGTCGTGCTCATCTGAAATTTCACCGACAATGGTTTCAACAATATCTTCAAATGAAACCAAACCGTCAGTACCGCCATATTCATCGACAACGACGGCCAAATGCACATGCGAAGATTTCATTTTGAACAGCAAATCAGACGCTGGCATCGACAGTGGCACATAGAGCACATCACGAATAATGCTGTGATGACCTTTGATGGTGCTTGAAAGTTCTGAAGCTGAAAGCGAAATGCCGGCAACCGATTTCGATTTTGACGTGCGCCCTTTGGCATTCATCCAACGCAGAAAATCTTTCACGTGAATCATGCCCATCACGTCATCAAGGGTTTCGCGATAGACAGGCAAACGCGAATGGTTGGCTTCGACAAAGCGGTCGAGCAATGCGCGAAGTGTTTCACCTTCTTCAATGCCAACAACATCAGCCCGTGGCACCATCAAATCGCTGACACGCAAATCTTGAAAATTCAGAAGATTGCCCAACATCGAACGTGCATCGGCTGCCATGCCGGGACCGCCCGTATTTTCGGCGTGGCTCTCAATCACGCTTTCTAAATCTTCGCGCAAATCCTTGCTGCCGGCCAAGCGGTGGCGCAGGCGATTGAGGAAGTTCGGGGCCTTCTTATTTTCGGTAACTTTGTCGTTGCTCATGTGGCGTAGGGATCGGCAATGCCAAGGCTTGCCAGAATGTCCCGTTCTTTCTGTTCCATAATTTCAGCTTCACCCTCGTCCTCATGGTCGTGACCAAGAAGATGCAATGTACCATGAACTACAAGATGTGTCACATGATGCGCTAATGACTTTTGCGCGTCCTCTGCTTCTGCCGCGACGGTTTCGTAAGCCAGCACAATATCGCCCAAGTGGGCCATTTCGCCGGGCGGCACTGGCATGAGCGAGGCTGGGAAAGACAACACGTTCGTGGCCTTGTCTTTTTTGCGGAACTGCTTGTTAAGTTCGCGGATTTCGGCATCATTGCTCAATAGAACGGTAACGCTACAGGGCTTGCCCGTGAAAGCTGCGTTGACAGCGCTTGTGACCAAAGCTTGCGCATTACCCAACACATTCCATGCGGGTTCTTCCAAGAGAACTTCAGTTGTCATTTCGAAAGCTTATTCTTGCTTGCCTGTTTTTCATAGGCACCGACAATACGGCCCACCAGAGCATGGCGCACAATATCGTCTGCAACAAAATGCACCTGTTCGATGCCTTTGACGCCTTTGAGAATGCCCAAAGCGTCGGACAGGCCAGACGTCATGTTATTGGGCAAGTCCACCTGCGTAGGATCACCTGTCACAACCATGCGGCTGCCTTCGCCGAGGCGGGTCAAAAACATTTTCATTTGTTGCGGCGTGGTGTTTTGCGCTTCATCGAGGATAACAAAGGCGTTGGACAACGTGCGTCCGCGCATGAAAGCAAGTGGTGCAATTTCAATTTGGTTTTCGGCCAGACCTTTTGCGACCAAACTTTGCGGCATCATGTCATAAAGCGCATCATAAAGCGGACGCAGATAGGGGTCGATTTTTTCCTTCATGTCGCCAGGCAAAAAGCCCAAGCGTTCACCCGCTTCCACTGCAGGGCGCGACAACACGATCCGGTCAACTTCGCCATTCATCAAAGCTTCGGCGGCACAAGCAACGGCAAGATAAGTTTTGCCCGTACCTGCAGGGCCAATACCAAACACCAATTCATTGCGGCGGATAGCATCGATATATATTTTCTGGTTGGGCGTACGCGCGTTGACAGATTTTCGGCGCGTGCGCACGGCAGCTTCATTGGCACCTTCGTCCTTGGCGCGCATCATGCGGATGGCACCATCCACGTCGCCCTTTGTCACATCAAGGCCACGGCTGGCGCGGGTATAGAGGGATAATAAGACCGAGCGCGCATCTTCTGCCGCCATTGAACCACCACGGATGGCGACTTTATTGCCCTTGGGCGTAACCACCACCGCAAGGCGATGCTCAATCAAAGCTAAATGCTCGTCGTGTTCCCCAAATACGTGGGGCAGCAAACGGTTATCATCAAAGGCGAGGGTGAGGGTCTGGTCATCTTGCTGCGGATGGCTGCGCAAGGGGTGGGCCGCTATGGCGCTGGTTGGTGGGCTCAAGTGATCAGAATCTCCTTATAAGCATATATTGGGTTGCATCATCGCCATCGTCAAGGGTTGTGAAAATCACTCCACAACTGTTGCCGAAAGGCTATTGGGCATGGTTCCCGTAATGCGGCAGTTCACAATTGCTCCGACGGGAATGTGTGCCCCATCAAAATGCACGCTTTGCAGATAGGGCGAACGACCGATCATTTGACCGACATTGCGGCCTGGCTTTTCGACGAGAACAGATAACGTGCGCCCGATGCAAGCTGTGTTAAAATCCGTGAGTTGCTGGGCCAGAAGCGCCTGCAATCGATAAAGCCTGTCCATCTTTTCGCCTTCGGGAACTTGGCTCTTACGGTCAGCGGCGGGTGTTCCCGGGCGCTCCGAATATTTGAAAGAATAAGCCGAAGCGTAGCCAACGGTTTTGGCAATGTTCAGCGTATCCTGAAAATCAGCTTCCGTCTCGCCGGGAAAGCCCACAATGAAATCACCTGAAATGGCAATGTCAGGGCGGGCGTGGCGCACTTTGGCGATAAGATCAACATAGTGCTGCGCCGTGTGGCCCCGGTTCATGGCCTTCAAAACCTTGTCGCTGCCCGATTGTAACGGCAGATGCAGATAGGGCATCAGCTTTGGGTGTTCGGCGTGGGCTGCAATCAAATCGTCACTCATGTCCCGTGGGTGGCTGGTGGTGTAGCGAATACGTTCAATGCCCGTGACGGATGACAAGCTTGTGACGAGTGCTGCAAGACTGGCAAGTTCACCATTCAGGTTTTTGCCGTGATAAGCGTTGACGTTTTGCCCGAGCAGAGTGATTTCTTTAACGCCACTGTCGGCCAAGGCTTTTGCTTCGTCCATAATCTGCAAAACCGAGCGGGAAGATTCCGGCCCCCGCGTATAGGGCACTACGCAGAACGAACAGAACTTGTCGCAGCCTTCTTGCACAGTCAAAAAAGCGGCGACGCCATGCTTCAGTGCTTTACGAGATGCAGCACCGCCAAGGCCTTCAAATTTATCATCCAACGAAAACTCAGTTTCAACAACCGGTCGACCCGTTTCCGCGTGTGTCTTCAGCATGGCTGGCAGGCGGTGATAGGTTTGTGGTCCAAACACCAGATCAACGCTTTTGTCGCGCTTGATAATTTCTTTGCCCTCGGCCTGGGCCACGCAGCCTGCAACGGCTATGACCATATCTTGGCCGGAGGCTTGCCGAGCAGCTTTATATTCCCGCACGCGGCCCAGTTCGGAATAGACTTTTTCAGATGCCTTTTCGCGGATATGGCAGGTGTTGAGCACTACGAGATCCGCATGGTCCGGCGCATCAACTTGGGCATAGCCTTGGGCCGTCAACAATTCCTGCATGCGCGTGGAATCATAGACATTCATTTGGCAGCCATAGCTTTTGACATATGCGGTCTTGGTCATGGCTGCCTGCTACTCCAAAACGGGACGCCCGTGAAGGGCAGCAGCTAAACTGCGACGGATGACGCGCTCGGACACGGCGGTGGCAGCTTTGCGATTTAAGCCCGTATCAACATCGAGGGCAGGGTGGATGAGAATATCGACGGTTAAAGGGCCGGCACATAATGCGCCCCAAAGATGGGGGATTAAATCCATGTCAGCATACCATGCAAATAGCCCGCGATTGCGCCGTGCCAGCGGCAGGCCCCAATGCTGCTTGTAAACCAGCGTGACGGGGACAATTGAAATGTCGGGTGCAGTGGCTGCTGCAAAGAAGGAGGATTTGAACGGCAGTACTGATGCACCATCATGCGACGTGCCTTCAGGAAACAGCACAATACGATCACCCAATGCCAGCCGTGTTTCCAATTCGTTGCGGGAATGCTTGGTGGAATGGCGGCGTTCACGATCGACAAAAACCGTGCGCTGCAATTTCGCCAGCCAGCCAAAAAACGGCCATGTGGCCACTTCGCGTTTGGCCACGAATGACAAAGGTGCAACAGCACTGAGCACCACAATATCAATCCATGAGACGTGGTTGGATACGATCAAGCACTGACCGCCGTTGGGCAATGCGCCATTGACGTTGAGGGTAATGCCCAAAAGTTTGCGCACGAAGCGATGATAGAAATGCGGGAAGCACCGCGCCATGTTTGGCCATGCGATGAGGAACAACATTTGCAAAGGCATGAGCGGCAAAGTGATGGCCACAAATACAATCGCTCGCAATGTTCCGAGAAGCGCACCGCTCAAGACGCAAGTACCTTGACCATGGTGATGGCGTCGGTGCCATCGGCGTAATAGGCTTTGCGCAAGCCTTGGCGCTGGAAGCCGTAAGCTTCATAGAGGCCAAGTGCGGCTGTGTTTTGGGCCGAGACTTCGAGGAATATTTTTTGCGTTGTTAAGTGTTTCAAGTTGCGCCAACAATCCTTCGAGAAGGTCGCGGCCAAAATGTTGGCGGCGATAATTGGGCGACACGCAAATGGTGTTAATCTCGGCTTCGCCTGCGACCCATTGGAATTGCACAAAGCCATAAAGCGTGCCTGCCAGTTCAACGACGAGAGCACCAGCGCCGGGAATGGAAAGTGTGTCGACTAATTCGTTCGCACTCCAGCCGCGTGGAAAACTCAAAGCATGAATTTCAGCCATAGCTTCAAAGTCTAATGCCGTTGCATGGCGGATGTGCGCTGTTGAAGCTGAATGTGAAACCGATGGCTTTGCATCGGGTGGGCGCAAGTAAAGCGGCTCAACGCTTTCACCTGTCACGGGCAGACTGGCGGCAAAGGCCGCAAAAATTTTAGCATCTGGCCAAACAGTTTTGCCGCCGTCGAAACCTGATCCGATGACGTTGCGGTTTTGCTGTTTCGCAGCGGCTTGAATGTCTGCGGCAGATCCAAGTGCTGGGCCTTGCGGGCTGGTCCAATAGAACAACCCAGTTCCGCCGGCCTTGTGTGCGATCAAAACTTTCTCAGTCGTGTGTTGGGCTGTGGCTTTCAAACTGTTGAGGCCGACGAGCGGAATATCAAGCGCCAGCGCCATGCCTTTGGCGAAACTCAATCCAATGCGAAGGCCCGTAAAAGTGCCGGGGCCATAGGTAACGGCAATGCGTTTGAGTTGATCTGGCGTGGTGCCCGAAGCCGCGAACAAACGCTCAATCATCGGCCCCAAAGCCTCGGCATGGCCGCGCTCCATCTCTTGATAGTCAGAGGCAATAACGCGCTTTTCCGCCTCATCATAAAGAGCAGCAGAACAGGCGTTAAAGCAGGTATCGATGGCAAGCAGCATGGGCGAGGGGTTAAGCAAGGTTAGCTCCAATGATCAAGACATGACTGTGCCGAACAGAAGCCGGATCGTCGGCTTCGATCTCCGATGCCCCGAAGATAAGGGAAACGCATGGGGAAACCCTCAGCGTATGCGACGGGCTTTACGTCGCGGTGTTGTGCGTCAGGTTTCCCCACGCTTGGCAAGATGTTCTCCCTGGATCGCTCAGTCAGCCCAAACTTCCCTCACTTACACCCAGAGGGCACGTGGAAGTTCATTGGCCCACCTATAGGGAACAGCGCCTTAGTACGCTGCCGGGGCGACTACAGGGGTCCGAGACCAGATGCCACGATAGCACCCAAGCGCAGACCTGCCACCCCCAACCATCCGGGCTCACCGTCATGAACCGGACCCCAATGGCTGGAGGTGATTGGCATGTAATCCTAAGATAGGGAGTTGTCAAGGATTATTTTCAGACTCATGTTGTCCCCGACCTTGAGGGCGGGGTGGATCGCCCAGCGCGTAGCGCCGCGAGACGGGGCGGGTGTGGGCTGCAAGCACCATTGTCGCATGTGGCTGACACCCACCCCTGCCCCTCCCTCGAGGGAGGGGAGAGTTGGATGATGTAGCTGTCGGTCCTATAAACGATCACTGCGCTTTCGCTGCACTACACGCGCGTTTGGAATGACGTGGCTTGGGGTAGCCAGTTGGAAAAACCGCTCCGCAATCGCACGCGATTGCTAGGCGGGGTTCCGCAATCGCACGCGATTGCTAGGGATGTATCACACCCTTCTTCAACACAATGTTCCCGTACAGCCGTCGCTCCGTCGTGGCGATGAGCGCGTAAGAACCTTTGACCTTGTTGTAAAAATCGGCACCCACCAGCACATGCACTTTTTGTTTGGGTTCGTGCTTGGCGACGATCTTATCAAATTCCTCAAAGATGGGTTCAATGCGTTTGGGGTCCAGATGTGCAGCAGGGCGCCAGGCGGCTTCGGGCACCATTTCATCCAAGGGCATGACGGACAAAATTGCATCCATAATTTCGGTAACGCCGAGGCCGTCCATGCGTACCAAGCGTTTGGCATCCGTGTCGGCGGGATAGTTGCCATCAACAATGGCGATGTCGTCACCATGGCCCATGGCGCGCAGGATTTTCAACAGTTCTGGCCCCAAAATTGGGTTGATGCCTTTTAGCATTTTAGAGTTCCTCTTTTAACAACACATCGCGGTCCACCATGAAATTGGCAAACAGCGGTAAACTTGCAGCACCCAAGGCGCGGGCCTGAATGCCAATCGTGCCCTCTGAAATGACAAAGGGATTGATACCATCAGTATTGACGCGGGCCATATGAACACGAACAGCGGCCACCAATTGCGCCCGCACATGGGGTGGCATGGCACCGTCGATAATAACGGCAGCAGGGTCATTGACGGCGGCGATTGCAGCTGAAGCTTGGGCAATGCCACGGGCTGCGGTTTCAACCCAACGATCAAGCCCTGCACCAATGCGCGACCAGTCATCATCATTCTTCCAGAGCAGCCCCGTATCGCGGTCATCATCACGCAAATGGCGTTCCAGCAAATAGAGTGACGCCGAGCGGATGAGTTGTTCTGTGCCACCCGATGCGCGTTGAACAGGGATGGAGCCAAATGCACCTGCATTGCCCTTGGGGCCATTGAACACATGGCCGTTCAAAACAACGCCACCACCAATAAAATAGCCGACGTAGAAATACGCAAAGTCACGGAACTGTCGGCCACGCCCCAAAAGTAGCTCAGCAGCGCAGGCGGCCGTGGCGTCATTGCAGGGAATGACAGGCCAAGGGCACAGGGCGGCCAATTCAGCATTCAAGTCAAAACGCTTCCACGCTTCCATAACACTGGCGGAGGCACCTGCTTCTTCTTCCCATTTCCAAATGTCGAAAGGGGCGGCCACACCCATGCCGGAAATGCGTTGGCGTTGGGCGGGGGTTAAATCCGCCAGCAATTCATCAATGCCCAGTTTGGCAAAACGCATAAATTCTTCCGGCGTTGGAAAATGATAGGGGTGATGCACGGCCTTGCGCACCACACCATCCAAACCCACCAAAACCAAGTCGCCAGAGCGGCGGCCCACTTTTAAGCCAATGGCAAAAGTGCCTTCAGGAGCCAGTGAAAAGGGCTGCAAAGGCTGGCCAACTTTGCCTTTTTGCGCTTCACCCTTGAGCAGCAAGCCTTCTTTTTCGAGTTGGCGCACGATGACTGAGACTGTTTGCGGGGAAAGCCCAGTGAGCCTTGCAATTTCGGCCTTGGGCAAACTACCATGGGTGCGCACCAGCGACATGACCAACCGCTCATTATAAAGCCTGACGCCGGTTTGCGATGAACCGCGCATTCCGCTTTGCGGACGCGTTGGCCGTTCCTCGCTTATCACAGGCGTCATCATGGTTGGACTTTATACCCCTTGGTCAAATCTCAAGCTGCGATGCTCAAGGGCGACTGTCAATAAATAAATCATGCCGATTTACTTATTGACTCCTCCCCGCATTTTGTTTCATCTTATTGCCAGTGCCCGGGTCCATTCGGGAGTTTGTGGCGCTTTAATTGTTTACGTAGCCCGGCTGTTGCTGGGAAAATCCATGGGAGGAATTTACGTGAAAGCTATTCTTAAAACTGCATTGATCGGTGTTGGCATGTTCGCATTGGCTTCAACAGCTCAGGCTGCTGGTGGCGTTTGCTTGATCACCAAGAACAACACCAACCCCTTCTTCGTAAAGATGAAGGAAGGCGCTGAAGCCAAGGCTAAGGAATTGGGCGTTGAATTCACCGCTGCTGCCGGCAAGGTTGACGGCGACGCTGCTCCACAAATCGAAGCCATTGAAAACTGCGTTGCCGGTGGCAACAAGGGTATTTTGATCACCGCTTCGAACGACTCGGTTATTCCTGCATTGAAGGCTGCTCGCGCTGCTGGCTTGTTGGTTATCGCTCTCGACACGCCAATTGGCGATGCTGAAGCTGCTGACACAACCTTCGCAACCGACAACTTCGAAGCTGGTCTTCTCATCGGTAAGTGGGCTGCTGCAACCTTGGGTCCAGACGGTGTAAAGAATGCCAAGATCGGCATGCTCGACATCAACAAGGACAACATCTCGGTTGACGTTGCCCGCGACACAGGCTTCCTCAAGGGCTTCGGCATCGAAGTTCCTGACCTGAAAGTTATGGGTTCAGAAACAGATACCCGCGTGATCGGTCATGAATCTTCGGGTGCAAACCCAGAAGGTGGTTTGAAGTCTGCAGAAAACCTGTTGGCCAAGAACCCAGACATGAACGTGATCTACACGATCAACGAACCAGCCGCTGAAGGTGCCTTCCAAGGCATGAAGGCAGCAGGCAAGGAAAAGCAAGCCATCATCGTTTCAGTTGACGGCGGCTGCCCAGGTGTGAAGTCTGTAACCGATGGCATCATCGGTGCAACCTCCATGCAGTTCCCATTGTTGATGGCATCCAAGGGCGTAGAAGCCGTTGCTGCTTTCGCAAAAGATGGCACCAAGCCAGCAAACTCCGACGGTTTGAACTACTTCAACACCGGCGTGCAGCTGATCACCGACAAGCCAGTTGAAGGCGTTCCTTCAATCACTTCGGCTGAAGGTGCAAAGATCTGCTGGGGCTAATACAGTCGCCTCAGAAATTCTGAGTTGATATTTGTGAAGGGCGGCTGTTATGGTCGCCCTTCATAATATGTAAAGGCGGAAAAACCGCTGGATGTTTTAGGGCAAAGGGACGGGACATGAGCGATCAGGGATCAGCCACCAAAGTCATTTCAGATTTTGAGGCCACACTGAACAAGGCTGACACCAAGGTGGCGGAATTTGAAGTGCAGGCCAAGACATCCGCTATTGACGCTGCGGAATTTCTTGCAGAACTATAATACAGCCATTCCAGTGTTCGTGTTGCTGCTTTCAATCTTTGTATTCGGCTTTACCTCGGGCGGTCGTTTCTTTACCGCCAATAATCTCTCGATTGTGTTTCAGCAGGTGACGGTGATTGGGATCATCGCCATTGCTCAAACCATCATTATTTTGACAGCAGGTATCGATTTGTCGATTGGCGCTATCATGGTGCTGTCTTCCATTGTTATGGGTAAACTTGCCGTGCATTCGGGATTACCGGTGCCAGTCGCCATTATGGCTGGTGGCTTTGCCGGTGCGGCCATGGGCTATCTCAACGGCATCTTCGTGACACGATTGCGATTACCGCCCTTCATCGTGACGCTTGGTACGCTTTACATTTTTTCCGCTTTAAAGATTTGGTATTCGAAGTCCGAATCTATCCGCGCGACTGACACAGAAAAGATTGCGCCCAATCTCATTTTCATGGGCTGGGACGTGTTTAAGGTCGTGGATAAGGAAAGCCTGTTCTCAGGCGCCACACTTAAAATCGGTGGTGTGTGCTTTATTCTTCTCGCAATTTTAATCTGGTACATGCTGAACCGCACCGCTTGGGGCCGCCACGTATACGCGGTTGGTGACAACACGGAATCGGCACTTCTCGCAGGTGTTCAAACCGACAAGATGCTGCGCTCGGTTTATACCGTTGCTGGCGTTATTGCAGCCTTTGGGGCCTTCGTTTTGATCGGCCGTGTGGGCGGCACCGTGACGCCATTGGCGGGTGAAACCGCAAACCTCGATAGCATCACCGCTGTGGTGATTGGGGGAACGTCATTGTTCGGCGGGCGCGGTTCCATTGTGGGGTCGGTGCTTGGTGCATTGATTGTGGGCGTGTTCCGCAACGGCCTGTCGCTTTCAGGCGTTGACGTGTTGTGGCAGGATTTTACGGTTGGCTTCCTCATCATCGCCGCCGTTGCAATTGACCAATGGATCAGAAAGGCTTCGGCTTAATCATGGCAAAGAAAGTCATCAAAAAAGCGGCCAAGAAGGTCGCTGCAAAAAAACCTGCAGCACGCGCGACCATGGTCAAAGTGGCCGCAGTTGCAAAGCCAGTTGCAACCATTGAACCACTGTTGACCACGCGCAATCTGGTGAAACGCTATGGTCGCGTGACGGCGCTTGACCATGCCAACTTCGACCTTTACCAAAATGAAATTTTGGCGGTGATCGGCGATAACGGCGCTGGCAAGTCCACGTTGATCAAGGCCATCTGCGGTGCTGTCACGCCTGATGAAGGTGAGATCAAAATGAATGGCGAAGTGTTGCACTTCAAGTCACCGCTTGATGCGCGCAAGGCCGGCATTGAAACGGTGTATCAAAATTTGGCGCTGTCACCTGCCTTGTCCATTTCCGACAACATGTTCATGGGCCGCGAAATTCGTGCGAAGGGTTTTATGGGTGACTGGCTCAAACTGCTTGACCGCAAGGCCATGGAGAAATTTGCACGTGATAAATTGTCTGAATTGGGGTTGATGACCATTCAGAATATTTCGCAACCCGTCGAAACCTTGTCGGGCGGTCAGCGTCAAGGTGTTGCGGTGGCGCGTGCCGCTGCATTCGGTTCGAAAATTGTGATTTTGGATGAACCAACAGCAGCACTCGGCGTGAAAGAATCCCGCCGCGTTTTGGAACTCATTCAAGACGTGAAAAAGCGTGGCCTTCCCATCGTGCTCATTTCGCACAACATGCCCCACGTGTTTGAAGTGGCAGATCGCATTCACATTCATCGCCTCGGCAAGCGTCTGTGCACCGTAAGCCCGAAGGACTTCACCATGTCCGACGCCGTGGCTTTCATGACGGGTGCCAAAGCCCCACCACCGGAGCTGATGGGTTAAGGTGCAAGCAACCGAACTCGCCCTTGATGTAATTGCAAGGGCGGGACAATCAAAACGCTACATCATCGGCCTTGCGGGGGCGCCCGGCTCTGGCAAAACCACATTTGCGGCTGAACTTTGCCAAGCATTGGGTGCCAAAAGCGAGACGGCTGTTGTGGTGCCCATGGATGGCTTTCACTTCGACGACGTGGTGTTGAACGCCCGCGGTCACCGCGCCCGCAAAGGGGCGCATTATACATTTGACGCGCCGGGTTTTGTGCATCTGATCAAACGCATCAAAGCACGGGAAACTGATATTGCAATTCCTGTGTTTGATCGACACATGGAACTGTCGCGCGCGGCGGCTGACGTGATTGGTGCAAACACACGTTTTATCATTGTTGAAGGTTTGTATGTGCTGTTGAAGCGCGAACCTTGGGACGCACTCAAACCACTGTTCGACATTTCAATCTATCTCGATGTGCCAAAAGCCGAACTTGAACGCCGCCTGACCAAACGCATTCTCGAGCATGGCCACGACGAAGCCTATGCAAAGAATTGGATAGCGTCGAACGACATGCTGAATGCGGATGAGGTGATTGGGAATAGCGCGATGGCGGATGTGGTGCTTTAAATGTTAAGTGCCGCCAAATCCTTGAACCGCACCGAATAAGCCCTGCCGAACCCCGCGATGATGTGGGCGTGTTCGGCGTCCATGCGCCAGATGTTGAAGTCGCCAAACCCAGCATAGAAATCCGCATAGGGGTGGCTTGCCAGAAATGCAGCTTTGGCTTCAGCGTCTTCGATTTGAATGAATGAGCCACTCACCGTCACGCGCAAGGTCAACATGGGGTCACCTTCGGCAGCGATGGGCGCGTGCAACATGACGCTGGCGCGGGGGGTGGCGTTCAAACATTTGGTATGGTGCGACAAGTTTGAGATCAACAGCAGCGGGCGCAATTCCGTATCGGCAGCAATGTTGACGAGGGTCACAAAAGGCGCACCATCCGTCACGTCAATGACTGATAAACTGCCCGTTCCGCCGGCCTTCAACAGTGCTGCGGAAGCCCGCATGGCCTCTTGTTTTGGCGTGTCAGTCATCGGCACTCGCAATCCCCTCCAAAATTTCCTATAAGGTCTGCCACAATTTGTTCCACTTTCATACCTACCACGGCAAAAGGATAAACACAGGAATGAACAAGAAAATGCCGACAATCGCATTGGTTGATGACGACCGCAACATTTTGACCTCCGTTGGCATGGCCATGGAAGCTGAAGGATACTCGGTTCAAAAATACAATGATGGTGCTGCGGCCTTGCAAGGTTTGCAAGATAATCCGCCTGATATGGCCATCTTCGATATCAAGATGCCACGCATGGACGGCATGGAATTGCTCCGTCGCATTCGCCAGAAAACCGATTTACCCGTTATTTTTCTGACGTCGAAAGATGATGAGATTGATGAACTCTTCGGCCTCAAGATGGGTGCCGATGACTTTATCAAAAAGCCGTTTTCGCAGCGCTTGCTGGTGGAGCGCGTGAAAGCCGTATTGCGCCGCGCCGCTGCACGAGACTCAACGGCGCAGCCCACGGAAGCTGCCAAAGTGATTGAGCGCGGCAAGCTGGCCATGGACACGGATCGCCATTCTTGCACATGGGAAGGCAAGCCCGTTGTATTGACGGTGACGGAATTCCTGATTTTGCAATCTCTCGCCCAACGCCCCGGCATTGTGAAGTCACGCGATGCGCTCATGGATGCGGCCTATGATGATCAAGTCTATGTGGATGATCGCACCATCGACAGCCACATCAAGCGCCTGCGTAAGAAGTTCAACCAAGTGGACGAAGCCTTTGACGGTATCGAAACGCTTTATGGCGTCGGCTATCGCTTCAAAGAACAATAATCTTGCAGTGCCGCCTAAACGGCGGCACTTTATTTTTTGATGTTGGACACAACCAAACCCACCGACTTAGCTGAACGCTCTGACATTGATGATGCGGAGTTGCAGGATAGTCTTGTGTCCGACGTCAAGCCCGTTGGTGGCTTTTGGCGCAGATTTGCCCCCGGCAGTTTGATTGCCCGCATTTTTCTAATCAATCTTTTAGGCCTCGTCATTTTGGCGCTCGGCATTTTGTACTTCAATCAATTCCGCGAAAGCTTGATTGAAGCGCGCGCTCAATCGTTGCGTACGCAAGCCCAAATTATTGCGGCTGCTATTGCAGGCTCAGCCACGGCAGATACGGGTTCGATTGTGATTGATCCCAATTCACTGGATGAAGGAACCGATCCAGCAGGCGAAACCGAACAGCCCGATGGATTGGATTTTCCGATCAACCCTGAAACCGCAGGCCCGGTGTTGCGGCGGCTTTTGGCCAATACGGGAAACCGCGCACAAATCATTGATGGCGATGGCAGCTTGGTGGTGGACAGTCGTTTCATCTATGGCGGCGATATTATTGAGACTGTTGATAATAAACCCACAGATGAAAATGTACCGCTGCTGGAGCGCCGCTGGAACCGTTTGCTGACCTATTTGTTTGGCTATGATTATCCGGTGCGTACCGAATATGGCATCGACAATAACAAAGCGTCGCCTGAAGTTGCGGCGGCTTTGAATGGTGCCAGTGTCAGCCAAGTGAAGCTGGACGAAAACCGCGAAATCATCGTTGTGGTGGCAGTTCCCGTGCAACGTTATCGCGCTGTGCTGGGAGCCCTTGTACTGTCAAACCAAGGTGGTGAAATTGACGACGTGTTGCGGGCTGAGCGGCAAGTGGTGCTTTATACATTTGGCTTGGCGTCATTGGTCACACTGTTGTTGTCGATGTTACTGGCCAGCACCATTGCCAACCCCATTCGCAAATTGTCGGCTGCTGCCCAACAGGTGCGGCGTGGTATTTCCAAGCGCGTTGAAATTCCAGACTTCTCAACCCGTAAAGATGAAATTGGCCATCTCTCGGGTTCATTGCGTGACATGACGGGTGCACTCTACAATCGTATCGATGCCATTGAAGCCTTCGCCGCCGACGTGGCCCATGAACTGAAAAATCCGTTGACGTCATTGCGCAGTGCGGTTGAGACGCTGCAACTCGTCAAGAAAGATGAGCAGCGCGACCGCTTGATTGAAATTGTGAAGCAAGACGTGAAACGCATGGACCGCTTGATTACGGATATTTCCGATGCATCGCGGCTTGATGCGGAATTGGCGCGAACAGAATCTCGCCCCACGGACTTGGCAAAATTATTGACCAACATCACCACCATGTCGAATGAATTGGCCAAGCCTGACATGGCTGACGTGGTATTAAATATTCAAGCGCCGCACAAAGGTCTGAGTGCCGATGACGCCTATCTCATCAATGGGCAGGACTCTAGGCTCTCGCAAGTGTTCCGTAATTTGATCGACAACGCGCGCTCGTTCACGGCAGCGGGCAGCAAAGTGAATGTGCGCTTGCGCCGTGCCGGCCATGTGATTGAGGCACGCGTGGAAGACCAAGGCCCCGGCATTCGCCCTGAAAATTTGGAACGGGTGTTTGAGCGCTTCTACACGGATCGACCAGAACAAAGTTTTGGCAATAATTCGGGGCTTGGCCTTGCCATTTCGCGCCAGATTGTTGAGGCACACAAAGGCCGCATCTGGGCTGAAAATCGATTGGGCCGCGCCAATGCGGAAGGTGAAAGACCAATCCAAGGTGCAAGGTTCCTGGTGCAATTGCCTGCATTGGAATCATCCAAGCCTGAGGGCCGCTAAGTCATGGCGCTCATCGTGCACGCAACGACTGTCAGCTTGAATGGCACGGGCGTGCTCATTCGTGGCGGCAGTGGCGCTGGAAAATCTGACCTTGCACTTCAACTGTTGGAAACTGCGGGTAACGGTTTGACGAATGCAAATATAGCAACGGTTTTGGTGGCGGATGATCAGACAGCACTGACTGTTGAAGGCGATCAACTCTATGCCGCTGCACCTTCAACCATTAGAGGTTTGCTCGAAGTGCGCGGGCAAGGCATTGTGAAGGTGCCATCGCGCGAGCATGTTAAGGTGGTACTGGTGGTCGATTTGAAGCCTGCTGCTGAAATTGAACGTATGCCTGAAGAGGCTCTCATGCGTACAGATATTCTCGGCGTATCACTGCCACAGATTGAAATCGACGCCTCTAAACCCTCGGCTGCCAGTCGCGTGCGGGTGGCTTGGAGCACACTCAAAAAGCTTGAATAGCAGAGCTTGCCGACACCATCAGAGCAGCGTAAACAGCGTGACCCACGTCTGAATAGGCGTGATCGAAAAGGGGCGTTGAATGCGATTTAAGGTGGCTGCGGCATGATTGGCTTGGTGATTGTCACCCATGGCCGTTTGGCCGAAGAATTCATTCACGCCATGGAGCACGTGGTGGGCAAGCAGCCCCAGGTGGAGGCCATTTGTATTGGCCCCGACGACCGCATGGATTCCCGCCGTAATGAAATTGCTGAAGCCGTGACTCGTGTTGAAACTGGCGAAGGCGTTATTATTCTCACCGACATGTTTGGCGGCACGCCTTCAAACCTTGCCATTTCACTTTTGCAGGAAGGCAAAATTGAAGTGGTGGCCGGATTAAACTTGCCCATGTTGGTAAAGCTCGCGCGCATTCGCCTTGATTGCAATTTGCACAAAGCCGCTGCCGCTGCACAAGATGCGGGCCGCAAATATATCAATATCGCCAGTCAAGTTTTGGGGGACTGATTTGACGACCATTACACGTGAAATGAACATCACCAACCAGCGAGGTTTACATGCCCGCGCCTCTGCCAAATTCGTGAAATGTGCTGAAGGATTTGACGCAAGCATCACAGTGTCCCGCGACGGTCAAACCGTTCCCGGCACATCGATTATGGGTTTGATGATGTTGGCGGCCTCCATCGGCACCAGCATCGTTGTGGACGTGTCAGGCCCGCAAGCCGAAGCCGCCATGTCAGCACTCGAAGACTTGGTCACGCGCAAGTTCGACGAAGATTAAACGTCCCCAATAAGGCGTATTGCCTCCGCCTTTTAGGCACGTATAGTGCCCGTTAGCTTTCGGCTTCCAAGCCCAAGGTAAAACAACTGGGAGGACTTCAATGCATCGTCGTAAATTCTTCAAAAATGCAGGTGTTGCAACAGCCGGTGCCGTAGCCGCCGTCGCATCGCCAGCGATTGCTCAATCTCAACCGGAATTGAAATGGCGTTTAACCTCAAGCTTTCCAAAAGCGCTTGATACTATTTTCGGCGCGGCTGAAACCTTCGCGAAATATGTCGCTGAAGCCACCGACAACAAATTCCAAATTCAAGTGTTTCCAGCAGGCGAAATCGCACCAGGCCTTGAAGCGGCCAATGAAGTGGGCAAGGGCTCCATCGAAATGTGCCACACCGCTTCATATTATTATTGGGGCAAAGACCCGACCTATGCCTTCGGCACCGCCGTTCCATTTGGCCTGAATGCCCGTCAACAAAACGCCTTCATGTATCATGGCGGCGGTATTGACTTGATGAATGAATTCTACGGCACCAAGAACCTGATCGCATTCCCATGCGGCAACACGGGTGCGCAAATGGGCGGTTGGTTCTCGAAGGAAATCAAATCCGTGGCTGACATGCAGGGCGTTAAAATGCGCATCGGCGGTTTCGGCGGCAAGGTGATTTCAAAATCGGTGTTGTGCCCCAGCAAATTGCTGGCGGTGATATTTATCCATCACTCGAAAAAGGCACTATCGATGCGGCTGAATGGGTTGGCCCCTATGATGACGAAAAGCTCGGCTTCTACAAGGTGGCCAAGTTCTATTACTATCCCGGTTGGTGGGAAGGTGGCGCCATGCTGCACAACATGGTGAACACGGCAAAGTGGGCGGAACTGCCGCCTGCTTATCAATCCATCATCAAATCAGCTTCGCAAGCAGCCAACGCTGACATGCTGGCGAAGTATGATGCCAAGAACCCAGAAGCTTTGAAGAAGCTTGTGGGTGCAGGCGCTGTATTACGCCCTTACCCACAAGATGTGATGGAAGCCTGCTTCAATGCCGCCAAGGAAACTTATGCGGAAATTGCAGGCACCAACGCAGCATTCAAGAAAGTGCATGACGCTGTGATGGCTTACCGTGCGGATGCTTATTTGTGGCAGCAGGTTTCGGAAAATACCTTCGACACTTTCATGATGAACCAACAGCGCAAGAAGATGCTGTAATCATTCTGCCAATTGAATTGAAAAGGCCCGCGACGTGCGGGCCTTTTTTTGTCAGTCAAACGACGGCGGTTGGCTGAGATCGGGTGCACCTGGAATGACGAGATCGCCGCCCTCAACGCCCGCTGGCGGCAGTTCGATTTGGATATTCTTGGTATCAATCTCCGCAGCCTTTTCAGGGACAACCAAGCGCGGGAAGGCCATGACAACAGCAACCATAATCAATTGCAGAATGATGAAATTGACGGCCCCTTTATAAATCTGCGTCGTGGGAACGCCCGCAATGGATTTACCCGTCACTTTGTCGATGTAATCTTTAATGGGTGCAACCGAGCGCATGTAGAACAGCGCAAAGCCAAAAGGTGGTGTCAAAAAGCTTGTTTGCATGTTCATGGCAATGATGATGCCGAACCACACAAGATCAATGCCCAGTGCCTTGGCCACAGGTGCCAAAAGCGGAATAACGATGAAGGCGATTTCAAAAAAGTCGATGAAGCAGCCCAGCACAAAGACTAACACGTTGACGGCAATCAAAAAGCCCCATTCGCCGCCGGGAAGATTAAGGAACAAATGCTCCACCCATTTATGGCCTTCAACGCCATAGAAGGTGAGTGAAAACACACGGCTGCCCACCAGAATAAACAACACAAAGCACGACAGTTTTGTGGTGGCATCGAGTGCATCACTCAATGATGCAAAATTCATGCGGCGCTTGGCCCAGGCCAAAAGCATGGCACCCGTAGCCCCCATGGCCCCACCTTCCGTTGGTGTGGCAAGGCCAATGAAAATGGTGCCGAGCACCAAGAAGATCAAAGCCAGAGGCGGCATCAACACGAAGATGACTTGCTGCGTTAAGCGCTTCAGCTTGTTGTAGCCGAGCCGCTCATCAAGATAGGTGTAAAGATAAATCAATGTGGCCGCGATCGTGGCACCCCAAACGGCTTCACCGCGCTTGACCACACCTGTCAGCAGGTACCAGCTCAAAACACCAATGATGATGCCTGCCAAAATAAGCAGCAATAATTGCCCGCCACCTTTGCCAAGTGTTCGTGCTTCGGGCGGTAATGCAGGGGCGGCGGCAGGGCGATAAATGGTAACGCCCAACACATAAAGCGCGTAGAGTGCCACCAACATCAAACCCGGCAGCAAAGCCGCAGAATACATATCGCCAACTGAAGTTCCCAACTGGTCCGCCAACACGATCAAAACCAGTGAGGGGGGAATAATCTGCGCCAAAGTGCCGGACGCCGTGATAACGCCCGTGGCCAATGAACGGTCATAGCCATAGCGCAACATGATAGGCAGCGAGATCAAACCCATGGCCATCACGGAGGCCGCAACCACACCCGTGGTCGCGGCGAGCAAGGCGCCGACAAAAATAACGGCATAGGCCAATCCACCACGCACCGAGCCGAACAACTGGCCGACGGTTTCAAGCAAGTCTTCCGCCATGCGGGATCGCTCTAGGATAATGCCCATGAAGGTGAAAAACGGAATGGCCAGAAGCTGGTCATTGCGCATCACATCCAACACGCGCCCCGGCAAGGTGCCGAGCAAAGGCCAATCCAAGGTGATGGTATCGGAATAGGGCGACAAGATTGTTGCCAACACAAAAAAGGCCAATCCATTTGACGCCAGCGAAAACGCAACCGGATAGCCCATCAGTAAGAAGGCCACCAGCGACACGAACATGATGGGTGCGAGGTTTTGGGCGAGGAGTTCAAGCATCACTTCGCCTCATCAATCAAAGTTGTCGCTGCATTGCTGCTTTCATGCTCGTCATCTTCATGCACATGACCGCTCAATACGGCAATGCGTTTGATGACCTCAGAAATCATTTGAGCAAACAATAAGAGAAACCCAACGAGGACGAAAAGCTTATAGGGCCAAACGGGCAGCCCGCCTGCGTTGCTTGAGCCTTCATCGTCAATGAAGGCCTCCATAAAGGTGGGGCCCGAGAGCCAGACCATGATGATGCAAAGGGGTGCTAGCATGAACAAATGCCCGAACAAATCAATCCAATCCCGCGTGCGTTTTTTCAAGCGACTGGACACAACATCAATGCGCACATGGGCGTTTTTTTGCAGCACATAGGCGGCGGCACACATAAATGCGATGCCGAACAGCAGCGTTTGCATTTCAAGCCATGCGTTGGAACTTGAATCAAAAATCTTGCGGATGAATGCATTGGCGGCACTCACCAGAACTGCGCCCAGAACAAGCCAGCGCACATGGTAGCCAATAAATCCCGTGACAGCATCAATGCCGCGACTGAGGGACAGTAAGCCCTGCATTATTTCGCTCCCAAATTTTTAGCCCCTGTTGACCGGAGCCTTGTTGCACGGGAGAATAGGGCGAAACGCAAACGCTGCAACAGGCAAATGTCAGAAACCGGACCTTCACCCAACTATCTCCCACCCCAACCTGATGGCCGTCAATCGGTCACGGCGGCGGGTGTTCAGCGGGGGCTATGCCGTTTGCTGAAAGCCCACGGTTTTGCGGTGTTGACGGAGTTCACACTGGCAACTGGGCGGCGGGCCGATGTGGCTGCTTTAAAAGCCGATGGCACGATATGGATTGTGGAAATTAAGTCTTCGCCGGAAGACTTTTATGTGGATGTGAAGTGGCCGGAATATCGTGCCTATTGTGACCAACTGTTTTTCGCTGTGCCGCCGACGCTGGATGCATCAATCTTGCCAGAAGATGCGGGGTTGGTTGTGGCTGATCAATATGGCGCTGAAATTTTAAGGCCAGCCCCCAGCCATCCGCTGGTGGCAGCACGGCGGAAGGCGATTACGGTATCATTCGGTCGCGTGGCCGCGCAAAGGCTGCACGGATTATGGGATCCGTAGGGGGAGATTTACTTCGGCGCGCGCTTGGCTAAAATCCGTTGCAGCGTGCGGCGGTGCATGTTGAGCCGGCGCGCGGTTTCCGAGACATTGCGATTGCAGAGCTCGAACACCCGTTGAATGTGTTCCCAGCGCACACGGTCAGCCGACATGGGGTTTTCTGGCAGTGCATTGCGGGCTTCTGCCGTTTCCGACATCAGCGCACCATAGACAGCATCAGCATCGGCAGGCTTGGCGAGATAATCAATAGCGCCCAACTTCACAGCCGTCACAGCCGTGGCAATATTGCCATAGCCTGTGAGCACCACAACGCGGGCTTCAGGACGTGCAGCGTGCAGCGCTTCGATCACATCCAAACCATTGCCGTCGCCCAAGCGCAAATCCACCACGGCATAGCCGGGCGGTTGTGATTTCACTTCGGCAATTCCTTCAGCCACCGTATCGGCCATGCGCACCGCAAAGCCGCGCGTTTCCATGGCCCGCGCCAAGCGGGTCAGAAAGGGTTTGTCGTCATCAACGAGCAGAAGTGTTTTGTCTTGGGGATGTATCATTTTCTATTCTCTATACGTCATTGGCGCTGGGACGGTTTAGGGTCAAGTGCTTTTGCAGTTAATGCCGCAACATCAATGCTGCTGCGCGGCCATTGCAGACGAATATCAGCACCATGGTCGGGCTGTTTACGATTGGACAAGGCCACGGCAGCACCTGAGCGTTCAAGCAATGTTTTGGCAATGAACAGACCAAGCCCCATGCCTTCGTGGCCTTTGGGTTCTTCAGGATCCACGGCATTGTCATAGCCGGGGCGCGTGGTCACAAAAGGATCGCCCAATCGGTCAAAGATAAATTCATTAAAACCGGGGCCGTCATCCGTCACACGCAGCACAATGTTTGCCGCTGTCCATGTGGCATTGATGGTGACGCGCGATTCCGCAAAGTCGATGGCGTTTTCCAGAATGTTTGAAAGTCCATAGGAAAGCCCGGGGTTACGCCGCAATACGGGCTCCGGCGTTTCCACACCTTCGGCCAAGCAATTCACCTCGATGGTCACGTCCGAGCCGCGCAAAGGGGCCACAAGGTCTTCCAGCAATGATGAGATTTTAACATGGCCATAAATTGTATCTTCAGCCTGTTCGCGATTTGAAAGTTTCGCCAGGATTTCGCGACACCGTGCGGTTTGGCTGATGAGCAAGTCAATATCCTCCGTATGCGGAGAAATCTTTGGAAACTCGCGCTTGAGTTCCTTGGCGACCAAAGCAATCGTAGCCAAAGGGGTTCCCAATTCATGGGCAGCAGCGGCGGCTAAACCATCCAGCGCTGACAGGCGTTGTTCGCGCGCCAGCACCACTTCCGTAGCGGTGAGGGCTGCTGACATCATTTGCGTTTCCTCAGCCATGCGCCGCGCATATATGGCGGAGAACCCAGTGCCGCACATAATGGCAATCCACATGCCTGCGACGTAGTTTTTGGGAAGTTCAACGGTTTCTCCCGCAAACCATGGCAGTGGCAGGTGGTATACGGATAGCAATGATGAAAACACAAATGCCATGCTTCCAAGTGCAAATGTCCACCGCAGTGACAACGATGTTGCCGAAACTGTAACAGGCACAAGAAAGAGAAAGGCAAAGGGGTTTTCGAGGCCACCTGTGAGGTAAAGCAGCAATGCCAATTGCACCACATCATAAGCCAGCAGCAAGCCTGCTGCGCGTGTGGAAAGGATTTGCCCCGCACGCCAACGCAACGTCAAAAACACATTGATCCATGCTGACAAGGCAATTGCGGCAAGGCAGGCGGCAAAGGGCAGTTGGTAACCTAAGATAAAAGATACAAACAGCACCGTGAAGGTTTGGCCAATCACGGCCAACCAGCGCAAACGCACCAGCGTGCGCAAACGAATAGGGGTTTGTTGCTGGCCGATGCCTAAAAGGCGCGGCGTGAGATTTCGTAAGATGTCCGTCATGCAGTGCTGTATCACAAGGCCGTGACACTTTTGCCAAGGCCGTTTCCTTTGCACCCATGTTAGACTAGGTCATCACACCATGCAAAACACCCTTCGCCCTTCTCAGATTTTTGGAATTGTCATTCTGCTGCTGGCGGCAGCTTTGGGTGGCTATGCCTTGTTGTCGTCGCGCACTGTCTCCACGGGTAGCGGCGTGGCATTGGTGGGCGGGCCTTTCACCATGGTCAACCACAAGGGCATCACCGTCACCGATAAAGACTTTCGCGGCAAGCCCATGTTGTTGTTTTTCGGCTTCACATTCTGCCCTGATATTTGCCCAACGGAATTGCAAGTGATGACGGCGGCCATTGCGGATTTAGGTGAAGCTGGAAAAGACATTCAACCGATTTTGGTGAGCATTGATCCGGCCCGCGACACGCCAGAGGTTTTGGCTAATTACGTCAGTAATTTCGGTGACAATGTTGTGGGTTTGACAGGTTCTGCCGATCAAGTGGCGGCCATGGCGCAAGCCTATCGGGTGTTCTTTGCCAAGCAAGAAAACCCCAAAGACCCTGCAAATTACCTCATGGACCACTCGTCTATCATTTATTTGATGGGGGCTGACGGCAAATTCCTCAAACATTTTAGTTACACAACCGACTCTAAAGCACTGGCAACAGGGCTGAAAACAGCTTTGGGCCGGACTTAGCCACAAGTCGGGGTGCCGATTGGAGCTTAAAGCCTTGTTAACCCGCAAGGTCGAGGATATATATTGCACTGCAACACACGTGTTCAGATTGGGGGCCACAAGGCCAATGCTTTATCAATTCTTTGAAATGCAACATGCCGCCATGGCACCTTTTCGCCATGCCGCCCGTGCCGGAACCGAGTTTTGGCTGAACACATCGAACCCTTTGAGTGACACGGCTTTTGGCCGTCAAGCCAAAGCGTCGCTGCATATGTTCGAGCGCTTCACGCGCCGCTATGCCAAGCCAAGCTTTGACATTGACCATGTGTTGACGGCAGATGGTCTTATGGATGTGGAAGAACATGCAGTCTGGCAAAAGCCATTTTGCCGCTTGCTGCATTTCCGCAAAGTGGGTTTCGACAAGCCCCAGAAAAAATTATTGATCGTGGCCCCCATGTCGGGCCACTTCGCAACGCTGCTCCGCAACACTGTGGAAGGCATGCTCCCCGAAAATGACGTCTATGTGACGGATTGGTCTGATGCCCGCAATGTGCCAGCGGATGCGGGTACTTTTGATCTCGATGATTACACGGATTATGTGATTGAGATGCTGCATCATTTGGGCGAGCCTGCAACGGTGATGGCTGTGTGCCAGCCTTCCGTGCCCGTGCTTGCCGCTGTGGCTTTGATGAATGCCCGCAAAGATAATCTGGCCCCCACCAGCATGGTGTTAATGGGTGGTCCTGTTGATACGCGCTCCAACCCAACCGCCGTCAACAAGTTGGCGCAGGAAAAGGGCTTGGGCTGGTTCAAGAATAATATGATCAGCGAAGTGCCTGCCGGGCATGCAGGCACAGGTCGTCTGGTTTATCCGGGCTTCTTGCAACTCGCAGGCTTCATGTCGATGAATGCCAACCGCCATGTGACGGCGCACCGCGATATGTTCTGGCATGTAGTTGAAGGTGAGCACAAGTCAGCGGAAAAACTGCAAGACTTCTACGATGAATATATGTCGGTGATGGATTTGAGCGCCGAGTTTTATCTGCAAACCGTAGACCGTGTATTCATCAAGCAAAGCTTGGCACTGAACACCTATCACTACCGTGATATTCCCTTGGATATGGCTGACATCACCGAAACAGCGCTGCTGACAATTGAAGGTGAGCGGGATGACATTACAGGCCCCGGCCAAACCCAGGCCGCGCAAAAACTGTGCAGTGGCTTGCCCGACGATATGAAGGCTGACCATGTGCAAAAAGGTGTGGGGCATTACGGCGTGTTTTCAGGTCGCAAATTCATCTCGGATGTGGTGCCGGTGATCAACGCCTTCACCAGCCAGCACAACAAGGTTTAATTGATGCTGCCATTGCGGCAGATACTATTCGGCAAGCGCAGCCCACCCGTTGCGGCTCCGCTACCTGAGTTGTTGATTGAGATTGATGGTACCTCGATTGTTATAAAGCCAAAGCGCCACGCCACATCGCGGCGCATGGTATTGCGGCTGGCGCGGGACGGCGAAAGCTTCACGCTGACAATGCCGAAGCGCCAAAGCTTGGTGTCAGCCAAAGCATTCCTCGATACGTCGAAACTCTGGATTCAAAACACGCTTGCCCATCGTGGCCGCAAACTTGCGGAGCAAACGTCTGACACCATCATGTTGCGTGGTGTGCCCGTGCAAATTTGCGTGGTTGATAAATTGCGTGGGCTGGTGCGCCATGATGTTGAAACGCAGATGCTACATGTTCCCGGTGGTGAAGCCCATTGGCAACGCCGCTTAATTGATTGGTTGAAGCAAGAGGCCGACAAGGATTTGCGCCTGGCGTCGTTGCACTATGCAGCGAAAATGGAAACGCGGTTTAACAAGCTCACCGTGCGCGACCAGAAAAGCCGTTGGGGTTCATGCACGGCAGATGGTTGCCTGTCTTATTCGTGGCGGTTGATTTTGGCACCGCCCTTTGTGTTGGACTATGTTGCCGCCCATGAAGTGGCGCATTTACGTGAGATGAATCATGGGCCACGTTTCTGGCGCTTGGTGTTGTCGAATTGCAGCAAAACCAGAGACGCCAAGCAATGGCTGAAGCTTCACGGACATACACTGCATCACGGGTTGTGATTGAAGTTGAGCGGCCCTTCGAGGCTCGCGTTGCTCGCACCTCAGGGTGAGGGACAATAACACACCCTCATGCTGAGGTGCATTGCATGGCAATGCCTCGAAGCATGCGCTTCACATTCAAATCTATTCTTGCCGACTTCCAAAAATCCGCGCCAATAATCCGCGCTCGCGCTTCTTCTTTTTGGCCTTGCGCACATCAGGTTGAGTTGTTGGTGGTGCAACAGGTGGAGAAGCTTCGACAACTTCATTCACATCGGCACTCGACACTTGTGTTTCAACTTGTGTGGGTTCTGATGCTTCACCTTGCAAGGCAATTTCCGGCATGCCCACATGGGCCTGTTGCATCACATCATGCCAAACCAATGCCGGCAAAGAACCGCCTGTCACACGTTTGGTTGGCGTGTTGTCGTCATTGCCCATCCATACGCCGGTGATAAGGTAAGGCGTGTAGCCCACAAACCATGCGTCACGATAATCTTGCGACGTGCCAGTTTTGCCGCCCATATCTTGACCATCAAAGCGGGCCTTGGTGCCGGTTCCCGTGGTCACCACTTGCCGCATCATGGCATTCATATCACCGAGTTCACGTTCCCCAATCACGCGGCCAAGACCACTGCCGGAACGCTCATAAATCACGTTGCCATCACGCGAGAGAATGCGTTTCACCACATAAGGTTCCACTGCTTGCCCACCATTGGCAAAGGGTGTGAAGGCCGTTGTCATTTCAAGCAGCGACACTTCCGAAGTGCCAAGGGCAATCGACGCATCTTGACCAAGTTTTGATGTGATGCCCAAACGTTTGGCCACTTTTGTCACACTGCTTGGAGCAACCGCTTGCGTGAGTTTGGCCGCAACGGTGTTGAGCGACAGCGCATAGGCTTGGTCAAGCGACACCGGGCCTAGATATTTGCGCTTATAATTTTCAGGACTCCAATTGCCGATGCGAACGGGTTCATCAACTTCGACGGAATCCGGACGATAGCCATTTTCAAGTGCCGCCAAATAAACAAAGGCCTTGAAGGCTGAGCCCGGTTGGCGCTTGGCTTCCGTGGCGCGATTGAACTGGCTGCGCTTATAGCTGCGGCCACCCACAAGCGCACGCACCGCACCTGTGCCATCCATGGTGATGATGGCCCCTTGCGACACATTCAATTTCTTGGCGTTGTCAGCCAAGCGCTTGCGCAATACATTTTCGGCCTGCGCCTGAAGGTTTGGTTCAATCGTTGTTTCAATGATGAGGGATTGCTTTTGCTTGCTAATCAACAAGGGCAGCTGCGTGGTAATCCAATCCACGGCATATTGTGTGGCGGGTGTAAAATCGCGTGTCGCGGCTTTCGATGGATTATCGATGGCGTCTTGCGCTTCTTCTTGGGTGACGAAACCTTCATCGACCATATTGGCCAACACCAGTTTGGCGCGGGCTGCTGCATCTTCCGGATTGCGGGCAGGGTTGTAGTTCGTTGGCGCTTTCAAAACACCTGCGAGGGTTGCGGCTTCCATCAGTGTTAATTCGTAAGCTGACTTGCCGTAAAATGTGCGTGACGCCTTATCAATGCCATTGGCACCACCACCAAAATAAACGCGGTTCAAATAGAGCTGAAGAATCTCGTCCTTGGTAAATTTGGATTCAAGCCAAATGGCGAACACCAATTCTTGTGCCTTGCGGGTGAAGGTGCGCTCGTGGCTGAGGAAGAGGTTCTTTGCAAGCTGTTGCGTAAGGGTTGAGCCGCCTTCGCGCATTTGCCCGCGCATGATGTTGTTGAACATGGCGCGAGTAATGCCGATGGGGTCCACACCAAAGTGCCCATAGAAGCGACGGTCTTCAATGGCGATCACGGCATTGGGCACATAATCTGGAAGCTCACTCAACGACACGGCATCGCCAAAGAATGTACCTTGCTCGGCCATCTCGCTGCCATCGCTGGCGAGGATCATGATACCGGGTTCACGTTCGGGAATTTTGAACACGCCATTCTGGTCGAGCGTAAACCACACAAAGGCAAAGAGCGCACAAGTCGCAACTGTTCCCCAGAAACCAATGGCGAAAAGAACTTTGAAAATCCAGCGCAGAAAGCTGCGTTTTTGGGGTGGAGGCTTCTTGCCACGGGGCCCACGAACGGGTGCAGCTTCCGCTTCAAATAGACGGGGTTCAGCGCGGCCTTTCCGCGTCTGCTTTTTCTTTCCCCCGAATAAACCCATAAACTTGAACTCCGCCCCTGAAGCCTGCTTCTAAACGTCCAATTCTGACGGTTCGGTTAAGGTCGGGAGGAGGCTGTTTCGCGCAAAATGATGGTGCAAAAATGGCTGGAGTTACATTACCGCGCCGATGTACCACGGCACATATTCATTTTCGCCATATCCCAGTTCTTCAGACTTGGTTTTTTGGCCTGACGCGGTTTTCAGCATGAGGTCGAAAATCTGTTGGCCCTTGGTTTCGAGCGACACGCCCTCAATCACATCACCGCAATTGATGTCCATGTCCTCAATCATCTGATTGTAGATCGTCGTGTTGGTGGCAAGCTTGATGGAGGGGCAGGGCTTGTTGCCATAGGCTGAGCCGCGACCGGTGGTGAAGCACATCAAGTTTGCACCACCCGCCACTTGGCCCGTGGCACCCACGGGGTCATAGCCCGGCGTATCCATGAACACGAAGCCCTTGGCCGTCACGGGTTCGGCGTAATTGTAAACTGCTTGCATTGTGGTGGTGCCACCTTTGGCTGCCGCCCCCAATGATTTTTCAAGAATGGTGGTAAGGCCACCCAGCTTGTTGCCGGGCGATGGGTTGTTGTTCATTTCCATGTTGTTGCGGCGGGTATAATCTTCCCACCACTTGATAATGCCAACGAGTTTTTCACCGACTTCTTGTGTCGCAGCACGGCGCGTCAGCAAATGTTCAGCACCATAAATTTCCGGTGTTTCCGAGAGTATGCCTGTGCCGCCATGCTTGACCAGAATATCAACTGCGGCACCAAGAGCAGGGTTTGCGGTGATGCCGGAATAGCCATCAGAGCCACCACATTGCAGCGCCACAATAAGGTCTGACGCAAGGCAGGTCTCGCGCTTCACATTGTTAACGGAGGCCAGCATTTCCTTGACGTAGCCAACACCCTTTTCAACCGTCTTGCGGGTGCCGCCGGTTTCTTGAATGGTCATGGTGCGGAACAGGTCGCCCTCTTCCACTTTATAGGCTTCCTTGAAGCGCGGAATTTGGAAGCCTTCACAGCCTAAGCCCACCATCATCACGCCACCCATATTGGGGTTGGTGGCATAGCCCCATGCGGTGCGCTTGAAAGTGTCAAAGATCACGCCGCGATAATCAATCACGCAGCCATTGTCCTGCGTCAGAGCAATCACGCCATCGATATTCGGGATAATCGTTCAAAAGACCCGAGCGTTCAACTTCCCGCGCGATATGAGCAGCCACCGTGGCCGAGCAATTCACCGACGTCATGATGCCGATATAGTTGCGCGTGCCGACTTTTCCGTTTTTGCGGCGATAGCCTTGGAATGTTGCGCGTTCTGATTCAGGCAGCAAGGGTTCCTGTTTGGCAGCTTGTGCAAAAGCATAGTCATGGGCCAGTTCACCCATGATGACGTTGTGTTCATGCACCCAATCACCCGCTTCAATATTGCCTTTGGCAAAGCCAATGATCTGACCAAATTTGCGAATGGGTGTGCCATCAGCAATCGCCGTTGAAGCCATCTTGTGGCCGCGCATGACCTTGGCCCGCGTGACCACACCTTCAAATGTCGTCTCGCCCTTTTCAACGATGCGGGTGGTGACAAGCACATTGTCAGCACCATTGAGGCGGATCATCGATGGTTTTTCAACAAGGGTTAAGGTCATTATATTTTGCTCTTTGGTGAATACATCTTGCAAACTGATATAACAGTTTATTAGACTTGATTACGACGCAACACAACAACAACATGCAGGTCCATTGGTCATGAAGAAACGCCGATTTAAGGCGCCCTCGGGCGCTGAATTCAACTTTACGGAACTGGGTTTTGGCACAGCACCCCTCGGCAATCTTTATCGCGCCCATTCAAATAAAGAAGCAGCGGCAACCTTGGAAGCCGCTTGGAAGGCTGGCATCCGCTATTATGATACAGCACCACTTTATGGGCTTGGCTTGTCTGAAACGCGCCTCAACAATTTCTTGCGTGAAAAGAAGCGCGGGGATTACATCATTTCAACCAAGGTTGGTCGCACGCTTGAGGTTTGCAAGCCATCAGAGCGCACGGGCATTGGCAAATTCTTCGATACACCCTCGCGCCGCGAAAAATTTGACTACACCTATGACGGCTTCATGCGTTCGTTTGAATTCTCGTTTGAGCGGTTAGGGCTCGATAGCATTGATGTGTTGCTGGTGCATGATTGCGATATTTTCACCCATGGCAGCAAGGCCGCAAGCGACGAACACATCAAAACCATCATGAAGAGTGGTTATAAAGCCCTCGTCAAATTGCGCGATGAAAAGGTGATTAAGGCATTTGGTGCCGGAGTGAATGAATGGCAGGTGTGCCAAACACTTGCCGAACAGGGCGACTTTGACCTGTTCCTGCTGGCGGGTCGCTATACGCTGCTTGAACAAACGGAATCACTCAACAGCTTCCTGCCGCTGTGTGAAAAACGTGGCATCGGCATTATTTTGGGCGGGCCTTATAATTCTGGCATTCTTGCCACTGGGCCGAAGAAGGGCGCGTTTTATAATTATGATCCCGCACCCAAAGCCATTCTCGATCGCGTGGCAAAAATTGAAGCGGTGTGCAAAGCCAACAAAGTGAAACTGCCACAAGCAGCCCTCCGCTTCCCGCTTACGCACCCGTCTGTTGTCTCGGTTATTCCGGGTGCCGTGTCACCGAAAGAAGTGGCACTCAACGTCAAAACCATGAGTGCGAAAATTCCAAAGAGCTGTGTGGAAGCAATTGAAGGCCGAAGGGCTGGTTGATCAGCGGGCACCGACGCCATGAAGATTGATAGCCATCAGCATTTCTGGAACCCGGCACGCGGCGATTATTATTGGATGGATGGTGAAGGTGCCAAGCCCATCCGCCGCACCATTATGCCGAAAGATATTGAGCCGCATTTGAAAGCCCACGGCATAGATAAGACCGTGCTGGTGCAAGCTGCACCCACCATTGCCGAAACGGATTATATGCTGGGCATTGCCGATGCGACAGATTTTGTGGCCAAGGTTGTGGGCTGGGTCAATTTTGAAAATCGTGATGACCTGAAAGAATTGCAACGCTTTGCCAAGCACCCGAAATTTGCAGGCGTTCAGTCCGATGATTCAGGATTTGCCGGACGCTGAATGGATGCACCGCAAAGATGTGCAATGGGCCTTTGATGCCATCATCGACTTGGATTTGACCTTTGACGCGCTGGGCTTCCCCATCCATCTCGATGCCTTCCGCCGCCTGTTTGATGCTTACCCCAACATGCGCACGGTGATTGACCACTGCATGAAACCTGTCATCCGCGAGGACCAGTTTGAGCCTTGGGCCACCAAAATGGCCGCCATTGCCAAGGACACACCCGTATTTTGCAAATTGTCCGGCATCGCCACTGAGGCAAATGCAGGGTGGACTACAAAAACCCTCAAACCCTATGCGGAACACGTCATCACATGCTTTGGCGACCCCCGCGTCATGTGGGGTTCCGACTGGCCGGTGCTGGAATTGAATGGCAGCTATGGTTCAGTGGCATGATGCGGCGACGGAAATAGCAGGCAAAAACAACGACATATTCGGAGGGACGGCAGCGAAGTTTTATCGGATTTAAGAGATGTAAACACATCAAAAAATAATGTGCGATAACATAAACCAATGATGTAAAAACATCTTTACATCATTAAGAACATCAGCGATGACTCCCTGATTGACGCAATCTTATGCCGTCGGGGAGAACGCTTATGAACGCTGTAAACAACCTGCTGGACCCGATCATCCGCGCACAACTGGCCATTCTCGGCCTGCGCTGGGCCAATTGCATTTCTTGGAATGCGGCTGAAGCGGTGCTGTTTCAAGAATCCATTGAGCGCGGCGAAGCCCAAGTGACAGCGACGGGTGGCCTTGCCGTCAACACCGGCAACCACACGGGCCGCAGCCCCAAGGACAAATTCATCGTTCACAATGCGGCGAGTGCCACAACTGTGTGGTGGGACAACAATCAAGCGCTGGAACAGCGCCAGTTCGACCAATTGAAGGCCGACATGTTGGCGCATGCGCGTTTGAAGTCCTTGTTCGTGCAAGACCTGTTGGGTGGTGCGGAAGCAGCCCATGCGCTGGAAACCCGCGTCATCACCGAATATGCGTGGCAAGCCCTGTTCATCCGCAACTTGTTGATCAAGCCAACAGCGGGCAAGGCCTTCACGCCCAAGCTGACCATCATCGTATTGCCAAGCTTCAAGGCTGATCCATCACGCCATGGCACACGCTCTGAAACCGTCATCGCCATGGATTTGAAAGCTGGCTTGGTGCTGATTGGTGGCACGCACTATGCGGGTGAAATCAAAAAATCAGTTTTCACCATGATGAACTTCCTGCTGCCGGCCAAAGGCGTATTGCCCATGCATTGTTCAGCCAATGTGGGCAAAGCGGGTGACACGGCAATTTTCTTCGGCCTTTCGGGCACGGGCAAAACCACGCTGTCAACTGACCCTGAACGCACTTTAATTGGTGATGATGAACATGGCTGGTCTGACCAAGGCGTGTTCAACATTGAAGGCGGTTGCTATGCCAAGGCCATCAACTTGTCGGCGCAAAGCGAGCCTGAAATTTATGCGGCGTCACAACGTTGGGGCACCGTGCTTGAGAACGTTGTGCTGCATGACACAACACGCGTGCCTGATTTCAGTGATAAGTCACGCACCGAAAATACGCGTCTCGCATATCCTTTGAGTGCCATTCCCAATGCGTCAGCAACAGGCCAAGCACCGCATCCTAAAGCCATCATCATGCTGACAGCTGATGCTTTTGGCGTGTTGCCACCGCTTGCAAAATTGACAGAAGAACAGGCCATGTATCACTTCATGTCGGGTTACACGGCAAAGGTGGCGGGCACAGAAAATGGCGTGACGGAACCGCAAGCCACGTTCTCGTCCTGCTTTGGTGCGCCGTTCCTGCCGCGTCATCCGTCCGTATACGGAGAAATGCTGCAAGACCTGATGAAAAAACACAATGTGCCGTGCTACCTCGTGAATACGGGTTGGACGGGCGGTGGCTATGGCGTGGGCAAACGTTTCCCCATTGCGGTCACACGGGCCTTGGTCAATGCGGCATTGTCAGGTGCTTTGAAGAATATTGAAACCCGCAAGGACGAAAATTTCGGCTTTGCAGTTCCGCTGAATGTTGATGGTGTTGAAGCAAAACATTTGAACCCGCGTGAAAGCTGGGCCGATGCGAAAGCTTATGATGCAGCTGCAACGAAACTTGTTGGATTGTTCAAGGAAAATTTCAAGAAATTTGAACAGCCCACATTGAGGGTTGCTGCGGAGTAAATAAACACAAACGCTTTCCCCTCCCTTGAGGGAGGGGCAGGGGTGGGTGTGGGCTGCGCAAAAGGTGAAGCGTCATTTGGAGCTTACACCCGCCCCCGACCCCGCCCTCGAGGGCGGGGAGAATCAACGTTCATGTCCGTTGGTTCAGCTCTTCGGCTTCGATGCCAAGATCATAATAATCTGGCGGCCTTCGGGTTTTGGTTCCAATTCAACCTTTGCCACATCAAGCATATCAGCTTTGACGCGCAGAAGAAGTTTGTAACCCAAATCTTGATGGTCCATTTCGCGGCCACGGAAGCGCAGGGTGAACTTAACCTTGTCGCCTTCTTCGAAGAAGCGGCGGGCCGCCTTCATCTTGGTGTCGAAGTCATGGTCGTCGATCATCGGGCGAAGTTTGATTTCCTTCAACTCAACGATCTTTTGTTTCTTGCGGGCTTCGGCAGCCTTCTTCTGTTCCTGGAAACGGAACTTGCCGTAGTCGAGAATTTTGGCAACAGGGGGCTGGGCGTCAGGTGAAATTTCAACGAGATCAAGCCCCGCCTCATCCGCCATAATCATGGCTTGCCGCGTTGGCACCACACCAACATTGGCACCATCTGCGCCAATCAGGCGAACCTCGCGGGCTTCGATGCGGTTGTTAATTCGATGCTCATCCTCGCGCTGTGGCGGGGGGGCATTACGGTTGGTCGCGGGGCGGCGTGGTGGTAGGCTCAAGCGTCAAATCTCTCCGGTTGTGAAGCGCCAAAATGCATGAATTGCGAATCCGGCTCACAGTCGTTAGCAAGAAACCACGACAAAATGAAGGGCCAAATCAAAATGACTGCGGTGGCGTTTGACGACAATTTGATGGATTTTTCGCTAGCCTATCTCAAAGATGGCCCGAATGACGATTTAGGCCCCTGCGGCTTTTTCTGGTTGGGTGGCTTTATGTCAGACATGACGGGCAGCAAAGCCGAAAGTCTGGCCGATCTCGCCCGCGTCACCCGCCGCAATTGCCTGCGCTTTGACTATTCCGGCCATGGGCAATCGGCGGGCGAATTTACCAACGGCACAATTTCCCAATGGCTGGAACAATCCACCCACATGTTCCTCAAGCACACCCGCAACAAACGCATCATCGTCGGTTCGTCCATGGGCGGCTGGCTGGCTTTGCTTTTGGCAAGGCGGTTGAAAAAGGAAGACCCGTCAGCCTTCCGCCGTATTGGCGGCATGGTGTTGATTGCCCCTGCTGCTGACATGACCATTGATTTGATGTGGCAGCAGTTTTCAGAAGACGCCCGCAAGACGTTGGTGGAGGACGGAGTTTATTATGAACCCTCGGACTATGGTTCACCCTATCCCATCACTTTGCGCTTGATTGAAGACGGCTTGAACCACGCCATGTTGTCGGAAGGGTTGTCACTGCCGTTCCCTGTCCGCATTTTACAAGGCACGGATGACACGGACGTGCCACCACAACATGCGCTCAAAACCATGGAGTGCTTGCAAGGCGACATTGCATTGAACCTAATCAAAGGCGGTGACCATAGATTATCAACGCCGCCACAGTTGCGCATTATTCGCGAGACGGTTTTGCAATTGGCACTGCGGGCCGATGGTGAGGGTGTTTAAGCAGGCCAGCCCAACGCCGCGACGCCTGCAACGACCAAGAATATGCCGAACCATTGAAAGCCCGTAACGCGCTCTTTCAAAATGAACATGGCCAGCACGACTGACAAAGCACCATAGCTGGAAATGGCCATAGCCCCCAATTCGCGATTTGGAAAATGCGCGGAAGCGTTGATGGCGGTGACGGCAACCACATCACACGCCGCCATCGCAAACACGGAAATCAAGGCACTGCGCGACATCACAAGTTTCTGTCCGCGCTCGCGCAGCACCATGCCAAACAAAAGTGCAGCAGCTGGAAAACGCGACAGGAAGGTGACTTCATATTCGCCCAAGCCATGAGTTGCCGCTTGCCCCATGACAACAGCAGCAGCAAAGGCCACGGCTGCAATTGTGGCGCTTGCGATCACAAGCGGCATACGACCCGCAGCAACACTATCACTCCCGCCATCATCATGGCCGCTGCGCCCGACGATCATCACGCCAACGAGAACCAGCACGATGCCGCTCCATTGTAAGGCATTGGGAGACAAGCCGTTGAAAAGCCCCCACACCACAACAAGTGCCGGGTATGCCCCTGTGAGTGGCCCCACGATTGAAACGGGTGCGAGGCTGAACGCCAGCAACAACCCGCCAATGGCAAAGGCGTAAACCACACCCATGGCCAGTGCCATAGCAAGCGAATAGCTATCGGTGTTCCAAATCTGCCCACGCCATAACACTGGAATGATAAGGAGTAGGCCCCCCGCCAGCATGATCCAGAACGACATGCGAAACGGCCCCGTTTCAGCCGCAAAGCGCCGGGCTAAAAGATCGTGGGTAGACCAGCACAGCGCTGCCAACAAGCCAAACAAAACTGAAATCATGGTTTCGAATTAACACAAGTGCTAAATATCGCCATGACGTTTTCAGCCACGCCATGGCGTTTGTACGACAAGCTTTTTCAATTCCCATGATAGGTTCACACCATGTTTTTATCGGTCTTTGATCTCTATAAAATTGGCATTGGTCCATCGAGCTCCCACACGGTGGGGCCTATGGTTGCAGCACGGCGCTTTCTGTCGTCACTCAAGCAAACATCTGGCCACATTCGCGTGAGCCTGCATGGTTCCCTCGCCTTCACTGGCAAAGGCCACGGCACAGACCGTGCAGTGGTTCTAGGACTGGCGGGTGAAACGCCCGACAAGATTGACCCTGCCCGAATTGACGCCATCTTGGCTGAGATGTCGGCCAACAAAAAATCCGGCAATTTTGATTTCGACCCAGCCAACGATGTCATCTTCGACTTCGGCCCCGCCTTGAAAGGTCATTCCAACGGCATGGTGTTCCGACTTCTTCACAACGACCTGGTTGTGGCCGAGCAAGTCTATTATTCCATTGGCGGCGGCTTCGTGCAAACCGCTGAGGAGCGCGAAAACACATCTGCCAAATCCGTCGATGCCCAATTGTTGCAAGTGCCATACCCGTTTCGCAACGCCATTGAGATGTTGGACATGGGGCGTGCGTCAGGCGCCAGCATTGTCGAAATGAAACGCGCCAATGAAGAAGTTGCCCATGGTGACGCGCTGAACGACAAGCTCGATCATGTTTGGTCGGTGATGAACGCCTGCATGCAACGTGGGTTGTCGCAACAGGGCATTTTGCCGGGTGGATTGAAAGTCAAACGCCGTGCTGCCGATGTGTTGCAAAAATTGAACGACGAAGTGGGTTCAAATTCAATCCAGCCCCATCGCGTCATGGATTTTCTCTCGGTTTATGCCATGGCCGTGAATGAGGAAAATGCGGCAGGCGGCAAGGTTGTCACAGCCCCCACCAATGGTGCCGCAGGTGTGGTGCCCGCCGTCATTCGCTATTATCTCGACCACTGCATCAATGCCAACCAACAGGGTGTCCGCAATTTCCTGCTGGCTTCTGCTGCCATTGGCGGCATCATCAAACACAATGCGTCAATCTCCGGCGCAGAAGTGGGTTGCCAAGGCGAAGTGGGTTCAGCTTCAGCCATGGCAGCAGCGGGCCTGTGCGCAGCGCTGGGTGGCAGCAATGAGCAGATTGAGAACGCCGCTGAAATCGCACTTGAACATCATTTCGGCATGACCTGCGATCCCGTTGGCGGGTTGGTGCAAGTGCCATGTATTGAACGCAACGCCTTCGGTGCCGTGAAAGCCGTCACAGCAGCATCACTCGCCTTGCGCGGTGATGGCTCCCATCTCGTGCCACTCGACACCTGCATCGAAACCATGCGCCAGACCGGTGTTGATATGAGCGAACGTTACAAAGAAACGTCCACTGGAGGACTTGCAGTCAACGTCGTCGAATGTTGATTGAAGCTCTTGGCTGTGCGCCACTCAACGTCGTTTTCATGATAGGCTCAAAACTATTGTTGGGATGGCACCGCGCAGTAGATGCAGGTCTGGAGTATGGCAATATCTAGCGCATCCACCGCGCGGTGTCAAGAGTTATTTTCCTATTTTGGATATTTAAGCAATTTTTTCAAATTTGCCGCCTTTGCTGGATTTGAACAGCGCATCAATAATCCGCATATTGGTGATCGCATCTTCAACACCCCAGACCAGCTTTTCCTTTTTGCGGATAACGCGGCAGAAGCTTTCGGCTTGCAATTGATATTGGTCGGACACGGGGAACGAATGCCACTTGCCTTCGTTCATGCTCATACCTTGCACGAACAAGGCGATTGGGCTTGTCGGGTGGGGCATTGAACGGGATTTCAATTTCAATGCGGCCTTTTGTGCCCATAATGTGGACGCGTTGATAGGGTGCAAGTTGCGTTGAAATTGTAAACGTCAAATGCCGACCCTTGGTGAATTCCAGGAACGCGCCAGCCAAGCGATCCGTTTTGAATTTGGGATCATAGTCCATGGTGGCGGCACCACGGATGGGGTCTTCCCCAAAAATATAGCGCGCAATGGTGATGGGGTAGCAGCCAATATCCAACATGCCGCCGCCGCCAATATCAGCCATGTTGCGCACGTTTTTGGGATCTGCGTTAAAGTAGCTGAAAAGCGCTTGGATAGCGCGAACCTCACCAATCTCACCCTTTTTCACGCGTGCCCGCGCATCCATCCATTGAAGCGAATGGCGCACCATGAAAGCTTCCGCAATGTGCACATCTTGAGGCGCATTGCGCAAAGCGAGGGCACCACGCGCAGAAATCGAAATTGGCTTTTCACACAGCACATGTTTGCCTGCGCGGGCAGCGGCCAGCGTCATGCTGATGTGCAAATGATTGGGCAATGGGTTGTAGATGGCCTCAATTTCAGGGTCAGCCAACATCTCCTCATAGGAACCATAGGCTTTGGCGAGCCCCAGCGTTTTTGCGGCAGATTTGGCCTTGCGCAAATCCCGCGAGGCAATGCCGACGACTTCCAATTGCTTGCTTTTCAGCATGCCGGGAATGACCTTTTGCATGCCGATGTTGGCGGTCGAGAGTATGCCCCATTTGACTGGTTTCATGTGCTTGCGATCCTTCATTCCCAGTTGAATTTGTTTCCCCTGTTTAGGCGTGTCGTATGCCGAATGCAAAGTGCCGCGCAAATGAATTGTGGGTATGCCATTCAGGCTTGACGTTGCAAGGTGCGGCGTGGCTTACTTACTGGCAGATGAATCCAAGGCCAACTTGGATCATAGAAGAAAACAGGGAATTCAAAATGATCAATTCAATCCGTAAAATTTTGGCGGTGGGCGCAAGCTTGGCCGCATTGGTTTCAGGCGCTCAGGCGGCTGACCCAGAGAGCTGCAAAGCCGTTCGCTTCGCTGATGTGGGCTGGACCGAAATTCAAGTGATCTCGGAAATCGCTTCGAACATGTTTAATTCACTCGGCTACTCGGGCGAAGTGAAAACACTGTCAGTGCCCATCACATTTGCTTCACTCAAGAGCAAAGACGTTGATGTGTTCTTCGGCAACTGGATGCCATCTCAAACCGCCGACATTCAAGCTTATCTCGATGACAAGTCGATTGAACAATTGGCTGTGAACCTTGAAGGCGCTGGCTATGGCATGGTTGTTCCACAATATGTGGCTGACGCTGGTGTGAAATCACTGGCTGATTTGGCCGCCAACAAGGATAAGTTTGCGGGCAAGATGTTCGGCATTGAATCCGGCAATGACGGCAACCGCATTATGCAAGGCTTCATTGACGATGCCAAAAACAACTTGGGCGGTTGGACCGTGGTTGAAAGCTCGGAAGCCGGCATGCTGACGGAAGCTGAAAAGGCCATCAAGAACAATGAGTGGATCGTGTTCTTGGGCTGGACGCCTCACCCCGTGATGGGCGACATGAAGTTGCACTATTTGGCTGGCGTTGAATCAGCAGGTTTTGGTTCAGCGACGGTTTACACAAACACCCGCGCTGGCTGGGCTGCCGAATGCCCGAATGCAGCCAAGCTCGTGTCCAACATGAAGTTCACCCTGCCAATGGTGGGTGGAACGATCATGGCTCCCGTATTGAAGGACGGCAAAGATCCAAAGGCTGTTGCAGCTGACTGGATCAAGGGCAATGCCGATACGGTTTCGGCTTGGCTTGAAGGTGTAACAGCCATGGACGGCAGCGACGCCAAAGCCGCAGTCATGAAGTAATTAAAAACGGGGGCGTCGGAACATTTCCGGCGCCCTTTTTTTATCTCCTATAATGTGGGGAAGGGCTGGGCAGATGATTGATCCGATCACGCAATGGATTTCCGCGTGGAAAATTCCAGTCGGGCCAATGGGGCAAGTCCGCTCATTTTCTTCGTCACCGAAAATTTCGAATGGTTTTTTGATGCCTTGAAAGACGGCTGAATTTCATCGTCGAAGGAACAACTGCGTTGCTTGACTTATGTCCGCCCGTTGATTCTGGCCATTCATTAATTGCGGGACTTGTTTACTACGCTAAAAAATCCAGAGGGCTTGCCATTGGTGTTCTCGTTGGATTGCTGTTCATCATCAACCAAGGCCTGTGGAAAGAAACAGTGCAAACCCTTGTGCTGGTTGTTTACGCAACAGCACTTTCGATGGCATTGGGCGTGCCCCTTGGCATTTGGGCCGCCCATAAACCCAAGGTGTGGAACACGGTCCAGCCCATCCTCGACTTGATGCAGACCATGCCAACATTTCGTTTATCTCATTCCCGATATTGATTTTGTTTGGGCTTGGTGCCGCACCTGCACTGATCGTCACCATCATCTTCGCCATGCCCGCACCCGTACGCATGACCTATTTGGGTTTAACCTCCATTCCAAAACCCATGCTGGAAGCAGGTGAAAGTTTTGGCGCCACCAAGCGGCAACTGTTGTGGAAAGTTGAATTGCCAGCGGCCTTGCCCTCCATCATGGCGGGCCTCACGCAATGCATTATGTTATCATTATCGATGGTCGTCATCGCGACGTTGATTGGCGCACCTTCACTCGGCAACCCCGTGAACCGCGCATTGAACAATCGAAACATTCCCTTGGGCATTGAGGCAGGTTTGGCCATCGTTATTCTCGCCATCATATTGGATCGTGTTTTGGCCACGCGCGTGGGAGCAAAAAAATGACCACTGCTGTTGCGTTTAAGAACGTCGATATTCTGTTTGGCTCAAAACTCGATGAAGCCACGGCCATGATGGACAGTGGTTCCACGCGTGCCGAAATTCTCGACAAAACCGGCGTGGTGCTGGGTTGTGCAGGTGCCAACCTCACGGTGCGCGAAGGTGAAATCAGCGTATTGATGGGACTTTCAGGCTCCGGCAAATCCACATTGCTGCGCGGTGTCAATGGCCTCAATCATGTCACACGCGGTGCCATTGAAGTGCGTGATGGAAACCGCATGGTGGATGTTGTGTCGTGTGATGATGCAACGCTGCGGCAGGTGCGGCAAAAATCCGTGGCCATGGTGTTTCAACAATTCGCATTGCTGCCATGGCGCACCGTGGCGGAAAATGTAGGCTTTGGGCTTGAACTTTCCGGCGTGCCGGATGCGGAACGCAAAGCGCGCGTTGAAAAACAATTAGAACTCGTGGGCCTGTCGCAATGGAAAAATAAATATGCCCATGAGCTGTCGGGCGGCATGCAGCAACGCGTAGGTTTGGCCCGTGCCTTTGCCACGGAAGCGCCCATCCTGTTGATGGATGAACCCTTCTCAGCACTTGACCCCTTGATCCGCACCAAGTTGCAGGATGAATTACTGGACCTGCAAAAGCGCTTGAAGAAGACGATTATCTTCGTGAGTCACGATCTCGAAGAAGCACTGAAAATCGGCAACACCATCACCATCATGGAAGGTGGTCGCATTGTGCAATCCGGGCGGCCCGAAGACATCGTGCTGCGGCCTGCCAATGCCTATGTCAGTGAATTCATTGCCAACGTAAATCCGCTTTCCGTACTCACCGCATGGAACGTGATGCGTGGCCCCCATGAACTGGTGAAAGATCGCGGCGGTTGGATTTGGTTAGATCGTCGCAAAACCACACGCTTCAAACTCGATAAAGAAAATAAAGTAACGGTGGTGGAGCGTGATGGCGAATTGGCCTCATGGGTGCCTTGCGCCGATGCGGAAAAAGCGCTCGACAAAAAATCGAAGCCCGTATTTTGGGCCACACCCGGCACGCCCTTAAAAACCGTGATGCTGGCCATGCACAAATCTGAAACGGCACCCGTGGCGCTGTTCAACGACGACAGCACCTTTGCAGGGGCCATCGGCGTGAAGGATGTGTTGCAGGCGGTGTTAAAGCGCGCCGAATAATTATTGGATGGGCGTGAGCACTTCTGTGCCAGCGCCACCATCGCCAGCGATGGTCCAAAGGCCTTCCATGGTGCCGTCTGCCTTCACTTTGTAAATGATGAGTCCGACCGCGTCTTCCATGCGGTAGGCAGCAGAGAAGCTATCGTCGTTGCGCATGCAAATCCCGACTGATGTAGTTGAACCCGTCACCCATTCAATCTCGCAGGTGGTGTCTGAGGTCAATGTGATGGTTGCTTCACCGGAATAGGTCGAGCCGTTGAGATTTGTTCCGGCCACGCTATAGCGCCCACCAATGTTTGTTTGTGCCAAGGCGGGCATTGCCATTATGGATATGGCGGCAATGGTCGTGAATAGTTTCAACATGATTGATTCCCTTGGTTGAGTGCGCGCACACTTAAACTGCATCACTATGATTTGCTATGAACCGAAGGCTGTACCCGACTGTGTTTGGGGCAATCCCAGATGTGCAGCAATGGACTGCCCAATATCCGCAAAGCTTTTGCGATGACCAACGCTGCCAATGCCAGCCCCAAAAATCATGATGGGGATTTGTTCTCGCGTATGTTCGGTGCCATGCCATGTGGGGTCATTGCCGTGGTCAGCTGTGAGAATGAGCATGTCATCGGGCTTCAACTGCGCAAAAACGCGTGGCAATTCCCGATCAAAGGCTTCGAGTAAATTGCCATATCCAATGGGGTCTCGCCGATGACCGTGGTTGGTATCGAAATCGACAAAATTCGTCATCAGAAAACCACCGTCTTTAAGCGTCGGTATTAGTTCAATGACTTTCTCCATCATCGCGGCATTGCCTGATACTTTGACTTCTTCACCCGTGCCCACATGACCGTAGATGTCACCAATCTTACCAACAGAAATCACATGACGTCCGGCATCGGATGCGATTTGCAGCAACGTGGGAGCAGGCGGCGTGATGGCGTAGTCTTTGCGATTTCCTGTGCGGGCGAAGGTCTTGGCGGTTTCGCCGAGGAACGGTCTGGCAATAATGCGGCCCACTTTGATGTCATAGGTCAGCTTGCGCGCGGTTCTGCACAAGTCATAAAGCCGCTCGAGGCCGAAGTGTTGTTCATGGGCTGCAATTTGGATGACGCTATCAGCCGATGTGTAAATGATGGGCTTGCCCGTGGCCAAATGCTCAAGTCCAAAATCTTCAATCACCTGTGTGCCCGAAGCGTGTGTGCCGCAAAGCAAGCCTGGAATTTTGGCTTGGGTGATAATCTCATGTAGCAATTGCGGCGGGAAGGATTGCGCCGTATCCGGATAATAATGCCACTTGAAAGGCACAGGCACGCCCGCAATTTCCCAATGTCCCGTAATCGTATCCTTGCCTTGCGACACTTCCTGCGCATGGCCCCAGCGACCTATGATTTTGGTTTCTGGAAATGGATTGCGACCTCCAGCGGATTCAGCCGCCAGCCCTAAACCGAGAGAGGCCATATGCGGCAGATTCAAAGGCATGCGATCACAAATGTGAAGAAGCGTATTGGCTCCCTCATCGCCGAATGCAGCAGCGTCGGGCGCATTGCCAATGCCGAAGGAGTCAAGGATGAACAGAAAGGCGCGGGGCATTAAACTGTTATCCGCTCAATAATGTTTGGACCAGACGCACCACTTTCACCAACTGTGTATGCCGCCTTGACGATTTGCGCAGCGCGTTCAAAATCACTTTCGGATTGGGCGTGGATTATACAAAGTGGGGTGTTGAAATCGACAAGGAAACCTTTGCCAAGGAGTTGGTCGAGCCCGACGGCATGATTGATTTTGTCGGAGGCAACACGGCGCCCTCCACCCAATTCAATGACAGCGAGCCCAAGTTCTCGCGTTCTGATGGTTGTTACTGTTCCTTCATCGTCCGCAAAGATTGGTCGTACGATTGGTGCACGTTGCAAGTGCTTGTCATATGTTGACAGGAAGTTCGTCGGCCCGCCAAGCATGGCCACCATGCGGTCGAAATGTTCTGCCGCTTTGCCAGATGCAAGTGTCGCTTCAAGTTTCGCGCGGGCTGATGCAATATCTTTTGCAATGCCAGCGCTGAATAGAAGTTCAGCGCCCAATGCCAATGTGATGTCGCTCACGCGCGAATTCACCAAACGGCCCAACAGAAATTCGGCGGCGTGTTTCACTTCCAAAGCATTACCCGCAACGGGTGCAAGTGGCTCATCCATATCCGTGATGAGCGCTGTGGTTTTAAGGCCTGCACCATTGGCAACAGCGACAAGAGATGTTGCAAGCGCACGCGCATCCTCAACATTCGACATGAAAGCGCCGGAGCCACATTTCACGTCCAGCACCAAGTGTTGAAGTCCAGCTGCCAATTTTTTCGAAAGAATAGAGGCTGTGATAAGAGGCACACTTTCAACCGTCGCCGTCACATCGCGAATGCCATAGAGGCGCTTATCAGCTGGTGCGAGGTCAGCGGTTTGCCCAATGATGCAGCAACCCGCTTCGCGCGTGACTTTGCGGAACAGTTCCAAATCGGGCTGGGTTTTATATCCGGGAATGGAATCGAGCTTATCCAAGGTGCCACCGGTATGACCAAGGCCGCGACCAGAAATCATCGGCACATAAAGCCCGCAAGCGGCCAACATGGGTGCCAGATAAAGCGAGACATTGTCGCCAATGCCACCGGACGAATGTTTGTCAACAACGGGGCCGGGCAAATCCCATTTCAACACCGTGCCGGAATCACGCATGGCCAAAGTCAGGCCAACAGCTTCTTCCCGCGTCATGCCTTTGAAGAACACCGCCATGGCAAAAGCCGCAACTTGGCCTTCTGATACGTCACCGGATGTGAGACCCGCGATGAAGTCTTTCACTTGTTCTGTCGACAAGGCAGCACCATCGCGTTTGCGGCGGATGACTTCCTGCGGCAGCATTACTTCATATCCTTGAAGAAGCGGGTGAGCAGCTTCTTCATATTGGCAGCAGCCTTCATGCCTTCGCGCTTGGTTTCTTCATGTGACGGCGAAGCACCTTTGATGCCAGCTGCCAAATTGGTGATGGTTGAAATAGCGCAGACCTTCATGCCTAAACGCCGTGCAATAATGGTTTCAGGTGCTGTGGACATGCCAACAGCCGTGCCGCCGATAATCTGCATCATGCGAATTTCTGCTGGTGTTTCAAATGAGGGGCCGGAGTACCAACAATAAACACCTTGCTTCAGGTTGATTTTTTCTTTCTTTGCAGCCGCCAACAATTGTTTGCGCAAATCCGCATCATAGGCATTGGTCATGGAAACAAAATTTTCATCGCCATGTTGGCCAATCAAAGGGTTCATACCCGCACAATTGATATGGTCCGTGAGTGCCATCAAAGTGCCGGGCTTCATGGATGCTTTAAGAGATCCCGCTGCATTGGTGAGAACCAGTGTTTCAATGCCTGCGGCTTTGAGTTGGTCGAGTGCCGGTCGCATGACGCCCGCATTGCCGGACTCATAAGGGTGGGCACGTCCAGCAAGAACAGCAACTTCTTTTCCGCCAATCCTACCAATATAAAGCTTTCCCGCATGACCGGAAATTTTCGGAACCGGAAAGCCCGGAAGCTCCGCATACGGAATAATCAGCGGATCATCAACGGCCTCCACAACCGAGCCGAGGGCGGAACCGAGAATGATGGCCGTCTTAGGTGCGCGGCCTTGCAGCTTCGAAGCAAGTGTCATGTGTCGGACTATAACATGAGTTTTAGAGAACGAAAGATTTGCAGTTTGCTGAAATCGGATTTAGCCTATGCGCCATGTTGCGCTGCACAGCCATTTTCGTCCTCACTCTTTCCATGACGTCACCTGCCCTCGCGACAGGCGGTTTCGATTGCACAACCGATGATGAAAATTTGCAATTTGCAGCGTCCAGCCCGCTGGGCCGTGGCATGGGTGCGCCGATCATCAATTTGACGGCAGCAGGGCAGATCAAGTTGAAGGGCGCGCCCGCCGATCTTGCCAAGTTGGAATTTTCAAAGTCGCTGGTTCACAGTTGGATGCTGCACCCCGATGTGAAATTGCATTTCTATTCAGAACGCGGCAATGACAAGCCCCATGGCTATGTCGAATTGATCATTACAGCGGTTGCTAAGGATGATGAAGGCACGGCTGAAGGCGAATATCAGCTCACTGTGTTTTCAACTGAGCCACCTGCTGATACGACAGAAGGTGCTTACTTGAAAGCAACAGGCAAGGTCAGTTGCTTCGTCGAATAGCCTCCTCTTCAGAATCAGTGGCGAGATTTTCAGGTCCGAATGATGCGGGCAACAATTCGTCAAGCGTGAAAGTCTGGATCAGCGCGCCGGATTCTGTGCAGCAGTGAATCTTTACATCGCCCTTTGCAAATTCCCTGATCTTTTGCCGACAGCCACCGCAGGGCGTGCACAGCGTATCGCCATTGCCCATCACAACAACTTCGGTGACCTTGGTGCCGCCTGCCATAATGAGATGTGAGATGGCAGAAGGTTCGGCGCACCAGCCTTGCGGATAAGCGGCGTTTTCAATGTTGCAGCCGCCGTGCACATGTCCGTGCTCATCACGCATGGCAGCGCCAACGAAGAATTTAGAATAGGGGGCATGGGCTTTGGCACGCGCAGCGATGGCGGCTTTGACGAGATCCTGCATTTACCGATCCTTCGAATAGGGAATGCCTGATGCTTTTGGCGGAATGGATTTGCCGATGAAGCCCGCCAACAACACCACCGTCATCACGTAAGGCAGCATGTTGATGAACTGCACCGGAATTTCAAACGTTCCGATTTTCACGCCCTGCAACCGCGTGCCCATGGCTTGCAGATAGCCAAACAACAAGCACGCCCACATGGCAGGCCACGCCCGCCAATTTGCGAAAATCAACGCCGCAAGCGCCATAAAGCCGCGCCCCGCCGTCATATCCCGCACAAAGCTCGCAGACAGTGAAGTCGAAATATAAGTGCCCGCAATGCCGCAAAGAATGCCTGCGATGATGATCGCTTGATAACGCAACTTCGCCACAGAAATGCCTGCCGTATCGACAGCATGTGGGTTTTCACCCACGGCACGCAGGCGCAAACCAAAACGTGTTTTCGCCAAAGCCCATGCTGATAACGGCACCAATGCAAAGGCCACATAGGTAAGCAGTGAATGACCAGAGATAATGCGGGCGAAATAACCGAGCACGGGAACATCATAAACTGACGACAGGAGTGGAAGATCAATCGGCATATAGCGCGCCACTTCCGGAAGCGGCGGCGTGCGCCCACCCTCTTTGAACCACTCATTGCCGAGCACGACAGCCAAGCCAGCAGCCAGCATGTTCAGCGCCACACCCGAGACAACCTGATTGCCGCGTTGATTGATCGAGGCATAACCATGCACCAATGAAAAGGCGAGCGACACAGTGATGGCGATGAGAATGGCGAGTAGCGCATTTCCCGTGAAGGCCGCCGTCGCCGCAGCGGCAAAAGCTGCAATCAACATCTTGCCTTCAAGGCCAATATCCACAATGCCTGCCCGCTCGGACCACAGGCCCGCCAAGCACGCAAGGATCAACGGCACCGATAGGCGAATGGTGGATGATAGCGTTTCAGCGCCGAGGAACATATCGAGCATGTCAATCCTCCGCCTTGAAGAAGAGTGCTGCCAAATAGGGCCGGAAGGTTTGCTCAAGTGCCCCCATGAATAAGATGACGAGGCCTTGAATGACCACGATCATGTCGCGGTTGATTTCAGGCTTGGCAAATGAAAGCTCGGTGCCGCCTTGATAGAGCAAGCCGAACAGCAGGGCCGACAGCACAATGCCAATCGGGTGGTTACGCCCCATGAGTGCCACAGCAATGCCAACGAAACCTGCACCTTGCACATATTCAAGAACGAGGCGGTGTTGCGCGCCCAACACTTCATTCACAGCCACAAGCCCCGCAAGCCCGCCTGAAATGGCCATGGCAATCATGGTAATTTTTGCAGGCGAAATACCGGCATAAACAGCCGCTTCAGTATTGAGACCGACTGCGCGAATTTCGTATCCAGGTTTTGTGCGCCACAGGAAATACCAAACACCCCAAGCCACGGCGAGTGCGAGGAACAGCGTGGGATTGAGCGGCGATGACGGCAGGCGATAGTCGAAGAAATATTTCGCCAGTTCACGGAAGCTCATGATGTAAGCGCCCGTGACCTCGCGGCTTTCAACGGCCATTTTGCCAACAGGTCGGAACCAGTAATTGATCAAATACACCATCAAGCTTGAGGCAATGAAGTTAAACATGATGGTGGTGATGACGATGTGGCTACCACGCTTTGCTTGTAAGTAGCCGGGAATGAACCCCCACAGCGCACCGAATGCTGCTGACATTAAAATCGCAATCGGAATGACAATTGGCCACGGCAGGAATTCGAGACTGAGGCCCGCAATCGTTGCACCAAGGCCAGCGAAATAGGCTTGCCCCTCGCCACCGATGTTGAAGAGGCCCGCATGAAAAGCGATGGCCACGGCAAGGCCTGTGAAAATGAAATTCGTGGCGTAATAGAGCAAATAGCTCCAGCCCTTGATGGAACCGACAGCGCCCTTGAGCATGATCCACATGGCTTCAAGCGGGTTCTCACCAATGATGAGAACCACGATGCCGGAGATGAGCAAAGCAACGGCGAGGTTGAGGAGCGGGATAACCCCCAAATCCACCCAGCGCGGAAGTTCACCTTGAGCACTCATAATATCGTTCTCACTTGCAGCGCATGCTTCGAGGCTCGCTGTGCTCGCACCTCAGCATGAGGGGCGTTTTGTTGTTTCCTCACCCTGAGGTGCACTGCGCAGCAGGGCCTCGAAGGGTGCGCTTCACATGACATGACGAACATCACGCCGCATCCTTTGTCACACCAGCCATGAGCAGACCGAGTTCGCGTTCATCAGCATCGGGCCCGCGCTCGCCCATCACTTTGCCAGCAAACATGACGATGATGCGATCTGAGAGGGAGCGGATTTCATCAAGTTCCACTGAGACCAGCAGAATGGCTTTGCCTTGGTCGCGCAATTCAATCAGGCGGCGATGGATGAATTCGATGGCGCCAATATCAACACCGCGTGTGGGCTGGCCAACGATCAGCAAATCAGGGTCGCGCTCAATCTCACGCGCCAAAATAATCTTCTGCTGATTGCCACCGGAGAATTTTCCACTTCTTAAAAGTGGATTGGCAGGCCGCACATCGAAGGCTTTCATTTCCCGTTCACTGCGGGAAATCACAGCAGCCCGATCGAGACGAAATCCTTTGCCCAAAGCTTCATCATGGTGCCAACCGAGGATGGACGATTCCGCCGCGTCGAAAGCAGTGATCAGTCCACGGTGTTGCCGGTCTTCCGGCACATGGGCCAATCCTTCGCCGCGCAAATGTGCAGGGTCAGCCAAATGGCCAATGGTTTTGCCTTCAAAAATAATCTCGCCTGACAGGGGCCGCGTGATGCCAGCGATGCAATCCAGCAATTCCGACTGGCCATTGCCCGAAACGCCCGCAATGCCCACAATCTCACCCTTGCGCACGGTCAGGGAAACATTGTCAACGCGGGCAATGCCTTTCTTGTCTTTCCAAGTAATGTTTTTGACATCAAGCACAACCTCGCCGGGCTTGGCTTTTGTTTTATCAACGCTCAGCAACACCCGCCGCCCGACCATGGCTTCTGCCAATTCACCGACATTGGTTTTGTCGGTATCAAAATGTGCCACCATTTCACCGCGCCGCATAACGGATACATGATCCGTGATAGCCATGATTTCGCGCAGCTTGTGGGTGATGAGAATGACAGACTTACCTTGATCCTTCAGTGTACGGAGGATACGGAACAGATGATCAGCTTCATCAGGCGTCAATACGCCTGTCGGTTCATCAAGAATGAGAACTTGCGCACCTTTGAAAAGTGCTTTCAGAATTTCAACGCGCTGCTGCAAACCAACCGGCAATTCACCGACGATAGCATCAGGGTCCACGTCCAGTTCATATTCGTCGGCAAGACGCTTAAGTTCGGTGCGGGCTTTGGACAGAGCCGGACCGATCAGCGCGCCACCTTCGGCACCCAGCACAATGTTTTCAAGAACCGTGAAGGTATCAACCAACATGAAATGCTGGTGCACCATGCCAATGCCGAGAGAAATAGCGTCGGTTGACGTTTTGATTTTGACGGACTTGCCATCAACATTGATGTCACCGGAATCAGCGGCGTAAAAGCCAAAGAGGATCGACATCAAGGTAGATTTGCCAGCACCATTTTCGCCAATCACACCATGGATCGAACCTTTAGCGACGCTGAGGTTCACATCCTTGTTGGCGTGTACCGCGCCGAAGCGTTTGTCGATATTGATGAGTTCAATGGCGGGGGTCATGTGTGCTTCCGTGCTCACCTGGCTCCCGCTTCGGGAGAGGACGCCGCGCACGGCAGGTGAGGGTAAGTCAAATGCAAAACACCCTCACCCGAGCGTCGCTTCGCATCTGCCGGCTCTCCCGAAGGGCGAGGCGTGAAGTCCGGCTTACTCAACGGGGCACTTGTTGTCCGACATATAGTCGTGAACCTTTACGGTTCCGGCGATGATGTCAGCTTTTGCTTTTTCAACAGCAGCAGCCATTTCGGCTGTCACCAGTGCTTTGTTGTTATCGTCCATTGCATAACCAACGCCATCAGCGGCGAGGCCCATGGCTTGGATATTGGCAACGCCACCTTTGAAGGTGCCGTCCTTGCCGGACTTCATGACGTTGTAAACGGCAACGTCAACGCGCTTCAGCATAGAGGTCAAAACTTTGCCGGGGTGCAAGTGGTTCTGGTTGGCGTCAACGCCGATCGACAGCGCACCACCATCAGCAGCAGCTTGCAACACGCCGAGACCTGTTGCACCAGCCGCTGCGTAAACAACGTCAGCGCCTTGGCTCATTTGGCTCTTGGTGATTTCACCACCCTTGACCGGATCGTTCCAGGCAGCGCCTGTATCACCCGTCATGTTTTGAATGACCTTGGCATCAGCTTTTACAGATTTGACACCTTGGGCATAGCCGCAGCCGAATTTGCGGATCAACGGAATGTCCATGCCGCCAACAAAGCCAACGGTGCCAGACTTGGAAGCCATAGCTGCCAAAACGCCAACGAGGTAGGAACCTTCATGTTCATTGAACACGATGGATTGCACGTTCGGCAGGTCAACAACCATGTCAACGATAGCAAACTTCAGATCAGGATATTCCTTGGCCACTTTTTCAACAGCGGCGGCTTGTGCAAAGCCAGCAGCGATAATGGGGGAATAGCCTTGGTCGGCGAAGTTGCGGATTGCTTGTTCGCGTTGGGCTTCATTGGCGATTTCAAATTCGCCGTAAGCAACGCCTGTGTCAGCCTTGAACTTTTCCGAACCGTTAAACATGGATTCGTTGAAAGACTTATCGAACTTGCCGCCGATATCGAACACAATGGCAGGTTTGTCGTCAGCAGCGAAAGCCGAAACGGCCATAAGGCCCACAAGTGCAGTGGCACCTAGTAATTTCTTGATCATAATGTACTCCCTGTTTTTTGACCGGCTGATCAAGCCTGTGGCTAGATGACGACAAATTCAAGGGATTTGCAAGCGGGCTTGACGAACAAATATCTCGTTCACATATGTGGCGTATGCTGCAGGACTATCCGCAGCAAAAAGGACGGATTTGATGGAAAAAGCACTGGTACCATTGTCAGCCGAACAATTGGCCCGTTTGGGTGGCGGCGTTTTGGGTTATGTGAAGGAAATTGCGATCAAGGACGCAAAAGCCTTGCTGGGCAATGGCATGTCGATTCCGCCAAAAGCCAAATTGTTCGCGCTTTACAATGCCGACGGCACACCTGTTTCGATTTCAGGCACGCGAGAAGCCGCAATTGGTTCGGCGTTCGAGCACGAGCTGACACCCGCCAGCTTGCACTAAAATTAGGCGGCCGTCGCCGTCGCGGTGGGCTGCGTGAGAATGGCGTAAAGACCATCCGTGTTCTGTGTGCCCCGCAGTTTCTTCAATGTCACTGAGTCGCGCAGTAGGCGCGAGACCCGCGCCAAGGCCGTGAGATGATCCGCTCCTGCGTGTTCAGGCGAGATGAGCGCAAAGGCAATATCAACGGGTTCTCCGTCTACGCTTTCAAATGGAATAGGGTTCTGCAATTGCGCAAACACGCCATAAACGCGCGTAATTGAAGGTAAGCGACCATGGGGAATGGCAATGCCCTGACCCAAACCTGTCGAGCCTAATTTTTCGCGTTGCATCAGTGTGTCAAAAATAACGCGGTTATCAATCGCCACCAATGAAGACAGCGCCTGAGACAATTCCTGCAGCAGTTGCTTTTTGTTTTGAACTTTGAGGCCCGGCAAAATGGCGCGGGCGTCAATGATATCGGCAAGTGTCATGTTCAGGCAGGTCCCATCTGCAAAGTTACGCAATTGAAATGGACGATGCCACTCTGCGCTTCTCTTGTTCGTTCGCGGTGCATCCCGATTCTCCCCCCAAGATGCCAGACTCAAAACCATGCATAGACTGCCACAGATGTGGGAGACTTCTGCTGATGCGTCAAGCAATTTTGTGTTGAGAAACGTCCTGCAATGTGTGGCGGAAAAATGCGTTAAACCGCCGTTACCAGTTGAATTCGGCGCGATAACTAGGCTTGAGGCGCGTCCAAGTCAACCTTTCAGGCGGGCTTCGCGGCGTCTCTGAACAGAGGATAAAATGTTCAATGATTCCCGATATTTGGCCACAGTGCGGCGGGCGATATCCACACCTTCTTTGTTGAGCGCCGTCACAATGTCGTCATCAGACAGGGTGTGGTCAACAGTTTCAGCCGCGATCATGTCCTTGATGCGGTGGCGAACGGATTCCGCTGAATGGGCGTCCCCAATGCCATCTGTCGTTGCAATGGCATTGGTGAAAAAATATTTGAGTTCAAATGTGCCGCGCGGCGTGGCCATATATTTGTTTGAGGTCACGCGACTGACGGTGGACTCGTGCATGTTGATTGCGTCAGCGACCATCTTCAACGTAATGGGTTTGAGTTGGCTGATGCCGTTGATTAAAAAACCATCTTGCTGCGAAACAATTTCACGCGCCACTTTCAAAACGGTCTTGGCGCGCTGGTCCAAACTTTTCACCAACCACGCCGCTTGTGCATGGCAACCTGCGAGGAACATTTTGTCTTCTTCGCGGCTGGTATTGCTGGCCACTTTCGCCATGTATTGATTGTTGACGAGCACACGCGGCAAAGTCTCACTGTTCAGCTCAACCAACCAACTGCCATCGAGTGCTGCACGCACATAAACATCAGGCACAACAGGTGAGATCGGGTCAGAACCGAAGGCATGGCCGGGCTTGGGGTTTAAGGCCCGCAGTTCCACCAACATGTCCTGCAAGTCTTCCTGCGAGACGCCACAGATATTTTTCAAAGCCTGAAAATCGCGCTTGGCCACCAGTGGAAGATGATCAATCAATGCGGCCATGGCAGGGTCTAGGCGATTGCGCTCTTTCACTTGCATGCGCAAACAATCAGCAAGGTCACGGGCAAAAACGCCCGGCGGGTCAAACGTGCGCAACACTTCATAGACGACTTGAATTTGCGCTTCTGTGGTTCCGAGCTGTTCAGCGAGCCCCAAGGGTTCTGCCGTCACATATCCAGTTTCATTGACCATGCCGATAATGTTTTGGCCAATGAGCAAATCAACCGGATGCGAGAAACTGAGATTCAGCTGGTTGGTCAGATGTTCAGATAAAGTTTCTTCTTGCGACAAGGCTGAAGCGAAATCCTGATCATCTCCATCGAGTGACAAATGACCTGAGGTGCGCAAATTCGACCAACCGGAATCGCGCATCATGGCTTGGCCATCGGCTGATCCTGCTGGAGCGGAACTCTGTGCCTCAACTTCACCTGGGCCGCCCGAGCCTTGCGTGGCAAAACTCTGGTCTAAACTTTCAGGCATGCTGTCGGATGTTGTCGCAACAGCTTTCTCGCTACCGCCATCGCCATGGTCGAGCAGGGGGTTACGCTCAATCTCAGCTTCGACAAATGCTTGCAGTTCAATAGACGACATTTGCAACAGCTTGATTGCCTGTTGCAATTGCGGAGTCATGACGAGGGACTGCCCCTGCTTCATGACCAATCGTTGAGAAAGAGCCATCAGTTGCTCCTAGTCTCAATAACTAAAGGAATCGCCAAGGTAGTAACGTCGCACGTCAGCATCGTTAACAATATCTTCCGGCCGGCCCTCAGTTAGGACGTGGCCCTCATGGAGGATGAGTGCGCGGTCAATAAGTCCGAGGGTTTCTCGTACATTGTGATCCGTAATAAGCACCCCGATTCCCCGAGCGGTGAGCTGTCGCACCAGCTTGCGAATATCACCGATTGCAATCGGGTCAATGCCGGCGAAGGGCTCATCGAGGAGAATAAATTGGGGTTCGGTGGCAAGGGCTCGGGCGATTTCCACCCTGCGACGCTGTCCGCCAGAGAGTGCAACAGCCGGCGAATGCCGGATATGGGCAATTTGGAACTCATCATACAACTCACGCAACTTACTGTCGCGCGCGGACTTGTCGGGCTGGTGTAGCTCGAGGACCGAACGCAGATTTTCCTCAACCGTGAGACCCCGGAAAACAGAACTTTCCTGTGGCAGATATCCAATACCCAAACGCGCCCTTTGGTACATGGGCAGGTGCGTGATATCCACACCGTCCAGACTGATTGTACCCTGATCGGCTGCAATCAAACCCGTGATCATATAGAACACAGTGGTTTTACCAGCACCATTCGGGCCAAGCAGGCCAACGGCCTCACCGCGTTTCACGTTGAGAGACACTGAACGAACAACGGGCCTTTTCCGATAGCTTTTAGCAAGCATAACGGCTTCGAGCCCATCACCCGACGGTTGGATCGGTCCTTTGGTTTGCGGGCGCTTTGAAGCCCGCGCTGCCATGGGGGCCGGTTGAACCGGTGTCCGAGACGGAGACGCCATTGGATTAAGAACCATTTACGTTAAATTTGAATGAAAATGTCAATGCTCTGGCAATCATTCACTTTGGAACGAAGCGGCCTTTCACGCGCCCGCCTGTCATTTTGGTGCGCTTGCTCTTGAGGTCAACTGTCAGGTGAGGGCCGCGAATAACCGTTTTGCCTTGCACCACCTTCACATTGCCTGTCACATCCAACAGGTCACGGCGCAATTGAAACACGGCCAGATCGCCTGTGATGGTTTGCGTTGCCGTGGTAATAGTGACGGCACTTTTGCAATCTAACTTATCGACTTCAGTGTTTGACGTACCATCGGTCTGCTTTACGTCAACATAAAACACAATCATTTCCGCACAACGAATGGTGTCGCCGGGGCGCTTGGCCACCACGTCGCCACGGAATATGGCGCGCTTATCGGTTTCCAGAATTTCCATTTCCGATGCTTCAATATCAACTGTGCCCGAGGAGACAGCTTGCGCCCATGTTTGGGTTGTTGTTGCCAGCAGTGCTACTGCAAACAATCCTGAAAGTTTAAACATTAGCCGCCGTCTCCCGTCGTATTGGTTTTCTTTATAAATTTGGCTTTCACGCCACCCTTGAACAGAATGCGTGTTCCACCGTCAGTCACCGTCAGGCTCTCAGCCTCAATCAAGGTGCCCTGCATGTCAACCTTGACAGGCGATTTTGAGGCAAGTGACTGGTCTTCGGTGTTGATTTCAGCTTTGGCCATTTCCGCCTTGAAGCGCACACCCTCGCTGAAAACAACATGACCTGATAGCTCTAAGGCTTTGGTTTTTCGATCAAATTGTCCAGTCTCAGAAGTTACATCAAGTTTCTGGCCGTTTGAGCGCTCAAATTTGCTGGTGACTGATTTCATGTGCACAAGACTATCAACCACTTTGTCTTGTTCGCCCGACAAAGCATTGATTTGAAATGGCCTATTGCTTTTATCGCGCCCTGAGATGGAGGCGTTTTGTGAGGTAATCTGTTCTGGCTTTTCAACCACGTCATCCGTTTTGACAGTCTGCGGTGCAGGTGGTGCGAGTACACCCGCCTGCCAAACAAAAAGTCCAAGCAAGCCACTTGCCCCAGCTAATGCTGCAACACCGATCGTTCCAGCAAAACGTGAACTTTGTGGAACACGCTTGGGTCGTGGACTTTGTATTGCAGTATCAGTGGGCAAAGACATCTTCTTCACCCCAGCCCCCAAGGTCGAGGGCCACACGGGTTGGAATAAAGCTAAAGCTGGCATGGGCCAAATGGGCACGTCCTTCGCGCTCCAACATCTGATCAAGACGGGCTTTCAATTCATGCAGATAAAGCACGTCCTGTGCAGCATAGGTTTTTTGCGCGTCGGTGAGGATGTGTGCCCCCCAATCCGAACTCTGTTGCTGTTTGTTGGCTTCAATGCCCATCAATTCCCGCAGCAAATCCTTCAAACCATGACGGTCGGTATAGGTGCGCGCAATTTTGGAGGCAATCTTGGTGCAATAGAGGGGGGCGGTATCAATGCCGAGAGAGTGCTTCAGCACGGCCACATCAAAACGCGCAAAATGGAAAATTTTGAGAACCGCTGGATCTTCAAACACAGCCTTCAAACGTGGTGCTGAATTCGTTTTGGCATCAATCTGCACCACATGAGCGTTACCATCGCCCGTCGAAATTTGAATGACACACAAACGGTCACGGCGCGGGTTTAACCCCATGGTTTCCGTATCAATGGCAATGGCAGGTCCAGCCACAAAATCAGCAGGCAAATCACCACGGTAAAGTTTTACGGCCATGAAACAGCATTCCTCAAATCGATGTTGCTTAGCGGCATACAGATTTGCTGTGGCAGACTCAAGGCTTGAGGGGGGAGTTCGGATTTCCACTTGTGTGGCCGCGCCACCCATAGCCCGAAGGGCGACGGGTGGTGCCCTGAAGAGGACTCGAACCTCCACGATGTTACTCGCTAGTACCTGAAACTAGTGCGTCTACCAATTCCGCCATCAGGGCTCACACGGGGCCTCAATAGGCGGGTGGGAATAGCATTGTCAACCAGATGATGAAGATGCTTTGCATTGCGTGGTTTGAACGCTAAAAGGCGGCACTACAGATCATTTGATTTTCCGGAGACGACGACGTGGCTTCCAGTAACGCAGATAAATTGGTGACGGTATTTGGGGGCTCCGGCTTTATAGGTCGCAATATTGTGGGCTCGCTTGCCAAACGCGGTTACCGCGTGCGCGTGGCGTGCCGCAGGCCTGATCTGGCAGGACACGTGTTTTTTGGTGTGCCCGGACAGATTGCTTTCGTGCAAGCCAACTTGCGTTACCCTGCTTCTGTGGCTGCTGCTTGCGAAGGTGCCTATGCTGTTGTGAATGCAACGGGAACCGATGTGTCATCCGGCAATCAAACCTTTGACGCCGTCATTACCTTTGGTACTGAAAATATGGCCAAAGCCGCACGCGCTGCCAAAGCCCAATTGTTTTTGATGATTTCTGGCCTTGGTGCAGGCGACGTTGAAAACAGTGCCGCTGCTGTGGCCAAGGGCCAAGCTGAAATTGCGGCTGCAAAAGCTTTTCCGGGAACAATTGTTTTGCGCCCGTCAGTGGTGTTTGGTTCGGGCGATCGGTTCTTTAACAAGATGGCCTCGATGGCGCGGTTCTCGCCTGTGTTGCCATTGATCGGTGGGGGCACAGTGCCTTGCCAGCCTGTGTTCGTTGGTGATGTGGCAGAAGCGGTTGCCCGCTTGATTGATCAAGGCCAAGCCAATGGCAAAACCTATGAACTGGGTGGGCCGGAAGTGGCGACCATGCGGGAGATTACACAGTTCACGCTTGATACGGTTTATCGCAAGCGCGTGCTGTTGCCTTTGCCATGGAGTATTTCAAAACTTATTGGTGCTCTTGCCAGCTGGATGCCGGGTGCGCCTTTGACAGCGGATCAAGTTGAACTCTTGAAAGTACCAAATGTCGTGGGGCAAAAAGCATTAGCAGAAGGCCGCGACCTTGCAGGCCTTGGCATTTCTGCGCGTAGCTTCCGTTCAATCGTTCCGGGCTATCTTTATCGCTTCCGCAAGGAAGGTCAGTTCACCGCACCAAGTGGTACGCCCCAATAAATCAGGCTAAGCAGCACAACGCCCAAGGCCACGCGGTAAACCACGAAGGGCAGGAAGCTCATCGTGCGCAGCATCTTCATCAAGAAGGCAATGGCACCCAAGGCGACAAAGAATGTGAGTACGCCCGTCATCATGACGGAACCTGTGAGTGGCACTCCGGCTGAAACCGCATCTCCAATCACCAAGGCGGATGCAGCCGCATTGGCAGGGATCGACAGCAAAAATGAAAACCGCGCTGCTTCTGGCCTGATCATGCCAAGGGCACGACCCGCTGTCATGGTGATGCCGGAACGGCTGGTGCCGGGTGACAATGACAAAGCTTGAGCGCCGCCAATCATCAGGGCGGATTTCCAATTCAAATCCCGCACCGTATTGCGCAGCAAGCCATAGCTATCAGCGATATAAAGCAGAATGCCAAACACAATGGCGTTGACGGCCACCAGTGTGGTGCTGCGGATGTGATCATCAAGGCCCGTTGCTTTCATGATCAGACCGACGATGACGATAGGAATGGTGCCGATGACAATGTTGGTCATCAGGCGGGAATTATAGGTGGTACGGCGCTGAACGAGGTCCATGAGGCCATGCAACATGGCCAGCACATCGCGCCAAAAATAGATGATAACCGCCAGCAGCGAACCCACATTGGTGACCATATCCGTCAGAATGCCTTGGTCTGGCCAACCCGTGAGGGCCGGCACTAAAATCAAATGGCCGGATGAGGAGATGGGCAGGAATTCAGTGATGCCCTGAATGAGAGCGAGGACGATGATTTGTTCAAGAAACATGCTTGTTTGCGCCGCGAATCGTTTGTTGTATTGGCTGAATTATGGACATATATGCGCCACGTTGTGGCGACAACAGCCTTTGCAACGTAAACGAATAGAATAGAACACACCCGTTACCATGCCGAAACTCCATCATTTTTCTCTCGACCCCTATGGCCGCCGCCTGCGCTTGGCACTTGCTGAATATGGCGTGGATGCGCAATTGGCCGAAGAAAAGCCTTGGGTGCCGTCCCAGCAGTTGCAGACATTGAACCCGTCAGGTCTCAGTCCGGTCTTTGTTGAAGATTCTGGCATTGCCATTTGTGGGCCAGAGGCCATCACGGAATATCTGGAAGAAACCTTAGGCGCTCAGAAGCCCCTCATCCCGGGTAACGCCGTGGCGCGGGCTGAAGTCCGACGTTTGGTCAATTGGTTTGACGTGAAATTCTATACTGAAGTCACCGAGCCTGTGTTGACCGAAAAAGTTATTCGCCGATTTGTAGCTGGGCCATCAGGTTCATCTGCACCGCAAATGGCGCGGGTGCGGCAAGGCTTGCAGGTTTTGAAAGCGCATTTGGAATATATCGGTGCGTTGTCAGAAGAACGGTCTTGGCTTGCTGGCGATGATTTATCGCTGGCTGATTTGGCAGCCGCGGCGCATATTTCGGCGATAGACTATCTCGGAGATGTTCCGTGGGCGGATCATCCTGTGGCACAAATGTGGTATCAACGTATTAAGTCCAGACCTTCATTCCGCGTATTGTTGGGGGATACAGTTGCGGGCGTGGCACCTTCGGCCCATTATGCCGATCTTGATTTCTGATACGCTACAACTGCTGCGCCAACGCGCATTGGACGAAGGGTTGTCTGCGCCTAAAATCACATCAGCGAAACTTGATGCAAAGGTGGGCGAGCGTTTGGACGCGTTTTTAAGCGCTGGCCATCATGGTGATATGCAGTGGCTGGAAGATCGGAAAGATCAACGCAAAAGCCCTGATGCACTGTGGCCGGAAGCAAAATCCGCCATTGTGTTTGCGCAAAGCTATGCCCCTGATATGGATCCAATGCAGCGATTGCAGCAGCGCGATACGGGCGTGATCTCAGTCTATGCTTTGAACCGAGATTACCACGACGTGTTCAAGGGCAAACTCAAACGCCTCGCACATTGGCTTCATCAGCACACGGATGAAGAAGTAAAAGTGTTTGTGGATACGGCCCCAGTGATGGAAAAACCACTAGCCGAACAAGCAGGGCTTGGTTGGCAAGGCAAGCATACAAATTTGGTGTCACGCGAATTGGGTTCGTGGTTTTTTATAGGAACGATTCTGACCACGGCAGAGTTGGCTGTTGATGCAGCTGAAGCCGATCATTGCGGAAGCTGTACTGCTTGCCTTGACGTGTGCCCGACCAAAGCATTCTCGGCACCACGGCAGTTAGATGCAAGGCGCTGCATTTCCTATCTCACCATCGAATACAAAGGCCATATTGCTGAGGAATTTCGAAAGCCCATGGGCAATCGCATTTATGGCTGTGATGACTGCTTGGCCGTGTGCCCGTGGAATAAATTTGCCGAACTTGGATGCGAAGCGAAACTGCAAGCGCGAGAAGATTTAATAGCACCCCGCTTGAGTGAATTATTGCGTCTTGATGATGCTGCTTTTAGAAAAATGTTTTCAGGCTCACCCGTCAAACGCACAGGCCGCAACAGTTTCATTCGCAATTGTTTAATTGCAGCAGGTAACAGTGGTGAGGTTTCACTTGTGCCGATTGTGCGGGATTTGTTGCGAGATGAATCACCACATGTTCGTGCCATGGCGGTTTGGGCTTTGAAGCAACTGCTCGACCAACAGGCATTCGGTGAAGCGCGTGCATCAAATGTAGCGCAAGAATCGGACCTGAATGTATTGAATGAATGGCAAGGTCGTTCCACCCTATGACACGCAAACACATCTTGTTTTTCGGATTTGGATTTTCTGCACATGCCTTGGCGCGGAAACTGAGCGCTTCACAGTGGAAGGTTACGGGCACCAGTCGCAGTGCTGAAGGAGCCTCAGCGATAGCCGCGCAAGGTTTCAGCGGTGTGGTATTTGATGCGCTCGAAGCGATCCCCGAAGATGTCACGCATATTGTGTCATCGGTACCACCTGATGCCGAAGGTGATCCGGTGTTGCGTCGATTCGGCAAACAACTGTCTGAACGGGCAGGGACTGTTGAATGGGCGGCCTATCTCTCAACCACAGGCGTCTATGGTGACCACGGCGGCGCTTGGGTGGATGAAAATACACCACTCACGCCAAACACCGAGCGCGGCCATCGCAGATTGAACGCTGAAAATGCGTGGCTTGAACTGCATCGTGCCAATGCCTTGCCGCTCCACATATTTAGACTTGCTGGCATTTATGGGCCGGGCCGCAACGCATTGGAAAATTTGCGCGATGGCACTGCCAAACGCGTCATTCGTGAAGGGCAAATTTTCAGCCGCATTCACGTCGATGATATTGCGGGAATACTGCAAGCCTCAATGCAACATCCAAATCCGGGCCGCGCCTATAATGTTGCCGATGATGAGCCTTGTCCGCCACAGGATGTCATTACCTATGGTGCAGAACTATTGGGAATCGCACCGCCGCCGGAAGTGCCATTTGAATCGGCTGAACTCTCACCCATGGCCCGTAGTTTTTACATGGACTCAAAGCGAGTTTCGAATGTGCGATTGAAACAAGAGTTGGGATATGAATTTCAATATCCCAACTATCGCGTTGGATTGCAAAGCCTGCTGTAATCTATCAGTGGGCCTCATCCCAATTCAGGGCGGCGCGAGCATCGACTTGCAATGGTACCGACATTTTCAAAGCGGGCTCTGGTGCATCGATCATAATACGTTGAACCAGTGGCAGCGTGGCCTCCACTTCGTCGTCAGGCACTTCAAAAATCAATTCGTCATGCACCTGCAACAACATGCGGGCTTTTAACTTTGCTTCTTGCAGCGCGGGCAACATGCGGATCATGGCGCGGCGAATAATGTCAGCGGCCGAACCTTGAATGGGCGCATTGATCGCGGCACGTTCCAAGAAAGCACGTTCCGATGGGTTCGATGATTTAATCCGTGGCACATGCATGCGACGCCCAAAAATGGTTTCCACATAACCATGTTCGTGCGCAAATTTCTTGGTGTCATCCATATAGGTTTTGATGCCGGGAAAACGCTTGAAGTAAGTGCGAATATATTCACCAGCTTCTTCACGGCTGATGCCCAGTTGGTTCGATAATCCGAAGGCTGAAATGCCATAGATGATACCGAAGTTAATGGCCTTTGCACGGCGGCGCACGGATGAATCCATGCCTTCAATCGGCACGCCAAACATTTCAGACGCTGTCATGGCATGAATATCCAGACCATTCGCGAAGGCATTCTTCAGTTGCGGAATATCAGCCACATGGGCGAGCACACGCAGTTCAATTTGCGAATAGTCAGCACTCACAAGTTTATGCCCCGGCGGAGCAATAAACGCCGTGCGAATGCGGCGGCCTTCTTCTGTGCGCACCGGGATATTTTGCAAATTGGGATCAGTAGATGACAAACGCCCCGTGGACGTTGAGGCCATCGAATAGGACGTATGCACGCGGCCCGTGTTGGGGTTGATATAGGTTTGCAATGCGTCAGTATAAGTCGAGCGCAATTTCGCAAGTTGTCGCCAATCCAATACACGCTTGGCCATAGGCACACCCTGCGCGGCCACATCTTCCAGCGTATCGGAATCCGTTGACCATGCGCCCGTTGCGGTTTTCTTGCCGCCCGCAATGCCCATTTGATTGAACAGAATATCACCCAATTGCTTGGGCGAACCAATGTTGAAAGGCGTTCCCGCCAACTTGTGAATTTCGGTTTCAATCAAGGCCTGCGCCGTTGCAAATTCATGCGACAACCGCGCCAACACTTGGCGGTCAACCAGAATACCTTCCGATTCCATTTGCACCAACACAGGCACAAGTGGACGCTCCAGCGTTTCGTAAACCGTAACTTTTTTCGCAGCGAGCAATTTCTGCTTGAACAACATCCACAAGCGCAATGTAATATCAGCGTCTTCAGCGGCATATTGCGTCGCGCGGTCAAGCGGCACACGATCAAACGTCACTGCCGATTTACCAGTACCTGCAACTTCTTTGAATGAAATCGGCTTGTGGCCCAAGTGCCGCATGGAAAGCTCATCCATGCCATGGCCCACGTCGCCGGATTCAAACACGTAGGATAACAGCATCGTATCATCAAGCGGTGCCACGCTAATGCCGTAACGCTTGAGCAACAGCATATCATATTTCAAATTCTGCCCGATTTTGAGCACAGACGGATTGGCCAGCAGTGGTTTCAACAAAGCTAATGCTTCATCCCGTTGCAATTGTCCTTCCAACACACCACTGCCAAATAAACCATCACCCTGGCCTTGATGCGCAAGCGGAATGTAACACGCCTTGCCAGGTGCTGTAGCCAACGACACGCCAACGATATTGGCCTGCATGGCATCCAATGAATCAGTCTCCGTATCAACAGCGCAAAACCCTTGGTCCGTCGCCACGGCAATCCAGTGCTTCAAGCGATCAATTGTACTCACGGTTTCATAGTCCGTGTGGACGACAGGAATGGACCGCAAATGCGATTCCATGGCGGCAGTCGCAAATGGGTCGTCATCCTCGCGAACGCGGGGATCCAGACTTTCACCAGCCTCCGTTGTTTGAGCACTGGATTCCCGCTTTCGCGGGAATGACGGCTTTTGGGACTGGACTTCAAGCAAGCCACCTTCCGGCGGCCAGTGTTTAACCTCAACCGACACAGGCTCAATCGCCGACACATCTGCCTCAAGCGCTGTCGCTATTGCCTTGGTGATGGTGGTGAATTCCATGGCTTTCAAAAAGCCAATGAGGTCCGATGCGCGCGGCACATCCACTGTAAACGAACCCACATCCGCCAGATCAGGCACATGTTTGTCGAGTGTCACCAAGCGTTTTGAAATGCGGGCAAGCTCGGCATGTTCAATTAAATTTTCGCGGCGCTTGTTCTGTTTAATTTCTGAAGCCCGCGCCAGCAGCGTTTCCAAATCACCATAGGTGTTGATGAGTTCAGCACCCGTCTTCACACCAATACCCGGCACCCCCGGCACATTGTCAGCGCTATCACCCGCGAGGGCTTGCACATCCACAACCTTATTCGGCGTCACGCCGAATTTTTCGAGCACCTCAGCTTCGCCCACTGGCTTTTCTTTGGCCGGGGTCAAACAAATCAACACCGTTGCCGATGAGTTGCATCATGTCCTTGTCTGACGTGACGATGCGGCATGTGGCACCCGCTTCAACAGCGAGGCGCGCGTAGGTGGCGATAATATCATCAGCCTCAAAGTTTTCTTTTTCGATGCAAGGCAGGTTGAATGCGCGCGTGGCCTGGCGGATCAATCCAAATTGCGGGCGCATATCAGCAGGCGGCTCAGGCCGATGGGCCTTGTATTCAGGATAGAAGTCTGAACGAAAAGTTTTCGACGAATAATCGAAAATCACCGCCAAATGAGTGGGCTTAGGCTCAATCGCTTTGCCCTTCACCAAGCCCCACAACATGTTGCAATACAAACGAACCGCCCCCACGGGAAGCCCGTCGGAGCGGCTGTTATATTTCGGATCTTGATTGGTCGATTGGAAATAGGCGCGGAATATAAAGCCCGATCCATCGATCAAATAGAGGTGGTCACCGGGTTTGAGGCTGTTTGAGGATGATGTCATGCCCCGCACTATAGGTGGGCTTGTCGGCAGTTTCCACCGCCTTCAAACTTATCCAGCCCGGGCGTTTGAACAAGAATGCGAGTGGTGTTTTGCGCACGGCCCAGAACAACAACACAGGCCCAACAACACCCGCAAGCGTCGTCGCAGTTGCCAACACATCAACATTGATATCTGGCATCACTTTCAAGCCCACACTGCGTGTGACCGCCATGAACAGGAAGAACGACAAATAAACGACGATGGAATTCGCACCGAGGTAGCGCAGCCATTCTGCAAAACCCGTGCGTGCCAGCAACACGCCCGTGCCAATGACGGCAGCAGCACCCGCAAAGCCCAAGGCCAATCCCATGCCGGCATTTTCAGATATGCCAGACACAACCGCCCAAGAATGCGCCGTTGACCAAACATAGAGTACGCCAATCAAGGCAAAAATATTCGTGGTCCAAAGCTTGTCAGCTGAGCGGAAAATGAGAGGTGCCAACCAATAGCCCGCAAAGAAGTAAACATAGCGTGCAGCGAATTCATCAATCACCATCCAACCCGTGTGCAGTGGCAACATTTCGAGCAAAGCCGCCATCACAAATACCATGAGGGGTGGCACGTCTTTCACCAATTTGGTGACAACAAAAAACACAGCCAGCAGATAGATGAACCACAAGGTTCCGAACGGCTGCACGAAGCCGAGGGCATATTGCGAAACTGCCGCCAACACGCCTTCTTCCATGGCAATGCCCGGGCCCTTCATGGCAAATTGAATGGTCATCCAGAGAATATAGAAATAAGCAAAGTGAATGACCTTGCTATCCAGATAGTTGCGCCAGGGCACGCTGATGCGCCGTGCCAGAAACAGGCCTGAGATCAAAAAGAAATCCGGCATACGGAAAGGTTTAGCCCATTCGATGAAATTATGCAGGTGACCAGTTTGGCCAAGCGCTTTTTCCACGCCCAACGTGGAATGCATCATAACAACCAGAATGATACAAATACCTTTTGCATAATCAACCCAGTCCACCCGGGTTTTAGCCATTGCTTGATCCGTCATCGCAACACCTGTTCCACAACGGCACACCGTGCACCGCTTGGGTAGAGCCTCGCAATCTAAACGCCAAAGTCTGTGCCAAGCGTTATGGCGGCAGTAACAACGTTGTGTAGGGTTGACAGAGTGTTAACGCAGGCGAACAACAGTTGCAGGTGCTAACCGCCCAGCCTATAAGCCCAACCACCCAGCACCCGTAGCTCAGCTGGATCAGAGCGCTGCCCTC
>CAVZXJ010000041.1:0-27314 GCA_963779145.1 uncultured Alphaproteobacteria bacterium
ATGGCTACGGTGTGGAACGTATTGAATTCGCAGATGGTGTCGTTTGGACTCAGGCTGATATTGATGCAAAGATGGCCGTCAACGGCACTGCACTTGCCGATAACTTAAGTGGTACAGCCCACAACGAAAACTTCTTTGGCTTGGATGGAAACGATACGATTGAAGGCTACTATGGCGATGATCGACTGACAGGCGGACTTGGTGTTGACACACTGAATGACGTTTCTGGCAACGACACATATGTGTGGACCAAGGGTGACGGCAACGACACCATCAATGACAGCAATAGGGTAAAGACCGAAACTGATACCGTGCTGCTCACAAATGTGGCTTCGACTGATGTTAAACTGACACGAACGCAAGGCAGCAGCGATGGTAAACTTGAGATCGTATCGACGGGAGCCATCATCACACTCACAAATCAATTCTATGCCGCTGGAGCAACCACCTATGGCTACGGTGTGGAACGCATTCAGTTCTCGGATGGCGTTATTTGGACCAAAACAGACATTGATTTGAAGATGGCCGTTAACGGTTCAGCGCTTGCCGATAATTTAAGTGGTACGGCCCACAATGAAAACTTCTTTGGTTTGGATGGAAACGATACGATTGAAGGTTATTATGGCGATGATCGGCTGACAGGCGGACTTGGTGATGACTACACTGAATGACGTTGCTGGCAACGATACCTATGTGTGGACCAAGGGTGATGGCAACGACACCATCTATGATGGCAGTAGCGTAAAGACTGAAACTGATACACTGCTTCTGACAAATGTAGCTTCGACCGATGTTCAACTGACTCGAACGCAAAACAGCAATGATGGCAAACTCCTGATCGTATCGACGGGAGCTATCATCACACTCACAAGTCAATTCTATGCCTACGGAGCAACCACTTATGGCCACGGCGTGGAACGAATTCAATTCTCAGATGGCGTAATTTGGACCAAAACAGACATTGATCTGAAGATGGCTGTAATTGGCACAACAGGTGTCGACAACTTAAGTGGAAATGCTCACAACGAAAATTTCTTTGGCTTGGATGGAAACGATACGATTGAAGGTTACTATGGCGATGATCGTCTGACGGGTGGACTTGGTGTTGACACACTGAATGACGTTTCTGGCAACGACACATATGTGTGGACCAAGGGCGACGGCAACGACACCATCTACGACAGCAATAGCGGCAAGACAGACACTGATACTCTGCTGCTCACAAATGTGGCTTCGACTGATGTTAAACTGACACGAACCAACGGCAGCAGCGATGGTAAACTTGAGATCGTATCGACGGGAGCCATCATCACACTCACAAATCAATTCTATGCCGCTGGTGCAACCACTTATGGCTACGGTGTGGAACGCATTCAGTTCTCGGATGGCGTTGTTTGGACCAAAACAGATATTTCCGCGAGAATGGAATTACGTGGAACTGCTGCCAACGATACTTTAACTGGCAATGCGCATGATGAGAACTTTATTGGCCTTGCTGGTAATGACAGCATCGATGGTGGCTATGGCAATGACCGAATTGAAGGCGGCTTGGGTGCCGATGCAATTAACGGCAGCTTCGGTATGGACACTGCTAGCTATCGAAATGCAACGCAGGCCGTGACTATAAATCTGGCGTTGACCACTGCGCAAACTGGTGTTGCAGGAGCAGAGCAAGTCGGCGACATTATCAGCAACACTGAAAATCTTGAAGGCTCTGCATTTGGAGATACATTGACGGGTAATTTAGGAAATAACGTTATTTGGGGCGGTGATGGTGCAGATGTCATAGATGGAGCGGCTGGTAATGATCAAATGCTTGGCGGTTCTGGTGATGACTGGTTCTATTCGAGCACAGGACAAGACACGTTTGATGGTGGTACTGGAAATGATGCGATCTATTATTACACTTCCGCACTTGGTGTGAACATAAACCTTGCAACGAATATTGTGTCCGGCGGTGAAGCGCAAGGTGATACAATTTCGAATATAGAATACGTCTATGGCTCTAACACTGGCGCAGATACTTTGGTCGGCAGCATCGGTTACAACTATCTTGCAGGTTTTGGTGGCAACGATACACTTTCAGGCGGTTTAGATAGCGATACACTTGATGGTGGTCTGGGAGCCGACATCTTGGATGGTGGTGACGGTTCTGATGTTGCCTATTACTATCGGTCAGTTGACGGTGTGTCAGTCAATCTCGCAACAGGTATAGTTTCAGGTGGCGAAGCTCAAGGTGATACGCTTATCAGCATTGAATCAGTTTACGGTTCTGACACGGGTGGTGACACGCTTGTTGGCAACAACCAAGCAAACACAATTCTTGGTTTAGGCGGAAACGATAGTCTAACGGGCGCTCAAGGAAATGACTACCTTTTGGGTGGAGCCGGTGTCGATACTTTTGTATTCCAAACAGGGTTCGGTATAGATACTTTAGCTGACTTCACGGCGGGCGCAGGCGTCGCAGATATTATTCAGCTTTCCCTTGGAACGAGTTTCGACAGCTTTGCAGAAATATCCGCAGCTGCAACTCAAGTTGGTGCTGATACCCAGATCACGATTGATGCTAACAACAATATCCTACTGACAGGTGTTCTCAAAACCAGCCTTGTCGCGGACGACTTCGTGTTTGTTTAAACGAATCTGGTTTCATGTTAAATGATGTCACCAAGGCAAGCATTGGTGTTTTCATGTAACAATGAATTTTTCCAGCTTTCCCGAAGCTGGACTAATTCATTTCGTCGAAGTGGCGTGAAAGCGCAAAGTTAGAGATCACTGACCAGCAATGGTTTGTGGTCGAAATGACTTTCTCTGGCTATTAAAAGTCATTTTCCCGCTTGGCTGTAGTTCACTCAAACCGACGTCGTTGGTTTAGACAGGTGAGCGCCTAACTTGATTTTTTCTTGCTGTTTGGTGGTTGCTCGATCAAATCCACGCAATCAACGCCAAGAGTTTGGGCAAGCTCATATAGCGTAATCACGGTTGGATTGCGGCGTCCATTTTCTAAACCACTTAAGTATTGCTGACTGAACCCCGAACGGGCCTCCACCTGTTCTTGGGTAAGGCCTTTCTCCCTGCGGAGCTTGGCAAAGTTTTGACCCACGAGCTTGCGCATGTCCATGCGCACAGTTCTGCAATTTACACACTATTAAATGTATCAACTATAATATGTATTCGATATTTCGTGGTCGGGATGCTCTATGTCAGCGGTAGTCAACATTTTACTTTTTTGATTGTCTGGTTAGCCATCGTGTTATCAACATTTGGTGTCGGTGTGATCCCACTCATTGGATTGCTTGTAACTTATTTTGTAGGAAATCAGTCCAGAAAACGTAAGGCACTTGAAAAACTTCGTTCGGTATTGATGCCTGAAGAAGCCGTACTCGCTAGCGGACTCCAATTCAGACCATTTGCCCTACTCCACCGCCGCGAACTTCTTGCTGTCACTAACAGTCGTATTATACTTTTGAAACGCAAAGTATTGGGCGGCTTTCAAATGGCGGATATCCAGTGGAAAGACCTGTTGGATGCTAAAATTCAACAGAACACGATTCCTGTACTTGCCGGTTCAAACATTCAATTCAGGCATTCGAACGTCACGGTCCAAGCTTTGGCTATTAAAGGTATACACTCAGACTCTGCTTCCAAAATGTATAGCTACTCACAGTCAGAAGAACACGCGTGGGAAGAAAAACGTCGCGTTAGAACCATGGAAGAAGTTAGAGCAGCAGCAGGTGGCGTAGTCGTAAATACAAATGCGCAGAACTATGGCGCACAGCGCAGTCGGGAAATCGGCCAGAACGGAGCGACTCCGCAAGGAGGCGCTGCAAATCAGATATATAGTACGCCCGCAACTCGAGCACCAATGGCTCCCCGAAGGGACGTCAACCACGCTTTACAGCAAATCACAAAGGCAAAAGAGATGTTTGAAAATGGCATCATTAGCGATGCTGAGTTTCAAGAAATGAAAGCGAAGATAATTTCTCAAGCATGAGAACCTTTGTCCTATTCTTGGTCTACAATCGGGGAGATTTTTATATGCAATTTATGATAAGCCAGAAACGGGATTTCGCTGTCTTTTGGGGCAGTTTGCTTACAGTAGTGTTTATTCAATGGACGGCCCAGGCAGCTGAAAAATCGCCTTTGGCAGACTACGCGGGAGAGTGGGCAACTAAGGCAAGCCTTTGCGGCAAGGAACCTACGCTCGACAACACCTTCCCATTCAACATCGGTAAAAATGGTCTGCAAGTCGGAGTGTTTGAGCAGCGATGCGATGTGGTCAAAGCTAAAAAACAGATCGACGGCACCTTTTTGGTACGGACATCTTGCGAAAGTGAAGGCGAGTCCTATTTCGTTAATCAGGTATTCAAGTTTAGCGATGGTAAGCTACAAATAATTGACAAAGACGCTGATCTGACGCGCGTTTTCTATCAATGCGGCAAGCCAAAAGCGGCCAGTAAAATTGTCAAATCAGCACCAAGCCCTAAACAAGCAGAAATCATCCGTGGTCGTTGCCACATGGACAACTGCAATTTTTACCAACTTGGCAAAGTGGTCAAAAAGCAAAAGACAAAAACGGGTCAGCTTGTCGTTTCTGAATATTTTGGTGAGTCTGTTTCAGCCCCTTGGGTTGAAGGTGAAGGCGATCAATATGCCAATGTAAAAGTTCCATCTTTTGCAAAATCCAAGCCCACTCTTCGCGTGACGCATTGTGCCAAAGAACGGCCCTTTGCAGCCACCAAGATGCAGGATGGAAAATGGTTTGGCGAACTGCTTGATCTTCCGGCGGGTGGAGCAGCAGCGCGTTCCGAGAGCCTGTCGTTGTATTGGGCCATTTGCCACAACGTTTATGTGGGTGCGGATGAACTTTGGAGTCGGCGAAAGGAATTGGCGAAATTCGGTTACGACTGGAACTGGCCCGCCGAAAATGACCAGATTGAACTTGAATCGATGGACGACATCGTAGTTTTTGCAAAGCGATGATGCAGATTGCCCCTATTACATCGAGTAAAAACGAGCACTGTTTCAGCCTTGCTTAGCTACATTTGTTCCGCCGATGTAGCAGACCAATTAATCTGCCGCTTAGGCTTCAAAACGGCTTCGGGGTAATCCCACAGTGCCATTTCTCGAAGGTAGCGCGAGTGTGGCAGCGGTCGGCTCTGATTCAAACAAGGATGTTAAGACCAACCAAGGCTCAGCTGACAAATCAGGAAGTAACCAGCTTCTGCAAATGAGTGGAATTCAATTCAGGCCATGGTTTCATAACTAACATATGCCAAAGCCCCATGGTAACCCGTTTCTTCGGCGAAGAACTTGTCAACCTTGAGAACCAGATTTGAAGGTATTTTGCCACCAGAAGGAACGCTGATAAGTCGCAACGATACCGATAACGCAAATGGATGTGTGCTGCCATCCGCCCCTACTTCGAGAGTCACGCATTCCTCTCCACCTCTGATCATAATGTTTGTTGGAATTGAACCAAGGGGGAAGTGGTAGCAGTCACCGTCATGCCACCACGCAATTGAAGCGTCGCAGGTTGTCGTGCCTTGATACAGCCTATCTGCTTTTTCTATGATGTCGGTCACAATGAATTCTGCAACGGCAGGGAGTCGCTTCCGCATAGCCTTTGCCAGAAACGCCTCTGAGTCCGACACCATGTCAGGGTACACCGCATTCGATATTGTTTGAATGCGGCCTGCTCCCGATTTGTTTTCAGCCTCAGTGGTTTCAAGTTGGCCACTTGGCAACACGGCAACGGAATTGTTTGGCAATGGAGCGGTCACAGCAGCCTCGCCAACCTTTCGTTAAGCTTTGAAGGAGGTTCTACATCTTGCCCGTCATACAGAATTGTATCCTTCACAACGTAGTAGCGTGCGTATCCTTGGGTGCCCGCAATTCGTACATTTTTGGCCCATCGGTCGCTGCCTTTGTCAAGGAAGCCCGCCTCATGGAGGCTGCATGCCACGCCAATCGGATTATAGCCCGCGCAGACGACCTGTTCCCAGCTTTCCTTGAAGAAGTGATAGACCTTCTTGTTTTTGGCATCTGTCTTGATCATTCCGACGCAGTCGCGCTTTCCAAAGCCAACAGTGTCATGCTCTACGGTTGCAAAACGTGTATCGCCGTGCGTCTGGATGAAATGCTTGATCAACGCGATGTGCTGTTGTTTCTCAAGCGATTGGGACGTGCCACGCGCTTCGATCCACTCATTAAACATCTTGGCGCAGGCCGTGATTGCAGTTCCAGCATTCCACGGCAAGATTTCCGCCTCAATCGCCAGCTCACCCGCGGCAGCGAACACAGCAAACTTGTCAGCGACACGGAAGACTTGACCGTCAGCATCTGGAAGTAGCTGCAATGTCGTGATGAACTGGTTTTGGAATTCTTCCAGACGGGTTTTGCACCGATCATCCGCTTGCACGAGATGTGCAATAAAGGCGTTGGCCGCATGGACATAATTTGCGGATGCACAACCCTTCAACTCACGTGCAAACTCATTCGCCGATGCAGCATCATGCAGCTGTTCGAACAAGCCTTTTCCTGCGCCAGCATCTGCCGCTACCTCGACAAAGCGCACCAATTGGCCTGCTTTGGCTGACCTGTTGCCGAACTGCTCACGGATTTTGCTGTCAATTGAGGTTTCTCCCGTTGACATGGCCACTGTTCGCCACAGTTTTCGGCGTTGATCGCCGAGGGTCTTAGTCATGCGGCCTTTGGGATGGCCGTTTGCAATCATATACGTCATTTCATCGACAACCTTGCCGTTGGCTTGGCCAATTTCATCGAGGCAAAGCAAAGCATCATTGTGAGCCGCTGCAACGTTTTCAGCGGCGTTGTCTGTCATCCGCCAGACTCGGATATAGCCTTCAGAGCCACCCCCCAGACAGAACCAGCAACATGCAACAAAGTTGTCTTACCAGTGGATGAACTGCCGATAATATGCACCCCGCCAGATTCAGCCCCTAATATATCAAGAAGGGCTGCTGAAAAGGCCACGCAAAGACCAAGAGTTATGCGAGAGTTTCCGATGGCCTTTGCGGCGATACCTTGCTGCCACGCTTCCATGGTGCCGCCAGTGGCGCAGACCAATGACGTCATCTTTCCAGCATAGCGCACAGTTTCGCCAGATGGGTGATTGCCAATGATCCGGTCTGGTGCGACGAAGATTTCACCCGCCCAGCCAACCCTGTCAACATCAAGGATACGAACCGACGTTTTTGCGAGGCTAATGTATTCCAAAAGTTTTTCGCGCTGAAGCTTGTTGGTGCCAACAAGTAGGCCGTTATCCAAAAGCGTTTCTCGCAATGCTGCACCATCACCCGCCAATTCCTTGGCAGGCAAATCCACATCAACAGCTTGGCCATCGGCGTTGACGATCTTGAAGCGCTTCCCCCAGCCAACGCTTTCGGCAGTGCGGCTGAATGCAATGATTTCCATCTGACCGCAGATGTCGAGCCAGTATGACGTTTCATCCTTATCGATAAAGGCTTCAACACGGCTGTTTTGAAGCCTGAAGTCAACTTGTCTTTTCGCATCCCAAACCAAGGGCTTTAGCAGTGGGTCAAGCAGGCTGATGTCGCCGATTTCAGCAGCCAGTGTTTCCGATGACCAACCATCGTCTACCGCCATGGCCACATCCCAACCTTGCGGTGCCACTGAGCGCTTGACCATTCCAACTTCGGTCCAAGTGATGCACGCAAGCGTCTCGGCCTTAATCGCAGACACGGTTTTTGCCCCACCGCGATAGGCAGCATAGGCAACCGAAGCGATAAATTGCTTCTCGCGCTCATCTGCATGGGCAAGGACGATGACGGTGCGATTTTTGAGGGCGCTCCAATCGGCCTTGTTGATCTGGCCATCGCCAGACGGGCTTGTCGTGACAACGAACTGTGGAAACAGATTTTTGGCTGCCTCCACATTGCGCTCGCCACGTACCACCAGAACCGGAACATTGGGGCGGTTTATGACTTCGCGCAGATTGTACAATGGAGCAGGATTTGGCAGCCCTTCCGCCCGCCATGCTTCACGCGCCCCATAGCGGCAATAGGTCAGGGGATAGTAATGCTTATTGCCTTCGGCATCTTCAAAGCGCGCCATATAGCCGACAAGGTGGCCATCGCCGTTGACATAGGAATAGGCTTCCTTATGTGCGCCAAAGGCTGGATGATTGAAGGCCAGCGGAAGTGCATGTGATGGCACAGGTACTATCGGCACCTTTACCTCTTCCACCTCTTGGATGCGCGGTGCGTCTTGCAGTTCTTGCTCTGTGATCAAACCTGAATTTGTGTCCATGGCCTTACTCCACGCCAATCATATTTTTGAGGGTCGCTTGCGCTGTCGTGCTGTCAAGCTTGGCGATGTAAGCAATCAGACTCTGAACATCAGGACCTGACCTGCCGTTGTAAAAATCGCGCCATGAACCATCCACAAGGTCGATGCTTAGGTTCTTGGGAGTCTTCCCCACCGGATGAATTTGACCCTGCCAATAGCGGCCCTTGACATGGCCATTTGGCAGCAGTCGCTTGGCAATGGCCGGAACCTTGGTGGACTTACCCGGAAAAAGTGGAGGGACTTTCTGCCGTTTAGTTCATCTCAGCCATTTGGGCTTCGAATGTGATGGGCGATTTGTAGCCCAGTGCTGAGTGTCTCCGACGAGGATTATAGAAGCCGTCGATGTAATGGCCAAGTGCCAATGTGGCTTGGGCGCGTGTCTCATAACTTGCTCTCCAGATGAGTTCAGTTTTGATCGTTTTGAAGACGGTCTCGACCATGGCGTTGTCATAGCAGTTGCCCTTGCCACTCATCGAAGCCGTGAGGCCGTTACTTTGCAAAAGCCTGCGGTAGTCATCTGAACAATATTGGCTGCCGCGATCCGAATGATGAATGAGACCTGTCGGTGGTTGGCGAATGAGGATGGCCTGGTTCAAAGCTTTGAGGGCCAAGCCCTTCTTCAATCTGTCACTGGTGGCCCAACCGACAATGCGCCGTGAGTAGAGATCAAGCACGATGGCCAGATAGAGCCAGCCCTCAGCGGTCCAGATATAGCTGATGTCTGCGCCCCATTTTTGATCGGGTCCACCACAGGCGAAGTTCTGATCCAGAATGTTGAAGGCAATGGGGCAATCATGTTGGCTGTCAGTGGTTTTCTTAAACCTGCGCTTCTGATGGGCTTTCAGACCATTCTCACGCATCAGGCGGGCCACGCGGTGCAGACCTACAGATAGTCCTTCCTCCCGCAGTTCCGCGTGCATGCGGGGTGCGCCATAGGTTTGATTAGAGGATGCAAACTGTGCCCTGATATTGGCACTCAGAACCACGTCATAGCACTGGTGCAAACTGGGCCGTCGCTCTTTCCAAGCATAATAGCCACTGACGCTCACAGCCATCATGCGGCACATCCGTTCAACTGGCATCATGGCCTTGTTCGTATCGATGAGCTTGTATCTCATCCACTGCCCGGCAGACGGTGTTTACACCGTCGAGAGGGGACTTGTTTCCTTGACGAAGAAGGCGGTCGCTTTTTTTAATAGATCCCGCTCCTGCCGCAGAATCTCGTTCTCTTTACGCAACCGGGCCAGTTCCTTGGCCATATCCGGATTGGGTGTTGTCACGGGATCAGCATCCCGCTGTTCGCGTTTCCACCTGTTCAGCGTCGAAAGACCCAAGTCCAAATCACCCGCAATCTGCCGGATCGTCCGGCCGCTGCTCGCCAACAACCCAACCGCTTCCCGCTTAAACTCCGGCGTAAATTCTCGTCTCTGCTTGATCGTCATAAAGTCCTCCTGTTGCAATTATGCTATCAGAAGTCCCTCCACTTTTTCCGGGTAAGTCCAGTGCAAATCTTCATGACACGCGCACATTGTCAGCCGTTCGCGTGCGGCGTGTGCTTCATTGACCGCCAGCATCCACCCAGCCGCTCTAGCCACGGGCCGAACTTCGGCAGCGGCTGCTTCTCTCGCGCATACTGGAACTCGGTCGCACCAGACCGGATCACTTTCCGCACGACCTTCCGCGAAAGCCCAAGCTCCCGGCAGATCACCTTGATCGGTCGGCCCTGTGCAAAATACAAACGTCTGATCTTCGCAATCGTTTCCACAACCAGCATTCCAAACCGGCCTCCTTGTCCTGGAACACTGTGGACCCATCAAAAGGGGTCTCTTTTGGATGCCGATAACCCCGCTACGGGGTCCTTATTCCATGCCGATTCACACAGCATGCGGCTGTGACACAGCCGGACATGGGCCACTTTCACTGCGACCGTGATTCCATTGAACAAAACAATCTCGTGGCTCCAGTCAAACTGGTAGGCTTCGCCTGCCGCAAAACTCAACGGTACATAGGCTTCGGCAGACGAAGCTCCCGCGTTCCTTCTGCCAGCCTCTGGCATTGCGCCTGACCGCGTCGTAGACTGCCGTCATAACCGGCCCCTTGCAAATCCTCATACACGCGGATCAGCGTCAGCCGTTCCCGTGCGGTCTTCGCTTCATTGATCGCCAGGATCGCATCCAGCCGCTCTCGCCATGGGCCGATCTTCGGCAGCGGCTGCTTCTCTCGCTCAGAGTGGAACTCGGTCTTGCCCGACCGGATCACCTTCCTCACAACCTTGCGCGACAATCCAAGTTCCCGGCAGATCTCCTTGACGGTCGGCCCTGTGCAAAATACAAACGTCTGATCTTTGCAATCGTTTCCACAACAAGCATTCCAACACGGCCTCCATTCCTGGAAGCACAATGAACCCATTCGCTACAGGGGTCCCTTTTGGGTGCCGATCACCCCGCAACTGGGGTCCTTATTCCATGCCGATTCACAAAGATGTGTCATGAGTCCAAAGGGGTAGATTTATCCCTTAAAGTGAAATCAAAGCTGGAGGGCATCCAAGGACCAGTCAGTTTCTAACTCGGCTTTTGCGCAGATTGATTGACTTTGAATGCCAGCCATTGCGCTTTCAGCCACCTGAACAGCCTCACCACTTTTGTTACCCTGTTTGCATCTGGAGAATGTCCACCGATGAGCTTGGCAAGTACGGTGGCAGCAGTGAATACGTCGTCAGCACCATCAATTTCAGTCCTGCAATAGATTCGGCTTGGGTTCGAGCCCTTAAAAACATTTTCTGTTGCAGGCTTTTTGGTAGATACGATCAAGTCTTTTGGGAAATGCGCGCTGGAAAAATCGACATCATTCGAAAGCTTGCTAGAGACAGTTTGAATGTCTTCACCTTTGGAAGCCAGTTCCTTAAAGATCGCCCCATGCCATTTCGCAGAGTCGATGCGCAAATCGTCAGCCCAAATTTGTTCCAAGCTCTTTAAACATTTGTAGTGAAGATAGTTTGTAGATCGAATGCTCACGTCGCAGTCGCCTAGTGCAGAGGTATCGCGCCCGTTGTCAACAACAAATTGATTGACCGTGTTCGCATTCACGGCGGCATTACCAGCAAACGAAGCGCCATTGCTTGAACTGGAGCGTCCAGCGATAGACAAAGGATGGTTCACAAACACACCACTCTTGGCTTCGAAGATGTTTGCATATGCTGTGAAAATATCTGGCTGAGTGTGGCAAAAATAGGTGTTTTTCGATTTTCTGCGAATGCGCTCAATAAGCCTCCTCGATACGCAACCGTGATAAACATATCCTAGTGTTTTCGGATTGAAAATTCTGCCCTGAACAAGCTTTCGTCGAAGAACGTCAAACTCAATTTTAGATGCCAAGCCAAACACCTTGTGAATTCGTTGCATCAGATAGCCGCGGCCATCTTTGGAAAGAGATGGCCAAAAAAACTTTGTCTGCGGCCAACTCAAGAATTCTATCTGTGTAGAACCGATTATTTCTGAAATTTGTTTTATGGCTTCGACGCACAACCCGTCATCATCTCCCAAGAAAATCAGATAGTCGCCATCTGCGGCGTCTAAGCCAGCTTCAAAATTCGCCCGCATACTCAAGCGTGTGTCCGAGCGGCGATATAAAATCCTGTTGTCGCCAAATGAGTTCGACAACGGCCTTGGTTCGATTGTCGCTTGAATTGTCTTGAACAACAATCTGCAAATTTCTGTAGCTCTGTGAGAGAACTGTCTTCAAACATGCCGGAAGTGTAGCAGGTCGGTCACAAGTAGGAATAACGACACTAAACTGCAATTCTATGTCTGGCATAACAATTACACCTTTTTTTCGATTTCGCAAAGTCAATCATCATTGTCTCTTTTGTGATCATGCCACCCGTTTAAGGTACCCATCTGGTGCCACAGTAATCTGCAATTTATCGTGAATTGATCTATCAATTTCAAATTCCGGATGGGTCTTCAAAAATTCCCAAACAGCAGTCTTCGGATTGTTTCCTGGTCCCCAAGGCCGATCTGGGAATGAATCGGCGGGCATGTCTTCAACAACAGTGTCGAACACTACACAGTAGCAGCCGACACTTGTCAAAGATGCGTAAGCCTTTAGTTCCTGCAAAACATGATCATGAGTGTGATTGCTGTCCAGACACACCATCACGCGCTTGTAGTCTTGCGCGAAGCCATGCACCTGGTCAATGATATCCGAGGCAATACTTGATCCCTGTATCATGCTGGTACGAGAAGCCAACGGATGTGCGTCAATGGCCGCACGGTTGTGCGCTCTAATATCAATATCAACCCCCAACACCTTGCGGTTTGATTGACGTGGATCTATCTGCCGACCCTCTGAAATGGCGTCGGTCATATCAAGTAGGGCCAGCAGCGAGGCGCTCAAAATCAGTGAACCTCCGTGCGCAATTCCTGTTTCGATGATCAAATCGGGGCGCGTTGACCAGACCAGTTCTTGCATGGCCACAATGTCTTGCGGATATTGAATGATTGGACGATCAAGCCAGCGAAAATTGTACGAATACTTGAGATCAGCAGATACGTTTGTGAACATCGTGGTTGCGTGGCGGAGCGCAACACTGGTGGCATTGTCTTGAATTCTGGCTTGCACTTCTTTGAAAAAATCACTCATCTTCGAAACACTCTCTCTTTCCTGATGGCGGTCATTTTTGCATTTACTGAAACCAACGAATTCAAAGACGCTTCTATTTGATTGGCGCATCGATTCTAATATAGTTGTATTTGTTACCTGAAAGCTCTCTAATTTAGTCAAAATAATTTGAATTCATTACGTAAATCATTGCAGCTGGCTTCAATTTCGTAAGGGCCTCAGATGGTGATGTGATACGCAAACCTGTGGCCGCCATATATTTGCCCTGCTTTGCTGGATTAAGGTCGACAACGGTTTCGAAATTTTTTCCACGGCGCGATGCTAGAAGGGCAAAGATAACGCCTTTGGATGCTCTACCCCATATGGCAAGATCAAAACCAGATGGGGTTGCAAAATTGAATTCAAATCTAACGAAACTCTCGCTAGTTAGATGATCCGACTCCAGTGCCATTGGCATTCTCAGCGAAGAAAGTTCAGCAACTACATAAAGATATTGCCCACCAAAAATGCGGCCACTTTCATACACGGTTCCGAACATCCGAGAAAAATCGCTGAGTCTGAAATAGTTCACATGTTCGTAAAATAGATCAAACCAAGCGTTGTGCTGGATGATCCAATCGAGACAGGGAACCTCAATGTAGATTTTGCCCTGTCCTCCATTTGCGTCTCTGACCTTTTGCAGCATTGTGATGGGATCACTCACATGTTCCAAGACATGCCGCATAATGAAACCGTCAAACACCGTTCCATAGGTGGACGTGAAATACTCCCGCTTCACGCGCGGGTCTTTTCCTTCGTATGTTGGATCAAAACCCACAACGTCACAGCCACGCGCTGACAACAGTTCGAGAAAAGAGCCCTTTCCACAACCAATTTCAGCAATTGTTTTCTTGCCAATAACTCTTTCAATGATTGCCGCCACGTCAACCAAATGTTGACGGAACAGATCACTGACACCCTGTTCATTCTGATAGTTCGAATCATAGATCATTTTGCCAGAGTCAAATGCGCGGTTGTAAACCAGGCCGGTATTGCGATTTTGGACAATTTGGATGTTACCCTTAGGGCATGAAACAGCCTCACTTGCGGTTTCGTACATCCTGTTTTGGAAGATGGGAAAGTCACTGGCTTCGTAAAGCAGTATTTCTGTTTGGTTGTTCACGTCAGCCTATCCGTTCGATTTGCCCCAGATGAAAGGTAGCTCATCCGGATTTTCAGGTTTTGCACCAAAATGCAAGAGGTGCCGGCCGTTGTAGTGATCTGCCAACTCTTCGACAAGCTGCCTGACCGTTTTAGGTCTTCCAGAACATATGTTGAATGGGCCTTGTCGTTGACTTTTGGCAATGTCGGCTATCATTTTGCCAGCAACCTTTACATCGAGGTAATCCCGGATTTGATTGCCGCTGGTAAGGTCGACGCATTTGCCTGATTTCAATTGTGATTGAACATAGGGGAAAAGCCTATTTGGATCTTCGTTCTCGCCAAACAAATAGAAAACACGGCACCAAGCAAATTCAACTTTGTGCTCGGCCAAATACTGGGAGAGCACCATGTAAGTGGCTGCTTTTGCGGCGGCGTACGGGGTTCGTGGAGCAAGGGGATTGTCAACAGTGAGTTGGGAATCTGAGGCCTGATATTCGAGACAGGTTCCAATTCCCACGAATCTCCTGACGCCTGCTCGAACTGCGGCTTTCGCAAAGTTTAGAGTCCCTGTCATGCACTCCAGGTTTCGGTCTGACCGGAGATATTTCCCCGCCTCCACATACCAAGCACAATGAATGATCGTGTCAATTCCTTCGCAGGCCTGTTCGAGCCATTGTGCGCTTTCGGAAAACAAATCTTCGGTGTGAATTGTGGAATTGGTATTTGATTGTGCCAGCGTCCTGCCGCCCGATCTTACAATCAGTCTCGTGTCGATTCCGCTCGCTTGTAGCGCTTTCAAGACTTGCTGCCCTAGAAATCCTGTAGGCCCGGACAACAGAACTCTCCCGCTCATCGCACTCTCAACTCCGGCACTGCCGTCACATATTGCACATTGGCGGCACATGACTTGGATGTTTGTTGGATAGCTTCATCAGCAATATTCCATGGCAATATCAAAATCGAGTCCACCCTTTGCTTGGTCAAATTGTCTGGTGCCACGATGGGGATGTGGCTGCCGGGCATGAACTTTCCCTGTTTCGATGGTGCAGCATCACAGATGAATGGCAGCAGGTCCGGTTTGACGCCAGCATAGTTCAGCAGTGTGTTGCCTTTGGCTGCTGCACCATAGCCAACAACAGTTCTGCCATTTCGCTTTTCCTGAATGAGAAAGTCCAACAGATCATTTTTGACACGGTCTGCCACAGCTTGAAATTTCTCATAGACTTCAACATTTCGCAAGCCTGCAAGGCGTTCGCGTTCAAGCATGGAAGCCACACGATCTGTGTCAGGTTTGTTGTCATCATCATGGCAGCCATAGACGCGCAAGCTGCCGCCATGGGTTGGCAGTTCGTCAATGTCGAACACACGCAAACCATTCGCCGCAAATATTCGCGCTACGGTGTAGAGCGAGAAATAGGAAAAGTGCTCATGGTAGATGGTATCGAATTGGGCATTCCTGATGAGCTGCAACAGGTGGGGGAATTCAAGTGTGACGGTGCCCCCCGTTTTCAACGCAGCTGCAAGACCACGGGTAAAATCGTTGATATCGGGAATATGAGCGTAAACATTATTGCCGATGATGAGGTCAGCCTTCTTGCCTTGTGACGCCAGTTCACATGCCAGTTTGCCTCCAAAGAATTCGCGCAGTACAGGTATGCCCAAAGCTTCCGCTGCGGCGGCCGTGCTGGCTGTTGGCTCGATGCCAAGGCAGGGAATTTTGGCGGCAACGAAGTTTTTCAGAAGGTACCCGTCATTGCAGGCGAGTTCAATTACCAGACTCTTTGATGTCAGCGAAAGGCGTTTTGTGATCTCGTCACAATAGGCTTTTGCGTGTGCGAGCCAGCCTGCTGAAACACTTGAAAAATATGCGTAATCCTTTGAGAACAGTTCATCTGCACTGGCAAAATCTTCGGTTTGCACGAGCCAGCAGCTTTCGCACACGAGGACGCGTAGGGGATAGTATTTTTCAGGCTGATTGAGTTGTTCCGCAGTCAAGTAAGCATTGGACAGCGGCGCAAAGCCGAGGTCCACAAAGCTGAGGTTTCCCTGCGATGCGCAGTGGCGACAGTTCACAAATCAACTCCCTTGAATGCTTCCGTTATCAGTGCGGAATTTGCGTCTTTGTCTGACAGACCAGACACTGGCAGCGGCCATTGAATGGCCAAACGCGGGTCCAGCACGTTCAAGCCGCTGTCCGCCTGTTTGGCATAGGTCGTTGAATGAAAATAGACCATTTCGACATCATTCGTCAGGGCCTGAAAACCATGGGCAAAGCCCTCCGGGATGATAAGACCCCTTCGATTTTCGGCGGACAATTCGAAACCGCACCACTGCAAAAATGTCGTGGAATGACAGCGCAGGTCAACGGCCACGTCAAATATAGCACCCTTCAAGCAGCTGACGTATTTGATTTCGGCATGAGGTGGCAGTTGATAATGTAATCCACGCACAGAACCGGCTGTCGTGGTACGGCTGACATTGACTTGTGCAACGGGTTTGTTCCAGCCAAATGGCTTCATGTCATCCCTGCAAAACAATCGACCGAAACTGCCGCGATCATCGGACGTCGCCTGGCGCTCAATCATTGCGACAATGCCCAGTGCCACTTCAATTTTATGAAAGCTGCTCATTGCGGTTGCCCCCGAAATGCCTCGATTTCCGCCAAACAAAGCTGGCGCGCATCCAATCCAGCATAAAAGCTCTTATACCATTTCATCGTGCGATCAACCGCATCATGCACACTCCAACGCGGCTCAACACCAAGTTCGTTCGCAATCAAAGTGGAATCCAAAGTCAGAAGGCCCGCTTCATGGGGCCCATTGTTGACCTCTGCAAACTGAACTTCGCCACGCCCGAAACATTCTTGTGCCATTTCGACAATATCCTTGACGGGACGGGCTCCGTCCATGTCCGGGCCAATATTGTAGGCTAATGGCGTTTGCTTTCCCGTTGCCAGTGTTTCTGCGATGTGCAGATAGGCACACAAGGGTTCGAGAACATGTTGCCATGGGCGCACGGCACCTGGGTTGCGCACTTCAAGCATTTGATTTTCTGTCCATGCTCGAACGGCATCAGGCAACAGGCGATTGGCAGACCAATCGCCACCGCCGATCACGTTACCAGCGCGCGCTGTTGCGATGGACACGCGGCTGTCAAAGAAATTACGCATGCTGTCGACAATGATTTCGGTAGCGGCTTTGCTGGCACTGTAGGGATCATGCCCGCCGAGCCGATCATCTTCCCGATAAGGGGCGGCGCGCTCAAGGTTCTTGTAAACCTTGTCACTTGTCACAACTACAACGCACCTGAGTGAGGCAAGCCCACGTGCCGCGTTGAGAAGATTTGCTGTACCCGAGACATTTGTGGAAATTGTACCCAAGGGATCAGCATAGCTCTCGCGCACGATAGCTTGCGCAGCAAGGTGCAGAATGACTTCCGCTCCGGAATTCTGGACGATGTTTAACAATCCATCTACATCCCGAATGTCACAGGTGTGGTCTTCGCTGCAGATATCGCGAATCTTCGCCGCGTCAAAAAGGTTTGGTTTGGTTGCTGGCGGAAGTGAAACACCGATCACGCGTGCGCCGAGATGGTGCAGCAAAAGCGCAAGCCATGCCCCTTTGAAGCCGGTGTGCCCCGTCAATAGAACGCTGCGCCCACTCCAAAACTTTGGGCTTGGAAAATGCCCAGGACTCATTCCCAGGTTTTCCATTTTGCCTTGCCCGTTGCCCACAATTCTTCGAGGTGGTTTTTGTCACGCAACGTATCCATGGCATGCCAAAATCCGTGATGTTCAAACGCTTGCAACTGTCCTTTGGACGCCATCCTTTCGAGCGGGCCAGACTCCCATGAAGTCATGTCACCTTCGATGAATTCGAGGACCTTTGGCGACAGCACAAAGAAGCCGCCATTGATAAGTCCGCCATCGCCCTTTGGTTTTTCAGTGAAGCCTGTCACCGAAGTGCCTTCCATGCTGAGTGCTCCGTATCTTCCGGGCGGGTGCACAGCTGTAACGGTCGCCAAGCATTTGTGCTTTCGGTGAAAGGCAATTTCAGTCGATATATTTACGTCAGAAACGCCGTCACCGTAGGTAAAGCAAAACGCGTCGTCACCCGACACATATTGGGCCACACGCTTAAGTCTTCCACCTGTCAAAGTGTTCTCCCCGGTATCAACGAGAGTCACTTTCCATGGTTCGGCTTTCGGTGAATGAAATTCCTGCGCATTGTTCTGAAAGTCAAATGATACGTCTGACATGTGAAGGAAGTAGTTCGCAAAATACTCTTTCAGGATGTATCCTTTATATCCGCAACAAATCACAAACTCATTCACACCATGCTGTGAATAGCCTTTCATGATATGCCATATTATTGGCATTCCCCCGATTTCGATCATAGGCTTGGGACGCAAGTGAGTTTCTTCGGCAAAGCGCGTACCCAAACCACCTGCTAAAATAACAGCTTTCACATCTTGCTCCGTTGCTAAGGACCGTTGATTGCTCAAATAGCATCTACATGCCGAAGTTTCTTTCATCAAACAAGAAAATCAACGACAAAAGGCTTTTCGATGTTTTCGCTGGCACAAGCCCCACTTCTGCGTCAGTTTCAAGTAGAGCCTGCGCCAAGGCAAATAATTAGCTTCGCTGGACGGCGACGGCCATAATTCTCAGGCGTTGGAGAGATGGAATTGATCTAAGCAACTGTCCTTGAAACCGGCAACAACTCAGAAAGCGGTCGCTAGGAAGCTTGCTGCGGCTCTGCATTGCATGTGGATTTATGGCATTGAGTTCATCTTCGCTAAGGGTGCAGTAGTCATTGAAAAACGCGTTCCGATTGGCACTGTCTCTGAATAAATTGGTAAACAACACAGGATTGAAGCCGGTAATTGGAAGTTCAATCAACCCAAATCCCGAGTTCCGCGCGCGTGGAAAGCACCCCTGGCGGGTCGCTCGACATGGTGTGTCGTTATCTTGCTTGCTAACACTCCAGCAATGGAATCAGCGCGCTGTGAATGCTTGAATTGCCCTGTTATTGATTATTGAAATTAGGAGCATGTGAGGGTCCCATTGCAATCCCGGGTCCCATCTTGAAGTAACACATGAACCGCCAGCAGCATGTTTTAAATCGTCGAAGAGAATGAGAGAGAAAGTTGATTGGACAAATGGAGCGCGTCATGAAAGAAATTTGGTGCATTACTCAGCAAACAGATGATTGAGTGGGAGGAATGCAGGATTAAAGCGGTGCCTTCAGGTCTGTGGTTTTGGGAGGCAAGTTGCTGACATTGCTTCCGGTTTCTTGCCGTGATTTTCCCGGTTCAAACCGTCATCACACCAACAATACTTTCGAAGCCTATGAGCCTGCTGCACATTGCATGCCGCAACTTGCCGGATCGCCGAACACGACACATCTGACAGGGCGGGACGCCGTTCGAGACTACGCTTTCATGTCAGAGAAAGAGTTTGGACTTACCCGGAAAAAGTGGAGGGACTTTCTGCCGTTTAGTTCATCTCAGCCATTTGGGCTTCGAATGTGATGGGCGATTTGTAGCCCAGTGCTGAGTGTCTCCGACGAGGGTTATAGAAGCCGTCGATGTAATGGCCAAGTGCCAATGTGGCTTGGGCGCGTGTCTCATAACTTGCTCTCCAGATGAGTTCAGTTTTGATCGTTTTGAAGACGGTCTCGACCATGGCGTTATCGTAGCAGTTGCCTTTGCCACTCATCGATGCGGTGAGGCCGTTACTTTGCAAAAGCTTTCGGTAGTCGTCTGAACAATATTGGCTACCACGATCTGAGTGATGAATAAGTCCTGTCGACGGCTGCCGAATGAGGATGGCCTGGTTCAAAGCTTTGAGGGCCAAGCCCTTCTTCAGTCTATCACTGGTGGCCCAACCGACAATGCGCCGTGAGTAGAGATCAAGCACGATGGCCAGATACAACCAGCCTTCAGCGGTCCAGATATAGCTGATGTCAGCGCCCCATTTTTGATCGGGTCCACCACAGGCGAAGTTCTGATCCAGAATGTTGAAGGCAATGGGGCAATCATGATGGCTGTCAGTGGTTTTCTTAAACCTGCGCTTCTGATGGGCTTTCAGACCATTCTCACGCATCAGGCGGGCCACGCGGTGCAGACCTACAGATAGTCCTTCCTCCCGCAGTTCCGCGTGCATGCGGGGTGCGCCATAGGTTTGATTAGAGGATGCAAACTGTGCCCTGATATTGGCACTCAGAACCACGTCATAGCACTGGTGCAAACTGGGCCGTCGCTCTTTCCAAGCATAATAGCCACTGACGCTCACAGCCATCATACGGCACATCCGTTCAACTGGCATCATGGCCTTGTTCGTATCGATGAGCTTGTATCTCATCCAATGCCCGGCAGACGGTGTTTACACCGTCGAGAGGGGACTTGTTTCCTTGACGAAGAAGGCGGTCGCTTTTTTTAATAGATCCCGCTCCTGCCGCAGAATCTCGTTCTCTTTGCGTAAGCGGGCCAGTTCCTTGGCCATATCCGGATGGGGTGTTGTCACCGGCTCGGCATCCCGCTGTTCGCGTTTCCATCTGTTCAGCGTCGAAAGACCCAAGTCCAAATCACCCGCAATCTGCCGGATCGTCCGGCCGCTGCTCGCCAACAACCCAACCGCTTCCCGCTTAAACTCCGGCGTAAATTCTCGTCTCTGTTTGATCGTCATAAAGTCCTCCTGTTGCAATTACGCTATCAGAAGTCCCTCCACTTTTTCCGGGTAAGTCCACATTCAGACTTCGCCGCCAAGATACAGCGCTCTCACACGATCATCCTTCAGCAATTCATCTGATTTGCCTGATAGCGCAATGCTGCCCGTTGTCAGCGCATAGGCCCGTTGCGATATGCGAAGCGCCATGCGGGAATTCTGCTCAACCAGCAAAACGCTCACCTTTTCGTCGCGGTTGATGGCAACGATGGAGCGCGCAATGTCCTGCACCAGTTTGGGAGCAACGCCGAGCGAAGGTTCATCCAAGAGCAGCAATTTGGGCTTGGCCATCAAGGCGCGCCCGATGACCATCATTTGCTGTTCGCCGCCGCTCATGGTTCCTGCGGCTTGCGAATAGCGTTCTTTTAGACGTGGAAAGCGGCCAAGCACCATTTCTAGCGTGCGCGCGATGTCGGCCTTGTCAATCCGTGTGAATGCGCCCATCAGCAGATTATCTTTGACGGTCATATAGGGAAACACGCGGCGGCCTTCCGGCACCATGGCAATACCGGACCTTACAAGCTCGGCCGGATTTGCGCCGTCAATCCGTTTGCCGTTGTAATAGATCTCACCAGATTTTATTTTTCGAAGCCCGGTGATGGCACGGAGAATGGATGACTTGCCAGCACCATTTGCGCCGATGAGAGCCACCGTCTCGCCTTCATTGACATTCAGCGATACCCCTTTGAGGGCATAGACATGGTCGTAATAGAGTTCGACATTTTTGAAATCGAGAATTTGGTTCATGGTCACAGCCCAATCGCCTCGTCTTCGACACCCAAATAGGCTTCGATGACGCGGGCATTATTTTGGATTTCAGCAGGTGTGCCCTCGGCAATCTTCTCGCCGAAATTCAAGACCACGATGCGATCTGATATTTTCATGACCGCTGGCATGTCGTGTTCGACCAGAAGCACCGTCAATCCACGATCCCGCAATTTTCGAACCATAGCCACGGCCTTCATAGTTTCATCATGGTTCATGCCAGCAAACGGCTCGTCGAGAAGCAAAACGGTGGGGCTAGTGGCGAGTCCTATGGCGATGCCTAATGCGCGCAAATGGCCGTGGGGCAGGTTCTTGGCAACTTCATCTGCAATAGCGTTCAAGCTTAGGAACCCGAGAATTTCATCCGCAGATGACCCAAACTCTGCTTCATCTTGCTTGGCAGCCTTGGTGCCGAAGAAATATCCCAGCAGTGACGCCTTTGAGCGCAGATGATGGGCGATGATGACGTTGTCCCGCACGGTCATGTTGCGGAAGATGGTGGTTTCCTGGAACGTGCGCACCACACCTTTGCGCGCCGCGATATGGGGCGCGAGGTTTGAAATGCGTTCGCCCTTGAACGTCACTTCACCTGATGTGGGTTTAAGGAATGACGATATCAGTTTGAACAGCGTGGATTTGCCGGCGCCATTGGGACCTATGACTGAAAGAATTTCTCTTTCATTCACGGCAAAGCTGACGTCGTTCACTGCAGTGAGACCACCAAAGCGCTTGGTCATGCCTTTCACTTCAAGAATCTGCGCCATGCTTCAGCCCTTCTTCCAGAGTGAACGCAGGCTCAATATGCCGTTGGGTAAAACCAGCATCAGAATGATCATCAGCGTTGAATAAATCAGCAATTGGAACTTGCCCGTTTCAAACAACAGGTTCCAGCCGAAATAAAGCACGAGTGTGCCAAGCATGGGGCCGAACACATAACCGAGACCACCAAGGAAGCAATTGAGCATGAAGTTGACGGAGTCCGTCACGGTGAAGCTGGATGGATAGACTGACTGCGTGGCCGCCACAAACACCGCACCACTGATGCCGCCCAAGAATGATGAAATAGCATAGGCGATGAGCCGCAAATACGCGATGTTCACGCCGATCGATGAAGCGAGTTCCTCGTTCTGTTGGAGCGACATGCAGATATGACCGATACGTGAATTCACCAGTCGATACATGCCGGCGAAGCACAGAGTCATCAGCACAGCAGAGACGTAGTAAAATGCTATACGCGGATTTTCCATGCCAGCGAAATCAGGGATGATTGTGATGCCAAATATGGAAAGTGCGCCGGGCAACGGAATGCTGGTAATGCCTTTGGCACCGCTCGTAATCGGCAGCGCCAAAGCCAGCAACCGGGTGACTTCTGTAAGCACGAGTGTCACCATGGCGAAGTAGACGCCGCGCAATCGCAGAATCGGAAATCCAATCAAAATGCTGGCGAGGGCACAGAAAATGCCAGCAATAGGTAGCGTCCACCAAAACGACACGCCGTAAGTCATCACCAAAACGGCGGAGACATAGCCACCCATCAAGGCATAGGCCCCTTGGCCAATATTGATGCGGCCAATAAAAAACGTCAGCCACACACCGGCACTGGCAATCGACAGCAGCGCCACAGAGGTGAGCGTATAGTAAAAGTCCTTGCGACCTGTTGCACCTATCAGCAGTGGCACGACAACGAAAACGGCCAGCAGGAAGACGGCAACAGCGAGAATTTTCTTAGTGTTCAACATGATCAACTCATCCCCAAGGCTTACCCATCAGGCCGTTAGGCCTGATGCTGAGGAACACCATGAGCGTCGCAAAAATCACGAGATAGGTAACGTCACCGTATTCACGCAGAACCGTAAGTCCCACCAACTCCATCATGCCAAGGATAAAGCCGCCCGCGATGGCACCGCCAACAACCCCCGCTCCGCCTATCATGATCATGGTGAAAGCCTTGATGGAGATAGGTCCGCCGATACCAGCATTGATGCCAGTAATTGTTACCAGCAATCCACCAGTGATACCTGCCAGCATCGCGCCCAAAGCAAAGCCCAACATGGTGTAACGCTCAACTTCAACACCCATCAATTGCGCGGCGACGCGATCTTGCGCAAGGGCACGCATGGCACGACCGGGCTTTGTGTATTTCATCAAAAGAATAAAACCGATGATAAAGATCGCGGCAATCAAACCCACCAGCAAACGATCATAGGGTAGTATGATGCCGAAATCATTGAACACACCCTTGACGATCTTGGGCACACCTCGCTGCTTTTCGCCAAACACCAGCAGGATGACAGCATCAAAGAAAAAGGCCGTAGCAGCAGCCAGCAACATGGTACTTTCTTCACGGTGGCTTCGTTTGATGACAGTACGGAACAAATAGCGCTCCATCAAACCGCCAATGACAAATAATGTGGCACCAGAAGCAATCACCGCTAAGGGAAACGGCAAACCCAATTGGCCATAGACGGCATAGGTAATGAAACCACCAAGCACATACATTTGGCCATGGGCAAAATTGAGCACATTCATCAAACCGAAAATGAGCGTCAAGCCAAGTGCGATGAGTGCATATTGCGCACCCAAATACAGTCCATTGGCGATTACCTGTTCCATGGTGCCACCTTGCCACACATTAACAAAAGAAGGGCCTGACGTTTGGTCAGGCCCCACAGCAGTCGCTTGAGAGGTTAGTCTACCGTTCCCACGAACAGTGTTTGGAATGCACCGTCCTTATATTCGTTCACAACCATCGGAACAGCAACCTGGCGCTTCTGACCAAACGAAGTGGTGCCGACATAGCTCAACTTTGCTTCACCCTTGAGGTAGGGATTTGGAGCTGAGAACGTGTCCATGGTTTTCTTGAACTCTTCAACATTGTCGATAGCTGCCGGATTGGCCTTCAGCGTTTCAAGAATGTAGTCGAGAGCATAAACCTTGGTGTTGGACTCGTCGTTATATTCGCCAAACATTTCAGTGTATTTGGCAACGAAAGCCTTCATCTGGTCAGAAGCGATTTCTGGTGTGGAAGCGCCTCCAACTGAAATGAATCCATTGGCCAACTCGCCGGCACCTTCGGCCAAAACCTTGGCGTCTTGAGCCGTTTCGGTTGAAATAAGTCCTTCATAGCCGAGCTCACGAGCCGAGCGGATCAACAACGGCGCATTGCCCGGTGCCACACCTGACAAAACCAACAAGTCAGGCTTCAAGGCAATGATCGGCGTCAAAACTGGCGTGAAGTCACGCGTGTCATTTTGATAGGTGTCTTTTTCGGCAACAACTTCGAGGCCCAGCGCTTTGGCGGCGGCAACACCACCATCCCGTTGGCTCAACGGATCGGACTCATTGGCTGCAACAAAAGCAACCTTCTTCACACCTTTGTTTTCCATCAGATACTTGTAGATGGCAGGGCCCGATTGATAGTTTGCGATCATGCCCAACACAGCATTGGACGCTGGTGCGGTGTAAAGTTCCTTGGGGAAAGCGTATGGGAAATAGATGATGCCATTCTTTTCCGCGACAGGGCGCACTGCGGCGGCACCGTCATCCACGTTTGGACCCACAACATAGTGGATGCCTTCCTGAGCCATCTTTTCCATGCCTTCAACGGCACGCTTTGGATCTTTCTGGTCGTCAAACGTAACAACCTTGATCATGTAAGTCTTGTCGCCAATCTTGACGCCGCCAGCAGCATTGTAAATCGCTTCCAGGGTTTGCATTGAACGTACGTTGGATGTGCCCCACGCAGCAGCTGGTCCGCTGGTCACACCTACAAATCCAATTTTCAGTTCATCAGCGGCGTGTGCTGATAACGATCCAGCAACCAAGGCAAATGCTGCAGCTGATCCGAGCAATGCACGGCGGGTAAATGTTGAAATGTTTGTCATCTATCTCTCCTGTTTGAAAACGTCCACGTCCCATTATCTTCGGCAGCGTCTCGCCCCTTGCAAAGGATCTTCAAGCCACAGAACTGCAAAGAGATTGTACTCAAAAGCAATTTCATGCAATAAAAAAACATGATTGTATACAGTTGGCGCTAGAACAGGCTGTCTGCACATTTGTTATGCGTCATTTGGTTCAGTTTCAGGCAATTAGCGGTCGCAAGGTGAAGAGAGCAATGAAGATCAAGGTCATAAATCCAAATACGACGTCCTCAATGACGGAAACGATAGCCCATGCGGCCCGGGCAGTTGCTGCTCCCGGCACGGAAATCATTGCCTCTACGTCTAAGTCAGGTGCTGTCTCAATAGAGGGGCACTACGATGAAGCCATGAGTATTGTCGGACTGGTGGATGCGATCAACGACAGTCCGGAAGCAGATGCCTACATCATTGCATGTTTTGGTGATCCCGGCTTATTGGCCGCGCGGGAAATTGCAACTGGCCCCGTGTTGGGCATTGCTGAAGCCGCCATGCACGCAGCCAGTTTCATCGCGACTGGTTTCTCAGTTGTAACGACACTGGAGCGGACAAGGATTATCGCTGAGCACCTCGTCAGGAACTACGGCATGGAACATCACTGCCGTCGTGTGCGCGCCACCGACATCCCGGTTCTTGAGTTGGAAAACCCGAATTCAAATGCACGCGCCATGATACTCGCTGAATGCGAGCGTGCCATTGTTGAGGATGGTTCAGGTGCCATCGTATTAGGCTGTGCTGGTATGGCCGATCTCAACCAGTTTCTTGAAGATAAGCTAGGCGTACCGGTGATTGATGGTGTCACGGCTGCGGTCAAATTTGCAGAGGCTCTCGTGGGCCTCGGGCTTAAAACCAGCAAACGCGGTGACTTGGCCTATCCGCTGCATAAGCCCTATAAAGGCAATCTTACAGCCTACGCGCCACGCCCACGCGCAAGTGGCTTGGAAAAAAGGCTTTTGAAATCAGGTGCCTCAGCATGAGAGGTAAGGTCAATCTGCGCCTCAATATGGCGTAGGTGGTGTTCCATAAATTCGACGGACTTTTTCACATCGCGCAGTACCATCGCATTGCTGATCTCGAGATGTTCGGTGTGTGAACAAGGTACGGCACCCGGAGACTCATAGAGCGCGATGATCAATGAGGTGCGCGAAACGAGTTCGGCCAGGAATTCTTTAAGCACTGAATTTTTCGCCAGCGCGGCCAGTTGCCTGTGGAATTCGCCCGATAGTTTAAGCCGCTCTGATTTTTGACCACGCGCATAGGCCTGTTGTTCAAGCTTCGAAAGCTTCACAAGATTCTTCAGTTCTGCATCGGAGGCCGAGCGCACGGCACTTTCCACAAGAATACGCTCGATGGCCCGCCTTGCCTCAAACACCTCGCGCGCTTCGTCAGCGCTTGGCTTGGCGACCGAAGCACCCTTGTTTGGAACCAAATCCACGAGCTTTTGGTGCGAGAGTTGTTGCAGCACTTTACGAATCACTGTGCGACTTACGGCAAAAGCTTTAGCCAAATTGTCCTCAAGCAAAGCCGTTCCCGGAGGGATGCGATGATCGATGATCGCAGCATAGAGTTGAGCATGAACGCGTTGATCAGTGAGGCCAGAACGCTCGACTTTAGATGAAATCGCTTTGGCCTCTTTTTTGAATGATGGTCGATTGGCTGGCATGTGCGATCCTACGAGTCTGACGCTGCTCTTTAACGTGCAGACAATATCTGAAACTCATGACGTGTGTGTCAAAAATATTGGCTGCCATTCTTTTTGACAGTCGATTTCCAGAGGTAAGCCCGAGAACAATTGAATTCAGAATAAAATG
>CAVZXJ010000042.1:0-129667 GCA_963779145.1 uncultured Alphaproteobacteria bacterium
CGCCCACGAGAAGATGGTGCGCGAAGTGCTGGAACAAAAACTTCCGGGTGTCATGATCTCGTTGTCCAGCGAAGTGTCTCCGCAGATGCGCGAGTATGAACGCTTCAACACGGTTGTGGCCAATGCTTACATCAAGCCCTTGATGAAGTCCTATCTTGGTCGTTTGGCGGGTCGCTTGAAGCAAGAAGGAACAGATTGCCCCATCTTCTTGATGCATTCCGGCGGTGGAATTATTTCAATCGAGAATGCGGCGGATTTTCCAGTGCGGCTGGTTGAATCCGGTCCTGCGGGAGGTGCAGTGTTTGCTGCAAATATTGCGGCGCGTTACAACCTCGACAAGGTCTTGTCCTTTGACATGGGCGGCACCACGGCGAAGATTTGCCTGATTAAAAACAAAACGCCAAAAACCAGCCGCGTGTTTGAAGTGGCGCGGACTTATCGGTTCAAAAAAGGTTCGGGTATGCCGATTTCCATTCCGGTTATCGATATGGTGGAAATTGGGGCTGGTGGTGGCTCGCTGGCCTCGGTCGATGCCATGCGACAAATTCGTGTTGGCCCCCATTCTGCAGGCTCGGAGCCTGGGCCCGCTTGCTATGGTCGGGGTGGTGAAAGGCCTGCCGTGACGGACGCTGATTTGGTGTTGGGCAAGCTTGACCCTGACAATTTTGCTGGCGGTTCAATTCAGTTGCATGTCAAAGCCTCGCAAGCGGCACTCGCCAACCATGTGGGCAAGACATTGAAGCTGGATGACATGACGGCGGCTTTTGGTGTGGCTGAAGTTGTAGATGAAAACATGGCCAATGCCGCGCGTGTGCATGCTGTCGAAAATGGTGAAGACCTCGCTGACTATACCATGATCGCCTTTGGCGGTGCCGCCCCCTTACATGCCGGGCGCTTGTGCGAAAAATTGGGTGTGAAGCGTTGCCTTGTGCCACCGGGAGCAGGGGTTGGCTCAGCCATCGGGTTTTTACGCGCGCCTTTCAGCTTTGAAGCCAATCGCTCGGTTTATATGCGGTTGTCGGATTTTGCGCCGAAGAAGATCAAGTCTCTGTTGGCGGAGTTGGAAAAAGAAGCCACGGGCTTTGTGCGGACGTGTGATGCCAAGGCGAAGATCATTTCAGAATTCAAAGTCTATATGCGCTATTCGGGGCAGGGGTGGGAAATTCCGATTTCATTGACGCGTAAGCAAGCCATGAGCCCCGATGTGGCGACGTTCGAAAAATTGTTTGAAGCCGATTATTCCAAACTGTTTGGCCGCACGGTTACGGGCATGGATATTGAAATCACCGTGTGGGCGGTCAACGCAACCACGCCGCCGCAAGTGGTTGAACGCGTAAAACCGCGCAAGCTGACGGCGAAAGTGAAAGCGTCCTCCAAGCGGAAAATTTTTGATCCGGCAAAGGGTGCCCTCGTAACGGCTCAAATTCTCGAGCGCAAGAATTTTGCGACGGGGCAGGGTGTGCATGGTCCTGCTGCCATTACCGAAGACGAAACCACCATCATCGTGCCGTCAAGCCGCATGGCCGTGCGGCAAGCCGATGGTTGCATTGACATGATTGCGAAGGGCTAAGACGATGGCAAAATATTCAACCGTCCAATCACAAGTCATGTGGAACCGTCTGATCTCAGTGGTGGAAGAACAAGCGCAAGCTTTGATCCGCACGGCATTCTCAACATCTGTGCGTGAGGCTGGCGATCTTTCTGCCGGTGTCTATGATCTTCAGGGCCGCATGTTGGCGCAAGCCGTGACGGGCACACCGGGACACGTCAACGCTATGGCGGAATCCGTTGGGCATTTCATGCGCCGTATTGGCATGAAGAATATGTTTGAAGGTGATGTCTATATCACCAATGACCCGTGGGAGGGCACTGGCCATTTGCACGACATCACCGTCGTCACGCCGTCTTTCCACAAGGGCAAGCATGTTGGGTTTTTTGCTTGCACCGCACATATCGTTGACATCGGCGGTCGTGGCTTTGGTGCCGATGCAAATTCAGTTTATGAAGAAGGCCTCTATATTCCGATCATGAAATTTGCCACGCGCGGCAAGGTTGACATGACGCTGGTCAACATCATTCGCGGCAATGTGCGTGAGCCTGATCAGTTGGTGGGTGACGTCTATGCGTTGGCCACCTGCAATGAAGTGGGGCACCGCCGATTGATCGATATGATGCAGGAATTTGGTCTAAAAGACCTCGTCAGCGTATCAACATTCATTCTTGAAAATTCGCGCCGCGCGACGCTTGAACGTATCAACGCATTGCCGCGCAAAAGTGCTGAAGGTTCGATGACCATTGATGGTTATGATAGGCCGATTGAACTCAAGGTCAAAGTGACCATCCACAAGGATCGTATTGTCAGCGACTTTACGGGCACGTCCGGCCTCGACAAAAAGGGCATTAACGTGCCGCTGGTTTATACCAAAGCCTATGCCTGTTATGCATTGAAGTGTGCCATCGCGCCGGAAATTCCAAATAACGCCGCTTCTTTGGCACCGTTTGAAATTGAAGCGCCCGTCAACTCCATTGTCAATGCTGTCCACCCTGCCCCCGTGGCGCTGCGCCATGTGATTGGCCATTTCATCCCCGACACGGTTTACAATGCGTTTGATAAGATCATACCAAACCTCGTGCCGGTTGAAGGTGCGGGTGCGCTTTGCAATTTCCAGGTTTCTCTTCGTCCGCGTACGGATGATGTTGCGCCAAAATCGGCGCGACGTTCAGAAGTGTTGACGTTCAACTCCGGTGGTTCGGGTGCAAGGCCCACATCAGACGGTTTGAACTCCACGGCCTTTCCATCAGGTGTCATGACCATGCCGATAGAAGCCACGGAAAATGCTGGCCCTGTCATTATCTGGCGCAAAGAATTGCGTGCCGACTCTGGCGGTGCTGGAAAATATCGTGGTGGCCTTGGCCAATATATGGAAGTGGGAGCCGTCGAAGGCCATGAGTTTGATTTTCAAGCCATGTTTGACCGTGTTGACCACCCAGCCCGTGGCCGACAAGGCGGTGCCGATGGCGCGCCAACAACGATTGCTCGCAGTGATGGCGTGAAGATGAGAGGCAAGGGTAAGCAATTTGTGCCCCATGGTGCCCGCGTGAAATTGGCCTTCCCCGGTGGCGCTGGTTTTGGCGACGCGAAGGACCGCGACCCTACGCTGGTGAAACGTGATTTAGCACGTGGTTACATCAGTGCCGATGTGGCACGCCGAGACTATGGATTAACACCTTCAGATATTGCAGAGGTGATGCAAGCTATAAAGACGGGTGAGGCTGTGTGATGCAGGCAAACTATAGGGCACCACTGCAAAGGAACTATGATGTCGTCATCATCGGTGGTGCCATCATGGGCTCTTCAACCGCCTGGTTCTTGAAAGACAATCCGGATTTCAAAGGCAGCATTCTGGTTGTCGAGCGTGACCCTTCTTACGAAAAATGTGCAACTAATTTGTCGAATTCTTGTATTCGCCTGCAATATTCTGAACCGCTGAATGTGCGCATCTCGCAATTCGGAGCTGACTTCATCAAGAACATCCGCCGTTATATGGGCAATGATGAACGCGTGCCGGATTTGCGCATTCAGAATTTTGGTTATCTCTATATGGCGAATTCTGAGGCCTTTGCCCAAGTGCTGCGCGAGAACCAGGAGGTGCAAGTAGCACTGGGTGCGGGCACGCGGTTGCTCACTGCTGACGACATTAAACGTGAGTATCCATTCTACAATGTGGATGACCTTGTTTTAGGTAGCATCAACACTGTCGATGAAGGCTATTGGGAAGGCGTTACGGTTTTTGATTGGTTTAAAAAGGTCGCTCGCGAACGCGGTGCCGAGTATGTCGCAAATGCCGTGGTGGCGCTTAACAAGAATGCAAATGGCGACCGGATCGAAAGTGTCGTGCTGGCGACTGGCGACGTAATTGGTTGTGGCGTCGTCGTCAACGCGTCGGGCACGCGCGGATCAATCACTGCGAAAATGGCTGGCATTGATATTCCCGTCGAGCCACGCAAGCGCATGTCGTATTTGTTCGCCGCTGAAAAACCACTAGACCAAGTTCTGCCGTTGACGATTGATCCTTCCGGCGTGCATTTCCGCCAAGATGGCAAGACCAATTATATCGCGGGCGGCCACTATGGTGATGATCTCGCGCCTGACCATGATGATTTCGAGATCGAACAGAATTTGTGGGAAGATTATATCTGGCCCCAAATGGCCACGCGCATTCCGCAGTTCGAAGCGGTGAAAGTTATCCGTGAATGGGCGGGGCACTATGACTATAATGTGCTCGATCAGAATGCGATTATCGGGCCGCATCCGTTCGTTAAAAACTTCCTGTTCCTGAATGGTTTTTCTGGCCATGGATTGCAACAGTCGCCCGCCATGGGCCGTGCCACAGCTGAATGGATTACCTATGGCGAATATCGAGCGTTGGATATGGCACCCTTCAGCTATACACGCATCATTGAAAATCGCCCCTTCCTTGAAAAAGCAATTATCTAATCAAAGGTCTTCGAGATGAAAAAACTTGTGCTCACCGGTGCAGCGGGTCGACTTGGCTCTTACCTGCGCGAACCGCTCAGCAAGCTGACGGATGAATTGGTTTCCACCGACATCGCAGAAGATCTGGGAACGCTCTATGAGGGCGAACGTTATGTGAAGGCCAATCTCGAAAGCCTCGATGCCATGACAAGCCTGCTTAAGGGCGCTGACATGGTGGTGCATTTTGGCGCCATTGGTGATGAAGCACCTTTTGACAAAATTTTGGGGCCAAACATTATTGGCGCTTACAATGTTTGGGAGGCGGCGCACTTGAACGGTGTGAAGCGCGTCATCTATGCCAGCTCCATTCACGCCGTTGGCATGTATCCGAAAAATGAATTCATTGGCACCGATGTGGCGCATCGTCCGGATACATTTTACGGTCTCGCCAAATGTTTCGCAGAAGACTTGGGCCGCATGTATTGGGAAAAGCGCGGACTCGAAAGCATCCACATGCGCATTCTCTCTTGCGCAAAGGTTACCAATGCCCGGGCCTTGGGTTCATGGCTCTCCTATGACGACCTCATTCACTTGGTCACGCGTTGCATCGAAACACCCGTATGCGGATTTTCGATTATTTATGGCGTGTCGAACAATGATCGCACGCCGGTGGACAATTCCAAAGCCGGTTTCATCGGTTACCGACCTAAAGACAACGCTGAGCAATTTGCATCTGAGATTTTGCCAACGGCACCTACCATGGACCCACAGAACCTCAACCATATGTGCCATGGTGGCCCATTTGCAGGTGTCGAATTGGGCCATAGCGGTACGGCCACAATGGGCATTGTGAACGACGCGAAGAAGACCTGAATTGGAGTAGCAATGTTTGGTGGTATTGTCCGCGGAGGTTTTCATCTCAACCCAGTGGCCCACTCGCTGCCTTCAAGGTGATGAATCAATTCGAGGATATGTTGAAATTTGTGTTTTCATCTGATCGTTACTCAATTTGAAATTGTATTTCAAAAATGTTTGCAATTTAAAATACATTGATGTAATGACTTTCTTGGAGAAGTAGGGTCAGCAGCTCGTGTTCAATCGAGGTTTTGCTCGTATCCAACTCTCAGGTTTTGCAGCCAAATTAGGAGTTGTTCGTTTTAAACACTTTCCAAGTTCTGATCGGCAAGGTGGAATGGATACATTTCATTAGACTGACGGAAAAGGCCGGGTGCGCCCTTCTCTCCCCAGAAAAGGCCGTTAAATAGCTTCTGACAGCCCCGACGCGTGCACCCGGCCCTCTTTCAGGATAGATTTTAGCTCGTCATTGGATAGGCCACATAGGCAAAGCGCTTGTTGTCAGGTGCCCAGCTGTTGACGTTGATTGTGCCTTGACCGCCAAATAGTCTTGCGGCTCGTGTTGGGTTTTCCCAATTTCCATTGTGAACAAGCATAAGCTCAACCCACAAATCTGCCGGATGTCCGCGTGTTCCGGGTGGGAAAGCAAGATATACTGCCGTCTTGCCATCGGGGGAAATATGCGGAAACCAATCTACGGTGTCTGTAAACGTCAAACGTTGTTGTTCCGAACCATCGTCACGCATTCGCGCAATTTGCGCATGTTCTGAAAAGGCTTCAGTGTTGAAATAGATCCATTTTCCATCAGGGCTATATTCAGGCCCGTCTGCGGGTGCGCCACCGTGTGTAATTTGGCGATAATTCGAGCCTTGGGTGGTCATCGTACAAATTTCAGCTGATTTAAAACGCAGACCATCTCCTTCAGGTTCTGCATTCACGCCAACGAATGCCAATTGCTGACCGTCGGGCGACACGCCATGCAGAAAATGAAACAAGCCTTTTGGACCTTCTTTGCCCGAAATGCGTTCAGCAGTTCCGCCGGCGAGCAGTGCCCGATAGATTTGCCAGTCATCGTAGGACGACATGAAAATATGGGTGCCGTTGGGGTCCAACACATGATCGTTGTTGAGCGGTGGCACTCCGACGATTTTGATATGCTGCAAATGTGGCTTGGCGACAGGCAAACGCCACAACACGCCGTCTCCATTTAAGATCAAAGCATCTCCCTGCATTGACCAATTGGGTGCTTCCAATAGAATTTCACGGGTTTCAAAAACCAAAGAATTTAGGCCTGTCGAAGTGTCGTGAATCCACACTTGGCAAAGTTGACCTTTCGAAAGTTTGCGCGGTGTCATGTCTGTTAGGTCTTTCTCATTTGGGTGTTGGCCGTCTGATATTTCGCTTCGACCCGCTCAACAATGTGGGCTTTGAATAACCCCTGGATTTGTAGCCGCTCTGACAACTTCATCGCAATTCTTACTTTGTATTTGTGCAGCGCTTATTTCCGCAGTTCTTGCTGCGATGCACAAATACCGTGAAGTTCATGAAGTAACTTCACGCATCTTACGCACGTCTGATCCAGAAGCTCACGCAGGGGGCCGGAAAAGGCGATATTCATCACAAATTGCATAAGTCTGCGCATAAAGTAGAAGCGATTTCTTCACGACGCAATGAATCTATTTTACGATATTTATATTTTGTGTGAAGTGAATGGATGCTGAACCATGGACAAGCACGTTTCAATGCGCACTTCCTATAAATATGCGGCCCGACTTAACTCATTCAAGAATGGGGTGATGGCTGATGCTTCACCGGCACAACGCGGCGTGATGGGGCTGTTGTCACGGGCGGCAAAAGTGCCGGGGCTGAATGCGGTTGATCTCAATTTTCCTGATCATCTTGAGGGCGTTGACCTCAAGGACATGAAGCGCCACCTCGATGGGCTTGGTCTGTCTGTGAATGGTTTTGCCATGCGCTATTACAGCGATCCCGGCTTCAAGATCGGGGCTTTCACCAATCCAGATGCAAGGTTGCGACGCTTGGCCATCGATCAGACCAAGCGCGGCATTGACCAGATGCTGGAACTGGGTGGCTCTCTGATGACGCTGTGGATGGGGCAGGATGGTTTCGACTATTCCTTCCAGGCGGACTACGCGCGGCTATGGGACCAGACATTGGAAGCAATTTCAGAAGTGGCTGACCATGTGCCGACGAGCGAAGTCAGTATTGAATATAAACCGAACGAACCCCGTAGCTTTGCTCTTATGCCCGACATCGGCACCACGCTTCTCGCTATTCGCGAAATGGGACGCAAGAATGTGGGCGTCACAATCGACTTTGCACATGTTCTGTATGCTGATGAAATGCCGGCCTATGCCGTAGCGCTGGCTGCTCGATCGTCCAAACTCTTTGGCGTTCATCTGAATGATGGCTACGCCAAGCGTGATGACGGTTTGATGGTTGGCACGGTTCATCCCGTGCAGACCATGGAACTCATCTATATTTTGGAAGAAATCAAATACGACCGCCCGATCTATTTCGACACGTTCCCCGATACGACGGGCATGGACCCAGTTGCTGAATGTTCGGCCAACATTGCAACCGTTGAAGCCATGCGCAACGCCGTCAAAAAACTGCAAGCAGACAACCGCCTCAAGACAGCCATTGCCGGACAAGATGCTGTGACCAGCAACAATGTCGTGCGTGAGGTACTTTATGGAGGGCTGACAGCAGACACAGCAAAACCCTGAGTGCGTAGGCAATTATGTCACGCACTCATCTGAATTATTGAGAACCTTTGGGAGGATATCTGAATGTTGACTATGACAAAACGTACGCTGTTGAGTGCAATTGCAGCAATTGCGCTGACTACCGTTTCATTTGCGCAAGACTTAGCGCCCCTGAATTCCGACGTTGAACCAGACCGCATGGACTGGTCGGAACTTGAAGCCAAGTTCGGCCCGATGCCAGCCGTTGAAAAGGGTATGAAGGTGGGAGCCGTTGCCAAGGCGCTGACCAATGAATACTGGCGCAGCCTGGGTGAGGGCTATGTGAAGTTTGGCAACAGAGTTGGCGTGACCGTTGATCTGCAAGCCGGTCAGAATGAAAATGATCAGCTCGCACAATTGGCCATCGCAGAAAACATGCTGTCTTCAGGCTACAAAATCCTGCTGGTCTCACCTCAGACGGACTCGAATTTGCAGCCCGCTGTTGAAGCCGCTGCAAAAGCTGGCGTGCCCGTCATCAATGTGAATGACGCTGTGATCCCGTCAGCCAAGAACTACATTGGTAACGTGCAGAAAGACAATGGTGTTCGTGCCGCGCGCTGGTTCATCGCCAACCGCAAGGATGGCGGTAAGCTGGCAGTGATTGAAGGCATGGCCGGTGTTTATGCTGCTGTGCAGCGCACCGCAGGCTTCAAAGAAACCATATCAGCTGAAGGCAAGGGCTTTGAAGTTGTGGCCTCGGTTCCTGGTGATTGGGATCGTCAAAAGTCTTACGATGCTGCCACCAACATCATGTCGCAGAACCCCGACATTGTCGGCTTCTATTGCAACAATGATGGTATGGCGCTGGGCGTTGTCGAAGCCGTAAAGGCCGCAGGCAAGCTTGACAAGATTGCCGTCATCGGCACCGATGGCATCAGTGATGCCTATGCCTCGATCAAGGCTGGTGAATTGACGGCAACAGTTGACAGCTTCCCAGTGCTTACAGGCGAAGTCGCCCTTGAAGTTGCCCTGCGCCTGCAAGCCGGCCAAAAGCTGCCACGCGTGGTGGCCACGCCACAGGCCCTCGTCACCAAGGACAACATCGCCCGTTATACTGGTGATGAAGCAGCGGTGCGTGCAAATCTGATGGAAGACGCCAAGAAGTAATCGTATCCTCCGGCGCGGTGTTGGGCTCCCTGCTTTCACCGCGTCTTTTTTCCGATTTCTTCGACAGAGCTCCGCTTAACAGTGGGGCTCTCCTTACTCAGGTATGGGCATGACAATTGGTACTGCACAATCGGCAATTATTCTACGGGACATCTCGAAAGGGTTTCCCGGCGTGCAGGCGTTGCAGAATGTGAGTTTCTCTGTGGAGCCCGGCCAAGTGCGGGCCCTTCTCGGCGAAAATGGTGCTGGCAAGTCCACGCTGCTCAAAATTCTGTCGGGAATCTATCGTACCGACACAGGCGAAATCCTGGTCAAAGGCAAACCAGCTGACTTGCGCACGCCCAAATCGGCGCGGCTCGCTGGCATTGCCTTGATCCATCAAGAGCTGCAACAAATTCCCGAACTTGATGTGGCGCAAAACATGTTCCTCGGAAATCCCATCACGCGATTTGGCGTGATTACGGACCGGGCAGCAATGCAAAAACGCGCCAAGGAATTACTGGGTCAACTCGATCCGACTATTGATGTCACAGATCAGATCAAAAATTTGCGTGTAGCGCAGCGGCAGATTGTTGAAATCGCAAAAGCGCTGCTCGGTGAAGCGCGCGTGATTGCCATGGATGAACCCACATCCAGTCTGACGCCTGTCGAATTCGAAAAACTTGTGACGGTAATAGAGCGATTGAAGACCAGCGGTGTTGCCGTCATCTACGTTTCGCATAAGCTCGATGAAGTGTTCCGCGTCGCATCCCATGCCACCATTCTGCGCGATGGCAAGATGGTGGCGGATGTCGATCTTGCCACGACAAATGAAGACGCCGTTGTCAGCATGATGGTGGGACGTGCGTTGGAAATTCCACCTCATCAAAGCCATGTACAGAACGATGCCATTCTCGTTGTTGATGGCCTCAGCCGTGGCAGCCATGTGCGCGATGTATCTTTCACCCTGCGTAAGGGCGAAGTGCTGGGCATCGCGGGTCTGGTCGGTTCTGGCCGCACCGAATTGGTGAAGTTGCTGGCAGGCGTTGACCGGCCCACGGCAGGCAAGATCAGGCTGAAAGGTCAGCTCCGCAGTTTTGCCAACCCGCGGGCTGCAATTGCCGCTGGAATTGCGCTGCTGCCGGAGGACCGCAAAAAGGAGGGCATCATTCCCCTGCGCTCCGTGGCGGTCAATGCAGCCATCCCGAGTTATCACCGTTTGACGCGGGGTGGCGTGATCAAGAATGGCCAGTTGAAACGCGAGGTCGATGAAATCGCGAAGAGCGTAAACTTGCGGCCCCATGATATTGAGCGTGCCATTCGCCTGTTCAGCGGTGGCAACCAACAGAAGGCCATTCTGTGCCGCTGGCTGATGGCGGGTTCTGATATTCTGGTGTTCGACGAACCGACACGCGGCATTGATGTTGGGGCCAAGGGCGAAATTTACAAACTGATTGAATCACTGGCGGCGGCCGGTCGCAGCATCATCGTTGTCTCGTCGGAGTTGCCGGAGGTGTTGCGTCTCTCCGACAATGTGATCGTGATGCGGGCAGGGGCCATGGCAGGCTATCTGACCCGCCGGGAATTGAGCGAAGAATCCATCATGAGCCTTGCTATCACCGGCAAGCTCGCAGCGTAAATAATACTGGAAGACGAAACATGAGCACCTCACTGACAGAAAAACTGGGCGGATGGAAAATCAGCTGGCGTGACATGGGCACGGTGGCAGGCCTCATCATCATGGTCGTTGTATTCGCCAGTATGTCCGATGTGTTCATGACCCAGCGTAATCTCGTCAACATCCTGCAACAGTCCAGCATCAACGCTGTTATTGCAATCGGCATGACGTTGGTGATCATCAGCGGTGGCATTGATTTGTCCGTCGGGCCAGTCGCGGCATTGGCGGCTGTACTGGGCGCAACACTGCTGGTGGCTGGCTTTCCTGTTCCACTGGTCATTTTAGCAGCACTTGCAGTTGGCTTGGCATGTGGATTTGTGAACGGTGCACTTATTGCATATGCAGGACTTCAGCCCTTCATTGTGACACTCGGCACGCTCAGCCTGTTTCGGGCGCTGGCATTGATCTACACGGGCGGCAACCCCATCCTGAGTTTGCCCAATGAATTCCGCCGTCTGTTTGCCTCGGAATTGCTGGGTCTGCCTGTTCCTGTTATCGTCGTGGCTGTGCTGGCCGTGCTTGCGACTGTGTTGCTCAAGAAGACACCGCTTGGCGAATACATCCTCGCTGTGGGTGGTAACGAGGAAGCCGCACGTGTCAGCGGCGTTCCTATCGAACGCACGAAAGTTATTACTTATATGATTTCAGGTGGCCTCGCGGCACTTGCAGCGATCATCCTGATTGCGCGTCTCGGTGCTGCAGAACCGACACTGGGCACCTTGTGGGAACTCGAAGCCATCGCTGCAGCAGCCATTGGCGGAGCCTCATTGATGGGTGGCAAGGGCTCGATTTTTGGAACAATTCTGGGCGCTATCGTATTGGGTGCCATGCGCAACGGGTTGACTTTGCTGAACGTGCAGGCTTTCTATCAGCTACTTGCGACGGGCATCATCATCATCCTCGCCATGTTGGTGGACCGTCTCGCCCGTGGTAAAGGCTGAAAGATTGAGTTTTGATCCTCGTACTGTAGGCCCTCGCATCCGGATGTTATTGCCGGAGCTGACACCGAGCGAGGCACGCCTTGCTGAACTTATGTTACGCAGTGGGGCCGATGATCCGTTGCCGCTCAAGCAAGTTGCTGCAGATGCAGAGATTTCAGAGGCCATGGTTGTTAAGGCAGCCAAGCGCTTGGGTTTTGATGGTTTTCGCGAACTGCGCGCGGCTGTCAGTGCCTACAAAAAATTGCCCAATGTGGATTTGCATGAAGACCTCGGTGAGCACGACAGTGCTGAGGTCATTGTGCAGAAGGTCTTCCGCACCGCCATTCAGGCGCTTGAAGAGACGTTAGCTATTCTGGATATGGATGGTTTTCGCCGGGCTGCGGAGTTGTTGCATGGTGCGCGGCAGCGGGAATTCTATGGTCTTGGTGGATCAGCCCAAATTGCTCGCGACGTCGCACACAAATTTCTACGCATTGGTATTCGCGCATCCGCTTTTGATGACACGCACATGATGGCAATGTCTGCGTCACTGCTGCAAGCGGGAGATGTGGTTGTTGCATTCTCGCATTCTGGCCGCACCACAGGTGTGTTGGAAGCAACGCAGATTGCCAAAATGGGTGGAGCAAGCGTCATCGCACTCACCAACTATGAAACCTCACCGCTGGCTGAAATTTCTGATGTTGTCCTATGTTCAACTGCTTTGGGGTCTCCATTGACCAGTGAAAATGCAGCGGCCCGCATTGTGCAGTTGAACATCATGGATGCGATTTTCATGGCGGTTGCACAGAAGAGTTACAGCTCCGCTGAAGAAAACCTGTCACGGACGATGGCTGCAGTGAGAACGAAGCGGCGCGAGTAGAGTTTGGAATCGCCGCGGGGATTTTGGACTTGTTACCCAGGTGTTACCTAGCGCGATTTTTGGAGCCGTCTGGTACAAAAGGAAAACCCGCTATCTCATTGAGACAGCGGGCTTTTTTTTGGTTGCGGGAGCCAGATTTGAACTGACGACCTTCAGGTTATGAGCCTGACGAGCTACCGGGCTGCTCCATCCCGCGTCATTGTGTAGGTCTGATGACGACCTGACGCGAGGCGGGGTGTAGCAGTGCTTCGCGCGAATGGGAACCCCTAACAAATATATATTTTTGCATTGCGGCAATTCTGGAAAATAACGTGAACCTTGTGCCGTGTTGGCACAGCTGCGCCGCCTTTGCACAGCATCGTAAGGCCTTGTTAAGTGGAATTATTCCACTTCGAAACGCTTTCGAAACCTTGTTCCCGTATTCTGCCTTCATGACAGCGTAACCCTCTGAGCGGGGAAGTGTCTTGGGTCTTTCGGGATTAAGTACTGCGTACCCGGATGCCAGTGTGTAAAAAGTGGGGAGCCTCCTTGTGGGATGCTCCCCATTTGTATTTTACCCTAAATGTTGCCACGCGGCGACCATTCATGCTTATTCCACTCCAGCTGAATTGCTGGCTATTGGATGGGATGATGGTTGATCGTAGGCGATTTCTGAAAAATTCTGTGGCGAGCGCATTTGCCACCGCTTTGCCTTTGCAGGTTTTTGCCGCATCAAAAAAACCATCTGCCGTAGATGTGTTGCACGCTTGGTATAATCTCACCTTGGAATTGGTGCGCCACACCGCAACCTATTCTCCACCCGTTGCCAGTCGTGCCTTCGCCTATATGGGGATCACAGCATTTGAAGCGGTTGCTTCGGGTTCAAACAATCTGGTATCGCTTGGTGGACAATTGCCGGGATTAGCGGGTTTGCCCGCGCGCAATTCAAAGCAGAGATATGATGAGGCCGTGGTGATGCATGCTGCCCTCTCGCAGGCTGTGCACTCATTTTTTCAAAACACGGGGCCAACAGGCAAGCGGGCTATTTCAGCCGTGTCTGCAAAACTGAGTGCTGCTGTGGTCCCGCATGTTAAAGCCTCGACCCTGAAACGCAGCACGGAATTTGGTGCAGCAATTGCGTCCCACATTTTGAATTGGTCAAAGCAAGATGGCGGTCACGAGATTAAACTGATGGGTTTCGACAGTGACTATAAGATTGACGCTTCGCCCGCTCATTGGAAGCCCACAAGCACGATTGGCTTGCAACAAAAGCCCCTGCTGCCGACGTGGGGCAACAACCGAACCTTTGGGACGGCGAATGGTGCAACATGTTCATTGCCACCACCACCTGCTTATAGCGAAGACAAGTCATCGCAATTCTATAAAGAAGCGTTGGAAGTTTACGACGTCGTGAAAGCGTTAACGCCGGAACAAAAACTGATCGCGCGCTTTTGGTCTGATGATCCGATGCTATCTCCCACGCCACCGGGGCATTGGTTGTTTATTGCGCTTGATATTTTGAAGGCGAAGAACGCCAGTATTGAAGACAGTGTTGATGTGATGGCGCGGTTAGGCATGGCTGTGTCTGATGCCTTTGTTGCGTGTTGGGCTAGCAAGTATCAATATGATTTACTGCGCCCTGTGACCTACATCAAAAAAGTCATCGATAAGAATTGGGAACCGTTGCTGATCACGCCGCCATTTCCTGAATATCCATCGGGTCACAGCACGCAGTCCGGTGCTGCAGCAACAGTGTTAACCCAATTCTTTGGTGACAATTTTGCTTTTGAAGATAAGACCCACGTGCGGGAAAAATATGCTGGTCGCCCGTTCAAAAATTTTTGGGACGCCGCAAATGAAGCGGGTATTTCCAGGCTCTATGGCGGCATTCATTTCCGCGCCGCGATTGACCGTGGGTTGGACCAAGGCCGATGCGTGGGTGCTGCTGTCAATGCCTTGAAAACGCGGGTGTCGGCGTGATGCGGTTTTCAATTTCAGTTTTAATAACGGTTTTGTGTGCATCCCAAGCAATCGCGCAAGACACAAGCCCTGTCGTCCCGACATTTGAAGAGGTCACCAAATCCTCAGGCCTGTCTTCGACCTATTCCGGCGATTATTTTTTCATGGTCGGTGGTGGTGCCGCGACGTTTGACTGCAACAAGGATGGCGCACCGGATCTGTTCACGGCAGGTGGAGAAGGCAAAGCATCGTTCTTCCGTAATACATCAAAGCCGCGTGGTGCGATCTCGTTCAAGAAACAAAAGAGCGGATTGGAATTTGATAAAGCTACGGGCGCCTATCCGCTTGATATTGATGCCGATGGAAACGTTGATTTGGTCGTACTGCGCGTGGGTGAAAACAAGGTCATGCGCGGGCTGGGCAATTGCAAATTCGAAGTGGCCAACAAACGTTGGAATTTCGATGGCGGTAATGCGTGGTCTGTGTCCTATGCCGCGACATTTGAAAAGGGTGCGTCGTGGCCATCCATTGCCATTGGCAATTATATCAACCCGAAGGAAGAACTTTCACCTTGGGGTTCGTGCACAGATAATTGGTTGCACCGCGCCCGCATTGATCAGAAAAAACCACCTTTTGCCTTCACCAAACCGATTGCGCTGACGCCCAGCTATTGTGCGCTTTCGATGTTGTTTACGGATTGGGACAGGTCCGGCACGCCTTCGCTGCGCGTATCGAATGACCGCGAGTATTATGAAGGTGGCGAAGAGCAAATGTGGAAGCTCGCACCCGACCAAGCGCCCGCGCTCTATACTGACAAGGACGGCTGGCAGCGTTTGCGCATCTGGGGCATGGGGATTGCTGCAAGTGATGTGAATGGTGATGGCTATCCTGACTTCTATTTGACATCGATGGGCGACAATAAATTACAATTCCTCAAAGAGGTGCCAACACAAGGCAAGCCCAAGCCCGTTTATAAAGACACGGCCTATGTAAATGGCGTGACCGCCCATCGGCCCTTCATGGGCGATGATTTGCGTAATTCGACGGCGTGGCATGCCCAGTTTGAAGATGTGAACAATGACGCCCTGACGGATTTGTTTGTGGCCAAGGGCAACGTGGCGGAAATGCCGGATTTTGCGGCGAAAGACCCAAATAATTTGCTGCTTGGAAAAGCCGACGGCAAATTTGTTGAAGTGGCTGACAAGGCCGGTGTGGCCAGCACCGAAACAGCGCGCGGTGGCATGGTGGTTGATTTCAATCTCGATGGATTGCTGGATATGGTGGTCGTCAATCGCAATGCCAATGCGCAAGTGTGGCGCAATACGTCAAAGCAAACGGGCCATTGGTTGCAGGTGCAATTGCAACACGCCGGTGCCAATCGTAACGGCATTGGCGCTTGGATTGAGGTGAAGCGTGGTGACAAGATTACGCGGCGCGAAATCACATCCGGTGGCGGCCATGCATCAGGGCACTTGGGCTGGTGGCATTTTGGTTTGGGCGACGCGACGAATGCCGAGATACGTGTGCTATGGCCTGATGGCATGCAAGGCCCATGGCAGGAGGTTTCTGCCGATGGTTTTTATCATTTATCTCCCAATGAAATTCCTCAATTGCAGACGTTTTCAAAATGAAATCTGATAAGCCTGTTGTTTTGCAAGTTGAAGATTGCCCAGTCAGCGGCGGCAGTGACTATGGCTCTGCTTTGAGTTGGCGTACCATTTTGGATAAAGCTCAGACACCCAGCAGTGGAATGACTGCCGGCGTCATCGACATGTTACCGGGTGCTTTGGGCAAGTTGCATTGGCATGCACAGCCTGAAATCTATTATGTGTTGTCAGGGACAGGCGAAGTTGAAATTCAAGGCGCAAAACATTTGCTCAAACCAAACACGGTCGTGTTCATTCCCGGCAATGCCCCCCATGCCCTCACAAATACTGGCACGGATAGTTTGAAAATATTCTATGTCTTTGCCGCAGATAGCATGGCCGACATCACCTATGTTTTTCAGGATGGCGCGCAGAAAGTTCTAAGATAGCTGTGTTACCCCCGCATCGGTTCCACATGCACCAGCTTGTCTGACTTTGAATCAAACGTCTCTTCGTAAAATTTCACCTGCGCCTTCAATGCTGTCGCCGTGTTGCGCATCAGAATTGAAACTGTCACTGGACCCACACCTCCGGGCACTGGCGTAATCCAGCCTGCAAGTTCCGAGCATGAGGCATAATCAACATCACCCACGGTGATCATTTTGCCGTTTTCTTCAATCTGGTTGATGCCGATATCGATGATGGCGGAGCCTGGCTTGATCATATTGGCAGTGATGAAGCGTGGCTTACCTACGGCTACAAACACCGCATCCGCCGCACGGGAATGAACAGCGAGATTGCGCGTCATGTGGTGGCATACAGTGACTGTTGCCCCTTCAGCCATCAGCAAAAACGCGATGGGTTTGCCCACAATTTCAGAATGACCGATGACCACCACTTCCAAACCTTCGAGGTTCAGTCCGGTCTGCTTCAAAAGTTCAACTGAAGCGGCAGCGGTGCAGGGGGCCAGTCCCACATCCTTATAGACGATATTACCAATGGACGCAGGGTGCATGCCTTCCACGTCCTTCAATGGGTGGATGGCTGTTTGGATTTCGCGAATGTTCAAGTGTCTTGGCACGGGTCGTTGGATGATGATGCCTGTCACCCGCGGATCAGTGTTGAGGGCTTCGATGATGCCCAGCATTTCAACGCGGGAAATAGTATCGGGCAAAATGCGTTCTTCAAATTGAATGCCTGCCTTTTCGGCCCCTTTGGCTTGGTTGCGGACATAGAGATTAACCGAAGGGTTATGGCCAATGGAAATCGACACCAATTTGGCGGGCCAGCCTTTTTCCCGCATCGCTTCAAGCTCAGCACGGGTTGTGGCCAAGATACCATCGGCCACGGGGCGGCCCATGAGGGCGCGATTTGATGCAGATTGGTTCATAAAAACTCCAGTTGGCTTGGCTTCGGGAATGACTTCTCGCAAAAGCAAGTGACAAAACTCTTACGCAAAGTAAAGTGTTGAATAGCCTGAAAAGATTGGACTTGCCGAATTGTTGGGCAATGGTACGGTGTGTGGGCAATTACTCAGGTTTCGTCGGAATGCGTCTCAAAGGTAAAACGGCAATCATTACGGGCGGAGCGCGCGGCATTGGTGCTGCCATTGCTGCTGGCTATGCGCGTGAAGGTGCGCGCGTATGTATCGCCGATATTGAATTCGAAATTGCACAGGAAACCGCCGAAAGCCTTGGAAACGGATCCTTCGCATTTCATCTCGATGTAACCAAACTCGATTCAATTGAGCTTTGCGTCAAAACCGTTGTTGAGAAGACGGGCGGCATTGATATTCTGGCCAATGTTGCCGCCATTTTCGACATGGAACCATTCCCCGAGACGACAGAAAAAAGCTACGAACGCCAATTCGCCGTCAACGTGAAAGGCACGCTGTTTATGATGACGGCTGTGTCCCGTGCCATGATTGCGCGTGGCAAGGGCGGCAAGATCATCAATTTCTCATCGCAAGCGGGCCGACGGGGTGAGCCCTTGGTGGTGGTTTATTGCGCCTCCAAAGCAGCCGTCATTTCGATGACCCAATCGGCGGGCCTTGCCCTCATCAAGCACGGCATCAACGTCAACGGCATTGCCCCCGGCGTGGTTGACACGCCAATGTGGGATGTGGTGGATGGCTTGTTTGCCAAATATGAAAATCGCCCAATTGGTGAAAAGAAACGACTCGTCGGTGAAGGGGTTCCCTTTGGCCGCATGGGAAAGCCTGAAGACCTCGTTGGCTGTGCAATCTTTCTTGCCAGTTCCGATAGTGACTATGTTGTCGCCCAGACATTCAATGTCGATGGCGGCCAATGGATGAGCTGATACAATCATGACCAAACTCAATCTTCTGACTGTCCGTGGCTTGCGTGCCGAAGTTTCGACACCGCGTTATTCGCGCGATTCCCTCACAGCAGGCATTGTGCATATTGGGGTTGGAAATTTCCACCGCGCCCATTTAGCGGTTTATCTTGATGATCTCTTCAATATGGGTCTCAATCATGACTGGGCCATCATCGGTGCAGGCGTTATGCCCTCCGATGAGCTGATGCGTGAAAAACTTGCGGTGCAGGATTATTTGACAACTGTTGTTGAGCAAGATGCCAACCGCAGTTCGGCCCGCGTCACTGGCCCCATGATTGATTTCATTCCACCGTCTGAACGTAGTCGCCTGTTAAAGACCTTGGCTGACCCTGCCATTCGCATTGTGTCGCTCACCGTCACTGAAGGCGGGTATATGATCAACCCCGCCACGGGCAAGTTTGACCCCAATCATCCGGCCTTACAACGCGATGCAAAAAATCCGGACGATCCGACAACGGCTTTCGGTTTAATTCTGCATGGTTTGAAAGCCCGCAAAGCCAAGGGTCTGCCGCCTTTCACAGTTATGTCCTGTGACAACCTCCCTCACAATGGCGTGGTCACCCGCAATGCGGTGTCTGGCCTCGCCCGCTTGATGGATGCTGGCTTGGCCGATTGGGTTGAGAAAAACGTGGCCTTCCCCAATGCCATGGTGGACCGCATTACACCTGCAACGTCTGACCGCGAGCGCAAAATCGCGTTGGACAAATTCGGTATTGAAGACAATTGGCCGGTGTTCTGTGAAGAATTCAGACAATGGGTGATTGAAGATCAATTCACGGCGGGGCGGCCTGATTTTGAAAAAGTGGGTGCGCAATTTGTTGATGACGTGACACCGTTTGAATATATGAAAATTCGCATTCTCAATGGTGGCCATGCTGTCATTGCCTATGCGGGCAGCTTACTCGACGTGCATTTCGTGCATGAAGCGATGGAGCACCCGCTGGTGGGTGAATTCTTCAACAAAATTGAACGCGACGAAATTGTGCCCACTGTGCCGCCGGTTCCCAACACCGACATTGGGGATTATTTGAAACTCATTCACCGCCGTTTCTCCAATCCCAAGATTGGTGACACGGAGCGGCGCTTGGCCTTTGACGGTTCAAATCGCCAACCCAAATTTATTGTGCCGGTGATTGCTGATAATTTGAAAGCGGGTCGCAGCATTGCGGGCCTCGCACTCGAATCCGCCCTTTGGTGCCGCTATTGTGCGGGCACAACAGATTCAGGGAAAGTTGTGGAACCGAACGATCCGATTTGGCCACGATTGAACGCACTTGCCCTGCAAGCCAAATCCGATCCGCTGCAATGGCTCACCATGGATGACATTTATGGTGATGTGGCAAAAGACGAAATCTTCCGCGCTGCTTTCGCTGATTGGCTAAGCAAAATCTGGCGCGATGGAGCAGCCAAGACAATGCAGAGTTATATAGCGGGCTAACCCCGCTTCAACCACGTCATCACATGGGTTGCCACGGCGCATAATTCGCCGTGTTGGTTGGTGATGGTGATGTCGGCAATGGTGCGGGATTTTTCGGCGTCGGTTGAGGTGATTTTGTAATTGAGCTCAATCGTGTCGCCAATCAACACGCCCTTCAAAAAGCGGATGCGATCATAGCCCAGCGACACGGGTTGATAATCCGTCAGTGAGATGCACTTCTCAACAATATCGGTTGAACAGCCCGACATATACCCCACCAACAAGGCCCCATGGGCAATGCGCCCGCCATAGGGCGTGGTTTTCATAAAGGCCTCATCGACATGATTGGGCGACAAGTCTCCCGTAATGCCAGCAAACAAATAGACATCGCTTTCCGACACGGTTTTCCGAAAGCGCGTTGCTAGACCGAGGGCATGCGTGACTGGCATGGCATTTCCTTTTGATTGTTTGGGGCAGATTGGCTTATCTCCTCACAGAAAGAAATGGAGGATCATCATGAAAATTGCATTGGGTGCTGATAGCGCTGGAAAGCCATTGTTGGACGTCATTGAAGCGCATTTGAAAGCCAAGGGCGAACACGCCATCACCAATATGAGTGAAGCAGGTTTTTACGCCGACTTGTCCGGCAAGGTGGCAAAAGCCGTCAAAAAGGGCGAACATGATCGCGCCATTCTAGTGTGCGGCACTGGCATTGGCGTGTGCATATCCGCCAACAAGGTGCCGGGCATTCGCGCCGCGTTGACCCATGACACCTATTCTGCAGGCAAAGCTGCCACATCCAACAATGCACAGATCATCACCATGGGTGCCCGCGTCATCGGGCCTGAATTGGCCAAAGCTATTGTTGATACGTGGCTTGGCTTCAGAGTTTGATCCCAAAGGTTCGTCTGCCACCAATGTTGAAGCCATCAATAAATTGGATGGATCTCTCTAACTTCCATTTGATATCTGGAAAGACTCATCACTTTGTGGTTGTCTGGTCAGGCAATAAACACGGAGGAACCAAATGGCAAAAAAAGCAGCCAAAAAAGCAGTGAAGAAAGTTGCAAAGAAAGCAGCCAAGCCGAAAGCCAAGGCAAAGCCAATTTCATTGCATCCACTTCTCAACAAAGGGGTGTTCAGCAAAGCGAAGAAAAACTTTGCTGGCGGCACACTCACCTGCAACTGCGCAACAAATCCAGTCGTTGTCGAAATCAAGGGACAAACTGCACATAATCATGCGTGTGGTTGTTCCAAGTGCTGGAAACCTGATGGCGCAATCTTCTCGGTCGTTGCCGTTACAAGTCGTGACAATGTGAGCGTCAAGGCCAACGGCGATAAATTGAAGATTGTCGATAGCAATGCAACCATTCAACGCCACGCCTGCAAGGATTGTGGCACCCACATGTTTGGCCGCGTTGAAAACACCAAGCACGGCTTCTATGGCCTCGATTTTGTCCATACGGAGTTGTCGAAGGACAAAGGCTGGTCGCCACCCGAATTTGCGGCATTCGTTTCCTCAGTCATTGAAACGGGCACTGATCCTGCGAGCATGGGGGCTATTCGCGCACGTCTCAAGAAAGTTGGGCTGCAACCCTATGACTGCTTGTCCTCAGGCTTAATGGATTATTTGGCCACCCACGCAGCCAAGCAATCCGGCGTCATTAAGTCCTAATCTTATCTCAAGTCGCGCGGGCGGTATTTGGACTGCCCGCGTTTTTTCGTTCCAACAATTGGAGATACTCCTAATGAAGACCCGCGCAGCTGTTGCATTTGAAGCTGGAAAGCCACTTGAAATCGTAGAGGTTGATCTCGAAGGCCCTCGCGCTGGCGAGGTGCTGGTTGAAATCAAAGCGACAGGCGTATGCCACACCGATGAATTTACAATTTCAGGGGCTGACCCCGAAGGCCTGTTCCCCGCCATCATGGGACATGAAGGTGCTGGCATTGTGCGTGAAGTTGGTCCTGGCGTAACTTCTCTCAAAGTGGGTGATCACGTCATTCCGCTTTACACGCCTGAATGCCGCGAGTGCGAATATTGCCTCAACCCAAAAACTAATCTCTGTCAGAAAATTCGCACCACCCAAGGGAAAGGCCTGATGCCAGATGGTACATCGCGTTTCTCTTATAAGGGCCAGATGATCCATCACTACATGGGCTGCTCGACATTCGCGAACCATACGGTGATGCCGGAAATCGCGCTCGCAAAAGTGCGCCAAGATGCACCCTTCGACAAGATTTGTTATATTGGTTGCGGCGTTACCACGGGTGTGGGTGCTGTCATCAACACCGCGAAAGTGGAAGTGGGTTCAACGGCCATCGTGTTTGGTCTGGGCGGTATTGGCCTCAATGTTATTCAAGGCTTGCGCCTTGCAGGTGCCCGCATGATTGTGGGTGTAGATTTGAACGATGACCGCGAGGCTTGGGGCCGCCGCTTCGGCATGACGCATTTCATCAACCCTTCAAAAGTGCAGGGTGACATCGTTGCGCACCTCGTGGATTTCACAGGCGGTGGAGCAGACTACACATTTGAATGCATCGGTAACGTCAAAGTCATGCGCGTGGCGCTGGAAGCCGCCCACAAAGGCTGGGGCCAATCCATCATCATTGGTGTTGCAGGGGCAGGCCAGGAAATCTCGACGCGTCCGTTCCAATTGGTGACGGGCCGTTCATGGCGCGGCACGGCTTTTGGTGGTGCAAGAGGACGCACTGATGTGCCCAAGATCGTGGATTGGTACATGGATGGTAAGATTGAAATCGATCCGATGATCACGCACACGCTGCCGTTAGAACGTATCAACGAAGCTTTCGATTTGATGCACAAGGGCGAAAGCATTCGTTCTGTCGTGGTCTATTGATGCCACGCGGAACTTTACTGCATCCCGAACGTCACCAAGTTCACAACATTGGGTGGCTGCGGGCTGCGGTACTTGGCGCAAATGATGGTATTGTCTCGACAGCCAGCTTGATTGTAGGCGTGGCCGCGTCCACAGCGGGATCTGCGGCAATCCTCACGGCGGGTGTTGCTGGTCTTGTGGCTGGTGCAATGTCGATGGCGGCCGGAGAATATGTCTCCGTCAGTTCGCAATCCGACACGGAACAGGCTGACCTTGCGCGAGAACGCAAAGAGCTGGCCGAGGTTCCTGAAAGCGAGTTGCAGGAACTCACAGACATCTATGTGAAGCGCGGTGTCGAACCTAGACTTGCGAACGAAGTTGCACGGCAAATGATGGCCAAGGATGCGCTTGGCATACATGCGCGCGATGAGCTTGGCATCTCAGACTTCACCACAGCGCGGCCCATCCAAGCAGCACTCACTTCGGCAGCCACTTTTGCAGTAGGGGCCGCATTGCCTCTGCTTTGCGCCGTCTTTTCTCCCATGGACAAGTTGAGTTGGATTGTCTCGATTGCCTCGCTGCTGTTCCTCGCTCTATTGGGTGCTGTGGGGGCAAAAGCGGGTGGGGCAAGCATGATTAAGGGTGCATGGCGGGTGACATTTTGGGGTGCGCTTGCCATGGTCGCGACCTTTGCCATTGGCTGGTACTTCGGAACCAGCGTGGCTTAGTGCGTTAGGTTCCGCAGAACGTCAACTTTACTTCTTCATCTTCCAATGGCGGGGCCTCAAACCCCGTCATATTTTCAGCTTCCGTGAAGGGTGCCTTCAGCAAGCCCACCAGCGTATCAAACCGCGTCATGTTTCCGGTTTCAGCTTCGCGCAATGCCGCTTCCACTTGATGATTGCGCGCAATGTAAATGGGGTTGCTGCGTTGCATTATCTTCACGTCAGGCTCACCACCACCCAATCGGTTTCGCCATATTGCATCGGCTTGCGATGATAGCGAAACACCACGCGTGAGCTCGCGGAAGAACAGTGTGAAATCCAGTTTCTCATCCATCAAGACGCGCAGTATTTCAGCAATGAATGCGCCATCCTCTTCGCGTCGTTCATCGATCCCCAATTTGCGCAACATTCCCGTTTCAAATGCGCATTCAAATTGCGGGTAGAATTTTTCTAACTCGGCCTTGGCCAAAACAACGGCCTTGTCGGTATCATCATCCAACAATGGCAACAGGCTTTCAGCAAAGCGTGTGAGATTCCAAAGTCCAATGGCGGGCTGCTGGTCCCACGCGTATCGACCATACTCGTCGATGGACGAGAACACCTTCTTCGGGTGGAATACATCCATGAATGCGCAAGGGCCGAAGTCGATGGTTTCACCTGATATGGCCATATTATCCGTATTCATCACGCCATGGATGAAGCCCACGCACATCCACTTTGCAATCAACGTGGCTTGCCGCGAGATGACGCTTTCCAAAAACGCTTGCACATTGTCCGTATGCGGATGACTGCGCCGCCGTTCATGTTCAAACAAGGTTTGCACGCCATCTTTGCCTAAATGCGCCGCCGCAAATTGGAACGTACCCACACGCACATGGCTTTTGGCAATGCGCGCGGCAATGCCACCAGGTTCCTTGCGGCGGCGATAAACGTCTTCACCTGTTGCCACAACGGCAAGTGTACGTGTAGTGGGAATGCCCAGCCCGGCGAATGCTTCACTGATAATATATTCCCGCAGCATTGGCCCCAAGGCGGCACGGCCGTCACCATTCCTCGAAAACGGCGTGGCACCAGAGCCTTTGAGGTGCAATTCCCAGCCGCCGTCCAAGGTGGCAATCAAATGGGCGCGGCCATCGCCCATCATTGGGTTCCAATTGCCAAACTGGTGCCCGCTATAGGCCAAGGACACAGGTTCAACGTCGTTCCAGCTGATATTGCCAGCGAGAGCAGCCAAAGTTTCGGGCCGCTCAAAAATATCTGGAGGTAATTTTAATTGCTGCGCAAGTTCAATATTCACAGCCAAAAATGTCGGCGCGTCCACGGGTTCGGGCGTTGCACGGCGCCAGAATTGTTCTGGCAGGGGAGAGGCGAGGGTCAACGTTTCAACCAATTCAAGTTTGGATAGGGGATGGGTTCTTTCGCCGTGAAAAAATAACGCCTGAAGATTTCAGCGTAGCTCATCAGGTAACCATCATTCTGCGCAATCAGCGTGGCGCGCTCACTGCGATAGTAGGCTGGCAGCTTATACCACGCCAGCGCCGGCCGCTCATGGTGGGGCACATGCAAGTTGTTGTTGAGAAACAGGAACGACCAGAACCATGAGCATTCAACGATGATTGTGCGATGTTCTACTTTTTCAACAGCACGGTGTTCGCAATAGGAACGCACCAGAGCCAATGAAATTCCGGGATAGGCAATTAACGCAATATATTGCCAGATGGGCATACCACACCACATGACATATCCAATCACGCAGGCACATGAAAAAGCAAACAATGCCCAACCCTTGGCCTTGTGCTTGTCGCCCTTCACCACATCCCACAATTCTGCCGACCAAAATCGCACGATCCCCACAGCTGGACCAATCAACATGCGGCCACCAAGTGTTTGATTGATTTGGAACAGCACGCGCTTAATGCCCGCAATCTCGGCCCAGTGGTTGGGCAGCAAGTAATAAGACTCAGGATCGATATCCGGATCTGTCAAATGTGCGTTGTTGTGGTGAGTGAGGTGGGTTTCCTTGTAGCGTTGAAACGGCAACCACATGGTCGGTGTTAGAAAAATCAAAGCTTCATTCAACGTGCCATTGCGTGTGGGGTGGCCGTGTAAAACTTCATGCTGCAAGGACGTATGCAAAGCTGCGAAATAGGCTCCAATGGGCAATATCAACCACCAGGGCAATTGCGCGTGGAACCAAACCAAACTGCCTAAAACGGCATAAACCAAACCGATGACTGCTATCGTCGGCCATTCAATTGGTCGGTGTTGAGATTTTTCTATCATTCAGGGGCTGCCGTTACTGTTGGCTTTAGCTTACAACGTGTCTTCGCCGCTTGCCACAACCGCGGCGTTGAATTCTTTGGACCCATCATGCTCGCAAGCCTGCCTATGTATGACCTGCCTGAAATCCGCGATCAGACGGATGCGTTTTGGGCCGCATTGGCGAAAGCTTATGGTGTAAAGGGTGAATTGCGAGCGCGGTGGCGAATGGACGGCCCCATGGCGTGACGACGCTCTCATTTTCAGCCAAACCTGCGGCTACCCCTTCACCCATGAATTTGCAGGTCAACTCACCTATGTGGCCACGCCACACTATGCAGCAGATGGCTGTGAAGGGCCCAACTATCGCTCGTTGATTTTTGCGCGCAAACTATGAGCCACTTTCAGCATTCAAAGGTCGCACCGCAGTCATCAACAGCAAAGACTCAATGTCCGGTATGTTGGCGCTAAAACTGGTCTTCGCCCCTCTTGCGGAACAAAGTGCTTTTTTTGCATCAACAATTAAATCAGGTGGTCATGCGGCTTCACTTGCAGCAGTGCAAAATAAGACAGCTGATGTGTGTGCGTGTGATTGCGTCACTGCTGCATTGTTGCGCAAGTACAGACCGCAGGCCCTTGAGGGCTTGGTTGAAATTGCGCGTTCGCCGCTGGTGCCCGGACTTCCCTATGTCACACGCAGTGGAAATGTTTATCGTCTGCGTGAAGCTTTAGTTCATGTGATAGGCGACAAGTCGATTGAGAGCAGCAAACACGCGTTGCTGCTGTCGGGTATGAGCATTCTTGCCGATGAGGCTTATGACGTTATTCCAGCATTAGAGAACTCTATATTGTAACAGGCGCAGCCAGTGTTGGCTGCGCCCGATGGTCGTCAAATTATGCGATTAGCGGTTTTCAGAGCGTTGATTGCTTTCAGCTGGTGTTTCATCAACATAATCACCAACAGATCCAACGTTGCCAACGTCAACGGGCGTTGCGGCGAATGCACTTGTGTCCGTAGCAACATTTTCAGTTGAGCATGTGCCATAGTCGGCAATGCGATTGTTCACTTCGTTGCAATCATTGCTGCCTGCAAATGCTGCTGGTGACAAAAGGCCAAGTGCCAATACGGAAGCTGCGAGTGTGCGATAGATCATGATAGTCTCCTTGAGTATTTGTTACATTAAATTCAGAACTACGTTCGCCGTAGCCATGATGTAGTAACGAGCTTCAAGAAGAAAAGGTTTCAAACGATGTTGTGATTGCATATGTGAGGTGTGCTCACAACTTTGTAAATCACGACGGAAAATAATAATCGTAACTTCGTCACATTCCCGCACAAATTTTCAGCAATGCAATTTAAGGGCAGGCACTTTCGCTGATGCGATAGAGACGAAATTCACGATGTTCGCCTTTTGCATTGATGGTGGTTCCATTTTCATCACCAAAGCGCATGAATGAATTATTTGTAATGCGAACGCTGTCTTCGCCACGATCAGTCACCGTGAATGTGCCGCCATCGCCTTCAATGCCGCAGGATAATTCTTCACCCTCTTGTTTGCATTCAATCAAGCCACCATCATAAATGCCACGCTTGCGAAAACCAGCATCGACGCGGTCTAACAGTTCGAATGGACCGTCATTGCCTTTGCCGACACCAATTTGAAGACGGATTTTTACAACATCTTGTTTGCGATGCGACTTTAAATACTTGTTGTCGTAGACGCGTTCATAGCAACCTTTAAAAGCCGCTTCGGCTTGCGTTGTGAAAGCAGTGGCACACAGTGTTGTTGCAAAAAACAAACGTATCATTGATGTCTTTATCCTGTCTGGATTTGGCGTCGCATTGTGTCTTGAATCAGTTTGCAATGATTTGCAACATTGCCGTTGCTGCAAGGACGGGCTGGTTATAAAGCAACATCATGATCAAAGCCGCCAATTTTCACCGTCTCGCCAACTTGTCGCCTTCCGCGCGCAAAGCCTTGCTGGCACGCACGGAAACCGACCTTTCGAGTTTCGTCGAAAAAGTGCGCCCGATTATTGCCGCCGTCCAAGCGGAAGGCGATGTGGCGTTGGCAAGGTTTGCCCAACAGTTCGATAAGGCACCCGTCGCGGCCGATGCCATTGCTGCAACACCAGCAGATTTTGCTCGTGCTGAAAAAACGCTGGCCCCAAGAATGCTGGAAGCGATGAAATTTGCAGCGGAGTCCATCGGTGCCTTTCACAAGGCGCAAATGCCGGAAAAACAGTGGATGCAGGAACTGCGCCCCGGCGTTTTCGCTGGCGACCGTACAACGCCAATTCCTTCCGTTGCCTGTTATGTTCCACGCGGCAAGGGGGCCTTTCCATCATCGGTTTTGATGACGGCTATTCCGGCAACAATTGCTGGGGTTAAAGACATTTGCATCATCACGCCGCCGGGGCCTGATGGACACATCGACGATGCCACACTGGTTGCTGCAAAGTTGGCGGGCGTCACCAAGGTTTATAAAGCGGGTGGGGCACAAGGTATTGCTGCTGTTGCATATGGCACTGAAACCATTTCGCCTGTCAGAAAAATTGTTGGGCCTGGGTCACCATGGGTGGGGGCTGCAAAACGCCTCGTTGCAGATTTCGTTGATGTTGGCACGCCAGCAGGTTCCTCTGAATCGATTGTCATGGCCGATGCAACGTCATCGGGAAAACTTGCGGCCCTCGATCTTCTCATTGAAACCGAACACGGCCCAGACTCCTCAGGCTATCTTGTGACGTGGGATGAAGGCATTGCGCGGGACGCGCTTGCCGCACTTGAAGAGTTCTATACCCACATGTCAGCCCAGCGGGTTGACTATGCGTCAACAGTTTTGTCAGGTCCATTCGGTGGCATCATTCTCGCCGCAAGTGAAGACGACGCCATCGCTTTCATCAATGACTATGCGCCAGAACATTTGCAAATTCTGTCAAAGCAGCCTGAACGCTATCTCGACAAGATTGTTCACGCCGGTGAAATCTTGTTGGGTGAATATGCGCCATCAACGCTCGCAAATTTTGTTGTTGGTCCGTCCCATGTGTTGCCCACAGGCGGCTGGGCACAAACGGGTTCGGCATTGTCTGTGCATGACTTTTTGAAACGCACATCTATCGTCAACATTACAAGCCAAGGCTACGACACGCTGGCTCCCCATGCCAAAACCTTCGCGGAATACGAAGGCTTTGATGCCCATGGCAATGCGGTGGGAGAGCTACGCAAACCATTGTTAAAATAGTTTCGAACAATACAGGCGCAATCAAAGTGATTGCGCCTGTTTGTTACACGTCATTGACGTTAGCGGCTTGAGCGCTGATTGCGTTCAACGTTGGTTTCATCAATATATTCACCGCTGTTGAGAACTGAGTTACCTTCTACGACTGCTGCTGCGGCAAAGGCTTGCGTTGCATCATTGGCAGACTTATCAAAATCATAGTCGAGCTGTTGATTGGTGACTTCAGAACCAGCAGGCGCATTTGGATTGCCAAAGCTGTTGCCTGCAAAAGCAGCTGGAGCCAACAAGCTCAAAGCGATAGCGGAGATAGCGAGTGCACGAATATTCATCATTATAGTCCTTCTGTTGAGTTCATTTCTATTCGGCGCCGTTGTTGTATTGGCGTCGTGAACTGCATGTGGGGACGAATTTCTAATCTGCAATATTAAAAGTTACGTATTCACGTTTCTGTGATTTTCTGTGTTTCTTTGCTTTGTTGTGGTGAAGACTTCCACTCTACGCGCACATCCTCTATGCCCCGCCCATCATGATCCGCATTGAATCTGTTTCCAAACAAAACGGCCACCAAATCCTCTATGTTGAAGCTTCAGCAGCTTTGAACCGGGGCGAAAAGATTGGCCTTGTCGGTCCCAATGGTTCGGGCAAAACCACCTTGTTCCGCATGATCACGTCACAAGAAGAACCTGATGAAGGTCAGGTCTCGGTCGAGCGCGGCACCACCATTGGCTATTTCAGTCAGGACGTTGGTGAAATGGCGGGTCGCAGTGCCGTGGCCGAAGTTATGGATGGGGCAGGGCCCGTGAGTGCCGTTGCCGCCGAACTTGCAGAACTTGAAGCTGCCATGGCAGACCCTGAACGCATGGATGAGATGGACGACATCATCGCCCGCTATGGCGAGGTGCAGGCGCATTTTGAAAAGCTCGATGGCTATGCCCAAGACGCGCGTGCGCGTGAAGTGTTGGCGGGTTTGAGTTTCAGCCAAGAGATGATGGATGGTGATGTGGGCAAGCTCTCTGGTGGATGGAAAATGCGTGTGGCCTTGGCCCGTATTCTTCTGATGCGCCCTGATGCCATGCTGCTCGATGAACCTTCCAACCATCTCGATCTTGAAAGCTTGATCTGGCTTGAAAATTTTTTGCGCAATTATGACGGCATGTTGTTGATGACATCACATGACCGCGAATTCATGAATCGTATTGTCACCAAGATTGTCGAAATTGACGGTGGTGAACTCACCACATTTTCCGGTGACTATGAATTTTATGAACAACAACGCGCTATTAACGAGAAACAGCAGCAGGCTTCCTTCGAACGGCAACAGGCCATGCTGGCGAAAGAACTCAACTTTATTGCGCGCTTCAAGGCCCGCGCGTCCCACGCCGCACAAGTGCAATCACGCGTCAAAAAACTCGAGAAGATCGACCGCGTTGAACCGCCCAAGCGCCGCACCTCTGTGGCCTTTGAATTTGCAGCCGCACCCCGCTCTGGCGAAGATGTTGTAAGCCTCAACAAAGTTCACAAATCCTATGGCGCACGCAGCATCTATGCCGATTTGGATTTTCAAATCCGCCGCCGCGAACGCTGGTGCATCATGGGTGTCAATGGTGCCGGAAAATCCACGTTGCTTAAACTCATCGCCCGCACGGCTGAGCCAGACACGGGAACCGTGAATATCGGTGCATCGGTCAAGATGGGCTACTTCGCCCAACACGCCATGGAATTGATTGATGGCGAGGACACGATTTTCGAGTCCCTCGAAGGCGCTTTTCCGCAAGCCACGCAAGGGTCTTTACGCAATCTTGCGGGCGCCTTTGGTTTTTCCGGCGACGACATTGAGAAGAAATGCCGCGTGCTCTCAGGCGGTGAAAAAGCCCGCCTTGTCATGGCGCGCATGCTTTATGATCCACCAAATTTCCTCGTGCTCGACGAACCCACAAACCATCTCGATCTTTTCACCAAGGAAATGCTGATCAAAGCCTTGGCCGACTATGAAGGCACCATGCTGTTCGTCAGCCACGACCGCCACTTCCTCGCCGCACTATCAAACCGCGTGCTGGAACTCACGCCCGAAGGCATCCACCAATATGGTGGGGGTTATACGGAGTATGTGGAACGGGTTGGCTATGAAGCGCCGGGGTTGCATGTGTGATAGGAACTAAAAATCAACGCTGAGAATTAGAATCAACCTTGTCCATAGCCATCAATAGCTCCGCAACTTTATTTGAAACGATGTCCCACAATATTGCACGGTCGATGCCGAAATAGGCATGGGCCACAATATTTCGGAAACCGACAACACGGCGCCAATCCAGATCGCCGGAATTTAAGCGAACATCTGACGGTATGTGTTTAGCTGCTTCGCCGATAATTTCGAGGTTCCTTAAAACAGCGTCCCTCACCAATTCATTCTTAGTAAAGTCTGCTTCATTCATTCCCCGCGTGTAGGTCTGCACTTTCTCAGCGGCATAACGCATGTCGGTCCAATACATTTGCCAATCACGCGACAAGCAGCGCATCCTTTTCTACAGATTGTTTCAACTCTAACCGCACAGCATCTTCAGTTACCAAATCGACCTCTAGGCCGAGCAGTGCTTCGAGATGAAACTTCAGATCCATGTAACCGTCATAGCTGGGAGCATGTTGAAACCGCACAAGTATATCCACATCACTTAACGCACTCGCGTCGTTTCTCGCGAAAGAGCCAAACAGTTTTAGTGAGGCCACATCAAATTGTTTGAAGTTGCCCTGATCGGCTTGTAACGTTTCCAATATTTCTTGGCGGGTCATGTGACAACACTATCAAAAACCATCGCTCCTGACAAATCTAGACTGGAAACAGGCTCTCCCCCTAAATCTGGTTTCTCGGCAATGGCCATCGAGCTCATTGTCAGCAACTACGACCGCACACTGGCTTTTTGGACTGGCCCTATGGGGTTCACTGTTTGCTACACAAGACCTGCCATGAAATTTGCCTACCTCGAACACCCTGATGGTGCGCAAATGATGTTTTACGAGCGTGACGGAGATTGGGAAACGGGACCACTTGAAATGCCCTTTGGTCGTGGCGCTATATTACAAATCGGCGTTTCAAACATTGATGCCGCCTATGCTGCCGTCGTTGCCGCCAAAATTCCGCTCTATGTCGATCTCCGCGAACGTTGGCGGCACTGGGGCGACCGTGAAGGGTTGCAGCGGGAATTCCTCGTGCAAGACCCCGATGGATATTTGGTCATGGTCAACCAGAAAATAGCGGAACGGGCGCTCGTGTGAGTAACTGACTTCCAAAAATTGCAATTCGGGATGGTGCAAATAATATCCACTCCGCCCTGCTTGTTAAAACAATGCCGAAACTCATTAACCAAAATGGGTGTTCCGTAAGCCATTGCCACACTGATGCCGCATTGTGGACATCAGTCTTACCTCAGGACGCGCACAGGGTATTCGCCAGCCATCGAAAGCAGGCGGAGGTGAGGTGTGTAATGTCGCGTTCAGATGATTACCTCGATGAGTTTAAACAGGTCCTTGAACACATTGTTCAAAGCGAAAAGGATCGCGAAGGTCTTCCACGTCGCAAACATGTAAGGGATAAACCTCAACCCAAGCACACTCAAAATTCGAAGGTCGGGCACAGCCGCAAATCGTTTGTTGGTTTGGTTGCAATACAAACAGCACTGATGGTTGGAGCATTCTTCTTTGTGCGCGACTATTTTGGTGACGGTGTTGTTGCGCGAACGATCACCCGAAACTTCGAAGTACTTACTGCGCCGCGAACAGAGGGTGGCCCCTTTAAACGTCAACCGCCTGTAGAAGTCGCGATCACGGACTCGAACAATCAAACAGAGCTTTTCAAAGACGATCCAATTGTCGTCAAGACTGCCACGCGCAAGGCAAAGCCCTTGGCCATCGCAAATGTTGCAAGCAGCGCTCTTCCACGTGTGCCTAAGTCACAAGAGGTCATACAAGCTCCCAAAACATTGCAAGTGCGAACGACCCAACAGCTGGCTGCGTTGGTGCCAAGCCCCATAGAGGTGCCACTCGTCGTTGAAACAAAAGCGTTGGCTTTGCTGCCGTCTCCAACAATTCCCGCACCTCAAAAAGTATTGGAAAAAAAGCCAAGTTTTGCACCTGATAGCACGTTCCGTGACTGTGCAAATTGCCCCGAAATGTCCCAGTCTGTTGGTCGTGCAGATCAGCCAGCACTTGGCTTGCACGAAGTAACGTTTACCGAATGGGACGCCTGTGTGGACGATGGTGGTTGCAAAACACGCCCCTCCGATAATGGGTGGGGTGGCGGTGATCGGCCGGTCATCAATGTGAGTTATACGATGATTGTGTCTGAATATTTGCCTTGGCTTTCCCGCAAAGCCAAAGCGCGTTATCGCCTGCCAACCGAAGCAGAATGGAATGCATTTGCGCAAAGAGCGGGCGGCAGCGCCGGGCAAAAAGGAAACTTACTCCCGACGGATGAAACCGTTCCGGTCACAAGTCTGCCCGCCAATAACGAGGGCGTATCCGGCCTTCTTGGCAATGTTTGGGAATGGGTTGATGACTGCCGCACTGTTGGCTTTGTGGAAGAAAAAATAAACACACCATGCAGCCACCGAATTGTGCGCGGTGGTGCTTGGAGTAGCAAACGCGAAAATCTCAACATCGAAGCAAGAGGTTGGGAGTCCGTTTCGAAAACAAGCAATGCAATTGGTTTTAGGGTCTTGCGTGAACTTGACCAAGCCGTAGGGGAAGTCATATCGCCATGAAGAAATTTACTTGTGTATTGATGTTGACAGCAACGATCAACGTCATGGCAACAGCTCACGTTGTTGCGCAAGGGCTGGTTTCAGCTCCATCTGAAATTGGTGAATTTGAAAGCGGTGACTTTGCTGCCATAGCTGGCGCTTCTCCTCAGCAAATGTCGACAGTCCAACGTTTGTTGCGCCGTCTTGGGTATTTGGATGGTGACAAAATGTCGAGGCAGTTTGACAGCGATACGGCATCAGCACTGGCCCAGCATTTTGCCGCCGTTGGCCAAATTCCACGGGGACTGAATGTTGAGCAGGTCATGCGCTCACTTTTTACCACCGCGTGGAACAAGGAAGACTGGAGTTCAGGAAATGTGGGAGGCCAAGCATTGGTCACCGACCGTACGGAAATAAAAGCCGTGCAAGACATGTTGAAGCAATTGGAATACGCCCCAGGCCCGGCTGATGGTGTATTTGGCCCTGCCACTCTTGCTGCCATTGAAGTTTTCCAAGAAGACAACGGCATGAATATCAGCGGCTTGCTCACGCGCAACATGCAGCTCAATATTCAATTGGCTGCGCGGCCGGAAATTAAAGGTGCGCGCGGTGAAGTGCGTATGTTGAATTGGACGGACTACGTCAGCCCAGACGTGTTGACCAAGTTCCAGGCGGAAACAGGTTTTCGTGTCGTGCATGAAGTATTCGCCAGTTCCACTGAAACAAAAGCGCTGCTCCATGCAGGGTCAAACCGATATGACGTTATGATCCAGGCAGGAGCGCAACTGAGGCAGGTGTTAAGCCAGCCAAATTCTATTGAACAATTTGATCGGGCGCGCCTTCCAAATATTGGCGGGCTGGACCCAGCAACTTTGAAATTTACAAATATACTCGATCCTGGAAACACACATTCTGCCCCCTACATGTGGGGCACCGTGGGCTTGGGAGTCAACAAGGCCAAGGTTCGGGCAATTAAGCCAGATGCGCCGCTGGACAGCTTGTCGTTGATTATGGATCCGGCCTTGGCTGCGGAAATCTCCAAATGTGGAATTGCGATTGTGGACGAGCCCAATGACGCATTGCCAGCTTTGGCTGCTTGGCTCGGTTTTGACATGACGAATTTAGGGATCACGGATATCGAGGCATTGGATCAGGCCATCGGCAAAATCTCGCCATTTGTCACAGTCATTGGGACAGATTCATTTATCGATGTACTTGCCAAGGGAAAGTACTGCGTTGCTTGGGGCTATTCCGGTGATGTGGCTGTGGCCCGCGGCAGAGCCAAGGAAAACGGCACCGGTGCAATCGTCTATTCCGTGCCGAAAGAGGGAAGCCATTTGTGGTTTGATATGCTGGTTATTCCGGCCAAAGCGCCCAATAAAGATGGTGGTTATTTACTCGTGGACTATCTCATGCGGCCTGATGTTGCGGGGGCGAACACGAACTATATTCAATATGCCAATCCTGTTACGGCCTCCGCGCAATATATTGATGCAGCACTCCTGTCAGACCCCGGTTTGTTTCCACCCAAAAGCGTGTGGAAAAGGTTGGCAATTCTTCCACCATTGCCCACGGATGTTGAAACGGAGCTGGCGCGCATCTGGTCAAAGTTGAAAAAGGGCTAAGCGCGCAGATTGGCCGCAGCTCATTGACTGATAAAGTTGCCAGATTCTGCTGCGTCTGCCCGCAACCCCCTGAAACTTTCTGACACAATCCATCATGTCGTGAATCATCGCTGCTGTGGCGAAAAATCTCCTGTGCTAAACCAGCGTCATGTTATCACAGCGACACAACGCATAAAAACGACAGGGAACGCCATGACCGTCAAATCTGACATTGAAATTGCCCGCGAAGCCAAAATGAAACCAATCATGGAGATTGGTGCGAAACTGGGCATCCCAGCGGAAGACCTGATCCCCTACGGCCATACCAAAGCGAAAATCCAACTCGATTACATCAACCGTCAAGAATCGAAGAAGAACGGCAAGCTCATCCTCGTCACAGCCATTAACCCCACACCTGCGGGCGAAGGCAAGACCACCACCACCGTGGGCTTGGGCGATGGCCTCAACCGCATTGGCAAAAAAGCCATGGTGGCGTTGCGCGAACCATCTCTCGGCCCCTGCTTTGGCATGAAGGGTGGTGCGGCTGGCGGCGGATATGCGCAAATCGTGCCGATGGAAGACATCAACCTGCATTTCACTGGCGACTTCCACGCCATCACATCCGCCCACAATTTGCTGTCGGCGATGATCGACAATCATATCTATTGGGGCAATGAACTCCAGATCGACACCCGCCGCGTGGTGTGGCGTCGCGTCATGGACATGAACGACCGCGCATTGCGCGAAGTTGTGTGCTCGCTCGGTGGTGTGGCCAATGGCTATCCACGCGAAGCCGGTTTCGATATCACTGTGGCTTCCGAAATCATGGCCATTCTCTGCCTGTCGAATTCGATTGAAGATTTGGAACGTCGCATTGGCCAAATTGTTGTGGCCTATAAGAAAGACAAAACCCCGGTTCTCGCCAAGGACATTAAAGCCCCCGGCGCCATGGTGGTGTTGCTCAAAGACGCGCTGATGCCGAACCTGGTGCAGACGCTCGAAAACAATCCGGCCTTTGTGCATGGTGGCCCCTTCGCCAACATCGCCCATGGTTGCAACTCGGTGATGGCGACGAAGACCGCGCTGAAACTCACCGACTATGTGGTGACCGAAGCAGGCTTTGGCGCTGATCTTGGTGCTGAAAAATTCTTCGACATTAAATGCCGCAAAGCTGGCCTTGAACCTGCTGCAACCGTTATCGTTGCAACAGTCCGTGCACTGAAGATGCATGGCGGCGTGGCCAAGGAAAATCTCAAAACTGAAAACGTGGAAGCGCTGAAAAAGGGCCTCGCCAATCTTGGTCGCCACATTGAAAACGTGAAGAAGTTTGGCGTGCCCATCGCCGTTGCCGTCAACCACTTCATCGCCGATACCGAAGCCGAAGTTGATGCCGTCAAAGACTATTGCAAAACCCACGGCGTTGAAGCTTTCAAGTGCACCCACTGGGCGCACGGCGGTGCAGGCATTGAAGACTTGGCCAAGCACGTCGCCATGTTGGCTGACAAGGATTCAGCGCAATTCAAGCCGCTCTATTCCGACGATATGCCACTGTTCGATAAGGTGCGCACCATCGCCCGCGAAATTTACCGCGCCGATGACGTGACAGCTGATAAATCCGTGCGTGACCAGTTCAAGGCCTATGAAGCTGCAGGTTATGGCAAGTTCCCCATCTGCATGGCCAAGACGCAATATTCATTCTCAACCGATCCAAACCTCAAGGGTGCCCCCACAAACCACATGGTGCCAATCCGCGAAGTGCGCCTGTCAGCGGGTGCGGAATTCATCGTGGTTGTGTGCGGTGACATCATGACCATGCCGGGCCTGCCCAAAGTGCCATCCGCCGAAGTGATCGGGTTGGACGCAACGGGCCGGATTGAAGGATTGTTCTAAGACATACGGCCCTCTCCCGCCTCGCAAACGCGAGGCACCTTCTCCCGCAACGGGCGAGGGTTTTCTTAAAACCTTTCCCCTCTCCCCTTACGGGAGAGGGTGCCGCGCAGCGAGCGGGAGAGGGAAGTCAACATAAGGATCGTTCCCATGGCCAAACTCATCGACGGAAAAGCCACTGCTGAAGCGTTGCGGAAACGCATTGCCACGGCGGTGACCACACTCAAAACCGATCACGGCATTACGCCGGGCTTGGCTGTGGTGCTGGTGGGGGAAGACCCGGCTTCAAAAGTCTATGTGGCCAACAAGGCCAAGCAGACGGTGGAAGTGGGCATGAACTCGTGGGAGCACAAACTCCCTGCCGATACGAGTGAAGCGGATTTGTTGGCTTTGGTTGAAAAACTGAATGCCGATCCATCCGTACACGGAATATTGGTGCAAATGCCGGTGCCCAAACACATCGATAGCGCCAAGGTGCTCAACACCATCAACCCCGATAAGGACGTTGATGGCTTCCACGTTGTCAATGTGGGCCGCTTGAGCACGGGGCAAGATGCCCTTGTGGCCTGCACGCCTACGGGCTGCGTGATGCTGGCCAAGGCCGTGTTGGGCAAGTTGGATGGTGTGAATGCCGTGGTCATTGGCCGTTCCAACATTGTGGGCAAACCCGTGGCGCAATTGTTGCTGGCTGAAAACTGCACCGTCACCATTGCCCATTCAAAGTCGAAAGATTTGCCAAGCATCGTGCGCCAAGCCGACCTCGTCATCGCCGCCGTGGGCCGCCCGGAAATGGTGAAGGGCGATTGGCTCAAGCCCGGAGCAACCGTCATTGACGTGGGCATCAACCGCATTGAACGCAATGGCAAAAACATTCTGGTGGGCGATTGCGATTTTGCGTCCTGCGAAAAAGTAGCAGGCGCACATTACCCCTGTTCCCGGCGGCGTAGGCCCCATGACCATCGCCTGCCTGCTCTACAACACCGTCCGCGCCGCCTGTGCGATCAAGGGTGTGAAAACCCCGGAAATGTGAAAATCGCTACAGTTTAGCGTACTTTAGATTGTATGTTATTTGATTATACAATCAATTAACCATAAATTGTTACGATTCCAGTCGTCATTGTTTTTGGTTTTATGGGTCACATGCGCGTCACAGGTTTTACAATTCGGCTGTCGTTCCGCAACGGCAGTAAGTCAGCTTTAAAATGCGTTGTAGCAGCTCTGGTTTCGGTGGTTTTTGCATCGGTTCTGCAGGTTGAAGCTGCCTATGCAGCGCCCTTCACCTGTTCAGGACAGGTCTATCAAGTCCAATCCGGTCAATTGCGAATTTTTGACACTGCGACGTCAACCTACGTCGGCATAGGGCCGGTGCAAACGCCCTATAATGGAACGGGCTACAACGTCCTCGATAATTACGTCTATGGCATTCAAAGTAACAACCTTATTCGCGTTGAGAATGACGGCACAATCACCACACTGTTTGCCATCGGCAGCACGCCAGCCGCCGGTGATATGGACAATGGCGGCAACCTGCTCATTAACAACACCTCCACCAGCTATAAAAGCATCAACGTTACGACAGGCGTCGTGACAACTGTGCCTATTACAGGCGGCACCTACAATGTGGCTGACTGGGCGTGGACACAATCTGCGGGCGTGCCATATCTTATCGGCTTTGATTCACTTGGAAGAGCCGTTCGCATCAACCTTGCGACCAACACAATCTCAGTCGCCTTGGTGCCCGGCCTGCCAACAGGCGCAAATTACGGCGCGACGTGGCGCGACAGTGCCAACCGCGTCTTCACCTTTCACAACACAACGGGTGTCATCTATGAAGTGTTCAACTATCTCGGTGCATCGCCAACCTCAACTCTGGTTGCGACGGGTCAAGCCAGCACCCTCAACGATGGTTTTAGTTGCACCAGCGCACCCTTCCCCAATTTGCCACCACTGGCCTTCAACGACGCTTTCTCCACATCACTCAATATCCCAGTCGCTGGCGATGTGTTGATCAACAATGGCAGTGGTGTCGATCGTGATCCTGAAGCCACTGCGTTGACCGTCACCACCACGCCCGTATCAGGCCCCAGCAATGGCAGCGTATCGTTGAGCAGCACTGGCGCTTTCACCTATACGCCGAACACGAATTATTTTGGAACAGACACATTCGTCTACCAGATCACCGACGCAAGCGGGTTGACGGATACTGCAACAGTCACCATCACCATCGCTGCGCCCACAGCCAATTTGGTCACTGTAAAAACCCGCAGCTCCGCCACGGCAACGCCGTCTGTGGGGGACACGGTGCAATTCCAAATCGCCGTCACCAACACTGGCCCCGACCTTGTACCAAACCCAACCTTGACCGATGTTTTGCCAGCAGGCCTCACCTATACCACCAGTACGCCGTCACAGGGAAGTTACGTCTCAGGCACCGGGCTTTGGACGCTTGGTTCACTCGCCAATGGGGCCACCGCAACGCTCACCATTTCGGCGACTGTGAACAGCGGCCAACAAGGCGCCACCATCACAAATACCACCACGGCGGCGAATGGCGGCAATATTGACGGCACCTCAACGGGCGACGACCTGACGGAGACTGTCATCGTCACCAACCCTGCGCATACGATTTCCAAAGTGCAAAGCAGCGGGCCAAACCCCGTCACCGCAGCGGGCCAAACAATCGGTTACACCATCACCGTTGTAAACAGCGGCAACGTGGCTTTGACATCGGTCGTGGTAACGGATGTTCTGACTTTGGGTGGATCACCGCGCAGTTTGACCGCAGGCCCCACACACACATCGGGCGATTCCAACAGTAACAACATCCTCGATCTTGGTGAAACCTGGACCTATCAAGCCAGCTACGTCAGCACCCAAGCCGACATCGACGGCACGGGTCCATATTCCGATATTGCTTCTGTATCCTCAGTCCAAACCAGTGTGGCCACGACGGGCGCTGTCACAACCAACGTCACGCGCAGCGCCAATCTCATCATCGACAAAACCGCAAGTCCGGCAGGACCCGTCAGTGCCGATGACGTGATCACCTACGATTATGTTGTCACCAATACTGGGAATGTGACGGTGAACGACATCACGATCTCTGATGCTCACAATGGACTGGGCACGCCCCCCGAACCCAGCGCCGAGATTTTACACACAGATGTTGCCCCGATCGGAGATTCAACCGATGACGCTGGCAACAACATGCTCTGGTCCAATCTCGCCCCCGGCGACAGCGTCCGCTTCAGCGCCTCATACATTGTGACCCAAGCTGATATCGATCTGCGCCAGTAAAAGGGGCATGATTGCCCATTCTAATCCATTCCCCGCCCTCGCAAGGCGGGGAATGAAATAGGATAATTTATTTTCCTAACCCCCTTGACAACGTTCCTGATATGTTCCATCTGTGCTTGCGATGGTTTTGGAAGGAGGGATCAGAGTTGCTAACTTATCAAATCTGCCAGAACCATGTGCAGCGCCTGCGGATGTTCGTTGAAGTAGCGAGTGTTCCCGGGAGCCGAGGGCAAGACCCTGGAGCAATAACGACTCCAGCGCACTTGAGGCCGAGCAACCCGCGCTGCGAAAGCATGCGCCTCTGCAAGAGCGAACCCTGGGTGATTGCCGTATTGAAAAGCACAGGAAATACGGGTCATCCCCAAATTTCGGCACAAATCGCTGCGTTTCTCTCGAAAGAGGCTACTGCACGCTTTCGCGTGAGTAGATGTTGGGCTTCAAGCCAAACAAAAACCGAAAAAGACACCACCGCATGCGGGCTTGGAGCAAGGACGGAAACATTCCCTCCTTTTTCCCTCATCCTGAGGTGCATCGCTTTTGCGATGCCTCGAAGGACGGGGCCGCCGTAAGCCCCCTCACCGTCATCACTGACGTGATGCCACCTCTCCCGCAAGCGGGAGAGGAAGGTACGAACACATCTCCTCGCCCGCTTGCGGGAGAGGTGGATTGCGCGGAGCGTAAGACGGAGAGGGGCCCACCCACTCCCCCAAAGGAACCCCCATGCCCACAAAGCCGCCACCCAAACCTTATCTCACCTCCACCCCATGGGCGGGTTTCACGCCGCGGGAGCGGAAGCGCAAAGTGCCGCTTGTCCATTGCCCGTCCAAGGCGTGTGCCCGTGTCAAAAAATGCGTGGATGCCCATGATGGGCTTTATTGTCAGCGCAGCCATGAAAGCCTTGTGCAAGCGCGGGTGCGCAGCGGCCGGAAGCCGATCAAAGTTTCAAAACGTTTGATGACGTTGGAAGAAGCGCAAGCCAAGCGCATGACCATTGAGGCGCAGTTGGGCGAGGTGCAGGCGCGCGAACGCGAGATGACGCAGCGTTGGAAGTCAGGCGAATTCGATGCTGACTATGGCAAGTTCAAATCCGCAGGTGTGTTAAAGCATCCGCCTGTTCGTCAGTACACGGAATAACTATCCCGTCACGAATTCTGATTTGCGTTTGGCCACGCTCTCAACGATGGCCGCATAGACCTCCGCCACGCGCCGTGTGTTGTGGGTGTCGGGGTGGCTCATCAGCCAATAGGTGCGGTTGAAGCGCATGTCCGGCAGCACGCGCACCAAGTCCGCGTGGTGGGCGGCGGCATAATCATGCAGAATGCCCACACCTTCGCCCGCGCGCACGGCTTCCATTTGCGCGACAACCGAGCCGCACTCATAATGGCGCGGCATCAGTTTGGCCAAGTCAGCGGTGTAATCCAAGGCGGTGGAATAGGCGATGTCCTCGACATAGGTGATGAAGAGGCGGTTTTCCAAATCGCTCCGTTCACGGATCAATCCGGTCTTGTCGAGATAGGATTGCGAAGCGTAAACGCCGAGGGAATAATCGGTCAATTTCTTGATGATGGCGCGGCCCAGTTTGGGGCGCTCGATGGTCACGATAATATCAGCCTCACGGCGCGACAGCGAAAAGGTGCGGGGCAGGGGCACCAATTGTATCGTCAACTGCGGATGCAAGTTCGCCAACCGCGCCAAATGTGGAGCGAGGTGGAACGTGCCGAAACCATCGGGTGCACCCACACGCACCATGCCGTTGATAATATTGCCCGCCGTCGTGGCATCGGCCTGTAGAACTTCCGATTCCATGCGTTCCACGCGGATCAACAATTTTTCGCCCGCAGGGGTCAGCACAGTTCCGGTGGTGCGGCGCTCGAAAAGCTTGGTGCCAAGGCTCTCCTCCAATGCATCCAGCCTCCGCGCCACGGTGGCGTGGTTCACATGCAAGGCCTTGGCGGCGGACAAAATTTGCCCCGCCCGCGCAATGGCCAGAAAAATGCGGAGATTATCCCAGTCCATAAGCGGTTGTTCCCAAGGCGACCATGGCCTGTTGTAACGTTCGTTGGGATGAATGTGAAATATGATTTTGAAGTACTAAAAGTTGTGTTAGCGTGTCGGGTGGGGGCGCAAAAACAACAACTTGGGTGTTACATGCGTGAATATGACGAGCTGGTGGGTGCGATTTATGATTGCGCCGCCAACCCTGATTTATGGCCAAATGCGTTGAGCGCCATTCGGGATTCGGTGGGTGGGGCTTATGCTCTGGTGGGTTATATTGACACAACGCTTATGGTCCATGGTGCGCCGCCTTTCGCTGTGCGGCACAACAGCCCGTGGGACGAAAGTTGGCTGCTGAAACTGGAAGCTTTGTTGGCAAACCTGCCAAACGGTGGCGGGCTCTACGACACCGCCGTTGATGAAAGTTGGACGCAGCTAACGCGTACACAAGAAACTGAATTCCATACGTCGGATTTCTACAAATATTGGGTTAAGCCGCAAGGTCTGCGCGACACGATCAACACTCCCTACCTGCAGCGCCCGACGATGACGGGTATGTTGTCCGTGCCGCGTTCAGCGACGCGTGACCCCTATGGTGACACCGAACGTCGATTGATTGAACGGCTTTCACCACATGTCCGCCGCGCCATGCTGATCAATGACGCAACAGACAAAGGCAAAATGGCAACGGCGCTCTATCGGCAAGTGCTCGACAATTTGTCTGTTGCTGTGTTCGTCATCGGACTTGGGCGGCGCGTTGTGTTCTGCAACAGCAGTGCCGACCTTATGGCGCGGGAAGACAGTTTTCTTTCGATGACCAATCAAACACTACAAGCCCGGCGCATTGTAGGTTCAGAGTCTGCTTTGGATGATGCGATTGACCGTGCCTTGAAAGGCGATGTGGCCATCGGCATTGCAGGCATCGGTGTGCCGTTGATTGGCAAGGATGGAGACCGTGCGGCGGCCTATGTCTTGCCGGTTGCCGGCAAGGATGTGCGCGGTGCCATGGGGCCCGGCCATTGCGTAGTTTTTGTGGCGCGGCGTGGTGAGCAGCAACCCATGGCGATGGAAGTGTTGCGCACCGTGTTCGACATGACCAGTGCTGAAGCGCGGGTGGCCTTGTTGATTGCTAGGGGTGATGGACCACAAGCCATTGGCGAGGCCCTTGATGTTACGATCAATACGGTACGCAGTCATTTGAAACACGCCTATGCCAAAACCGCGACGCAGGATCAAACGTCGCTCGGCGGGTTGATCAATGGTCTGTTGCTGCCCATTTGAATAACAATTATTCTTGTACTCATCTATTTGGGGGACGCGATTGTTCTAAAAAAAGATTACGCATGATGAAGGGGGCTGCTTAGAAAGATGGGAGCAGTCAAATGCGCGGATTTTCTGAACGGTTTGGCCACATACTTCGGATTGAATTTGATTCTGAACAAAATAGATTCGTTGAAAAAATTGTGGGTGATGTTTGCCCAAGCGACTATTCACAAGAACAATTGCAACAGGCGACCGCCACAATTTCAAAGTTTTTGACGCGGAAAACTGCTGAAATTCGATCGCCTGATACAATCAGACACAAGCGCACGGCGTCACGTTAGAACCAGTGTTTTCAATTGATTGAGTAATGGAAATAAGCCGTATAGACTGCTGGTTCAACAACCAGTGCGGTTTTTATGCAGCTTACGCCAAATCTTCGCGGCATCATCTACATGGTGCTGGCCGGTATTACCTTTGTCAGTTGTGACAGCTTTCTGAAAATGATGCTGTTGGACGTGCCGCCTTTGCAATCACTTGTGCTGCGCGGGATTGCGGCCACCGCTTGGTGCTTTGGTTTGCTTGCGGTGATGGGGCAATTGAAAGACTTGCCAAAGGCGTTAAATTTCTGGACCTTCATGCGTTCCTTCGCGGAAGTTATTGCGGTCACGGCATTCATTGTGGCGCTGGCCAACGTGCCGCTTGCTGATGTGACGGCGATTTATCAAACCGCACCGCTCATCGTGCTGGCGGGTGCAAGTTTCATTTGGGGTGAAAAGGTTGGCCCACTGCGCTGGCTGTTGATCGGGCTCGGGTTGGCAGGCGCATTGGTTGTGGCCCAACCTGGTCGTGACGGCGCCTCGCCTTTGGCCTTGTTGGGGTTCATTACAGCCTTTGCTTCGGCGGCCCGGGATTTGATGTCGCGCAAAACCCGCGCTGATGCGCCGGGCTTGGTGATTGCTTTCAACATCATCGTTGCGGTGTTGTTGTCATCAATCATTGGAAACCAGCTGTTTGAAACATGGGTTCCGGTGAACGCCACAACGTGGCTTTACGCTGTAGGGGCAGGATTCTTCGTCATGTTAGGGCACTTGTTCGTGTTTTTGTCCTTTCGCCATGCAAGCGCCCGTGCTGTGGCACCTTTCTATTATAGCTTCACCTTGGTCGCCGTGACATTTGGGGCGGTGCTATTTCATGAAATTCCGAGCGCCTGGTCTCTTGTAGGAATAATTATGATCATTATATGTGGGCTTGGAGTTTTGTATTTTGAACGGGGGGAACCACAATCTTGAATTTCGCATCTGACAATGTTTATGGGGTTGACCCGCGCATCATGCAGGCCATGGTGGATGCCAATTCTCGACTGACCGATGTTTCCTATTGCCACGACGACGATTCAAAACGTGTTGACGAACGATTGTCCGAGATTTTCGAGAAAGATGTGAAATCCTTTCTCGTCGTTAATGGCACGGGAGCGAACTCGCTGGCACTTTCCGCCATATGCCCCCCCTTCGGTGGTATTTTTTGCCATGAAGGCAGTCACATCAATACGGACGAATGCAACGCGCCGGAACTGATTACGGGTGGTGCCAAGCTCATTACTTTGTTGGGAGAAGGCAACAAACTTCAGCCCAACGCCGTTAAAAACAAGATCGGCCAGTTTTTACATGGCGAACATGGCGCAAAACCCTCTGCGCTATCGATCACGCAGGCTACTGAACTTGGCACAGTCTATAGTCTTGCAGAAATCAAGGCATTGTCCGACTTGGCCCATCATTATGGCATGCATGTGCATATGGATGGCGCACGCTTTGCAAATGCATTGGTCACACTCGGCTGCACGCCCGCAGAGATGACATGGAAAGCGGGTGTTGATGTTTTGTCGTTCGGCGGCACCAAGAATGGTGGCATGATTTTGGAAAGCGTTGTGTTTTTTGACACGGCGCTGGCACAAAATTTCCTCTATCGCCGTAAACGTGCGGCGCAACTTGTATCAAAAGGCCGTTATTTGTCTGCGCAAATGCACGCTTATTTGCGTGATGATGTGTGGTTGCCAAATGCCCGTCGTGCCAATGAATTGGCACAAGTTCTGGCAAAAGGGCTGCAACAGTCCAACCGTGTTCGGCTGACTAATCCAGTCGAAGCCAATGAAGTTTTTGCGATTATGCCAAGGACGACCTTTGATGCTGTTCAAGCCAAAGGCGCATATTTCTACGAATGGCCAATGGACGGATTATCGGGAGATGACGTGCACTGTCGCTTCGTCTTGTCATTTGCGACGCCTATCGAACACGTGAACAAATTTTTGGAGTTGATGCGCGAGGAACTCTAACCGTTTGGCCAGGTGTCGCTCACCTTATAACCGTCCGGGTACGGATCATCAGGGTCAAGCATCAATGTGGTTTGCCCGCTGATCCATGCGCGGCCCGTGATTTGCGGGATGATGGCTTTGTGATTTCCGACAGTGGCTTCACCCGCAATACGCCCAATGAATTTTGAATCGATCACACTGCGGCCAATGTAAGTATCGCCCACCTGCATCAAGCCCTTGGCATGGAGCACAGCCATCAAAGCAGAGCATCCAGTTCCCGTGGGCGAACGATCCAGTTTTCCGGGGTTCACCACACAAGCGTTGCGCGAGGTCAACACGCCGTCGACACGTTCCAAAGGCTCGCGCATGAAGCAGAATGAATAGTGTTTCCACTCTGGCAATGTGGGGTGGTGGAAAGGTAATTGTTCATTGGCGGCCTTCACCAATTTGCGGCCTAGCTCTGCAATGACATGGGCATTGCGCGGCGTAATTTTCAATCCGAAATCTGCGGCATCCGCCATCACAAAACTATCGCCACCAAATGCAGTGTCAACTTTCACGTCGCCGTAGCCTTCGACTTGTAACGTTGCACCAAGGTGCTGTGCGAAAGCTGGCACATTGGTGAGCGTGATGCTTTCCGCCTTGCCATTGCGGCATTGGGCTGAGACCTCAATCAACCCTGCGGGTGCTTCGAGCGTCAGGTGAGTCACAGGTTCCGTCATGGGGATGATGCCGGAGTCGAGTAGTACCGTTGCCACGCAAATGCAGTTGGAGCCAGACATAGGCGGCGTGTCCTCGGGCTCCATGATGATGAAGCCCATTTGCGCTTTGGGATGTTTTGGTGGCACCAACAAATTCACATGGCGGAACACGCCACCGCGTGGCTCATTCAAAACGAAGGCGCGTAACTTGCCGTCATTCGCAATAAAGCGGGACTGTTCCCAAATGCTATCTCCCGGCGGTGGAGCAACACCGCCCACAATCACATCACCAACCTCGCCCTCAGCGTGGCAGTTGATGATGTGAATGGATTTTGTCGTGCGCATCAGGTTGTTATAGGTCGCCGATGACACATTTCTTAGCAAGGGCCTTATATTGCTTCACCGACAACACAACCGGATTGCCACTGTCATTGGGGTCACGTTTTGCAGTTTCGGCCACTTCGTCCAGTCGCTTGATGTCGATGCCGATGTCTTTCAACGCATGAGGAATTCCGCACTCCTTGCGAAGTGCGAGGATGAATTTCAGGAAGCCATTGAAGCCGCCCTTGATTCCCAAATATGCAGCGGCCCGTTCAATTTTGGTTTCAATCTTTTTGCGGTTGGCTTTGAGAACATAGGGCATAATGATGCCGTTGAGCATACCGTGGTGGGCATCATACAAACCACCAAATGGGTGGGACAATGCGTGAATTGCTCCCATCCCTTTTTGGAATGCCGTTGCACCCATAGAAGACGCCATCAGCATGTTGCCGCGTGCATCCAAGTCTTTTGGCTTCTTCACGGCCTTGGCCAAATTTTCCTTTATCAACCGCATACCTTCTAGTGCAACACCATCGGACAAGGGATGATAGTTCGGGCAGCAATAGCTTTCGAGGCAATGGGCCAGAGCGTCAAAACCTGTTGCAGCTGTTAGTTTGGCAGGCAATCCCACCGTCAATTCTGGATCAAGAATAGCCACTTTTGGCATGATGGCGGGGTGGAAGATAATTTTCTTTTCGTGGGACTTAGGGTGGGTGATGACGCCTGCGCGACCTACTTCTGATCCGGTTCCTGCTGTTGTTGGAATGCAAATCGTTGGCGCAATTTTTGAAGCGTCAGCACGCGTCCACCAATCATCAACGTCCTCAAGATCAAAAATGGAAATGGATTGACCGTGCATCAATGCAATCATTTTTCCGGTATCGAGACCAGATCCGCCGCCAAAGCAAATGACGCCGTCATGTTTACCATCACGAAAAACTTTACAGCCTTCGAGCACGTTTTCCTCTGAGGGATTGGGGCGTACATCCGAGAACATGGCAACTGGCAATCCAGCAGATTTCAAATTCGCCAGAATATCTTGCACCATCGGTGTTCCAGCCAATCCTTTGTCGGTTACAAACAAGGGGCGCTTCATGCCCACAGACTTGCAATGCTCCGGCAGCTCCTTAACGCGGCCCGCGCCATATTTAATTGGGTTGGGGTAGTTGATATTGCGATTGGGGATCATGTTTTTCTTCTTTCTTAGTATTGTTCAAAGCCGCGGCGCAGTTCCCAGTCGGTAACGCGGCGGTCATATTCGAATTGTTCCCACTTGGCCGTGTGAACGTAGTGATCAACGACCTCGTCGCCGAGCGCTTTGCGCATGAGCTTCGAGCCATTGAGAAGTTCGGTTGCCTCACGCAATGTCTTGGGGATTTCGCGGAGCTTTTTCGTGGTGTCATAGGCGTCACCCGAGAAAGCAGGTTCCAGCACCATTTTGTTTTCAATACCATCGAGACCGGCAGCGAGTAACGCGGCAAAGGCGAGGTATGGGTTGAGGTCAGAACCACCGACCCGGCATTCCACGCGGATCGCTTTGGTGTCGGCACCGCAAATGCGATAGCCAGCCGTGCGATTATCAAAACTCCATACCGCGCGTGTTGGCGCAAAAGTGCCTGCCATGTAGCGCTTGTAAGAATTGATATAGGGGGCGAGGAAATAGGTGATCTCGCCTGCATGGGCCAACTGGCCAGCCACGTAGTGCTGCATCATCTGGGACATGCCGTGGTTGCCGTTTTTGTCCTGGAACAACGGTGTTTTCCCGTCAGCACTCCACAATGATTGATGCACATGTGACGAGCTTCCAGCCCAACCAAAATTTGGCTTTGACATGAAGGTAATCGATTGCCCCATGCCTTGCGCAATTTCCTTACAGGCGTGCTTCAAGAACACATGGGTGTCAGCCATCGGCAAAGCCGCATCATAGCGCACATTGATTTCTTCTTGGCCTGCCCAAGCCTCGCCTTTGGAATTTTCGACCGTGATGCCTGCACCATAGAGACCGTTGCGAATGGCCCGCATCAGATTTTCATCTTTGGTGGTTTGCAGCAAGTTATAGTCTTCGTTCAAGTGCGAAGGCGTTGAAAGCGTACGATAGCCGCCCTGATGTGCTTCCTTGAAGCTCTGATCAAAAACGTAAAATTCTAACTCGGAAGCGAAGTAGGCTTTCATCTTCAAGGCTTCCAAACGCTGCAATTGCTTCTTCAGCACGCTGCGTGGCGCGTAAGGCACCAACTCGTGGGTGTGGTGATCCAGCAAGTCACATAATACGAGCGCTGATTTTGGAAGCCATGGTGTCAGACGAATGGTCCCTAAATCTGGCTTGATGACATAGTCGCCGTAGCCTTTTTCCCAAGATGCCGATTTATACCCAGGCACGGGCTCCATATCCACGTCAACGGCAAGTAGATAGTTACAGCCGTGGGTTTCTTCATAGGCACCATCAACGAAGAAATTCGCCTCGAAGCGCTTCCCCATCAAACGGCCTTGCATGTCGGGGAAGGCCGCAACAACAGTGTCAATTGCGCCAGCCTTAACCTGCTTGGTCAACTCAGCGAGCGTGAGCATTCCTGTAGTCATGTTGTCCTCCTAGTATATTTGCGGCCTGTGCGAGGGGAACCGTCAAATGGTTCGCCCAAGTGTTTTGGCCGGCGTGGTTGGCAATGAGATCATTGCGAATTTCGATCATGACGTGTTTCAGGCCACGAGGAGCAGCGTGCAAGTTCGTGGTGTGCATAACGCCATCCTTAGGGCCATAGGGTTCATTCAAACGTGCGCGCTCCGTCGGAAACGCTTTTACAAGGAAGTTGGCCAGCCAATTGTCGCGATCGAACAAGAAGCCCACGTCGAATTCGCGAGGCTTACCTTTGTACACAGGTGTGAAGGAATGCATCGTCACAATGATCGTTGGACGCTTCTCAGCGGCCCGTTTGTCAAGAAAGTCTTCAATCGCACGATGAAAGGGACGATAGATTTCTGTTGTGCGCGCCAACCGTGCAGACGGCAGCAGGTTCTTGTTTCCGTGGACTTCGAAAACTTCACTGAACTCCGGCATTGCGCCCTCAGCTTCTGGCGGGCGATTGCAGTCATAGGCGAGGCGCGAATAGTTTTGCAGTATCAGGGGGGCATCCAGCAATTTGGAAAGGATGCGCGATGTGCCTTCAGCGCCAATATCCCACGCGATATGGCGTTGTAGATCAGCGTCACTCAAACCCAAGGTTCCGAGTGATTTGGGCAGTCGGTTCGAGGCATGTTCACAAATCAACACGATTGGAGAGGTGCCGTTTTCGTTTAAGAGAGTGGCGGGGTGGCCTTCGCCTTCGCCCAAAAGTTTATTCATGTTGACCCTGCATTTTTGACCATCTAATCAGGTTTTACAGCGTGTTGTCAAAACCAGCTGGAAGTTCCCCACAAGGCCATACAATGTAATGCCGCTGGCAGAACATTGCATGACGTTGTCGCTTTGGAAAGGCGACACACACTATGCTTTAAGCGACACAAGATGACGGAAGAATTTGATCATATCATTGTTGGCTCTGGCTCGGCTGGTTCGGTAATGGCGCATCGCTTGTCGGAGGCAGGACGTAGCGTTTTGGTGCTGGAATATGGTGGCACTGATTTGGGTCCGCTCATTCAAATGCCGTCAGCACTTTCAATCCCCATGAATATGAAGCGCTACAATTGGGGATTTGAAACAGAACCTGAGCCCCATTTGGGCGGACGTAAATTGGCAACGCCGCGCGGCAAAGTTGTTGGTGGGTCTTCGTCCATCAATGGCATGGTCTATGTGCGTGGTCATGCCAACGATTTTGACACATGGGAAGCGATGGGTGCCAAGGGCTGGGCCTATAAAAATGTGTTGCCCTATTTCAAGCGCATGGAACATTCCCATGGCGGGGAAGAGGGTTGGCGCGGTGAAGACGGCCCGATGCACATTAAGCGCGGCGAGAGGTTGAACCCGCTTTATCAGGCCTTCATTGAAGCGGGACAACAAGCCGGATACCCCGTGACCAAAGATTATAACGGTCGCCAACAAGAAGGCTTCGGCCCCATGGAAATGACCGTGCACAACGGTTTCCGATGGTCGGCTGCCAATGCTTATTTACGGCCAGCATTGAAGCGTAAACAGGTGAAACTCGTTACTTTCGCCTACGCTCGCAAGATTATTCTCGATGGAAAGCGCGCTGTCGGCGTGGAGTATTCAAGGGGCGATAAGATTTTTACGGCCCGCGCACGTAAAGACATCATCGTCGCCGCATCACCCATCAATTCACCGAAGTTGTTGCAACTTTCCGGCATCGGACCCGCAACAGTTTTGAAAGATGCTGGCATTGAAGTGAAGCATCAACTGGCGGGTGTAGGTGAGAATCTGCACGATCACTTGGAAGTGTATTTTCAAGTTAAGTGCCGCCAGCCAATCACCTTGAATGGAAAGTTGAATCTGCTTTCAAAAGGCATGATTGGTGCCGAGTGGATGTTGTTCCATTCAGGGCTTGGTTCTACCAACCATTTTGAGTCGTGTGGTTTTATTCGTTCTGCTGCGGGTATCGAATACCCTGATATTCAGTATCATTTCATTCCGGCTGCTGTGCGTTATGATGGTCGGGCCGCATTTCCGGGGCATGGCTTTCAAGTACATGTGGGGCCCATGCGTTCAAAGTCGCGCGGTTTTGTGCATGTTCGCAGTGCTGAACCAAAAGAAAGTCCAAAAATTCTTTTCAACTATATGTCGCATTCTGACGATTGGACGGAGTTTCGCTCATGCGTGCGACTGACGCGTGAAATCATCGCCCAAAGGGCACTGGAACCTTTTCGAGCCGAAGAAATTCAACCGGGCGCTGCGGTGGAAAGCGATGCAGAAATTGATGAGTTTATTCGTCAACACTGCGAAAGTGCCTATCATCCAACTGGTACGTGCAAAATGGGTGCGCCCGATGACCCCATGACAGTGGTGGACAGTGAATGCCGCGTCATTGGCATCGATAATTTGCGCGTGGCTGATTCATCCATCATGCCACAAGTGACAAATGGAAACCTTAACGGCCCAACCCTGATGATTGGTGAAAAGGCGTCAGATCATATTTTGGGACGTGATCCGTTGCCCGCATCAAATCTTGAACCTTGGATCAATCCAAATTGGCGAACGAGTCAGAGGTAGGTGTGGCCATTGCAGGGTCGGCCACACCAATAGTCAAGAATTAACCGCGGCACTCAGCGTGTTCGGCATAGTCTTCTGGATCATCGCAGCCACTGCCGCCAGGAACACGCTTCTTACGACGTGCATCCTGTTGGTAGTTGTCTTGGGTTGCTTTGAAGGTTGGGTCGTCAAATTGCGGACCCGTTGAGGCTTGCACCATGCCGGTGCTTGCAATGACAAGTGCCAGAGCAGCAAAAATTGTTTTGTTCATAGGAACCTCCATTTGATGTCGTGCCGATGTTTTCGGCACGCTGCAAATGTGGAATACTTGAACTGTTCAAAACCTGAGAAATCGTGTCAGTCGTTCGTCAGGTTTCAGCCCACGAAAGCGCGTTCAACGACAAATGTTCCGGGTTCATTGTTCGAGCCTTCAACAAAGCCCATCGGTTCAATTAATGCGCGGATGTCTTTCATGAATGCCATCGAACCGCAGATCATGATGCGATCAGTTTCTGCATTGAGGGGTGCAATTTTCAGTGCTTCGAAGAATTCACCTGACTCAATGAGATTGGTGATGCGGCCCATGTGTTCGGTTTCTTCGCGGGTTGTCGACGGGAAATAGAGCAGACGGCCTTGTGCCATTTCGCCCACGAGTTCGTCGCTCAATGTGGCAGTTACTGTATCGGCAGAATACTTCAACTCGTCGCGTTGGCGACAGGTGTGTGTGGCCACAACAGTCTCAAACTTATCATAAGTTTCGGGGTCGCGGATCAACGATGCAAACGGCGCAAAGCCTGTGCCCGTTGAGAAACAGAACAGGCGTTTTCCTGGAATCAAAGCGTCATTCACCAAAGTGCCGGTTGGTTTAGGGCGCATGATGATGGTGTCGCCAACTTTGATTTTCTGGAGATGTTCTGTCAGCGGACCTTCTGGCACTTTGATTGAAAAGAATTCCAATTCTTCATCCCATGAAGGAGAAGCGACTGAATAAGCCCGCATGACAGGCTTTGGAGCGTTAGGAAGGCCAATCATCAAAAATTCGCCGGAACGGAAACGCAAGCTTTGTGGCCGCGTAATGCGGAAGCGGAACAGACGGTCTGTATAGTGCTGAACCTCCGTCACTTTTTCGGCGAACATGCCGGCAGGGATCGTTTGGGCTGTGAGTGTTGTATCAGACATGGGAGTACCGTTCGTTATAACGAACGGCATTTAGGGTAAAAAGGCCGGCTTCGCAAGTGCGAAAAACCGACCTTTGCTGCGTCAAACGGTACGCAAATACCAATCAAAGTCGCGCTTAAAGGGTTCGTGATAGAAGCGGTCGGCTTCAGCTTCCTTTACTGTGCAGAACGTATCAATGAAAGCTTTGCCAAAATACTCCTTCAAAATTGGCGCACGCCACAATGCATCAATGGCTTCGTACCAGTTGCCGGGGATATATTTGGCGCGGCGCTCATAGCCGTTGCCGACGATAGGGTTTCCGGGGTCGGACTTTTCGGTGATGCCATAGTGCATGCCTGCGAGTATGGCTGCCATGACCAGATAAGGATTTGCATCGGCACCTGATGGACGATGTTCGATGTGGCACGCCTTTGGCGAACCTGCGGGCACGCGCAACGACACCGTGCGATTGTTGATGCCCCAATTTGCCGCAACAGGAGCATAGGAGTTCTTGCGGAAGCGGCGATAGGAATTTGCGTTGGGTGCGAAAATCAACATTGATTCAGCCATGGATGTTTTCAAACCACCAATGGCATTCAACAGCAGTTCATTTTGTTGCGGGTCTTCGGCGGCAAATAAATTATTGCCATCACTATCTTCCAAGCTGACATGCACGTGCATGCCGGAGCCCGTCCATTCTGCATAAGGCTTGGCCATGAAGGTGGCGCATAAGCCGTGCTTTTCCGCAGCCGCTTTGATGACGCGTTTTAGCATGATGCCTTCATCACAAGCCTTCAGAACGTCATTGCGGTGGCGCAGAACAATTTCCATTTGTCCTGGCGCATATTCGGCAATCAATGTCTTCGCTGGTAAGTCTTGAATCTCACACATCGCATAAAGGTCTTTGAAGAAGGGTGCGAAATCATCGGTGTCTTGCAAGTGATATGCTTGGTAATGTTGTGGACGCGCTTCATTCACCAAAGCCTGTGGTGGGCGCGGGTTGCCTTCCAAAGCAGACTTCCGATCCATGAGGAAAAATTCAAGCTCAATAGCACCTACGGGCGTCATGTTCAGTTCTTGTTGGAAGCGCGTGACAATACCTTCCAGCACGTTGCGTGGATCTGCGTAGTGTGGAATGCCATCAAGGTCATGCACCTTCGCCACATATTGCGCTGAAGGTACATCCATCCATGGAATGCGTTTCAGAGAATGGTTGACCGGCCAGAACAAAACGTCACGGTCACCTTCATCGAACACCAATCCTGTTTCCGGCACGTCTTGGCCTGTCACGTCCAACACCAAGGCTGAAATTGGAATGAAGCGGCCATCTTTGAAAGCTGGCACCAATTCATCACGGCGCAACACTTTACCGCGCACCACGCCGCACAAATCGGTCCATACAATGTGGATGCTTTCAATATCGGGGTTGGCATCCAAAAAGGCTTGGGCTTCGGGGCCTTGCTTAGGGGTTACAAATGCACTCATTTTCATTCTCCAGCCTCAGCATATTGCAAGGCGTTTATTGTGTTAGTTCTGACAGGCAATCGTCGAGTGTTTTCAATAACTGTTCGACATTTTTTTCTGTGGTTGCCGGGCAAATTAACATCATATTGTGGAATGGCGTGATCACCACGCCACGATTTAACAGGTAATGATGCACAGCCACATCGATTGGCTGGTGAATCACTTGCGACGCCTCAAACCCATTGCGGGGCGGCGTCTTGCAGCACATGAATTCCACGCGGGCACCCACGCGGGTCACGTGCCAGTCCAGTTCATATTTGATGATGACATCCGCAATCCCGCGTTCAAGTCGCGTCGCAAGCGCGATCAGCGGGGCAAATGCCTCCTGTGTGAAAAATTCTTTTAGGACAGTCTTGATCAACGCAAGTTGTATGCGCGAACCAGATAAAGTTGTACCAATGCCGGAGCGACCCTCGCCATTGTTGGCAAGGAACGTGCGAATACGTTCCGCCACGTCAAGTGAAAAACCATAGGCCGCTGCGGGAATCCCGCCTGCAATGGGTTTGCCAAACACCAGTCCATCGGGAACAATGTTATGTGCTCGCGCATAGCCGCCAGGGCCAGATGATAGAGTATGTGTTTCATCAAGAATGAGAAGTGTGCCGGATTTTTTGGTCAGTTCACGGAGTGCTTTTAGAAAACCGGGTTGCGGCAAGACCATGCCAATATTCGTCATCACAGGCTCTGCCAAAACACATGCGACGTCGCCAGGTGTAAGTGCGGCTTCAAGTGCTGCAATATCATTGAACTCAACAACTTTGGTGAAAGCCGTCAAATCACGTGGCTCGCCAACAAGTCCATCAACCATTTTCACTTTGCCATGGTCGGCGGTGATGAAGGTGTCATCGACGCACCCATGGTAACAATGATTGAAGACGAGGATTTTTTTGCGACCCGTAATCGCGCGGCACCAACGCAACACGGCTCGATTGGCGTCTGACGCCGTGGCCGTAATTTGCCATACGGGTAGTCCAAAACGATCTTCTAGCAATTCCCCAACTTCAACCGCATCGGTCGAGGGCAACATGGTCGTCAAGCCGCGCGCACCTTCAAGTGCGAGAGTTTCCGCGATCACTTTTGGTGAATGGCCGAACATGGCACCTGTGTCGCCTAAGCAAAAATCGGTGTAGTTATGGCCGTCCGCACTTAATAGATTTGTGCCACTTGCTTCAGCTATAAAAAGTGGAAACGGCATTCCCCAATCCACCATCCAGTGCATGGGAACGCCACGAAGCCAATTTTGCGCAGATTTTTCAGAAAGCTTTGCCGACGTGATGTTGCGTTGAAGATAAAGGTTTTTCTCCTTTTCAAGCAGCGTCGATATTGATTTTTCCGAAACTTTTACACGCAAGATTTCCTCTGGTTGTTGTTGGCGATGCCTCTACCTAGCCTTTCGGCAATTGTGAAAGCAACCCCCAGCCTGTGCACGTGCGAAATGCCAGATTTTAAGCAACGCCTTCGCGCAACAAATCATGAATGTGAATGAGGCCTTCTGGTTTATTTTGCGCATCGACAACAAAAACCGCCGTAATACGTTTGGTGTTGATCAATTCAATCACTTCAGCCGCCAACATTTGTCCCACAACCGTTGTTGGATTTTTCGTCATAATGTCATCAACGACTTTGGAGGACATATCGACGTGAAGATTGCGACGCAAATCTCCATCTGTCACGATGCCCGCTAATGCACCATCTTGATTGACGACACCGACACAACCAAATTTTTTTGAAGACAAAATGGCGATTGCCTTTTCAAGCACTGTGCCCGACTTCACCAACGGAATATCTTCCAGCTTATGCATAATGTCTCGCGCATGTTTGATGCGCGCGCCCAGTTTTCCGCCGGGATGGTAGTTGCGGAAATCATCGGCAGAAAATCCCTTTGCCTCCAGTAAGTGACATGGCAATCGCATCTCCCAACGCCAACTGTAAAAGCGTTGACGTTGTGGGAGCTAAACCATTGGGGCAAGCTTCCAAGGCTTTTGGCAATTCCAATACAATATCGGCGGCCCGTCCCATTGTGCTTGATGCATTTGCAGTGATTGCAATCATAGGAACTGAAAAACGTGCGCAATAATTGATGATGTCTTTGAGTTCAGCGGACTCGCCTGAGTTTGACAACATCATCACAACATCTAGCGGTGTAATCATGCCGAGATCGCCGTGGCTGGCCTCTGCGGGATGCACAAAAGATGCAGGCGTTCCGGTTGAGGAAAGTGTTGCTGCAATCTTGCGGGCGATATGGCCGCTTTTGCCCATCCCTGAAATGATGACACGTCCGTGGGCCTTGGATATTGTTTCGACAGCCTTTTGGACTGACAGTCCCAGCGGACCATCCAAAGCTACCAACAATTCTGAGAGGCCCTGCACCTCAATTGAAACAGCACGTTTGGCAGCGGCAATATGCATTTTCATCCCGTTTTGGTTGTTTTGCAGTGGCTTGGTACAGGCTTTCAATAAAGGGTTAACCATAATGCCGCTAGTGTTTAACTGAAATGTTGTGTGTGGCGAAATCAGTTCTTCGTTTGGCGACAGTTGTTCTGCTTTGTGGAACGGCTTCAATGGCGTTCGCACAAAGTGTTGAAGATGATTTGAGGCTGGAAACAGAAACGACCGACGATGAGGTTGTACTTCCGCCACCGCCACCAATATCTCAATCGCGCATTACGATTGGTGATGACAGCGAAGAACCCGTGCGTCGTCGCCGGTCGACTGTCGATCCCTACGCTCCTATTGGAATTCCAGCAGGTGCATTCAGGCTTTATCCAACTCTAGAGATTGGCTCCGTCGTTTCGTCCAACGTCAGGCGCGTGCCAACAGGTAATCAAGCTGATGCTGCAATAAGGCTGCGACCAAGCTTGCGAATTGAAAGTGACTGGGTTCGCCATAGTTTGACGGGCTCAGCGTCGTTTGAAGCAGAACAGTTTGTCGATAACAAAGACATCAGAACACTCGCGGGTGGGATTCAAGGTGCCTTGCGCTTGGACATCCGCCACACCACGCGTGCGGATTTGGATGCCAGTTATTCCGCCACATCGACTGAACTTGGGAGTTCGCAACTGCCAGCAACAGCGACTGGCGCACGTCTAGACCATGTTATCGCAACGAACGCAGCCGTGACTCATGATTTTGGCGGTCTTGAAGGTCGTTTACGACTTGGTGTTTCGCGCAATACATTTGGTGATGTCGATTTGACGGGTGGCGGAACGGAAGACAATTCGGATCGCAACTACACGCAGCTTACGTTCGCCGCTCGCGCTGCTCTGCGCACCGATACGATATTGCAACCTTTCGCAGAATTGGCCTACGAGCCGCGATTGCATGATAAATCTTCTGACCGCAATGGCATAAAACGCAATTCGCAAGGTGTTAGGCTTACTGCGGGGGTCTCGATTGCTGATGATCCGGTTTGGTCAGGCGATGTTGCGGCCTCGCTCGAACTCCGCGATTACTCCGACGACAGTCTTTCGACGGCTATCGGTCCGGGTGTCGTTGCTAACGTGACATGGAGACCGACCGATCTTACGCGATTTGAATTTAATGCGGGTGCAAATCTAAGTGAGACAGTTGCTGCAGGTGTTTCAGCCACCAAGAATTGGTCGCTCGGCGCAATTGTTACACACTCCTTGCGTGAGAACATTGATGTCAACGCGGGCGTGCGCAGCGCATTTGAACAATCAGCAGGCGAAACAAATATCACGACAACTGGAACGCTTGGTTTGAATTGGACGCTACATCCAAATCTTGTTTTGGGCACTAGCTATGAATTGACTGCCTTCAACAGCGCTACGGCTGGCGGCGACTATACCGATCATCGCCTTCTCACCAGCATTATACTCCGGCGCTAAATTAAGCCGACTGCGGCAACTCCAAAATCTGTTCTTCGATATGTGGTAACTCGACAGGTTCGGAAGAACGTAACTTCGCCAGAATATCTGCGAGGCTTTCCGACGCATTCCAACGCAAGAAACCACCATGCATGGCAATTGTCTGTTCCAAAGCAATTCTGAATGCTGGGCCTAGCACTTCATGTTCGAGGGCAAATGCGACGTTGGCTGAAAGGAAGCCAATTTTGTCGCCGCAGTCATAGGTCACACCGCTATACTTCAATCCATGGAAAGGTGTGCTTCGCCATCAAGCCGGATCATAGCGTCTGTTATTTGAATTTCACCGCCGGAACCTGGTTCCTGTTTTTCGATCTCAGCAAAAATCTCAGGCTGCAAAATGTAGCGACCAGAAATGATGAGATTGGAAGGCGCATTCTCGCGCTTTGGTTTTTCTACCATGCCTTCAATTTCGAAGTGGTTATCTTGCCAATCCCTTGGTGCCACGATGCCGTAGCGATGCACATTCTCCCATGCTGTTTCCTCAACAGCCAAAATGTTACCGCCGCCGCGTTCATGATAGACGTCGACCATCTGCTTTAAACATCCGGGTTCGGCTTTCATAATCATATCGGGAAGCAAAACAGCAAATGGTTCGTCACCAATCATATTGCGGGCACACCAAATAGCGTGGCCCAAACCCAAAGGTTCCTGCTGGCGGGTGAAGCTGGTTTGGCCAGCACCTGGCAAGTCTTGTTCTAGTAGTTCAAGTTCAATGGATTTTCCGCGCTTGCCCAGTGTCGATTCAAGTTCGTACTGTTTGTCAAAATGGTCTTCGATGACAGATTTGTTGCGACCGGTTACAAAGATTAAATGTTCAATGCCGGCTTCGCGCGCTTCATCGACGACAATTTGAATGAGTGGACGATCAACCACCGTTAGCATTTCTTTTGGCATCGCCTTGGTGGCGGGAAGAAAACGTGTTCCAAGTCCTGCTACTGGAAATACGGCTTTACGAATGGGGCGCTGCATTTTTTACTAAACCTTAACTTACAAACTGATCGCTAAGCCGTCATTAACTCGGCTTCTGTCAAATTGTACTAAACCTACGGTATTGATTTCAGGTTAAAGGATTGATCATGACGGTTCTGGTGACGGGTGGTGCGGGCTATATCGGTAGCCATATGGTTTTGGCCTTGACGGATGCCGGAATCGACACGGTTGTGCTCGATAATCTTACAACAGGCTTTCAGTGGGCCATTTCACCAGCGGCCAAGCTGGTACGCGGCGATATTGGCAATGAAGAATTGGTGATGAAAGTTATGAAAGAGCACAAGGTTGAAGCCGTTGTGCACTTTGCGGGTTCAATTGTGGTGCCCGATTCCGTCGCTGATCCACTCGGCTATTACCTGAACAACACTGTGAATTCACGCAACCTCATGCATTGTGCTGTGAAATCAAACGTCAAGAATTTCATTTTTTCATCCACTGCAGCAGTGTACGGAAATCCACGCACATTGCCGGTAACTGAAGCTGAAATTCCTGCGCCCATTTCGCCTTATGGCGCATCAAAGTGGATGACCGAGCAGATGTTGCGCGATTCCCATGCGGCTTATGACCTTAACTATGTGGCACTTCGCTATTTCAACGTGGCGGGCGCTGACCCTAAAGGCCGCTCAGGCCAATCGACCCCTAACGCCACTCATTTGATCAAAGTCGCATCGCAAACTGCGCTAGGGCAACGTGGCCATATGGAAGTCTATGGCACGGATTATGACACGCCGGATGGTACATGTGTTCGTGACTACATTCATGTCAGTGATTTGATTTCAGCCCACATGGATGCGCTATCGCACTTAAAGCGTGGCGGTGAGTCCGGCATTTTCAATTGCGGTTATGGAAAAGGCTTCTCGGTTCTTGATGTGATAAAGGCCGTTGAAAAGGCCCATGGCACTAAGCTGAATGTCAAGTATGGCCCGCGCCGCGCTGGCGATCCGGCTGGCATTGTTGCAGGCGCTGAAAAGGCTCGTAGTGTTTTGGGCTGGAAACCCAAACATGATGATCTCGATTTTATTGTCGATTCAGCACTGCGTTGGGAACAGCATTTGATACGGCGTAACGCTGCCTGAATTGGGGCGTAATTTACGCAAAAACTGATCTCCTGTAGGTGTAGAGCTGGTTGCAACCGAATCAGTTTGCGGCACATAAGGAGATTGGGATGCGGAAATTTTTGGGCCTAGCCGTTGCGGCATTGTTAAGTGCAGCTTCACCTGCATTGGCCGACGCCAAATTTGAAGCCTTCATTCAAAATTCCATTTGGCCACAGGTGAAAGCCGCAGGCATTTCCCGTGCGCTTTTTGATGAAGCCTTTGCCGGCATCACTGAACCTGACCAAGCTGTTTTGAAGCTTGCCAAAACGCAACCCGAGTTCACTTCAACGACAGATGCTTATCTGGCTAAGGCGGTGACGCCCATTCGCATTGAAACGGGCCAAGCAATGAAAATCGAAAATGCCAAATTGATGAATGCGATCCAAAAGAAATATGGTGTTGATCAACATGTCGTTCTCGGCATTTGGGGCATGGAGTCAAACTTCGGCAAAGACAAAGGTTCGATGAGCGTTATGCGTTCACTGGCTACTTTGATTTATGCCGGACGCAAGCGCGACTATGCGAAGGGTCAAATTGTTGCAGCATTCAAGATATTGCAGAAAGGCATTCGAACTCCAGATAATTTCACCGGCTCGTGGGCTGCTGCCATGGGGCATACGCAATTCATTCCTACAAGTTATATTTCATACGCCGTCGATTGGACGGGGGATGGCAAGCGTGACATTTGGGGATCCAAGGAAGACGCACTGGCGTCAACCGCAAATTATTTGGCCAAAGCTGGATGGAAAGCTGATCGCCCTTGGGGTTGGGAAGTTACACTGCCCGCGAAATTTAATCGCGCGCTCATTGGCCGCTCCCACTGGCGTCCCGTTTCGGAATGGGTGAAGTTGGGCATCGTTCCAGCAACGGGCGGCAAGTTCAATGCGCTTCACGCCGATGCTTTTGTTATGATTCCGCAAGGTATTGATGGCCCAGCGTTTCTGGTGACTAAGAATTTTCAAGCCATCATGGACTATAATTTTTCGCATTCCTACGCGCTTGCTGTTGGCCATTTGGGAGATCGCATTCGTGGTGGTGCTGGCATTCAAGGTAGCTGGCCGGAACTGAATTTCGATTTGTCGTTTGAAGAGCGTGTTGAAATGCAAAAGCGGCTTTCTGGTATGGGCTTTGAAACGGGCGGTGCCGATGGTCGCTTCGGCGCACGTACCTATGAAGCTGTGATCGGTTTTCAACGGAAAGCTGGACTTCCTCTTGACGGCAAACCCTCGCGTAAGGTGCTTGAGCAGTTGCGTAAGGGCTCGTAACATCAGCTGATGATTGGTTCATTCTTCAGAGTTGTTTTGATTGTGCTGGTTTGCATGTGGCCCAACCTCGTGCATGCGCAGGAACAATCCACACCTGAACCTCAAGCGCCGCTGATGGGTTCTGAAGCGACAGCTGAAACTCCCAACCAACCCGTCAACGGAATTGCGGACGCCGAAGTTGCTACTGGCGTCACGCGTGTGTTGGTCATTGGCGACGCTTTGGCGGGTGGTCTCGGTGCGGGCATGACCCGCATGGCGCAAGAGCAGAATGGGTTTGAAATCATCAACCGTTTCAACGAGTCTTCTGGATTAGCGCGCACAGAAGTTTATGATTGGGCAGGTGCCCTATCCAAAATCGTTGCGGCTAAACCCGTTGATGCAGTGGTTGTTCTCGTCGGTGTGAATGATCGGCAAGGTATCAAGGATGGGAATATTCGCTATGTGTTTCGCGCCCCCGAATGGGCCAAAGGCTATACGTCCAATGTTGATCGCTTGATCGAAGCCGTGAATGCGGCAAAGGCCAAGCTTTATTGGATCAGCATTCCGCCGATGGCTGACTCTGCGTTTGATGCTGACATGCGTTATCTCAGCGACATTCACCGCGAACGCGTCGCGGCCAAAGGAGGGCAATACATTGATGTGCGCCCCTTCTTCGTTGCCGCAGACGGCAGCTATGTTGACCGTGGACCTGATGAAACGGGTGTCGAACGTAAACTGCGTTCGCGCGATGGCATTACATTTTTTAAGCAAGGCAACAACCGCTTCGGCCAGTTGGTTTTAGGGGCCATCAAATCTCTTGATAAGAACGCAATACCCGCAGTTGTGAGCACTCCACCCGCGAACGCCATTGAGCCTAAAGTTGCTGCACAATCGCCTGTCGTGACAGAACCTCCAAGTTTTGGTCAAGATGGACTTGATGGCGAAAGTTTGGTGTTTCGCGCTGACAGTTTGAAGGCTGCAAGTGCTGCTGCTGCACCGACCAAATCTACGGTTACCCAAAGTATAAGTGGGCAGGGTGCAAATAGCGCGTTGGGAACAAAACTGTCCGCAAAAGCTGGCTCGCAGTCGGAAAAATTACTGACGGGTGGTATCGTCGCAGCGGCTCCCGCTGGTCGATTTGACGATTATTCAGTGCCGCCTTTGCAGCAGTAGTCGCTATTTGACGATGACTTTTGTGCCCAAAGGTACACGTTCAAACAAATCCGCAACATCCACGTTCAACATGCGCAAGCAGCCGGATGAAACGCGCTTGCCGATTGTGAATGGTTCTGTTGTGCCGTGAATGCGGTATTGCGTATCGCGGTCGCCTTCAAACAAATAGAGCGCACGTGCACCCAGCGGATTATAGGGGCCACCTGGATAGCCATTGGCCCATTGCTTATAATTTGGAACGCGTTCGATTTGTTCTTTCGTAGGCGTCCACTTTGGCCATTTGGCCTTGCGCTTAATGGTGGCGGTGCCTGCCCAGCGGAAACCGTCCTTGCCAACGCCAACGCCATAGCGCCGCGCTTTGCCATTGCCGAGAACAAGATAAAGAAATTTCTTGTCGGACTCGATGATGATCGTGCCTATAGGCTCTTCCGTTTTGAATGACACTGTACGCGGGCGATACTGGGCCGGAACCTTTTCCCGATCTTCATAGTTGATCGGAAATTCTTCGGCATGCACAGGCAATGTCGTCAGCGCCGACGCTGCGAACCCAAACAAAAAATCACGACGTTTCATCATGCAATCAGCTTAGCGCGGAAGTGTGGTTGATCCCATCAAAAATTCGTCAACAGCGCGGGCGGCTTGGCGGCCTTCGCGAATGGCCCACACTACGAGGGACTGACCACGGCGGGTGTCGCCTGCTGCGAAGACTTTTTCGACTGATGTTTTATAGTCCTTCATGTTGGCTTCAACATTGCCGCGTGCATCCAGCTTTACGCCCAAGTTCTTGATCATGCCATCATGCACGGGGTGCACAAAGCCCATGGCCAGCAGCACGAGGTCAGCTTTCAATTCAAATTCCGTTCCGGCGACGGGCTTAAAGTCTGAGCCTGCGCGGGCGCATTTCAAGGTTTTAACAACGCCGTTTTCGCCTTCGAGTGCCACTGTTGCTACTGCAAAATCACGGATAGCACCTTCAGCTTGCGAAGAGGACGTGCGCATTTTCATCGGCCAGTTGGGCCAAGTCAGTTCCTTGTTTTCCTTTTCCGGAGGGGCTGGCATAATTTCGATTTGCGTCACTGAAAGTGCACCTTGGCGGATTGATGTACCGATGCAGTCCGAACCCGTATCGCCACCGCCCACAACAACCACATGCTTGCCTTCGGCAAGAATTGGCTTGTTATCGAGTGGAGACTCTTTCGACACGCGGCGGTTTTGTTGTGGCAGAAATTCCATAGCGAAATGCACGCCAGCGAGGTCGCGACCAGGGATTGGCAAGTCGCGGCCTTTTTCAGAACCAGCGCACATCAAAACAGCATCGAATGAATCCGTCAGTTGCTTTGCATCCTGCGTCACGCCAATGTGTGCGCCGTAATGGAAGGTTACGCCTTCGGCTTCCATCTGCGTCACGCGGCGGTCAATTAAATGCTTTTCCATCTTGAAATCAGGAATGCCATAGCGCATCAAACCGCCGACCTTGGCATTCTTTTCGAACAGATGCACATTGTGGCCCGCGCGCGCGAGTTGTTGTGCGGCAGCAAGGCCTGATGGACCGCCGCCAATAACAGCAACTTTCTTGCCGGTTTTTTCTGTGGCGATGATGGGCTTCACCCAACCATTTTCCCATGCCTTGTCAACAATGGCGCATTCGATGGATTTGATGGTGACGGGCGCATCTTCCAAGTTCAACGTGCAAGATGCTTCGCAAGGTGCCGGGCACACACGACCAGTGAACTCCGGAAAGTTATTTGTCGAATGCAGATTGCGCGAAGCTTCCTCCCAGCGGTCATTGTAAACCAGATCGTTCCAATCGGGGATCTGATTGTTCACCGGGCAGCCATTGTGACAATAGGGAATGCCGCAATCCATGCAGCGCGCCGCCTGCTTCTTCGTGCCTTCGTCGCCCAACGGGAATGACGAATTCATCGTAATGCCGAATGCGGTCGGCCGCCGGATTATACTTCCGGTCCTGACGGTCGATTTCGAGAAAACCTGTGATCTTGCCCATGTTTACACCTGTGCTGTTTTATGATATACATTTTGGTCAAATGTATATCCAAGGAGGATATGATGAAAATTTCGAAGTGGGGAAATAGCTTGGCGATCCGCATTCCTGCTGATGTGGCCGCGCAACTCGGCTTTGCTGAAGGGGATCAAGTCAAAATCGAAACCGTTGACGGCAAGTTGGTTGCTGAACGGGAAAAGACGCTTGAAGAAATGTGGGCACGATTTGAGGAAATCCGCAAGACGGTAAAGGTTCCTGCTGACTACAAGTTTGATAGAGAAGAAATTTACGACGAACGTTTCAAGAATTGGCCGAAGAATGACTAATGCTTGCGACACTAATATTCTATTGTATTTAATCTTGCCGCATAGTCCTAAAAGCCGAATATCAAGAGACATCGTCAGTGCTGGTGGCATTATTAGCGTGCAAGTGCTCAATGAATTTATTGCAGTAGCAAGACGCAAATTGAAAATGAACTTGCAAGATGCTTTGGATGCGCTTGCACCAATCCGACAATCATTTGAGATCGTTCCTATCACAGAAGGCACACATAAACTTGCAATGGCCATTGCTGCAACAACCAACTTCTCAGTATACGATTGCAACATCATCGCCGCCGCCGAACTAGCAGGCTGTGATGTTCTGTACACGGAAGACATGAACCACGACCAACGTGTTGGCCGCGTTACAATTCTCAATCCATTTTTGGCGGTTTGAAGCCTCACCTGATCAAGCGCTCCGCTTTACGCCGACCGTGAGGCCGTCAGATGTTTCTTGTGCTTTTTCCAACTCTGCCAATGCGCGTGCATATTCTACGGGCATGACCTTCACAAACAGAGGAAGGTAATGCGACCAGTTGGCCAATATGGTTTTGGCTTTTGACGAGTCCGTATACTTCACATGACGGGCTAGGAGTTCGTGGATACGGGTGGCATCGTGCTTGTTCATGCCAGATGTAATATCCACCAAGCCATGGTGCTCTAAATCGCCGCCATGGTGCTGGTGCTTTTCGAGGAGTTCTTCTTCTTCCGGAACCGGTTGCAGATCGACCATCGAAAGGTTGCAGCGCTTTTCGAACGACTTATCTTCATCAAGCACATAAGCCACGCCGCCAGACATGCCAGCTGCAAAGTTACGGCCTGTGTTGCCGATGACGAGCACGCAACCGCCGGTCATATATTCGCAACCGTGATCACCCACACCTTCAACAACGGCGACAGCGCCGGAGTTGCGCACGGCGAAACGTTCACCAGCAACACCGCGGAAATAGGCTTCGCCTGTAATCGCACCATAAAGCACCGTGTTGCCGATGATGATGGACTCTTCCGGCTTGAAGCCGATCTTGTCCTTTGGCTTGATGATGATCTTGCCGCCGGAAAGGCCCTTGCCGACATAGTCGTTGCCTTCGCCCGTCAATTCCAAGGTGACACCATGGGCTGCCCAAGCGCCGAAGCTTTGGCCGGATGAGCCATTGAGCTTCACGTGGATCGTGTCTTCCGGCAAACCTTTATGGCCATAGCGCATGGCAACAGCACCTGAAAGCATAGCGCCTGCCGTACGGTCAGAGTTGCGGATGGCGGTTTCGATAACGACAGCCTTGCCGCTTTCAAGTGCGGGCATGGCTTCGGCAATCAGCTTGCGATCCAGGATTTTTTCAAGGCCATGATCTTGTGTGGTCACATGCTTGGTGGCCACACCTTCGACAACATCGGGCTTTGCGAACAACTTCGAGAAGTCGAGGCCCTTGGCTTTCCAATGGGCAACAGCTTTCTTGGTGTCGAGCCATTCAGTTGCACCTGTGAGTTCAACAAAGGACTTCACACCCATCGAAGCCATCAGTCCACGCAACTCTTCTGCAACAAAGAAGAAGAAGTTGATGACGTGTTCCGGCTGGCCCTTGAAGCGCTTGCGCAATTCGGGGTCTTGCGTGGCAACGCCAACAGGGCAGGTGTTCAAATGGCATTTCCGCATCATGATGCAGCCAGCGGCGATCAAAGGTGCCGTGGCAAAACCAATTTCGTCAGCGCCCAAAAGTGCCGCAATCAACACGTCGCGTCCGGTGCGGATGCCGCCGTCGGCCTGCACGGCAATGCGGCCGCGCAGATCGTTGGTCACAAGGGTTTGCTGGGTTTCGGCGAGGCCGATTTCCCATGGCGAACCAGCATGCTTGATCGACGTCAAGGGCGATGCACCCGTGCCGCCTTCGTAACCTGAAATGGTGACGTGATCGGCATGAGCTTTCGACACACCCGCAGCAACCGTGCCAACGCCCACTTCCGATACAAGCTTCACCGAAACCTGTGCCACGGGATTGACGTTCTTCAAGTCGTAGATCAGCTGCGCCAAATCTTCGATGGAATAGATGTCATGGTGAGGTGGAGGCGAAATCAAACCTACACCCGGTGTTGAATGGCGCACCTTGGCGATGGTTGCGTCAACCTTGTGGCCGGGCAATTGACCGCCTTCGCCGGGCTTGGCACCCTGCGCCATTTTAATCTGCATCATGTCGGAGTTGACAAGATATTCCGCTGTCACACCAAAGCGGCCCGAGGCCACCTGCTTGATGGCCGAGCGCATTGAGTCACCGTTGGGCATGCGCACGTAACGATCAGCTTCCTCGCCACCTTCGCCGGTGTTGGACTTGCCGCCAATGCGGTTCATGGCAATGGCCAGCGTGGTGTGGGCTTCGCGCGAAATGGAGCCATAGGACATGGCACCCGTGGCGAAGCGACGGACGATGTCCTTGGCGGACTCAACTTCCGAAATATCAACCGGTGCCTTGCCCATTTCCTCAGCCGACTTGATGCGGAAGAGGCCGCGCAAGGTCTTCAGCTTTTCGTTCTGGTCGTTGATGAGACGGGCATATTCCTTGTACTTGTCTTGGGAGTTGCCACGCACCGCATGTTGCAGTGTTGAAACCGTTTCCGAATTCCACACATGGGCTTCACCGCGAATGCGCTGGGCATAGTCACCGCCCACATCCAATTGCGTCGTCAATACAGGATTTAATCCGAAGGCATCAGCATGGCGTTGGAAAGCTTCTTCCGCCACTTCGGCCAAGCCTACGCCTTCAACGGTTGTGGCGGTTCCTGTGAAATACTTCTTCACGAATTCCGACGACAAACCAATGGCGTCAAAAATTTGCGCACCACAATAAGATTGATAGGTGGAGATGCCCATCTTCGACATAACCTTGAGCAGGCCCTTGTCTACAGCCTTGATGAAACGCTTCACGGCTTCATAGGCCGAAACTTTTTCATCCAGCGTTGGCAGCATGGCTTCCAAAGTTTCGAAGGCGAGATAGGGGTTGATGGCTTCAGCGCCATAGCCTGCCAACATGGCGAACTGATGCACTTCGCGCGGTTCACCCGATTCAACGACCAGGCCAACTGAGGTGCGTAAGCCCTTGCGGATTAAGTGATGATGGGTTGCTGATGTGGCGAGCAATGATGGAATGGCAACGCGCTCAGCCGATACGGCACGATCCGACAGGATGATAATGTTATAACCATCCTTCACGGCCCGTTCGGCTTGTGCACCAACAGCATCCAATGCGGCTTCCATATAATCCGAGCCGTTGGCCACATCATAAGTGACATCGATGGTTACTGTGCGGAAGGGGTTTTCACGCACTTCGCCAATGTTGCGAATGCGCTCCAATTCTTCGTTGGTGAGAATAGGTTGCGAGACTTCGAGGCGCATGTGCTTCGAGGTACCCTTGAGGTCGAGCAAGTTTGGACGCGGGCCGATGAAGGACACCAGCGACATCACGAGTTCTTCGCGGATCGGGTCAATCGGCGGGTTGGTCACCTGCGCGAAGTTTTGTTTGAAATAGGTGTCCAGCAGCTTAGCGCGGTCTGACAAGGCCGACACTGGCGCGTCGTTGCCCATGGAGCCGATTGCTTCTTGGCCTGTTGAGGCCATAGGCTCCATCAAGATCTTCAAGTCTTCTTGCGTGTAGCCGAATGCCTGTTGGCGGTCGAGCAACACGGTGGTTGGCTTCGGCCGCGTGGTCTTCGCCTTTGGCATATCGCGCAGCACAACTTGCGTCTTCTTGAGCCAATCCTTGTAGGGGTGCAGCGTGGAGAGGTGCTTCTTCAATTCATCGTCGGAGATGATGCGCTTTTGCTCAAGGTCGATGAGCAACATCTTGCCCGGCTGCAAGCGCCACTTGTGGGTGACATTGGCATCGTCAATCGGCAAGCAGCCCATTTCCGAAGCGAGCAGTACAAAGCCATCATCAGTGGTCAAATAGCGGGCAGGGCGCAGGCCGTTGCGGTCGAGCGTTGCACCAATCACCTTGCCGTCGGTGAACACCATGGCGGCAGGGCCGTCCCATGGTTCCATCATGGCGGCGTGGTGTTCGTAAAACGCGCGACGGTCTTCGTCCATCAGCGGGTTTCCGGCCCAAGCTTCCGGGATCATCATCATCATGGCATGGGGCAGGGAATAGCCACCCATCGTCAACAGTTCGAGCGCGTTGTCGAATACAGCGGTGTCGGATTGGCCTTCGTAGGAGATGGGCCAGAGCTTGGATAAGTCTTCACCCAATACGTCGGACTGCATGTTGGCCTGGCGTGCGGCCATCCAATTGAAGTTGCCGCGCACGGTGTTGATTTCGCCGTTGTGACAAACGAAGCGATAGGGGTGCGCCAAGGGCCAGCTTGGGAAGGTGTTGGTGGAAAAACGTTGATGCACCAAGGCGAGGGCGGACTGAACGCGTTCGTCCTTCAAGTCCAAATAATAATGATCAAGTTCAGCGCCCAGTACCAAGCCCTTGTAAACAATGGTCCGCGATGAAACGGAGACAGGATAATAAGTGCGGGCCTTGTTGCCCAACACTTCAACAATGCGGTTTGACACCACTTTGCGACACACGAAGAGCTTGCGTTCCAGATGGGCTTCATTGCGGATGGTGGGGCCCTTGCCGATAAACACTTGGCGATGCACGGGTTCCGTGCCCTTGACCGAATAACCGAGTACCGACTTGTCCACGGGCACATCGCGCCAGCCCAGAACCTTCAGGCCTTCTTCGCGGGCGGTTTCCCACCAGATGCGTTCAATGTCTTGGCGATACACAGTCTCGCGCGGCATGAACAAATAGCCCACGCCATATTGACCCGCTGCTGGCAGGTCAAAGCCTGAGCGCTTTGCCTCGTCAGCAAACAGCTCATGGGGAATTTGAATCATGATGCCAGCGCCATCGCCAGCCTTAGGGTCAGCACCCACGGCACCACGGTGTTCGAGGTTCTTCAGGATGCTGAGCGCATCCTTGACCACGCGGTGGCTCTTGATGTTGTTGATGTTGGCGAGAAGGCCAATGCCGCAGGCATCATGCTCGTTGCGCGGGTTATAAAGACCATGGGCTTCGGGCGTACCTTCGGCACGGAAAATGTGGGCTGGAACTGGCTTGTTCATGGGTCTTCCTCCGACACGAATAGCCGACTCTTGGAATCGGCATATAGGTCAACATCACTGTCCTTTCGAAAAGCAGGAAGTGAGCGTTGGCGCAAGTTAAGAATCAAAACTGACGTAAATTCGAAATATAATTGCGCGGAATTCTTGGTTGTTATTCGATTTTTGCACAACGATAGCGCAATACTTCATCTTGATGTGCGTTTTACCGTAGCGCATAGAAGGTCATCATTGAGGGAGAATACAACATGGTCAAGACAATCAATCATTGGATCAACGGTCAAGAAGTTGCAGGAAAAGGCACGCGCAAGTCAGCTGTGTTCAATCCTGCTACGGGCGAACAAACAGGCGAAGTTGTTCTCGCCACGACGGCTGAAATGGACGTGGCCGTTCAAAACGCCCGCGCTGCATTCCCCGCTTGGGCCAACACCACGCCACTGCGTCGCTCGCGCATTCTCAACAAGTTCCTCTCGATAATTGATACCCGCGCCAAAGAACTCGCTGCCTGCATCACTGCCGAACACGGCAAGGTCTTGTCCGATGCTTTGGGCGAAGTGCAGCGCGGCGCTGAAGTTGTGGAATTCGCAACCGCTGCGCCAACACTGCTTAAAGGTGAATACACCGAAAACGTTGGCACCAAGGTTGACTCATGGTCAACCCGCCAGCCGCTCGGTGTTGTTGCGGGTATCACACCGTTCAACTTCCCGGCCATGGTGCCGATGTGGATGTTCCCGACTGCCTTGGCCACCGGCAATTGCTTTATTTTGAAGCCATCGGAGCGTGACCCTTCTGCTTCATTGCTCATCGCTGCTTGGCTTAAAGAAGCCGGCGTTCCGGATGGTGTGTTCCAAGTTGTGCATGGCGACAAGGAAGCTGTAGATGCAATTCTACATCACCCCGGCATTTCCGCCGTGTCATTCGTTGGCTCAACACCAATCGCCCGCTACATCTATTCAACCGCCACAGCCAACGGCAAGCGTTGCCAAGCCTTGGGCGGTGCCAAGAACCACATGATCATTATGCCCGACGCTGACATTGACCAAACGGTTGATGCACTCATGGGCGCTGGTTACGGTTCAGCTGGTGAGCGCTGCATGGCGATTTCGGTCGCTGTGACAGTTGGAGAAGGTACAGCTGAAAAAGTATTGGCCAAGTTGGAACCGAAGGTCCGTGCATTGAAAATCGGACCTGGCACCGATGCTGACGCTGAAATGGGTCCGCTGGTCACCAAGCAACACTACGACAAGGTCAAAGGCTACATCGACACAGGCGTTAAAGAAGGTGCCAAGCTCGTCGTCGATGGTCGCGGCTTCAAGATGCAAGGCTATGAAGGCGGCTATTTCCTCGGCGGCTCGATCTTCGACAACGTCACCACCGACATGACAATTTACAAAGAAGAAATCTTCGGCCCCGTACTCTCGTTTGTACGTGCCAAGACCTATGACGAAGCTGCAAAAATGGTCAACGACCACGAATACGGCAACGGCACCGCCATCTTCACCCGCGATGGTGATGCGGCGCGCGAATTTGCCCAGAGCATTCAAGTGGGCATGGTTGGCATCAACGTGCCAATCCCGGTACCAATGGCGTTCCACAGCTTCGGTGGCTGGAAAGCTTCACTGTTCGGCGATCACCACATGCACGGCCCAGAAGGCATTCGCTTCTACACCAAGCTGAAAACCGTCACGAGCCGCTGGCCCACGGGCATTCGTTCAGGTGCCGAATTCGTGATGCCGACGATGAAGTAGATCAGCGTCAGCTATCAAAAAAATAGTGCGGATTAACTGCTGAAAAGTTGATCCGCACCTTTAAGAAGAATTTCGCCTCGTTCTGCTTCAAGTGTCCAACACTATTATTTTTCCTTGGAACTTGAGCCTGCAGTTTGCTTGTTTCCTTTATGCTCACACGCTGCCACATAAATACTTGCAATGATCAAAGCAGCGCCACAGTAGCTAAGAGCACTTAAACTTTCGCCCAGAACGATATAAGCTGCCCACGAACCAAAAACTCCTTCCATCCCATAGATAACAGCAGCACAGCATGTTGATACTTGGTGTTGGACGCGCACCGCCAATAGGAAGCCGAAAGCGCTCACAAACATGCCCAGCATTATATACGCCGCAAAATTATCGCGCAGGTGCATTGCAATTTTCATCCATGGCATATCAGTGAAAACAAATCCGAGAATGGCTAAAGGCAACCACTGTGCACATGTCAGCACAATTGTAACTGACCCAGCTGGACCTTGGCCCGCCAGACAGAGTACCCAAACTGCAAACGCTAAAGCAGATGTTAGACACAACATATCACCATAGCCAAACCCAACAACGCTTCCGCCTGCCAAGAGTGCCGCACCAAAGAAGCAAGTCAATGAAGCAACTATGGTTTGCCATTTTGGACGACCGTGACCCGACAGCCAAACCAACACGGGCATGAAAATAACAAATGTATTTACCAGAAATCCCACGTTGGTTGCCGAAGTATATTTCGCGCCAAAATTTTGCAATGTCATACCGAGCCCAAATGAGGCAATGGTGAGCCACGTGATCGTCGTAAACTTGGCGCTTTTGCGTCTGATGGCAAGTATCTCCTTCATCGTAAAAGGTAGGAGTACCAATATTGCGATTGATGCGCGGAGTGCCATCAGCAACCACGGGTCAGCTTCGACTAATAATATCTTTTGGATGACATTTCCAAAGCCCAGAAGTGCTGCCACGAGTAACAGTGCTAAGATGCCGGCGCGCTCGGCAGGAGACACTACCAAACGAGACGTCGCTGCCTGAATGAAGGACGTCATGACTCTATCGTTCTGCTGTCGATGAATGTGTCAGGCATGCGACTCTCCTGATGTCGAATGCCCCCTGAGCGGCAAACTAATCCATGTTTGTGTTTCAGTCGTCATTCAAATGAATGAGTGGGTGGTTTTTTGAGATCACCAACGTGTTTCATTTGCAGTAGTTAAACAGCAGGGACAGAACTCAGATTTCGCTACTGCTCGTTGATAAACTTGGTAAAGGGAGCGCAACCCGCTAGGCCACGCCCCCAATTTGACTATTTCGCACCAGGTTGAACGTGGTGAGACACCATCAGCCATTGTCCATCGGCTTGCTTTTCAAGCACATTGGTCACGACCCAGTTGACCGCAACTTTGGTGCCGTCGCTCATTTCGTTTTCCCCAACTTCGAGGCCAACTTCCCAAGCCACATTTCCGTTCACATGTATTTTGCGATCAGAAATGTTGGTTTGGCGTGACTTGAACATGGCATTCGACTTCACAAAGTAGGCCTTTACCGCGGGCCAGCCTACAATGACGTCTCTGTTTCGCGGGCCTACAAATGTGATGTATGGTGTCTGTGCAAAAACTTTCGCCATGGCTGAACCATCGTCTAACTCTGGAAGTGCAGCATAGAAGGCTTCGCTGGCCGCTGATGCATCTGCAACTTCATCGGCCCAAACAGGGGCAATAAAAAGCGCGGTGCACAGGATTGTAGAAACAGCAAGTTTCGTTGTCATTTTTATCTCCTTTTTGTTTTGCGGGCAATGCGCCGCGACATTCAATTGCTGGATGAAAGGAGACGTCGAAGTCCTGAAATTAGCTGAAACGTTCTGAAATTTGTGATAGTTCTGCCTTAAAGTTTGGGCCGTTGGAGGTTCATGTGCCAGGTCAATATTCGACGGTCGTTCGTTTTTCCGGTTTTGAGCTTTCACCTGCCTATCGGCGATTGTCGAATGCGGCAGGTGAAATTGCGTTGCGCGCAAAAAGTTTTGACGTGTTGTTGTACTTGGTTGGTGCAGCTGGGCGGGTTGTTTCCAAAACTGAATTACTCGACGCTGTGTGGCCTGACGTTACTGTTTCAGATGAATCTTTAGAACGCTGCGTCAGTGATATACGCGCAGCGCTGTCAGACGTTGACCGAAGCATTCTGAAAACAGTGGCACGACGTGGCTATATATTTGCTGCCCCAGTTGAACATATCGAAGCGTCAACATCAGACTCCCAAGCAATAAAATGGAAAATTCCTGCATTCATCGCAATATGTGCGTTGGCAATCGTGTTAAGTTTTTTGGGACTCAACAGAACGCATGAACTGACGCGGCTGGTTGCAGTGTTACCCATCGTGAATGCATCTGGTCATATAGAGCAAGACTATTTTGTCGATGGCCTAACTGAGGATTTGACGCTTGCTCTCGCACAGTTCAAGTCAATCAATGTTGTCGCAACTAGCTCTGCCAGCAAATTTAAAAATAGTGCACTATCTCCGAAAGAGATCGGTGAAAAGCTGGGTGCAGCATTCCTGTTAAATGGAAACTTGCGTCAAAGTCCCGATAAAATTGTACTGTCTCTACAACTCGTCAATTCTGCCTCCGGTGCCCAACTTTGGTCGGGTCAATATGATGGTGCGCCCGAAGGATTTGTCGGTGCTAAGTCGGATTTAATTGGTACGATTGCCAGTGCGCTTGATGCTCATATTACAAAAGCTGAATTGGATCGTATCGCGCTCAAATCTCCTTCCAGCCTCGATGCATATGATCTAGTGTTGCAAGGCAACGCCTTAATTCGCAACACACATGTTGAAAAGCGCGGGCAGTCAATTTCCGATGCACGCGCACGATATGAAGCCGCTGTCGCCATTGCTCCCCGTTCAGCCGATGCTGCTGAAGGTCTTGCAAATAGCTATTTGATGGCTTGGCTGGAGCCTTCTCCGGGACACCCAACAAACGATGAATTCCAAGCGCCCAATTCTTTGAAGTGGGCTGGTGACTATGCCCGCCATGCTGTTGAACTTGACGAAACCAGTGCGTCCGCGCGCGCCACACTTGGGTGGGTGCTCTATTGGCAAAGCGGACCAGCGGAAGCGTTGCCTTCGTTTGACCGAGCCATCGAACTCAATCCAGGTCTTGCCGATTGGCGCTACGGCTTACTTTTATCTCACGGGGGTAGGGCAAATGACGCTGAAATTTACATGAAGCGGATTATGCAGATTGATCCACTTTACCCGCCCCGGTACAAATATCTTCTTGGCAAGGCCTATTTTTTTCAAGGCAAATATGATTCTGCGCTTCCTTTGATCCGACAAGCAGCCGTCGAAATGCCTTCCCATCGCCCATCCCATGTTTTGCTGGCCGCTGTTGCAGGTGAATTGGGTTTGAAGTCAGAACTTTCCAAAGATGTCGATGATATTTTGAAACTCGATCCAAAATTTACAATATCGGGCTGGCTTAACTACATTCGTATTTCTGACAAGGATTACGCCGCGCGACTCGTGCGTGGACTTGAAACGGCAGGTTTGGCGCAATGATGTGAAATTATGTGACACAAAGATTTTATTGTTGCGAGATGACAAATCAATTGCTCGGTGGCAGAACGTCACCGGGCGATTTTCTTTTGGAGGCTTTTGATGCGCACGGCGTTATTCGGTTTTGCAGTTTCACTCACACTATTTTCAACATCGGCACTGGCGGCACAATGCGGCAATACCAGTGCTGGTTTTGAAGATTGGAAATCTGAATTTGCAGCCGAAGCAAAAGCCAATGGCATAAAGCCCAAAGCCATTGCGGCTTTGATGAACACCAATTACGCCACGGCTACGATTAAAGCTGATCGCAATCAAAAGAGCTTCAAATATACGCTGGCGAAGTTTTGGGCTGTGCGCGGTGCTGATACCATTATTGCCCAAGGCAAACGCCAGAAGGCTGCCAATGCCGCATTGTTTGATTCAATCGAAAAGAAAACCGGTGTACCCGCTGGTCCGTTGATTGCCATTTGGGGCATGGAAACAGCGTTTGGTCGTTTTTCGGGATCGCAAAACGTGCTCTCGGCCACGGCCACCTTGGCCTATGATTGCCGCCGCACGGAATTTTTTGAAGACCAACTTTATCATATGTTGAAGCTCGTGGGCTCGGGCAAGGTTTCACCATCAGCCAAGGGTGCCATGCATGGCGAATTGGGCCAGACGCAATTCATGCCGAAAAGCGTTTCGCTTTATGGCGGCGGCGGTAACCTCAACAACAAAGAAGCAGCCCTCATGGCAACGGCGCGGTTTTTGGTCGGCCATGGTTGGGAGCGTGGTGAAGGCTATCAACCCGGCCAACCTAATTATGGCGCAATTCAAGGCTGGAATGCTGCTAAGGTTTACCAGCAAGCCATCGCCAAGATGGGTGCGCGGATTGACGGGGAATAACATGGCCATCGATATTGGAAAAACATTTGAACGCACACCTGAAGGTTTTGAGGCCTTGAGCTGGGTGCTTTATATTGGCTCATGCGGGCTTGCGGCGCTCACCTTGGGCGAGATTTCAGGAACGCTGTTGTTCTTGGGCTGCATCGTTGCGATTGTTCTGGCATCTTCGCGCGAGACGGAAGCGGCGGGCACGATTTATGGCAGCCATCTCACGAATATTCGCAAGACCATGACGGTGAATTTGATCGCTTCATTGGTGCTGATCGCATTCACGTGGATCACCTTCGGCATCGGCATCATTCTCACATGGCCGATTTACTTATGTTTCCTCGTGTGGACAGGTTTCAAACTGATAAAGGGTTTGATGCGGCTGAATGATGGTCAAGCCTATCTTTAACCCGTCATTCCAAACGCGCGCGTAACGCAGTGGAGCGGGTGATTTGGAACCCCGCTTCGGGCAAAGCTGGGTTCCGTGTCGCGCCTGCGCTGCGCTCCGACTTGCACGGAATGACGGCGTCAGGTCAGCGCGTAGGAATTTCGCACCGGTGTAGTCCACCCCGCAGGCTTTGCCTTTGGCGCATAGACTTCCACCAGAAGCGGCGCACATTTTGCCGTGTCGCTGGAATGTTCTGAGCCGCAATCGCCGCCCGGGCATGCCGACAGCGCTCCCAGCAAATCAATCTCGGCGAAAGAATTCGATAAAGTCGCCGGGCCTCGCCGGTGTGGCTTTCATGAAATACTGGCCCGTGTCGCGTGTGAACCCGGTGCACATGAAAACATTGAGCACGTCATGCACAAAGGCTTCCGCCTCGCCTAATGCGCGGCCCGTATGTTCTGCAAATGCGCGTGTCAAATTGGAATGGCAACAGTGATGATAGTCGTCACCTGACAGCAGCTTATGCGTATAGGGGTCGCAACGCGTGCCAATCACATCATGCACGGAGCCGCCAAATTCATCAAAGCCATACCAGTCTAAGGTGTCTTCGGTAATCGTCGCCATTGGCCGCAGATATGGCAGGTTCGACCACATGCGGTCACCTGTCGATAAATGCGTGCCATGCAACGCCCGCGTCTTGCCAGAGAAAAAGCGTTCACTGTGATCACCAGCATTCCATAAATTCAAGTCGCCCACCTGCGGACTATCCACACTGACGATGCGAAAGAAATGCCCTGCTGGAACCACAAAACAGCGTGCTTCACGTGGCGGCACGATCACTTCAGCGGTTTTCACCCATCCGTCGCGCACTGCACGATAAGCTCCCACATCAGCGGGAAGCAAACTATCAACAGGATAACAAATGACAGGCTTCACGGCCTTGCGCAGATCAGCGTCCGCAGGTTTCGCGTGTTCAGCAATTTCGAGCTTCATCTCAATTCCAATCCAACACCACCTTGCCGCATGAGCCTTGCTTCATCAGCGCAAAACCTTGCGCATAGTCAGCGGCCTTCATGCGGTGGGTAATGACCTTGCGCACATCCAACCCTGATTGCAGCATGGCGATCATCTTGTACCAAGTCTCAAACATCTCGCGGCCATAGATGCCTTTGATGGTCAGTGATTTGAAAATCACCTTGTTCCAGTCCACAGGTGTGGGCACGGCGGGAATGCCGAGCATGGCAATCTTGCCGCCCATGATCATATGGTCAACCATCTGCTCAAAGGCTTTGGGCGCGCCTGACATTTCAAGCCCAATGTCAAAGCCTTCATGCATGTGAAGTCGCGCCATCACATCACGTAAATTTTCTTTCGACACATTCACCGTCACAGCATCAGTGACTTGGTTGCAGAGTTCCAAGCGATAGTCGTTGATGTCCGTCACCACCACATGCCGCGCACCCACATGCCGACATACCGCCGCCGCCATAATGCCAATGGGGCCAGCACCTGTGATCAACACATCTTCACCGATCAATTCAAACGACAAGGCCGTGTGCACTGCATTGCCAAGGGGATCAAGAATTGCACCAATTTCGTCGTCCACTTCCGGCGGCAAATGGATGGCGTTGAAGGCGGGCAGTTTCAAATATTCTGCAAAGGCGCCCGGCACATTGACGCCTATGCCTTTGGTCTCCGGATCGAGATGAAAATGTCCGGCGCGGGCCATGCGGCTTTTCATGCCAATCAAATGGCCCTCACCCGAAACACGATCTCCCACTTTCACCGTGCGCACATGAGAACCAATCTCAGCCACCACGCCTGCAAACTCATGGCCCACCACCATGGGAACGGGAATGGTCTTCTGCGCCCATTGGTCCCATTTCCAAATGTGAAGGTCAGTGCCGCAAATTCCGGTCTTGGCAACCTTGATCAGAATATCATCGGGGCCGATTGTTGGAATGGGTTCCTCACGTAACATCCAGACCTTCTTCACGTGATGCTTTAACCAATGCTTTCATGCAATTACACCCAGTTTGCGAGCCACCTTGGCAAAGGCTTGCGTGGCTGATTCAATGTCTTCAACCGAATGCGCAGCTGACATTTGCGTGCGAATCCGCGCTTTTCCTTGCGGCACGACGGGGAAGAAAAAGCCCGTGACGTAAATGCCCTCGGCATAAAGTTCCCGCGCTAAGTCTTGCGCCAATTTTGCATCGCCCAACATCACGGGAATGATGGGGTGCTCGCCCGCCAGCAATGTGAAACCAGCCGCCGCCATCGAAGTGCGGAACTGTTTTGCATTGGCCGTCAACTTTTCGCGTAAGTCATCTCCAGCTTCGGCCAGGTCAATCGCCTTCAAACTTGCCGCCACAATGGCGGGGGGCAACGCGTTGGAAAACAAATAGGGCCTTGCCCGTTGCCTCATCAAATCTACAATGGGTTTTGCTGCCGCAATATATCCACCAGCTGAGCCGCCTAGTGCTTTGCCTAAAGTGCCCGTGAGAATGTCTACTTTCACACCTGCCCGTGCTGGGGTGCCGCGGCCCTGTGGCCCGACGAAGCCTGTGGCATGGCAATCATCCACCATGATGAGTGCATCATATTTATCAGCCAACATGCGAATGGATTTCAAATCGGCGAAATAGCCATCCATGGAAAACACGCCGTCAGTGACAATGATGATGCGGCGTGCATTCGCAGCCTTCGCCGCTTGCAACTGCGCTTCCAAATCATTCATGTCGCCATTTGCAAAACGGAAGCGCTTGGCTTTCGACAAGCGAATGCCGTCGATGATGGAGGCGTGGTTGAGCGCATCAGAGATAATGGCATCTTGCTCGCCGAACAACGGTTCAAACACAGCGCCATTGGCATCAAAGCAGGCGGCAAACAGAATTGAATCTTCCATTTCCACATAGTCAGCAATGCGAGCTTCGAGTTGGCGGTGCAAATCCGTGGTGCCGCAAATAAAGCGTACTGAGGCCATGCCAAAGCCGTGGCTGTCGAGTGCGTCTTTCGCGGCGGCGATCAATGCGGGGTGGTTGGCGAGCCCCAAATAGTTATTGGCGCAGAAATTCAATACTTCACGACCACCAGCAACTTCGATGTGTGCCGACTGTGACGACAATATTTCCCGCTCAGACTTCCAGAGGGATTGCTGGCGGATGGCTTCAAGTTCGTCGCGGATGGTGGACAGTATGGCTGACATCAAGAGACTCCCAGTCTCCACACGCTATCGCAAATTTGGCTCAAGGAGCAGCGCAAAAAGTTGAACAGTGGAATTCCACTGCTTAATTCAAACGGCTGCTCCAAAGGCCTCTGACCGCGCCAACTTCCATAGCCTTGCAAAACTCACACTCGCTTTCTTGCCAAGTAGCGCACCAGCCTCCATGAATTCGAACTGGTCGGCTAAAGTCAGAATGCGTCCATCGCCCACCCGACGTTGAATGTGGTGGGGGCGTAATTGATGCGGTGCGTTCATGCCAGCGGCAGCCAACAATTCACCTAATGATTTTACTGTTTCTCGGTGGAAACTGGCCACACGTTGGGCTTTGTCCGTCACCACAATTGCGCGTTGGCGGCTCGGGTCTTGGCTGGTTACACCTGTGGGGCAATGGCCGGTATGGCAGGTTTGGGCCTGAATGCAGCCCACCGCAAACATGAAGCCGCGCGCAACGTTGCACCAGTCGGCGCCCAAAGCATGGGCACGGGCCATGTCAAAGCCCGTGATAATTTTGCCCGCACAACCAAGTTTGATGTGCGGTCGTAGGCCAGCCCCCGTCAGGGCCGAATGGGCGAAGGCCAACCCATCGCGCAAGGGCATGCCAAGATTGTCGATAAACTCCGCTGGTGCTGCACCCGTGCCGCCTTCCTTGCCATCAATCACAATAAAATCAGGCAATATTTTCGTTTCTAACATGGCCTTGATGCAGCCTAGGAATTCTACGGGGTGCCCAATGCAGAGTTTGAAACCCACAGGTTTACCGCCTGAAAGTTCACGCAACTGCTGCACAAATTTCATCAATTCTTTGGGTGTTGAAAATGCGGAATGCCGCGCTGGCGACACACAATCCACACCCATTTCAACGCCACGAATTTGGGCAATTTCTTCGGTAATTTTAGCTGCTGGCAACACACCGCCATGGCCCGGTTTGGCACCTTGCGACAACTTGATTTCGACCATCTTGATATGGGGGTCAGCAACCGTTTTGGTATAGCGTTCGGCTGAAAAGCTGCCATCGGCATTGCGGCAGCCAAAATAGCCTGAGCCAATTTCCCAAATCAAATCGCCGCCCGCTTCGCGATGATAGGGGCTGACGGAGCCTTCACCCGTATCATGGGCAAAGCCACCTATTTTGGCACCACTGTTTAAAGACCGGATTGCATTGGCCGAAAGTGCGCCATAGCTCATGGCAGAAATATTCAACACGGAAGCGGAATAGGGCTGTTTACACGCAGGCCCGCCAATGGTCACGCGGAAGCCGTTTTCGGCCACATCAAGCGGCTGCATCGAATGCAACATCCATTCAGCACCTTCAGCATAAACATCGCTTTGGGTGCCGAAAGGCTTCTTGTCGAGTTGCCGTTTGGCGCGTTGATAAACAATCGCGCGCTTTTCACGTGGGAAAGGCCTGCCATCCTGATCTGATTCAAAGAAATACTGGCGCATTTCAGGGCGAATCTTTTCAAGAAAAAAGCGGATATGCCCAATGATCGGGTAATTGCGCAGAATTGCCCGTTTGGTTTGGTACACGTCATGTAAACCCACCAATACCAGCGCTATTGCAACAACCAAAGGCAGCCACAAGTAATAGGCGTAAACTGGCATGAAAACGATGGTCGCAATCAAAGCCAAACTGGCTAAAACTGCCAACGTAAACGCCGCAAATCGCCCCTCGAACATATACCCCATCCGCCGTCCCATCCTTTCGTAACTCTGCTACTTAAACTACGATTGTGGCAATAGGATGACAATCCTGAAATAGATTATCCGCCCGGCACCCTTGGCAAAAGATAGATCTCGGCATCTTGCGGCAAACTGGTGTCCCACTGATCACGGTAAATCTTACCGTTAATCGAAACAGCAACGCCGCGTTTGATATGCGGCTCCATGCCGGGGTACTGTTCCGTCAGCACACGGAATAATTCACGGATAGTGGCGGCATTGACGTTGACAAGGGCTGCTCCACCCGCAAATGGTCGGAGTGCACCCCAGAGGTGGACCTCAATGGTCACGTTAAACCCGCACCACGTTTCATGATCTCATCAATTTTTGCACCTGAAATTCCATTGGCAAGTTGTGAGAAGTCACCATTATCAAACATCGAAGCCGCAGCATCATGCATCAGCCGATGCGTTGCGCGTGCTAATGCTGAACCCAATGAAATGCGGGCAACGCCCACATTCGCAAAGTCTTGCACCGACAATTTTGTGAATGATCCAACTGCAAGCGCATTCACAGGCTTTTTTGTCGAGGCGCAAATTGTGCGGAGGTCATCAATTGAAGCGGGGCAGGGGATGTAAAGGCAATCTGCACCGACTTCATCAAATGCGCGAATGCGTTTCAAGCCTTCCGCCAAATCATAAGTGCCGTTCATCACGCCATCGGCGCGCGCGACCAATACAAAATCTTTTGAAAGAGAACGCGCCGCCGCCGCCGCTGCGCGAATGCGTTCCACCGCCAATTCAAAAACATAGGGCGCTGCACCGGGCAGTGCTGTGTCTTCAATTGAAATTCCAGCCAGTCCGACTTCGGCCGCAAGTCTTACAGTTTCAGCGCAAGTTTCCGGATCATCACCAAATCCATTTTCAAAATCACCTGAAACCGGAAGCGGTGTTGCAGCCACCATGTGTTGGGCGTGGTCCAAGGCTTCATCGCGGGTGAGCGATCCACCATCGGGCCTTCCCATCGTAAATGCATGGGCAGCAGAAGATGTGGCCAGCGCCTTGGCACCCATGCCCGCTAACAACCGAGCAGATCCTAAATCCCAAGCATTGGCCAAAATGAATGGATTGCCGGGTTGATGAAGGGCGCGGAACGCCGCGCCCTTATCAGAGGTGTTCATATTAGCCCTTCTTGGACTTCAACGACTTCAACACACGTGGTGGTGACATGGGCACATGGGTTTGCCGCACACCCGTAGCATGGGAAATGGCGTTACCGATTGCACCGAGCGGTGGAACGATTGAAGTTTCACCAACACCGCGCACACCATAGGGGTGGTGCGGATTGGGGATTTCCAAAATCTGCGTATCGATCATCGGCAAGTCCGAACAAACCGGAATGCGATAATCGAGGAAGCCTGCATTTTGCAGACGACCATTGGCACCGTAGATATATTCCTCGTTCAAAGCCCAGCCGATGCCTTGCGCAGCACCGCCTTGATATTGGCCTTCAACATATGACGGGTGCATGGCTTTGCCCGCGTCTTGAATAACCGTGTAACGCTTGATCAAGCTGCGACCGGTTTCCATATCCACTTCAACGTCACAAATATGTGTGGCGAAGGAAACGCCCGCACCGTCAGCAACGATTTCAGAATGGCCCGCAATTGGTCCACCTGTATTGCCAGCACCTGCTGCCAAGTCTTTCAGGGTCAAGGCTTTGAGGTTGCCGTACTTTGAGCCCACAGGCGTGGCTTGGCCGTCTTCCCAGGACACATCTTCCAACGGAATTTCCCAGGTTTTCGCTGCGCGTTCTTTGAGGATCGTCACAGCTTTGCGTGTTGCATCAATTGCCGCCATCGACGACGAGAATGTGCCGCGCGATCCGTCGGTCATGTCATTGTGACCGAGGGACGATGTATCAGCAACGATCACGCGCACGGCGTCGTATTTCACGCCAAGCTCTTCAGCCACGGCCATGGCAAGCGAAGCGCGCGAGCCGCCGACGTCGATGGTGCCAACGGCAACTGTCACGTTGCCATCCGGTGTCACGTTCACGTCAACGCAGGTTTGGCCACCAAAGTTGAACCAGAAGGCGCAAGCCATGCCTCGGCCCATGTTGGAGCCCAATGGGGCTTTCATGTGAGGGTGGTTTTTTGCCGCTTCCAAAGTTGGGCCAATGCCGATAGGACCATAAACTGGACCATAGGACGATTGCGTGCCTTCCTTGGCAGCGTTCTTGATACGAAGGTCAACGGCGTTCATGCCAATGGCTTCGGCCACCATGTCCATGGTGCTTTCAACTGCGAAAGCGGCCATGGGTGCTGATGGTGCACGATAGGCTGCGGACTTTGGACGATTGACGACAACGTCTTTTGCCACCGAGCGAACGTTTTTCAAATCATAGCAAGCCCAGCACGTCATGGCGCCAAACTCGGCCCAACTCGCTGGATAGGCACCACCATGATAACGCAATTCGGCATGGGCGGCTGTGATGGTTCCGTCTTTCTTCGCACCGATTTTCACATCGATGGATGTTGATGACGTTGGTCCCGTGCAGCGGAACACTTCTTCGCGCGACATTGTCAATTTAACGGGGCGATTGGCTTTGCGTGACAAAGCCAGTGCCACGGGTTCAGCCCAGATGTGGGTTTTGCCGCCGAAGCCGCCACCAATTTCAGAAGCCGTCACACGTAGCTTGTTCGCATCCATGCCCAACAACTGGGCGCATTGATTGCGATAAACGAAGTGGCCTTGTGTACACACCCAAAGTTCCGCCATGCCATCAGGCCCAACATTGGCGAGGCATGAATGCGGCTCGATATAGCCTTGGTGGGTTTGTTCGGTTTTGTAAGACTTTTCGATAATCACATCGGCTTCAGCAAAACCCTTGTCCAAGTCACCATGGCCGTATTGTGAAAGCTTGTTCCAGTTTGAAGCTTTGGTTGGTTTTGGATCCAAGCCTTCGGTGAAAATATCATCGTGCAACAAGGGTGCGTTGGGTTTCAGCGCTTCATCAACATCCGTCACGTGTGGCAGAATTTGATAATCGACACGAATGAGTTTTAGCGCTTCCTTTGCCGTGTGCATATCAACTGCAGCAACCGCCGCAACAGCATGACCATCATAAAGTACTTTATCGCGTGCCATGCAGTTGGCGAGAATATCACGCATGGTGCGATCGCCATTTGTAAGGTCAGGCAAATCAGCAGAGGTGATGATAGCTTTTACGCCGCTGAGCTTTTCAGCTTTGGACGTATCGATTTTTTTGATCTTGGCATGGGGGTGCGGCGAACGCAGAACGAGGCCGACAAGTTGGCCCGGTGCAAAAGCATCTGCACCATATTTGGCGCGACCTGTAACCTTGTCAACGCCGTCAGGGCGGGTGACGCGGCTGCCGATGACTTTAAATTTCTTGTCTACGAGTGCGGTATCGAGTGGCATGTTATGCTCCTCTCATTTCTTTGGCAGCGGACTGAACGGCCCGCACGATTTTGTCATAGCCTGTGCAACGGCAAAGATTGCCAGCAAGGCCAAAACGAATTTCTTCTTCCGATGGGTCAGGGTTTTTGCGGAGCAATGCTTGGGCCGCCATCAAAAAACCTGGCGTACAGATGCCGCATTGGAGTGCCGCACCTTCAATGAAGTGGCGTTGCAGTGGATGCAATACAGCACCGTCTGCCATGCCTTCGATTGTTTCAAGTTTTTTGCCGTCCATTTCAGCGCCGAGCACGAGGCAGGAGCAGGTCAGGCGGCCATCAAGAATAACCGAGCACGCGCCACAGTCACCTGTGCCGCAACCTTCTTTGGCACCCGTCAAACCAACGCGGTTGCGCAATACGTCGAGCAATGACTCATCGGGTTGGCATGCAAATTCGACCACGTCACCGTTGATGGTGGTTTTAACAAGTTGAGCCATGATTATTTGCCCCCTGCGCGTTTATACGCAATTTCAGCAGCGCGCTTTGCCAGCACACCCGCAACTTCAGTTCTAAATTCAATTGTTCCACGCTTGTCATCAATCGGCTTGCATGCAGCTGATGCAGCAGCGGCGAGATTAGCCAAAGCTGCATCATCAAGTTTTGAGCCGATGATGGCTTTTGCAGCGTCTTTAACAAGCAACACAGTTGGTGCAACTGCACCCAGTGCTACGCGGGCTGCAGTGATGGTGCCTTTGCCATCTATCGTGAGATTGATGCCACACGACACAACAGCAATATCCATTTCGGTACGGGGGATGAAACGCAAGTAGGCGTCGCCTGATTTTGGTTTTTTTGCGGGAAGCGAAATTGACTCGATGAACTCGCCTTTTTTCAAATTGGTGCGGCCCACACCTGCGGGCACATCTTCAACGGCTAGTTTACGTTTGCCTTTTGGCCCTGCGATGTTGACCTTCGCATTTGCTGCCACAAGTGCAGGAACGGAGTCGGCGGCGGGTGACGCGTTGCACAGATTGCCCGACATGGTGCAGCGGCCTTGCACTTGCTTTGAGCCGATCAGATTTGCAGCTTCAACAACGCCGGGCCATGCTTTCACCAAAGCTTTGTCTTCGGCAAGGGCAACACATGGTGTGCCAGCACCAATGACAAATCCGGAGGCGGATTTCTTTATGTCGGTCATGCCTTTGATGCGTTTGATATCAACGACCAAGTCAGGCTCCAACATGCCAGCTTTCATTTTCACAAGTAGGTCAGTTCCGCCCGCGAGAACGAAAGCCTTGCCTTTTTCTTTTGCGAGAAGGGAAACGGCATCTTTCACCGTTGCTGGAGATTCATAGCGCATCATGTCACCTGTTTGATTGAAATAACAGTTTGGTACATTATAGACCAATTGGTCAACGGGGGTGCGGCACTTGGTTTGTTGATTGCGGCGCATGTGCCTAGGTTGCTGCAATCAAGAGGCGGGTTCCGTGCTCCTTCAAGCTTGTAAAGAAAATAGGATCCGGTGATTTTTCTGTAACGATCACTTCAATATCGGAATAGCCGCAAACCCGGGCAAAGCTTGTTGCTCCAAATTTTGAAGAATCGGCGAGAATAACACGGTGTGTGGCGCAGGTGACTGCCATGGCTGCAAACTCTGCTTCTTCCAGGGCAGCGTTCATTGGTCCGGCCATAATATCGAGTGCCGAGATCGACAAAAATGCGTGTTTAACGCGAAATCGGGCAATAAAATCCACTGCTGTTGGACCATAAGTTCCGCCGCTATCGCTTTGTAATTTTCCACCTGCCAAAAGAACAGTATTGTCACCAACGTCCCCTAAAGTTCGGGCCACTTCTGTAGAGTTTGTGATGACTGTTAGGTTGCGGCGTTGACGCAATTCGCGGGCGAAGAATGTGGTTGTGGTGCCCGTATCGATTATCAAACTATCACCGTCGCGGACCAATTGTGAAGCGGCGCGCGCAATGGCGATTTTGGCGGGCGCAAATTCCCGCATGCGACGTTCGTAACTGGTTTCACCCATATTATGTGGCAACGCCAGAGCGCCATGCAGTTTTTCAACTTCACCGTTTTCTGCAAGTTGGTGGGCATCTCTTCGAATGGTTTCAGCTGAAACGCCCGCGATTGTAGCCATTTCCGCAATCGACAAACTTCCGCTCTGACGGAGTATGGTGATAATTCTTGCTTGCCGTTCGCGAGATTTGAGGTTTTTCATGCCTGATTGTGTCTTATTATTAAAAGCAAGCGCTTTAAACCAACACAATACCACATGAATTATTCAATTCCCACAAAATTCCACATTTAATTTGACAGGACAACAACCTCAGGTGAAGATGTAGTCTGTGTAGGGTTTCAGTGAGACCGGGCACATCAGGCGGCCACTTGCTATCAACGGGTTGTTTGTCACCCACCAGCCCCCGGGGGGAGGCGATGCAACCGAGTTTGTGAGTGGCCGCTTTCTTATTTTGCCTTCATACAAGCTTGATAGCGCTTGTTCACACTTTCTGCGAAACGGCGGGTAGTGAAACTGCGAGACAGTTTTGGGCTGTTCAGGGCGATATCTGGCAGGGCTGCAAAAGCTGCAGGTTGTTTTGTGGTTGCTGCAAAACGATCACGCAGGTCGACGAATGTGCGTGTTGACGTAAATCCCACATCTTTTTCTTTCAGCAAGTCTGTTCGAATGGATTTTTCATCAAGACCGAGTTTGTGTTTTGCATTCGCAAGGCGAACAGCTTTTTCAGTTGATGTTACTGTCTTCAAAGGCTGACCATCTTTGCCATAACTTAACAGGTCGCCATCGATGGCGAGTTGTTGTCCAGAAAGTTTTGCAACAACTTGCTGAAAGGCGGCATTGCGAGAAGCATAGCGTCCGGCATTAAAATCAGCGAAGCGATAGATCTTTTGATTGTAGCCCGTGTCGTAGCCGAGCAGTTGCTTGACGCCGTAATACATGCCGCCCTGCCGCGTATATAAATGGTCACGCACGCCATAGACGTCATCCAAGGTCATGGGTAACCAGCGCCGCTTTTTTGCTTCTCCCAACGCAAACTTGACTGATACTTGCATCGAGCCTGCCGTGTCGATTTCATTCTTTTCTTCGATTAACTTGTTGAGAAGCCCCAGGCGCAGAACGACATCCAGACTCGTGGTTTTTCCCGCGTAATCAACCAAGGATCGATAGGCGAGGTCCAAATCACGCTCGGTTTTAGCATTGCGGATACGGGCCATAAAGCTGGCTTGTGGGGATGGGTTATTTTCAAGCCAGCGCAAGGCAATTGCCCCGCCGATGGGCACCTTGTTGAATTTGTCACGCAAGGCTTGCTCGGACAGTTTGCCAAGGCCTGCTACTTGTGGGTCGGCAACAAAGCCTGACTCCTGATCGATAATAGCTATGGCAGCACAAACGTTTTCTTTGCTTTGCGTCATATCGTGTTGTTGCAGCACGTCGTGCAGGTCGATGGCCCAGCCTTGCGGGTCCAATACCGTTTTTTCAGCAGCGCGAATGAGTTTGGTTGTCGTTCCGACGGTTACCATTGTTTCAGCCAATGCTAAATTGGCGCTGAATGGCAAAACTAAGAAAAGAGAAAATATTCGGTGCAACATGATTTGGCCTATAGCATTAGAATTGAGGGAAAATCATGATCAAACGTAACGGCTGTTTGGGTTTGGAAAGTCAGGATGTCCAACGCAATTATTAATCGGGTGGCTTTCAATCAAGAAATTTGACAAGTGGCCTGCGCTGCGCTTCAACCTAACAACATGACAAAAATTACGATTCAAGATGTTGCGCAGCGCGCAGGGGTGAGTGTGGCCACGATTGACCGGGTGCTGAACCACAGGCCCGGTGTGCGTACACAAACTGTCGAAAAAGTAGAAAGCGCAATTCGAGAGTTGAACTATCAGCCCGACCGCATTGCAGCACGATTGGCGCGGGGGCGGGAGTATCGTTTTTGGTTTATCCTGCCCAATACGGCGGGTGAGTTTATGCAGTCGATCATGCAAGAGGTTGAAGATGCCTCGCACCGCATGAGTGCTGAGCGCGTTGCCATTATGACCAAGCGTGTTGACGTTTTCGATGGCGAGTTGTTGGCGCAGACTTTGGATAATTTGGGTGAAGATGTGGATGGTGTTGCAGTGGTGGCACTTGACCATCCGGCAGTGCGGGAATCGATCAACGCTCTGGTCAGTCGCGGTATTACTGTCGTCACGCTGGTGTCTGACGTTCCGGGTTCAAAGCGCACGCATTTTGCCGGCATTGATAATTCTTCTGCTGGTCGCACAGCCGCAGGATTGATGGGCCGCTTTTTGAAAGGGCAAAAAGGCAAGGTTGGCTTGTTTGCGGGCTCGCTGTCATTGCGTGATCATATTGAGCGGCAATTTGGTTTTGAACAGGTGATGGCGCATGAATTTCCGCAGTTTGACATTCTGCCTGTTCGAGAGTCCCGTGATGATGTGGAAAAAACGGAATCGTTGACTGCGCAGATCTTGAAAGAACATCCGGATTTGATCGGTATTTACAACGTGGGTGGCGGCACCAAGGGCATCGTCGCTGGGTTGGATGCATCGTCGAAAGCCAAGTCCATCGTCTTCATTGCCCATGAAGTGACAGAAGGTTCTCGCCGCGCACTTATTCGCGGCACGATTGACGCGATTATCAATCAGGATGCAGGCCATGAAGTGCGCTCAGCCGTGCGCGTGTTGATTGCCAAGGCTGACAACTCGCCTCTCGTTGAAGCGCAAGAACGCATCCGCATCGATATTTTTATGCGGGATAATTTGCCTTAACGGTCAGAGCTTCTTTAGTCCCGCCTCAATCGCTGCACGCTTGGCTTCAAGGAAGGGTGGGAGAGACAGGGTTTCTCCCAACTTGTCCATCGGCTCGTCGGCTGAAAAGCCTGGTGCATCGGTTGCGATTTCAAAAAGAATGCCGTTGGGTTCACGGAAGTAGAGGCTTTTGAACCAGAAGCGATCAACAGGCCCAGAATTTGGCACGCGGAATTCTTTCAAGCGATTGGCCCACGCCGCATAATCCGCATACGGAATATTAAAGGCCACATGGTGCACACTGCCGGCACCTTGTTGAGCAGGTGGCAACAAAGGTTCAACGCGCACATGCAATTCAGACACAGGACCGTTTGCGTTCATTTTATAGGCATGAAGGCCATCGTCATTTTTGAGCAACGTCATGCCCATGACACGCGTGAGCACCGCATCCGTCGCGGCAATATCGGGCACGCTCAATGTGATAGGGCCCAAGCCTTGAATTTGATGCTCGGCGGGTACGGTGCTCTTGTCCCATACGGCGAAGCTTGTGTCGCTCTCATCATTGACAATGCTCAGGCGCTGGCCTTCGAAATCTTCAAAATCCATGGTGAGGCGGCCCAAGCGATTGATGGGGTCTTTGAATTTCACATCGTGTTTGCGGAAGTGTTCTGCCCACCACGCAAAGGCATTTTCACCTTTGATACGAAGACCCGTTCGGCAAATGGAATGGGTGCCGCGTTTTTCCGGGCCGACCGGCCAATCGAAAAATGTGATGTCGGTGCCGGGATTGCCCTTGCCGTCGGCGTAGAACAAATGATAGGCGCGAACATCATCTTGGTTCACGGTTTTTTTGACGAGGCGCAACCCTAACACCTGCGTGTAGAAATGATGATTGCGTGGTGCATCCGCTGTGACTGCGGTGAGGTGGTGAAAGCCTTTGAGCTGCATGGGCTGGATCCGTAAATTGACGTGTTACGGACCAGATAGGCCTTCGATCAGGTTTCTTCAACACCTTCGGGTTGGCCGAATATAAAGCCCGTGCCATCGAGATTATAAATGTCCGGGCGGAAGTTTACGCGGCCATCTTCTGTGGCCCAAGCTGTCAAATACATAAAGCGCACGCCAATTTTTGAACGCACGGCGATAGGGTGGGTTTCTTCGGTGGCGGTGATCATTTCAAACTGGGTTTCGTCGAAGCCATCTTGGCCAGCCAAAATCCAATCGATGAACATACGAACATTGTCGACGCGCACGCAGCCCGAACTTTCAAAACGTGAATTGGTTTGGAAAATTTCGCGGTGCGGCGTGTCATGCATATAGACCATGAACTTGTTGGCGAAGTTCACCTTAACTGTAGCCAGTGAATTATGGGCACCCGGCTCTTGGCGGAAATGATAACGTTCAGGCGGCGTGATTTCCCAATCAACGCTGGAAGGTTCTATTTCGGGCCCACCCACACCATCGAATACTTTCATGTGAATTTCGTCGAGGTAGTTGGGGTCTTTCAAGTATTTCGGAATGATGTCTTTAGCGACAATGGAGGCAGGTGCATTCCAATAGGGATTGAATGTGACGTCGGTCACGCGGCTCACCAACGTTGGCGTTGGCCGCGATATACGACCCACAATAACATTGTGGCGAGCGTGAACGCGACCATTCACCACGGTTTCTAATTGGACTGAAGGAATGTTGACGAGAATGTTTCGTCCGCCAAGATTTTCAGCATAGGCCGTGACGCGCACTTGGTTTTCTTGCAATTGAAACAGGCGATGCGTCGCGGCGACGTCTAATTCTTGGCGGGTGCGATTGTCCACTTTGCCTGAAGGTGCAATGCCATGGTTGATCTGAAATGCACGAACAGCGCCGATAACCTGGCCATCATAAACTTCAGGTTTGGCAACGGAGAGAGCATCAATGTCAAGATAGCCTTCACGCACGAGTCGCTCGCGCAATGCGACCACTTGCGGGCCTTTGGCCGCTTTTTCCAGTTTTCCTTTTACGGGCAGCTTGCGCCAGCCGCCACCGGCGACGATTTCCTCATACATGGAAATGGCACCTTGCATAGCTTCGGCGGAATTGGCCGTGACCATGGCGGCTTCGTTTTGCTCGGCCACGACAGCTGTGCGCGTGGCAAGTTTGCCCGATAAATTGATGCGTGAACCCACTCCGGCCACGGTACCTGTTTGTTGAGCTTGGGCTGCGCCCGAAGCAAAAAATCCAAATGCTAAACTATTAGACAGAAAGGCGCGGCGGGACAGGGCGTTGGGCACGTTTGATACTCTTACAAATTGAAACCGCAGAATCGCTTGTCAGGGTAAACGTGGCCTTAAAGCGAGAAAGCTTTTGCGTTGCCAAAGTCACAATATTTAGGGCAATATGGCGTGAACAGGGCAATTCAGCGAAAAATCGCGTTAGGGGCATTTATGAAGCATTCACTTATTGGCTTAGCTATGGCTGCGCTATGGGCTTCGAGCAGCGTTGCTGTTGCAGGCGGTTTCGCAATCCGAGAGCAATCAACGATCGGGCAGGGTCTCTCTTTTGCAGGTGTGGCCGCTGGTAGTGGTGGTCTTTCTTCGCTGTTTTGGAACCCCGCAATCTCCTCGGAGTACAACGAGTTTGGATTTATTTCTGAAAACAACGCTGCGTTAATTTTGCCCTATGCCAAGTCCGACCTTGGCAGTGGCAATATTGGTGAATGGGCCATCGTTCCTGCGGGATATTTTTCTTACGCGCTGACAGATCAAATTACGATTGCATCATCGATGAACGCGCCTGTCGGTTTGACGACTGACGGGCGTGACGGTTGGGCGGGTAATTCACGTGGCGATAAGTCTGCGGTGAAAACCTACAACTTCAATCCAACGGCTTCGTATAAAGTCAATGACATGCTGTCGGTTGGTGTTGGCGCGCAAATTGAGTTTATGCAAGTTGATCTGACAAGTCGTCTGACCGGGTTCGGGCGCTCTTTTTATGCAATCTGAAGGGGATAGTTTGGGCGTTGGGTTTACGGCAGGCATTTTGTTCCAACCCACCGATACGACAGATATTGGCATTGGGTTCAGATCGTCAGTTGCTCACACACTTAAGGGGGATGGCATAACTACCGCGCCGTTGCCTGCCTATTCTGGCGACATTCGTGCAAAATTCAGCAGTCCTGAATTGGTTACCATTGGTATTCGCCAAGAAGTGACGGAACAATTGAGTTTGATGGCAGGCGTTGAATGGGCGAATTGGAGCCGTTTCAAAGAACTGCGCATTGAAGGGCCTGCAGTTCCATTGGTCGAAAATTATGCGTGGAAAGACAGTTGGTATTTCTCAGTGGGAGCTGAGTACGCTTACAACGAGGCGTTTACATTGCGTAGTGGTGTGGCTTATGAAAAGTCGCCAGTTCCTGATGCGACACGTTCAGTTCGTGCATCCGACAATGACCGATATTGGCTGTCTTTGGGTGCTAGCTACAAGTTTTCTGATAACATGACTGCTAACCTAGCCTATAGCCATGTGTTTATGGAAGATGGCGATACACTTGTTCCTGCCACAAGCTTCAAGCAGCACCTCGACATCGTATCTGTTGGCTTAACGCGCGACTGGTAGACTTAAGCAGCGGATTCAGTTTCAGCTAATTCGCCAATTGCGACTTCAGGCATATCTTCTGCTCTGCGACGAATGATGACGATGCGCGGATTGTCTGATTTTGGTTCTACTATCGATGCAGAGGTTGGCTTTTCCTCAATTGTCGCAGAAACGACTTCATTTGGCTTTGCTTCCACGATTGTTGGCTCACTTGGCATTTGACCCGCTTTGCGGATCACGAGCTTTGCACCAATGGGCGCGGGTTCTGCTTTGTTGGCAGGCGTTTTCACTTCCACGGGTGCAGGCCTTGGCTCTGCTGCTTGCGGGATGTTTTCAACGAGCACCGGCTTTGGAACGGTGACAGGACGATCAAACAGATTCGAATCTGCGGCAAAGAATTTGGCACCTTTGTCGTCGTTCGCAGGGGAAATGGTGCGGTCAATTTCATCGACCAATTGCAGACTGCGGACAATTCCAACGCTTTTGTCGTCAGCGTCTGGCATGGCGCGGCGGGCCAGTTCAGCCATGTCTGCAAAGAGGCGGCCTTCCTTCGATAGGGCTTCTTTGCCTAAGCCCAGCTTGAACAAATCACTGCGCGCGTTGGCGATGGCGGCGCGTACTTTGCCGAGGTCATCGGCACCCGTGGCTTGTGGTCCTAGCTGTTCCATGCGGTTTTCAAGTTTTGAAATGGCGCTGAGGATGGATTGAGACTCGCGCTTTTGGATGCGACTTTCGAATTCCTGCAGGAACCAGCGACCACGCTTGGAGTCCTGAACGGCCTCTAAAATATCTTCAAAATTCAGCCGGTTTTCGGCCAATTCGAGGCTGGACATACGCAACTCCCACACACTTACTCACCAGGCCCGCCGATACACGCATGGCTTGCCTGCATGCATAATCGTACAAACTGGTGAATCTTTGGTTTAGACCGCGTCCATGACGGCCCGTATTTTTGGAATTCGTATTTCGATCGCCTATTCTTTGATGATGATGGGGTCTGGTGTTCAGCTGCCGTTTTTGCCGCTCTGGCTGAAATCCAAGGGCATCGACAATGCAGGAATCGCCATGATTGTGGCGGGCATGATGGCCGTCCGCATTTTGGGAGCGCCGCTATTCTCTTGGATGGCTGATCATTTTGGCAATCGAAAGCTGGTTATTCAACTTTGTGCGGGTTTTGCCTTTGCAGCCTATTTGCTGCTGGCCATCAGCAATGGTTTTGGCCCCATCACGACTGTAGCTTTGATTGCGGCCTTCATGTTTGCGCCGGTCTTTCCGCTAACAGAAGGGTTTAGCGTTGATGGGGCGGCTGCCCATGGGCTTGATTATGGGCGGCTTCGGCTGTGGGCATCAGTTAGTTTTTTGGTGGGTAGTCTCACCTCCGGCGCACTGTTGACGCAGCTTGACCCTCTGTCCACCGCTTGGTTGATTGCGGGTGCACAAGGCTTTGCATTTTTGGCAACACTGCTTTTGCCGGACGAGCCCGAAGGCTTGGCCGATGAAGAACCTGCTGAGGGTATGCTTGAAGGTGCGCGACAATTGTTTTTCGCCTCAAGCTTTCCGCTTTTGATGGTGGTTGCTGGGTTGGGCCAAGCCAGTCATGGCATGCTTTACACGTCAAGTTCACTGCATTGGACGGCGCTGGGTTTCAACTCGTTTGATATTGGTTTGTTTTGGGTGATCGCGGTTTCAGCTGAAGTGGCTTTGTTGGCCTATTCAAATGCACTGCTGAATGCCTTCGGACCTTCGCGCTTGTTGTTAATTGGGCTTGCAGGGGGCGTTTTGCGCTGGGTGACTCATGGCCAGTTTTACGTCTTTCACGATGATGATGATCGGGCAATCCTTACACATGCTCTCATTCGCAGCGGCACATTTGGGCACCATGCATTTCATTCGCCGCATGGCGCCGATGCAGCTGCGCAATCGGGCACAGGGGCTTTATTCGGCACTGTCTGGCGGCATTCTTATGTCGTCAACGGCTTGGATGTCAGGCAAGCTTTACGCGGATTTTAGCGGGCAGGCCTATTATGCCATGGGGCTTGTTTCACTCGCAGCCTATATCGCTGCTGTAGCGCTGATTAAACTTAACCCCAGAGTGCGCGAGGCGGGGCAAGCATAGTGCTGCCATCATAGGTTATCGCGTTAGGACGATCCTTGGCGAGAAGTAGCGGGCCATCCAAGTCCACATAGTCTGCCATTTGTGCCACCACAAAAGCAGGGGCCATAGCAAGCGACGTAGCCAGCATGCATCCCACCATGATTTTGAATCCATCGGCTTTTGCTACCTCGGCCATGGCAAGAGCAGGGGTGAGGCCACCGGTTTTGTCGAGCTTGATGTTGACGGCGTCGTATTTGCCTTTGAGGTTTTTGAGAGATTCAACGCCATGGGCGGACTCGTCGGCGCAGATGATCGTTTTTCGTTCGAGGCCACGAAGTGCTTCGTCATTGTCGGCAGGCAACGGTTGTTCGACCAGTTCGACGCCATAGCGATCGCAGGCGGCCAACATTTGAGTGAGAATATCCGGTCCCCAACCTTCATTGGCGTCTACGATCAAACGTGCATTTGGAACGGCGGCGCGAATTGCGGCAAGGCGTTGTTCGTCACCTTCTCGACCGAGTTTAAGTTTTAACAGACTGCGGCTTGATGCGGCTTTGGCTGCTGCGGCCATGGCTTCTGGCGTGTCGAGGCTCAAGGTGAAAGCTGTCGTGAGTGACCGTGGGTTTTGAATGCCAGCGTGGGCGAAAGCGGTGGTATTGGTTTCCTTGCACTCCAAATCCCACAAGGCGCAGTCAAGTGCGTTGCGTGCTGCATAGGGCAGCGGCAATGTGGCAATATTTTTTCGGTAATTCAGATTTACGATTTCGCGGTGCACCGCTTCCAGTGCAGCCAGAACTTGCGACACTGTTTCGTTATAGCGGGAATAGGGCACACACTCCCCATAGCCTGTAAAGCCGTTGCGTTGAAGTTTCACCACCACCACATCGGCAGCGGTTTTGCTGCCACGGGCGATGGTGAAGGTGCCGGCGATGGGCCAGCTTTCAGCGTAACACTCAACCTGCATCAACGTTCCGGCAAACGCCCTGCGGCTTCAGCCAAGAGCATGTACACTTCACCTGACTGGGATGCCAAAACGGCGTCCATGGTGTTTGCACCGCCTGGTACATCCGCAAGGGTGTCGAGCAGTTTTTCGAACAAGCGAATGTAAGCTGTGATGCGGCTTTTTAGCAGGCGTTCTTCGCGGAAGCGACCATTGAGCGTTGCAACTGCGCGCTTGCTGCGGGCGCTATGCAAACGTTCAGTGTAAACGCCTTTGTCACCACCCACATAACGCTTTTCCAAATCGCGGGGCAGGCCGTCATCCAGGGCTTCAACCACTTCACGCGAAGCGGCGTGAAGTTTGGTGGTGTAGGCTGAAATTTCCTTGGCAATGTGCGTTGGAATTTCATTGGACGTGGGTTCAACGGTGCGACGGGCTGGCTTTACGGCAAGTGCTTTCACACTTGCAGCAATTTGGGCCATGGTGCCTTCAACGCCATTGTTCCGCTCTGTGGCTGCTTTAGGGGCGCTGGTCGTTCCGACAGGAGCGGAGAACGAGGCGCCCTCAGATTTTCCCGGCGTGGACCCTCGCGGTGAAATATATCCGGGGCCTGAGAAGTCCATGCTGCCGGATTGACGGCGCACAACATCCGACAGGGCATTGAGGGCTGCAATCTGGTCAGCCACGACCTTGCGCATGGCGTCTGCATTGTTGCGGGTTTCTTCCGGCAGTTCAATGACGGCGCGTTTCAGTTCGCCACGGGCCGAGTCAATGTCCTTCACCACCTGCTGTGCAGTGATGCGCATATCTTGTGCGGTTTGCTGGAAGTCGCTTGCGGTTGACGACAGCATTTCATTCATGCTGGCCAAGGCCCGTTCATGCTGTTCACGCAATACTCGCGCGGCTTGGTTGACCTGCGACGCGGATGAGCCTTCGAGCTTTTTAAGCTCGTCTTCAAGGTGCAGCATCGATTGGCTGGTTTGATCAGCGACGATACGGCTGATTTCGCGAGAGCGCACTTCAGCCGAGTTCAAGGATTCTTCGATTAGGTTCATGTAGCTTGTCATGACTGAATCAATTTCCTTGGCGCGGCTCGCGGCATCGTTGACAAGCGCATCAAGCGAGTCGCGGCGGCTGGTCAACATCGTTTCCATTTCGCTGTTGAACTTATCGACAGAGCGATCGACCAAGCTGGTTACGTCATCCAAGCGTTCCGACAGGCGGGTGCCGGTGACTTCGAGTTTGCCCGCAAGTTGCAGGGACACGCCTTCGAGCTTTTCATCCAATTCGCTGGCGGCGGTTGCCACTTGATCAGCGAAGTAGGTGTTGGCATTTTCGATGTGGGAGGAGAACTTCTTCGTTACCTCATCCAGCGTGCGGCTGGATTTGATGGTTGAGAGGTCCAACTGTTCGCTAAAGCTTGCGCTGTTTGTTTGAAGGTTTTCAGCAAAGCTTGCACTGTTTGTTTGAAGGGTTTCAGTGAAGCTTGAACTGTTGGTATTTAAGGTGTCAGCAAAGCGCGATTGTTGGTCAGCCAGTGTTTTCGCCGAGAGGGCCGTGGCATTGACCAGTTGATCGGCAAAGAAGGTGTTGGCACCTTCGACAGCAGTCGAGAAGACACGTTGTGCCTCGGACAGACTGCGTGACGAAAGGGCAGAGGCGTCATTGAATTCCAACGTTGCCTTGTCGATACGATCAACCAGCAAGCCGGTTTCTTGTTCGAAGCGACCTGTGATCTGCATCGTGGTTTGGCCCAGACCTTCGGAGAAGGCGTCCTGCACGCGGTCGATACCAGATTCGAAGTTCGATTGTGCACGACCCAGGTTCGATTGGATTTCGTTAGACACTGTATCCAAGGCCTGCACGAATGTATTGCCTGTTGAGTTGAGGCGCGACGAAACATCGTTGGTGACGTTTTCGAGGTGCGTTGTTGCAATGTCGAGGCGTTCGCCCAAATCGCGTGCGGTCACTGCAAGTTGCTCAGTCATACGATCAGTATTGGTGTTGAACAGGCCAGACAATTCAGTGGTGGCTTGTTCAAGCTGAGAACCGATACGTGTTTCGGTTTGGTCAAGCAAGTTGCCCAATGTGGACGATGACGTATCAAGCTGACGAGTCAGCTTGTCGGTCACATCGGCAACGCGGGTGGTGACTGAACCTGCTGTGAGGTCAATGGTTTCGTTGACGCGCAGGGCAATCGATTCCATTTGATCGGCGATATGCGACGAGGTTTGTTCCAAACGATTGAACAATTGCGTCGAGGTGCCTTGCAGATCGGTTGTAACTGAGCCTGCAGTGGTTTCGAGTGCGTGCAACATTTGATCGCGGGCGGACCCCAGCTTTTGGTCGAAGTCGCCAGAAATCGAAAGAATGCGATCGGTAACTGAACCCGTGGAGCTTTCGATATTCTGAGCCACGGCAAGACCAGAGTCTTGCATTTGGCGCGTGACGATGTCGGACGTTTCCTTGATGTGGGCTGCAATAGTGCCGCTGGTGGAGACCAACAGGTCATTCACTGTTGCACCTGAAGACTGCAATTGGTTGACCACGAGGCTTGCACTATCGGCCACACGTTGGCCAACGCCCTCGGCCGCATTTTCCAATGTGGACGCTGCCACATGGAATTTTTCCATGGCGCGGTTGTAGGCCGTGTCATAGGTCGCGGTAATTGCGTCCGACGTGTTGCGGATGGTGTCAGTGACTGCCGTTGAATATTGACCAAGGTCGGCTGACAAAGCGTTAGCGGCTTGGGCGATACGGTCGGTATATTCGGTTCCGCCTGTTTGCAAGTTGAGCAGCATGTTGCGTGAAGTGACATCGAAGTTCGCCATGATTTGTGCGGCGGATTCTTCGATCTTCGACGTATAGCTCGAGGTGGTGGCGTTGACTGTGTTCGCCACGATATCGGCATGTTTTCCGAGTTGGCTGGTCAAGGTGTTGGAGGCCTGTTCGATGCGGCCTACCGCACCTGCACTTGAAGCATCCAAATTGCCCAGCAACGAACTTGTGGCTTGGTCGATATGGGTGACCATTTCGGCACCTTGCGTGCCAAGACCTGTGAGCAACGTTGTCGCAGCTTGATTGATGCGGCTGGCCACTTCGTTGCCAGTTGCATTCAAACCACCGAGCAAGCCACTGCTGCTTTGGTCAATGCGCGAAACGATGTCGTTGCTGGTCGAAGACAATCCGCTCAACAGGGTGCTGCTGCTATGCTCGATCCGATCCAACACATCAGATCCGGTACGGTTCAAGCCGCCCAACAATCCACTCGCTGCATTTTCAAAGCGACCCGTGAGTTCTGAACCTGTCGTATTGAGGCCGTTCAAGAGATTGAGCGACGACTTTTCAATGCCAGTCAAAATTTGATTGCCGGACTGGTCAATGCGCTGGGTGTAGGCTTCGGTATTCACCACCATGGCGTTGGTCACGGTGTTGACCTGCTGGTTCAAATGGTTGGTGAGTTCTTGCGAGGCTTGGCCAATGCGGCCTGCAAAGTCTGAACCGGAGGCGTTGAGTTGTGCGAAGAATTGGTTGCCCGATTGATCAAGCCCAGCCAGCATTTGTGTGCCCGCAAGTTCAATGCGCTGTGACAGGCTTTCGGTTGCCTTGTTGAAGTTACCGTTCATCTGGCCTGCAGCCATATCAACATACTGCGTCAAGTCGGTGCGGGCTTGGCCCACTTTTCCTACGAAATCGCCAACAATGCTTTCCAAGCCTTGGGTCACAAAGCCGCGACTTTCTTCAATGCGTTGCGCGGTTTCAACGCCTGACTTTTCAATAAGACCTGCAATTTCAGACGACGTTGCTTTGAGGTGATAGGTGATGTTGTCGCCAATTGTGGTGACGGTATGTGAGAGTTCGCCTGCTGCATTGCGAATGTCAGATGCTGATGATGTGCTGAGGCGGGCGATGGTGGTGCCCACTTCATGGTTCGCCGAAGTCAACTGTTCCGCACTTTGACGGAGCAGGGCGACCAGGTTGGATTCCATACCTTTCACTTCACCGCCAAATTTCGACGATTCGAGTGAGAGTGTTGCAGCAGCGCCATTCAAGGCTTGCACATAATCTTGTAATTGGCCGGAGAAACCTTGGAAGTCTCCCAGCAGGCTATTGGAGAGGCGTTCAAACTGTTGGCTGTGGCCGCCAATTTCATTGCCGGCAATGGCAGCGCGGGCTGACACATCATCAATCGTTTGAGCAAGATTGTCGGATGATTGCTTGAGGCCATGTTCCAAGCGATCAAATGTTGTCAGCGCCATGCTGATGACTTGGTTTAGATTGTTGGTGTTGCTTTCCAAACGGGTGAGCAAGGGCGCAGCTTCACCGCCAACAACTTGGCTGGTTTGTTGGAGGGCTATACGTTGGCTTTCAAGGCCTGATACGAGCCCGCGAATACGATCTTCGTTCGCACCGAAGGCGCGCTCTACCGCCGACATTTCTTTGTGAACGATTTCTTCGAGGGCTGAGGCGCGTTGGTAAGCGTGTTCAACACCACCAACGAGCAAGTCAACTTCATTGCGGACAGCTTGGGCGATGGAGGTTAGGTTTTCCGAGGCAATGTCTTGCGGGCGCACAAGGCGGAGTGCTGAATGCATGAGCACTTCTGAAACTTGGCGCAACTGTTGAGCGCGCCAAAGGAAATAGGCCATCACCCAAATCAAGGCGATTGGTACAATGAGCAATGCAACTGCGCGCATAGCTTCCGGCATGGTTGGGGCTTGATTATCTGGCGGGAAGAAAATGGCGTTGGAGTTGACCAGCATCCAACCAAACATCCAAACCAGTGAAAGGGCGAAAGCACCATAATAGACTGCATAGGATGGTGGGCGGCGCAGCTTGGCCAACATCATAGCGGTGCCGGGATCATTTTCATTGGCCGGGCGGGCGCGCAAAGGTTGGCGATCAGCCATGCTGGTTTCCGTCGCGGCTTGCAAAGCAGGAGACCTGTCTTGACGGTTCCGGTCTGAATTTCGAATTGCCATTATGTCTTTCCCGCACTCTTGTCCGGCAGTTGCCCGCCATCACTACCCCGCCTACTGAACGTGCCCAACTCGGTTACAATTCCGAGACAGGGGCCACCACGCCCAACAAGCCATTACCAAACATAGTAAACCATTGGAGTCCCAACTTGAACCGCCAAAGGGCACTCGGCTGTGGGTAATTGAAAGTTTGGTTAAAATTATGGATCAAATTGAATCGATTCAGGAAATTCAATTTTTTCCATATTTTTTGAGCCGATTGAAGCTTTTCTCTGGCAGTTTCAAAGCACTGGGTGAAGGGATTGCGTATGTCAGTAGCGTTTAAGTTGAGTTCAGGTGTTGATGCAATCAATAATGTTGTTGCACTTGATGGAGATTACTTGAATCGCAATACATTTGGCGATTATTCACTTCGCAATGAGATTATTGGTCTGTTTTTGGCTCAGCTGGATGGTTCAAAAAAGCTATTTGGAACAACAATTGACCAAACGTCATGGCAATTTACGGCCCATACTTTGAAGGGTGCTGCTGCGGCAGTTGGAGCCCGCCAAATTATAGTGCTGGCCGAAGAGTGGGAGCGTACACCCGTTCCCAATAACCAAGCAAAACGCGACTATTGTCTATTCCAGCTTGAAAACTGCATTGCCGCCTTCAAAGCTGCGGCCAATCGTCTTTAAGGAATCGCCGCAATTGGGGCCGTTGCCATTGCTCAGCTCATAAACTATTAGGGCGCGAGTTTAGCAATTGGATACCGACAGTTATGGCCAAGATCATCTTCATTCAACACAACGGCACGGAAATCGAAACCAAGGGTGTTTCCGGCATGACGGTGATGGAAACGGCCGTTAAGAACAATGTGGCGGGAATTGATGCTGACTGCGGCGGCGCTTGTGCCTGTGCCACCTGCCATGTTTACGTTGAGCCGGAATGGCAAGACAAAGTTGGGGCGAAAAACCCGATGGAAGCTGACATGTTGGATTTTGCCTTTGATGTGCGCGACAACAGCCGCTTGTCTTGCCAAATTAAGGTCAGCGATGCCATTGATGGCCTGCGCGTTAAAGTTCCGGCCAAGCAATTTTAAGTTTCAGACGGCGTATTCATTCGGTTTCTCAGTCGATTGCGGGCTTTAGCGACTTCTGCGCGACGGTCGGGGCGGCCTAAGAGCTTGCGCGACACATCTCGACGTTCGTGGACGGCGGCAATGGCGAGCCCCATGGGTACGCCGGTTTCCACCAGAAGTGCCTCAGCGAGTTGCAAACTGGCTTCGATAGTTTCAGGCACGGCTTCAGTGACGCCCGCATCATAAAGTTTTTGTGCGTGTCGCTCATCGCGGGCGCGGGCGATGATTTTGATCTCCTTTTGATGTTCGCGCACATTGCGCAAGATTTGCTCAACGCGCGCTGGCGCATCCATAGTGATGGCGAGTGCTTTTGCCTCTTTCAAACCGCAGCGCTCGAGAAAATCCAAATTTGAAGCGTCACCAAAATACACTTCATATCCAGCTTTGCGACCACGGCGTACGTTGTCGATATCGAAATCGACCGCAACGTATTTCAACTCCTGCTCTTTCAACATATCTGCCACAAGTGTGCCAACGCGACCAAAGCCAGCAATAATAACATGGGACGATTGTTGTTCAGGCGGGGCTTCGTGAGGTATGCCGTTTGCACTTTGTTTTTTCTCAATTGCCGTTCGCAACGATTTTGCCCAGCGAGATAAAAATGGAATGGCCACCATCGACAATGTGACGACGAGCAGCGTCAATGCTGTTTCGGATTTTTGAAACAAACCTAAGGTAACTGCTGAGGCCAAAAGAACGAATGCGAATTCACCACCTGGGCCCAATAACAAGGCAGCCTCTAGCGTTGAACGGCTTGGCAAGCGAAAGAGTTTCCCCAACAGCATAACCACCAAAAACTTGGCCGCAATGACGGCAAGGGTAAGGGCAATTATTTGCAGCGGCGATTGCAGCAATAACCCCAGATCAAGATTGATCCCGACCAGCAAGAAGAAAAGACCGAGCAACAACCCTTTGAAAGGCTCGATAATGGCTTCAACTGCGCGGCGATATTCGGTTTCTGCCAATACGAGGCCTGCGATAAATGCGCCAAGCGCCATGGATAGGCCTGCAACTGTTGCAGCGGCACCGGCGCCTAAGGCAATGAACAAGACAGCTGCCATAAACAGGTCAGGGCTTCGTGTTGAAGCTACCATGCGCAGCAGTGGCGTTAGAAGATAACGGCCAACAATCACAATTAAAATAGCTGCCACTATGGCTTGCGCGACGGCCCATAATATTCCCATAGCCAAGTTACTGGTGTTCGGTGCTGCAAGTGCGGACACGATCAATAACATTGGGATGACGGCCAAGTCTTGCATCAACAAAACGGAAAAGCTGATGCGGCCAGCTTGCGAGCCTAACCGCTTTTCATCGGTGAATAGCTGAATGATGATGGCGGTGGATGACAAGGCCAACGCCATGGCGATCACGATGGCTTGCTTTGAAGTAAAGCCCATTGCAGATGCGACGAATGTAAGCAGGAGCGTTGACAGGATGACTTGTAAGCCACCCAAACCGAACACCAGTTTGCGCATGGTCTTCAAGCGTTCAAACGATAGTTCAAGCCCAATTAAAAACAGCAGAAAGACCACGCCAAGTTCCGCAAGGCCAGCGATGGCCTCAGGATCTGCGATTGAAAAAATTGAAAGTGCGGGAATGGTTTCGACGAGGTGACCCAATAAATGAGGGCCAAGCAAAAGGCCGACAACAAGAAATCCCAGAATACTGCTGAAACCCAATCGCATTAACAACGGGATAACAACGCCTGCCGCAGCGAGAACGATGAGAACGTCTTTATAGTGGAAGAGTGATTCATCAGCCATCGCGTGATTGTGGACAAAGTGGCTCGGACTGTACATAGGAAGTTGCAGGAGATTTTGCATGACTGCAGTTCACAAAAAGTCCGTCAATGGGCGGTTGCGCACACAGAGTTTTAGTTTGAATGGTCGCTGACTTGCCGTTGCGTCCCTCGATTTGGGTGTTGAAAGGCGTGCGCGCGGGCGACACAGCCCAGGCAATGGATTTAGCCCTTCAACTGGGTGGGCGCGTGGAAGGCAAGCAGCTTTCTTTCAATGCATCTCACAATATACCAAATTGGTTGTTGGGTGCGCGGGTTTCGCAATTGACACAAGACGCCAAAAAATTACTACATCCGCCCTGGCCGGACTTGGTTGTGGCAACAGGTCGCCGCACGGCTCCCGTGGCCTTGTGGATCAAAAGACAATCGCAGGGCAAGACCAAGCTCGTACATATTGGCCGCCCGCGCATGGCGCTTTCAGAGTTTGATCTTGTGCTGACGACACCGCAGTACGGTTTGCCAGAATTAGACAATGTGGTGGTTATGCCCGTGCCATTTGTGAGTTTGAAAAATGTAAGTGAAGACCAGTTGCAACACTTTCATTCGGTTTGGGCTCACTTGCCAAAACCTTGGATACTGGGCGTGATCGGCGGTGGAAAGTTTCCGATTGCTATGGACGATGAGGCGCTCATAGGATTTGGACGCGCTTTGCAGAAACGCGCGCACGCGAATTGGGTGGAAGTGTTGTTCTTCTCGACTCGCCGCGCAGCCTGAAGGGTGCAATTGAAATCGTAGGCGGCCAACTGTCATCAGCGCAATGTATCCATAAACGCGGCGAGGGGCCTAATCCCTACCAACCTGCGTTAAAGCTTTGTGATGAGTTGTGCGTGACGTCCGATAGTGTTTCGATGGTTGCTGACATGTTGGACAGTGGAAAGCCTACTTGGGTTTACAAACTTGAAAGTTCATCCTTCGCTTTAAATTGGTCTGCAAAAGCGGGGCTTGGTGAAAGCTTGGCTCGCTTGGGTGTCCTTCACCCGCCGCGTGATGTTGATGGATTTATGAACAAGCTCTTGCAGCAAGGAATTGTCGGTGACCTTACCAAAGGCGTTCCGCCGCATTGTAAATTTATGGCTGGCGATGAACGTCAAGCGACGGTCAATCGGGTTTTGGCTCTTTTGCAGACTTGAATAAGTTCGAAATTGTTACTTTGAGATTGATCCGGCGCAGCGTTTCGCGATCAAGACTGTAATAGACCTTGCGGAAGAGTGGACGTATCCAGCGCAGGTAGCCGTGACCAATGACGGAGCCCAATGGTGAAAGCGGCAAGAAATAATCTTCTGTGTTCACGGTCGCAGACGACCACGACTCTTTGTGGACATCGTTTGGAACCATGAGGTCAAAACTTTTCATGCCATCGTTCAGGCATGCACGTTGGGACAAGTCCATATGCAACCGACCGGGTGATAAGTCGGTCAATGCATTCACGTGGGACGTGATGTAGCCATAGTGGATACCATTGTGTCGGAAGCCCACTTCCCACGACACTGGTTTTTCGCCCGCCTTCAATTCGGTGACGACGACATCAACGTTACCACTCATGCGACGTGACAATGATTTCAAAAAGTCGAGGTGACCGGGGCAGCCCAACACTCGGTTGATGCGACCACGTTCTTCAAGCCAAGCATTCTTTTCAAAAATTGCTTGTTTAATTGCGGCATCGGCAACGATACCAACGGGCAATCGTGTAAACGAAACTGCCCCTAAGTCCTCGATGGACTTGCGGATCTTCTTACGGCGCTTTCTTTGCGTTGACGTGTAGCGTGCATCATAGGCGGCTTCATCAGCAAATTGGGTGAAGTCGAGGAAGGGCGCTTTGTCCGGAACGCGTGCATTGACGAGAAGATTGGCGCAACCGAAGAGATGACTGTCTTCGCGAACATGGCGCAAACGCAAAATATCTACGTCCTTGAGCCGATTTAAAAAGGTAATGGATGATGATATCCATTGCTTAGCATTTTGCCCTTTGCTGCACAGAACATCGCCGTATTGTCCGAAGGGGTCTGAGAGCCATGTTAAAACTGAAAATCCAAGACGGCGCGCACGCATGAGTGGCCAAACGAATACCAGATCATCGCCTTCATAACCTGCGAGAATGTGAAGTGAGGTTGTGGAATTTTGGTTGATGTAGGTATCTGTCCAAGCCATGACCCAATCAAACGATTGAAAGACACGTGTTGGGTTCTGAGTCTGATTTTCGAGCTTGCGCCATTTATGTTCAAGGTCACGCAAAGCAGAGGGCGTTGCAACAACACTCAAAGTCGAAGCAGCAGCCACGCGCGAGGTTGACGTTGTCGAAGACGACGTCACTGCCGTGTTAGCTGATAGGGCCTTGAGCATGAACCGTCACTCCACCTTGGTTCGAAATCAATGCCCTATGATGCAGAAGATTTGACTAAAAGAGTCCTGCGTCCTGCCAAATTGGTAAACAAAGTCTTAAATTTCAATAGTAAACGCCCAATCGATGCCAGCGGACTTTAGGGTTGCTGACTTGGGGCACAAAAGATGTGTGTGGCTTTTCCCCACTCTGGCGCACAACAATCTGTTCCGTTCCACGGCCTTGCAGCGCCATTAACTTTGCGATGCGATCAGCGGTTTTGGGGTGGGTGCGCAGCAGTGATGGCTGTGGCAATCGCGAGCCTGGCAAGACCAATCCCTCCCATTTCCCACCTTGACGTTCTTCCAAAATGGCAAGCGCCGAAGCCAGACCTTCAGGATCACCTGTTAATGTTGCGCCATCAAGATCGGCGTCATATTCGCGGGCGCGGGATAAACCAAGTTGCAAAAGCCCGCCGAGGGTAGGGGCCGCAATCATGAGGCCGAGGCCAAGAATGGGAACGTTGATGCCTGTCCCGAATACCAGTGGTACGCCAATTAAGCCGATGTTAGAGAGGATTGAAGTGATGCGATTAAGGACATCGGCCAATCCCATGACTTTCAAGTCTCCACTTTTGATGTGAGATACTTCGTGGGCCAGAATGCCAGCGATTTGGCGCATGTTCATTGCACGCAGCAAGCCATCGGTTACTGCAACCGCGGAATCTTCTTCGCGTCCTACGGCAAAGGCGTTCATCATTTTGGTTGGCACATAATGGAGTGTGGGCACGGACGGTAGGTTTGCGCGTTGTGAAAGTTCACGCATGATTTCGTGGAGCTGTGGCGCTTCGTGTTCCGAAAGTGGTCGTGCTTTATAAAGTCCCAACACCATTTTAGGCGAAACGCGTCCAAGGCTTACAATGCCTATTGCGCCAAATACTGCTGCACCCAATAATCCAGCCCAACCGAGCATCGTGTAGGCGAGTACGCCCATGATCAAGCCTGTTCCAGCAATCAACAACACGGTGTGCAGTGTGTTGCGGAAATTATGACGGCTTTGAACGGCGGCATCAATCTTTGTCATTGGGAACACCTTTTTCGCCAAAAGTCATGACTTCTTTCAAAAGGCTCGTCAATGTGTCGCCGGTCGCTGCTGCGCGCGGGATGGGGCGGCACACATTGGCGGCGGCAAGCCCAATACGGGCAGTGAGAATGCCGTTCACGGCACCTTCGCCAAATCGCGCTGATAATTTGCCGAGTAAGCCTTTGCCAATGAAATGTTGAATAAGATTGTCTGACAACGCCAAACCACCTGTGACGGCCAGATGTGTTGCGACCATACGGGCCAATTTTAATGTCGCAAATGTTGAGGGGCGACCACCGTAGAGGGTTGCGATTTCACGGAGCATGCTGAGATTTTGTGCTGCGACGAACAGTATGTCGAGTACAGCTGCTGGCGTGACCGTTGTGAGCAATGTCACACGGCGGGCGCGGCGGGCGATGATTTTGTGGATGGTTTCATCCAATGGCTTGAGCAAAAGACTATCAGCAAGTTTCACGCGGTCGCGCGGATCAAGAATATCGTTGCGATGACTTTTGAATTGCTCAAGCCCCCACTTGGTGTCAGCGCGTCCGGCGTAGATGTCTTGTAGCTCGTTGCAAGCCAGCTCGGCTGAAGATTGTTCATCGAGATTGATGGCGCGAGCAGCGTGTTCTTGCAGGCGTTCAATTTTGTTGAGGCGCATAAGGCCAATGATTTCTCGGACGACAATGGCGATTGCAGCAAAAGCCGCGACGCCCGCCACGCCAAGTGCCATCCACCCCAGCCAAGGGCTGCGGACGAAGAAGCTTTCGATCAACTGAACCGTGGAAAGGCTGACCCACATGGTAAACAGCGTGAAGAGGGCAGTGATGAGAAGAGCGAACCAGCGGAAGCGGCGGGGTGTCGAGGCGCCCGTGGTGCGGGGTAGAGTTACAATGTCGGTGTGTTCTAGCTCTGCCTCGAAAATGATTTCCGGTGGCTTGCTGCGCAGTTTGGTCTTGGCGGGCTTGCTCAATGTCTCGTCAGAATCAGGGAGCACGAACGCTTGTGGAGCACGATGGTTGTTGGTCATTGCAGACGATCTCCCAACAAAAATTCAACGGCTTTGTCGAGGCGGATATGGGGGAATGTGCCGTCTTTTAAGAGTGGCGGGCGGAACTTCACGAATTTCAATTTGCCTTCCAAGCTGCCATCCAGCGCGGCTTGTGGATCCTTGGGCAGGTCGCCCGGGAATATGGCAGCCTCTTTGGTGCCGTCAAATGTTGTGCTCGCAATCAATTCCGAATGCTCTGGCGTACCGACGATACAGGATAAGTCTTCGCCCTTTTGTTTGATCGTCGCTTCGCGTGTAGCGCGGATCGCGGCGATCGCGGCCACTTCATAGGCTGCACCTGTTGCACCTGCGCGAATAGCCGCTTCATCAATCAATGTACGGAGGATACCTTCGAGATTGTCATGACCCTGGTGATGCAGCATATCTGCTTTTGTAGCTGCAAAGAGAACACGATCGACCCTTCGACCAAAGAGTTCTGTAACAATATTGTTTCCGCCGGTTCTGAAGCAGGCCATGACATCGCTGATGGCTTTTTTGAGGTCTGCTACAGCAGCCGAACCTGCATTCAAAGCGGTGAGCGTATCAACCAAAACAATTTGGCGGTCCAGCCTTGCGAAGTGGCCAAAGAAGAATGGGCGCACGACTTTAGTGACATAAGAGTCATAGCGTCGTTGCATCAATGCGCCCAATGTTCCTTGTTCGAAGATTGCATCCTGCTGACACATCCAATGGTGCAAAAGATAACAGTGGCGATCCTGCCAAATCTCCGGGCAGGAGAAAGCGACCAGGTGGAAGTGTGGAGAGTGATACATCGCTTTCACGGCATCGTTCTAAATAAGCCGTGAAGTGTTTTGCCGCTTCCATGGCTGTGTGTTCGCTGGTCGTTTCAGTTGCCGGGTGTTGGGCCACATGTCCGAGCCAAGATGTTGCATGTTGTAGGCGTGGCAGTTTGCGCGCAGCTGCGATTGTCGATGCGGACCATTGAGCATATGTCTGGGCCATCAGTGGCAAATCGAGCAACCACTCGCCGGGATAGTCGATGATATCGAGATGCAGTTTTCCGCCATGCAGATTGCGGGCGATCAAGCCCTTGGGGTTCATACTCGATGGTTAAGCGCAGCTGACTGATGCGGCTTGTTCCTTCCGGCCAGTGGCGATTTTCACCCGTCAGCTTTTCCAAGTTTAGCTCGTAGGGAAAGCGCGGCAAGTCGTCATCGGGTTGTGGCTCAAGATAGCAACGGGTGATGCGGCCTTTGGCATAGGCGTCAAACACCGGAAGGCGTGCCCCTTTCAACAGTGCGTGAACCAAGGCTGTTATGAATACGGTTTTTCCGGAGCGGGACAGGCCCGTGACGCCCAAGCGCAAAGTGGGGTTAACGAGACCCGTGGCAAAGTCTTTTATGCCACCTGCCGCAATCCGCCCACCGTCCAGAAAGTCCTGAAAATTCAAAGTCGTCACGCCCCATGATCAAGCGCCCATAGTTGGGGTGTGATTAGGGCAATGACAAGAGCGAATTTGAAGTCAGTTTTTGCCGATGTCCGCAAGGTCAAATGGAGTAGACTGGTAAACTTCGTTGATCCAATTGCCAAATAGCAAATGGGCATGACTGCGCCAGCGGTTTTCGGGCGTTACCTTTGGGTTGTCGCCGGGGTAATAATGGGCGGGCACAGCAATGGGCTTGTCGGCTGCAATGTCGCGCTCATATTCCTCTGCCAGAGACCGCGTATCATATTCAATGTGGTTGAACATGTAGAGCGAGCGATGGGCTGGATCATTGATAAGACACAGTCCCATTTCGTCTGACTCCATCAAGATTTCGAGTCCGGCGTTGGCTGGCAAATCAGCTTTGCGCACTTCCGTCCAACGCGATACGGGCATGGAAAAATCATCGCTGAAGCCGCGTAAGAATGGTGAGGAAGGTTGCAAGTTGCGGTGGCGGTAAACGCCGAACGCCTTTTGTACGAGAGGGTGTTTTTCCACGCCATGAAAGTGGTGAAGCGCGGCCTGTGCAGCCCAGCAGATATTCATCGTCGATTGCACGTGGGTTTGTGTCCAATCAAAAATCTGCGTGAGTTCGTCCCAATAGGTGACATCTTCAAATGGCATTTGCTCGATGGGTGCGCCAGTGATGATGAAGCCATCGAATTTTTGCGCAGCTACGTCTTCCCATGTATCGTAGAATGCCAGCATATGGTCTTGCGATGTGTTTTTTGGCGTGTGGTTGGTCATGCGCACCAGCGACAATTCCACCTGCAAAGGCGAAGCGCCCACGAGTCTTGCAAACTGAGTTTCAGTTTTGATTTTGTTCGGCATCAGGTTGAGAAGACCGATGCGCAAGGGGCGAATATCTTGACGATCGGCGCTGTCCTCCGTCATGACGTTTACACCCTCTTTTTCAAGAATGCTGCGCGCCGGAAGCTGGTTTGGAATACGAATGGGCATGATTTAAGATCTTATTTCTGGTCAATTGCAGAACTGACGAATTTATTGAATTCGTCAACGGAGGTTACTCTTGGAATGTCTTGCATTCGCACGGTGTAACCAAAGTTCTGGGCGATACGAGAATAGAGGGGAATGCGATGATGCAGTAGTTGCTCAAAACCCCACACAGCAAAACCATCGGGGTTTACGTCATCATCGTTTTTGATTTTATTGAGGGTTTTATATTCCGCCCACTTCGCGTCCAAAAACGCGGGCTGATAATACATGGGCTTGGGATATTTTTTGAAACGCTCAACCAACATCGCCGTGTGCTCCGGCGTGCCTTCTATGTAAAGCAACACTGAGGACTCGGCCAAGGTTTTGAGGACCGGGTCATTTAAATCGTCAGGGTTTACAACTTCGCAGAGGCTGCCGCCGGAATCGCATATGAAATTTTCATAGCCATAGATATCTTGGGCGCGACGAATAAATTCGGGCACGTCCATCAAGGCGCGAATTTCAGCATCACGGTGTTGCGCTTGGCGACGTTTGTATTCGGAAAAAGAAATGCCACCTAGTGCTGGATTTCCCGGCTTGCCAAGATAGGTCGAAAGCGGCGCCAGATTATCGAAAGTAATGTTTGAGCTGATATAAATCGAATCTGAGCGCAACAATTCACGCAGAAACGGGTTTTTCATCGCTTCGCGCTTGTAATTATCAGTAATATATTCGTCCATGTAACGCGTGCCAATGCGGTAATCGACGGAATATTGAAACCAATGTGCATCTAACAGCAAACGCGCAAGTGTGGTTTTTCCCACACCTGACATGCCGAGAACGGTGACGGCTTTGCGGGGGATGTCGCGGAATTGTTGGCTCGATGAAAAACGCATGGACGCTCGTTTAGCTTCCCCAAGGCATTCCGGCAATGGTCTCAGAAATCCTTGGTCAAGCGGAAGTCAACGGCATGATTATCGAAGTCGTAGAGGCTGATGTTCGAAAGATTGTTTGTGTAGGTGTAGGATAGCGAGGGTGCGAAGCCGTAGAGGTTCCAATCGCGTTTAGTGACTTGCACACTGCCCGTGAGGCGCTTGTCTTTGCGAAAGGCTCCGGCAAGCGCGTAGTAACCTTCAAAATCGTTCTTAGCGATGATCGCCGACGCGTTGGTTGTGATACCAAACGGCAGCTCCTTATAGATCGATAATCCGCCCGTGATTGAATTGTAGGACTGTTGGTCAACGTCGGAATTGATGACGTCATAGCCACCTAGCAAGGTTCCGCTGAAACTGGAATTGAAGCCATGAGTCCAGGCAGCATCGAACATCAAAGCTGTGCCGTCAGTACCACCGCTTTGCAAGTTGTCGCGCCATTCGTAGGTTGCGCTGCTGGATAAGTGATTTTTGGCCGTCAATTGCAAGGAGGCCGACATGCGCGGGCCATAAGAGACATAGGACAGGCCGAAGTCATCGTTTTCGAGTGATTGGCTTGCAACTGCGCCAAGTCCCACATAACCATGCTTCACCAAATGGCGCATTTCGATGGATTGGCTCAAGCTGTAGCTGTTAAAGTCAGGGTCATTGAAAAGGCGGGCATCGGCACTACCCGCTGCTACAAATGTAAAATCATTTCCAAGCCGTTTGGAATAAGCAGCTTTGACACCGCTTGCGACGCCAATGCCGCTTTTGGCTTGGCTTGCATCATCAATATCAAGTGCCGCGCCAAATACAGGAGAATAAACGGTCGTGTGTTTCGAGCCGCTGTTCAAGTTGGTCGATGGCGCAAGAGATACATAGCCTGAGAATTTATAAGGTTTGCGGCTATCGACTTGGTCAAGGAACGAGCGGACACCTTGGGCTGCTTCTTCATTTGGCGCATCGGCGGCCAGCAATTTGAGGTGGTGCTTGGCGCTGTCATCTTCCTGCAGTACCACTAAGGTTTGCGCCAGTTCCGCGCGTACCAAAGTTAGGCTTGGGTCTTGGGCAAGGGCCGCACGAAAATTTTCGGCTGCGCCTGTCAGGTCGCCATTGGCGCGCAGTATCAAACCTTCAATGAAGAGTGTGCGATTGGCAGCGTGCGGACCTTCAAGTGGGAACTGCTCTAAGAGTTGGGCAGCATCGTTATGATTGCCCGATTTGGCTAAATGGATGAGCAGTTTTACACGTTCATTCTCAGGTGCAGCTTCATAGGCAGCAATTTGCTGTTCGCTTGGTGCGGCAGCAGCAATGGTTTGGGAACCACAGAAAAAAACCAGCGCACAGAGTGCTGCGCGCTGGAATTGCTTGGCGTTAAATTGGATCAGGGTGCGCATACGCCGCCAGGATTGGTGCAGTTTGCGTTGAAGGCGCCGGTGATGGTGATATAGCCTTCACGGTTTTCAACAATACCGTCGGAACCACCAACGGGTGATTGGATTGCGCCGTCGGATAAAAACACACCGGTAAGTTCGTTGCCAGTTGCACCGTAGAAGCCACCCAAGGCTGAGTTATCGCCCGTATCAAACCCTTGCTGAAGCAGGGCTGATCCGGAGAAGGTATTTCCCGTTGGCGTGCCATTGCCCGCAATTGTGCCGTTAATCTTCACTTCGTTTTCGTAAATCAAACGATAGTTCGGGTTAAGCGTTAGATCAGTTGTAGCGGCGCTTGGATTGTCTGCAATCGAGGTGCTCCAAAGAACATACCTGTCGTCTTGTAAGCTGATCCATGTTTCAGGTGTCAAAGTTCCGCGAATTTCGCCCGTACCGAAATTGGTATCGAAAACAGAACGACCTTGAACACTCCAGCGCGCATTCGGACTGACTTCGGCACCATCAGGCTGGATGAAGTTTTCAGTCTTTGCGTGGCCTACAAAGCGACCTCTATAGGTGGCTTGTCCGGCGAGGGGCATATTTGTTGCTGCGTTGCCGCCATAACTCCACGCATGATGTTTTGGATCTTCTGCGAGTGTGGAATTTTGATATTGAATGGCATAGCTATCGTCGAAGGCCCAAACCTGCATCAACTCATCGCGATTTGCACCGCCCGCTGATCGATCCCAAACGCGATATTCGCGGTAATTTGTGCCCGTGCCGCCATTGGCACGCGAATCCATATAGGCAGACAGTTGATTCCAATAGAGATCATCGCGGAAATCAACGCGGTCACCAGTTGTGGTATTTTGAAAGGAACCCATAATAGGGTTATACTCAATCACGGGGTTGCCCGACGCATCATCAAGTACAGGATAACCATTTACCATTGTTGCACCTGAAGCAACAAATGTATGGTGCCCTAAGTTAATCCAACGCAAGTCTCTGGTGCCGTTGCGGTGTTCGGCCATGGCAACTTGAACGGCAATTTCCGAATTGCTGGCAGATTTGGTGTCGATTGCATAAGTCAAACTTGTGGGTTTGCTAGCTGAAAGGATAGCAGCCGTTGTTTCAGCGGCAGTCGCGGTCGCGCTTGAACGAACTGTCGAGAGGGCTGTTGCCGCGGTCGTTGGTTCGTCAAAAACAAATGTCTTCGATAAAAGGGTGCGATCACCCGTGCTTAAACCTGTGGAGTTGCCGCCTGAACCAGAACCACCACTGCCATCGGTGTCATCTACATCGGGAACGCCATCGCCGTCTGTATCGACGGCGGCTGGTGGAGTTGTTGAACCGGTTGTCGTGCCTGTGCAAGTTGGATCAGGTGTGTTGTCAACGCCCGTAAGTGGGCAGAGCGAAGTGACGCCTGATGCGACGCCACCAGCGCCCAACACCGAGCCTCCAAAACTGGCCCCACCACCTCCACCAGCGCAAGCTGCTAGGGCGAAGGCTGATGTCATCAAGGCTAAAACTGGATACAAACGCATTTTCACAACCCAATAAATGTCACACTCATTCAAATTGCATGAATCCCGCTAATTTTGCGTTAAGTGCATTTTAGAATTAACGTCCTGTTTTGATGCAGGCGCGTAACTTTCTGGAAAGGGGCGATGCGTTTTTGAAGTAGGCTTTTGGGGGTGATTCCGCCGAGGAATTTGCTGTTTTTATATTTTTTGGTTTTATTTCAATTTATTAGCATGTCTTGCTCCTCTCGTATTGCGCCGCTATAAGCCCGCCAATCGACGGTGGAGAGAAATTGTCTATGTCCAGTGTGTTAGATCAAGACTATCGGCCCAGAGATGATGAGCCGTTTATGAATGAGCGGCAGGTGGAATATTTCCGTCGCAAGCTGATGTTGTGGAAAGAAGACATTATCAAGGAGAGCAAGGAGACGCTTGGTCACTTGCAAGATGAAAATCATATTCTTCCTGATATTGCAGATCGTGCGTCTTCGGAAACAGATCGTTCGCTCGAACTTCGGACGCGTGATCGGCAACGCAAATTGATTTCAAAGATTGATGCAGCGTTGAAGCGTGTTGCAGATGGTACCTATGGGTATTGCGAAGAGACGGGCGATCCGATTGGATTGAAACGCTTGGACGCACGACCGATTGCAACGCTATCAATCGAAGCGCAAGAACGCCACGAAAAGCGCGAACGGGTTTATCGCGAAGATTGATTGTTTTTTGATCCTCGGCTTGCGTTTGCGCGTAATGTTGGAAAAGGGGATTGAGAATGCGTCAAATGCTTTTGCAGTATGGAGTCGTTTTTGCGATTTTTCTGGCACTTGATGCGGTTTGGCTAACCAATGCGGGGCGTTTGATTTATGTGCCTGAAATTGGAAGTCTGCTGCGTGACAAGCCCAACTTTGCCGTGGCATTTTTATTCTATGCGATTTTCGCTTTAGGTTTACTTGTCTTCGTCGTCACGCCGCAATTGCAGGCGACGAGCATTGGCAAGGTTTTTTTGCTTGGTGGATTTTTTGGCTTGGTTGCTTATGCGACCTACGACTTCACAAATTTAGCGACACTTAAAGGCTTTACAACCCGCGTTGCTTTGATTGATCTTGCGTGGGGCACTGTGCTGTCAGGCAGCGTTTCAGCTGCTTCCGTGTGGGCTATAAGATTGTTAAAAATCTAGAGGTCCAGCATTTTTTCGCGCGCGGCATCAAGCAAGTATTGGTTTGATGGTGCGAGGATGTGCCCGCCTTGCGTGATGTCATTGTCGGACCACGAGCCCACCAAGCCGCCTGCTCCGCGAATGATCGGGAGTAAGGCGGCGATGTCATAGATCTGCAGACCTGCATCCATTGCAATGTCGAGGTGACCCGCAGCAACGAGGGAAAAGAAATAGGCATCGCCGCCATAGCGTGCCATTTTCACGGCATGACGGAGGTTTTCAAAGCCGTCTCGGTCTTTGCCTTTGTAGAGATGTGGTGTCGTCGTGCCGAGCATGGCTTCGCCCAAGTTTGTCGCAGTGACCTACTTTGAGAGTTTCAACGTGGCCACGATGATCCAGCCAAGCACCATCAGGGTTACCGTAGAACATGTCCCCTATGAAAGGTTGGTTCATCACACCAATGCGAGGCTGCGCCATTTTGATAAAGGCCGATCAGGGTTGTCCAAGTCGGTAGTCCAATAACAAAAGCGCGGGTGCCATCTACGGGATCGAGAACCCATGTGAAATCTGACTTACCTGTTTTGGTACCAAATTCCTCGCCGATAATACCGTGATCGGGGAAATGTTCTTCAATTAAAGCACGTATTGCAAGTTCGCCTGCGCGGTCTCCATCTGTGACGGGGTCCCAATGTTCATGTTTTTTGACATCGATCGGGGCATTTTTGCGGAAGTGCGGGAGGATGGCATCGCCGGCGGCATTTGCAAGGTGTTGGGCAAAGCGGGTGAGGTGGTCCCAGTCGGGTTGTTTGGTCATGGTTGTTTCAGCTTTAGCGGATGTTTAAACAGAGGCAAGCGTGGCAGTTTTAGCCCGAAATTTGTTGGTTATGCTGCGATGCAACAAATAGTCCAAAGGTTGCAAAATTTGCATAGCTCTGAAATATCAGCCTAGGAACTCATTTTATCTATTTAATTCAGCGGTTTGCTTGAGATTTTCGAGCTTTATCAGCAATTCTTTGAGAATTTCTTGATCTGGCGGTCAAAAATAGCCCTTGAAACAGTTTCGGTGCAGTGCCAAATCAGGCTCGTGAGCTTGAGGACTTTGTTCTCCCTCACTGCCCTTTTGGGCGTTTCCTCCCTAGACTTGGGCCGGTCACCTTGGTGTATCGGCCCTTTTTTTATTCTGCGGCAACCAAGTGTTCTTGTTGCGGTGCAATATGCACCGCCAATCGGTTGATCATGCCGGTGAGCAAATTTTGCAGAGCTTGAAAACTTGAGCCGCGCGCGCGCGTAACTTCATTCATATAAAGTGCACGGTTGATTTCAATTTGAATGGCATGGCGATTCTGGCGTGGACGGCCATGGTTCTCGGTGAAAAAGCCACCCGAATAGGGTTTGTTTCGCAACACACGAAGGCCTGCAGCACTCAAATGGCATTCGATTAATTCAGTTAGATCAGCCGAACAGGCGCTACCAAAGCGATCTCCCAGTACGATGTCAGGTGTAGGCCCTGCTGCGCCTTTCATATGGGCCACAGCACTTGAAGGCATCGAATGGCAGTCCACGAGAAGCGCGAAACCTGTTGCCGCATGAGCTTGATCAAGCAAGTTCCCAATCGTGCGATGATAGGGGCGATAAAAGGTTTCGATACGCGTCAAGGCGTCTTCAAGCTGGATTGGGCCGTCATAAATCAAAAGTCCATCGCCGACGGTGCGGGGAATAGTTCCAAGGCCCGAAGCCACGCGGGGCGAGCCGACATTGGCATAAGCGGGTAATTTGCCGCTAAACATGCGCGCATCAAGTTCATAGGGCTCTCGGTTCAAATCCAGAAAGCTTCGGGAGAACAGCGCCCGCATGAGAGGGGCTCCAGCTTCTATGCAACCCGAAAATAATTCGTCAACGTAACTGTCCTCTGAAGCGCAAAGTTGGCTTTCATTTAGAGCGGACTGTCGCAGAAATTCGGCTGGCAATTCATGGCCGCTATGGGGCGAATTGAACACCATGGGTGCCGACCACCGAGGTGGGGCCAAAATCTCAAAGGCTTGAGCGGCATTGTCCATTACCTCAACTTTATGGCGCAGAAGGAATTCACTGTCCACCCATGTCATTTAAGGGCTGTTTACTCCTTGGCACGTATCTTGCTGCTACGAACAGGCATTGATTGGCGGCACAGGCCGTCGCATAGTGATACAGGAAACGCAATTGACCCAGCCCATGGCCCGCATTTTACTTGCTGAAGACGATGATGATCTGCGCCGCTTTCTGGTGAAAGCCTTGGAAAAGGCTGGCCACGCCGTGACAGCCTTCGGCGAAGGTGCGAGTGCGTTTGAAGAAATTAAACAAGAAAATTTTGATTTGCTGCTCACGGACATCGTGATGCCTGAAATGGATGGCATTGAATTGGCGCGCCGTGCTGCTGAGTTAGACCCTGCCTTGAAGATTATGTTCATCACAGGTTTTGCTGCTGTGGCACTGAACCCTGATTCACAGGCCCCCAAAGATGCCAAAGTTCTTTCAAAGCCGTTTCATTTGCGCGATCTCGTGAATGAAGTGAATCGTATGATGGCGGCGTAGTTTTTCGGCGTCGGGTTGGCGATGCCGAAAAAATTTCAAAACCAGTTTATGTGCCGACTGTGCGGTTATGGCTGGCGCAACATTATGGCCTTGCGAGCAAATTGAACTGACTTGGAGGCAAACGCGATCACAATTTGGTTCAATGCTGGTCGATACGATTTTTAACAACGACGGCCCATTGTGCATTTCATAGATGTAAATTCATTCGGCTTGCTTCATCAGAAAATTGGGGGCAATTCGCATTTGATCTCAACCATCTCTAAAAAACGGCTCTGCCGGAAGTGGTCTTATAAAAATGAAACCTGCTTTTGATGTCATTGTATGTGGCAGTCTGCACCTCGACATTGTTGTCAATGCGAAAACTTTGCCAATAATTGATGAGACCGCGATTGGAAGTGCATGGCACCAAGTCTGTGGCGGCAAAGGTGGAAATCAAGCAGTACAAGCAGCGCGAGCTGGTGCCAAAACAGCCTTGATCGGTTGCATTGGCGAAGATGCATTTGGCAAGACATTACACGCCAATCTTATCTCACAGAGTGTGGACGTCAGTTGTTTGTCCGTTGATCCATCAGTTGGTTCTGGCATGAGTGTTGCGATTCTGCAGGATGATGGTGATTATGGTGCTGTCATCGTATCGGGAGCAAATCGCTCGATTGATACGAACCTGCTGCAGGGGCAGTGGACAAAGCTTGGTGGTGGCAAGGTTCTGATCTTGCAGAATGAAGTGCCTGAAGAAGTAAACTTTGCAATAGCAAAAGCGGCTCGCGAAACAGGTGCAAAGGTGGTTATCAACGCGGCACCCGCACGTGAGCTATCGCAAGAACTTTTGAATCTCATCGATGTTCTGATCGTCAATCGGGTGGAAGCAGAGGCCATGAGTGGCCGCACTGTTACCAACAGGGCGGAAGCACGAGCAGCACTGGATAAGCTCACCAGCACCTCGCGATCAGTGATTATCACATTAGGCGGCGAGGGGCTTGTCGTTGCCGACGCGTCGGGCAAAATTGTAGAAATTGAGTCCATTCCAGTGCGTGTGACCTCGACCCATGGCGCGGGAGATTGTTTTGTCGGCGCACTTTGTGCTCAACTTGCATCCGGCGTGCTGCTCATTGACGCCTGCCGATTGGCCAACCAAACTGCTGCGGCATTTGTCTCACGACCCAATTGACGCACTATGGGACTTGTCACGGTTTGATCTGCGTGACGAAGGCTGTCAGCTTGTTTTTCCGTTTGATAATTCCTGTATCACTGACTTGGCAACGTTGCGCGAGAATGGGACTGTATCGCTGAGCAATTTGTTGCGGTCAAATTCCGTTGGTTGATGGGCAAGGATAGTTCGCAATGCCTCACCAAAGGCCATGCGCAATTCTGTCCCGATGTTGAATTTCTTCACCCTGCTGGTCATGGCCAATCGTTGTCGCACGCTTGTGGGAATGCCGCTGCCGCCGTGCAAAACCAGTGGGACAGTTGTCACCGCCTCGATGGCACGGAGTGCTTCCATATCGATGTCAGCATGTTTTTCAGTTTGCAGGTGCACGTTACCAATTGAGATGGCCAATGCGTCAATTCCGGTTTCGTGTTCAAAGGCAGTGGCCTCTTCAGGAGAGGTGTACGCAGAAACGGCGCCACCACTGTATCCGACAACCCCAATTTCGCCCTCAACTGAAATATTATGCGGTTTGCAAAGGTTAACCACACGTCGTGTGATAGCAATGTTCTCGGCAAGTGGCAGCATTGAGCCATCAATCATCACCGAACTGAAGCCGTGGTCGATGCCTTCTTGGCATTCTTCCACGCTGCGGGCATGGTCAATATGACATACCACAGGCACAGTTGCCTGCTCGGCAAGATAGCGAAACATCTTGCCGAGTATGGGGACTGGCGTGTGCCTGCGGCAACCCGGCCCTGCTTGCAAAATAACGGCAAGCTGCGCTTCTTCTGCCGCTTCGACATAGGCTTTCGCATCTTCCCACCCGAGCACAACAAGACCTGCCACAGCATAGTTGCCAGCCATTGCAGGCCGCAGCACATCATTCAGCGTGGCAACGGTCATTTGAACTTGGCAATCATATCTTTAATGCCCGGGATTGTTTCAACTTGGTAAGCGTGGGTAGGTTGGAAGAACTGTACCAGGGAGCGTTGGCTCAACCCACCTAGAATGGTGAAATAATACATTTCATAACCCGGTGCGGCGACGCAAGGGTGGTAGCCTTTTTCAAGGACAACGGTAGAGCCATCCATGAGATGATAGGCGTCACCCATTTTGCCGTCTTCGCGCTGCACCAGTTGCAGGCCAAAGCCATGGTTAGGACGAAAGCGGAAATTATAGGTTTCATCATGTCGGGTTTCGATCGGTAGTCGATCTGTATCATGCTTGTGGGGAGGAAAGCCGGACCAACCGCCTTGACCGACGGTGAAGAGTTCAGACACCAGCAAACGCCCGACGCGGCCATGATATTTGGTGCCGAGAATGTGTTTTATCTTCCGGTGGGTCTTGGTGTCGTCCGAACCATACTGGATCTTGTCGATGTCGGCGGCGCGCACGGCGAAGGGCATGAGTTCACCGTCAAAACGTGCGCCTGCGATGAATACTTCTGCATTGTCAGATTTGCATACGATCGTCACATAGGCCGATGATGGAGCATAGACGCCTTCAGGTTCACCATCCCATACATTAACACCACGTTGTCCGATTGCGTTGAAGTATTCACCTCCAATGTTGACATCGACGGTGCCAGTCGCGGGTACGATGGCCGTTTCGTAACCCGGCACTTGATATTCAAAACTCTGCCCTGCAACCAATTTCACAATGTTGAAATAGTTCAAAGGCACATGGTCATTATCAATATCAATGATGGGTTTATTGAAATTGTTGTGTGGCGGAATGTGCATGTCGGCCGATCCTCAATTCGCGTGCGTTTGCATAAAAGCTTGGACATCTGCTGCGCTGGGCATGGCTGGTGCACAACCAACTCTGGTTACCACGATGGCAGCCGTCGCTGCACCCCTGCGCACCGCGTCCTGCATTGAAGCTCCAGCGGCAAGAGCTGCAATGAAGCCGCCCATAAAGCCATCGCCAGCGCCTGTGGGCTTCAATGCCTTCACCTTGAATATGGGCGTATCAAAACGTGTACCATTTGTGAAAGTGACACAGCCTTTGTCACCCATCTTGTGAACGATGATGCGGCCTTGCACACGGGCCATCGACTTCCGCATGTTGCAAACTGTTGCCGCCATTTGAAAGCACGGCAAACTCATCATCATTGCCAACAACAATGTCACAATAGTCGGCGGCTTGTGAACAGATTTGGCGCGCTTCTGCTTTCGACGCCCAAGAATAGGGGCGGTAGTCTATATCAATGATTGTCACCAGCCCAGCAGCACGTGCAAGTGCTAGCGCTTTGAATGTTGCGCCACGTGAAGGTTCTCGCGCCAGCCCCGTTCCAGTGACAATCAAAGCTGAAAATGAATTGTAGTCAACTGAACTGACATCAGTATCCGACAGCTCAAAATCTGCCGCGCCGTTGCGGTAAATCACCGACTGGCAATTTTCAGCACGGGTTTCAACGACAGCCAAGGAATTCCGCGCTTCACCACCCACGGTTTTCACATATGCTGTGTCAACACCATAACCCGCCAATGCTTTTTGGGTGTAACGACCAACTGCATCATCAGAGACAGCAGTTAGCAACGCGCACGTTCCACCTTGCTGCGCAATAGCGACTGCTATGTTGGCGGCAGAGCCACCCAATGCGGCATGAAAGCTCGACGCATTTTCTATTTCCGTACCTGGAGGATCGGCATAGAGGTCAAGGCCCGCACGGCCGACCACGAGAAAACTGATTTCCGCGCAGAGGTTCGAACATCATTACACGCCTACACGTTGGCGTTGGCGGCCACGTTCTACATCATCGTGGGCCTGCAGGATTTCCACACGGTTCGAGACGGAAGGTGTGCCGATTTCCCACCAGGTGTGGCCTTCTTTCGTCCATCCTTCATGGGCATCAACCTTCAGGCTGATGACATAGGTCTTCTTTGACTGTTGGGCGCGGCCAAAGGCCAGTTTCAACTCGTCGATTGAATGTACGTCTTCTGCGGCAGCGCCCATGGTGCGGGCGTGGGTTGCGAAGTCCACGGAGAAAGGTTCACTCTCGATGTTGCAGTCGGCAATCAGATTGTTGAAGGACACATTGCCAGTGTTGTTTTGCAGCTTGTTGATGACGGCATAACCGCCGTTGTCGCAGACGATGATGATCAACTTGCGTCCATTGAGTACCGACGAATAGATGTCAGAATTCATCATCAAGTAGGAGCCATCACCAGTAAAGACGATGGTGTCGCGTTCGGGCTCCGTTTCCATTTGCGCGATGCGCGCACCCCAGCCGCCTGCAATTTCATATCCCATGCAGGAATAGCCAAATTCCACATCCACGGTGCCGATGGAAAGTGTACGCCAGTTGGCCGCGACTTCAGCGGGAAGTCCGCCTGCTGCAGCGACAACCCGGTCGCGTGGATGGCAAAGTGTGTTGATAGCCCCGATCACCTGAGCATAGGACATGGGGCGGTTCGAACCTTCGGGTGTCTTGGGCGACGTGTTAGTGTCAACATAGGCATTCCATGCCTTGCGTTCATCGTCGGCGCTGGATGCCCATTCAACTGATGCGCGATGGTCACCCAGAACTTGAGAGAGCTTAATGAGCGAGAGTAGTGCATCACCCACAATCGGCGTTGCCATATGCTTTGTCGCGTCATGGCGGCCTACATTGATGGTGATAATGCGTGCATCGCGGTCAAAGGCCGTCCATGAACCTGTCGTGAAATCCTGTAGTCGTGTTCCCACGGCGAGAATGCAATCAGCCTGTGCCGCAACTGCGTTGGCTGAGTTGGAACCAGTCACGCCAATTGGGCCAATGTTGAGAGGGTGTCCGTGCAAAATATTGGCGCGACCTGCGATGGTTTCGACGACAGGGATATTGTGCCGCACCGCAAAGTCCAGCAGTTCAGCTGAAGCGCCGGAATATTGCACACCACCGCCCGCGATGATGACAGGACGCTTGGCTGACTTTCAGCAATGATACAGCTTGTTGAACCTCAGTTTCGTCTGGTGATTGCCTGCGGATGGCGTGAACGCGTTCTGCGAAAAATTCCTCAGGGTAGTCGTAACTCCAACCTTGTACGTCCTGTGGCAACCCCAAAAAAACGGGGCCACAATCAGCAGGGTCGAGCATGGTCGCAATTGCGCGAGGCAGCGACTGGATGATTTGAGCTGGGTGAGTGATGCGGTCCCAGTAGCGCGTGACACTTTTGAAAGCGTCATTCACGCTTAGCGTCGGATCACCGAAATGTTCAACTTGCTGCAAAACAGGATCGGGCAAGCGGCTGACATAGGTGTCACCGCACAGGAACAGAATAGGCAACCGATTGGTATGAGCCACAGCCGCAGCGGTAACCATGTTAGTGGTGCCAGGCCCAGCGGAAGCTGTTGCGAACATGAAGCGGCGGCGCAGTTTTTGCTTTGCGTAAGCAACTGCGGCCAGCGCCATCGACTGTTCGTTCTGCCCGCGCCACAAAGGTAGTTCCTTGCGATACTCATACAAAGCTTCGCCTAGGCAAATAACGTTGCCATGGCCAAAGATGCCGAAGCCGCCGCCACACAGACGTTGCTTTACGCCGTCAATTTCGATGAATTGGTTGGCAAGGTGTCGAACCAAAGCTTGTGCAGTCGTCAGGCGGATGGTGCGGGCAGGGGTGTGCATTGATATACTCCAGACGTCTTGACGCGCCAAGATAGGTGGTGTTTATTGGTTTTGCAAGCGCTTGCAAAAAGGGATCCGTTGGTGGCTGATATTGGTATCGGAATTGTGGGAGGCGGATACATGGGCAAGGCCCATTCCGTGGCCATGGCTGCGGTTGGTGCGGTGTTTGACACAGCCCTTCGCCCTTCGCTGGAAATGATCTGTACCACCACAGAAGCCGGAGCTGCTGGTAAAGCGCGGCAGTTTGGTTTCAAGCGTTCCACATCCGACTGGCGCAAACTGGTGGATGATCCAGCCGTTGAGGCCATCGTAATTGCAAGTCCGCAAGAGACCCACCACGACATTGCGCTAGCCGCATTTGCCAAGGGCAAACATGTGCTGTGTGAAAAGCCGCTCGGACTTGGACTTGATGAAAGCCGCGCCATGGTGGCGGCAGCTGAAAAGAGCGGCTGCATTCACATGGTGGGTTTCAACTACATTCGCACGCCTGCCTCGCAGCTGGCACGGCAGATTATTGAACGCGGCGAAATCGGTGACATCACCTTCTTGCGCGCCGAACACACGGAAGATTTTCTGTCGGATGCATCTTTGCCCGGTGACTGGCGTACGGAGGGCCGTGCTAATGGCAATATGGGTGATCTTGCTCCTCATATCGTCAATGCAGCTTTGGCGCTGGCTGGCCCGATCACCTCACTTGTGGCGGACATTGCAACTATTCACGCTACACGTGGTGGTGTTTCCGTTACCAACGACGACCAAAGCGCAATCATGTGCCGATTTGCCAACGGCGCCATGGGGCAATTGTTTGTGAGCCGCATCGCAACCGGTCGCAAGATGGGTTACGCCTATGAGATCTACGGTACAAAAGGTTCAATTCGTTTCGATCAGGAAGACCAAAATGCGCTTTGGCTTTATCGCGCCGAAGGGCCAGAAGAACGACGCGGCTACACCAAGATTCTTACAGGTCCACTGCACCCGGACTATAAGTCCTTCTGCCTTGGTCCCGGCCACGGTACGGGGTACCAGGACCAAATCATCATCGAGGCGCGAGACTTTTTGCAGGCCATTCACGAAGGCAAGTCCCGCTGGCCAACCTTCCGCGATGGCATGCTGGTGAACCAAATCATTGAAGCTGGTTGGCGTTCCCATGAGGGGCGCTGCTGGATAGACATTGAAAACTTTTGAGAGCGAAACATGACCATCAAGATTGGTAATGCACCCTGTTCCTGGGGTGTTGAATTTGCAGACGATCCGCGCAACCCAACTTGGACGCGCGTGCTGGATGAATGCAAGGCAGCAGGCTACGACGGCATCGAATTGGGCCCTATCGGCTTCATGCCGGAAGATCCAGCTTTGCTGGGTGACGCGCTTGCCGCACGCGGGCTTGAGCTGATTGGCGGCGTGGTGTTTCGCCCCTTCCATGATCCCGCGAAATGGGACGAAGTAAAAGACGCTGCCATGCGAACCTGTAAGTCGCTTGTGGCCCATGGCGCAAAACATCTGGTGCTGATCGATTCTATTTCACCACGCCGTGCGAGCACCGCTGGTCGTCCTCTGGAAGCTGAGCAAATGGACAAGGCTGAATGGGACGGCTTCATCTCGCGCTTTCGTGACATCTCCCGCATGGGAAGCGAAGAATACGGCCTGACAGTTTCACTCCATCCCCATGCAGCTGGCTTCATGGATTTTGAAGCTGAAGTGGAACTGCTTCTCGAAGAAATTGATGCCAAAATATTGAAGCTCTGCCTCGATACAGGCCATTCGCATTATGCGGGCTTCGACCCTGTCGCCTTCATGCAGCGCCACCGCGACAGGCTGGCCTATGTGCATTTCAAGGACATTGACCCTGAAGTGCGCGCTGATGTTGTTGATAGCCGTACGGATTTTTACAAAGCTTGCGGGCAAGGCATCTTCTGCAATCTTGGTAAGGGCATGACAGACTTCAATGCTGTGCGACAGTTGCTGCTTGATACGGGCTATGCCGGCTGGTGCACTGTTGAACAAGACTGCGACCCCGCTGGTCCCACCAACCCGGTGGATGACGCCCGCACCAATCGCAGCTATCTCAGTTCAATCGGTTTTTGATTTCGGAGTTTCATATGGCACGTTTGAATTGGGGCATGATTGGCGGCGGTGAAGGCAGCCAGATTGGACCGGTGCACCGCATTGCATCCGCACTCGATGCGCGTTTTGATTTCATGGCAGGCGCATTGGACGCCGACCCTGTAAAAGGCCGCGACTATGCCCAACGTCTGGGTATCACCGCTGAACGCGCCTATGGTGATTGGAAAGAAATGCTTGAAGGCGAGAAGTCCCGCAAAGATAAGCTTGATCTCGTCACCGTTGCCACGCCTAACTCCACACACTATGCGATCACTAAGGCTTTCCTTGAAGTCGGCATTCATGTGCTGTGTGAAAAGCCGATGACTGTCACTGTTGAAGAAGCAGAAGATATTGCGGCAACAGCAAAACGCACAGGGACAATTTGCGCCGTAAACTATGGCTACACGGGCTATGCTCTGGTGCGTCACATGCGGGCCATGATTGCACGGGGCGATCTTGGTAAAGTACGTTTGATCGTTGTGGAATTCTCGCATGGCTTCCACGCTGATGCAGCTGATGCGGACAATCCACGCATGCGTTGGCGCTATGATCCCGCACAGGCGGGAATATCGGGCCAGTTTGCCGATTGCGGCATTCATGCGCTGCATATGGCCAGCTTCGTTTCAGGCCAGAACGCGCGCGAACTTTCAGCAGATTTTGTGTCGGCCATTGATAGCCGCAAGCTTGAAGACGATGCCATGGTCAATGTGCGCATGGATGGTGGAACGACTGTGCGTCTTTGGACCAGTTCGGTTGCTGTCGGAAGTTTCCACGGTTTCAACATTCGTGTTTTCGGTGAAAAAGGTGGCCTCCGCTGGGCCCAGCAATGGCCCGACCAATTGCAGTGGACGCCGCTTAATGGTCGCACGGAAACAATAGAGCGTGGCATGGGTGGCCTTTCGCCCGATGCTGAACGCGCAACCCGCATTGCGGCAGGCCACTCGGAAGGCATGCTGGTGGCCTTTGCGAATATCTACACTGATCTTGCTGACGTGATAGAGGCCCGTCGCGGAGGCGTTGTTTCTAATCCTCATGCCCTGCATTTTCCAACGGCAGAGGATGGTTTGCGTTCCATTGCGGCAATCAAAGCTTCAGTGGAATCAGCAAAGGCTGGTGGCGTGTGGACAGACGCGCGCCCGGCTGGTTTGCGCCGTTAAAGTTTGCGAAGTGTTCCTCGCAAGACGGCTTCACACGCAAAGTGCTGTGGTGCTGATCGAAGGTCACGATTTTCAACCAGCCGAATAGCTTGCTCCACAGCGGTTATGATGATGTCGGCGATGGGCTGACGGATTGTTGAAAGATTGTAGGCCGCCCATGACGCCATCGCGATATCGTTGAAGCCCAGAATGCCAATGTCGTCGGGAACAGACTTTCCAACTTCCTTGCAAGCGTCAAGTGCACCCATAGCTAAAATATCATCGCCGCAAAACACAGCATCAATACTGACATTTGCGAGCAGCGGAATCATCATCTGCCGTCCTTGTTCATGGGAATAGCTGGTTGCGAAAACTTCGGCGACGGGTGCCATTGTTTTGGCTTTCAAGCCTGCTTGGAAGCCCTTCAACCGGTCCACCGTTGAACTTGCAGCGCGCGGGCCACCCAGGAAGGCTACCTTCTCATAACCCAAGTGCAGCAGCGTTTCGGCTGCAAGTTTACCGCCTTGAACGTTATCTGCTCCCACAACGTGAATGGCAGAAGACCCTGATGCCTTGCCAAAGGCATGCACAATTGGAATAGCCGCTGCAAGGCATCCTTCAATGAAGGATTGAGAAACAGTCGAAGACGCGATGATGACGGCGTCCACACTGTATTGTCGCAGCATGGCGACTGCATCTTCTGGATCAGAATTTCCGGAGAGGTTCGCGAGCAATGGTCGCAAGCCGCGGTTTTGTAGCGTGCGTGTAAACAAATCGAAGATTTCCATGAACGCCGGATTGTCAAAATTGTTCGACACCAATCCAATTAATTCTGTGCGACCTGTCATTAGGCTGCGGGCCATGACATTGGGTTGATAGCCCAGCTTTTGCGCCGCCGTCATAACTTTCGTGTGTGTCGCCGCTGAGACACTGGCTCCTGGTGTAAATGCGCGCGACACAGCCGAGATAGACACACCTGCTCGGTCGGCAACCTGCTGAGCCGTTACTCTTCGTGTCCTGGCAAAATTGGTTCCCGTTGTCACCGCTCGTTCGTCGTCCCGTTGAAATGCGAGGACAACACAGTCCCCACAAAGGATTTGTCCTCTGGCGCTGTTGCTGTCAATAAACCTCGTTCGAGGTCGTTCTCCGTGCATCATTGTGAAGGGGCAAATTGTCAACTAATCTAGGGGCTAAAATTTACTACGGTGTACGAAGTGATACATGTTTCTTGCTTTAGCAATTTTCGCACTCTATACAGCCCGAATCCGCGTCAAAGTGGGTGGTTAGCTCAGCGGTAGAGCACTACCTTGACATGGTAGGGGTCACAGGTTCGATCCCTGTACCACCCACCATTTTCCCCTTTAGTTTTAATATGTTAAACGGTGATCGCAAGTGCGAGATA
>CAVZXJ010000043.1:0-228455 GCA_963779145.1 uncultured Alphaproteobacteria bacterium
CCACGCGCGAGGCGCGCGCGGCCGGCATCAGCGACGCCACCACGGCGGCGCCCATCAGCACGGCCGCCGCGCCGAGCAGCGGCAGTCGCCCGGCAGCCGCAGGCTCTCGACCTGGCTGGCCGCCACGCGGCCGAGCGCGTAGCCGCCCGCGGCGCCGGCGACGATCCCGATCGCCGCGATCAGCGCGCCCTCGGACAGGACGCTGCGTCAGCAGGCTGCCGCGGCGTCGAGCCGACGGCCAGCCGCACGCCGAACTCGCGCGTGCGCGCGCTCACCGAGAACGCCAGCACGCCCGCGACGCCGACGACCGCGATCAGCAGCGCGACGCCGGCGAACCGCCGACAGCACGAAGGCGTTCAGCCGCTCCGGCGCCAGCACCTCGCGCGCGCACGTCCTCGAGCGTCGCCGCGCGCTCCACCGGCTGGTCGGCCGACAGCTCGCGGATGATCCGCGTCACCGGCGGCACCAGCGCGTACGGGTCGCCCGACGCGTGCACGAACAGGCGGCCGCCGTAGGGCATCTGCCGCAACGGGTGATAGACCGTGAGCGCCGGCCCCGGCACGACGTTCTCGTCGTCCACGTCCGCCACGACGCCGACGATGCGGCGCGGCTGCGGGCTTGCCGAAGTACGGGATCGGTCCACCACAAGTGGCGGTCGAGCGCGTCGCCGTTCGGGAACAGCCGCTGCGCGACGCTCTGGCTGACGATCACGACGAGCTCGCTGCCGCGCGCGGTCGTCGTCGGTGAAGTCGCGGCCGGCGACGAGCGGGACGCCGAGCGCCGCGAAGAAGCCGGGCGTGACGATGCGCAGCCGCGCGCGCGGGTCCTCCTCGCCCGTCGCCGGCGTGTAGCCCTCGACGGCGAACGCGAAGCCGGGCCCGAACATGCCGGCGTCGCGCCACGGGACGAAGTTCCCGACGGCGACGCGCTCGACACCCGGCAGCGCCTCGATCCGCCGCGTCGCCTCCTGGTAGAAGTCGACCGCCTTCGGGCCCGATCGCCTCGATCGGCAGCGGGACGTCGACCGCCAGCACCTGGCGCAGTGTTGTAGCCGGTGTTCGCCGTCTGCAGCGCGACGAGCGCCGACGAGCAGCATGCCCGCGCCGGCCAGCAGCACGAACGAGAGCGCGATCTGGGTGACGGCGAAGGCCCGCAGGCGGCCGGCTCGTGCCCGGCGTGATCCGCAGGCCGCCGCTCGCCGGCCCGGAGCCGGCTCGGCGCGTGCGGCGACGGCAGCCGCGGGACGTAGGCGAGCACCACGGCCGCGGCCATCGCCAGGCCGCGCGCCCACCCACAGCAGGCTCGGGTCCACCGTGACGTCGAGCGCGCGCACCGAGAAGCGCGCGGCGAAGCGGCCGACGACGGCCACGAGCGGCCGCGCGAGCAGCACGCCGAGCAGCGGCGCCGGCGCCGCACAGCACCAGGCTCTCGGCGAGCAGCGTGCGCCGCAGCGCGCCGCGGCTCGCGCCGAGCGCGGCGCGCACCGCCAGCTCGCTCTCGCGCCGCACCGAGCGCGCCAGGATCAGGTTGGCGACGTTCGAGCAGGCGATGACGAAGACGAGCGCCGGCGGCCGCGAGCAGCAGAGCAGGACGGTCCGCGCCGGCGCCGCGATCTGGTCGCGCAGCGGCGTCGACGCTCGAGCTGGAAGTCGCGCGCTCGGCGGGTACGCCTCGGGGTGCTCGCCGCACCATGGCGGCGTGCAGCGCGCTCGAGCTCGGCGCGCGCCGCTTCGAGCGTGGCGCCCGGGCGCCAGGCGGCCGAAGAGCTCGGTCATGCGGTGCGTGCGCTCGGTGACCATCGTCGCCGCCGAGGTGATGCGGGCTCGTCACGACGTTGGCGATGATCTCGGTGTCGGCCGGGATACGGCAGCGACGGCTCGAGCACGCCGACCACCGTGGCCGTCGCGCGTGCCGAGGCGGACGGTCTTGCCGACCACCGTCGGGTCGCTGTTGAGCGCGGTGCGTCCAGAAGCGATGCGTCAGCACCGCCGCGCCGGCGGCGTCGGGCCCGTCGTCCGCCGGCGTCGAGCAGGCGGCCGAGCACGGGGCGCAGGCCCATCACCTCGAAGTACGAGCCGCAGACGACGCCCGCCTGCACCACGCGCGGCTCGCCGAAGCCGACCATGCGTGAAGTCGATGGTGGAGAAGTCGCCGAAGGCGCTGACCGTGGTGGACGCGCGACTCGCAGGTCGCCGATCTCGGGCACCGAGAAGGTCGTGTTCGCGGCGCCGAGGCCGGGCGCGCTCTGGCGGATGTAGACCAGGCGGTCCTCGTCGCGGTTGACGAGCGGGCGGAGCAGCACCTCGCGCACGACGCTGAAGATCGCGGCGTTGGCGCCGATGCCGAGCGCGAGCATCAGCGACGACGGTGACGGCCAGGCCCTTGGCGCGCCGGAGCGAGCGCAGGCCGACGCGCATGTCCTGCCCGAGCGCGCCGGCCGCCTCGAGCCAGCGGCTGGACGCCAGACCGCGCCGCATCGACTCGCGCGTCAGCGGGACGTAGCCGAATTCCCTCAGCGCCGCCAGGCGCGCCGCCTCGGGGTCCTCGCCGCGCTCGATCCGCTCCTTGACGCTGAGGGCCAGGTGGCCGCGGATCTCGTCGTCGAGCGTCGTGCTCGTCGGGCCGCATGCGCTACTCCTCGCCCGCCGGCGCCGGGTTCATGATGCGGCCGATCGCGTCCACGAGCTGCGACCAGCGGTCCTGCTCGCGCAGCAGCTGGGCCTTGCCCGCCGCCGTCAGCCGGTAGTACTTCGCCCGCTGGTTGGCCTCGCTCACGCCCCACTCGGCCTTCAGCCAGCCGCGCTTCTCGAGGCGGTGCAGCGCGGGGTAGAGCGAGCCGGTCTCCACCTTGAGCAGGTCGTCGGACTGCGCCCGGATGGCCTGGCCGATGCCGTGGCCGTGCTGGGGCCCCCACTGGAGGGTCCGCAGGATGAGCATGTCGAGCGTGCCCTGGAGCAGCTCCAGGCGCCGGTCGTCGGGGGTCTTGGCCATAGTCGTAGACAGTCTACGGCCTTAGACGTAGACGTCTACGGCTTGTTCCGCGAGCCTTCTCTGCCGGGAGTATCATCTTGGCGTGACGTCCACCAGCGTTCGCCTCGGACAGCTGTCGGCCCAAGCAGCGACGTGACCATCCGCCCGACCCGCCCGGACCTTCCGCAGCTCGGACACGACGTTGGTGTCGAGCAGGAACATCAGCACAGGTCTGCAGCTTGCGCGAGCTCACGCGAGGGTGGGATCTCGAGCTCGAGGCTCAGGGCGCCGGGCACCGCCAGCCGGTCGGCGATCTTCGGTACGCCCGCCCGTGATCTTTTTGTTAGTCGTCGAACGTCAGCAGCACATGCGCGGGTCGGGCCCTCTGTCTACCGCGCGGCCGTGGCGGCGCCGCCGCGCAGCGCCTCGAGCTCGGAGAGCGTCAGGACGCGGAAGCCGCGCTTCTTCAGCTCAGGCAGCACGCCCTTGAGCGTCTTGAGCGTGCGCCTCCCGTTCGACCCCGCGTCGTGCAGGATCACGATCGAGCCCTCGCGCACGTTACCAAGGATGAAGCGCTTCGAGAACCACGACCAGCGGATCTGCGGGTCGAAGGGGTAGACCGAGCCCAGCGCGCAGCGGTAGCCCCGGCGGTCGAGGGCCTTCAGCATGCGCGCGTCGTAGTGGCCGGAGCCCGGCCGGAACCAGCGCACCGGCGCGAAGCCCGACAGCAGCTCGTGCGACTCGCCGAGCTGCCGCTCGAACTCCTGCGGTGGCAGCTCGATGCTCGGCTCGTCGCGCAGCATGTGGTTGCCGATCTCGTGTCCCTCGGCGAGCATCCGCCGCACCAGCTCCTCGTTTCCCGGGACGCGGCTGGTGATCAGGAAGAACGTCGCCCGCGCGCCGTTCGGCCCCAGCAAGTCGAGGATCGCCGGCGTCGTCGTTGCGTCCGGCCCGTCGTCGAGGGTGAGCGCCACGGCCTTCGCGCGCGTGTCCACGAAGTACACGACGTCCGGGTGGTCGTGCGCGAGGTCGCGGACCTTGTAGCGGTAGAGCGCCCCGCAGGACAGGCTCGCGGCGGCTGCGGCCGTCACGACGGCGAGCACGGCGCCGAGCCGCGCGCACGCCGCACCAGGCTGCGATGACCTCGAGGGCACCAACTTCAGATCCTACGCGATGCGAGGCGTTTTGGGCCGTGCTAGGCTTCGGCACGCTGGAAGCCTTGAGCCAACGTCCCGCCCGATTCCTCTCGCGTGCTGCGCGCCCTGCTGCCGCTCGGGGCCTGCGCCGCGCTCTTCGTGGCCTCGCCGGCGGCCGCCCGCGAGCTCTACTGGAAGTCGCTCGAGGTGGGGGCGACGCTCGACGGCCAGGGCGTGCTGCACGTCGTCGAGCGGCAGCACATGGTCTTCTCGGGGGACTGGAACGGCGGTGAGCGCAAGTTCGACCTCCGGCCCAGGCAGGAGGTCGTGCTGCGCCGCATGACGCGCATCGACCCTGCGACCGGCGCGCGGCGCGAGATGCGCGAGGGAAGCCTCGAGGACGTCGACCGCCACGCCTGGTTCTCGGACCGTGTGCTGCGCTGGCGCAGCCGGCTCCCCGGCGATCCTCCGTTCGCGCGCACGGAGATCGTCTACGACCTGGCTTACTCGCTCTACGGCGCGCTCGTGGAGACGGGCGACCGCTACGTCCTGAACCACGATTTCGCCTTTGCCGACCGCCCGGGCGCGATCGAAGACGTCGTGGTCACGCTGCGCATCGATCCTGCCTGGCGCGTGGACGGCCCCCGAGAGCAGACCTTCCGTGGCGGGCGCCTGCCCCCGGGCCAGGGCTACGTCGTTCGGACGGAGCTCGAGTGGAGCGGCGCGGGCGGCCCGCGCTGCAACGGACGCCGCCGCGCCAGGCCCGCCTGCTGCTGGCGCTCGCAGGCGTGCCGCTCCTGCTCGTCGTCCTGCTCCTGGCGAGCGAGTGGAGCCGCGGCCGCTTCGCACCGCTCACGCCGCAGGCCGTCTCGCAGCGGGGCTGGCTCGAGCAAAACCTCCTGCTCCATCCCGCCGAGCTGATCGGGGCGGTCTGGGACCGCGGCGTCGGGTCCGACGAAGTAGCGGCGACGATCGCGCGGCTCGCCGGCGAAGGCAAGCTGCAGACGCGCGTGGACGGCGAGCAGCAGCTGCACCTGAAGCTCAAGGTGGACCGCAGCACGCTCAGCGGCTACGAACGGGCCCTGGTGGACGGCTTCTTCTTCGGCGGCCGCACGGAGACGAGCACCAGCGACGTGAAACGTCACTACAAGTCGAAGGGTTTCAACCCTACGAGCCTCATCCAGCCCACGCTGGAGGCGCGGGCGAAAGAGCTGGTCGGACCCGCCGAGCGCAGCAAGTGGCTGCCGCTCTGGCTGCCGACGCTCGTCGCATTCGTCTGGGGCGTGTACCTGCTCTGGACGGCCGCGCCGGCGACGGCCGAGGGCCGTTTCCCGCGCTTCCTCGGCATCCTGCTTCCGTTGCTGGTCCTGTACGGCATCGCCTCGGCGATGGCGGCGTCCTGGCGTGCCCGGATCGACCGCGGCCCCTGGGGCGTCCTTCGGTTCCTGATCCCAGGTGCCCTGATGCTCCTCTTTGCCGGCGCCGTCGTCACCGGCTTCCGGGACGTGCCGATCCTGTCCCGCGCCTTCGGCGCCGGGTTCAGCTACGAGGTACGGCTGGGCGCGACACTCCTGGCTTTGGCACTCTTCAACAGCATGATCAACCAGGCCCGCTCGCGGGAGCGGGCGCAGGGGATTGCGCTCCGCAAGCGGCTCGCCTCGGTGCGCCGCTACTTCCAGCAGGAGCTGGATCGGCCGCAGCCGGCGCTCCGCGACGAGTGGTTCCCCTACGTGATCGCGTTCGGCCTCGACCGGGACGCACAGGACTGGTTCAAGGCCTACGGCGGACAGTCGTCCGGCCGTGGAGAGGCGTCCACCTGGTCGCACTCGCCCTCGACGTCGTCATCCTCGTCCGGCAGCACCTCGTCGAGCAGCGCGCCGACGGGCTGGAGCGGAGGCGGGGGCGCCTTTGGCGGAGCCGGCGCCACTGCGACGTGGGCGCTGGCGGCCAGCTCCCTCGCGGCCGGGGTCGCGGCTCCTTCGTCCTCCGGGGGCTCGGACGGCGGCGGTGGCGGTGGGGGAGGCGGCGGAAGCAGCAGCGGCGGCGGCGGCGGCGGAGGCTGGTAGCGGCGGATGGCGTCTAAGGGTGTGCGAGCCGCGCCAGGCGGTCGATCAGCCCGCGCACGCACCCCCCGAGCTCGGCGGGGGCAACGCCTCCGGCCGCGCCGCTAGGGCTTGCGCACGTAGATCAGCTTGTTCGCGGTGTCGCTGCCGACCCCGGAGAGCGTGTTCGGGGTCGCGTTGTCGACGACGCAGGCGGCCACCGCCTCGGGCGGACCCGGCTGGCGCTCCAGGCACAGGGCCGAGGCGCCTGCGCCGTGGGGCGAGGCCATCGAGGTGCCGCTCAGGACGGTGCTTCCGCCGCCCGCGGAGGCCGACTCGATGTCGACACCCGGCCCGTAGAGGTCGATGCAGCCGCCGGTGTTGCTGAAGCTGGCGCTCACGTCGCGCACGTCGCTCGCGCCGAGCGTGAGGGCCTGCTTGACGCGCGCGGGCGAGTAGTTGCAGGCGTTGAGGTTGTCGTTGCCGGCGGCGATCGCGTAGCTCACCCCCGCGGCGATCGAGTTGCAGACGGCCTGGTCGAGCGCGGGCGAGGCCGACCCGCCGAGCGACATGTTGGCGACCGCGGGCCAGCGGTTGGCCGTGACGTGCCCGGTCACCCAGTCGATGCCCCGGATCACGTCGCTGTCGGTGCCGCTGCCCTGTGCGTCGAGCACGCGCACGGCGTGGACGGTGGCAGCCTTCGCGACCCCCCAGGTGGTGCCGGCGATCGTGCCCGTGACGTGGGTACCGTGGCCGTGCCCGTCCGTCGGCTCGCCACCGAAGGCCGAGAAGCCCTCGCCGACGCGCCCCGCGAAATCGGGATGGCGCTGGTCGAGCCCCGTGTCGATCGTGTAGCTGTGGACCCCGGCGCCCGTCGCGCCGGGCTCGTACTTGCGGTCGAGCGGTAGGTCGCGCTGGTCGATGCGGTCGAGACCCCAGGTCACCGTGGCCTCGACGCGCTTACCGGGGCCGGGGCGGCACGATGTGCTTCCGGCCCTCCTCCTGCACGTAGGCCACCTCGGGGTCGGCCGCGATCTGGCGCGCGGTGCTTTGGTCCATCGTGGCCGCGAAGCCGGAGAGCGAGTGGCTGAACGTGCCGACGCTGCGCAGCTGCGTGAAGCGCGCGGCGAGCCTCTGTGCTTCCTGCGGCGCGCCCGGGCGCGCCTTGAGGACGACGATGTAGCGGTTCGGGATCGGGTCCTTCACTTTCACCACACCGCGCAGCGTGGGGGGAGCGGCGCAGTCGAAGGGTGCGGGAGGTGTCGTGGTGCAGGCCGGGAAGGCGAGGACGAGCAGGAGCAGCGTCAGCCGCTTGCGCGTCGCTCGCGACGCCGGCAGGCGCGGTACGGAGCCCGAGTCGGAGAGGGTCATGTTCTGCCCCCTTCTTGAGGGTCGGTCGGGAAGGCCTTGTGGTTCCATTGTAGTGGGGCCGTCAGGGGACTGCGGATCCCGGGAGCGGCCTGAGGCCGGAGAAGAGCGTCTGCCAGAAGAACCCGTTCTGGAACGCGGCCACGATCAGGAAGAAGCCGCGCGTGGCACCCGAAACCATCGTCCACAGCGGGTAGAAGACCATCAGCGAGACGACGAGCGGCGTCAGCAGCACGCTCGGGTCGGCCTCGGTAAGGCTGCGGCCGGACTGGAACAGCTCCCAGAAGTAGCGGGCCAGCATGCCCGCCACGGTCACGCCGACCAGTAGCACCCCGAAGCTCGCCGTGCGCAGGAACTCGGCGCGCGCGTAGGGTGTCGCGAGATCGCGCCAGAACAGCAGCAGCTGCACGATCGCGGATGCGCAGGTACGCCTGCGTGATGATCGGGCTGAAGTTCGGCATCGCAAGCCTCCTCGCGCTGGCGGCGTGACGGTGCAGCCTGGAACCGCGGGCCGGTCAAGGATGGCTGCTCTGATTCAAAGCTAGGCGGGCACACCTGCTTGTCAAGCAGCCGCCGTGAGCCGCGTCACCAGTGGCGACCCGCATCGCCCGCGCCCCGCGCCGTTCGGCCGGCCCCGACGGGTGGCTTTCGCCCTCGGTTTCGACTCAGAGTCGCTGCGCGAAGAGGTGCTCGAGCCCGTCGCGCTAAGGCGACGTGGCTTCGAGCGCGGGGCGAGGCGACATAGAATCCCGGCACCTTGGAAGTCGATTGGCCCTGACCCCCGGCACCCGGCTCGGTCCCTACGACGTCGTCGGCCCCCTCGGCGCGGGCGCCATGGGCGAGGTGTATCGCGCTCGAGACGCCAAGCTGCAGCGCGACGTCGCGCTGAAGCTGCTGCCGGACGCCGTCGTCGGCGATCCCGACCGGCTGGCGCGATTCCGTCGCGAAGCGCAGGTGCTCGCGTCGCTCAATCATCCGAACATCGCCGCCATCTACGGCTTCGAAGACAGCGGCGCCACGCATGCGCTCGTGCTCGAGCTGGTCGAGGGGCAGACGCTCGCGGAGCGCATCGCCCAGGGGCCCATGGCGCTCGGCGACGCGCTGCCGCTCGCCAAGCAGATCGCTTCGGCGCTGGAAGCCGCGCACGAGGCAGGCATCGTCCATCGAGACCTGAAGCCCGCGAACGTCAAGGTCCGCCCCGACGGCACGGTGAAGGTGCTCGACTTCGGCCTCGCGAAGGCGACTCGAGCCGGGGGCCGGCGCGAGCGCGAGCTCGACGCAGCTCCCCGACCTTCGCGAGCCCCGCGATGACCCAGGCCGGGATGATCCTCGGCACGGCGGCGTACATGGCGCCCGAGCAGGCGCGCGGGCGGGCGGTGGACAAGCGCGCGGACGTCTGGGCGTTCGGTGCGGTGCTGTACGAGATGCTCACGGGCGCTCGGGCGTTTCCCGGCGACGACCTGACCGACACGCTCGCGGCCGTCGTCGCGGGCGGAGCCGGACTGGTCGCTCCTGCCCAAAGGCCTCCCCCCGACGCTCGTCGTCTTCCTGCAGCGCTCCTTGCACAAGGACCCGAAGCAGCGCGTTCCCGACATGGCGTCGATGCGCCTGGCGCTCGAGGGCGCATTCGACACGGCGGCACCGCGGGCGACGGCTTCGACCGAGGCGCGCCGCGCCCATCGCTCAGCGGTCGTGGGTCTCGGCGGCGATCGCCGTCGGGTCACTCGCGGTCGCTGCGTTCGCACTGTGGGGCCGGCCCGCGAACGTCCCGCCACAGGCGGCTCGCCTGACGATCCCGCTCCCGCCGGGCTCCGAGCTCACCTCGTCTCCGGCCATCACGAGCGACGGCCGCACGGTGGCCTACGTGGCGCGGCAAGGGACCGAGGACTCCCTCCTCTACCTGCGCGACCTCGACTCGGTCGAGACGCGCACCGTCGCGGGCTCGAACGGCGCCCGGCAGCCGTTCTTCTCGCCGGACAACAAGTGGGTGGCGTTCTTCGCGCAGAGCCACCTGCAGAAGGCCGAGGTCAAGGGCGGCCCTGCGGTGCGCCTCGTCGAGGCGGGCTATCCTTTCGGCGGGACGTGGACCGAGGACGACACCATCGTCTACGCGGCGTCGATCGGCTCCGGGCTGCTGCGGGTCCCTGCCGCCGGCGGAGCGCCCGTCGCCCTCTCGAAGCCCGACGGCGCCGCGAACGGCTATGCCCACGTGTGGCCGCAGGCACTCCCGGGAGGGCGAGTGCTCTTCACGGTCTGGGGGCAGAACGGGGCAGCGCCGTGCTGTCCCCGGGCTCGGGCCAATGGGAGTCGGTGATGCCGGCGACGACTTTCGCGGCTGCGATCTTCGACAGGTCGTCGCTCGGAAGCGCTGGCCGGGGCGCGGGCCGCCTCCTGCTCGTGGACTCCACCGCGGGCGTCCGGGCCGCGCCGTTCGATCCCCGGCGCCCGGCCCGCACCAGCACCGACGCGTTGGTGCTGGACAACGTCTACTCCGAGGTCTCGACCGAGAGTCGGGCGTGGCTCGCGACCGCGTCCAACGGAACGGCTGTCTACGCGTTCGGCAATCCGTCCAGGACGTCGCTCGTCTGGGTGGACCGGGACGGAAGGGTCGAGCCGTTTCGGAACGAGCCGGCCGTCTATCAGGAAGTCAGCATCTCGCCCGACGGAGCAAAGGCCGTCGTCCGGCAGGGTCTCAACCTCTGGATGGACGACCTGGAGCGCGGGACCCACAGCCCGCTGACTTCAGGCAACGACAGCAACATCCTTCCGGTCTGGAGCCGCGACGGCCGGCGCATCCTGTTCGGGTCGAATCGCGGTGGGGACTGGGACATCTACTCGCTGCCCGCCGACGGATCGGGTTCGGCCGAGGTGCTGCTCGACCTCCCATTCGATCAGTTTCCGTACATGGTCTCGGCGGACGGGACGCTCCTCTATCTCGAGATCCAGCCCACGACCGGCCGCGACCTGTGGACCCTGTCGCCGGACGGCAAGGCAAAGCCGTTCCGCGTCACCCGCTTCAACGAGATAGCGGCGCGCTTCTCGCCCGCCCGGGAGGGCGCCCCGCGCTGGATCGCGTACGCGTCCGACGAGTCGGGGCGAAGCGAGATCTACGTGCAGTCGTACCCCGCTGGCGAGCATCGAGTCCCGGTCTCGACGGGAGGCGGGATCCGGCCCATGTGGTCCCCGGACGGCAAGGAGCTCTACTACGTCGCGGGCGACGCCATGATGGCGGTGGCGATGCAGCCGAACGGGACCTTCGGCGCTCCGCGCAGGCTGTTCGACCGGTCGAGCTTTCACGTCAACGACCGGTTTCAGAGCTACGGCGTCTCACCCGACGGCCGCCGCTTCCTGATGATCAAGCTCGGTCCCGATTCGGCCCCGCGCCAGCTCAACGTGATTCTCAACGGGTTCTGACGCCACCGTGTCGTCCGTGGCCCATTGCTCGCTCTCGCACCGCTCAGGGACCGGTCCACGGATTGAGGGTCGGGACGCCGGTGGGCGCGAAGTCGGCCACGTTTCGCGTGACGACGGTCATGCCGTGCACGAGTGCCGTCGCCGCAATCAGTCCGTCACGCAGAGGGCGGGGATCCGGCACGTGTAGCCGTGCGCTGCGCTGGGCAACGGCGGTGTCGACCGCCACGATCCGGCCGGCGAAGGCGCGCAGCACGTGCCCGTCCAGCCATGCCCGAAACACAGCCCCTTGCGCCGGATCGCGGCGTTCGGCGAGCAGCACACCGATCTCCAGCTCCTGAACCGAAATCACCGACAGGTAGAGATCGGCGGCATCGACGCTGTCGGCCCAGGCAGCGACATGACCATCCGCCCGACCCGCCCGGACCTTCCGCAGCTCGGAAACGACGTTGGTGTCGAGCAGGAACATCAGGACAGGTCCGCAGGCTGCGCGAGCTCGCGCGAGGTGGGATCTCGAGCTCGAGGCTCTCGACTCCGGGCATCGCCAGCAGGTCGGCGATCTTGGTACGCCCGGCCGTGATCCTCTTGTAGTCGTCGAACGTCAGCAGCACATGGGCGGGTCGGCCGCGATCCGTGATGATCACGGGACCCGCCTCTGCCGCCTTCTTGGCCTTGCTGGCGTCCTGGTTGAACTGACGGCTCGACAGCTTGGTGATGCGCATGCCCCCTCCCGCCGCACTACGATCAACGTAGGTACGTTACCACAAATCCAACAGCTCTTGTAGGTATGTAACTACATACGGTCAGGTGACGAGAGGGCGAGGCGGGCGGGAACGAATCTCCTCACCGTCACGAACACGATAGCAGATTCGCTCCAGAAGATCAAGGAAAATCGACCATAAGTCTCTAATAAATAAACACTTACGCGAACGGCTGCAGCGCCTATCTTGTGCGAACGGAGGTTCCCCGGATGGCACGCTGCCTAGCGACGCGCCGGCCGCAACGATCTCGCCTCGCGGGTCCTCGAGACCCCGGATCTCGCCCGCGTCGTTCGAGCTCTCGAACCGCCCGTCCTGCTCCAGCTCTTGAGGCGCTACGGGCTCGAGGAAGCCGGCCCGATCGTCGCGCTCGCGACCACGGAGCAGCTGGTTCGCGTGTTCGACGACGACCTGTGGCGGCCGGCGCGGCCGAGACCCTCGATGCGGACCGCTTCGGTCTCTGGCTCGAGGTGCTCGTCGATGCGGGAGCGGATCACGCGGCCCGCACGCTCGCCGGGATGGAGCTCGATTTCGTCGCGGCGGCGCTGAGCCTCCACGTCCTGGTTCTCGACGCGGGGTGGGCCATGTACGAGCGGTCGGTCGCCTATGCGATCGAGGAAGAGTGCGACGGGATGCTCGAGGCGCGGCTGGTTCAGATGGAGCGCGTGCTCGAGACCGGCCAGAGCCGGGAGCTCGGCGGGTTCCGGGTGGTCGCGCGCCGCGATCGCTCCTGGGACGCGCTGCTCGCGGTCCTCACCACGCTGCAGGCCGAGCACGCCGAGTTTTTCGGCAGGCTCATGGCGCGCTGCAGTGCCGCGACGAGCGAGGAGGTCGACGACCCGGGCAGCGGACTCGACGCGGTCCTGACGGCGGGGCAGCAGGCGCATTCCGACGCCGCCGCCGCGCGCGACGGGCGCCGCGAGGCGCAGGGGCACGTCACGGCGTCCGAGGCGGCCGCCTTCCTGAAGCTCGCGCGCGAGCCGTTCGCCCGGGACGGCGCGCCGCCGCCCCGCGATGCGGTGACCGCGCGCTACTTCGGGCAGCTAGACGCGCGCGCCGAGGCGAGGAAGAGCGAGCGCCCCTCGGCCTCGACCGACCCCGAGGTGCTTCGGTTGCTGGAGGCCCTGGAGGTGGAGGCCGTTCTGCCCGCGCGTCCGACGCCGCTTCTCACGCCGGGTGTTCCCGGCGAGCCCGACCGCTGCGCGCGGATCCGCGCGGCGCTCCTGGACCTGCAGCCGCTCGACGCGGCGCTCTACGCCCGGCGGACCGAGGAGCTCGGCTACCTCGCGAACGTGCTGGTGGCCGGGTGCTCGTTCCAGTCGCGGCGGTTCCGGCCCGTCGAGGCGGCCGATGCCGTCCTGGCGGCCTGCAATCTAGGCCTGGAGCGCTGGCCGCGTGTCGGGGGACGGGATCTCCCGTCCGCGTTTCTCGCGAGCCAGGACCTCGTGACGGTCTTCCGGCTGGGCTTTCACCTCCTCCACGCGGAGGTAAGCCTCGAGGTGGCCCGCGGGCTCGTGGCGGTGCTCGCGGACCTGAAGGTCAGCGACGCCACGATCCAGCGCGACCTCGTGGAGCTTCGCTATCGACTGTCGTCGCAGCTGAAGGCCGGCACACCCTGGCGGGAGCGGGACAACCTGGACGTCATCGCCGTTCTCGACCTGCCAGCCTGGGCCGTGCTGACGGGCCTGCTGGACGAGTGCCCGGTGCTGCCGAAGCGCTGGGCGCGGCGCGAGCGCCAGCTCCGCGTGTCGTCGGAGTTCGAGTTCATCTCCGAGAACGGCCAGGTCGAGCGGGTGCTCGAGTTCGTGCGCTCGCTGCCGACGCGGCTCGCGGGCTGAGGTCGTGCTTGACGTATGCCTGTCGGGTCGGTAGAGTATGCATATGAGGGAGAGGACGGCGCGGGCGCCACGACTGAAACGCAAGTCGTTCTTCGTCGACCAGAAAACCGTGACCCGTGCGCGCAAGGCGCTCGGTGTCGGGACCGACGCCGAGGCAGTGCGACTGGCCCTCGAGCGTGTTGCCGAGTCCGAGCGATTCTGGCGCTTCATGAGGAGTAGTCGAAACTCGCTTGGGCCCGGGAGCTTCGAGACCCGCTGACGCGTGGGCCGTGATCGACACGAGCGTGTACGTGGACCACTGGCAGCGTGGGCTCCACGCGGAGGCCCTCGATCGAGTCCGGCAGGCCTTCATCGTGCGGCACTCGGCGGTGGTCCTTTCGGAGCTGCGCCGGGGAGCGCGGACTCGGCAGGCGGAGCGCACGGTGGCACAGCTGCGACGGCTGGCGCATCAGGTATGGCAGCCGACGTCGGAGGACTGGTGGGAAGCCGGCCAGCTCATCCGAACGGTGGGTGACGCGAACGACTGGGACCCCGGCAAGCGGAGAGACTTCCAGAACGACTCCCTCATTGCGTTGACCGCACGCCGACACGGGGCCGCGGTGGTCACCGCGAATCGTGCAGACTTCGAGCTGCTGGCCGAGCCTTGGGGATCTCCGTGCTGTTCGTTTGAAGAACCGCCTGGCGGGCGCGGATGGCGATCCAGCCGCGCTGCGCTAGACTGCGCGACAGCTTGTCCTTGTCCGCGGGCGACGTCCTCTCGAGCTATCGCGTCACTGCCGCCATCGGCGCCGGCGGCATGGGCGAGGTCTACCGCGCCCGCGACACGAGCTCGGGCGCGACGTCGCGCTCAAGGTGCTGCCCGAGGCGTTCGCGTCCGACCCCGAGCGGCTCGCGCGCTTCGAGCGCGAGGCGCAGCTGCTCGCCACCCTCGACCACCCCAACATCGCCGCCATCCACGGCTTCGAGGAGACGGCGGACGGCCGCGCTGTCCTGGCCCTGGAGCTCGTCGCCGGGGAGACGCTCGCGGCGCGGCTCAGCGCGGGCCGCTGCCGCTCGACGAGGCGCTCGCGATCTTCCGGCAGATCGCCGAGGCCCTGGAGGCCGCCCACGCCAAGGGCATCATCCACCGCGACCTCAAGCCCGCCAACGTCAAGCTCACGCCGACGGCAAGGTCAAGGTGCTCGACTTCGGGCTCGCCAAGGCCTTCACGGCCGACGCCGCCTCGGGCTCGGGGCCGGAGCTGTCGCAATCGCCCACGCTCGCCCATACCGGCACCCAGGCCGGGCTGATCATGGGCACCGCCGCCTACATGTCGCCCGATGGCGCGATGATGCGTTGGCCGCAAAGTGGGAAAAAATCCGCGATGTGCGCAGTGTGGTGACAGGCGCGCTTGAAATTCAACGCGCGAACAAAACCATCGGCTCATCACTGGAAGCAGCACCCGTTGTGCATGTGCAATTGGATGCAGCCGACGTTGCCGCATTGAAAGACATGGATTTTGCTGAAATCTGCATTACCTCTGCAATCTCAATTGTTGAAGGCACGGCACCTGCCGATGCGTTCAAACTCGATGCGGTCAAAGGTGTTGGCGTAGAATTCCAAAAAGCCGAAGGTGCAAAATGTGCGCGGTCGTGGAAGATTTCAAAAGACATCGGCAGCGACGCTGAATTCCCCGATATTACGCCGCGCGACGCTGAAGCTGTGCGGGAATGGCAGACACGGTTTGGGAAGACGGTTTAGGCGAGAGAATATGTCAGGCACCCCCTCCCGGCTTCGCCGTACTCCCCCAGCAAAGCTGAGGGAGAAAAACATTTTTTCTCCCTCGCGCGTAGCGTGGGGGAGTACCCCGAAGGGGGGAGGGGGTGCATGTTGCGAATGACCCTCTCTGGCCCACTCACCCGTCTCGGGCTTCTCATCGCAGCACTGGTCTTCGCCTTCGATCAGCTGTCCAAATTCTGGATTCTCCGCATCGTCAATCTCGACGAACGCGAACCCATCCAAATCACGCCTTTCCTTGACCTTGCTATGGCGTGGAACAAAGGCGTGTCCTACGGTTTGCTCAGCACGCACATGCAGGGCTTTCTCGTGGCTTTGAGCCTCGCCATCACGGTGATGCTGGTCATGTGGTTGGCCAAAGCCGACAAAGCCTTGTCCGCCGCGAGTTATGGCATGTTGATCGGTGGTGCTTTGGGCAATGCGCTGGACCGCGTGTTGCACGGTGCCGTTGCGGATTTTGTGCATTTGCACTGGGGAACTTGGAGTTGGTACATCTTTAATGTGGCCGATATTGCCATCGTTGCAGGTGTGGCCGTGCTGCTTTATGATGCCATTTTGGGGAAACAGACGGTTTAGCCCTTTTTGGCCACATTGTTTGGGCAAAAGCAGCAGCGAAACGGGAGTGGATAGCGTGAGATTATTGGGTTTGGTTGTTACATCTTTGGTTTTGGCGGGTTGCTCGTCAGGCCTTCCAAACCTGTTGGGCGGGCGTGATCCTGCGCCCGTGGGCCAACCTCAAATCGCCACCAACAATGAATTGGCCTTGCCGCCAGACTTGTCACTCGCGGCACCTGGCACGCGCGCAGCACCAGCCAGTCCAGCCCTTGCAGACGACGATGCCGTTTATGACGATGCAGCACCCGCTGCACCTGTAAAACGTGTGGCCGCTGCGCCCACGCAAGATGTTTACGAGCAATATGGCATTTCCAAACTCAATCCCGATGGCACCAAGAAGGATGAGGGCAAGCTGCGCGAGGAATTGCGCCAAGCCGTCTTGGCCAAAAAGCGCCAGCAGAACCCCAAGCATGGGACGATATTTAACGTAGGCGAATTGTTCCGCGAATAGTGCGCTCTTGGCGGTTTTAGCTTAAACCCGCCCCATGCGAATCCGCCGCCTCCATCAAAGCACAGTCAACCGCATCGCCGCTGGCGAAGTGGTGGAACGTCCTGCCAGTGCGGTGAAAGAACTGGTGGAAAACGCCATCGACGCAGGTTCAACCCAAATTGACGTGGTGTTTCGCGGCGGTGGCAAAAGCCTGATCCGCGTCAGCGACAATGGCTTTGGCATGTCGCCGGATGAATTGGTTTTGGCCGTTGAACGCCATGCCACCTCCAAAATCCCCGATGATGATCTGGTGAATATCGCAACCCTTGGCTTTCGCGGCGAGGCCTTGCCGTCGATTGGCAGTGTGGCCCGACTTACCATTTCATCTCTCGCACGGGGTCAAAAATCCGCCCATGCTCTTGTCGTGTCCGGCGGTGATGTGGGTGAAGTGGCCCCCGCCAGCTTGAACGGCGGCACCGAAGTGGAAGTGCGGGATTTGTTTTTTGCCACACCCGCCCGATTGAAATTTCTAAAGACCGACCGCAGCGAAAATGCTGAAGCCCTAGATGTTATCCGCCGCTTGGCCTTGGCGCACCCCGAAGTGGGTTTTTCATTTGTCACCGAAGAGCGGGAATGGTTGCGCGCACCAGAAGCTGAACCCCGTGAAGGCCGCGTGGCCCGCATCATGGGGCGAGACTTCATGGACAATGCCGTGGCCGTGCAAGGTGGGGCAGAAGACATTTCAATTGAAGGCTTCGCCGGATTGCCGACCTTTCAACGCGCCCAAGGCACGTTGCAGTACGCGGTGGTGAATGGCCGGCCCGGTAAAAGATAAGTTGATCGCGGGAGCTATTCGGGGCGCTTACGCCGATGTGATGCCGCGTGGGCGCTTTCCTGCTGTCGTACTTTATATCCGCTGTGCGCCTGACCGTGTTGATGTGAATGTGCACCCCGCCAAAACCGAAGTGCGCTTTCGCGATCCCGGTTTCGTCCGTGGACTGATTGTTTCTGCCGTGCGCCGTGCCTTGGCGGGGCAGGGCGTGAAGGCGGATACAAATGCCAGTCGCGCCACCACGGCGGCATTCACCGTTGAAACCGTTACAGCGCCACGCTGGATGCCGCCTTCACCCTCGCGGCAGTCCGGTTTTGGTGAGGCCGTTCAAGCCGCATTGGCTATGAATATGCCGTTGCAAAGCAATGTGTTAGCGCCTCACGTTGACTCAGAGGTTCAACATCCGCTTGGCACGGCACGGGCGCAATTGCATGACAACTATATCGTCTCGCAAACCGCAGAACGGTTTCATTCTTGTAGACCAACACGCCGCCCATGAACGCATTGTCTATGAACGTTTGAAACGCGAACGTGCAGGGCAGGGTATCGTCACCCAACCCCTGTTGGTGCCGCAGGTGATTGATCTCGACGGCGCGACATTGGCCAACGTGCTTTCGGTCTCAGATGTGTTGGCACAGGCGGGATTTGTGGTCGAAAGTTTTGGTGAGGGTGCTGCATTGGTGCGCGAAGTGCCAGCAGCAATCGGCAATGGCAACATTCCCGCCTTGTTGCGTGACATTGCAGATGACGCGGCGGAGCTTGATAGCATCACCACTTTAGATGCGCGGCTCAACCATGTACTGGCAACCTTCGCCTGCCACCACTCCGTCCGTTCAGGCCGCGTATTGCGCGTTGAGGAAATGAACGCTCTTCTTCGCGAAATGGAAGTGACGCCCAATAGCGGCCAATGCAACCACGGTCGTCCCACATTCATCGAGTTGAAACTGGCGGATATTGAACGCTTGTTTGGTCGGAGTTAGTCGGCCCGATAAATGCGCACTTGCGTATCGCCATAAATCCGGGTGTCGAGCAGGGTTAAACCTGCCACATCCGGCACTTCGGCTTTTTCAGCTTCTTCCAAAACCACCACAGCACCAGGCGAAAGCCAAGCTACCAGCGACAAGGGATTGAAGTGCTTTTGCACCAAGCCCCTTGTTATAAGGCGGATCAGCGAAAACCAGTTCAAACGGGGATTGGGGCGCGCAATCGCCTAAGTCGGTGGCATCACGTTTCCAAATTTTGCAAAGACCGATGGCACCATAGGCATCGGCATTCTTACGGATGATTCCCCGCGCTTCGGCACTGTCTTCAACGAACTGACAAAACTTGGCCCCGCGCGACAAGGCTTCCAGCCCGAGTGCGCCCGTGCCCGCAAAGAGGTCCATCACGCGCGCATCTGCGAGGTCAAATCCCTCAATGCCGTGGGCCAGAATGTTGAACAGGCTTTCGCGCACCCGGTCCGATGTCGGGCGGGTGGCGATGGAGGTGGGGCCGATGATTTCGCGGCCCTTAAATTTTCCGGCAACAATGCGCATGGGGTCTCTGTAATGTCTGGCACTCCTTGATGGCAAGTGGCAAAAGCGAGGGCATGTCATTCAAACTGCCTCAAGGCATGGCCATTGCCATGGAAGAAGCCGAAGCCGCTGCCGCGCGAGGCGAGGTACCTGTGGGCGCTTGTGTGTTGTCGCCATCAGGAGAAGTTTTAGCGCGGGCAGGCAATCGGACACTGGAACTGAAAGACGCCACGGCCCACGCTGAAATGTTGGTCATTCGTGAAGCGGCAAAAGCTTTAGGTTCAGAAAGGCTGACGGATTGTGATTTGCATGTCACACTTGAACCTTGCGCCATGTGCGCCGGAGCCATTTCCCATGCCCGCATCAAGCGTGTTTACTTCGGCGCGGATGATCCGAAAATGGGAGCGGTTGAACACGGCCCCCACTTCTTTCAACAGCCCACGTGTCATCATAAGCCCGAAGTTTATGGCGGCATTGGTGGTGCCACGTCGTCGGCTCTGCTACGTGAATTTTTTAAGGAGCGGCGATAAGCGTCGCATTTACAATCTTATCCAGCTTGCGTTTCAACTCGTCCTTGGCGGGCAGAGCTGCTTCAAAAATCTCTTTCACCCTGAAAAAATCACCCGCACCAAACGCATCGACATTTGGGCTGATGTAAACGTCGGGCGGCGACAATGCACGGCGGCTTTCGGCGAGTTTGTGGAACATGATGAGCAGCGAACCAATTGCCAGTTCCAAGTTGGTTGCCGTACCATTGCTGAGGGGCTTAGGCTTTCCCGTCACATCAATCGCGACCACAAGATCATTGCCATCGCGCACATGATCAAACGGCACCGGGTTCACAATACCGCCATCCACATGCAGCTGTCCGTTGATTTTCGGACCAATGATGAGGCCCGGTATAGCAATTGAGGCTGCAACGGCTGTCAGCACGGGGCCAGATGTGATCACCACTTCCGCCATCTGCTCAAAGTTCGTGGACACCAGTTTCAGCGGTATAGGAAAGTCCTCAACATTTTTCGGCAAATGATTGGGCATGGCAAGGTCAGCCAACTTTTCACCTGAAAGGTGCAGCGCCGTGAGGCTTCTGAGGGCAAGCAAGTCGCCGATCTTTGTCTTGCGACTACCAAATACATATTTGGCAAACTCAATGCGGTTCGAAAGCAGTCCGATACAATGTTCGCGCAAATCCTTGCCGCTCATGCCCCCTGCATAACAGGCCCCCACAAGAGAACCCATTGAACATCCGGCAATGACAGTCGGTTTCAAACCAAGTTCATCAAACACTTCGAGCATGGGAATATGGGCTAACCCACGGGCACCGCCGCCGCCCAACGCCAGCCCAATGCGAGGCCCCGTCATCAGATAGCTCTCCAACCAATATCGCGGCGGCAGAAGCCATCAGCGTATTCGATTTTGTCAACCGCAGCATAGGCTGATGTTTGGGCTTGCTTTGCCGTTGGCCCAATGGCTGTGACATTCAACACGCGGCCACCGTTGGAAACCAAATGCCCGTCTTTCAATGCCGTGCCCGCATGAAACACTTCAACCCCCGCGCCAAGATCAGCATCTAAGCCGTTGATGGGACTGCCCTTTGTGACATCGCCGGGATAACCTTTCGCAGCGAGCACAACGGTCAAAGCCGTGTCGCTTTTCCAGCGCACCTGTTGCTGGTCCAAGTTTCCGTCAGCGCAAGCAATGAGCAAAGGCAGCAAATCAGTTTCCATGCGCGGCATGATGACCTGCGTTTCGGGGTCACCAAAACGCGCGTTGTACTCAATAAGTTTAGGGCCGTCCTTGGTCAAAATCAAACCCGCATAGAGCACGCCCTTGTAGGGGTGACCTGCATCCGCCAACGCGCGAATAGTTGGCTTCACAATTTTCTCGATCGATTTGCGCACCAACGCATTGGTCATGCAAGGCGCTGGCGAATAGGCACCCATGCCGCCGGTGTTGGGTCCGGTATCGCCTTCGCCAACACGCTTGTGGTCTTGCGCAGTAGTGAGCGACAAAATGTTTGTGCCATCGGTCAACACAAACAAGCTCGCCTCTTCACCTTCGAGGAATTCTTCGATGACACATGACGCACCACCAAAGCGGCCCGCAAAAATATCTTTGACGGCGGCTTGTGCCTCATCAAGCGTCATGGCCACGGTCACACCTTTGCCCGCTGCCAAACCATCAGCCTTGATAACGATGGGTGCGCCCATTTTGTCGAGATAGGCAAGGGCAGGGGCTTCCGCATCGAAACGTTCATATTCAGCAGTTGGAATGTTATAAGCGCGGCAAATATCTTTGGTGAAGCCTTTCGAGCCTTCCAGCTGTGCCGGATATTTGCGGGGACCAAAGGCTTTGATACCAGCTGCACCCAAATCATCCACCAGCCCTGCCACCAGAGGCGCTTCCGGCCCGACAACGACAAAGAGTATGTGATTGGCTTTGCAGAAGTTGATGACGTCACCATGGTTCGCAACATCAAGCGCCACACAAGTTGCCAACTTGGCAATGCCGGGGTTGCCAGGTGCGCAAAAGAACGTATCAATCAACGGGCTTTGTTTTAGCTTCCACGCCAAGGCATGTTCACGCCCGCCAGACCCGATCAATAAAACATTCATAAGAAACCCTTCATGCGACTTGGACGCGCCTTCTCGCATGTGCTACTCCAGAATCAAGCGAAAACACACAATGTCCACCGACCTCTCATTTGATCCTGAAACAGGCGAAATCCGCGAAGCCCAATCAAACTTGGGGGAATTCACGGTTTCGGAAATTTCCCACGCCCTGAAGCGCACCATTGAAGACCGCTTCGGCCATGTGCGGGTGCGCGGTGAAATTTCAGGTTTTCGCGGTGCGCACTCTTCAGGCCACTGCTATTTTTCATTGAAGGACGACAAGGCCAAGATCGATGCCGTGATCTGGAAAGGATCATTCAACCGCTTGCGTTCGAAGCTGCAAGAGGGCCTCGAAGTTATCGCCACCGGAAAACTCACGTCTTTCCCCGGTAAGTCGTCGTATCAGATCGTCATTGAAAACGTTGAGCCCGCAGGTGTGGGCGCACTGATGGCGCTGCTGGAGGAGCGCAAACGTAAATTGGCGGCGGAAGGCTTGTTTGACGCTGAGCGCAAAAAGCCATTGCCCTACTTGCCGCAAAAAATCGGTGTCATCACGTCGCCCACAGGTGCTGTGATCCGCGATATTCTTCATCGCTTGAGTGATCGTTTCCCCCGCCATGTTTTGGTGTGGCCCGTGCGCGTGCAAGGTGAAACAGCAGCGGCAGAAGTGGTGGCAGCCATCAATGGCTTCAATGCCATGGCGAACAAACCTGACTTGCTGATCGTGGCACGGGGCGGCGGTTCGCTCGAAGACTTATGGCCTTTCAACGATGAAGCCATTGTGCGGGCCGTTGCGGCCTCGGCCATTCCCATCATCTCAGCCATTGGCCATGAAACCGATACGACTTTGATTGATCACGTCGCCGATTGGCGTGCCCCTACGCCGACGGCAGCAGCGGAACGAGCGGTGCCCGTACGGTCAGATTTGTTGGCGGAAACGGCGTCACTCTTGGCCCGCCAACGCCGTGCCATTTCGCGGGTTATGCAGGAGCGAAAATTGCGACTGCAATCGGTTGGGCGTGCGCTACCGAAACCGGATGATATTTTGGCCATTGCGCGCCAACGCCTCGATGCCGCCCATGGCCGCCTTGCGCCATCATTGAAAAGCAATGTGCAACGCCACGGCATTTTGCTGGCAAGAAGTGCAGGGCGTTTGTCATTGCGCACATTGCAAAACCGTTTGATCGAAGCCAAGCGCCGACTGCCTGAAATTGCGAGCCGAAGCGAACGGGCATTGAAACAATTTGTCACCAAACGCCGCGACCGCTTTAATGCGGAAGCAAAATTGTTGCAGGCCATGGGTTATAAATCGGTTCTCGCACGTGGCTTTGCGGTGGTGAAGGACGCTAGCGGTAAACCCATTCGCGCCGCAGCAGATATTAAATCCAACGCCGCGCTCGCAATCGAATTCGCCGATGGTGAAATACAAGCCCGCGCCGGAAAAGCGCAAGACCAAGGTTCCTTGTTTTGAGCCCAACAGCCCGCTATAGCCAAACACCATGAACCGCATGGACCCCATATTTCCAAAACAGCGCGAAGCCAAGTTGCGTTACCTTGACCATGAGTATGATGTGATCACGCCCGGTGAATATGTGCGTTGTGCGGTGACCGGTGATCCCATCCGCATTGAAAATTTGCGCTATTGGAGCGTGGAAAAACAGGTCGCTTATAAATCAGCGAAAGAGGCTTTTGCGGGTTATCGCACAGAAAAAAGTTAAACCATCCGCTTGAGCGCCATTGCGGCGTCCAAAAATTCCTTTTGAAACATCACGCAGAAATTCACAGCAATCAATGAAAATTGCAAAATGAGCGCCGTCATGGGGTGCATCCGGTATTTCGCATTGGCGCGGCGAATATGCCAGAACACGATAAAAAACGTATTCATGGCCAGAAGCACGAGAATAAGCGGTGGATTGCCAGCCGTGAAAAAGCTGTGCAAGTCGCCCCAGCGTGTATTTGCAAATAGACTTCCGTTTAACATATCTCACCTTCCAACCAGAAGTTGGCCTCGTTCCCCGGGCGCATTCTACAGTCCGTTGGTTAACGACAACTTGCCATGCGGCATGTGGTGACTGGTCTTTGCTGTTGCGTTGCGGTATAACCCATTCTCTTGTTTGGAGTTTTGATAAAAATGAAAAAAGTGTGGTCCCCTGAATCGTGGCGTTCCTTGCCGGTACAACAAATGCCTGCATTCAAAGACGCTGACTTCCTGAGTGCGACTGAAAAGCGCTTGGCAGGGTTTCCACCACTGGTTTTTGCTGGTGAAGCCCGCAAGCTGAAAAAGAAACTGGCTCGTGTATCAGAAGGCCGTGGCTTCCTGTTGCAGGGTGGTGATTGCGCTGAAAGCTTTGCCGAACATTCGGCTGACAACATCCGCGATTTCTTCCGCGTGTTCCTACAGATGGCCGTCGTGCTGACATTCGGCGGCGGGCAACCTGTGGTCAAAATCGGACGCATTGCCGGGCAATTCGCCAAGCCGCGCTCTTCGCCAACCGAAACAATTGATGGCGTTGAATACCCGATTTATCGCGGCGACATTGTCAATGATTCAGAAGCTACCTTAGCTGGCCGTGAGCCTGACCCAGAACGCCAAATCATGGCCTATCGTCAATCGGCAGCGACCATGAACTTGCTGCGTGCCTTCGCGACCGGCGGCTATGCCAATTTGGACAACGTGCATAAGTGGACGCTTGGTTTCCTCAAGGACTCGCCCGCGTTTGAGCAATATCAAGATTTGGCAGATCGCATTACCGAAACACTAGGCTTCATGCGTTCTTGTGGCATCACGGCAGAAACCGCTCCACAGCTGCGCCAAACTGATTTCTTCACCAGCCATGAAGCGCTGCTGTTGGGCTATGAACAAGCTTTAACGCGCGTCGATTCAACATCCGGTGATTGGTACGCGACGTCGGGACATATGCTGTGGATCGGTGATCGTACTCGCCAACCCGACCACGCCCATGTCGAATTCTGCCGTGGTGTTAAAAACCCGATTGGCTTGAAGTGTGGCCCATCATTGAAGCCAGATGAATTGATCAAATTGATCGACATCTTAAACCCCGAAAATGAACCGGGCCGCTTAACTTTGATTGCACGCTTCGGCCACGACAAAGTTGAAAAACATTTGCCAGATTTGATCCGCGCCGTGAAGCGTGAAGGCCGCGTCGTTGTGTGGTCTTCCGACCCCATGCATGGCAACACGATTAAGTCCACAAGCGGCTACAAGACACGTCCGTTCGACGCAATCCTTGGTGAAGTCCGCAAATTCATGGCCATCCACCGCGCCGAAGGCACCCATGCCGGCGGCATCCATGTGGAGATGACAGGCAAAGACGTAACGGAATGCACAGGCGGCCTTCGCGCCCTGCGTGATGAAGACCTGAACGACCGCTACCACACCTTCTGCGACCCGCGCTTGAACGCAACGCAAGCACTGGAACTGTCATTCTTAGTCGCCGAAGAAATCAAAAAAGAAATGGCCTCACGTCCTCCGATGGAAGACGATGAGGTTGAAGCGGCGGAATAAAAAGAGGGGGCAATGCCCCCTCAAATCTTTCGTCCTAATTGCTTTTCCACTTGGCGCTTTTCCCATTCAGCGCCGAGGAATGGGATTTTTTCGTGCACGCGCAATCCGTGGAACAACAGCCCTGCACCCCAGCCAAGTGCTGGCCATATTGCCCATGGGTATGACGCACCAGTGAAATAATTGATGGCGGCCAACACCGGAATCACAACGGCGTATTGCATGAGGTGAACGTAAAATCCTCTAAGCTTGCGGGCTTTGCGCAAGGCCAAGGCTTCGTCATTGCTCAGCGCGGAGTTAAATGATTGAGACGTAGTTTCCATGTTCGTGTTCCTTAAATCTTGGAACGGCACATCCAATACTGCACCCAGACTTTTAAGGCTTTCCGCAGAAGCAGGTTTGCCCTGCTCAATGCGCTGAATGGTGCGGACGCTGACGCCCGAAAGATCAGCCAATTGTTCCTGCGACCAGCCGTGTTGTAATCTGAGTTTTTGTACAAGCATGTGATATTCCGTTTGTGTTGACGCTCAGGAAACTATGAGGATGAGCGGCGGGATACCACGACAGCACCCCGCCAACCAACCGCCAATCACACGACACGAAGCCGTCACTTCAATTCGAAATGTGCCGCCATTGCGTCGATTATTTTGTCATGTGCAGCTTTGCGATCCGTGCCTGCGGGATCAGTGCACACGGGGTCGTCCTTTTCGCTTGCCAAAAGGGCTTCTCCTTCAGGCTTGCAGACGGGCATGCCTGTGAAATGCGTGGCAGGCGCGATGACCAGTTTTTTGGACTGTGGCACCAACCCATCGAAGTTAGAACCCTTGGCACTTGTATCTGTCGCATAGTGTTGGTCACCACCTGTGCCCAGCCCAATGATCAGCGTTGATTTCTGATCGAGGTCGCGAACATCATCAGCCGTCATGTCCCAGGTGAGTCCGGGATCCAATGCCGCCACTGCTTTAACGCGTGCATCCTTGTGGCTGGCCGTCCATTGCGCGACATTTGTGTTTGCAGCGCTTAATCCGAAGTGTTGTAAGTCCATGCAATTGTGGGAACGCTCACCCGCTGCTTTGCAATAGGCAAGGCTTCCCGTTGGGCTGGCTGTTGCGCCGCCAATTGAAAGTGCAGTCCAACCGCCAAATGAAAAGCCCGCTGCATAAATGCGGTCGGTGTCCACGATGTCTTTCAATGCAGGATCGGCAAGAACATCATCGAGTGCGATTTGCAGATCCTGCACACGCGTCCAATGATTGAACATCTTGTCCACCTGCCGATCTTTGAACCAACCATTGGGGTGATTGACGCTGATGACGATGGCACCCTTTTCCGCGAGGCCAGAGGCCAACCAGTTCAAACTCAAATAAGTGCCGCCCATGCCGTGAGACAGTAAAACGATGGGCCGCTTGCCGAGTGTGGGCTTTGCGTTGCGACGAACATTCGCCGCCTAGGAAAACAGGGTTATCAGCAAACAATTCCGTTTTGCCCTCTATGGTCGGATACCAAACTGCGACCTGCATGGCGCGGCCATGATGTGGCGCTTGGATCTCGCGCTCAATAAGTCCGGGCACAGCGTATGCTTGACTTGAGATGGTGAATAAAAGAGCGGTGACGAGGGACGTGACGATTTTCATTTGGACTTTCCTTTTCGTGAAGTTGCCCCACCTTTCAGCCATGAAATCCAGTGGAAAACGTCCTCAAACCGGATCGAGGTCGCGCAAATCCGGTTTTAGGATGTAGAAGGGGCAACCATGCCTGTTCTGCCCATACCTATGATTATTGCTTTGCTGCTGTTTGGATTTCTGGTCCATCGCCTAGCCAGCCGCGAGACACATGTCACGATCCTTGCGCTCATTGGAATTTGCGCAATGCAAGCGGCGATATTTGCGTTAGTGCGCTACTATGGGTTTTCGGGCATGCGGCCTGCGCAGGCCATCATTGCCACTACAATTCCGCCAATCGCGTGGGCTGCATTTGTGAATGCGGCGGGTGGCGACATTCGCTTCCATAAAATGGTGTGGCACGTAGCTGGTCCAGCACTCGCTGTTGTATTCCTGCTGTTCAACCAGAATGCGTTGGACTTTTTGATCCCACTTTCATTTACCATCTATGGCATCGCCATGTTGCGGCATATGTGGCGCGGCGAAGACAGCTTGTTGCACAGCCGTTTGGAAAGTGGATCAAATGCGTTGCTGGCGTGGCGCATTTTGGCCGTCTCGCTGATTGCGTCCGCTGTTTGTGATGTGTTGATTGCCTATAGCATGGCGACGGGTTTGACTTCTGTGGTGCTGTGGCTGCCAAGTGTGGTGTCATCATTGTCGATGTTAAGTTTGGGTGCCGTGGGCCTGTCCCATGCTGTTGAAAGCCGCCGCGAACACGAAACAGAAACGCTGTCGGAAGAAGATGCCTCGCGCGATCAAGCCATCATCACCAATCTTGATCACTATCTGGAGCAGCAGAAACCCTATCTCGACCCCGACTTAACGCTGGCGCGCTTGGCGCGAAAACTGGTTTTGCCCGCAAAGCAATTATCGGCAGCCATCAACCGCAATAAAAACGAAAACGTGTCGCGGTATATCAATCGACACCGCATTGAACATGCGTGCCGTTTAATGGGGCAGGGGAAATCAGTGACGGCGGCCATGTATGACTCCGGCTTCAACACCAAATCCAATTTCAATCGCGAATTTTTGGCAATCAAAAATTCACCTCCCAGCAAATGGCAGGCCCTTGTAAACAAGCAGCCGTCACCTTAGTTTGGTAACTCAGGAAATTACAGAATTGGAGCTGCGATGATTGACCTGCACTATTGGCCAACACCCAATGGCCACAAAATTACGATTGCACTGGAAGAAATGGGAGCTGCCCTACACAATTCATCGGGTGGACATTGGCAAGGGCGACCAATTCAAGCCGGACTTTCTGAAAATTGCACCGAACAACCGCATGCCCGCCATAACGGATCATCAGCCGAAAGATGGTGGCGCTCCAATCAGCCTGTTTGAATCGGGTGCCATTTTGCAATACCTTGCCGAGAAGACGGGCAAGTTCCTGTCGTCCGACATCCGCAAAAAAACCGAAACCATGCAGTGGTTATTCTGGCAAATGGGCGGCCTTGGCCCCATGGCCGGGCAAAGCAACCACTTCAACAATTATGCGCAATGAAAAATTGCCCTACGGTATGCAACGATATTCCAAGGAAACCGGACGTTTGTTTGGTGTGTTAAACAAGCGGCTTGGCGGATCGTGAATTTATGGCAGGTGATTATTCTATTGCCGACATGGCCAGCTACCCATGGACACTTAACCAGGACCAATCATGGTTTGAAACATCGAAGACTTCCCACATTTAAAGCGCTGGCAGGACAGCAATTGCGGCCCGACCTGCCGTGGTCAAGGCCTATGCGAAAGCCCATGAAACGCAAGCCATTTACCGAAGATGAAAAGAAAATTCTGTTCGGTCAGGACGCTAAAACCGTAAAGGCTTGACGATTGGGCTGCTTTTGCGCAAAAAGCAGCCCATGAACACCCGCCGCCAGTATGCTGTTAACATTTGCAGCATAATTATTTGCACCTAGCACGAACACTGCTGGCACGGCGCCGCTTACCCTGAAAAGAAGCAAAGCGATCCCGGAGCCAGCCTCCGAGAGAAAATATTTATGACTTTGCGCATCTACAATACACTGACGCGGACCAAGGAAGAGTTCAAACCCTTGGACCCTAAGAACGTGCGCATGTACGTCTGCGGCCCCACGGTCTATGACTTTGCCCACATCGGTAATGCGCGCCCCGCGATTGTGTTTGACGTGATGTATCGGCTGCTGCGGCACTTGTATGGCGCGGAGCACGTCACCTATGTGCGCAACATCACCGACGTCGATGACAAGATCAATGCGCGCGCCTTGCGCGACTATCCGGGCGTGCCGCTGAATGACGCCATCCGCAAAGTCACGGAAACCACCTACGACCAATATCAGAAGGACACGGCAGCACTGGGCTGCTTAGCCCCCACACACCAACCCCGCGCCACGGAACATATCCAAGGCATGGTCGATATGATCAGTGTGCTGATCAATAAAGGCCACGCCTATGCAGCGGAAGGCGAAGTGCTATTCAACGTGGCGGCCATGGCGGACTATGGCAAATTGTCAGGCCGCAAACTGGAAGACCAACAAGCAGGTGCCCGCGTAGCCGTGGACGCCCACAAGAAAAACCCGGGTGACTTTGTGCTGTGGAAATTATCTTCAGCCGATGAACCCGGTTGGGACAGCCCCTGGGGCAGAGGCCGCCCCGGTTGGCACATCGAATGCTCGGTCATGAGCAAACACCACCTCGGCGAAGTCTTCGACATCCACGGCGGCGGACTGGATTTAATCTTCCCCCACCACGAAAACGAAATCGCGCAATCAAGATGTGCGCATGGTTCCAACGTGATGGCGAATTATTGGATGCACAATGGCTTCTTGCAAGTGGAAGGACAGAAGATGTCCAAGAGCTTGGGGAATTTTGTGACGATTGCAGATGTCGCTGAAAGACTGGCGGTCGGACAGAATGGTCATGTGCTGCGGTTCATATGTTGAGGACGCACTACAGACAGCCGATAGATTGGACCAATGATAGACTTGAATGAAGCCAATGTTAAGTTAGCGCAACATTTAGGAATTCAGTTCGCATTGCGATTCCTGAAGAAGGCGTTAGTTTTACCAACGCAGTTCTTGAAGCGCTCAAAGATGATTTAAACATCTCATGCAGCGATAAGGCAGTTGGCAGACTCCTCTCAGTCAAAAAATGACCTTACTTGCAGCTTGTCACTGCTGGGTCTGATGGATAAAGACGACATCAATTTCAAACTGGGGCTGACAGTCCAAAGGCATGAAGACGCTGTTGAAGATGCCTTGAAAGCTGAAGAATGAACTGTTGTCATTGAGTCAAACGAGAGGACATCGTCCGCCTCGTCGAAGATCGCCTCCTCGCCCGTCACAACAAAGACTGGAAAGAATCCGACCGCATCCGTGATGAACTCGCAGGCATGGGCATATCAATCAAAGACAACAAAGATGGCACAACCACATGGGAGGTGAAGCGATGAAACCGTCACTTCCCTCTCCCGTTGCTTCGCAACACCCTCTCCCGCAAGGGGAGAGGGGTAAGATCAGGCCACTCAAAGATGTTGCCAAAGAACAGCAAGAAAGACGAAAAAACCTCCCCTCACCCCTTGCGGGGGAGGGTGTCAGCCGTAGGCTGACGGGAGAGGGGTTTGCCAAACTCCAAGCCAAACGTTTGCGCCATGATATGACCGACGCCGAAACAAAACTTTGGCATGCACTGCGTGGTAAGAAGTTCGAAGGTTATAAATTCCGACGCCAAGTTGCGATTGGACATTACATCGCGGATTTCGTTTGTTTTGCGCAGCGCTTGATTGTTGAAGTTGATGGCAGTCAGCATGAAGATTCGATCCACGATGTGAAGCGTGACGCGTGGTTGGAAAGTGAAGGATTTAGCGTGCTCAGGCTTTGGAACAATGGCGTGTTGCAGAATTTAGACGGTGCTTTGTTGATGATATTGGATGCACTTAAACTTCCCTCTCCCGCCTCGCAAACGCGAGGCACCCTCTCCCGTAAAGGGCGAGGGGAGGAAGGAAGTAACTTACCCTCGCCCCTCGCGGGAGAGGGTGTCCCGCAGGGACGGGAGAGGGAAGTGAATAAATGAACAAGGAACGCCTCTACCTCTTCGACACCACACTCCGTGATGGACAACAAACGCCCGGCGTTGACTTCTCACTCGAAGACAAGCTCCTCGTCATGTCCATGCTCGACAAATTGGGCGTGGATTATATTGAGGGCGGTTACCCCGGCGGCAACCCCACGGACACCGCACTCTTCGCCGAACCGCGCAACACCAAGGCCACCTTCACAGCCTTTGGCATGACCAAGCGGGCAGGGCGGTCCGTGTCCAACGATGCGGGTTTGCAAACTTTGCTCAACGCAAAATCCAAAGCCATTTGTTTTGTGGCCAAGTCTTGGGACTATCATGTGCGTGTGGCCTTGGGCTGCACCAATGAAGAAAATTTGGAATCAATCCGTGACTCCGTTGCCGCGGCAAAAGCTGCGGGCAAGGAAGTGTTGGTGGATTGCGAGCATTTCTTTGATGGCTATAAAGCCAACCCGGAATATGCCACGGCCTGCGCCAAAGCGGCTTATGACTCCGGCGCGCGCTGGGTGGTGTTGTGCGACACCAATGGCGGCACCTTGCCATCAGAGGTGAGCGAAATCGTCCGTACAATGACGAATACTGTGCCGGGTTCCCACCTCGGCATTCACGCCCACAATGACACTGAACAAGCCGTGGCCAATTCCTTGGCAGCGGTTGAAGCGGGGGCGCGTCAAATCCAAGGCACGCTCAACGGCATTGGTGAACGCTGCGGCAATGCGAATTTAATTTCGATCATCGGTACGCTTTGCACCAAGCCTGCCTACAACACGCGGTTTGAAACCGGTGTTGATGCAGAACGCTTGCAAGAACTCACCACGGTGTCGCGCGGCTTTGATGAAATGCTCAACCGCTCGCCCCATGCGCAAGCGCCTTATGTGGGCAAATCCGCATTTGCGACGAAGGCTGGCATTCATGCCTCGGCGCTGGCGAAAGAGCCTGAGACCTATGAGCACGTGCCGCCGGAAACCGTAGGCAATCGCCGCCGTATTCTCGTGTCCGACCAAGCTGGAAAATCCAACTTGATGGCTGAACTGCAACGCATCGGCATGGCCGTGGCGAAGGATGACACACGCCTTGATGCGCTTCTGCGCGATGTGAAACAGCGCGAAGCCGAAGGCTATGCCTACGACGGTGCTGATGCGTCGTTCGAATTGTTGGCCCGTCGCACCATTGGCGGTGTGCCTCACTACTTCGACGTCCTCTCATTCCGCACGAGTGTTGAGCAATTCGATGGCGTGATGCATTCCGAAGCCGTGGTGAAAGTCAAAGTCGGGAATGAAACCTTCATCAACGCAGGCGAAGGCAATGGCCCTGTGAATGCACTTGATGTGGCGTTGCGCAAAGACCTTGGCAAATTCCAAAAGCACATTGCCGATATGGAACTTGTGGATTTCAAAGTGCGTATCCTCAACGGCGGAACGGGAGCCACCACCCGCGTATTGATTGAAAGCCGCGATGCTGCGGGTGAACGCTGGTTCACCGTTGGCGTTTCACCCAACATTGTTGAGGCGTCGTTCCAAGCACTGCAGGATGCGATTATCTATAAGCTCGTGCGTGATGGTGTTGCGGCTTAAAGCTTGTCCTGCAAAATCTCCGTGCCCACCACATCGCGGGTTTTGGCGCGGCGCGCTTCATAGGTTGGGATAACAGCAGCAGCACCATCAGCCACGTCGAAGTTCACAGCCGTATCAACGCGGATAAACCCTTCCTGCCGCATATGTTGCAGCAACGACAAAAGCCCATCCCAAAATCCGGCAACATTGCAAACAATGACGGGGCGGGCGTGTTGCTTCAATTGCGCCCACGTCAAAATCTCGGCCAGTTCTTCCAACGTGCCAATGCCGCCGGGCAAGGCCACAAACCCTGTCGAGCGTTCAAACATCGCCATTTTGCGTTCATGCATGGTGGAGGTGACGATGAGTTCATGCACGCCCTCCTGCATTCGCTCTTTCGACACCAGAAATTCAGGTATAATGCCCGTCACATGGCCGCCAGCGGCAATCACGGCGCGGGCGGTTTCGCCCATCAGGCCCAAACTACCGCCACCATAGACCAGTCCAACGCCAGCCCTCGCCATGGCTGTGCCGAGGTCTTGGGCGGCTTTCACATACTCCGGGTTGTGGCCGGGGGACGAGCCGCAATAGACACACAGGCGATGAACAGGCGGGGACATGTGACAATTCTCCATAAATAAACCGTCTCGAATCTTTGCATCTTGGCGGCAAGGGCCTTATTAAGCGCCCCAACCCCACCTATCTAGGGTTTTTGGCCAGTATTTGCTGCCATGCCCTTATTACATGGATTTGACATGAAGAACCCAATTGCGACCTTTACCTCCATTGCTGCCGTGGCAGCAGCGGCCCTTGGCGGCACGCTTTATTATAAGCAGAACACTGTAGCGCCAGAACCCACTGCCGTTGTCTCAACTGAAGTTGCGAAAACACCCGAAGCAGCTCCCGCCGCAGAAGTACCTGCCAAGGCTGAAACGACAACGGAAGTTGCCGTTGCCACGCCGCAGCCCGAGGCCGCACCTGCTGTAACGCCGGAACCAACACCTGCACCCGTTGCTGAAGTGCCAAAGGTTGAAGCCGTTTCGCCAAGTTTTGATACAGTCCGTGTTGAAGCCACAGGCGATGCTGTCATCGCGGGCCGTGCTGAACCAGATGCTGACGTGACCGTGAAATGGAACGGCAATGTTGTCGGCACCGCAAAGTCCAATGCCGACGGTTCATTCGTTGTAATTCCTGCGAAGCCTTTGGCCACGGGCACAGGCGCATTGACACTTGAAGTGTCGAAGAACGGAGCCGTGACTGAATCTGAAGGCTCAGTGATTGTGGCTGTCAAAGAAAATGCCCCAGCCCTTGTGGCCAAGGTTGATCCCGTTGCGCCAACACAAGTCACGCAAACCGGTGCTGCGACTGATGCGCCAAAGGACGTGCAATTGACGGCAGTTGATTATGACGCCGCTGGCAACATTGTATTCTCCGGCAAAGCCGCACCAAGCTCTGTCGTGCGCTTCTATGTTGACAATGCCGCCGTGGGCGAAGGCACCGCGGATGCTGCAGGTGCTTGGAGCTTTGCTGGCACATCAGCCGTAACGCCCGGCACTCACACCTTGCGGGCTGACGCTGTTGATGCAGCTGGCAAAGTGTTGTCACGTATTGAACTGCCGTTCCTGCGTGAAGACGCTGCAACTGTTGCAGCCGCCCAAGTTGCTGTTGCTGAACCTGCTGTCGTTCCCGCACCTGCGGTCGCAGCACCGGAAGTTCCCGCCGTCGCAGCAACTGCTGAGCCCGTTGCAGAACCAGCACAGCAAGTCGCTGCTGCTCCGGCCCAACCAGTCGTGGTGGAAGAAGAGATAAAGAAGCTCGTCATTCAACCCGGCAACAGCCTGTGGAAATTGTCGCGTGAAGTTTATGGCAAAGGCCGCATGTACACGATTATCTATGAAGCCAACCGCGATCAGCTGAAAAATCCGAACAAGATTTTCCCCGGCCAAATTCTAACCGCACCAAAGCAAAACTAATACCATGAGCATGGCGAACACGACCATGTCGGCTGAAAAGCGCGAAGCAGGCCAATGGGAAACCATGAAACGCCTGCTTCCCTATCTGTGGCCAGAAGGCCGCTGGGATTTGCGCACCCGCGTCGTCATCGCCATGTCGCTGTTGGTGCTGTCAAAAGTCATCACGGTTCTAACACCCTATGCCTACAAGTGGGCAACCGATGCACTCACATCAACGGGCTCGCCCGCGATTGTGGGTGTTGCAGCCGCAGTGTTTATGGTGCTGGCCTATGGCGTGGGCCGCGTGTTCATGGTGGTGTTTGCGCAAATGCGCGACGCCGTGTTTGCCAAAGTTGGCCAACGCACGGTGCGTGAAATGTCAGCCCGCACTTTCCGGCACTTGCATGACTTGTCGCTGAGTTATCATTTAAGCCGCAAAACAGGCGGCCTCTCCCGCATCATTACGCGCGGCATCAATGGCGTTGATTCAGTTTTGCGTTTTGCACTGTTCAACACCATTCCAACGGCCCTCGAAATAATCTTCGTATGTGCCTTGCTGGCGTGGTCCTTTGGCTGGACCTATGCCCTCACCATTGCGCTCACAGTCGTCGCCTATATCTGGTTCACCTATGCCGCCACCGAATGGCGCATCGCCATCCGCCGCGCCATGAATGAAGCAGACCAAGACGCAGGCACCAAAGCCATCGACAGTTTGCTGAACTTCGAAACTGTCAAATACTTCGGCAATGAAGAGCACGAAACCAAACGCTACGACTTGTCGATGGCGAAGTATGAGCAGGCTGCTGTCAAAACCTGGACGTCGCTTGCCGTTCTCAACTCTGGCCAGACCATCATATTCACCATTGGCCTCACCATTGTCATGGTCATGTCGGCACTGGCCGTTCAAGCAAAGACGGCAACACTGGGCGACTTTGTGATGGTCAATGCCCTCATGATTCAGCTCTACATGCCGCTGAATTTCATCGGTTCATCCTATCGTGAAATCAAGCAAGGCTTGCTTGATGTGCAAGGCATGTTCGACGTGTTGGAGCAGGACACCGACATTAAAGACAAGCCGGGCGCACCTGATTTTGTGGCCCACAAAGGTGCTGTGTCTTTTGATGATGTAACCTTTGCCTATGACAGCGAACGCCCCATTTTGAAGGGCATCTCGTTTGACGTGCCGGCAGGCCACACCGTTGCGATTGTGGGCCCATCCGGTGCAGGCAAGTCCACCATCTCGCGTTTGCTCTATCGTTTCTATGATGTCACAGGCGGGCGCATCACTGTTGATGGGCAAGACATTGCGGAGGTAACACAAAAGTCACTCCGTCATGCCGTGGGCATGGTACCGCAAGACACGGTGCTGTTTAACGATACCGTCCGTTATAACATCCGCTACGGCCGCCCCGATGCGACTGATGCTGAAGTGGAAGCCGCAGCCAAGTTGGCGCAGATCCACGATTTTGTGATGACGCTGCCAAAGCAATATGAATCGATGGTCGGCGAGCGCGGCTTAAAATTATCCGGCGGTGAAAAGCAACGCGTGTCGATTGCACGTACGATCTTGAAAGGGCCTCCAATCCTTGTGTTGGATGAAGCCACGTCCGCACTCGACAGTTTCACCGAGCAGGAAATTCAAACGGCACTAAAGACCGTTTCCAAAAACCGCACCACACTCGTGATCGCCCATCGCTTATCGACCGTGGTTGAAGCTGATGAAATTATCGTTCTCGACAAGGGGCTGATTTCAGAACGCGGCACCCACAATTCACTCCTACGCAAAAAAGGCCTCTACGCCCAAATGTGGAACCGCCAGCGCGAAGCCGACGAAGCGCGCAAGAAGCTTGCCGCGAATTTGGAAGCTTCATTCCGCGCCTAAAACTTCGGCAAAGCGACTGAAAAAACATCACAAAATGCCCCTTGCCAAATCTTAAAAATTGGCCTGTCATCGCATTGCACAATATTGGGGACTGATGCATTCGAATGGGGCAAATATTCAACGAGATGCAAGAAAAGTCTGGCGCAACGCGTGGACCCTACGTGCGTGTTGAAGAGTGGCTGAAAACCCTGAAAAAGAAAGACGCCGAACGCGCCATGCAGGAAGCGGAAAACCGCTTTCGGCGCCAGGGCATAACCTTTGCAGTCTATGGTGAGAATGAAGCGTCCGAGCGACTAATCCCCTTCGATATTATTCCCCGCGTGTTTGCGGCGTCCGAATGGCGCAGATTATCAGCGGGCATTGAACAGCGCGTGCGGGCCTTGAATGCCTTCATCCATGACATTTATCACCGCCAAGAAATTTTGCGGGCAGGGCGCATCCCCGCTGAAATCATTATCCAGAACGCAGCGTTTGTGCCGGAGATGATGGGCGTCAATCCGGCGCGTGGTATTTACGCACACATCATCGGTACTGACATTGTGCGCATTGCTGAAAACGAATTCTATGTGTTGGAAGACAATTGCCGCACACCCTCGGGCGTGTCGTATATGCTCGAAGACCGTGAAACCATGATGCATTTGTTTCCAGCATTGTTTGCGCACCAACGTATTGCACCCGTCGAAAACTATCCTTCGCTGTTGCGCAAGACTTTGGACAGTGTAGCCCCTATTGGTTGCAAGGGCGAGCCGACGATTGTGGTGCTCACCCCCGGCATTCACAACTCCGCATTTTTCGAACATGCCTTTCTGGCCGATGAAATGGGGGCCGAACTTTGCCAAGGCGATGATCTGTTCGTGTCCGATGGCGCACTTTATATGCGCACCACGCAAGAGCCAAAGCGCGTCGATGTTGTCTATCGCCGCATTGACGACTCGTTCCTCGATCCGCTGACGTTCCGGCCAGACTCACATATTGGCGTGCCCGGCTTGTTCGATCTTTACCGCGCAGGGCAGGTGACAATCGTCAATGCGCCCGGCACCGGCATTGCTGATGATAAGTCGATTTACACCTACATCCCCGATGTGATCGAATTCTACACAGGGGAAAAGCCGCTTCTGAAAAACGTGCCGACTTGGCGCTGTTCCGAAGCAGACTCGTTGAAATATGTGCTCGAACATTTGCATGAACTGGTGGTGAAGGAAGTGCATGGTTCAGGCGGCTACGGCATGTTGGTGGGGCCCACGTCTTCCAAAAAAGAAATCGAAACCTTCCGCGCCAAGCTGAAATCCAATCCATCGAACTATATCGCGCAACCAACTTTGGCGCTTTCAACGGTGCCAACTTACACCGCTTCCGGCGTGGCCCCGCGCCATGTGGATTTGCGCCCCTTTGTGTTGTCAGGCGATCGCGTGCGCATTACGCCGGGTGGTTTAACGCGTGTGGCATTGAAGAAAGACTCGCTGGTTGTGAATTCAAGCCAAGGCGGCGGCACCAAAGACACCTGGGTGTTGGAGGACTAATGCTCGGACGCACAGCATCATCACTCTATTGGATGTCGCGCTATATGGAGCGGGCAGAGAACATGGCGCGTCTGCTGGAAGTGGGCCACCGCATTTCATTGATGCCCGGTGCCATTGAAGGCCACCGTGATGAATGGCGCTCCACACTTTTGAGTGCCGCTTGTGAACACACTTATATGGCCAAGCACAAAACCATCACGGCACAACAGGTCATCAATTTTCTGATTTTTGACGAAACCAACGCATCCAGCATCAAGTCCGTCATCCGCACCGCCCGCAACAACGGTCGCGCCGTGCGTACCGCGCTGACGCGTGACGTGTGGGAAAGCATCAACGGCACCTGGAATGAATTGGTGGCCGTCAAGCCAACGGATCTGACATCGGATCGTTTACCTGTGTTCCTCGATTGGGTGAAGCAACGGTCGATGTCATTTCGCGGCGCGGTTTTGGGCACCATGCTGCGCAATGAAAACTATTACTTCAGCCAGCTCGGCAACTTTATTGAGCGGGCCGACAACACGGCGCGTATTCTCGACGTGAAATATTTCATTCTGCTGCCCAAACCTTCCGACGTGGGCAGCGAATTGGATATGCACCAATGGGCGCAAATTTTGCGCAGCGTGTCGGCGCATCGGTCCTATCGCTGGTTCTATAAGAACAGTGGTTACAAACCATGGCTCGTCGCAGAGTTCCTGATCTTGCGGGAGGAGATGCCGCGCTCGTTGCTGTTCAGTTATCAATGGATCAACACGGCACTGGGTGGCTTGGCCAATCTACATGGCCAACGTTACCCTATTCACGACCAAGCTGCCGAAACCATGAACCGCCTGCGCAACGGCAAGATGGAGGACATTTTCCAAAACGGATTGCATGAATATGTGCAGCAATTCATCACCGCCAATGTAACGCTGTCGCGTGACATCGGCTTCACCTATAACTTCCCGTGACGACCATGCGGCTCAAAATTCACCACGAAACCCATTACACCTATGACGCAGCGCCGTCGTATCTGGTGCAGCGTTTGCAGTTGACGCCCATCAACTTTGACTCCCAGAAAACCTTGTCATGGAACATCACGGCACCGGGCTTTGAAAACGGCCTTGCCTATACCGATGGCTTTGGCAACCAAACCCATTTGATCACCATGCGCGGCCATGCAGGTGAAGTTGTAATTGCGGCGGAAGGTGAAGTTGAAACGAAGGATGCAGCGGGCTTGGTCAAAGGCTTGCCCAATACAGTGCCCGATGTGGTTTATCTGCGCCACACACTCACCACGCAACCAAGTGAAAAGCTAATTGAAGTTGCTGAACGCGTGCGCAAGCAAAAGAATGTGCTGCAGCTCTCCCATGACTTGATGGCAGAGGTGCATGGCAAGGTGGCTTATGTCGTCGGTGTATCAGATGTGCAAACGACGGCAGCAGAAGCATTCGCTGCCAAGCGCGGTGTGTGCCAGGACCATGCTCACATCATGGTCACGGTGGCACGACACCTTGGCATTCCCGCACGCTACGTGACCGGATATTTGGTGACGGGTGTGGGCGCATCATCATCTGCCGCCCATGCATGGGCCGAAATTTTGGTGCCGGACTTAGGCTGGGTGGGCTTTGACGCCGCAAACGGTCAGAGCCCAACCGAGCATTATGTGCGCGTGGCTTCGGGGCTGGATGCAGCCTCAGTTGCCCCCGTCCGTGGAACACGGCGAGGCGGAAGTGGCGCTGAACACATGAGGGTTGAAGTTCGCGTTGAAATTTCGCAACAGTAAACCGAACACACGGCGGAACCCTGATTCATGACTTACTGCGTTGGAATGTTGCTCGAAAAAGGCTTGGTGATGGCTGCGGATACGCGCACCAACGCGGGCGTTGATAATGTGGGCAAGTTCAAGAAACTTTATACATGGGAATTTCCAGGCGACCGGGTGTTCGTATTGTTAACGGCGGGCAATTTGGCTGTCACCCAAGCTGTCGTGAGTGTGTTGTCTGAACAAACATTGCATCCACCTGAAACGGGCGACACCTTAAAGAATTGCGTAACCATGTTCCAAGCCGCCCATGTGGTGGGTGACGCGATCCGCGCTGTAAAAGCCGTGGACGAAGCCCATCTCACCTCCAACGGTGAAGCATTTGCGGCTAGCTTTATATTTGGTGGCCAAATCGGCAATGAGCGCCCAAGGCTCTTTAATATATATGCCGCAGGCAATTTCATTGAAGCCACGCCAGACACGCCCTTCTTTCAAATCGGCGAACACAAATACGGCAAACCCATCCTTGATCGCGTAGCCCGCAGCGAAATGGAATTGGGCGAAGCCGCCAAAATGGTGCTGTTGTCATTTGACTCAACATTGCGTTCAAATCTCAGCGTAGGCTTGCCCATTGACTTGCTCACCTACGAAACAGATTCATTAAAGGTGGAGCACACCAAGCGCATCGGGCCAGATGATCCTTATTTCAAAATGCTCTCAACCGAATGGTCAAAGGCTTTGCGCGCAGCCTTTGCCAACATCGAAGCGCTGGATATTTGACGGTTTCCAAACCGACAGAGTCAACACTTCCTGAATCAACCTTTTCGTAATCATGGCCCCCAAGCAGCTGTTAACGCTGCTCAGCGGATTTGAGCTAAAATTGCTGAAAACTTGAATCAAATCAGTGCCAAGTTTGAATTTGTTTACGTTTGGGGCGCAGTGTGAACCCATGCCACGGACAACGTGGGGGATAACAACAACCGGCGAAAAGCACCCATCATAAGAAGGGGCAGCGCCATCAAATTTGGGGACTAAGTCAAATGAAAGTAACAACTTTAGAGACCATCGCCGGTCAATCGATTGAAGAGACAATTGGCGTAATCCGCGGTTCAGCGATTTGGTCGCGCCGCATTAGCAAGAACTCCACCGCAGGCCATCGCGCCTTGGAGCACATGACCGTCAGCGACGTTGCAGACGGTCTTATGGAAGTGCGCGAAAAGGCTGAAGCCAAGATGATTGAGAACGCAATTGCCAAGGGTGCAAATGGCATCATCGGCATGAAGTTCGAATTGATCGAATTGGGCAACGACATGTTCCAAGCCATGTCCTACGGAACCGCCGTTGTATGCGAAGCTTTGGCTGCTGCAACACCTGCATTCCAAGCGCCAATTATGGCCAACACCTTTGGCCATGCTGCCAATGACTATGCAGCCGTTGTGTTGCCATTCCAGCCACGCCGCGTTGCTGGTTTGAACTAAGTTTTGCGCGGCCCCAAAAAGGGGCTGCTGTAAAAAAGCCGCTTGCACAGGTGGGACTGTGCAGGCGGCTTTTGTTGTTGTAGAGGGTGGCGCAACAAATTAAGCCGGAACGCCATGACCATTATCGATAGCATCAAATCATCCTTCGCCCCCATCCATAAGGAAGGCTGGCGTTTTGTGGCCATCTTCGCCGCAGTCACCCTCGTGTTGTTCTGGTTGAATGTGCCGCTTCTGCCTTGGGTAGGCGTCGTGTTAACCGCGTGGTGTGCTTATTTCTTCCGTGACCCCGAACGCGTAACGCCCGTTGGAAAATCCCTCGTCATTTCGCCAGCAGATGGCCAAATCAGCCATATTGTTGAAGTCATCCCCCCACCAGAACTCGATTTGCCACGCGAAAAGCACACCCGCATTTCCGTATTCATGAATGTGTTTGACGTGCATGTGAACCGCGCCCCCATGGCAGGCCGCATTGCCAAACTGGTTTATGTGCCGGGCGCTTTTTTGAACGCTGAACTCGACAAGGCCAGCGAAGACAATGAACGCCAAGCCCTCACCATTGAGCGCGACGACGGCACGCGCATTGGTGCTGTACAAATTGCAGGCCTCGTGGCGCGCCGCATCGTAAAATTTGTGGAGCAGGGCGACAGCTTGCAAGCGGGCCAACGTTTCGGCCTCATCCGCTTTGGCAGCCGCGTAGATGTCTATTTGCCAACGGGTGTTGCACCTCTGGTTTGCGTCGGCCAACGCGCCGTTGCGGGTGAAACTGTGTTGGCGGACTTTGCCGTGCAAGGTAGCGCCCGCTTGAGCATCAAAGGCTAGCCCGCGTGAAAGAACAGCCACCACGCAAAACCTTTCAACCCGTACCCATTCGGTATTTGCTGCCGAATTTAATAACGCTGTCAGCCCTGTGTAGCGGCATCACCGCAATCAGGCTTGCGTTTGAAGGGCGTTTTGAGATTGCAGTGGGAGCTATCATTCTTGCCGTATTTCTTGACGCATTGGACGGCCGCTTGGCCCGCATGTTGAAAGGCACTTCAAAATTCGGCGCTGAACTGGACTCACTGGCGGATTTTGTAAACTTCGGCGTGGCACCTGCCATCCTAATTTATTTCTGGTCGCTGAATGAAATGCGTCCGCTGGGTTGGATTTTCTGTTTGATGTTGTCCATCGCCTGCGCACTGCGACTGGCCCGTTTCAACGTGGCGCTCGAAGATCCGCTAAAGCCAGCCTATGCCAACGCCTTTTTCACCGGCATGCCAGCGCCGGCAGGTGCTGGGCTTGCCATGGTTCCCCTCTATTTTGGCTTCTGGCAGGGTGACACTGAGGGCCACCGCTATGCCCTTTGGATTGCACCTTATATTGTTGCGATTGCCATATTGATGGTAAGCCACGTGCCCACCTTCAGCGGCAAAACAGTTACGAAAGTACCGCGCGAATTGGCACTGCCGATACTGGCGGGAGCCGTGTTAGTGGTCATTTGCTTGTTCACTTACCCATGGGAAACGTTGCTTGTGGCGGCAGCACTCTATGTGGCCTTGCTCCCCGTGAGCGTGGCGCAATACTTTAAATATAAGCGCTTGGCAGAAGCCGACATAAAGCCTGACACGACTGGCTAAACGCGCGGGCCTTGAAAATGGCGTGTTTCTCATGCGATACTCAAGAAATGTACGCGACAGACCATCACATTAATTCTCACCGTTCGATCAAAGCAGATGTTTTGGTCAACTGTGCCCGCATCGGGTTTAAGCCTTAGACGTCTCCACACGACCGCCTTAATTTTCGTCGTATGATGCTGGAGAACAGTCATGACCTTACACACCAAAAACATCAATATTGAAGACGTCGTCAAAAGCGACATTGCCCACCATTTTCATCCGTTCACGGATCATAAATCCTTCCACGCCGCCGGTGGCCCGCGCGTCATCACCCATGCCGATGGCATTTATATTTGGGATGGCAAGGGCAACAAAATTCTGGACGGCATGTCAGGCCTTTGGTGCGTGAACGTTGGCTATGGCCGCAAGGAATTGGCTGAAGTCGCGCACCGCCAAATGCTGGATTTGCCCTACTACAACACCTTCTTCAAAACCACGACCATTCCCGCCACAGCCTTGGCGGAAAAGATTTCGTCGAAACTGCCCAAGAAATTCCAACGCATTTTCTTCACCAATTCCGGCTCGGAAGGCAACGACACCATCGTCCGCTTTGTGCGCCATTATTGGGCTGTCATGGGCAAGCCCTATCGCCAACACATTATCGGTCGCAAACGCGGTTACCATGGCTCAACTTGGGTCGCGGCAAACCTCGGCGGCATGGTGGGCATGCACGAGCAGGGCGGCACGCCACTGCCGGGCTTCCACCACATTCAACAACCCTATTGGTATGATTTCGGTGGCGACAAAACACCGGAAGAATTTGGACTACTGGCCGCTGCCGAACTGGAAAAGAAAATTCTGGAATTGGGGCCGGACAATGTGGGTGCCTTTATTGGGGAACCCATCCAAGGGGCAGCAGGCGTTCTCATTCCGCCATCAACCTATTGGCCTGAAATTCAACGGATCTGCCGCAAATACGGCGTGCTCATCATTTCCGACGAAGTCATCTGTGGTTTTGGCCGCACCGGCAATTGGTTTGGCTTTGAAACCTTTGGCTATGAACCTGACATCATCAACATGGCCAAAGGCCTGTCATCAGGTTACTTGCCAATCGGCGCTGTGGCCTTCTCAGAAGACTTGATCAAGCCGCTGTTCGAAAAGGGCGGCGATTTCAACCATGGCATGACCTACGACGGTCACCCCGTTGCATCCGCAGTTGCGATCAAAAACATCGAAATCATTGAAGATGAAAAGCTGGTCGAACGCGTGGCCAAGCTTGGCCCCTATTTCAACAAAGCTTTGGCCAGCTTGAATGATCACCCCATTGTAGGTGAAACCCGCTCCGTAGGACTGATCGGGGCCATCGAGCTGTCTAAAAATAAGGCAAAGCGTGAGCGCTTCCACGATTCCGGACGCGTCGGAACCATATGCCGCGACCACAGTTTCAACACAGGGTTGGTCATGCGCGCCTGTTGGGACACCATGGTGTTGGCACCACCCTTCTGCATCACGGAAAAGCAGATCGATGAATTGATCACGCTCGCGCGTACGGCACTAGACAAAACCTACGAAGATGTGAAATCTGAGATGTAATTTAACGCCAATTCTGGGCCAGACTCGATTCTGGCTCAGTTTAAAAAAACCAAAACCAGGGGTATTTAGAAATGAACACATTCCAACCACTCATCCGCCCGACACGCCGCCGCCTCATGCAAGGTGCGGGCATGTTTGCAGCGCTGGCGTTTCTGCCACGCAATGCCATGTCAGCTGAAGAAAAGAAGCTGACATTCTACAACTACGACACCTACATTGGTGAACACTCATTGGCTGATTTCACTGCCGCAACGGGCATTGAAGTGAAAATGGATTTGTTTGCTGACGGCGACGAACTGTTCACAAAGTTGAAGGCCGGCAACCCCGGCTATGACGTGATTGTTCCAACCAACGACAAAGTGGAACGCATGGCAAAAGCCAACATGCTGATGCCGCTTGATCATTCAAAAATTCCGAACATCGCCAACGTCGATCCGGCTTTCTTGAACCCATCTTTCGATCCCGGCCGCAAGTGGTCCTTGCCTTATATGTGGGGCACGGTGGGCATTGGCTATCGCAAGTCCAAGGTTGAAGGAGGTGCTGTTGATAGCTGGGCATCTGTTTTGACTGACGAAAAAAATGCCGGCCGCATTTCACAAATGGGCGACCAAGAACACACCATTGGCATGGCACTCAAATTCTTGGGCTTCAGCTACAACTCCACCAATGCGGATGAGTTGAGCAAGGCCAAGGAATTGCTGATTGCATCCAAGAAAATGGTCAAGAAATATGCCGACGACAACGGCCAAGACTTGTTGGCCCAAGGCGAAGTTGATCTTGCCGTTGAATATAACGGCGATATTGCACAGGTAATGGCCGAAGATGAAGACATCACCTACGTTGTGCCAAAGGAAGGCTCAAACGTCTGGGAAGACACCATTGCCATTGCAGCAGGTGCGCCACATCCTGAGAATGCCCATGCCTTCATCAACTTTGTGTTTGATAAAGACGCAGGCAAGCACATTGCAGAAACCATCCAATACGCAACGCCAAACAAGGCTGCGCGCGAATTGATGGATGTAAAGTACACAGGAAATCCAGCCATTTTCCCACCAGCCGACATTTTGGCAAAGTGTGAATATGCATCGTATTTGGGCGAAGAAGCCCTGAAAGTGCGCGACGAAATCTGGACGGCCATTCAAGCTGCTTAAGCTTACTTCGCCCTCCCGAACGAAAAGTGCGGGAGGGCGTAACTTTATTTTCCTACCCCTCTTGACAACGTTCCTGATATGTTCCATCTGTGCTTGCGATGGTTTTGGAAGGAGGGATCAGAGTTGCTAACTTATCAAATCTGCCAGAACCATGTGCAGCGCCTGCGGATGTTCGTTGAAGTAGCGAGTGTTCCCGGGAGCCGAGGGCAAGACCCTGGAGCAATAATGACTCCAGCGCACTTGAGGCCGAGCAACCCGCGCCATGTAAATGTGCGCCTCTGCAAGAGCGAACCCTGGGTGATTGCCGTATTGAAAAGATACGGAAATATGGATTTCCCACAAATTTCGGCACAAATCGCTGCGTTTCTGCATAGGGCTTTAAGCCAACGCGCAAACACAACCACAAAACAAAAACGTTCGAACGGGCTTGAAGCCGGAAGAGAAACAGTCCCTCCGTTTATCCTCATCCTAGATGAGGTGCATCGCTTTTGCGATGCCTCGAAGGACAGGGCCGCCTTGAACCCCCTCTCCGTCATCACTGACGTGATGCCACCTCTCCCGCAAGCGGGAGAGGAAAGCACAATCACATCTCCTCGCCCGCTTGCGGGAGAGGTGGATTGCGCGGAGCGCAAGACGGAGAGGGGACAAGCACACGCCATTTCACATCTCGCCCCCCACCTCCACAACATTCCTGCTTCCAACCATTGCCCCTTGATGGCTTTTCAGACTAACCTCATGAAGAACCAAAGCAGGGGGACGCCGCATCTTGGAAGAGTGGAAAAGTAACAGTCGCGTTTTTGCAACGCTGGCTTCACCCGGAACACTATGGCTCTTACTGTTCTTTATCATCCCGCTCGGGTTTCTGTTTGGTCTTTCATTTTCCTCCAAAGCCGTCATCGATGGCCAAGTGTCCATCAATGAATATTCTTACTTCACAGGGCTGGAAAATTATTTTCGCGCATTGAACCCTGACATCATTTCGATTTTTCTGCGCACATTGTGGTGGAGCGGCTTAGCAACGCTGGCCTGCTTGCTTGTCGGTTATCCTATCGCTTTTGGCATTTGCTTCATGCCCGAAAAATGGCGGCCCTTGGCTTTGCTGCTCATCGTGCTGCCGTTCTGGATCAACTTGCTCATTCGCACCTACGCACTCAAAACGGTGATGGGTTCGAATGGCGTGATCAACAGTTTCACGGGGCTATTTGGGATTCCAAAGTTGGAAATGTTGGGCACAACACCCGCTGTTATTTTCGGTCTCGTTTATGTGTTCTTGCCCTTCATGATTTTGCCGCTCTATTCGACAATTGAACGCTTGGACAAATCATTCCTCGAAGCCAGCTTGGACCTTGGCGCAACCCAATTCCAAACCTTCCGCAAAATCACGTTGCCTCTCACCATGCCCGGCGTGGTGACGGGCGTCATTCTGGTTTTCATCCCATGTCTCGGCATGTTCCTGATTTCCGATGAATTGGGTGGCCCGCGTTCGTGGATGATCGGCAACGTCATTCAAGCCCAATTCGGCGCATCAAATGATTGGCCTTTTGGATCAGCACTTTCATTTGCCTTGATGCTGCTCACCTTCCTCGTATTGTTTGGCCAATGGGCCTACCAGAACCGTTCCAAGGGAGTGCGCGCCTGATGTTTTCCGACGAACTTAAACCCGGCGTAGGACCGCTCGAATTTGGCAAGCGCCGCTGGCTGCAAATTCTTTTTGCAGCCACACTTGTGGTTCTCTACGTGCCGATCTTCACGTTGATCGCATTCTCGTTCAACATTCAAAATCGTGGTGGTGTCTGGAAAGGCTTCACGCTCGAAAACTATCCAAAGGCGTGGAACAACCAGTCCATTTTCGACGCGATGATGAATTCACTCACCATCGCCTTCATCACCACCATCGTCGCCACCATTCTCGGCACCATGGTTGCCGTGTTGTTGTGGCGCTTCAAATTTCCTGGCAAGCCCGTATACGAAGCGGCCATGGGCTTGCCCATCGTTATTCCTGAAATTTGCATGGGCGTGGCCTTGCTCATGTTCTTTAACGCGTCGGGCTTCACAAACTTTTTCGCATCAGCGGTGTGGCCATTCAATTTGGCCACCATCATCATCGCCCACATTGCCTTCTGTTTCCCCTTCGTCGCCATCGTCGTGCGCTCGCGACTTGTGGGTTTCAACAAACAGCTCGAAGAAGCGTCGTGGGATTTAGGCGCCAGTGAATGGCAAACATTCACCAAAATTTTGGTGCCCTATATGAAGCCGGGTCTCATCTCCGGTGCGTTGCTGGCTTTCACATTGTCACTCGATGATTTCGTCATCACGTTCTTCACAGCGGGCCCTGAAACAGTAACGTTCCCCGTGAAGATCTATTCCATGGTCAAAACCGGCGTGAAGTATGAAGTCAACGCGGCTTCAACCGTGCTCATCGTCATCACTATTGTTGCAACAGTGCTTGCCATGAAATTGCAAGCACCAGAAAAGTCTGGACACTAAAATGGCCGAACCCATTGTATCCGTTAAAAATGTTTGGCGTCGTTATCCCGGCGGCGTGGTGGCCGTCGATAATGTGTCGATAGATATTCAACAGAATGAATTCTTTGCACTCCTCGGCCCTTCAGGCTGTGGCAAGACAACCTTGCTGCGCATGATCTCCGGTTTGGATTCACCGTCAGAAGGGCAAATCTATATCGGTGGTGAAGATATGGCGTTTACGCCGCCCAACAAGCGTCCCACCAACATGGTGTTCCAGTCCTACGCCGTATTCCCACACATGACCGTGGCCGACAACGTGGCCTATGGTTTGCGCGTCACTGGCGTTGCCGAAGATGAAGTCAAACGCCGCGTGGGCGAAGGCTTGGAAATGACCAAACTCGCACATTTGGCGGATCGTAAACCAGATCAAATGTCAGGCGGCCAGCGCCAACGTGTGGCTTTGGCCCGCGCACTTGGTGAAGCGTCCGAAAGTGTTGCTGCTCGATGAACCGCTCTCTGCCCTTGATGCGAAATTGCGTGACGGCATGCGGCTTGAACTAACGCGCCTTCAACAGAGCGTCGGCATCACCTTCATCATGGTCACCCATGACCAAGACGAAGCGCTTGCCATGGCCGGGCGCATTGCGGTGATGGACAAAGGGGCAGTGCAGCAATTGGCGACGCCCGTTGAACTTTACGAAAAGCCGGCCAACCGCTTCGTCGCAGATTTCATCGGCAAGGTGAATATGTTTGAGGCGTCCGTGCTGTCACAAAAGGGCAGGGTGCTGAGCCTCGACAGCAAAGGTATTGGCAAATGCGCAATCCCCACCGACAAAACCTGTAGCGGCAAAGTCACTATCGCCGTGCGTCCGGAAAAAGTTGAAATCTCGTTGAAGCGGCCCACTGAAAAAGGGGCAATCATCGCAGAAGCAAAAGTGCGCGACATGGCCTATTTTGGCGACTGGAGCGAAGTCGTCACCGAATTGGCTGATGGCTCACATGTGTCGATCAACGTACAAAACGACCGCCGCGAAGCAGGTGCCAACGCCAAGCGCGGCGATAAGGTCTGGGTATACTGGCAGCCAGAAGACTCATTGATTTTGACGGAGTAGGTAGAGATGGCGCTTGAAATGGACAAGCTCGGCTATCAACCGGGCGATGAAGCGTTTCGTCGTGAAACCATCAAAGGCACACGCTGGGAAGCCACATACGCAGGCGCGCAATCCTTTATGCGCCGCAAATATACGCGTGATCTTGCAGGCGTTGATATTGCCGTCACCGGCATTCCCTTCGATCAAGCCGTCACCCACCGCCCCGGCACCCGCTTGGGCCCAGCAGGCATTCGCCAAGCCTCCGCCGAAAATGCCTGGGGGCCAGTCTACCCGTGGAACTTCGATCCCTTCGAAACCCTTGGCGTGATCGATTACGGCGATTGTTTTTTCGACTGGGGCCTCAAAGAAAACTTCCCCGCCACGCTTGAGAAGCACGCAACAGACATCATTTCGTCTGGCGCTGAAATGATCGCACTCGGCGGCGACCATTACATTTCCTATCCGCTCCTGAAAGCACACGCCAAAAAACATGGGCCCTTGGCGCTTGTTCATTTTGATGCCCACCGCGACATGGAGCCGGATTCCGGTGGCCGCATCGACCATGGCACCATGTTTGGCTACGCACTGCGCGAAGGTTTGATCGATCCACACAAATCCGTGCAAATTGGCATCCGCACAAGTTTCGTCGGCGAAACCACCGACGGCATTCGCATCATCTTCGCCGACGAAGTGCACGATAAGTCAGCGGAGCAAATTGCCAGCATTGTGAATGAGCGCGTCGGCAATTCCAAAGCTTACCTCACATTCGACATTGACTGCTTGGACCCCTCAGCCGCCCCCGGCACCGGCACACCCATTCCGGGCGGCCTGACCTATCATCAAGCAGCCTCAATCATTCGGAAATTAAAAACGGTGAACTTCGTGGGCATGGATATGGTCGAAGTATCCCCCCCCTTCGACCACGCCGAAATCACATCAATCGCCGCATCAGCATTGGTAATGGAATATATTTGCCTGAAAGCTTGGCAAAAGGGCGCGCGGGCTTAACCCCACGCATCGCGCATGCGGTAGTATAACATGGCTGCCACAAGTAGTGGGGTTCGAATAGGCCCGCCGGGGAAGGGGAAATGTTTGACACGGGCCAGCAGATCAAATTTTTCAGCTGTTCCGCGAATGGCTTCGGCCATTAGCTTACCGTACATACCAGCCAGCGCCACACCTTGTCCCGAGTAACCATGGGCATAGTAGGTCGTCGGTGAAAGCCTTCCACAGTCCGGCAAACGGTTCGATGTGATGGCGATATAACCGCCCCAAGCGTGTTCGATTTTTACGTCGCGGAGTTGCGGAAATACTTTGACCATATTGCGCTTCATAAACCCACCAACGTCCTTGGGCTCAAGGGTTGAATAATTTGCGCCACCTCCGAACAATAGGCGATTGTCCTCAGTGCGGCGGAAATAGTCGAGAATGAAATTTGTATCCGCAACGGCTTCATTGTCGCGGATCAAAGATTTCGCAACATCTTCTCCCAACGGTTCCGTCGTCGCAATAAAGCTCGTCACAGGCATTACTCGACCATAAAGTTGTTTAACCGTTTTTCCGAGATAAGCATTGCCAGCGACAACCATAAACTTCGCCGACACTTTACCATGTTCAGTGCGTGCCCAAGGTTGAGGCCCATGGTCTAATTCTAACACGCGTGAATTTTCATAGATTACTGCACCAGCAGAAGTCGCAGCACGGGCTAACCCCAAACAATAGTTCAACGGATGAAAATGGCCCGCACGCGCCTCGCGCAAAGCACCGTGATAAAGTTGAGTGCCAAGTTTGGCCTCAAGTTCCGCCTTTGATAAAATAGTGCAGCCTTCATAGCCCAGCGCATCCATTTCGTCTTTCCAAGCCACAAGTTCGTGTTCGCGGCCCGGTTTGACGGCGCAGTGCAAATAGCCCCATTGCAGTCCCGTTTGAATGTTATGTTTGGCAATGCGTTGCTCAATCAGCTTTTTGGAATCTTCAGCGATAGCGAAACATTTCAGCGCATCAGACTTTCCGAGTTGGGCAACGAGGCGAGATTGCCCGGGTGAAAACCCCGTGCAAATTTGCCCGCCATTGCGCCCTGACGCGCCATAACCAACCGTTCCGGCTTCCAAAACTACAACTTTATAGCCCGCTTCGGTCAATTCTAATGCTGCAGATAGGCCAGTAAAGCCAGCACCGATTACTACGACATCAGTTGAAACATCACCCTGCAATGGAGGGAATGCCAATGTTTGATTAGCCGATGCTTGATAATAAGATTGCGCGGCGAGGGAAGGGCGGTTCATGCACAATTCTTAAACGCCCCCTTTTGAAAGCACAAGAAAGCAGGTTATGCTTCGAAGTAGGACCAAATCAGTAGGGTGTCATGAGCTATCAGAAATTTGAAGAACAAATAAAACAACGCCGTATTAGTGAAGTTGAATGTCTTGTTGCTGACATGTCTGGTACCGCGCGCGGAAAAATCCTGCCACCCAAAAAATTCCTGAATGGTCAGCGCAATCGCGGCCTTCGTATTCCCGAAGAAGTTTTTACACTGACGATTAATGGTCGCTATGTGCAAGACACCGATGCGGTGAGCGACTCTGCCATCGACATTTACATGGAGCCTGACGTTGACACATTCCGCATGGTGCCATGGAATGCTGAACCGACAGCGCAGGTCATTTGTGATGCTTACCATTTGAATGATGAGCCAGTGTTGATTTCACCACGCCATGTTTTAAAGCGGGTGCTGGCACTTTATAAAGAAAAGGGCTGGAAGCCTGTCGTTGCGCCAGAGTTGGAATTCTATCTCGTCAAGCGCAACCCAGATTCTGACTACCCATTGGAAGCCGCGGTGGGGCGTTCTGGCCGAAAAGAACCCGGTGGCCAAGCCTATGGCATTGACGCCGCCAATGACTTCGACCCAGTGGTTGAAGATATTTATACCTATTGCGAAGCCATGGAACTCGATGTTGATACGCTGTCCCATGAAAGTGGTCCGGCACAATTGGAAATCAATTTCAATCACGGTGATCCGCTTGACCTTGCCGATCAGGTTTTCATTTTTAAACGCACGGTGCGCCAAGCTGCATTAAAGCATGATATGTTCGCCACTTTCATGGCGAAACCTCATGCAGATGAGCCGGGCTCATCGATGCACTTGCACCAGTCTGTGTTGGATTCGCGGACAGGTAAAAACATTTTCGTCGGGAAAGACGGGAAGTTCTCAAAGGTCTTTCACAATCATATTGGTGGTCTACAACGGTATATTCCAGCGGCACTTCCTTTGTTCGCGCCCAACGTGAATTCATATCGGCGTTTGGTTCCTGAATCTGATGCGCCGACAAATGTGCATTGGGGCATCGACAATCGCACGGTACCACTGCGCGTACCATCTTCCGATGCGTCAAACACCCGAATCGAAAATCGTATCACAGGCGCGGATGCAAACCCTTATCTCGCATTCGCGGCTTCTTTGGCGTGCGGTTATTTAGGTATGGTTGAAAAGTTGAAACCTTCTGAACCTGTCACAGGGTCAGCCTATCGTTACGCCCACACCTTGCCGATCAGCTTGGACGAGGCTCTCGATAAGTTGAATTACACCAAGGCGCTTAAACTTGTTTTGGGTGAAAAATTTGTGGAAGCCTATCAGGATGTGAAATTTGAAGAAATGCAACATTACCGTCGCGTGATCAGTTCATGGGAGCGCGAGTATCTTTTGCTCAACGTGTGATTTCATATAGATTGTCGTAAGATTCGATTTGGAGCGCCTGCAATGAACATTTTACGCTTATGGATTTCGGTGCTGTTGTTGGCGTTTTTGCCAACAAGTCTGGCCCACGCAGTTGCGCCTGCTGAATCTGTCAAGGCAGAGATTGCTTCAATTCTTTCGGCAGGTGGCCGCTTGCCACTGCCGCTGGAACGTGTGCGGGCAACTTTACAGGCGCACTATTTGAAACAAGGCGGCTCAATTTATTGGGCCAATACGGGCCGTATGACGCCCTTCTTGCAGCGCTTGTCACGGGCTCATTATGACGGACTTAATCCGCAGGATTACCCAGCCGATGCATTGACGCAATTGCGTGATCAAGCCGATCCAGATGACGCGCGTGCCGCCGCTGAGGGCGAACTTTATTATTCAGCCTTCTTTATTGCCTATGCCGCCGACCTCAAGATTGGACGTGTGGCACCTCAAAAAGTGGACCCCAACTTATTTCGCAATCGCAAAACCATTGATGCTCTGCGGGTTTTGACGGAACTCAAAAAACAACGAGACCCCGGCAAATTTCTAGCGTCTTTTGAACCAAAGAACCGCCACTACCAAGGCCTGAAACGCATGTTGAAAGCCTACACGACTGCAGTTGAGCAAGGCATCGATTGGCCCGTCATTGGCCAAGGGGCAACTTTGAAACCCGGCCAAAGCGACGCGCGTATGGGCAAAGTACGCGAGTTGCTCGCATTCACAGGTGACTATGACGGCCCAGATGGCGGCTCAAACAGTTACGACGGAGCGCTTGCCGCCGCAGTGAAAAAATTTCAAATCCGCCATGGTCTTGAAGCAAAGGGCTTGTTTGGAAAACAAACAGTTGTAGCCATGAACATTCAACCAGAAGAACGCCGCAAGCAGATTATTCTAAATATGGAACGCTGGCGTTGGATGCCTGATAATTTGGGCGACGAACATTTCATGGTGAACATTGCTGCCTATGAATTGCAATGGGTGGTCACTAATCACGAAGTTGAACGCATGGCCGTCGTTGTCGGCGCAATCGCAACCCAAACACCTGAGTTTTCAGATGAACTTGAATATGTTGAATTGAATCCAACTTGGACAGTTCCATATTCGATTGCCACAAAGGAAATGCTTCCGAAGATCAAAGCCAACCCTTATCACTACGCCGACGAGTTTGAACTCTTTGCCAACGGTAAATTGGCGGATTGGGGCTCAGTGAATTGGGCTGGCTATGGCGGTGGCTCATTCCCCTTCACATTCAGGCAAAAACCAGGTGTGAAAAACGCGCTTGGCAAAGTGAAGTTCATGTTGCCGAACAAGCACAACATTTATCTGCATGACACACCTGCCAAAGACAAATTTGCCAACTCAACCCGCGCCTTCAGCCACGGCTGTATTCGCTTGTCGCGACCAGGTGATTTGGCATTTAAGTTGCTGGGTGAAAAGAAGGGAATGTCAGAGGCGCAGATCGAAGGAATTTGGGCTGAAGGCCAAACCACCAAAGTTGTACTGCCACAGAAAATTCCGATCCACCTCGTTTACGCCACGGCTTTTGCATCTGACAACGGCATTGAATTCCGCAGCGACGTTTATGGCCGCGACAAAAAACTCTACAGTGCCTTGTTTGGTCGCGCTGGCAGCTAAGCCTTCAACACGCCAAAAGCAGACAAGGAAACTTTGCTGCTTTTGACGTGCAGCACCGATGCACCGGGCTCAGCTAAAAAGGCTTTGACAGTAGCTTCAATGTCGTCGCCGAGGCTGAGCTTATAGGCCACAATGCCAAAGCTATTGGCCCATGCGGTGAAGTCGGGGTTGACTAAATTTGTGCCAGAAACTCGGCCCGGATATTCACGCTCTTGGTGGGTGCGGATCGTGCCGTAGATGCCGTTATCAGAAATTACAATCTTCGGCGTTGCGCCATAGGCGATGGCCGTTGCCAGTTCATTGCCCGTCATCAGCACGCCGCCATCGCCCACAAAGCAAATGGCCATACGTTTGGGCTGCACAAGTGAAGCCGCAATGGCCGCCGGAACACCAAGTCCCATGGCCCCAACGATTCCACCGATTAAATTGTTTTTCGGAGTAAAGGGCCAATGCCTATGCATCCAAGTTGGTGCGTTGCCTGAATCAGTCGTCAGAATACAATCTGCAGGAGCGAACTTGGCCAATGCCATCGTTACTTCGCCAAAATCAACACCGTCACTTGGATTGCGCGGTGTAAAGTGGCGCATATCTTTGATGAATCCGTTGACTTTCGACACCCACGCTTCACGCGCTGTATTGACGACGCGGGCACTCTGAGAAAGATCAGAAAGCACCGCTGCTGGGTTTGCCAAAACAGGCAGATCAACCCGTGCAACGCGTCCCAAAGGCGCGGCATCACCATAAACTTGCACCACAAATTGTTCCGGCTCAGGTGCGGCAGGAAAAGTGTGGTGTAGCGTTGCAACGTCACCAAGGCGCGTACCAAAAGCCAGAATTAAATCGGCTTGTGCCAGTACGTCCTTGTAGTTTTGCGGGCTACCAAAGCCAATATGTCCGGCATAAAGCGGTGAGGCGTTGTCGAATAGGTCTTGATTTTTCCACGTCAATGCAACGGGAATTCGTTGCGCTTCGGCAAAGCGTTGTAACGCAATCTTTCCTTCTGGCGTGCGCAGTCCCGCTCCAACCAACACCACAGGCCGCTTAGCTACATCGATAGCCTGTTGAATTTTGGCTATAACGGCAGGCGAATGGCCAATCTCTGGCAAAGAATAAACCAATGGTTCTTCATCAGCCACTTCATCGTGAAGCATATCTTCAGGAAGTGAAAACACCACAGGGCCCGGCACGCCAATTTGTGCCTGCAACAATCCACGCGACACCATTTCACGCGCGCGTGCACCTTCAGTGATTTCAAACACGGCTTTCGTCATGCTGCCGAAGAAGGCGGTGTAGTCCACTTCCTGGAACACCTCGCGTGTGCGTTCTTCACGTGCCACTTGCCCTAAAAACAAAATGACTGGCAGCGCATCTTGGTCGGCCATATGAATGGCAATTGAAGCGTTGGTCGCCCCCGGCCCACGACTTGCCATGAATACAGCAGGTTTACCTGTCAACTTGGCTTCGGCGCATGCCATGAAGCCTGCACCACCTTCATGTCGACACACAATGATTTCGATTTTGCTGTCCACAAGGGAATCCAGCAAGGCCAAATAGCTTTCGCCTGGCACGCAATAAATGCGGGTTATGCCATGGGCTTCAAGGGTACGAACAATCTGGTCGGCGGCGCGCATAGTCAATCCTTCAAATCAAGGCAACTTTTTGCCTGAGAATACTTGAAAGGTCGAGTGCGCGCGCCGTCACATCAGGGTTGTGCCGGAATTGGCAGTTCCGCCAATGCAGCTGAGGCTTCAGCATGGCCAATAGCGGCCGCTTTACCATACCATTCCGCAGCTTGTTGCGGGCTTGGTGTAAGCCCTTTGATGTTGTACTTGGTATAAACAGCGGGGTCGTAGGTTTGCCCCACACCATAGGCTGCTAAGGTCGCTTTCATGTCGTAGGCACGGAGGAAAAATTGGCGCGCTGCCAAAATGTCGCCTTCACCCAATAAGCGTTCACCTTTGCTGATGAAGCTCTGCGCTTCTGGATTTGCACTTTCCAATGGCAGCGGAATAGCCAGCGGCAATTCCTGTTTGTTGAAACCTTGGTCCGGCAAAGCGGCAGCGGGCTCAATTACAGCCACATCTGCTTTAGGTTGTGGCACGCCAGGAACGGGTATCGCTTGCAAATCAAGCGCAACCATTAAATCTTGGCTGGGTGCGGCTGGAGCCCCCGTTTTTTCTTCAAGCGCTAAGACTTGAAGAGCAAGTTCAGGCTTATCCGCGTGAGGCACAACGAGTTCAGCCTGCGCAATATCCGAGGCTTTCAACATCCATTCGCCAGCATTCACTTCTACCCCTTTGGTCAAATAGGCAGATGGTGGCAAACCCGAAATGCGAAATGCTACTGGCGTTTCAGCGTCAGCAGGTAAGGCGGAGATATCAAGTGGGATCGGCGCATTGACGGCACCGGACGCATCACGTACTTCAAGCTTTGCAGTGCGCACCGCTTTCTTTGCAATAACTGTTTCTGCTGCGGGCAACTTTTCCATAACCCACAATGAAGTGGCCAATGCTTGACCCTGAGCAAACAGTTGCGAAGCCTTGTCAGGATTTGCGCCAAAATATCCAGCGCCACCACCCAGACCACAGGCGGCGAGGGCTAAAAACCCCAATGCAGCCGGATGAAATCCAAGCGGTTTCTTCTGCTTCGCCGCTTGTGCTTGGTCCGAGGCACTATGCGCATAATGCGGGCGGCGTGGAAACGCCGAGTCGGCAGTTGCAAATTTATTGTCTTGCGGAATAAAATTTGGATCGGCCGAACGTTGGGCAGAAGAAAATCGCTCTTCTAGTCTTTTGCGATAAGCTTCGTAGGCTGCCGAGTTTTCAGAGACAATTGGCTTTTGCGGGTCGACAGGTGCACGATTAGAAACATATTGGTCTGCCATTTCTATAGGTGAGGCATCGCCATAGGTTCGAGCAAACCAACTTGGCGTTGATTCAGGTACAATCTCGTCCGCAAGCTCTTGTTCCTCGTTGTGTTCAATAGGTTTCGTTTGAGCTTGTGTCATGGACCATCTCCTTGTTGTATTTCCGGTGGCGAAGTGTTGAGCGCTTGAAGCGCTTGTTTTGAAGTTTCGTGCCGCTCCCAACCTGGGATCGTCGCCGAGAGTTCGGGCGCGTCTTCTGTTGTGGCTTGAAGCTCAAAGTAGGCTTTGGAAAATTGTTTCAGTTTTTCAGCTTTGGCGGAATTTTTGGGCCAATTATAAACAGCCAGAAGCAATGGCGTTGATACCGTTTCAAGACTGCCTTGACCATCCGCCAGACCTTTAAGCGTTTGCGCTTCAATCAACGCTGGTGAAAATGTATCAGACATGGCCTGCGGCGCGCTGAGGCCAAGAACGTGATAGCGTTGAGCATCAATTGTGCCTTCAAACGCTTCAACTCCATGAAGCAAAACGGCATCTACGGCGCCAGCTTGCAAAAGTTTAATCGCTGCTGCGTCACTTTGCGCAACGCGCGTGAAGGGTAATTCCAACCCGCCCAACAAAAGTTCGCCCGCAGCGAACGTCGCACTATGGGCTGGGCCTGTTGCAATCCGTAGCCCTGCCAATGCGGTGACATTGGGAATGTCGCGACGCGTTAAAAGTAAAATCGGAAGAGATTTGACACGCGCAATATAGTTCAATTTCTTCGAGCTTTGAATAAGACCTTGACGCTCTGCATATTCAACACAATCAGCAGACACCATCGCAATATCAACAGTTGTGAGTTGCAGCACGTCAGCAACTGACTCGATGCATCCCTCGCCGTGCATGGGCAACATGCGGACCGTACTGTTGTGCGTAACAGATTGGCTAATGGCAACTGTTTCGGCAAACCATTGTGGTTCACCTGAAAGGACAGTTACTGTGCCTTCATTTATTTCTCCAAGACGAGATTGTGCTTGCGCAAGAGTCGTCAAAAAACATGACGCAAGAACACATACATACCAAACACTGGACAAGGCCATACAACATATTCCACAAGATGAGCCGTCCCGTGGCAGAGAAGTAACATTCAAGAAAAATCTTCGAGCCTGAATGTGGCCATCACGGGGCAACAATGGGGAATCTTGCAGGCGTTGCAACTTATGGAGTGCACATGATAGGCAATCATACAGAGGTGAAGTATGCGAGATGTAATTGAACACGCGAAACAATCCATACGAGGCAAAGGCTTACGCATTGTTCTGCCGGAAGGCGAGGATCAACGCATTCGGGATGCGGCTCAGATATTGCGTGTGGAAAAACTTGCTGATGTGGTCTTGTTTGGTGATGAAGTGCCAGCTGCGCAAGATGATGATGTGGCACTGGTGCTCGCGCGTCGTGAAAAAATGAACATTGCGATGGCGCAACGCTTGCTCAAAAAACCACTCTATCGCGCAGGCGCTATGGTGGCGACGGGCGAAGCAGATGTGATGCTAGCGGGTGCCGCTAATCCCACGGCACGTGTGATTGAGGCTGCTTTGATGACGATTGGCTTGGCTGACCAAATTGAAACACCATCAAGTTTTTTCTTGATGCAATGGCCCGAACGACAGCTGATATTTGCTGATTGTGCAGTCAACATTCAACCGACTGCGACGCAGCTTGCGGATATTGCGATTGCATCGGCAGCAAGTGCGGCACAGATTTTGAATGAAGAACCACGAGTGGCATTGCTGTCATTCTCGACCAAAGGCAGCGGTGATCATGTTGATGCGACGAAAGTCGTTGAAGCGCTTAATATAGCGAAAAATCGCGCTCCACTTTTGAAAATTGACGGTGAACTGCAAGGTGATGCAGCACTTTCGACTTCGGTAGCGCAACGAAAAGTGAAGATGCCCAGCGACGTGGCGGGGCAAGCCAATGTGTTGGTGTTCCCAGATTTAGATGCGGGTAATATTGCCTATAAACTCACTCAATATCTTGGTGGAGCGCAAGCGATTGGGCCAATTCTTCAAGGTTTTGCAAAACCGGTTTCGGATTTGTCGCGTGGCGCGACGGTTGGTGATATTGTCGATACAGCCTGTTTGCTACTGTTCATGTCACAGAAATGATCTGACGTGCCGGGCAATGGTTTTTTCTTCATTCGCTGGAACAACATGAATTTGGTCTGGAGCAATATTTAGAAATGCGAGGTGGCCCAGAATTTTCTCGCGAACTTCCTTTGCATTTTCGCCCACGCCGCCCGTAAACACAATGCCATCAACACCGCCCATCGCAGGCACCAAGGACGCTGCGTGACGTGCTGCTGAGTAACAATAGTATTCTATGGCTTCTTTTGCTTCAGGTTTTCCACTCGCCAGCAATACACGCATATCGGGACTTATACCTGAAAGTCCGAGCAACCCACTTTTGCGATAGAGCAAGTCTTCCAGTTGTTCGAGAGTCAGCTTTTCATCACGTAACAAGGCGACCAACACGCCAGGGTCAATTGAGCCCGTGCGTGTGCCCATGACTAAACCGTCAGCCGTTGAAAAGCCCATCGTCGTTGCAACGCTCTTGCCATAGTGAATGGCGCACATCGATGCACCTGAACCCAAATGTGCTGCGATCAAGCGATTTGGCAAACCTTCAGCGGTAAGTGTTTCAACGACATGTTCATAGTTCAAGCCATGAAACCCATAGCGCCGATAGCCCTTGTCGAAATAATTGCGGGGCAGGGGTAAGCGTGTTGCCAATTCAGTTTGGGTCGCATGGAAAGCAGTATCGAAACAAGCGATATGCGGCAAATGCGGACGCAACTGGCGCGTAATGCGCAATACCGAAAGTCCAAACGGCAAATGCAAAGGCGCTAATGAACGCAACTTCTCAAGTTCGACAAGTGTCGCCTCATCGACTTTCGTTGGGTGCACATAGCGGGTGCCTCCGTGCACGATACGGTGTCCGAATGCGGCGAGAGCCGTAGGGTTAAGACCGTGGTCGTCAAGCCAATCCAACAGCAGAGCCAGTCCCTCAGCAAAGCCAGTGTCCGGCGGCAACGCATGACTTTTACCCAGTGCTTCGAGTTTAGGTGCTGTCCCTATGCCGCTGATTTGACCGCGAATGATTTCATCAAGAGAATTGGAGTGGAGTGCCGCGAATTTGAGTGAAGACGAGCCCGCGTTTAGAACAAGAATATGTTTCGACATTCAACCCTCAATATTTTTTCAGCCCTTTGCGGGATAGCTCAAACGCGCCGTAGGTGCTGTGCGAACACACCAAGCCGGTTGTGCTAGAATCACATGAAAAGCCAGAATGAAACCAGTTATCACCATACTGCAAAACATTCGCTTCTGATGAGAAGGGTTGATCACCTTCGGTCGGGTAGCTTTCCACGCCACGCTCATCCAACAACACGGCAATTGTTTTGGGTTCATACCTTACACAATAAAGCCGCTTCGAAGGGCCTGAACCACCCTCCAAACTTACATCTTGAACGACACATCCAATATTGCGCGAAGGCATGAGGAACTCACGATCAGTCAATTCAGGTTCGTCGCCCGCAAAAGCAGGCAGAGTGAAAAGTGAAACGGCTACCAAACAATAGCGAAACATGGAATCCTCCTCAGGTGTTGCCTTTTCCTAATGGCCGCCACCTGAACGCTGCCTGAATAGCTATTTCAATTCGATCTCGATGAAAGCATATTCGGAATCATTCGCGTTGATGACGTCATGCTCCACGCCTTCATTGCGGTAATAAGGAATACCTTTTTTCATTTCAGCGACGCTGCTGCCGGACTTGGTTTCCAATCGAAGTTTGCCATCCATAAGTGGTACCACAACATAATCGTGGCCGTGGCGGTGCCATCCCGTGTTGTCGCCGGGAGCAAAGCGATATTCCCACACCGTCACCCGTTCGTTATCTACGTGTTTAATTGCTTTGGCGGTACCGGACATTGTTGCCTCCTGCTTGACGTTTCACCCCCAAATGAGCAACTAGAGGGTATTCAAGGAGCAAAACATGACATTTTCCGCTGTGAACGCCAGACGCCAATCTGTCGGTGTTCGTGTGGCCAATATGTGGGTAGGTGGCAGCGCGCCAGTAGCTGTGCAATCCATGACCAACACTGATACGGCAGATATTGCAGGTACCGTAGCGCAAGTGGCCGAGTTGGCGAAAGCGGGTTCGGAGCTCGTGCGCGTGACCGTGGATAAGGAAGAGGCAGCAGCGGCCATTCCGGCAATTAAAGAAAAATTATTGGCCATGAATGTCACTGCCCCTTTAGTTGGGGACTTTCACTACAATGGCCATGTGTTGCTGGAACAATACCCAGAATGCGCTAGGGCACTCGATAAATATCGCATCAACCCTGGCAACGTGGGCTTTGGCCAAAAGCAAGACCGTAACTATGCCCAGTTGATTGAGATCGCGAATACCCATGGCAAACCCGTTCGCATTGGCGTGAATTGGGGATCACTTGACCAAGCGATGTTGACCAAGCTGATGGACGAAAATTCGAAGTCAACAAATCCACTATCGTCACGCGCCATCATGCATGAAGCTATTGTTCAGTCGGCCCTGAACTCAGCAGCCCGCGCCGAAGAATTGGGCATGGGCCGCAACAAAATTATTCTGTCGGCCAAGTGCTCGGAAGTGCAAGATTTGATTGCGGTTTACCGCATGCTCGGCGGGCGTAGTGACTACGCATTGCATTTGGGACTGACTGAAGCGGGTATGGGTTCCAAAGGCATTGTCGCGTCTACTGCAGCCCTTGGCGTTCTGCTACAGGAAGGTATTGGCGACACCATTCGTATTTCGCTGACACCAGAACCCGGTGGGGACCGCACAAAAGAAGTGATTGTTGCCCAAGAAATTTTGCAGACAATGGGCCTACGTGCATTTGCGCCAATGGTGATCGCGTGTCCCGGTTGTGGCCGTACGACATCAACGACATTTCAAGAATTGGCCCAAGATATTCAAATCTATGTGCGCCAACGCATGCCTGAATGGCGCGTGCAATATCCCGGCTTTGAAAACTTGTCCCTCGCAGTGATGGGCTGCATCGTCAATGGGCCAGGTGAATCGAAACACGCTGACATTGGCATTTCATTGCCGGGTACGGGCGAACTTCCAACAGCGCCTGTCTATGTTGATGGAAAAAAAGTGAAAACTTTGCGTGGCGAAAATCTTGCCGGACAATTTCAAGATATCGTTGAGACCTATGTAAAAAATCGGTGGGGCAATGCCACCTGACGCATTTCCGCAAACCGTCACAGCTTTCCTGTCGAACGCCGAACACTATCTCCGCAAAGGCGACATCATTCTATCGCGCAGTCCAACGTTCATAAGTTGGCTGATACGAAAGGCTACGGGGTCAGATTTTAGCCACGCGGCATTGGTGTTTTTAGTGCGGGAACCGGAAGAAGGTTATGAGAATACGTTTCTGTTAGAAAGCACAGGTGGAGGGGTAGGGCTTGCAAATTTTCGCCATTACATTTCGGGGCGAAACCCAAGCGCTGAAATTGCAGTACTAAGGTTCAAAGACACTTCACTTGGACCTGCATTTTTTAACCGTGCTCGTGGTCTTATGCTGGATCATGTAAAGGCGGAGTATGACTACGGAGTGATCGCGCGGCTGGTTTTGTCGGCTTTATTTGGTGCGCGTTTGAGCTTGGCGAAAATGCGCAAAGGTCCACAGGCCGCTATGCAAACAGCGGTGGAACGCACACGAAGACGAGTTCTGAAATGGCTCCCTCCACAATTCATTTGCTCAGGCTTCATTCAATACGGATTGGTGAAAGCCGCAGTGTTGAGCGATGTTGATCCTGCAAGTGTCATTTTGCGTGATGGCTTGCACGCGGGGAGCGGCAATGAATTGCTCGCAGTAACGCCCAATGACCTTGCGAATTCGGACAAATTACAATGGCTTTATGTGGCGCGGCGTGGCTGGGTTCATACTGTGACCAACCGCCAGCACGCAGTCAAAGTTATTTCCGGCGGTCGATGATAAATTGCGCTGTCGCCTTTAGCATATTTGCTTTTTCGCCGTAGGTTTCGACTGCTAAACAAGCATCATCGACAAGTCGCTGTGCTTCTCGCTTTGCACCTTCTAACCCAAGCAAATCGACAAATGTAGATTTGCCTTTACTATGATCTTTTTGCGTGGCTTTTCCCAAAGTTGCCGCCGATGACTCAACATCAAGAATGTCATCGGCAATTTGAAACGCCAAACCAACGCTATCTGCATAGTGTCGTAATGGAGTGGAATCCTCTTGCGCGAGAACGGCCCCGGCTTCACAGGCAAAACGAAACAGCGCACCCGTCTTGAGAGATTGCATGTGTGCGATTGCAGAGTAGCTTGCAAAACCAGAGTTCTCAGCTTCAATATCCAGCATCTGCCCGCCGACCATGCCGGCTTCGCCCGCTGCCTTTGCAAGAGATGAAACCAACGCTATCCGGACCTTTGCGTCAAAATGAGTGGCTTGATCAGCCAACAATTCAAATGCCCAAGTGAGCAAACCATCGCCTGAAAGAATAGCTGTTGCTTCGTCGAATTTACGGTGAACGGTGGGTTGGCCGCGTCGCATGTCATCATTGTCCATTGCTGGTAAATCATCGTGCACGAGCGAGTAACAATGCAGGGCTTCCAGCGCCGCTCCGACGCGCAATGCTTGTGATTCTTCGACGCCAAATAATCGTGCCAACTCAAGCACCAGAAACGGTCGCAATCGTTTGCCTTGTCCCAAGACGGAGTAACGCATGGCCTCGCGCAGGCGGTTGTTGGACAAATGCGGTAAAAGGCGATCTAAAAGACTGTCAACGAGTGAAGCCGCTTCTTTTAGGCGAACCTCAAATTCTTGCGGCGAAACACGGTCCAATGGCATATACCCCAAATCGAATTCCAACTCCTTAGCTCAACAACACTGCAAACGACAACCTATGGCTCTCAATTTCAAATCCCGCTGGAATGCCTTGGGGCTATGGCCCAGGCGTGGTTTGAAGCTATTGGCGGCCTTGGTGTTGGCACCATTTGTTCTCACGTTCGTTTATGCTTTCCTGCCGCCGCCTGTTTCAAATTTGATGTTGCTACGGGCCATCCAAGGCAATGGTATCAGCAAGGATTGGGTGAGCATCGACAATATGTCGCCTTACCTTGCGGCTTCGGTACTTTCCTCGGAAGACGCCCGCTTTTGTAGCCATTGGGGGGTAGATTGGACGGAAATGCAGGGTGTCATCGATGATGTTTTCGACGACGAAGAAGGTCCAATCCGCGGCGCTTCGACAATTTCTATGCAAACAGCGAAGAACTTGTTTTTGTGGGACGGCCGCAGTTTCGTGCGCAAAGTGTTGGAGCTGCCAGTTGCTTTGTGGATGGACGGCATTTGGACCAAACGTCGTATGATGGAGGTTTACCTCAACATTGTAGAATGGGCACCCGGTGTTTATGGCGCGGAAGCCGCAGCCCAACATCATTTCAAAAAGTCCGCATCAAAACTCACCCGTCGCGAAGCTGCTTTATTGGCGGCAGTTTTCCCAATCCCATCAAGCGGAAAGCCGGAAAGCCATCAAAAGGGGTGCGCCGCATCGCAGATCGCATCCAAATTCGTGCACGCATTATGGGCCCTTATCTGACTTGTCTTAAGCTGAAGCGTTCGCTATAAGCCGCCCAACGTTTTATCGGTGGATTCTGCCGTTATAAATTCATTCAATGTTTTCAGAGGTTTAAAATGGCTGTTCCACGCAAGAAAATGACCAAGAGCCGCATCGGCATGCGCCGCTCAGGCCAAAAAATGCAAACTGTGACTTGGATTGAGGACAAGTCCTCGGGCGAATTGCGCCGTCCACACCACGTTGATTTGAAGACTGGCATGTATAAAGGCCGTCAAGTTATGTCAGTTAAGGCCGACGCTTAATCAACGATTAAGCATAGCAAAAGCTATTCGCACAAAGGCCGTCCTCTAGGGGCGGCCTTTGGCTTTTCTGAACTCTTAGGTGGTATCTGCCAGTTCTGACCATGGCAAAGCGATGTCCCAATACTTTCAACCACCCCGACTGGATTCGTGCCATTTCGGCACATATTCCGGGCGCGTTGCATGTCAAAGTGCCAGCTTCTGGCTTGCCGAGATTGGCTGCCACGCTCATCACAAAAATCCTGGCCAGTGGCTCACGCTGATTCTTGGATCAATTCTCTTTCCAATTCAGGCCTTCCATCTGCCGGTTTAGCGCCCTCTACGGATGATGCCTTGTCGCTGTTGGAAGCAACAGAATCGCCAATTCTTTTCCGCAATTTGCCAGTCGATCACCCAACGACAAGCGCCTTGCTCGAGGCGGCATCGCAAAGCAAAATCCTCAATCATTGGCAGCGGGCAGGGCTTGTGCTTTCCGGCAGTTTTGATGATTGGATGCAGAATAACTTCGACCAAAAGCGTCGCAAAGAACTCAAACGTTTACGCAGTCGCTTAGGCGAACAGGGCAAATTAGAAACCATTTCGCTTGCACATCAGGGTGACATGGCCCCGTTTCTAAAGGCTTTTTTGAAACTTGAGGCCGAAAGCTGGAAAGGTCATCGCGGCACAGCAATAGCCAGCAAAGCGCGCGAGACGGCCGCTCTCGAATCGGGCTTAACGGCAATGCATCACGCAGGACGCTTGAAGTTCTGGCAGATCAATTTCGATGGCCAAGCTATAGCATCGTTATTCGCACTCACCGATGATGGCGAGGTCACACTGGGCAAAATTGCCCACGCTGATGCGTTCGCAAAATATTCACCTGGCGTATTAATCATTCTTGATGCAACAGCCGATCTTTTGACCGACGGGCAAGTTCAAACGTGCTGATAGTAATGCCATTCCCGGCCACCCCATGATCGACCGCATCTGGCGAGACCGTATTGAGTGCATCGATGTGCTATTGGCTGGCCCAACAACTCCAATTCCAGTTTTCAAATTCCTGGCGTTCTGGATTGGCACAAAAGCTGCAATTCGTTCTGTGTTGAAGCGCATTTTGGTGCGCACCACAGGACGGAAAATTTCATGAGCATCATTTCTCTCGATCCCGCAGTCGCAAAGGCCAATTTTCTCAAGCAGCCCTTCACTCTCAAGCACAACCTTGTGGGCAATTTTCTGTTTACTCTGCCCCGCCTAGTGGCTTTGGCCAAAACCATGCCGCGCGATCATATCGAATATAATTCCGGCAAAGTTTCTATCGGAATGAAGCCCGAAGATGTGCCCCAAATCGACTTGGCGCCAGAAGATGTCATTCGTTCAATTGAAACCGCAGATGCGTGGATGGTCATCAAGCGTGTCGAGAAAGATCCCGAATACAAGGCCGTTTTGGACGCATTTGTGCGGGAAGCAAATTCAGCCGCTGGTCGGTCGCCGGATGACTATAGCGACATTGAAGGCTTTATATTCGTATCTTCTGCCCGTGCCACAACTCCATTTCACCTTGACGATGAAGAGAACATCCTTATTCAACTTCATGGCGACAAGTTTGTTCGGACATTTGACAACAGTGATCGAAAATTGGTGAGCGACGAACAATTGGAAATCTCCCCCGCAGTTCATCGCAACCGCCCCTATGAAGAATGGTTTGATACGCGTGCCACGCTTCATAGCCTAAAGCCAGGTGATGCTGTGCACATGCCTTTCATGGTTCCTCATTGGGTTTCGACAGGAGATTCCTATTCCATTTCCATGGCGATGACATGGAAAACGCCAGAAGTGAAACGTGCGAACAAACTCCGTTTGATGAATGGCACCTTGCGCCACTTTGGCTTGCCGCAACGCCCACCCGGCCAATCGCCAATTTTGGACGTGGCTAAAATTGCTTTTCACGATATTGCACGCGCAATCATAGACCCAATTCGCCAGCTTGAAGGTCCACGCCGCTTCCTTCGTGGATTGGTCTATGGCAAGAAAGCAAACTACTATTTGCACAGTAAAACCAAAAAGGCCTGAATATGGCGCAGGAAATCAGGTCTTGCATTTGTCGTAATTAGTCGCCATATGGCGCCTATCGAGTTTCGGCTGACTGGCTTGCGACAAAGCTTTCTTTACTGAGTGCATTAGACCTTTCCCTTACTACCTAAATATCGATTGGCCGTTCCGCATGTTGCGGAGGCGGCTGAAACGTCTATGCATTGATTAAAGGAATACGAATATGGCAACAGGTACAGTCAAGTGGTTCAACAGCCAAAAGGGCTTCGGCTTCATTCAGCCAGAAGCTGGTGGTCCAGATGTGTTTGTTCACATCTCCGCCGTTGAACGCGCTGGCATGCGTGGCCTCAACGAAGGTCAAAAGGTCGGCTACGAGCTGGTCGCTGATCGTCGCACAGGTAAGTCTTCGGCTGATAAGCTGGAAGCAATGTAATACAATTTCCGTTTTCAAACTGAACCAACCACGGATGTACTGGTGGTTTGGTGAAAGCGGTAGGTGAAGTGCCGGACGTATACTCCGGCACGAACTCCCTTTTTATATTTAACGATTAAACCGAAAGGCCCAAATGCGCATTCTCGTCCGTGACAACAATGTGGAGCAAGCGCTCCGTTTCATGAAGAAGAAGATGCAGCGTGAAGGTCTGTTTCGTGAATTGCGTATGAAGGAGGCTTTTGAAAAGCCATCGGAAAAGCGCGTTCGTGAAGAAGCTGAAGCCGTTCGTCGCGCCCGTAAGGCTCAACGCAAGAAGTTGCAGCGTGAAGGCTTGCTGCCTATGCCAAAGTTGAAGCCGCGCCCAGAACGCAAAGGCGGCAGCCCATTCCCGTCCACGTCACGTGACGGCGCAGCACCTGCTGCAGGAGCAGCCCCTCGCTACTAAGAATTCGCTCGGATCGAGTAAAGAAAAACCCCGGTGATGAGCCGGGGTTTTTTGTTTCTAGATGCGGTAAAGTTCATGCCACAAGTTGTTCTGCGGGCACATAACTATACCCCAAGTCATCTGCTACAGCCTTATAAGTGACCTTGCCGTTCGCCACGTTCAAACCATGGCGCAGATGTGCGTCATCTGCCAGAGCTTTTTTCCAGCCCTTGTCCATGATCGCGAGGCCGAAGGGCAGGGTAGCATTGTTGAGAGCATATGTGGATGTGCGGGCCACACCACCTGGCATATTCGCAACGCAATAGTGAATGACACCATCAACAACATAGGTCGGTTCAGCGTGAGTTGTTGCTTTTGAAGTTTCAGCACAACCACCTTGGTCAATTGCAACGTCAACCAGAACGGAGCCCGTTTTCCAATCCTTTAACATCTTCTTGGTGACAAGTTTTGGAGCAGCTGCGCCGGGAATCAACACACCACCAATTACGAGATCAGCTTGTGCACATTCTTCTTCTACGGCACCTTGCGTCGAATAAATGGTTTTGAGCTGAGTGCCAAAACGCGCAACAAGTTCTTCCATGCGGTCCGTTGATTTTTCAATGATGGTTACATCTGCCCCAAGACCCAGAGCCATTGCAGCGGCATTTGTGCCGACGACACCACCACCCAGAATCACGACTTTCGCGGGCGAAACACCGGGCACACCGCCAAGCAAAACACCGCGACCACCCTGGGCTTTTTCAAGCGAGTGTGCGCCCGACTGCACTGACATGCGACCGGCCACTTGGCTCATGGGCGCAAGCAACGGCAAGCCTCCTCGGGCATTCGTCACTGTTTCATAGGCGATGCAAATGGCACCTGATTTCACGAGGTCTTTGGTTTGTTCTGGATCTGGCGCCAAGTGAAGATAGGTGTAGAGAATTTGACCTTCACGCAGCATTTTGCGTTCAGCAGCTTGCGGCTCTTTGACCTTTACGATCATATCAGCTTTGGCGAAAATTTCGTCTGCCGATGTAATAATTGTGGCACCCGCTTTTGTGTAGTCCTCATCGGAACAGCCGATGCCTTGCCCCGCGTTGGCTTGTACCATCACCTTGTGACCATGGCGCACAGCTTCGTTCACCGAAGTCGGTGTCATGCCAACCCGATATTCATGGTTCTTGATTTCTTTTGGTACACCGATGAGCATTGCCGTTTCCTTTGTTGCCGTGAGGTAAAATCATAGTTCAAATTTATCGAAATGAAATTTCATGGAAGACGGTTGATTTGCGAGTGTATTGAATTAATTTTCAAGAAATGGCATGAAATTGGAATGAAATTAGACAATATTGACAGAACAGACAAAATCTTACTCACCCAGTTGCAGCGGCAAGGCAATATGCCCTTGTCAGAATTGGCCGAAATAGCCGGTCTGTCAGCGTCGTCATGTCATCGTCGTGTCAAGCTCTTGGAGCAACAAGGCATCATCACAGGCTACAGTGCAGCTCTTGATCGAAAATCTCTTGGACTTGCCAATGAATTTTTTGTTGAGGTGTCACTTGCTGCACAAACAGAAGAGGCATTTGAGAAATTTGAAAAGCAAGTGCAGCGTGTTCCGGAAATTCTCGAGTGCCATTTGATGAGTGGGCAGTTTGACTATCTGTTGCGCGTCATTGCGAAAGATGCCGAAGACTATGAACGTGTTCACCGCACCAAATTGGCGCGACTTCCCGGAATTCAACGCATGCAATCATCACTCGCGTTGCGAACGGTGAAAGACTGGAGTGGCTATCCTCTGCTGTGACGGGCGTCACGCCACATCATCAACAATCCTGCGAGGATGACGATAGCCATTCCCGTCCATGTGATACTGTCAGGAAAGTCTCCGAAAAATACGACACCATAAATAACAGCTGAGATCATGGCGGTATATTCAAACGGTGCCACAAAACTAGACTGGGCAAATTTATAGGCATAGGTGAACAACACCGAAGCAAGCGTCGCAAATATGCCCATCACGACCAGCAACAACATATCTTGCGGTGAGGGCGTAACCCACGTGCCAGACAAAAATACAAGACTTGGATGGCCCGAAAAAGAAAATCCTGAAAAGTTGAATATCAAAAACATCACACCTGCGACGGCGAGATAAACTGCGTTTTGCACATTGGCGATGGCGATTGGAGGAACACGTTGAGAATAATGGCGTCCCATCATTTGCCCTACAGCGTAACCAAATGCAGAATAAAGTGCCAGAACACTTGCGGGTTCAAAACTGCTGGCACCCGGTCGCACCATAATCAGCACGCCGAAGAAAGCCGCGACCATCGCCAGCCAACGGTAAATCGGAACACGTTCACCCAAAAATGGCCCAGCCAATGTGGCAACGAAAAACGGCATGGTAAAATAGATGGCGACTGCATTGGCAATTGGCATCGCAGCAATCGACAAAATGAAAGCGAAATAAGCGCTACACAACACCAGTCCGCGCATCAACAACGGCCACAAGAGAGGCGTTGCAAGCGATTTGAAGCCATCCGTGAAATGCAGCAATGCCACCAGTAGCGGGAGGCCAACCGCACTTCTCAATAATACGGCTTCGTATGCCGGCATTGATCCCGCAAATGACTTAATGATTGCGTCTTGTGCAGAAGCCAGACTGACAGCGACGATCGCCAGAAGGGCGGCGCGCGCGCGATATTCGGTAGTCTCGCTCATTTGAGCTCTTGGATTGTTTGTGCCAACAGTTTGATACCAGGTTCAATCTTGCTTTCATCAATGGATGAAAATGCCAAACGAAAATGGTTCTTTGGCTTGTCGGTTCCCGCGAAAGCAATGCGCATTGGCTCAATAAAGATGCCACGTTCGATTGCCGCTGCTGCCAATATCTCGCTATCGAGTTTTTCTGGTCCTGTTACCCAATAGGCTGTGCCGCCGAATGACGGACTTCGGGCCGCGTTCGGCAAATGGTCATTCAATGCCTTCGCCATGGTTTCCCAACGGGCACGATAAGCTTTGTGTAGTCGTCTAATTAAGGTGTCATGGTGACCGAGTGACAAGAACAATGCCGCAGCACGTTGATTGTTGTTAGGAGGATGCCGTACCATCAAGCGTCTCATGGCCCGTGCTTCGGCGATTAAAGATTTTGGCCCCACCATGAAGCCCAGGCGCAATCCAGGAAAAAGCGTTTTGGAAAGTGACCCCACATAAATCACACGCCCTTCGTCATCCAGCGACTTCAATGCCGGGCAGGGCTCGTTCACGTAATTGGTCTCGAATTCATAATCATCTTCGATAATTATAAAATCTTTTTCACGCGCTTTTTTCAGCAACGCCAAACGCCGTTCGAGTGGCATGGTCACTGTCGTGGGATATTGGTGGCTGGGCGTAGCAAACACGAGATCAGCGGTGTCCAGCGCTGGCGCAATCGTTAAACCATGTCCATCGACGGGAACTGCCGAAACTTTCCCCGCATGAATTTCAAATGCATTGCGCATGTCGGGGTAGCCGGGGTCTTCCATCACCACGTGGCTGGACTTATCAACAAGCAAGGTTGTGAGGATATAAAGCGCATTCTGCGCACCCAACGTGATGAGAATTTCGTCGTCCGACGCCATGATGCCACGACGCGGCAGAATACGGCGGCGAATTTGTTCGACCAATAATGGATCATCCACAGACCATGCGTCATTGGTCCAAGTTCCAAGCCATTTTTTGCCCAGTGCTTGCCGCGTGCATTCGCGCCATTCTGCAAGCGGGAATAAATTGTGGTCAACTTGCCCATAGATAAATGGGTAGGGATATTTTTGCCAGTCCGAAGGCTTTGAAGGAAATTCATTTGCGGCTGGTCGAAATTTGAATCGGCTTTGCCAATTTGTTACATTTTCGGTGTTGGCTTTTGGCTGTAGTTTCCGTGGCGGAGGAGAGGACTCCGAAAGAGCCTTTTCCGACACAAAATAGCCTGAGCGTTCTCGCGCAACCAAGTAGCCGTCATCTAACAATCCTTGGTATGCCAATACCACTGTGTTGCGTGACACACCCAAGGATTTGGCCATTTTGCGAGTTGAGGGAATGGGCTCGGCGAGATCGAGATTGCGATCCAAGATGGCAGAAACCAGCGCTTCTCGGATTTGCGTTTGCAAACTTGCATATTCGCCGCGTCTTAAATGTATCAACCAGTCACGCAATTTTGGCCCCATGTATTAGAAGGAGAGTGAATAAACTGGTCCTATCATAGGTCCAATTGGCTGGTTAGTATGTGTGAAAAGCGGCGCAAGAACCGCAACCCGCAACACTGGAAACGCATGGCTGAACCTGTCATCAACCTTTCGCCCAAGACTTGGGACGAAATCAAGACCACCACATGCTACATGTGTGCCTGCCGTTGCGGCATCAAAGTCTATTTGAAAGATGGTACGGTAAAATACATCGAAGGTAACCGCGACCACCCCGTAAACAAAGGTGTGATTTGCGGAAAAGGTGCTGCAGGCATTATGCAGCACACTTCGCCAGCGCGTTTATCTAAGCCGCTCTTGCGCGTCGGAGAACGCGGCAAAGGCGAATTCAAAGAAATCGAATGGGACGAGGCGCTTGAGATAGCCGCATCGTGGTTGAAGGATGTTCGCGCTACCGACCCCAAGAAGCTTGCATTCTTTACCGGACGTGACCAATCACAAGGTCTCACGGGTTGGTGGGCTTCGCAATTTGGCACGCCAAATTATGCAGCACACGGCGGCTTTTGTTCCGTCAACATGGCCGCTGCTGGTCTTTATACTTATGGTGGTTCCTTCTGGGAGTTTGGTGAACCGGATTGGAAGCACACAAAGTATTTTCTGCTATTCGGTGTGGCGGAAGATCATGCATCCAACCCGATCAAGATGGGGCTGGGAAAGCTCAAAGGGCGTGGAGCAAAATTTGTTTCCATCAATCCTGTCAAATCCGGCTATTCCGCCATTGCAGATGAATGGATTGGCATTCGCCCGGGGACAGATGGATTGTTTGTGGGCGCGCTTATTCATGTGCTCCTTGAAAATCAGAAGATCGATGGTGAATATCTGACGCGATACACAAATGCGCCGTGGCTGATTGTTGAAAATCCAAGTGGCGCTGACGATGGTACCGTCGTGCGAAACGGTGCTGGAACACCATTAGTGTGGGATCCGCAAACTCTTTCAACAAAAGTGGCCATGACCTATGGCACCAACCCGCCATTGCTAGGCCGGTTTGAGTTACCCGATGGCCGCAAAGTGGTCACGTCTTTCACTTTGATAGCTGAACGCTTTCTCCAAGCAGAATATGCGCCCGAAGCAGTTGAAAAGCGCTGCGGTGTCAAAGCTGAAACCATACGCCGCATCGCTGCTGAATTGGCGCATGCGGCCTTCGAGCAGGAAATAGAACTCGATATTCCGTGGACGGATTATTTGGGCCGTCAACACGCGAAAACCAAAGGTCGCCCAGTGGCGATGCATGCCATGCGCGGCATCTCAGCCCATTCCAATGGCTTCCATACGTGCCGCACCATTCATTTGCTGCAAATCATGCTGGGTACAATCGATGTGCCTGGCGGTACACGTTATAAGCCGCCCTTCCCAAAAGCTATTCCGCCCCATGTCAAACCGGCAGGAAAGCCGGGGCAAGTGCAGCCCAACAAGCCATTGCCCGGTCCACCGCTTGGCTTCGTGAATGCACCTGAAGACTTGCTGGTGGATGAACTGGGCACACCACAACGCATCGACAAGGCCTATTCCTGGGACGCGCCACTCGCCGCCCATGGCATGATGCACATGGTGATTAACAACGCTGCCAAAGGCGATCCCTACCATATCGAAGTGTTGTTCATGTACATGGCCAATATGGGCTGGAACAGCGCCATGAATGTGCCAGACACAATCAAGGCACTTACTGCAAAAAAACCAGATGGCACCTACGTCATTCCAAAGATCATTTATTCTGATGCCTATGCATCTGAGACGGTTCACTACGCTGACCTGATTTTGCCCGACACGACCTATCTTGAGCGTTGGGATTGCATCTCTATGCTCGACCGGCCGATCTCTGAAGCGGATGGTCCAGCCGATTCAATTCGCCAACCACTCGTTGAACCTGACCGTGATGTGCGACCGTTTCAAAGCGTGTTACTGGACTTAGGTGCACGTATTGGTTTGCCCGCAATGCTGAAATCAGACGGTTCTCCTAAATTTTCGAGCTATGAGGACTATATTGTAAACCACGAGCGCGCGCCCGGCCTTGGCCCACTCGCAGGGTTCCGCGGGCCAAATGGCAATATGGCGGGGCGAGGTCCAGTCAATCCCAAACAGCTGCAAAACTATATCGACAATGGCTGTCATTGGTATCAAGAGCTGCCAGACCGCATGAAATATTATCGCCACGTCAACATGGACTATTTGGACTGGGCCACCTTCTTTGGATTTATGGGCAAACCAGAGCCCATTATCCACCAGCTTTACTCGGAGACACTACAAAAATTCCGCCTCTCAGCCCAAGGCCATGGCAAAGTACAGCCGCCAGACCAACACCGCAAACGCGTTGAAACTTACTTTGACCCTATTCCATTTTGGTATGAGCCGTTTGAAGAAACCATGGTGAGCAACAATGAGTTCCCGATGCACGCGATCACCCAGCGCCCCATGGCCATGTATCATTCTTGGGGTTCACAAAACACGTGGCTGCGCCAAATTCTTGGGAGAAACTGGCTTTACATGCACAGGAAACGCGCAAGTGATTTAGGAATCGCGGACGGCGATTGGGTCACTGTCACATCACATCATGGTGCTATAAAAGCCCAAACCAAACTGATGGATGGCCAGAACGAAGACACGGTTTGGACCTGGAACGCCATTGGCAAACGCAAAGGAGCGTGGGCGCTCGATGTTGATGCACCAGAAGGCAAAAAAGGGTTCCTTCTCAATCACTTAATCTCTGATCTTCTTCCTGAACGCGAAGGTGGTTACCGCTATTCGAACAGCGATCCTGTGACAGGGCAAGCGGCGTGGTATGACCTTAAAGTACGGGTTGAAAAATGTGCAGAGCAAAACGGACAAAGCGCGCCACAATTTGACGAACTCAAGAATTTGGGGATCGGCCTATGACCTGTCTTCCTTCTTCGACAAACAAAAAATTAGGCCTCGTCATCGACCTTGATACCTGTGTTGGTTGCCAAGCTTGTGCCACGTCTTGCAAGGAATGGAACACACAAGGCTATCTCAGCACCATTGACAGATGACAAGCCACGTTCTGCCGAACCCATGGGGGTATGGCTCAATCGCATCCACGGCTATGAAGTAAAAGAACAGGGCAGGGACGACACGCGCATTGTCCACATGCCGCGCTCTTGCCTGCACTGTGAAGATGCAGCCTGCGTCACCGTTTGTCCCACAGGTGCCAGTTACAAACGCAAGGAAGACGGCATCGTTTTGGTTAACCCCGAAACCTGCATTGGTTGCAAACTCTGTTCGTGGGCCTGCCCCTATGGTGCCCGTGAATATGACTACACAGAAGGCGTGATGAAGAAATGCACGCTGTGTGTGGACCGCATTTACAATGAACATTTGGCTGAAGTTGATCGGGTGCCCGCTTGCGTTAAAGCGTGCCCAACAGGCGCTCGCCATTTCGGTGACTTGGGTGATACCAATTCGGCCGTCTCGCAACTGGTGCAAGATCGAGGAGGCTACGACCTGTTTTCAGAAATGGGATATAAGCCTACTAACAAATATCTTCCACCGCGCGCACGCCGCGATATGACGACGTTTGCGGAAATCATGCCGAAAAGCTCAGGGTCGCCCATGGACAAGTTGTTTGCTTGGGCTGATAAATTGCTGAGTGCTTCAGCCGCAACCAGCACGGCGTCGCAGCCGGATAATTCTTCGAAATTGGAAGGCTAACCTATGAACCCAGCCTATTCCGTGATCCTGTTCACGACGGCTTCTGGGGCTGGATATGGCCTACTTGCGTTGCTTGGTCTGGTTGGTTTCAACCACGGGCAAGCATCGTCGCAGAACTTTGCCTTAATCACTCTGTTCATTGCACTCGCACTCATCACGATCGGATTGTTGTCGTCCACTTTTCATCTTGGCCACCCCGAACGTGCATGGCGGGCGCTTTCGCAATGGCGCTCGTCATGGCTCAGCCGCGAAGGTGTTGCTGCAGTTCTAACCTATCCTGTCGCTCTTGCCTTTGGTGCAACGTGGTCGGGCATCATTGATTTTCCGACACTCATTAAGCCGCTTGGAATATTGACGCTCGTCATGAGCACTGTCACTGTAATATGCACGGCGATGATCTACCGCTCGCTGCGCACGATCCGCCAGTGGAACCACAAATTGGTGGTGCCTGTCTATCTCGCATTCGCATTGGCAACGGGAGCTACACTCCTTCCCGCTGTCGCCATCTGGTTTGATCGTTTCCAAATCTTCCAATCAATTTTGGCGGTGGTTGTCCTCGTCGCAACGATTGTACTTAAAGTGGTTTATTGGCGTTCGATCGACAGCATTCCCCGCACTCACACGACAGGTGAAGCCACGGGCTTGGGTGAAGATGTGCGCATGTGGGAGCTGCCCCACACCAATCAGAATTTTATCCAGAAAGAAATGGGTTTCATCGTAGCCCGCAAACACGCCGAGAAGCTGCGCAGTCTAACGCTATTGTTTCTTCTCGTTGCCACTGTGCTCATGCTTTTTACAATGTTTTTGAGTGGTTGGGTTGCACCACTTGCGTGCCTGCTCACACTTGCCGCTGCTATAACCGAACGCTGGTTATTCTTCGCAGAAGCCGAACATGTAGTAAGCCTCTATTACGGGCGATCAGCCGTTTAATAGGACTTGGCAGGGAGCCTCGGAATCTATATAAAGAAATCTTTATATTCTCGCATCAAGGATTCCCATGGCCCGCCAAACTTTCCCCGAAGCACTTTCCAGCCGCCCTTGGATGCTGGCTGACGGCGCAACAGGCACCAACTATTTTATGATGGGCCTTCAATCGGGTGACGCGCCCGAAATGTGGAACTTTGAACATACTGATCGTGTGCGTTCGCTCCATAAGCAGTTTATCGAAGCCGGCGCTGATATTATCCTCACAAACACGTTTGGCGGCAACCGCCATCGGTTAAAGTTGCATGACGGCCAAGACAAAGTTCACGCAGTCAACGTGGCAGCTGCAAAACTGGCCCGTGCAGAGGCTGACGCATATACAGCGCGGCAGATTTTTGTAGCGGGATCCATCGGGCCAACGGGTGAAATATTCATGCCTGTGGGCGCATTCCCCTACGAAGAAGGTGTGACAGCCTTTGCAGAACAGGCCGCAGCCCTGAAGGACGGCGGCGTTGATGTGTTGTGGATTGAAACCATGTCATCGGAAGATGAATTGAAAGCTGCCGTTGAAGGCGCGTCTCAAGCAGGTCTACCAATTGTCACCACGATGAGTTTTGACACGAATGGCCGTACAATGATGGGCATGACGCCTGCGGCCTTTGGCGCGATTGCCGCTGCTCTTCCAACCCAACCTTGCGCCATAGGTGCCAACTGTGGTGTGGGCGCTTCAGAGCTGATTGCCACCGTCATGGGCATTACAGCCGCACGACCAGACATCGCCGTTGTCGCAAAAGGCAACTGTGGTATTCCGCAATATCATGATGGTCACATTCACTACACGGGCACGCCAGAATTGATGGCCGATTACGCCCGAATTGCAGTTGATGCAGGCGCACGGATCATCGGCGGCTGCTGCGGCACCTCGCCTGAACATTTAGCTTCTATGCGTAAAGCCTTGGAAAATCACACAAAAGGTGCGCGCCCCACAATTGAACTAGTCGAAGAAAAACTAGGCCCAGTTTCTGAATTGGCCAAAGGCATTGATACAGCCGCAGCAGGAGCAGCTCGTCGGGAGCGGAGGAGGGGATAGAACTTGCTGTGAAATCCTATCTGGCGCGACATTATTTGCTAAACGCGCATATCCTTTGGGAAACCGTTCACGACAGTACATCTTATCCGTTCAATTTGCCTGTGCTGAAGAGTTTTGATTCAATTGAGTTTCACCCTAAAGTCACTTTTATTGTGGGAGAAAACGGTGCTGGGAAATCGACACTAATAGAGGCTTTGGCAGTAGCATGGGGTTTTAATGCAGAAGGCGGCTCAAAGAATTTCGGGTTCAGCACCGTTGATGCACACTCCGGACTGCATCATAATCTCCGATTGGCAAAAGGTCCGAAACGGGCAAAAGACGGCTTCTTTTTAAGGGCCGAAAGCTATTTCAACGTCGCTACAACAATTGACAATCTTGATGCTGATCCAGCAATGAGCCCTAAAATAATTGACGCTTATGGTGGTAGGTCACTCCACAAACAATCACATGGAGAGTCGTTCTTCGCGCTGTTGGAAAATCGGTTTCGAGGAAACGGGCTTTACATTCTCGATGAACCAGAAGCAGCGCTTTCTCCTTCTCGCCAAATGTCAATGCTAGTTCGTATGCATGATTTGATCAAACTTAACTCACAATTCGTCATCGCTACTCATTCACCGATTTTGATGGCATATCCGGATGCTTGGATTTATGAAATCAGTACAACTGGCCTGAACCGCGTAGACTATGAGGACACCGAGCATTTTCAATTGACCAAGTCATTTCTGAACCGCCACAGGGACATGTTGGCACAGCTGCTCGAATAGCTATTTCTCCCACTCAAACGCTTTTACCACCACAGGTTTGCCGAGCATAAAACAGTCCGAAACCAGTTGAAGTGGCGAAGCATCAACGTCGCTTTTTCCAGCTTTGAGAAGTCGCGCAAACTTGGCATAGATATCTTCATACTCGTGCAAAACAGCTTCATGCACTGTCTTGCCATTCACGACCAATACAGAGCCGCCATTTTTCAAGAAGCATTTTCATGCCGTCCTTAGTGCCGAGTTCGATTTCCCACGTCTGTTTGCCTTTTTGCCGCCAATCGAACACCGCTGACATATCTGCTTTCGACGCGTCACCTCGCTTGAAACGAATGTCAGCCCCGATTGGCGTCGAAGAATTGGCGGGGACTTCAATCACCGCAGTTTCCACAAAAATCGGCTCCGGCAGGATTTTGGTCACAATCGACAGCGCATTGATGCCAGGATCAAACACGCCAAACCCACCCGATTGCCAAATCCAGGCCTGACCAGGGTGCCAGCGGTTCACATCTTCCTTCCACGTCACGCGCAAAAAATTGACATGCTTGGATTTGAGCAACTTTTTGGCTTCGTCGACTGATTTGTTGTAGCGTGAATGCCACGTTGCATAGAGTACGCGCTTTTTCTTTTGCGCATAGGCCTCCATCGCCAACAGCTCACCAACTGTAGGCGTTGGTGGTTTTTCAATTAGCACATGCCAGCCTGCGTCCAATGCTTCTTTCGCCATGGCCAGTCGCACCGAAGGCGGCGTACAGAGCGCCACGCAGTCAATTGGTAATTTGCTCGCGCGCAAATCGGCAATCGATTCGAAACAGGGGACGCCATCAATTTTGCCATTGCGACTGACACCCGCAACCAAGTTGAAATTCTTGTTTTTCCGGATGCTGGGGATGTGCTGGTCTTCAGCAATCTTGCCCACACCCACAACGGCAATCTTAAACGGCATAGATGGCTCCTAAAACATAACGATGGCGGAAAACTCAAGGGTGAATTTCCTTTTCTGGAAAGCTCTTAACCTGCTTCGCCTCTTGTCTCAACCGTCGCTTTCCGGCATGGGTTGGTCGTGCAAGAGCGGAGTGATTTTAACTGCTCGTTTATTCTGCTGAAGGTGAAATTGGAGTGCCTATGATGAGTGACGCTGGCGATCTTGACCTGAATACCCTTAACGACGAAGAACTGGTCCAACAAGTCCATGACGATTTGTATGACGGCCTGAAAGAAGAAGTTGAGGCTGCCGTACATATTTTACTTGGTCGCGGCTGGACTCCTTACAAAGTGTTAACAGAAGCGCTGGTTGAAGGTATGCGCATCGTGGGCATCGACTTCCGCGACGGCATTCTGTTTGTGCCTGAAGTGTTGCTTGCCGCTAATTCCATGAAAGCCGGCATGTTCATTTTGCGCCCATTGCTAATCGCCACAGGTGCACCGCGCCTTGGCAAAATGGTGATCGGCACTGTGAAAGGCGATATTCACGACATTGGCAAAAACCTTGTAGGCATGATGATGGAAGGTGCTGGCTTTGAAGTCATCGACCTTGGCATTAACAACCCGGTCGAAAAATATCTCGGTGCCATTGAAGAACATCAACCCGATATTCTTGGCATGTCTGCCCTTTTAACCACCACCATGCCCTATATGAAAGTTGTCATCGACACGATGAAAGAAAAGGGCATTCGCGACGACTACGTTGTGCTCGTCGGTGGCGCGCCGCTCAACGAAGAGTTCGCAAAAGCTGTGGGCGCAGACGCCTATTGCCGTGATGCCGCAGTAGCAGTGGAAACCGCCAAAGACTTCATGGCACGCCGCCATAACCAACAGCGTCCAGCTTAAAGCCTTTAGAAAAAAGAAACGCGCCCACCGGAAGGTGAGCGCGCTCTTGAATGTCAATTGATTGGATTGCCTTGGCAATCCGCCCAATATTACATTTTTGCTCAAGCCGGTCGACAGCTCGATGAACACGCCCTTAACAGCGTTCGACAACGTCGGAGCAACGATGATGAGCATCAAGCCCATAGCAGCGGCGATCAGGCCGTATTCGATAGCGGTTGCACCAGATTCGTCTTTGAGAAACTTCTTCATTTTAAAACTCCAGTTTTACTTACAGCACCTGCCCACTTTAAGTCTAAGGCCTGTGCCTTTCGTCTCGTGAACATGGGGTCAAATTACGCGTCACAAATTAACGGGGCCTAAAATCCATCTGCTAAATTTGTTTCATTCAGTCAAAAATGGATTTCCTGCGATTTCATGGTAAATAACTTGCTAATGACAAAACTCCAGCTGCAACCGTCCGAAACCTATGAAACACATCACGATAATGCGCGCGTCTTGTTGATCGCGTGCGGGGCACTGGCCCGTGAAATCGTTGAATTGACTGAGCGCAACAATTGGCAATACTTCGACATTCAATGTTTGCCTGCGAAATGGCACAACACCCCGCAACTTATCGTGCCTGCCATGCGCGAAAAAATTCTTGCTGCGAAGGCTAAGTACCAAAAGATTTTTGTGCTCTACGGTGATTGCGGAACTGGCGGGCAACTTGATGCTTTGTTAAATGAGCATAACATTGAACGAATTGACGGTCCTCATTGTTACGCGTTTTTTACAGGTAACGCAGTGTTTGCAGCGCAGGCTGAAGACGACATGACTGTTTTTTATCTCACAGACTATATTGCGCGGCAATTTGATAAGCTCATCTGGGAAGGACTGGGGTTGGATCGCCATCCCGAACTATTGGCAGATTACTTCAAGCACTACACGAAAGTTGTCTATCTCGCCCAAACCAAAGATTCTGAACTTGATCAAAAGGCAGCTGCCGCCGCACAAAAGCTGGGCCTAGCATATGAGTATCGATTTACGGGCTACGGTGAACTTGAAACTGAGATGCTAAAACTAAGTCAGCCCCACTGAGGTTTCTGAAAATCGCCATCGAGAATGTCGTAGTAATCACCTTTGTCTGCACAAAAGATGTGACCTTCAATTTTAAGGCCAGTTGGATTGTCAATTGCACCCGCTGTGATCGATGTATAGTTCCGGCCATCGCCCTTCCAGAACAACAACGACCCACAATTTTTGCAGAAGCCGCGTCCTGCATTATCGCTTGCGCGATACCACGCGAGTGTACTGTCTGATATGAATTTCAAATCGCTGTCATCGCAAGCTGTAAAAGCGCCAAAGTGCCCAGACTGTTTACGGCATTGTGAGCAATGGCACCCGACCACTGGCCGAAGTGGGCCATGAATTTCAAAAGCAACGCCACCACATAAGCACGAGCCCGTTTTCATGATCCAAATTCCTTATGTAATGCAGCAATATGTAAAGGCCCGATGCCACAACAGCCTCCCAAGGCGATCACACCCTGGCTGTGCCATTGGTTTGAGAATTTCAGCAAATCTTTAACCGACAAATCTGTAAACACCCAATCAGGCGATTTGAAATATCCGCTTTCAGGGTAGGCTGACAACGGCCCGTTCCATGAATTGCGCAGAATATCTAATGCCGCAGCCGTATCGACCGGAGATGTGTGCATGATGCCCATCACATCAGGTTCGAGCGCTGCTAACCGTGGTGCAAACTCTTCAAGCTTGCTGTCCTGCCGTCCAAATCCAACCAATTTACCATCGTCGCGCTTTTCGACAGAAATACCAATCCAAATTGGAAGACCAGTTTCAAGCGCTGCTTCAGAGGCCCATTGCGACAAGTCACTATCTCGCATCATTTCCATCATGATGAGGTCAACACCTTGTGCCTTCAAGTTCTGCGCTTTGCGGCGGAAAAGTTTTTTTGCGTCTCCTTCGCTCCAATTGATGTCCAAATTGGTTCGATCAGTACCCGCAAATACAGGCCTCATGGTCGACATTGATCCTGCAACAGCAACCTCTTTACCTTCTGCTGCTTTTTTTGCTGCCGAAATTGCCAAGGTATCAAGCCGAACAACATCATCGTCACGACCGTAAGCGTTGAATGACAACGCGCTGGTGGCAAAAGTATTTGCCGTAATAATATCCGCACCCGCACTGATGTAATCGTCGTGCACAGATTGAACGATTGAGAGATGTGTACCGTTAACGTCCGCACACCAGGTGTCACCACTCATAGGGGCGCCGCGTTTTTGAATATCCGTACCTGTCCCCCCATCCAGAATAATGTTTAGTCCGGCAGCCAATTTGCGCCGGATAATCTCATAGCTCATGTCAGTTCTTTCGCGCGGGCAGTTTGAAAAGCCCGCATATGAAATTGAATTTGTCTTGGGTGATAATGATATTCTTTACCCACTGGGCACGCAAGCCGGGCCTTGCACCCACCCGAAGTACATTCAGCACCAGCATTTGCAGAACATGCTGACCACAAACTTTTACATCGTAACTTGTGCCATCAAATGCGTTGACGGGGCATGCGGTTAAACAAGGTTTGTCCTCGCAACTTTCACAAGGATGAGCGCCCGCCGAATTGCGCGGCATATCAAACTCAACAGGAAATAAAAGTGCGGCGCGATAGGCGTGCCAAAGGCCAAATTGGCGGTGAATATTCAAGCCAAGTGGCGAAATATGGCCAGCCCCTGCCAGCCGGGCCCAGGTTAAAAATGGTTGATGTGGCACATCAAAGGGATAAACCGCTTTCGCATCAAATGTTGTCGCGAGTGGATCGACAACTGCCTTTGTCCATTCATCCATAGAGTCTATACGTTCGTTTCGCTCCATTGCAAAACGCTTGAACATATCAAGTCCCACATTGCCAATCAGAATAACAAATTTAGTCTCGTCCATGTCCAAAGGAGCAAACCAACCAAGCGGGGTAAACCCTTCGCGTCGAATGCTATTGAGAATAGGGTGGTCCAATTTATCTCCAGCGCGGATCGCCTAGTGTCATGACTTCGCGAGGTAAGCGAATATCGTGCTTAGCACGAATGCGATCGTCGATATCACGATCTATATACTCTGGATAATACGTTGAAAGAATTTCACGTTTCCGCGCGGCTGCTTTTTCAACGATATCTGGTTTGCCAGCTTCGTTCCACTCTTTCGGGCTCATGCGATTGGCCATATGCGGATAGACATAGTCTTTCTGCATCAATGACAAGGTTTGATTTGACCCCAAATAATGCCCCGGACCATCAAGGCAAACTTCTGAAATAACGTCCACAGATAGCGATTCGTCAGTCACTTCGATACCGCGCACATTGCGGTTAATAGCCCCCAACATATCGTTGTCGATCAACAAACTTTCCAAGCAAAATCCGAGCAAAGAAGCATGCATACCCGCTGATTCATACATCATATTGATGCCAGTCATGGCGGCAATGCCTGCTGTGACGCCCTTTTCATATCCCGCTTGCATATCTGGCATTTTGGAATCGCACATGCCGGAAGCTGACCCCACGGTGAGGTCATAAAACTGCCCCATCTGTGCACATCCAGCTGTGATCAATGCTTGTTCGCCTGATCCACCTGACATGGAACCAGTACGCAAATCTGAAACAAATGGCCACGGCCCCCAAATTGCTGTTGCTCCCGGAACAATGCAATTAATATATACCAATCCTGCTAAACACTCTGCCACAGCTTGTACAACAGTGCCAGCCAATGCTGCGGGAGAAGTTGCACCTGCTTGTGCAGCTGAGAGCAAAAGCACCGGCATTCCACCGCGCGCCGCAGCTTCCAAGCACCGACACGCATCTTCAGCAAACTTTAGTGGCGGCACGACGAAGCAGTTTGATTGAGATACAAATGGTCGTTCCCGCCATTTTTCTTCGCTGCCCGCAATTGCGTGTAAAATTTGCAAGCACTCATCCACGTGAGTAGGTTCAACCATGCTTGTGCCGACATGCTTTTGTGTCGCGGCGATGCTTGCGTACATCGTGTTGATGTCGAGGTCGTGCCCCGTGATCATATCGCGGGCCGTAATTGGGCGCTGAAAGAAATGAATATGTTCGCACAAATCAACAATGCGGCCAGCGTCATACAGATCAACTAAAACGGACTCACGGTATTCGCGTTTTGCTGGCTCAACAATGTGAACAGCAGCACCGGCTGTCCCAAAATAAACGCGCTTGCCTGATGGCTCCATGTCATGTTTTGGATTGCGCCCGTGCAACACAAAGTTTCGCTTTGCTTTGGAAATTGTATCTTCAACCAAGGCAGGCGGAATGCAAAGTCGCCCTTTATCGTTCAACCAACAACCCTTGGCCGACATCGCTTCAACGCAAGACGGTATTGCGCTGCCCAAACCCACGGTTTCAAGCAACTGCAATGCAGAACGATGGATACGCTCCATGTCACTTTGCGAAAGTGGCTTATATTGCCCACCCACCATTCCCGGGCGAACAGCTGACAACGCATCGGTTAGAGGTGCAGATCGGATTGCGCGCCGCGCATCTCGTCCACCACGGCGCTTGGATAGTTCGTCAACGAGTGTCATGAAAGGCTCCGAATATAGTTTTCAGCTAAGACAATGCGCTCATCACTCCATTTTCGTAAGCGCCAAAATCTCTCCAAGACAGGTCTAAATATCTCACCAGACTGGCTCTCTCAATTGATTTTTCTCCGTGATAATATCAAATCTCATCAAAAACGAGGGTGAACCAAGTTGGCCAAACGAGATCTTCCACCACTCCGTGCCTTAACCGCTTTTGAAGCCGCAGCCCGGCTCGGTAGTTTTCGCGCTGCTGCCACAGAGTTGGGAATTACGCGTTCTGCTGTGAGCCATCAGGTAAAGTTACTTGAGGATCGCATGGGACTTACTTTGTTCCGCCGCGACGCCCGCCGCGCAGAATTAACGACTTCGGGACAATCCTATTTCCCGACCATAAAAGAAGCTTTCGACCAAATCGAAGCCCACACAAAAGCGATCAAGCCTTCGACTGTTGATAATGAGCTGACGATCCAAGTGTATGTGACGGTTGCGCTTGAAATGGTTGATTCCCTCGTTTGCATGATTTTGAACGGCGTTTCCCCGACGTAAAGGTGCGACTTTCCACGTCCTATTTTGACTGGGATTTTGACGAGCGTAATGTGGATGTAGGTGTGGTGCTCGCCCGTAACAAATCCCCGCAGCATTATTATGCACCATTGTTCCAGTCCATGCTGGTGCCCGTGTGCTCACCAAAATTGATGCAGGGCGAAAATGCATTGAAAACGCCGAGTGACCTTGCCAAGCACAAACTGATTGATGTCTACACGGCTGAAGAAGATTGGCAGATTTGGTTGGATGGCGCTGGAGTTAAAAATACAAAAAGTCAAAACCGTTTGGCCGTGGACAGTTACATTCTTGCACAAGAAGCCGCCATAGAGGGCAGGGGGGTGGCCATGACCATTGGGCCTTTTGCTTCTGAAGAAATCAAACTGGGCCGTCTCGTGCAGCCATTCCCATTGCGGGTTCCGCATGTGCACCAGTGGTATTTTGCCTGCAATGCCGAACACCGTAAGAAAAACAAGATCAAACGTTTCGAGGATTGGTTGATGAAACAAGTGGCATCGGACCCCGCCCTCAGTAGCTATCGCATGGCAGGTAAAGCAGCATGACCGACATTCCATTAGAAGCCGGACGCCGCACCCGCCGGGACGTATCCCGCAGGCCCGTGAACACGGCGATCCAGCAACAGAAACCGATTAAAGCCAAACGCACCTTTCCGCCAACCAAGCTCATCAGTGATGATCAGGTTGAAGCCATTCATCAAGCATCGATGAAGGTGCTCAAAGAAATTGGCATGGATTTCATGTGGCCGGAGGCCCGCGACGTGCTGAAGAAAGCAGGCTGCACCATTGACGGTGAGCGCGTGCGCTTTGACCCCGCCATGATTGAAGAAGCCATGGCCCATGCGCCAGAGCACTTCACAATTCATGCGCGCAACCCCGAACGTAATATGTCCATTGGCGGTGACAACATTTGTTTTGGCACGGTGGGCAGCCCACCCAATTGCCACGATATGGAAGGCGGCCGCCGCACGGGGAACCACGCCGACTTCACCAAGTTCATAAAGCTGGCCCAACATTTCAACGCCATTGATTTTGTATCGGGCTATCCTGTTGAACCCATCGACATCCATGCTGGCGTGCGCCATTTGGAAGTGCTGCGCGATGTTTCGTTTCTGACCGACAAACCCTTCGTGGCTTACTCGCTGGGTGTTGAACGTATTCGAGACGCCATGGAAATAGCACGACTTGCCCGTGGCGTTTCCCACGAACAGTTTGACCGTGAACCATCGCTTACCACTATCGTCAATACCAACTCGCCCTTGAAGCTTGATCCCAACATGCTGATTGGCATGACGGAGATGAGCCGCCGCAACCAAGTGGTTTGCGTCACACCTTTCACGCTGGCGGGTGCCATGGCCCCGGTGACGGTGGCGGGTGCTTTGGTGGAACAGAATGCCGAAGCCTTGGCCGGCCTCACCTATTGCCAACTCGTCAACCCCGGTGCGCCGGTCATCTATGGTGGTTTTACATCGAACGTTGATATGAAGTCGGGCGCACCTGCATTTGGCACGCCGGAATATATGAAGAGCACCATCATCGGCGGGCAATTGGCACGGCGTTACAAAGTTCCATTCCGTACCTCCAACACCAACGCCGCAAATATGATGGATGCGCAGGCCGCCTATGAAAGCGTGTTCTCGCTTTGGGGCCTCACCATGGGTGGCGGCAATTATATTATGCATGGTGCGGGTTGGCTTGAAGGTGGACTTGTTGCCAGCTTTGAAAAATTCGTGATGGACTGCGACTTGATCCAGATGGTGAAATCCTTCCTGCAACCCATTGAAATAAATGACGATGCCCTCGGCTTTGAGGCCATCAAGGAAGTCGGCCCCGGTGGGCACTTCTTTGGCGCACAGCACACGCTGGCCCGCTATTCCGATGCGTTCTATGCGCCCATGGTGTCGAACTGGAGCAACAACCAACAATGGGACGCGGCGGGTCGGCCTGATGCGTTGCAACGCGCCAATGCCCTCTACAAACAAGCGCTGAACGAATACACTCCGCCTCCAATTGATGAGTCTGTGAAGGAGGCGGTGGATGATTTTGTTAATCGGCGTTTGCGTGAAGGCGGAGTGCCCACGGATTTCTGAGTATGCCTGACATCATCGTCATTGGCGGGGCGAACCTCGACATCAAAGCAAAGTCGTTGGACGTCAATCATTTTGGCACGTCGAACCCAAGCCGCATCACAACGTCCCCCGGGGGGGTGGGGCGTAACATTGCCCACAATCTGGCACGCCTTGGTGCTGATGTGGGGTTGGTCAGTGTGGTTGGCAATGACCACCAGGGCGAAGTGTTGCTGGAGGCCACCAAAGCCGCTGGCGTTGATGTATCCCGCGTCCAAAATACAGCGCCTTCCACCGGAACCTATATTGCCATTCTGAACCCTGATGGTGAATTGGTGACGGCCATGAACGACATGCGGGCGGCCGATGAAATTTCGCCGGACCTGATTGAAACCCACTCCGCTGCAATTAAAGCCGCAACCTTCGTCGTCGCCGATTGCAATTTGCCACTCGCCACCTTGCAAGCCCTTGCCGAGATTGCGCGGGACAAACTTTTCATTGAACCCGTTTCGGTGCCAAAGTCGGCCAAACTGAAAGAGCTTTTGAAATCTGGCCCCATATTTATGGCGTCTCCCAACCTTGACCAAATTGAAGGCCTCACCAACACGCGGGATATTCTTGAAGGATGCGCAGCCCTTTATAAATTGGGCCTGCAACATGTGGTGGCCCACGCGGGGCAGGAGGGCGCTTTTATTTCCAACGGCGAAGATATTGAACATGTGCCGATACAACCGGCTGGGCCAATTGTTGACGTAACAGGTGCGGGTGATGCGGCTGTGGCAGGTTTGGTTTATGCTCTGCTGCAGGGCGATGATTTGGTAACCGCCGCAACATTTGGACAAACGCTGGCGGGCCGCGTCATTGCCAGCCGCCATTCCACATTGGAGTAGAATATGAAGATCAAATTTTCCGCCCCTGTAGCTGCCGCATTGAAAGCCGGACAACCTGTTGTGGCGTTGGAAAGCACCATCATTGCCCATGGTATGCCATACCCGCAGAATTTGGAGATGGCGCGGGAAGTGGAACGCGTCATCAAAGAAGGCGGTGCCACGCCTGCCACCATTGCCATCGTCGATGGTGAACTCTGCGCCGGCTTGGATGACAAGACGCTGGAACATTTCGCCCGAACCGGCCCTTCCATCATGAAGGTTTCGACGCGTGATATGCCTTTTGTCGTCTCCCGCAAAATGACGGGGGCCACGACTGTGGCTTCTACGATGCGCATTGCCGATATGGCGGGTATTCGTGTGTTTCGCGACTGGCGGTATTGGTGGTGCGCACCGCGAGGCAGAATTGAATTTCGATATTTCCGCTGATCTCATGGAATTTGCCCAAAGCAATGTGGCTGTCGTCACGGCGGGTGCGAAGGCGATTTTGGATTTGGGGCTCACCCTCGAAATTTTGGAAACCCAAGGTGTGCCCGTGGTGGGTTATGGCACCGATGAATTTCCGGCTTTTTATAGCCGTGAAAGCGGCCACAAACTGACTCAGCGCTGTGATGACCCCGACCAGATTGCGGCCCTGCTGCATGCCAAGTGGGATATGAACTTGCGCGGCGGCGTTGTCGTGGCCAACCCCATTTTGGCGCAAGACGAAATTCCATCGAATGAGATTGCGCCGTTGATTGCGCTGGCCGTCGCTGAAGCCAAGAAAACCGGAGCCCACGGCAAGCACGTCACACCCTTTCTGTTGAAGCGCTTGGCTGAAATCACTGAGGGCAAGTCCTTGAAGGCCAACATTGCGCTGGTCATGAACAATGCCCGCGTCGCCACCGACATCGCGGTGGCTTATGCGGCATAATAATCTTCTCGGCATCGCGTCGTTATGTTTAGGCGCGTTGATTTTTGCGTTGCAGGATTCGGTCATTAAATCGATCAGCGGTGACCACGCGGTGACCTTGGCCATCATGGTGCGTGCCATTGTGTCATTCCCCATCATTGTGGCCATGGTGGCAGCAGCGGGCGGCATTCGCCAATTGGACACACCCCACTGGCCCGTATTGGTGTTGCGTGGTGCGGTGTTGTTGACCTCATACACCACTTACTTCATGGCCTTCCCGGCATTGCCATTGGCCGAGGCCATTGCACTTTATTTCATGGTGCCGCTTCTGGTCACCGTCATGTCTGGTCCATTGTTGGGCGAACACGTCAGTGCCAAAGCGTGGGGCGCTGTGGCGCTTGGCTTGGTCGGCGTGTTCGTGATTTTGAAACCGGGCATCGGCCTGTTTGAACCTGCGGCATTGCTCTCGCTCGTCAGTGCGGCGGCCTATGCCTACGCCATGATTTTGGCGCGCAAACACGGCGCCAATGTGCCCGCCACCGTGATGACGTTTTATCAGAACGCGGTTTATCTGCTGGGCGCTTTGGGCATCGCCGTTGTGGTGATGCTGCTCGGCATCGAACCACCGGGCCACCCCAGTTTGGATTTTCTGGTGCGCGATTGGAAAGTGCCGAATGTGCATGATCTGGGGCTCATGGGCCTCTGCGGCGTGATTGCGGCTTTTGGCTCCACCCTGCTGTCGCAAGCCTATCGGCTGGGGCAAGCGAATATTGTGACGCCGTTTGAGTACATCGGCATGATCTGGGCTGTGCTGTTCGGGTTCCTGTTCTTCGGCGAAGTGCCGCAAGTGACGACGATTGTAGGCATGGGCTTGATTGCCGGAGCAGGGGTGCTGGCACTGCGGGCGGGGGCGAGCAAGGTGTGACCATGAGGCCCCTCTCCGTCTTACGCTCCGCGCAATCCACCTCTCCCGCAAGCGGGCGAGGAGATGTGATTGTGCTTTCCTCTCCCGCTTGCGGGCAGGGGAATCGCATATGAATTAAAGCCATTGCGGATCAACGCGATAGGGATTCAATAGACAGGCAGCTTTTGAATGGAGTGCTGCGATGTCTGGACTTGCTGACTGTTTTTCTGAGATTGAAGATCCTCGGGCGGAGAATTGCCGGTTTCGGCTGGGTGATTTGATTGTTCTGATGGTGGCGGCCAGTCTGTGTGGAGAGCACACGGCGAGCGACATGGCGATGTTTGCGAAGTACCGAAAACCTGCCCTGAACCGGATTGTCCGTTATGGGCGCGCACAAGTCATGACACGTTTTCAAGGTTGCTGCGGCTGCTTGACCCCAAGAGTTTTGCAAGGCGTTTGCGGTGTTTGCGGATGCTTTTTCCAAGGCTTTGCGGGAGCAGAACATCAAGCCTGGCAAGGCCGTTGTGGCGCTTGATGGCAAGGCCTTGAGGCGGGCCTATGAGAAGGGATTGGCCCATCATCCACCGCTTGTCGTTTCGGCTTTTGCCAGTGATGTGAGATTGTGTCTGGCGGCTGAGGCCGTGGGTGACGAGAATGAGATTGAAGCTGCGCTCAAAGTGGTGGAACTGCTTGATTTAACAGGCAAGATCATCACAGCGGATGCGCTGCACTGTCACCACCGCATGACCGAAGCCGTGACAGCGAAGAAGGCCGACTATGTGCTTGCGCTGAAGGGCAACAGGCCAGACTGGCTGGCACAAGCGACACAGCATTTTGAGATGAAGCCCGGGAAAACATCCGCTAAGGATTTGGCCAAAACCCACGGCCGTTTCGAATGGCGCAAGGCCGAAGTGATCGCCGCCGATCATCCCCTCACCAAAGGCCATGCGGCTTTCATCCGCATCACCTCAGCACGCGACAGCTGTGAAACTGTTCCCGATACTATATGGCTTCCAAACTCTTTGCTGCCAAGGACGCCCTCGCCATCGTGCGGGCCACTGGCAAATTGAAAACAATCTCCACTGGATGCTTGATGTCCATTGGGCGAAGACACCATCCGCGCCCGCAAAGACAACGCACCAGCCAACATCGCCATGCTCACGTATCGCCCGAAACACTGCAATCAACTGACGAACAAAAGTACCATCAGTCACCGCATCAAAGCATGCCGATGGAATGATGACCGATTATTCCACGCAATTACTCATATGCGATAGCCCTGCGCTTGCGGGAGAGGTGGCATCACGTCAGTGATGACGGAGAGGGGGTTCAAGGCGGCTTAAAAATAAGTGGAGGGACTGTTTCTCTTCCGGCTTCAAGCCCGTTCGAACGATTGTGTTTTGTGGTTGTGTTTGCGCGTTGGCCTAAAGCCCTATGCAGAAACGCAGCGATTTGTGCCGAAATTTGTGGGAAATCCATAGTTCCGTATCTTTTCAATACGGCAATCACCCAGGGTTCGCTCTTGCAGAGGCGCACGCTTTCGCAGGCGCGGGTTGCTCGGCCTCAAGTGCGCTGGAGTCGTTATTGCTCCAGGGTCTTGCCCTCGGCTCCCGGGAACACTCGCTACTTCAACGAACATCCGCAGGCGCTGCACATGGTTCTGGCAGATTTGATAAGTTAGCAACTCTGATCCCTCCTTCCAAAACCATCGAAAGCACAGATGGAACATAACAGGAACGTTGTCAAGGGGGTTAGGAAAATAATTTTCAATTCGCCTCTTCCTTCTCCCCTCCCTTGAGGGAGGGGCAGGGGTGGGTGTCAGCTAAAGGCTGCGACCGTCACTTAAGCCCACACCCGCCCCGTCCCGCTGCGCTGCGCGCTTGAGCGGTCCACCCCGCCCTCGAGGGCGGGGAGAGGACCCAAGATCAGCCTTCTCCCGTACTTTTAACGGGAGAAGGTGGCGACAGCCGGATGAGGGGAACATGCACAACTCCCAACCTGTCTACTGTTTCCTTAACCGGACAGCAGTGGAACGAGTCCGGCAATGACAAGATTTGGGATTGTTTGTGGAATGACAAAAGCGGGTCGATATCCATCGCCTAGCTGCTTACTGACTGCGCTCCGGAATCCATTGTGCACGGACTGGACGGAATCTGTACGCTATAGCTGCAGTGCGTTGAATTTTCACTGCAATCAAAATGATTGCGACATGTCGTCAGCTTTGACAAGTCTGCGGATTGTTTGTGGAAATCAGCAGTAACTGCATTCAGCGTCGCTCGCTCGGTTTCGCATCGCAACGTTATTGAACCTCAGCTTACGTTGAACAGAATGTTCATCAGCAAGCAATCACTGTTAAAGTCTACAAATCTCAATCGCTCAGTACTATTGCGATACTCAGCAATGAATTCCCGATCATAGCGACAGTTGATAGTTACGAAGAGCTCGCAGCTGCATGTAGTGCTTCGAAGCTGTTACTGCAATATTGTGCAACGAAATTGCTTCAGCTGTCGTGGCAACTTAGTCTTGTCATGCACCAGTTTTCGAAATGAGCATTTTCACGTGCATTCTCATATCATCAGCATTTCAATACTATTTCAATGCTTGGCGCAAATTTACGACAACGCTCTGCAAATTCAGACCATCCTTTCATCCATCAGTTCGTGAAGGAAAGGCAAATTTAATGATTGAACTCGGAATTTTCGAGATGTGAGTTGCATGTCATGCACTCACCCCCGTCGCCTCACCCGTCTCGCCCCGCCATCATCCCCCAGCGTCACCACTTCTTTAATCGGCGGCAAGGTCACTACCTTCTTCAAATTCGCAAACTCCGCCGTCTTGTGTGGCATGGCCATGGCTTCGACGAAGTGTTGTTGGAACTTTGGCTCCACGGCGGTTTCGATTTTTTCGATGCGTCTTACGACGGCTTCGATTTCGTCTCTTGCGGCTTTGTTCAGCAGTGCAATGCGCGCACCCGTTCCTGCGGCGTTGCCTGCTGACTTGAACCTTGGCCAAATCGCAATCCGGGATCAGGCCCAGCACCATGGCGTATTTCATGTCGATGTGGGAGCCAAACGCTCCGGCCAAGCGGATTTTATCGACGTGGGTGATTTCCAATTTATCCATCAACAACTGCACACCCGCATAAAGCGCGGCTTTTGCCATTTGGATGGCGCGCACGTCGTTTTGCGTGACCCTGATCAGCGGTTCGTTGGATTGATCCGCGGGTTGGCGGATGACGTAATTAAAAGTGCGCTTGTGGGGTTCAATACGGGGGCTCCGTCCTGCAAGCGCGCCATCGACGAGGCCATCCTGATTGATGACGCCCGCAAGGTACATCTCAGCGATGGCCTCAATGATGCCTGAGCCGCAAATGCCCGTCACACCTGTTTGCGCAATGGCGTCTTCAAAGCCCGCTTCATCTGCACCACAAATCCGAGCCGATGACTTTGTAGCGCGGCTCCAATGTTGCGGCGTCAATGCGAATGCGTTCAATGGCACCCGGTGCGGCGCGTTGGCCGCAGGAAATTTGTGCGCCTTCAAAGGCGGGGCCCGTGGGGGATGAGCAGGCCAGCAAGCGCTGCTTGGTGTCCAAGCACGATTTCCGCATTGGTGCCCACGTCAACGCACAGCATATATTCATCAGACTCATGCGGCGCTTCCGACAGCACCACGCCCGCCGCATCGGCCCCCACATGGCCAGCGATACAGGGCAACACATAAACCGAAGCGCAGGCGTTCAGTTTCAAATCCATCTCGCGGGCAGGGAATGTCATCGGCAAGCCCGTGGCAAGGGCGAAGGGTGCGCCGCCCAATTCTGTTGGGTCGATGCCTAAGAACAGATGATGCATCACGGGGTTGCCCACCAGCACCACTTCCAAAATATCATTGAGGGGCACATTGGCTTGCGTCGAAACTTCCTCAGCGAGTTGTTGCAAGCGCCACGCGAATGGCCGTGGTCATTTCCACTTCGCCGCCGGGGTTCATCATCACGTAGGACACGCGCGACATCAGGTCTTCGCCGAAACGAATTTGCGGGTTCATCAAACCCGCCGACGCTTTCACTTCGCCCGTCGATAAATCGGTGAGGTGTGCGGCGATGGTGGTGGAGCCCACGTCAACGGCAATGCCATAAATGCTGTCATGAAAGCCGGGCCAGATGGACACCAAGCCGATTGCCGCCGCCTTCGGGCCGCGAGAACACGGCACAGGTGATTTTCCATTCGCCCTTGCGCAAAGTCTTTTGCAATTGCGCGATGATCGAAAGATCACACGAGATATCGTCAACGCCCCATTGGGCTTTCAGCGCATCATAAACCCGCTCCAAATCCGACGAGGGCTTGTGCATGTCGGGCTCTTCAACTTCGATGAAGAACAGTTTCGTCGCAGGATCAAGCTCAATCACGCGGGTGTCGGCTTCCTTGCGCACAACTTGTTTGTGCACTTGGGATTCAGGCGGCACGTCGATGACGAGGTCGCCTTGAATTTTCGTTTGGCACGACAAGCGCCGATCATCGGCCAGTCCCTTGATGCGCTTGTAACGCTGTTCCACCTCGTTGAAGGGTGTCGCGTGGCCATCGGTTGAGGAAATGCCGTGCTTGGCAAATTCGCCCTCGCCAATGTTGATCTGGCAGCGCCCGCAAATGGCGCGGCCACCGCACACGCTATCAATATCAACGCCCAATTGCCGCGCTGCCGTAAGCACAGGTGTGCCAACGGGAAAACGCCCGCGCTTGCCGGAGGGGGTGAAAACGATGAGGGGATTCTGCTCGGTCATGATGGTTTCTTATACGCAAATACCGGATCATCGGCGCGAGTAAAATGCGACCAACTTATTCCGCCAGCACATGCTCCAGCTTGGGCGTGAGTTTCACGAAACGATCAATCAAGCTCGAGGTTTCGGCGTGCAAGGTTTTGAGATCAAGCGGGATGTGGCCTTCGAACAGCGTGATCGGCCCCTTGGGGTAGGACCAGTTGGGCCAGCCCTTCAACTCATCGCCACATTGAAAGCGAAACGCCCGCACAAATTCCCGCGCGGCAAAAGCCTCACCCTTGATGGCGCGTAGTTTTTTGGCGTGGAGATTATAGCGGGCAACGCCCTTGGCCTCACACGCGGGGTCCACCCACACGCTGAAGAACAAGCCATTGGTGTTCAGCAATTCGTCTGGCGCATCCGTTGTCCACTCAGGCTTCATCACCTTGAGAAGTGCAGCACCCAAACCTTCGCCGGTTTTAAGGCTGAGTTTATATTGCCACTCAAGCCCCTTGGCGCGTTCGGCTTTCACCGCATTGAAAATCTCGAGGTATTTTTCCATCAGCGACGACGACGTTCTTCACGGGCTTCGCGGCTTGCTTCAATGTCTTCGTTCGAAGAAATCTCACCCGCAGCTTGCGCGGCAGCTGATGGTGCCGCCGTCATTTCACGGAACTTGTTGGTCCAGAATTTGCAATGGGCGTCGGTGCCGTTCAGCACGTTGGCACCGAAAATGGCGTGCATGTCTTCATCATGCAGCGGGTTCATGATGGCTGACGTCATGCCGTGGGATGCGGCCATGGCGAGGAAATAGCCCGTCAGCGCGCGGCGGTTTGGCATGCCGAAGGACACGTTGGACGCGCCACAGGTGGTGTTGACTTTCAACTCTTCACGCAAGCGGCGCACGAGGCGGAACACCTGCTGGCCCGCCGTGCCCATGGCCCCAATCGGCATGACCAAAGGATCAACCACAATGTCATGGGGCTTAATGCCAAAGTCAGCGGCGCGTTCCACAATCTTCTTGGCCACGGCAAAGCGCACATCCGGGTCTTCCGAGATGCCAGTTTCATCGTTGGAAATGGCAACCACGGGAACATTGTATTTCGCCACGAGTGGCAAAATGGCTTCCAGCTTTTCTTCTTCACCCGTCACCGAGTTCACAAGCGGGCGGCCCTTTGCGGTTTCCAAACCAATCTTCAAAGCGGAAGTCACAGACGAGTCGATGCACAGTGGCATGTCACAAATCGACATCACGATTTCGAGCGTCTGCTTCATCAACGGCGGTTCGGACTCGTTGGGGTTCACGGCGGTCACGCCTGCGTTTACGTCCAAAATATGCGCACCCGCAGCCATTTGCGCCAGCGCGTCTTTGATGACGGTTTCAAAATTTCCGGCTTGCATTTCAGCCGCCAGCTTCTTGCGGCCTGTCGGGTTGATGCGTTCACCGATGACGGTGAAGGGACGGTCAAAACCGATGATGTGGGACCGGGTGGCGGACTGGACGAGAGTATGCGTCATGACGGGTTGCGGCCTCCATTGCCGATCATCTGTTTAATGCGTTCGTGAGTAAAAGTGGCTTCCAACTCGGCCTTGGCCTTGTCGGCTTCGGCGGCCATATCATCCGATACGGGCAGGGGTTCACCGCGCCGCCAGTCGGCCAAATAATCATCAGTATTGGTGGCACCATCGCGCATGGCCGCCATATCAATGGCTTCCATGAAGCGGTTGTCGAGCATGCGCTTTTCTTCCTTGCGCCCGATTTTCACCGAAACCGCCGAGGGAATGTCGCGCCAATAGGTAATCACAAGGTTTGCCATAGGACTCATATGCCGTGGAATGAAAGCGGCGTGTAGAGCAAAAACGACATGGGGGAAAGAGGGACGGCGTTAGGCTGAAGCTTTTTTGCGAACCACCCAACCCCAGATAAAAAGCACAACAATTGCACCCACAATATTGCCGCCGAAACCAGCCTGTTCGCCAGGGGCATAAATACCGAAGAATTGCCCCAAAAACGTTCCTGCAAAGGCACCGGAAATGCCGAGTAGCACCGTGAGCACAAAGCCGGATGGGTTATGTTTGCCGGGTTTGAGGAGGCGGGCAATCATGCCCGCCGCAAAGCCAATGAGGATTGGCGATATGATGCCCCACATCGTTAATTAGGCTCCGAAGAATGTGCGCGCCATAATGCCAACGATGGTGCCGAAAGAGCGTACGGCTTCGATGGGCACATTTTGGCCTGTGAAGCTGCCCGTCGCGTCGATTTCCGAAGCCAACTTGTCAATCTGGCCATCGGTCTCCACGTCAACATAGGCGCTTTCTTTCATGATGATTTGCCCGCTGATGCCATCTGCCGAGGCAAACAAATCCGCATCACCTTCCGGATTGGCGAACAAGGCTTCATCGGTTGAAACATCAGCACTGGGCAGTGTCAGCGTTAAATCATACTGCTTCTGATTGCCCACATTGGGCGTTTCCGTGAGCGGCATGTTGCCTTTCAGCGCAAATTCCTTGTTGTTGCATTTGGCCTTCACATCAATGAACCATGACGAGGTCTGGTAGGCATAAATCATGTCGCCATTCCAAATGCAGCCCTTGTCGGATGGAAGGCCCGCAGACGGCAGCGTGAAGTTGACGAACTGCACCGTATCAACGCGCTCGTCGATCAAGCCCTTTTCGGTTTTCTTCATGCTCTTCAAAATCGTGTCGCGCAGCAGACTGGCACCGGTGGACATAACTTCCGGCTTCAACATCATGGAGCCGCCAAAATTCGCATTCGATGCTGGAACCTTGCCCACGGCAAGATAATTGATGGCAAGCGTGCCACCTTCGGTGAAACCATCTGACTTCACCACCCAACCACCAGCATATTGCGTGCGTTGCAATTTCTGCCCGTTGGAAGGATTGACCAAAGCGCCATTGCCCGTGACCGCGCAGGACTCAGCTTGGCCTGAAACGATGCCCGCTTTGGCGGCTTGGCACGAGATTTTGAGGGACGATTCAACTTGCTTGTCGGTAAGGCCAACGGTGAATTTGTCTTTCGCCGCCTCATCGCGCAACGACAGCATGGACGCTTGCATGGTGAAATTCACGGTCTCGGCGGCAAAAGCTGCTGTTGAAGTGAGCAGGGTGGTGCAGAGTACAAAAGGCAAGGCTTTCAGAAGCATGATCACTCTCCGTCAAATTGAAAAAGGTGCAAATCAATAACCCCCATCGCATGAATAGAATGTGAACCAAGGATTCGATGCTGGCAATGGGATCGATTCCGGGGCCGCAAACTCATTCGATTCGATTTGCAACCTGTGGCAGATGTTGTCCTCTGAGGTGATGGCAATCTATGCGGGAAATTGGTGTTTTGTGTTGCAAGAAAACCATATTAGCTGAGAAATATTCACTTAAATTCAATCTTTCTCTTGCCCATCATTGCGTTGTCTTGTTTAACCAGCTGATCAAACGCCGGGGGGCGTAGTGGCGTTGCAAGGGTATAAAAAGGCGACGTAAAATGAACAAACATAATCTCATTACTTCAACAATTTTGTCGGGCGTATCTGGCCGTTGGCCTCTTCGGCAGCATGGCTTTTGCTGCAGATGTTGACGTGGGCCCACTTCCAGCCGTTTCAGCGTTTAACGGCAAAGTCGAATTTGGCGGCGGTTACGCTGACTATAATGGCGCATCGTCAGACGAACTTTTTTATGGTGGCGCATCACTTTCAATGCCACTGGGTGACATGTTCGGCTTGCAGGCTGACCTTGCTGTGAAAGATGTATTCGGTGAAACGGGCATTGGCGGAACGGTGCATTTGTTCACCCGTGACCCAGGCTCGTATCTGGTCGGCGCAATTGCAGGCTACGGCGATGTTGGAGACGTGGATGCCTATTGGGCCGGTGGTGAAGCGGAGTTCTATCTGGACCGCGTTTCAGTTGAACTTGCTGGTGGCTATATGAATATTGATCCAGTTGTGGGTTCAAACCAAGATGAACTCTTCGCCTTTGCTGATGTTGCATTTTACCCGATGGACAATTTGCGCTTGAACCTTGGTGCGGCAAGTGTTGCCGGTTTCCAAAGTGCGCATGTGTCAGCTGAGTACTTGCTGGAAGCCATGCCCGTATCACTGAAATTGACCGGTGAACTGGGTGAAGATAGCTATTCCGCAGTTACAGCAGGTGTGTCGTTCTACTTCGGTGGCAATGACTCAACCAAAAGCCTGATGCGCCGTCACCGTGAAGACGATCCACGCAACCGCGCACTTGATATTTTCGGTTCGGGTGCAGCAGCGTTTGCAGGAGCAGGTGTTGGTGGTGCTGGGGGTGCGGCGAGTGATCCCGAAGCGGCGTGTTTGGCTCAAGGACCATATTATGCTTATTATGGTCCCGGCGAGTGCTACAATTTAGACTAAATTGCAAACACCAAAATAGTACAGACCATAGACAGATGCGCCGGTGACGGCGCATTTTGTTTTGAAAAATGCTACTAAAACTCTCGCGTGATACGCTGTTGCTTGCCTCCCGCGTTTGTCGGAATTTCTTCGACCCGGTTAAAATCAATTTCAACTTTTGTGCGAAGCATATCCAATAGATGCGCGCGGACAATGTCCTGATTGGAAGGTCCTGCAATTTTTTCCGATACATAGCGCACAAGAATAAGATGCGGCGAGACTTGTGCAAACTGAAAGGCGTCCGCCGAAAGAGCCTTTTGCACGAGATCTTCGTCAAATTTGTTCATTGAAACCTGTTTGCCGGGAAACTGAAAGATTGCATCTTTGCGACCGCGAATTTCTGACAACACCGGCATACTTCGACCGCACTGACATGGAGGCCCTCGTACAACGATATCGCCTTGCTCATAACGAATCAGTGGTTGGGCGGAGCTAAAAAGAGGAGTAGTGACAATGCGACCAGGTTGGCCAACAGCCACTTCATCCCCATTGTCATCCAAGACCTCGACGAAATTCAGTTCCGAACAAATGTGAAAATTGCCTCGCGTCTCGGCACATTGGCAAGCCATTAGCATTGATTCTTCAGAGCTATATGGCGACAAGGTTTTGGCATGGAAGCTCTCATTAAAGAGTAATTCTTGTTGCGGCGTAATCTTCATGCCAATCCCGACGAAATGCGAAAGCCTTATCGGTTTTTTTGCCCGTAGATTTTCCCGAGCAAGCAGTTCAGCATGGTTGGAAAAATCATTTAAGTTCGCTGAGTTTGTGGAGCGCAAGTATGCGAGTTTTTGCTTGGTCGACAGGTTTCGTCGAATGAAAATTTTTCGAATTGCATGCTGCTTGGAAACTTCAACGAGCACATGTTTCGTCATAAGTTTTCCATCTGGCGTGTAAGCTTTGATTTGTGTAAATCCTCGCTCAACATCAACTCCATGCCAATGGAAAAAACGTTCCCACGCGCTTTTCGACACTTCGAAAGCGAGGGCAGTAATATCGACTTGGATTGGTTGGCCCGTTGAACCAGAAGATGAGTTCGTTTCAATATGGCCATGATTTTTTGGAATTGCATTTGAACGCATTTCGTCGCGGTGTTTCTGTAGATCTTTGCGTGTCAGAATTGGGAGATATCGCCACTTCGAAAGATCAACATTGCCATCTCTTTCAAAGACTGGCGATAGCCTGTCCTTGTAAAATGCAGTCGTGTTTCGAGCGTGAACCAATAGCTGGGTAAGTTGTAAACGTTGATATGCCAACATTTTCTCAGGAGGCCAATATTGGCTTGCAGCCATCATTTCTTTCAGTTGTGCTGGAGTGACACCACCTTGGCGTTCTGGGACAACCGACAGCATCAGTTCATCCACTCGCGTTTGAAACGTTGTTGCTTGCCTCCAGCATTGGCCGGGATGGTCTTAAGCTTCACATAAATGACATCAAATGTCTGTTGCAGTTTGATCCGCAAATGTTTGGTAACTGCCGATTTTGCAGCCGGAGTCAGGAGACCGCTGCGGACATAGCGCAATTCCACTGCATTGTTGCCGACTTGCGCCAATTGATAGGCCTTTGCCTGCAAAAGTTTATTCATTGTGTCATCTTGTAGTCCGACCACTGGAACTTCTTTACCGTTGAGGAAAAAATAGTCATCGCTGCGCCCGACAATCCGGTTGATAATCGGCAAAGGACTATCGCCGAAAGTTTGATGTGCCAATTCAACCAAGTCGCCTTGTTCATAGCGGATCATGGGAAGTGCTGCATTGAATAGCGGCGTGATGATCATACGCTTAAGATTATTATCGGCTTGGTCTGGTGCTGGCAGAAATTCGACCAACAAAGATTCTGCGTTGACGATATAGCGCGTATCGGGAAGCACGTGAAACGCCATCAAGCCACCTTCTTTGGAACTGTAGGGAAGCAAAACTTTTGCTCCAAAGCTCTGTCCCAGAAGTTCTCGGTCCGACGCTGTCAAACCCATGCCATAAGGTATAACCATGCGCAGCTTGATTGGTGCTTTTCGGCGCAAATTTTCATGGGCCATATGCACCAGCGTTGTCGAAAACTCTGAAAAAGTTTCGGCGCCTATTTCGCTTAAAATCTCGAGCTGTTCCGAAACAGGTAAATTGCGATTGGCATATATTACGTTGGATGTCTGGCGATGTGGCCAGACCCAGCGTTCTTTGAATTTGATATTGCCAGGTTTTGTAAACCAGAATTTGACGTGAGGCCCGCCCGAAGCGCCACCATTCAGGGAGTAAAAGCGCGACCACAATGCATTGTTCACGGTGTTGGCAAGGGAGGTTGTCGTAACCTTGATAGGAACGCCAGTTGAGCCCGATGATTCAAAACTTGTAACATTGCCGTGGGCGGGCGGTAGCTTTTTAGCCAGCAACTGCTTGCCCTTGTCGCGTAAGTCAGCACGGGTCAAAATAGGAATCTCGGTCCAGCGGTCCCAATTTATTGTGCCATCACTTCGAAATACACAGTCTAGTCGCGTTTTGTAAAACGGCACCTGCTCACGGGCGTGCCGCAGCAGTTGCTGCAGTTGAGACCGCTGGAAGTCTTGTAATGTCGAAGGCGTCCAACTGAGACTTTCCATAAGCATCTGGAAAATGTCATCAGCTGTAACGCCTTCGGAAGTTGTCATGTTGCTGGGATAAACTTAAATAACGCGCTTAAGCCTTAGGCTTCACAACCATGCCGTAAACAACGATCAAGACAATCGCACCAATCAGTGAGCCGATGAAGCCTGCACCTTGGCCAGCGGAATACCAACCGATGGCTTGGCCCAGATAACCTGCAAGCAGTGACCCTGCGATGCCGAGAGCTGCGGTCAAAACAAAGCCTTTTGGTTCGTTCGAGCCTGGCATAATAAATTTTGCCAGCATGCCAACAATAGCACCGACAATAATCGTCCAAAGAATACCCATATTTGTATCGTCCTTTCCCATTCGTGGAACCGCAACACTACAGTGGCAAATTCGCCAGTGCAATGTCTTGCATTTTCGCAACCAGCAACCATATTACGCCCACCACTTTAAGGAGAACCGAAATGGCTAAAACCAATACCATGTTAAAAGCACTGCTAGGCCTTGCTGTTGTTGCAGGTTGGCAGAACCGCGACAAGATCGGCGAATTTGTAAAAGGCGTGGCCGACAAGGGTGCCGCCGGCCCCGCTGGTGGTTTGGGCGATATTGTCGATTCATTCCGCAAAAGCGGCTTGGGCGAAAAAGCCGACAGCTGGGTGTCTTCTGGTCAAAACGAACCTGTGTCTGAACCCGAAGTGGCCAAGGGCATTGACCCTTCCGTGCTCGATGGTCTGGCCGAACAAACAGGTTTGAGCCGTGAAGAATTGTTGAAGCGCTTGTCAGCTGTCCTGCCTGAAATGGTGGATAAGATGACGCCGAACGGCCGCCTCTAACTCAAGCGATTACACCGTTTGATTTGAGGTCTTTCAACGCTTCAGGGCCTAGGCCCAAGAGCGTGCTCAACACATCATCAGTGCCCTGGCCCAATGTTGGGCTGGGGTTTTTATATGTGTTGGGTGTTTTCGAAAACACCACGGGGTTTGCAACACCGGGCACAGAGACACCATCTTGCCGTGTCAGTTGCAATTTCATGTTTCGCGCCTGCACCTGCGGGTTTTCAAATACCTGATCGATGGTGTTGATGGGGCCGCAGGGTACGGCTGCCGCTTCGAGTGCGTCTACCCAATCCGCTGTCGTGCGCGTTTTCATATAAGGCAACAGTTGCGCGATGAGTTTTGCGCGATGTTCAACCCGTCCACGATTGGTGAGATATGGCTCTACCACCAAATGCGGGGCATCAATGATCTTGCAATATTCCGCATACTGACGATCATTGCCGACCGCGATATTGATGTGTCCGTCTTGCGTTTCAAACGTTTGATAGGGAACAATATTGGGGTGGGCATTGCCAAGGCGTTGCGGAATTTTTCCACCGACCAGATAGTTCAAGGCCTGATTGGCCAGAACGGAAACTTGGCTGTCGAGTAGGGAAATATCGATGTGTTGCCCTTCTCCGGTTTTTTCACGGTGGAGGAGGGCGGCTTGAATGCCGATGACAGCGTGAAGGCCTGCAAAAATATCAGAAATTGCGACACCCACTTTCATAGGGTCGCCGTTCGGTGCGCCCGTGATGGACATAACACCCGCCATGCCTTGGATCATAAAGTCATAACCCGCGCGCTGGGCAAAAGGTCCGTCTTGGCCAAAGCCGGTGATGGAACAGTAGATCAATTTCGGGTTCACAATTTGCAGTGATGCGTAATCGAGACCGTATTTTTTCAACCCACCAACTTTGAAATTCTCGATGACGATGTCAGATTGCGCTGCGAGTTGGCGCAAAAGGTTTTGCCCCTCAGCTTTGGCCATGTCGATGCAGACTGATTGCTTGCCGCGATTGGCCGCTTGAAAATAAGCGGCGTCTCCGGTTGAGCCATCAGGGTTGGTTACAAAGGGTGGCCCCCAACCGCGCGTATCGTCACCTTCGCCGGGCTTTTCGATTTTGATGACTTCAGCGCCAAAATCCGCCAACATTTGTGTGGCCCAAGGGCCCGCTAAAACGCGGGTGAGATCAAGCACACGAAGTCCACTCAACGGGCCAGCCACATTCAACTCCTAATTTTCTGCTCGAGGGATTGCCAAAGCGCATCATCAACTTCAACGCCTTCGATGGCAGCAAGTGCCAGTTTTTCGGCATAGGGATTTTTGGTGCGTTCGCCGCCCAAAGCAAAGTTGGGATCCACGGGGCAACCGATGCCATAGTTTTCGTGGACACTATTGGGCAGAAGATAAAGCCCATGGCGCACATTGCGCAAGGAAAATGCGGCTTTGCGTGGCGCGAAGTTTTTCAATCTCAGGGGAGATAAAAACACACGAGACGGACTGCAAATCCAGTCCCATCAAGTCTAGTTCAGGTTTCAAAGTTTTCTTTTCATCATCTAAAGCCTCAGCCAAATACTTGAGGCCATTGTAGCCTGCACCATGCAGCCATGCGCAATGTTTGGCAGCGTGTTCCGGCACCAATTGCAAAGCCAGTACTTCAATGTCGTGAAGGCTCTTCTTCATGCGCCAGCAGGTGCAAAACTGCGCACATCCATAGTGTTCAACACGTCTTCCACAGCGGCAGTGACATGCTGCATCAATTGCTCATCAACACGACCAATGCAGCCAATGCGGAACGAAGGCCGCTGGGCCAAAGCACCTGCGCAAATGGCAAAACCTTTGACGCGCATAGCCGCAGCAAAACGTTCATATTCAAACGTCGCTGCGCGAGGTGCAAGCACAGCTTGGAGAATTGGCGATGCATGCGCATCTTCAAGCAATAGCGACAAGCCCAATGCTTTCAAGCGTTCGCGCAACGTATTGGCATTGGCTTGGTAACGCTTGGCCCTTTGCGCAATTCCACCTTCCGCAGCAAGCTCACGCAAAGCTTCACGCAAGGCCAAAAGCGCGTGCGTGGGTGGTGTTGTTGAAAACCGTCCGGATGCACTCTTGCGCTTTCCATTGGCAAATGCAAATCGAGACTGGGGGAATGGCTCTCGCCCATTGCAACTTCAAGTGCCGCTTTGGGCGCGATAACAAATGCCACGCCCGGCAAACTTTCCAAGCCCGCATCAGCACGGCCAATTAAAACATCGACGCCTAAGGCTGCCATATCAATAAAAAGACCTCCAAACGTTGCTGTCGCATCGACAACCAACGTGCGGCCCTTGGCTTTGACAACATCTGCAATTTCGCCAATGGGGTTCAGCATGCCGGTTGAAGATTCACAATGCACCAACCAAACATGGGAAATGTTGCGGTCTTCATCCAAGGTTTTTTCAACGTCCGACGCTTTGGGTAAAGATGTTTCTTTATAGGTTAAGCGCAAGTGCGGGCGGCCCACGCGTTCCATCATCAAAGCTGCCTGTTCACCGTCGGCGCCGTTGCAAATCACGAGAGTTTTTTTGCGCCGCGCAGGGCACAGTGAACCAACCACCGCTTCAATTGCAAACTCTCTGGTACCAGAAAGTAACACACACGCGTGGTTTTCACTTGCGCCTGAAATTGCATGGAGTTCTTTGCGTGCAAAACGTGTTGCCGCAATCACATCCGTATCATCTGCGGCAAAATCCGCCAGCATCGCAAGTTTAACATTGCGAGACGTGGTCACGGGACCCACTCCCAGCAGATAGGGCATGTCTTCTTGGCCGTCCGGCCCTTTAAACGCAGTCATAGCAAAATCCTTCCCTCCCACTTACTCGCGGAGGGGTTCAAAGGTCAAATCAGCTCGTGCTTGCAGTCTCGCCTCGCAACTGTGATACTAACAGCAATTGAGGCGAGGAGGCCAATATGACACTGGGCTATGGACTACTGGGTTTGATCGTCGCCGTGGCGGGCTATTTGATTTATGTTTACAACGCACTTGTATCCAACAAAAACTTAGTCGCCGAAGGCTGGAGCGGCATCGATGTGCAGCTGAAGCGCCGTGCTGATTTGTTGCCGAATTTAATTGAAACCGTGAAGGGCTATGCGGCCCACGAAGACAAACTGTTTCGTGACATTGCAGACCTTCGCGCCAAATCAATTGCGGGTGGCAGCGTGGGCGACCAATCAGCCGTGGGGCAGGCCATGTCAGCAGCCTTGGGCAAACTTTTTGCCATTGCGGAAGCCTACCCTGAATTAAAAGCCGATGCGAATTTTCGTGATTTGCAAGACAAGCTATCGGGAATTGAAGATGAAATTCAATTGTCGCGCCGCTATTACAACGGTGCTGTGCGCAACTTGAATACGATGATTGAAAGTTTCCCGTCAAACGTGGTGGCGAATTTCTTCAAGTTCTTGAAGGCTGAGTTCTTTGAAATTGGTGATGCGGCGCAGCGTGAAGTGCCTAAGGTTGATTTCAAAACGCGCTAACGCCATGCGCCACATATTAGCAGTTTTGCTTTTCTTCTTCTGCGTGGCGCAAAACGCCATCGCAGAAGAAGTCATTCGCAATTTTGTGAGTGATGTTCAGGTGAATGCGGATGGTTCACTGGACGTGCGCGAGACGATAGTTGTGCGATCAGAAGGCCGTGAAATTCGTCGTGGCATTCTGCGCGATTTTCCGACGACTTACACCGATAAACGCGGCGTTCGTGTGCGTGTCGGTTTTGAAGTGGTGGATGTGCAGCGTGATGGGCGCGACGAAAACTATACCGTCGAATCCATATCAAACGGCAAGCGCATCAAAATTGGCAGTGCTGACGTATTCCTGCGGGACGGTGACCACACCTACAAAATTACCTATCACACCACACGGCAAATTGGTTTCTTCGACACATTTGATGAACTCTATTGGAACGCCACGGGCAATGGTTGGACGTTCCCGATTGAACGCGCCTCAACCATCATCCGTTTGCCAAATGGTGCAAATGTGGGGCAGCATTCGGTTTATTCAGGTTCATTCGGGGGCAACGATGGAAATGCGCGCGTAACTGTTGCATCTGGCAATCGATTTGAAGCCCAGACAACGGCGCGGCTTGAAGCCAATGAAGGTTTGACGGTCGCCGTGGCGTGGCAGAAGGGCATTGTTGCTCCACCAACCGAGGCGGAAAAGCAGCGGGATTGGATCCGCGATAATCTGGGGTATTTCGGTTTGGCGCTCACAGTGTTTTTGGTGCCGCTGTATTTTCTGTTCGCGTGGTTGCGCGTGGGGCGCGACCCACCGACAGGCACCATTGTGCCACTGTTCCGCCCGCCTGTTGGCATGGGCCCGGCAGGCGTGCGCTACGTTTACAAAGATGGCTATGACGACAAGACCTTCGCCGCCGCTGTGGTGGGGCTTGCAGTCAAAGGTCGCATGTCGATTACCAATAGCGATGGCGACTATTCAATTCAGAAAAAAGGCAGTGCAGGTGCTGACTTAACCCGCGGCGAAGCAGCGCTTTATGGTGCAGCTCCGTCCAGCAATTTGGCGCTCGAACAATCCAATCATGCCAGCGTCATTCGCATGCGCTCCGCATTGGAGTCATCACTCGACGATGAGTATGATGGTGTGATGTATTTGAAGAATTTCAAATGGTATTTTCTTGGGATTAGTCCTGAGTGCCATTGGTTTGATTGGCTCTGCTTTGCTGATGCCCAGTGAAGGTGCGGGTTTAATCTTGGGTGTTGGCGGGTTCACCACCATTTGGTGGGGGGTGATCCTGTTCATCGGCTATAGTGTCGTAGAAGGCATTTTTCAGAGTACGGGTTGGTTTTCAAAAATTCGTTCGTTGATGGGGCTTGTGTTTCTAGTGCCATTTGTTGGTGCAGGTGTTGCTGTGCCAGCCATTGGTTTTTTGACCGAAGGCGTAACGCCCATGGCCAAATGGTTCTTGATTGCGGCAATGGTTGTGGTGGCTTGCAATTTGGTTTTCTATTGGTTGCTGAAAGCACCAACACCCAAAGGCCGCGCCGTGCTGAACGATATTGAAGGTTTCCGCATGTATATGACGACGGCGGAAGAAGAACGTTTGAAGGTGTTGCATCCACCTGAAAAAACACCTGAATTGTTTGAGCGCTATTTGCCCTATGCCATGGCGCTGGATTGTGAAAACGAGTGGAATAATAAATTCGCGGCGGTGTTGGCCGCGGCCGCTGCGGCAGGTGCCACGGCTGGGGCCGTTGGCGGGTGGTATTATGGACCGGGCGGATTTAATTCGCGTGGCTTTGGCCAAGAACTGGGAAGTTCATTGGCGTCATCCATTTCATCATCGGGCGTGGCACCGGGGTCGTCGTCGGGCTCAGGCGGCGGCGGATTTTCGGGCGGCGGTGGCGGTGGCGGCGGTGGCTCAGGCTGGTAAGTGTTTGTGCGCGCCGAGGTAGTTCAAAACGCCAACATCTTTTGATTTGAAAAATGCTTTGGTGCCCTGTGGCGCACGTACAGCGTTGTCGGACACGAACATAATATTCTCCGCCACAAGCTTTGCATCTTCAGGGCTGTGCGTAACCATAAGCACAGTTAGCTTCCGTTCCGATTGGATACGTTGCAGCAGCAGCAACATGTCATGCCGCAAACCCGGGCCGAGGGCGGCGAAGGCCTCATCCAGCAATAGTATCGGTTTCTGCCGCACCAATACGCGCGCCAAGGCAATGCGTTGACGTTCACCGCCCGACATATCGCCAGGCTTGCGTTGTGCGAGATGAACGATGCCAACCTGTTCAAGCGCGTCATCAACGGTTTGCCATTGGTCGATTGAAAGTTTGAGATTGGGCGCAACACCAAGCGCAACATTGTTTCGCGCCGTCATGTGGGCGAAACTGTTGTTGTCTTGGAACACAAAATTCACGGGGCGAGTGGCAGGCGACGTAGAAGTATGATCGACACCATTCAACATGATGCGTCCACTTTTCAGGTTGTCAAAGCCTGCGAGGATGTTGAGCAAAGTTGATTTGCCAGCACCGCTAGGGCCGAGGATGGCGGTGATGGATGAAGGGGCGACAGAAAAATCCATGGTGAGGGCAAAGCCGTCACGTTCATAGTGTCCATTGTGAATTGCGATCATGTCCATTTCGACACCTTCTGTGCTGCAAATGTAGCGGCAAAGCAAATAGCAGCGAGAACAAGAGCAGTGCCTCCAGCGGCTTGCGATTGATAATGCCCCATTTGCTGCTGCACGAGTGAGGGTAGAGTGAGCAGGCCTTGCGTGCCCAGCAACGTCACCGCGGTTAAATCGCCCATCGATAGAACCAAAATCATCAACAGCGATTGCGCCAAAGGCCCGCGCAAGGAAGGCAAATCAATACGTCGTAGTCGGTTCCAACCCTGTATGCCAAGTTGGTGGCTCAACCTGTCATGTTGCTGCGCCGCGCGTTCTAATGCGGGGGATAGTACCGCCATCGCAAATGGCAAAGCCATCAAACTATTCATGGCAGCGATCAAGACAACAGAAAGCGCAATACCACCATCGAAGTTTCGAAAAGCGAGAAACCAACCCGTAGAAATGACGGCGGGTGGAACGATGAATCCTGCAAGGCTCAATGCCACCAAAAGACTTCGTGCTTGCGGCAACCGCAATTGTGCCTGCGCCATGCCCCATGCCAACGGCAATGCGAGGCAGATGGACAGTGTTGCGATGGCCAGACTTGTTGTGATGGCTCTTGCGAGTGTAGAGCTCAATTCGATATGCGCAATGCCTTGCGATAAGACGGTGGCAAGAACGGGCAAGACGAGAGCAATTGCTGCGGCAATAAAAAGCCCGTCGCTGATAATTGCGCCAAATGATGTTCCGTCATAGCGCTGCGTTGTCAATCGATGAGTGAAGTGTTGCGTCTGCGCCATCAAGGCCTTGGACGCAGCCCACACCAAAAGACCACTCAACGCAATTTGCATCACGGTCAATGTCAGGGCTCGCGTCACATCAAAATCCATGCGCAGAGATTGGTAGATCGCCACTTCCAACGTTGTTGCTTGTGGACCTCCAAACAACAACACGATGATGAAACTGCTTGCGCACAAGAGGAAAACCAATGCCGAAATGCGGGGCAGTGCGTTTTTCAGAATGGGCCAGTCCACGTGGCGAAACACGGTGGCATCAGAGAAATTCAACTGCGCGGCAAGGCGATGGCTTTCGGCGGGTGTTGCGTTGATATTTTCCAATAGCAAACGGGTGGCCAAAGGCAGATTGAAAAACACGTGGGCCAGCAAAATGCCGCCGAGCCCATAGAGGTTAAACCAACCGCCAAATACACCTTGTGTGCCATAAAGTGCCGTGAGGCCGAAGATAGCGACGATGACCGGAAGCGACAACGGCACAGCAAATAATGCGAGAATGAGTGAACGACCTTGAAACTGTCGCCGCGCAAAGGCCCGCGCCACAAAGATGGCAGGGATCACAGACAGCAAAGTTGAAAGTGTGGCTTGCAACACCGTGAACTGCAAAACGCGCCACGCGTAAGCGTCAGGCCAAAAAGCCCCACCACGTTCCCATGCAAAGAAAATCAGGGGAACGAGGCCGAGTGCAATAGCAACAACGATGACGAGTGGCGCGATCCGCAAAGTTTACTGCCCCACAGCGGCCAGCCATTCGTCAATCCAAACCTTGCGGTTTGCATTCACTTCTTCTGGCGTGAACAGCAATGTTTTTTCCGGCTTCACAATCTTGTTGAAGGAATCCGGCAGTGCCACTGAAACCTCGCCAGCGGGCAACATCCAATTGGTTGCGGGAATTTCATTTTGAAAGCCCGGCGTCAACATGAAGCCTAAAAACTTTTGCCCCAATGCTTTTTCAGGTGATGCTTCAATCACGCCCCCAACTTCGATTTGCAAATAATGGCCTTCGGCGAAAGCCGCAGCTTGATAACGTTCCGTGCCCTCTGCCGTCATGTGATAAGCAGGTGAGGTCACATAGGAGAACACCATCGGCGCTTCGCCTTTGGTGAATAGGCCGTAGGCTTCCGACCAACCGGGCGAGGTGGTGAGAATGCGCGGTTTCAATTTGGCCCACGCCTCACCAGCCTTTTCGCCGTAAACTGATTTCATCCATAGCAGAAAGCCGAGGCCCGGCGTGGAAGAGCGTGGATCTTGCAAAATGATTTTTTGTGACGGATCACCGTTCACCAATTCGTCGAGGCTCTTCGGCGGTGTCTTCATTTTTTCAGTGTCATAGACAATGGCGAAATGGCCATAGTCGTAGGGCAGGAACGTCGTGTCAGTCCAACCGCCGGGTGTTTTGGCTTTGGTCACATCAGCACCATGTGCTGCGAACAATCCTGTTGCGGCGGCTTCCGCCGTGAGGTTTGTATCCAGCCCCAAAACCACGTCAGCTTTGGTGCTGCTGCCTTCAAGTTTCAAACGGTTGAGCATCGCCACACCATCAGCAATGGCCACCCATTCAACCGTGCAATCGCAGTCTTTTTCAAAAGCGGCTTTGATTTTTGCACCCGGTCCCCATTCGGAAACGAAGCTGTCGTAAGTGTAAATCGTCAGCGTGTCCTTCGCTTCAGCGGCAAAGCTGAGTGAGGTGAACAGCGCAAGGGAAAGCATTAGCTTTTTCATATCAATTCTCCATTGCGCCAACAAAGTGAATGGAGATTGGGACCATCTTATAGTCCCGCTTTCAATCCCTCCGCTGGCATGATCCAGATCAGGTTCAGCGGGTTGGATTTTCATCCTCTCAGTCTTGTATTTCTACAAAGCACCCCGTTGAGAGCGCGTTCTGAATAGATCAACACTGTCATTTTCGCAACTGCTTGTGCTACAGGGCAGTCATGTCGAAATTTGTAATCCTCATGGCGGGTAATGTGACGCCCACACTGCGGTTGAAAAACCAGATTGCAGGTGCGCGCGTGATTGCGGCTGACAGTGGCATGAAGCACGCGGAAACATTAGGGTTGGTGCCGGAATTGTGGGTTGGTGATTTTGATTCCACCTCAACAGCTCTGCGCGATCAATGGTCCCATATTGAGCAAGAACGCTTCCCCGCCGCCAAGGACAAAACCGATGGAGAGTTGGCGGTTGATGCAGCTGTCAAACGTGGTGCGACGGAGATTATTTTGATTGGCGCTTTTGGCGGGCAGTTCGATCACATGCTGGCCCATGCAGCCTTGCTACATGCGATAGCAGCACGCGGCATCAAAACCTTTGCGAGCGGTGGCACGGAAGAAGCTTGGCCGCTCGTCACCTCAGTGTCGCTCTGGCAAATTCCGACAGGCACACCGACTGAGTGTTGTTGGATTGACTGACTTAAAAGGACTATCAATCTTAGGCGTGCGCTGGCCTTTGCAACGCCGCGATGTGCCCTTTGGTTCAACCCTCACAATTTCCAACGAAGCCAAAGGCGACGTTTCCATTTCATTAGAACAGGGCAGGGCCATGGTGCTGCTTTATCCGAGGCAAGGCTGATGCTTTATACGGTTGAACGATTAGGCCAAAAGGGCGACGGTTTGGTGCGCGCTGGAGACTTGCTATTGCATGTGCCAAAAGTGCTGGCGGGCGAAGACATTGATCTGGCCATGGGCAAGCTCACACGCATCGTCACGCCATCGCCTGAGCGGGTGGAAGCGTTTTGCCAACACTATGATCGTTGCGGCGGATGCAAATTTCAACATTGGGCAGAGGCACCCTATCAAGCGTGGAAGCGCAATCTATTGATTGAAGCTTTGGCGGCACAAAACATTTCGACGGAAGTGGCGGCTTTGATTGATGCCCATGGCGCAGGTCGCAGGCGTGTGAGCTTACACGTGCGGGAAGTTGACGGAGCTTGGGCTGCGGGTTTTATGGAGCAGAAAAGCCACGACCTGATTGCATTGGATTATTGCCCCGTGTTGGTTCCGGCCTTGAAACAAGCAGCGCAACTTGCAGCCGCTTTTGGCCCAGCACTTGGGGCCTGTGATGTGGCGATAACGGCGGCCGACAATGGCTTGGATGTTTCAATCAAAGCCGAACGCCAAGTCGTGTTGCGGCGCTTGAGTGCCATGAATGAGATTGTCAGTGCCTTCAACATTCTGCGTTTGAGCGTAAATGGGGAAGTGCACACGGCCCGTGCCACACCTGCCATGTCGATTGGAAAGGCCCAAGTGACTTTGCCCACCACCTCGTTCTTGCAAGCTACAAGTGCGGGAGAAGCTGCGATTGCTGCTGTGGTGTTAGAAGCCGTGAAGTCCGCCAAGCATGTGGCGGATTTGTTCTGTGGTGTTGGGCCATTTGCATTGCGCATGGCCGAGAAAGCAAAAGTCTATGCAGCCGATGACGACAAGCCTGCCATTGCGGCAATGCAATTGGCACTACGGAATACGCAAGGTCTGAAACCCGTTGATGCACAATCGCGCGACTTGTTCCGCGAGCCTTTAACACCGATGGAGTTGAAGCCATTTGATGCTGTGGTGTTGGACCCGCCACGCGCAGGCGCAGAAGCGCAGGCCAAGCAACTTGCCAAATCGCAAGTGAAACGCGTTGTTTTGGTGTCGTGCGATGTGGCGAATTTCGCGCGTGATGCGGCCATCTTAGTAAAAGGGGGCTACAGTTTGAAAACCGTAACCCCCGTCGATCAATTCAAATGGACAGCCCACCTTGAAATGGTGGGCGTGTTCATAAAGTAGTCAGTCCTTCGCGCGTTCCACATAAGCGCCGTCAGCGGTTTCAACCACGATGCGCGTGCCAGCTGCGATGTGCGGTGGCACCATGGTGCGGAAGCCGTTTGACAGAATGGCGGGCTTGAATGACGACGATGCGGTTTGGTTCTTGATCGCGGGTTCAGTCTCGGTGATTTCGAGTGTAACACGCGGCGGCAATTCGATGGAGATTGGGCCGTCGTTGAACAGCGCCACTTGGCATTCCATGCCTTCTTGCAAGAACGCAGCTGAGTCACCCAACATGTCGCCCGTAATGTTGATTTGTTCAAAGCTGGTAGGGTTCATGAACACGTGGTTTTCACCATCTTGGTAGAGATAGGTGTGGCCGACGGTTTCAACGAAGGCGCGTTCCATGGCGTCGGTTGTCTTGTAGCGCACCACTGTCTTCACACCGTCAGAAATGCGGCGCATATCGATGGTGGTGGTTGGGGTGCCTTTGCCGGGGTGCATCGATTCAGCTTTGAGAACAACGTAGAGCTTGCCATCTTCATGCTCGATGACGTTACCTTTGCGAACGCCTGAGGCGATGACTTTAACCACGGTGAATTCTCTCTTTTTGAAGCGGATTGCAGTTGTGTTGTGCCGCGCCTATAGCAGCCCAACCTTTGAAAGCCAACCCCAGCAGCACAATGGCAAAAACACCGCAGAAATCACCTTGGTATGATGCCCAGCGCCATGAAGACAGGCGTCCTTTTTTACTGGCCCGCAATCGAATTTTAGCGGCGACTGCGGGCTTGGTTTGCCGAACGGGATTTTCTGGAGGTTGATGTGCCAGCCCTTGTTGTGTCGCCCGGCAATGAAGCGCATTTGCACGCCTTCTCAACGCAATTGATCCACAACGATGGATCACAATCAACGCGCTATCTCCACACCTCGCCGGAATTTGCCTGCAAAAAACTTTTGGCAGCAGGTGAGCAGCGGATTTTTTCGCTTGGCCATGTGTTCCGCAATCGCGAGCGCACGCGGACCCATGCACCGGAATTTACAATGCTGGAATGGTATCGCGCGCGGGAAGACTATCGCACGATTATTGAAGATACATTGGAGCTGGTACGCTTGGCCGCAGACACAACAGGCCATGCCGTTTGGCATTGGCGCGAGGTGCATTGCGACCCCTATGCCGAGGCGCAATGGTTGAGTGTGAATGATGCATTCAAGCAATTTGCCGGAGTTGATTTGCTTTCGACTTTGAATGCCGAAGGGCCAACCCGACCGCGATGCGTTGGCGAACATTTCGCCTGTGAGCTTTCAGCCGAATGAAACATGGTCTGATATTTTTAGTCGCATTCTGGTTGAGAAAGTAGAACCCCATCTGGGGCAACACCATATGACGGTATTGTTTGAATACCCTGCCTGTGAAGCCGCATTGGCCCGCACTTGCGCGCACGATAAACGCGTGGCCGAACGCTTTGAGCTTTATGCTTGTGGTGTTGAATTGGCCAATGGCTTTGGCGAATTGACGGATGCAGTCGAACAACGCCGCCGCTTTGAAGCTGAAATGGATTTGAAGCAGAGGCTTTATGGCGAGCGCTACCCGCTGGACGAAGACTTGCTCGACGCTTTGACGAAAATGCCAGACGCTTCGGGTGTGGCGCTGGGGCTGGATCGCGTGATTATGCTGGCCACAGGTGCCACGTCGATTGACCAAGTGCAGTGGGTGCCGGTTGGGTCTAATTGCTTTGTGCCAAACGTTTCTGGCGCTTGGCATGATAGGGCTTCACCAATACATCAAAACGTTGAGTTGATGCAGTGCCGGCAACAGCTTGGTATTGCGCATTGATTTTTTCAACCGCTGCTTTTTCGCGATCAATTGTCAGCGGGTGATTGCCGAACACCACATTGGTCAAACGGTCTTTTTGGGGCGTGGTGCCGCGTAGGGTGCGCAAAACTTGCACCAGCGCGCGCGGATCATAACCGGATTTCACCAACATATCGATGGCGATGGAATCGGCCATCATTTCTTGCTGGCGGATCATGCCGTTCATGGTGGCATTGCCGCTGAGGCGCAGGAAGCGACCAATATTATCTTGCAAACGCGTTGGTGTAATCCCGTCCATCATCTTGCCGCCAGCTTTGCTCGCGAGGCGAATTTGCTTTTGCCGCTGTGGATGCTTCATCATCACATGAGCCATTTCATGGGCAATGACGGCAGCCACTTGCGCTTCCGTTTGTGCCAATTGCAACAAGCCATCGTTGATCAGAATTGTGCCGGCACCTGGCGTGTAGGCATTGGCTTGGTTGCTCTTGAGTAGAACAAGTTCAAAACTTTCTGGGTTTGAATTCATGCTCGCAGCCAAATTACCGACGACGCCTTGCAAATGCCGTTGCATGCTGAGATCGCCCGAAGTGCCGTAACGTTTCTTCACCCGCTCTGTCACAGCCGCAGCTGTAATGCGTTCTTGTGTGGCAGTTGTATCTAGCGCTTGTGTAACTTCGAGTGGGGTTGCTCCAATTTTCTGGGCGAGAGCAGCACGAAATTCGGCTTTTTCATCTTCGAGTGCGAGGAGAGAGCGACCTGAACCACTGCTGCACGCGGACAGCAGCATGGCTGCTGTGCTCAGCGCGATAAATGGGATATGTCGAGCAGTCAGCCTCACAAGCATTGAACCTCATGCAATTCGTTAACAGCCGTTAACGCTTTCTGCCCTGATTTGCCCTTGAGTTCAAGCAGGTTTACGGCGGGCGTACCAAAGTCCGCTGGCAATGACAGAGGTACCGAGCAACGCCATGATGGCATTGCCAAAATAGGGGCTATCGCCCTGTGCCGATGCCAACCAACTGAACACAGAAATCACGGCAATAGCTGCGATTTGTTGCAACACAAGGAAAAAGCTTTGTGCTTCGGCAGAGGCACTGACCGGAATTTTGCGGCCAATGAAATTGACGCAGGCCAAAAATCCAAGTGCATAGGTTATGCCATGCAACAATTGCAGCAACACGAGCCAGACCACCGAAGGTTCCTGCGCCATGCCAAGCCAACGCAAAACCGTAATCACACCTGATGCAAAGATAATCCAGTGCACATTCAGACGATATTCGACACGTTGATACAGAAAAAATGCAATAGCCTCGGAGAGCGCACCCACCGCAATTAAAAGGCTGATGGCTGTCGTGCCATAACCTTGCTGGCTCCACAATAAGGATTGAAAGCCGTTCAGCACCAAGTGGGTGGCGTAAACAATGGCCCAGCCAAGCAGCGGCAAAAGCAAGGCAGGCTCAAGGAAATTACGAAAGCGATGAGGCGTTGCGGTTGCTTGCTTCGTCATTCCCAATTTGAACAGCGGCAGCATGAATGCACCACCCGTCCGCAACAATGAAAAGCCGACAAACAAAGGTAAAAATAACCATGGGCCGTATTTGCCAATCAAGAATCCCGAAACCAGCAGACCAAACATATAGCCAACGGTTGAAAGCCCGCGCATGGCACCAAGGCTGCCACCTGTTTTGGTCATCAGATGCAATCCCGCAGCGTCAGCCACGGGCACGATCATGGCTTGCGCTATTGAGGTGATGGCGAAGGCAACAAGGATGGGCACAAAGCCTGTGGCCCAAAATAAGCCAATCGATGTGATGCCGGAGACCATGGCCCCCCAAACAATCACCTGTCGCCAATCACTGGCGCGATCAGCGAGACGGCCCACAAAAATGTTGAAGGCCAACAACACAGCAATCGGGATGGAGTTCATCATGCCGATTTGATTTTCGGTTAGACCCTGTTGCGAAAACCAAATGCCAGCAAAGGCATTGCCTGTGCCACCGGCCATGAATTGCGCAAAGAAGTAAAGTCCGGTGCGGCGTTGTGGCGTCAGAAATTCACTCACAGGGCACCCGCGTGTTTGAGCACGTGTTTGACGCTTGTCGCCATCTTGTCCACAATCTCAGTAAGCTCAGCATCACTCGCGTTATAGGGCGGGGCAATGATGACAACGTCGCCATTCAAGCCATCCACATTGCCGCCAACCGGGTAACAAATCAGCCCATTTTCAAGGGCTTGTGCCCTGATGTTCAACGCCAACTTCAAGTTTGCATCAAACGGCGCTTTGGTTTTGGCGTTGGCGACCAGTTCGACCGCCATGAAATATCCGCGCCCGCGAATATCGCCGACGGCCTCAACGCCTGCGAATGCATTGGCCAGCATATTGCGCAATTTGCTTTCGTTCGCGGCCACACGTTCCACCAGTTTTTCGCGCGTCACAATTTTCTGAACGGCGACACCCGCAGCACAACAAGCCGTGTGGCCCGTAAACGTGTGGCCCGTTTGCGGAATGCCGATGGCAGCTGCAACAGTGTTGGAATAGACGGCAGCACCCAATGGCAAATAGCCCGCAGCCAAACCCTTGGCCACAGACATAATGTCAGGCTCAACCCCGTCTTTTTCCAAAGCCCGCCACGTGCCCGTGCGGCCCGCACCACACATCACTTCATCGGCAATCATCAACACGCCATGGCGATTACAAATCTCGCGCACGCGTTTGGCGTATCCGTCGGGCGCTGGCACGCAGCCGCCCGCTGCACCCACAACAGGTTCAAAAATGAAGGCAGCAATGTTTTCAGCACCCTCGCGCAAAATCGCATCTTCCAACTGTTGCGCATCCAAAGCACCCGCTTCTGGCCGATAAGCATTGGCGGGAGAAATGCGCACCGCGTCGATGAATGCACCTTCAAAGGCCACGCGCCGTTCCAAAAAACCTGAAACACCCAAGGCACCCAGCGTATTGCCATGCCACGAGCGTTCGCGGGCGATGAACTTGCGGCGCGATTTTTGCCCGACGGCGGTTTGATATTGCAGCGCCAGTTTCAAGCAGCTTTCAACCGCTTCTGACCCGCCCGTTAAAAACACCATGTGTTGCAGTGAGCCGCCGCAACGCCGGGCGATAATCTCAGTCAATTCCTCAAGCGCGTCGGTGGTGAAGTTGTAGCGATAGCCATGGGCGATGCGTTGCAATTGATCGGCAATGGCAGCGTTCACTTCTTCATTGCCGTGGCCGATGCAATAAACGGCGGGGCCGCCTGAACCATCAATATATTGCTTGCCATCCACATCATACAAATAGCTGCCCTTGCCCCAGGAAATTTTGGGGAGTGCTGCGGTGGATTTGAGATTGTCTTGTGGTGGCGTGGCAGACATGTGGAACCTGGGCTTGCGAAGACTCTTCTGGAAGGGCAATCTTATCAGTGAATTGAGCAGAACCACAAACCCATGATCACGTTATTTGACGATATTCAACGAAAGCATGCCCCGGAAACATTTATTGTTGCGGGCAGGCCACAACCCATTCCGGAAAAGCCCATCCGCATTGATATGTTGATGCAGGGCGTGAAAGCATTGGGCTGCGAAGTGCGCGTGCCACCGCCGATTAGCAATGATGTGTTGGCACTGGTGCACACCCAACAATATTTGAGCTTTCTTGAAACTCTTCGCGAACGTTGGGGCCATGTGCCCAATTCCAGCGATATTCCGTTGCCCAATGTTTATGCCATTGAACGCGCCAACCTGCCGCCGATCACCGTGCCAGATGCCGTGGTGGGGCAGGCGGGTTATCATTTGGGCGATGGTGCTTGTCCGATCACGGACACAACCTTGGCCGCGGCCAAAGCCAGTGCGGCCTGCGCTGTTGAAGCCGCACGTTTGGTGATGGGTGGTGAACGCTTGGCTTATGCCCTGTGCCGCCCGCCGGGCCATCATGCAGCGTCGGACTTGGCTGCTGGGTTTTGTTTCTTATAACAATTCCGCTATCGCCGCCGAGTTGATGACGCGAGCTGGCAAACGTGTTGCCATTCTCGACATTGATGTGCACCACGGCAATGGCACGGAAGCGATTTTTTATGATCGCGCCGATGTGTTGACGGTTTCCATTCACGTAAATCCCAAACGCTTCTATCCATTCTTCTGGGGCTATGAAAATGAAACGGGCAGGGGAGAAGGTGAAGGCTTCAATCTCAACTTGCCGCGTGAACGTGGATTGGATTTGGATGGTTATCTTGCGGCACTGGAAATTGCCTTGCAGCGAATTACAGATTTCGGTGCCGACCATTTGGTTGTGGCGGCGGGGCTTGATATTTCCATCGATGACCCGTTCAAGGGCTTTGCCATTACGACTGAGGATTTTCAAGTCATCGGTAGGCGCATTGCTGAAATGAAGTTGCCAATGGTGATTGTACAAGAGGGGGGCTATCCGTCGGACTCACTTGGCCGCAATTTGGCATCATTGCTCACAGGGTTGGGTCGATAATGGGTGTTGGTTTTCGCCCCATGCGGCTTGGTCAGGAAGATGCTGTAGCCGCCATGATCCGGCAATTGCCGAAAGATTTGGGCAACGATTTCGTGCCAAAAATCACTGGCGAGTCTCTACGCGCTGCCGCCGACTTTGTGAAGGTATTGGTGGCCGAGGATTCAGGCTTACTATTGGGCTGTTGCGTTTGGATGCCGGTATTTTCAACATGGCGCGGTTGCAAAGGCATCTACATCACTGACCTTTATGTGATGGGCCATGCACGCGGCAAAAAGATTGGCGAGCGGCTGGTCAAACAATTAAGTCGCGAAGCTATAAAAATTGACGCGCGTTACCTACGGCTCGAGGTTGATCACGACAACCCGCGTGCCGGACAATTTTATGAACGCATGGGCTTCAAGCGCAAAACCGATCAAGACAATTGTTTTCTAGAAGCAGATGAATTGGCCCTATTGGCAGGAGAAATAAAATGACAATTAAAACCGTAGGATTGATCGGCGTTGGCCTGATGGGCCATGGCATTGGCAAGAATGTTTTGGAAAAAGGATTTGCGCTGAATGTGGTGGCGCATCGCAATCGTGAGCCTGTGGACGATTTGGTGAAGCGGGGTGCCAAAGAATTTAAAACCGCTGCCGAAATTGCCGCCCATTCGGACATGGTCATTCTCTGCGTCACCGGAACGCCGCAAGTGGAGGAAACGGTTTACGGCGAGAACGGAATTCTCAAGGGTGCAAAGAAAGGCCTCATCATCGCTGATTGTTCAACTGCGGTGCCAGATTCAACAATCAAAATTGCCGCTGACCTTGCAAAGCAAGGCATCACCTTCGTCGATACGCCGATGACTCGCACGCCCAAGGAAGCCGAAGCTGGAAAACTGGGGTTGATGGTGGGCGGCGATGCGAGCGTGATTGAAACGATCCGCCCGGTGCTCAACACTTTCTCCGATCTCATCGTGCATTGTGGGGCGACAGGTGCGGCGCATCAGGTGAAACTCATCAACAATTTCATGTCGCTGGCCCACGCGGCAGTGGCAGCTGAAGCGATCACCGTGGCGCAAAAAGCAGGCATTAACATGGAATCTCTGCGCGATGTGATCATGGGCGGTGGTGCCCAATCCATCATGTTCGGTCGCCTTATCAATGTGCCCCTGCATGACGATGACAGCCACGCCAAATTCGCCATCCGCAATGGCCGGAAAGATTTGCGCTACTACACGAACATGACCGAGAACATGCCTGTTACGTCTCCGATTGCTGAAACCATCCACCAGATTTTCGTGTTGGCCGATACGCAAGGATACGGCGAACGTTACGTGCCCAGGTTAATTGATATGATGGGGAAGAATGCAGGTGTGAAGTGAGGAAATTGCGAAAAAAGCGCAAACTAGGAAAATAACACTTGACACCGCGCGGTGGTTTCCTTATATCTGGCTACACTCCAGAATTGGGTCGCCACTTTTACCATCCCCAACAACAGTTTTGAGCCCATCAAGAAAACGACGTTGGGGGGGGGACCATATTCACTGGGTGCTTTCTGGAGTTTTGATTGTTACTATTGGGCGTACATAGCTATATTATCATCCGCGACAATAATCACTTCACCGTTTTTTTATGAGAACTTGGACAGCAAATGCTTTTCGATCATTTAATGAAGACTTTTGAAGATTTTTTACGGCCTCTTTTGCTCTAGTTACAGCTGCTAAAACCTCCAATCGAGTGACACGGTGGTATGGGTCATAGTCAGCATCATGGCGCTGCTTCTGTAATTCTACGAAAGCGTCCGCACAATCTTTGATGGGTTGAGGGAATTTAATCTTTCTTGCAGCTTCACATGCTGTTTTTGCGGCCCCGTGGTCAAGACCTCGGTAAACCTGTTGCCAAGCTTGGTTTGGCCAATTCTTTTTGAAGTACCTACCAGTGTGTCGGCGCAATTGCGGCAAAATGAATGAAATACTGCGTAGTAAGCGGCACTCACGGCGCGACGCAGATCAACTTGCTTGGGTTTCAGAGCTCCTGAATTGGCGAGGCGACCTGCTTGTTCCAACAAATCATCTATCATTCTCAAGCTGCAATCTTTTGTTTTTTGTCAAATAAATGCCGAACATGAACGAAGCGGCGCTCACCCAAGTTCCAAGCCAAGTCTCTAACTTGCCCATCGACTTTGAATAGAGTGCTAGGGTTTAATGGCTTATCGCTCAGCTTGTGCTTAACTATCACATTTATAATTGAATCTCCGTCATGATCCTGACTGTACTCAACGTCAATCTTACTGACTGCTGAGTTAGCAAGTTCGGTCTTCAAAAATCGACGCAATTCAACACTCAAACTATCAGAATTTTTTGCAACTGATTTGCTAGTCGTTTTCATATGTACTGCTCCTAAACATCAGCATAAGGTAGCTTAGAGAACTGGTCGAGCCATAAATTTCAACATTCTTCCTAGTGTCATAGAACACGATCTTCTCAAATGTCATGAATCGCAATGGCGCGTCGACAATTTGCAAGCACCCACTATCGTTAATTTCATGAATAAGAGTTGGTTTTGCCTACTTGACTCCATCCTCACCCCATGACACCACGCCTCAAACAATGGGAACTCACTGAATCATGTCGATCGCATTTGTATTTCCGGGGCAGGGTAGTCAGGCTGTTGGTATGGGGAAATCCCTGGCTGACAATTTTGCGTCTGCCAAGGCCGTGTTTGATGAAGTGGATGCAGCGCTTGGCCAGAAGCTTTCGGACCTGATGTGGAATGGTCCGGAAGACCAACTCACACTCACCGAAAATGCACAACCTGCTTTGATGGCGGTGAGCCTTGCCGCTATGCGGGTTTTGGAAATTGAACACGGCGTCACCGTTGCCAACACCGCGAAGTGCGTGGCGGGACATTCGCTGGGTGAATATTCGGCACTGGCTGCGGCTGGCACGTTTACGATTGCGGATGCAGCGCGTTTGCTGAAAATTCGAGGGAAGGCCATGCAGGCCGCAACGCCCGTGGGAACCGGGGCCATGGCAGCTTTGTTGGGGCTTGATTTCAAGTCAGCGTCAGAGGTTGCCGCAGAAGCAGCACAAGGAGATGTGTGCCAAGCGGCCAATGATAATTCCGATGGTCAGGTTGTCATCTCAGGTGCGAAAGCTGCTGTGGAACGCGCACTTGATATTGCCAAGGCCAAGGGTGCAAAGCGCGCCATTCTATTGCCTGTATCTGCACCGTTCCATTGCGCCTTAATGCAACCCGCCGCCGAAGCCATGGCCGAAGCTTTGGCCAATGCGCAGATGAACAATCCAGTCGTTCCCGTATTCGCCAATGTTGTGGCGGGGCCTTTGACAGACGCTGCAACCATTCGCCAAAAGCTGGTGGAGCAAGTGACTGGCACCGTGCGCTGGCGTGAATGCGTATTCGCCATGAGTGATTTTGGTGTTCACACATTTGTTGAAGTAGGCAGTGGTAAAGTATTGACAGGACTGGCAAAAAAGAATGCGCCAGAAGCCAAGGCCATGGCCATTGGCAATGCCGATGATTTTGCCGCCGCACTTGAGATTTTGAAGGGATAATCAACATGTTTTCACTCCAAGGTAAAACCGCTCTTGTCACTGGCGCATCAGGTGGCATTGGTGCGGCTGTGGCAAAGGCACTTCATGCGGCTGGTGCGACAGTCGCCATTTCCGGCACGCGTGCAGCAGTGTTGGAAGAGTTGAAAGCAGCATTGGGAGGTGAACGTGTTCACGTTGTGCCTTGCAATTTGTCTTCACCTGAAGATGTTGAAAAGCTAGTGCCAGCAGCTGAGGCGGCTATGGGCGGTCTGGATATTCTGGTGAACAATGCGGGGATTACCCGTGACGGTTTGGCTATGCGTATGAAGGACGAAGATTGGCAGGCCGTGCTTGACGTGAACCTCACGTCGTCATTCCGCTTGGCCCGCGCTGCCATGAAATTGATGATGAAAAAGCGCTGGGGCCGTATCGTCTCGGTCACCTCGGTTGTGGGGGTGACGGGCAATGCGGGGCAGGCGAATTATGTGGCGTCGAAAGCCGCGCTTATTGGCCTGTCAAAATCACTGGCGCAGGAATTGGCGACGCGCAATGTGACCGTCAATTGCGTGGCCCCCGGTTTCATTGCAACGCCCATGACGGATGCTCTGAACGACAAACAAAAAGAAGGCATTCTCGCCAAAATTCCGGCGGGTCGTATGGGCTCACCTGAGGATATTGCGGCCGCTGTGTTGTTCCTTGCATCGGAAGAGGCGGGTTACGTGACCGGCCACACCATGCACGTGAACGGCGGCATGGCCATGGTGTGATACCCAAAGGCTCAACCGCTGCAGCAGTCTTCCAGCAGAAAGTTTGCAAGCGCCGTAATCATATTGAACTCCGCCACATAAATAATCGAACGAGCTTCACGACGGGATGAGACCAGCCCTGCGCGTTGCAAGTGTGCGAGATGAAACGAGGCGTTGGAAGCCGCAACCAAAACCTTCTTTCCCACATCGCCAGCAGACAATCCTTTTGGCCCTGCCCGCACCAGCGCCCGCAACATGCGCAGGCGGGTTTCCTGCGATAATGCAGAAAAAGCTTCAACAGCACTTGACTCTTGTGTTTTCATTTTGATATTTCTAATAATATTGAAATAAAGGAAAATCTGGAAATGTCTAATGTTTCGTTGCCCTCACTTGCCAAGACCCTGTCAGATCTGAATGCCCAACTGGAGGAACGCCCCGCTTCTAGACTAACATTTGTGGCTGATGATTTGCACATTGACGGTTCATACCATGTGACGGAAATCAAGTCTGGAACTTTTGTGTCGCTCGACTGTGGTGGTAACCCCGACACATGGGAAGAGACTATTTTGCAGGTCGAGATGTCTGCCGATCCCGCCAGCCAGAATACCATGACCACCGCGAAGCTGGCGGGCATTCTAGAGAAGGTTGCTTCAAAAGTTGGCATTGCGCCCGACTCACGTCTGACCATCGAAGCTGGCACAGCTGGCCAGCCAATGCGCGTCTATGATGTGGGGGACATCAGGGATTCGGGGGAAGGTATTGTTGTTGGACTCTATGCAAGATCAGCTCTGTGCAAACCGCGCCATCGCGAGATCATGCAGGACTCGGCAAAGGCATGTTGCTCACTGCGGCCGCAGCCGCACATCTGCTGTTGTCAATCTTCAGCTTCTTCAAAGGCAGGGGCCTGTTGTGCTGCTTAAAAAGTGAGCCGTCCTTCTGCACAGTCTGGCTGCTGGGTCTCACCCAAATCATTGGCTTTGGAGCTGTTTATTATTGCTTTGCCATTTTGGCGAAGGATATTTCACACGAATTTGGTTGGTCGCAGGCGCAATTTTTTGGCTGCGTGTCCCTAGGGTTGGCAGCAGGTGGATTGACGGCGTCATTCGCAGGTCAGGCATTTGATCGGTATGGTGCTGCCAATCTCATGACCGTGGGTTCGATACTCATGTCAGTTGCATTGGTAGGAGCCGCCTGGGCCCCAAATGGTGTGTTATTTGCCATCGCTTTGGTTGTCGCCAACATTGTTTCAACGCTTGTGCTCTACGATGCTGCCTTCACATCGCTGGTGCAATTGTCACCGCTTGATGGCTCACGTCGCATTGTTTATCTAACGTTGATCGCTGGTTTTGCGTCATCAATATTCTGGCCTTTGACCACCACGCTGAATGAGAATTTCGGCTGGCGAACAACACTGCTGATGTTTGCCGTTGTAAATATGTTGGTGTGTGCTCCGGCCCATGCACTGCTCAGCAAGTGGTCGCGGGAGGCGAAAGCCAAGGGTGATAAATTTGTTGCTGCCAACTCAAATGAAAAGCAAGGCAGTCTGGCAACGCAGCATTATGCCCTCGCAACATTTCTGATTACAGCAGGATTTGTTTTAAGCGGCGTCGCCCTGTCGGCCATTTTGGTGCAGATGGTACCTGTGTTGCAGCAACTTGGTTTTGGCGCGTCTTCGCTTTGGGTTTCGACATTGTTTGGCCCGGCACAGGTTGTTGTCAGGTTTTCAAATCTTGTCGCCGGATCAAAGCGTCATCCCCTCACAATCGCCATTGTATCAGCAGTGTTGATGCCGTTGGGATTGTTCGTCGCCGCTGGCACTGCACCTGCTGTTTTGGGTGCAGTTCTCGGCGTTATTTTTATTGGCATGAGTTCCGGCCTCAAAAGCATTGTGCATGGAACATTGCCTTTGGAATTGTTTGGCAGCAGAGGTTATGGCTCGCGGTTAGGCTTCATGGCCTCATTCCGCCACGTGGCCGCAGCCGTGGCGCCGTTCGCTTTTGCATGGGTGTCAGACGAATTCGGCATTGTCGTGGCCTGCGTCGTGTTTGCGGTGATTGGTGCAACGGGTTTGGCCAGTTTCCTGTGGCTGGCCGCAATTTTGCCGAAACTCGTTGCTCAAGCAAACCAGCGTGGTGTGGCTGAGCGATAGGCAGCAAAGCCTTCACCATAGGTCGATTGCAATTCATTTTCTTCGTGATGAATGACGAGCAAGTTCATGGCGAGAACATAGATGACCATGGAGGCTGCTGCTGTTTGCCAATCAAAATAGGACAAAGCGGCAAGCGGCAAGAAGAAGGCGAGATAAGCAGGGTTGCGGCTTAAACCAAAAATGCCTGTGGTTGAGAATGGTTTGTTCTCGTCGCGTTTGAAAAATGCGTTGAGAACAAAATAGAGTGCGAGGCTTGCAAGTAGTGCGAATACGCCAACCGCGCCTGCATGGAGATCTTGCACAATTGCATCGCCGCCGATGCGTGAGATACCCAACGCCAGAACGCCACCTGTAATAGCTGGTACAAAGTTGATGTCCGCCCAACGGCCCTTCAGTTCAAAATAGGGCGTCGAATTTACGCCGGCTGCTTCTGAGTTTGAATGGGTAGGTTGGAAGAATGACATGTGGCGCTCCGTTTCAATCTGGCACACCCGCTGTGCCGTGATTTCCACATTGCAAATTTTCGCCCAGTTGGCGGCCTCAAGGTTAAGACCTATGGTTTACGCAGCGCCGTTGCTGACAAAATTCTTGATTTCACTGAGAAACACATCGCCGAATTGCTCTTGCTTTGAAGAACCAACGCCGGACACTTCACCAAAATCCCATTTGGTGAGTGGTACGCGATTGGCCATGTCGATGAGGGTTCTGTCCGAAAAAATGAGATAGGCCGCCACACCGCGAGACTTTGCCAGTTTCAAGCGCAGGGCCTTGAGACGCACCAGCAAATCATCCGCACGCGGATCAGCGACGGGCGGCAATGCGGCGCGGCGGGCGGCTTTCTTGGCGCCGCGCACCAAATCGGGTCGATAGCGGAAAACTGTTTCGCCCTGTTGCAAACTGCGGCCTTTGGCTGAAACCGAAATGCCACCAAAGCCTGCAACGTCGATGGTCAAGAGGCCGGCCCCCACCAACTGGCGAATGAGGGATTGCCAATCGGCGCGCGAGCGATGCTTACCACTGCCAAATGCGGTGGATTTATCGTGGCCCAATTGAACGGCTTTGTCGTTGGCTTTGCCCGTCAACACATCAACCACATGCACCGAGCCAAACCGATCACCCGTGGCGTGAATAGCATTGAAGATGAGTTTGGCTTCCGGTGTGCCGTCAATCTTGTCGGCGGGGTCAAGGCACACATCGCAATTGCCGCAAGGTTCTGAAATATTCGCCGAAATAGCCGAGCAAAGATTGCCGCCTACATTCCGGCGCTTCGCAATAGCTGACGAGCGCATCCAAGCGTTTATGTTCGCGTCGTGCCCGTTCTTGGCCGCCACCTTCCTGATCGACAAATTGGCGGCGCATGCGAATGTCTTGCAGGCCAAACAGCATATGGGCTTCGGCGTCTTCACCATCGCGGCCCGCGCGACCGATTTCTTGGTAATAAGCGTCAAGTGTTCCGGGCAAATCCGCATGGAAAACATAACGCACATCTGGCTTGTCGATGCCCATGCCAAAAGCAATGGTGGCGACGACGATGATGCCCTTTTCGGTCATGAAGCGGTCTTGTGCATCAGCGCGAACAGCGGCTGAAAGCCCCGCATGGTAGGCGACAGCGGCATAGCCTTTGCCTTGTAACATCTCCGATGTTTCATCAACGCTGCGGCGCGACAGGCAGTAGACGATGCCACTTTCGCCTTTGCGGTCACTCAAAAATTCCAGCAATTGCTTGGTGGAATTGTTCTTCGGCTTCACCGTCAAACGAATGTTAGGGCGGTCAAAGCCAGAGACATGCTCTGACACTTTACCGCCGAACAATTTGGCCGCAATGTCTTTGCGCGTGACCTCATCCGCTGTGGCGGTGAAAGCGCCAATGGGCACATTGGGGAATGCTATTCGCAAACCATGTAACGCATCATATTCTGGTCTGAACGACGCACCCCATTGCGACATGCAATGTACTTCATCGACGGCAATCAACTTCACATCAAGCCGCTGCAAGGCTGAGATCATACGCTCGGTCATCAATCGTTCGGGGGAGAGATAAAGAATGCGCGTTTCGCCTGATGCAACACGCTTCCAAATTTCAACATTGGCGTCGCGATCAAGTGACGAGTTAATTGTTTCCGCCGCGACTCCTGCCAGTTTGAGGGCCGCAACTTGGTCCTGCATCAAAGCCACAAGCGGAGACACGACAATTGCCAAACCGCCACGCACAAGGGCAGGGACTTGATAGCACAAAGATTTGCCCGCACCTGTGGGCATGACGGCAAGCACATGTTGGCCCGCAATTAATGCGTCAACAATGTCTTCTTGACCGGGGCGAAAGCTTTCATAGCCAAACACATCACGCAGGGTTCTATGTTTGGCAGGGGAACTAGAAATATCCAATTAGGCCGCTTTCAAATCCGTGCCTTTGAAATCTGTGCCCGTGTAAAGGATTTTCAGATTGAGGCTTTTGGCGAAAGCATAGCTCATGCAATCTGCAAGGTTGAGAGACGTTTTGGCATTGCGACCTTTGCCGTATTTTTCAAAAGCGATGACAGCCGCTTCCGCGATTTCATCCGTGAAAGGTGCCACGGTAATCGAAGCATCTTGCAGTAGAACATCAAATTTTATGTTTGCTTCTGATGGCAGTATTCCAAGTCTCGAAGACACGACCATATTAGCTTCCAATCTAACATGCGCGCCAGTGATACACGTTTTTGCTTTCTGCAGTGCCTCGGAAAGCCGAACACGCTCAGGTTCTTTCAACAACATTGCGACAATCGCAGACGTCTCAACAAAGATCACTCATGCCCCCACATGCGATCAATTTCTTCCTTTGTCATCATGTGGCCGCCGGGCTTTGCCATTTTTTGTAAATCATCTGCAATTTTTTCTATTCGTGTCAGCAAAGGTAGTTTTTCTTTTTCTCTCTTTATTTCATGCTCCAGAGACTGAATGACAACGTCAGTCATTGTAGAATGACGCAAATCTGCCAATTCACGCGCCAATTCTTGCGCTCGTGGGTCGCGAATATTTAATGTCATGGCATATTTCCTTCGGTCTGCTGTCTACACATATAAGTCGTTTGCGTAAATACAACAAGGAATTTGGAGCGGATTGTTACCAGAAAATTTTCACCCCTTTTGACCTGCCATCGTTTTGTGCTAGGAAGCACCCTGCTTGAGGGGGTCAGCGGCTCAAATGTCCGTGCCGACCGAGCTGAGCGTCAAAGAAAAGTTTTTAAGGACAAACACATGAGCGATATCGCTGACCGCGTAAAGAAAATCGTTGTTGAACACCTGAGTGTTGATGGCGACAAGGTGAAGACGGAAGCAAGCTTCATCGACGATCTGGGCGCAGACAGCCTTGACACCGTTGAACTGGTAATGGCTTTCGAAGAAGAATTCGGCATCGAAATTCCTGACGACGCCGCAGAAACCATCCAAACGGTTGGCGATGCAGTAAAGTTCATCGAAAAGGCACAGGCCTGAGTAGGGCGGCGCTCGCTTGATGTGGGCGCGTTGAAATAAATGGCGCGGGGTTTTGCAGTGGTTTTAATATCCTGCGGCTCCGCGTTTTTATGTTAAATACATCACTCAAATAACTTTGGAATGAGGCTGAACATGCGCCGTGTCGTCGTCACCGGAATGGGAATCGTATCACCCCTTGGCACTGGCATTGAAGCCACGTGGAGCCGCATGATTGCTGGCGAATCTGGCGCTGGACCCATTACCCGTTTCGACGCTTCCGACCTTCCAACCCGCATTGCTTTTGAAGTGAAAGAGGGTGACGGCAGCAATGGCACCTTGAACCGCGATGATTGGATCGACACCAAAGACCAACGCCGTTACGATGATTTTATTCAGTTCGCATTGATCGCGGCAAAACAAGCCATGGCCGACTCAGGCTATGAAGCCAAAACCGAGGACGAGAAGTATCGCTCCGGCGTGTTGGTGGGCTCTGGCATTGGCGGCCTTACGGGCATTCAAGACACCACATTGCTGATGCAGGAAAAAGGCCCGCGCCGCGTATCGCCTTTCTTCATTCCGGGATCGCTGATCAATTTGGCCTCTGGGCTTATCTCAATCAACTTCGGACTCAAAGGGCCTAACCATTCGGTTGTGACGGCCTGCGCAACCGGTACCCATGCCATTGGTGACGCGGCACGCATCATCGCAGTTGGTGACGCAGATGTGATGGTCGCAGGTGGCGCCGAATCAGCGATCTGCCGCATTGGCATTGCGGGCTTTATTGCCTGCAAAGCGCTGTCTTCAGCATTCAACGACACGCCAGAAAAAGCCTCGCGCCCCTACGACAAAGACCGGGACGGCTTTGTGATGGGTGAGGGTGCAGGCATTGTGGTGTTGGAAGAACTGGAACACGCCAAGGCCCGTGGTGCCAAGATTTATGGCGAAATTATCGGCTACGGCATGTCCGGCGATGCTTACCACATCACCGCTCCATCATCTGATGGTGATGGTGCGTTCCGTTGCATGCAAGCTGCTTTGAAGCGCGCTGGCATTTCCGCTGGCGAAATTGACTATATCAATGCCCATGGCACATCCACTCCTTTGGGCGATGAAATTGAATTGCGCGCCATTGAACGTTTGACGGGCAATGCCGCTGCAAACATGGCCATGTCATCAACCAAATCGGCTGTCGGCCATTTGCTGGGAGCGGCGGGGGCGGTGGAAGCCGTGTTCTCACTGCTCGCCATGCGCGATAATATTTGCCCGCCAACATTGAACTTGGACAACCCCTCGGTTGAAACAGCCATTGATTTGGTGCCACACACGGCAAAGAAAAAAGAGATCAACACAGTTTTGTCCAATTCCTTTGGTTTTGGTGGAACCAACGCCTCATTGATTATGCGTCGCTACGCGGCGTAATGTCTGCGTGGAAAGGTTTTTAGTGTGAGTAACGACAACCTGATTGAACGCGTACCCGATGCATCGCTGCCAAAACAACGTGCGTCAGCATTTGTGCGCGTGTTGGGTTCGCTTGTTGGCTGGGGCATGTTTTTCTCACTTGCTCTGGGCGGTTTGTTGTTCTGGGCTTGGGGATCATTCACGGCTGAAGGCCCGCTGAAAGAGGCGAAAGTACTGTTCTTTCCCGAGGGGACAAGTCGTTCGCAAATCGCTGAAACGCTTGAAGACCAAGGTGTGATTACCGACGCCCGCGTGATGAATGCAGCCAGTTTGGTGGCCAGCTTTAGGGGCATGTCGTTGAAACCCGGCGAGTATGAATTTTCCCCCGGTGTGCCAATGGCCGGCGTGTTGAATGCCATCGCGTCCGGCAAGGTGCTGACCTACAAAATTACCATTCCTGAAGGCTGGACCAGCCAAATGGCCTTGGCCCGCATCAACAGCAATGACGTGTTGACGGGTGACCCCGTCGCTGAAATCCCAGAGGGTGCCGTGATCGCCGATACACAAGTGTTTCGACGCGGCATGACCCGCGCCAAACTTGTTGAGGATATGAAATCGGCGCAGGTGAAATTGATCGATGAAGTGTGGGCGAAAAGGCCAGCCGACAGCATTTTGAAAACCAAAGAAGAAATGGTCACACTTGCTTCGATTGTTGAAAAGGAAACGGGCAAGGCCGAAGAGCGCCCCCATGTGGCCGCAGTGTTCCTCAACCGATTGAAGAAGGGCATGCGCTTGCAATCTGACCCCACGATTATTTACGGCATTGTGGGCGGTGCTGGAAAGCTTGAACGTGAAATCAGCCGTGCAGATATTGATGGCAAGACCGCCTATAACACTTACCAAATTGACGGGCTTCCGCCGGGGCCGATTGCAGTTCCCGGTCGCTTGGCCTTGGAAGCCGTGATTGCGCCCAAGCAATCTGAAGATATTTTCTTTGTGGCTGATGGCACAGGTGGCCATGTGTTTGCTGCGACCCTTGAGGCCCATAACGACAACGTCAAAAAATGGCGCGAGGCCCAGAAGAATGGCATTCAGCTTCCGGGGGAAGCGCCAGCAGTTGAACCGGAAGCAGTCAACGATGTGCAGCAAACACCACTTCCTGCTGTGATTGAGCAACCCGTTGCGACAACTGAAACAGATGCCGCAGTTGAAGAAGCCGCCAAGTCTGCTGAAAAAGTGCAAGTCGTACCTGAACCTGTTGAAGGTGGTGGCGAAGCCCAACCAGCTGTGGCAGCGCCAAAGGCCGCAGAACCTCCGCCTTTGCCGGTTGTGAAAAAGCCAAAGCCAGAAGTGGCAGAGGTTAAGGTTGAAGATGATAAAAAGGTTGAGGCCACGAAAATTGCCTTGAAGCCCGGCACCGTGGTGAAAGTGGGCAAAAAGCTGGTGCCAATTCCACTGTTGAAGAAAGCCAAGCCTTAACGCCTATCGCTTGTGGGCAAGCCACTTCGGGCGCTAAACCGGAACTCCATTCATTTGATTCCGGAAACCCATGACAAAATCCAGTTCCCACCTCACCAGCATGACGGGTTTTGCCCGCAGCACCGGCCAATGGCGCGACACCACTTGGGTGTGGGAATTGAAAAGCGTGAATGGCAAGGCGCTGGACTTGCGCTTCCGTGTGCCGCCGGGGTTTGATGGCGTAGAAACGGTGGCGCGCAATTTTGCATCACAACATTTGAAGCGCGGTAACTTGCAAATCAATCTCGCTGTGCAAAACCGTGGTGGTGAAAACGCTTTACGCATCAACACAGAATTGCTTGAGCAATTGGTGGCGGCATCGGAAACGTTGCGCGACCGTTTGGGCTCTGCCCCCATTCAGGCCGAAAATCTTTTGGCTTTGCGTGGTGTTCTCGAAAGTGGCGAACAGGTTTTGTCGGAAGACGACACGAAGGAACGAGATGTCGCTTTACTGGCATCATTCGAGCGCGCTGTTCTTGAATTGACCGAGGCGCGGGGGGCTGAAGGCTTGCGTTTGGCACACGTGGTTGACGCGCAGCTGCTGCGGATCACGGAATTAACGGAAGCAGCGCGTGTAAACCCATCGCGTTCGGTTGAAGCCATCCGCCGCCGTGTGGGTGAGCAAGTGGCGCGATTGCTCGAACAGTCCGACAGTTTTGATCCGCAACGCTTGCATCAAGAAGCAATTCTGCTGGCCACACGGGCTGATATTCAAGAAGAACTAGATCGCCTACAATCCCACATCACAGCGGCGCGGGCCTTGATGCAATCGCGTGAACCGGTGGGGCGCAAGTTTGATTTTCTGGCGCAAGAATTTAACCGTGAAGCCAATACACTATGTTCAAAAGCCAATGATCCTTCATTAACGGCGATTGGTTTGGACCTCAAAACCATTATCGACCAATTGCGCGAACAAGTGCAGAATATCGAGTAATCGCCATGCCAAAAAATGTCTCTCGTCGTGGTTTGTTGTTTGTGATGTCGTCACCATCAGGTGCGGGCAAAACCACATTATCGCGCCGCTTGCTGGCGGAAGATCGAAAACATTGCCATGTCTGTGTCCGTGACCACACGCAAACCACGCCCGGGCGAAGTGGACGGCAAAGACTATCACTTCATCACGCCTCGCAAAGTTTGAGGAGATGGTGGCTGCCGGTGAACTGTTGGAATGGGCCACAGTATTTGGAAATTCCTATGGCACGCCGCGTAAACCGGTTGAGGACGCACTGCAAGCGGGCCGCGATGTGTTGTTTGATATTGACTGGCAGGGCACCCAGCAATTGGCGCAAGCCATGCCGGAAGATTTGGTGCGTTTGTTTATTTTGCCGCCAACACCTGATGCTTTACGCACACGCCTCATCAATCGTGCACAAGATACATCAGCAGTGATTGCAAAGCGAATGGCCGAAGCCGCCCACGAAATCAGCCATTGGCCCGAATATGATTATGTGATCGTGAATGACCAGTTGGATGTGGCCCATGCGCAAGTGGTGTCGATTCTCACAGCAGAGCGCCTGCGCCGCCGACGCCAATTGGGATTGATGGAGTTCGTCAGGGATTTGACGAAAGAGCTTTAAGGTAAAGCCAGCGCCAATCTCGCAAAATCATTGACGGCGAGTTCTTCGGCGCGGCGCGTTGCTTCAATGCCAAGCTGTTCCAAAACCTGTTCTGGGTTTTGAAACACCGATTTCAAACTTGATCGCAACATTTTCCGACGTTGGCCAAAGGCCGCCGCCGTTACCCGTTCTAATGCCGTGACAGTACATTCAATGTCTGGCTTCGCCCGTGGCACCAATTGCACAATGCTGGATGTGATTTTTGGAGGTGGGGTGAAGGCACTGCGATTAACGTCAAACAATTTTTTGCAATGGCAGCGCCACTGGCAGATGACACTCAAACGACCGTAGTCATCGGAACCGGGAGCCGCCGCAATGCGCAATGCGACTTCCTTTTGAAACATCAAAGTGAGGGAATCATAAAACGGTGGCCATTGCCCTTTGGTAAGCCAGCCCAACAGCAACGGCGTTCCCACATTATAGGGCAGGTTGGCCACAATGCGGGCAGGGCCTTGCACAAGCGAAGGCCAATCCACTTCGAGTGCGTCACCTTCAATAACCTGCAAGCGATTAGGGTAATGCGCTGAAACTTCGGCAAGCGCTGGAAGTGCGCGCGCATCACGTTCTACCGCGATCACTTTCTTTGCACCTTCGGCCAACAGGGCACGTGTCAATCCTCCGGGGCCAGGGCCAATTTCGATGATGGTGGCTTGGTCGAGTGGAGCAGCAGAACGCGCAATGCGCCGCGTCAAATTCAGATCAAACAAAAAATTCTGACCGAGTGATTTTTTGGCGGCAAGGCCATGAGTCTCAATCACTTGGCGCAACGGCGGCAAGCCATCGTCAGCGAGTTCAGCACTCATCTTGAGGTCATCTCGGCAGCAAGTTTAATTGCTGCAATCAAACTGTTGCCTTGAGCTTTGCCAGTGCCTGCGAGATTTAATGCAGTGCCGTGGTCAGGCGAAGTGCGCACAAATGGCAAGCCCAGTGTCACATTCACACCGCCATGAAAATCCAGCGTCTTCACGGGGATCAAGGCCTGATCGTGATACATGCACATGATGGCGTCGTAACCCGTGCGGGCTTCGGGGAAGAACGCAGTGTCAGCAGGAAGTGGACCAAAAGCGTTGATGCCTTTGTCTTGCAAAACTTTAATCGCTGGCTTGATGATCTCAATTTCTTCACGACCCATGCTGCCATTTTCGCCCGCATGAGGGTTCAGCCCTGTGACTGCAATGCGGGGGGAAGCAATGCCAAAGCGCCGTTGCAACGCCTCATGCACAACAATGCTCTGCGTAATGATGCTGTCTTGCGTTAAAGCGGCGGGTACATCTTTTAGCGCAATATGCACGGTGATCGGCACTGTTCGCAATCCTTCACCCACCAGCATCATCACATCCTGCGCAGGCAAACCACGTTCAATGCAAAGGGCAGCCAAAAAATCCGTATGGCCTTGATGCTTGAAACCAGCGGCATAGAGCGCTTCTTTTTGAATCGGGCAAGTGACCATGGCAGCGGCTTCATGGGCCAAGCACAAATCAACAGCTTCGGTGATGGCATCTGTTACCCATGACGCAGTGGTAGCTGAAAAATGGCCGACTGACACAGGGCAAGGCAAAGGCCGATGCAACACGGGAAGGGCGTTTTCAAACACATTAGCCGCTTCTGCCAATTTGGAAATGCGTTGTGTGGTGCATTGAAGGCCGGAAAGTTGTGCCAGACTTTTCAAATGCTGCTCATCACCCAAATATGCAAATGCGTATTGGCGGAGGGACTTTAGTGACTGCCAAGCTTTGATAGTAATTTCTGCGCCAACGCCTCCAGGCTCACCCGGCGTTATGACAAGAGGCGCAACTTTCATTGGCTAAAGCTAGGATCACGATATTCGATTAAAAGCCCATTGCGGAACTTGCCTGAATACTTCGCCGCAACTTTATCAAACTTTTCTTGCGTCAATAGATTGCGCACTTGATCGGCCGTTGGATATTTGATGTCTTTCGGGCGCTCGATTTTCGGCGGTACAATTTTGCGAACGCCACAGAACGCAATGGCTTCAACACCCTTTGGCGTTGGAATGGGACCAAGCGCTTTACCGGGGCCAGCTTTATCAAGTGCCGATTTCAAACGCTTGTCGAGGGCTGCACCATCGGCTTCGACTTGTTTGCCAACTTGAACGTTGAAAATGCCAGACGCCGCAGAACGTGCTGTTTTGCAACCACGGAATCGTGAAATATAAGTGTTCACTTCAAGCGCACGAGAATTGATGAGTTCTTTGGTCATGCCGCCTTCAGGCGCATCCACTGGAAATTTGATTGGGATAAGTTGGTAAACAGTGATGGCTCTGCGGCGCGGATCAGACTCAATCTTTTTGATTTGGCGATTGATGTTGCCGTCAATTTCACTTTTATAGGCAGCTAAGCGCTTCTTAACGTCCGACTCGGGCACACTAAAATCTTCTTTGAATTTACCGCGCACCAAACGGTTGAACGCTATGCGGCCACCCAAATATTGACGCATGGCAGAAACGGAAACACCTTGTGATTTGAGTTTCTTCTTCAATCCTGCATCATCGGATTTCAAGCCTTTGGCATAGTCTCCCATGCGCGCATCGATTTCTTTTTCAGTCGCTTCAAATCCAAACTTCTTGGCTTCTTCATTGGCCGCTATGTCATCAATCAATTCATTCAAAGCAACTTTGCGGCTTGCTGATTTTGAACGACTGTCGCCTAGAATTTTCCAGAGATTGATGCGTTGTTGAATGTCGAAACTGGTGATGGGTTGATCGTTGATTGTAACGATAACTTTTTGGTCTTGCGCAAGCGATGGGACAGTTGCACTTGGGCAGGCAAGCAAGACCGCAGCAACAACAAGGCTGGATAATTTCAATGATCGCATTGTTTTAGAATTTCCCAGAGACGCTGGAACCGCCAAGTGTCGCCAGATCAATGGAGAACATAACGCGATGATCGGCTGCACTCGCTTTGTCATCCTTGGTCGCAGAATAAGCCATCTTGAAATTCATACACTCGCAGTCAAACTCAAGGCCCAGCGTCTGTTTGGCCATGAAGCTGTTTTCAATATCGTAGCGGGCGCCACCAAACAGATACCATCCTTCAGTGAGGCCCAATCGCATATCAGCTTCGGCCCATTCTTCCTCGACCAATCGGCCATAGGCGGGTTCTGCCGCAATGCGCATATAACCAGCATTGATGGCAAAGCTGTCAAAAGTGAGGCTACCAAACACTTCCTGACGATTGATGGCCGACAAATCTTCTTCGGCACGCACTTGGTATGACAATGACATATTGTCCCACGGTTGCACGGTGAGGGCAGCAACAAGATCGGAACTCGAACCATCAAGGCCTGAACCCGCAACAAAACTGTTCTTGCCCGCGACATGGAAGCTTTCACCAGCGCTGGCTTTTACAAATCCACCATTCGACCCTAGGAACGTATAGGTCAGGCCCACGTTGGTGCGCACGCCACTTTCAAAACGATCATAGCCTGTGAAGCGATCTTCAAGGAACAGGCTGGATTGGTCAAAGTTGAGTGTGATGGCATCTTCATTTGAAATGTTGTCAGCGTTCTTTTCATTGTCAGACGCTATGAACTGAAACACGGGAGACACGATACTTTGACCATAATCATGGCCAGAGATGAGCGGGAAGCGGACGTCAAAACCAGCGGCAGGCAATATGCGTGCTGTGGTTTCTTGCGAACGTTCACCACCGGGGGCAAGTGGGTCTGCTAAATTGTCGGTCACATAAAAATCGCTGCGCAAATTAGCGAACGGCGTGAGCAACACACCACCATCAGAAATCAAGCGGCTCTTCCAGCGGAGATCAGCAGTCGCGCGGCTTTGCATGGTGCCGTGGGATGCTTCGGAGAATGGAGTGCTCGAGTCGTCTCGCGAAATTGCATAGGCCGACCAGTTTAAGCTCAGTTCACCGCCCATGATGGGTTGGTCGAAATAATGTTCGCCGTTGATGTAGGGCAAGGCCGTGGGCAAACTATCGGCATCCACATCATTACTGAGTGCTGCAAAATGTAAGGCTTGAGCGGATACATAGTTGCGGTCCCAAAGGCCAGTGACATAGACTTGGCTTTTCGAAATGTTGCGGTTGTCTAAGTCGTAGTCGTCAAGGAACGTGCGGTCGGACGCGAGAGTGCCATCCCAGCCCCAGTTCCAATCATTGTCGATTTTAAAATTGCCTTTTGTCTTAATCGCACCGCGAACACGATTATCTTCCGTCGAACGCTCAGGCGAAAGTTCATAAATGCCCATGCCCCGTACTGAGAACAAGCCTGTTTCTGTGCGCTGCCGATATTCAGCATCGGCCAATAAACCTTGCTGCGTTGTCCACATCGGGCGGAAAGTGACGTCTTTATCAGGGGCAATCGCCCAGAAGTAGGGCGTTACAACGCCGACACCAAATTCGCGGCCAAATTTCGCCTTCGGAATAAGCCAACCCGTGCGACGCTTCACGGAAGGGTCGGCGTGGCGGAGATAGGGCAGTCCGGCAACAGTTACGCCTCCAATCTTGAGGCGTGGGTTAACGTGAATTAGATCTTTCGCAGGCTGATCGTGTGTGGTTTGGTCCGACACCAATTCCCACAACGGCTCGCCATTGCGCGTGCCGCACTCACGGCAAGCCGTGTAATGAGCATTCTCAAAAACTGTAATGCCGCCTTCCATGCGCTTGGCATAGATCGAGGTGATGGTGACGTTGTTGGTGAGTAGCGCTTTCAAATGACGGGCAAAACCGAGCTTGAAACGATTGGTCAATTCAATCGAAGCCGCTTGCATCACGTTGCCATTGGGCTCGCGTAATTCAACCGAGCCATTCGCTGTAAACGCATCAGTGCTTTGGTTGTAAGTGACGCGTGTCGCGATGAGTTTGTAAGGACCGTAAGTGAGAACCACGCTGCCCGTGGCAACAGCAAGTTTGGTCGCAGGGTCATAAGTCAGCTTATCGGCCACAAAGTCAGCGGCAGTTCCCGCTGCTGGTTCTTCGATTACAGGTTTGACGAAAGGCTTTTCTTCAATGGCGAAAGCTGAACCATTCACGGCCAAAAGTGAAAGCGCCGACAACCCAAGCAACAGGTGCCGCTGGGCCAAATGCCCACGACCTTTCCTGTTCCGCTCGTGCCCCGTGCCCTTCAGCGCCACATCCCCATCCAACCGATCACAAATCGTTAACAATCATTAAAGGGTTTTTGCACCAAGGCAAAGCCCTTTCGACAGACCTAAGCAACAATTTGGTGCCGAAGTGAGTCGGGAAAAAGGCACCTTTTCAACAGGGTAAACGTAATGATAACGCGTTGCCGAAGCCCAGTTGAAGGCTTATGCACGTGACTTCAAATCAAGACGGAACGAATCCCCCATGAAAATCAGCTTTGATGCAGTCAAAATGCCTAAGTCCGGCACCCTCGTGCTTATTTCAGAAGAAGGGCAGGCTTTGTCTGGAGTAGCTAAACAAATTGACCAAGCAGGCAAAGGCCAATTGAGTCGGGCACTGAAAGCGGGCGGCTTTGAAGGCAAAAAAGACCAAGTGCTGGATGTGCTGGCACCCGGTGGTGGCGTTGACCGGGTGATCGCCATGGGAATCGGCAAAGCCAAAAGCCTCGTTGCGCGGGAGTTTGAATATCTGGGCGGTGCTATTGTGGGTGCTTTGCAAAGTGCCAAAGCCAAACAAGCAAGTGTTGACAGTTCTGCAATTGTTGACGCAGCAAGTGTGGCAAACATGGCCGCCGGTGCACAAATGCGCCGTTATGATTTTGACCAATACAAATCCAAAAAGGACAAGAAGGTAGCAAGTCTCGAAGCCCTGTCGGTTTTGTGCGCACAACCTGCTGCTGTCAAAAAAGCATTTGTGGCCCCCGAAGCCATTGCAGCTGGCAATCACATTGCGCGCAACCTCGTCAATGAACCTGCGAACGTGTTGCATCCTGAAGAGTTCGCCGCCCGCGCCAAGGCCTTGAGCAAGCTGGGCGTGAAGATTGATATTCTAACGCCCGCCCAAATGAAAAAACTGGGCATGGGTGCATTGTTGGGCGTAGCGCAAGGATCGCCTTTTGAAGCGCGTCTGGTTGTCATGCGCTGGGATGGCGGCAAGAAGGGCGAGCAGCCCGTGGCTTTTATCGGCAAAGGCGTGACCTTTGACACAGGTGGCGTGTCCATCAAGCCTGCAGCGGGCATGGAAGATATGAAGGGCGATATGGCAGGGGCCGCTTGTGTGGTCGGGTTGATGCATACACTTGCCAAACGCAAAGCCAAAGCCAACGTCATCGGCGCAATTGGCCTTGTTGAAAATGCAGTTGATGGCATGGCGCAACGCCCGGGCGATGTGGTCAAATCCATGTCTGGCCAAACCATTGCCGTGTTGAACACCGACGCAGAAGGTCGCCTCGTTTTGGCGGATGTGCTTTGGTATATTCAAGACAAGTTCAAACCCAAATTCATGGTCAATCTCGCCACGCTGACGGGTGCTATTTTGGTCGCACTCGGCAAGGAGCATGCAGGACTGTTCTCGAATAACGATGAATTGTCATCACGTTTGAGCGAAGCTGGTTTGGCAACGGGTGAAAAAGTGTGGCGACTGCCTTTGACACCGGAATACGACAAACTCATCGACCATGATGTGGCGGATATGAAAAATACAGGCGGTCGTTTGGCGGGGTCCATCACCGCTGCGCAGTTCCTGCAACGTTTCGTCAACAACACGCCGTGGGCGCATTTGGATGTGGCGGGAACAGCCATGGATTCGTTGAAATCTCCCATCAACCAAAGCTGGGCTTCGGGCTGGGGTGTGCGTTTGCTCAACAACCTTGTGGCGACGCACTACGAAAAATAATGGCTGAGGTCTGGTTTTATCATCTCGAACGCAAATCCGTTGACGAGGAATTGCCGCGCATTTTGCAACGCGGCCTTGAACGTGGATTACGCATGGCGGTGGTGACATCGACGATCGAACGCGTGCGCGAGTTTTCGCAAAAGCTTTGGGGGTTGGAGGACGCCGTCTTTATTCCCCATGGCTTTGCAGGTGAGCCATTGCCGGAAGCGCAACCGATCTTTCTGTGTACGGATGATAACCCGCCAAATTCTGCCGTCTATCGCTTCTACATTGATGGCGCAGCGCCCTTGGATTTGAGTGCTTGCGAACGTGCCAGCATCATGTTTGATGGCAATGACGAGGGCGCAGTTGCACAAGCCCGCGACTTGTGGCGGCGCTGCAAATCAGAAAACGCGACCATTCGCTATTGGAAGCAAGACGACGAAGGCCGCTGGAAAGACCAAGCCTCAACGTGACTCAAACTTGCCGGGCCACATAATGGCAAGGCCCAGCAGAATTGAAATCATCGAAGCGCCAACCACGCCAACACGCACTTGCGCCCCAAGTTCCGGATTGGAAAACGCGAGCGAACCAATAAACAAGCTCATCGTAAAACCAATGCCCGCAAGGCAGGACACACCGAGCATATAGCGCCAGCTGGCTTGTTCAGGCAATTTGGCAAAGCCCAACGAAACCATTGCGACAACTGCCAACATGATGCCAATTGGTTTGCCAACAACGAGCCCCGCGATAATGCCCAAAGGCACACTTTGCGAGATATTGGTCCAGCGTAAAACCATCCAAAGGCAGCCCCGCATTTGCAAACGCGAATAGCGGCAAAATAAGCCACTTAACGTAGGGGTGAAGCCCGTGTTCCAGCGCGTGCAATGGTGATGAGCCATCGCTGATACGTAAAGGAATGAGAAGGCCCAAAGCCACACCCGCCAACGTGGCGTGAACGCCTGACTTCAAGACGAACAACCACATTAAGAAGCCGATGAGCAGATAAATCGCCGTCCGCTCACCGCCCACGCGATTGTAAATCACAAGCAGCGCGAGACAGACCAAACCACCAACCAGCGCAAACACTGAAAGCTGCGCCGTATAAAACAAAGCAATGATGATGATGGCCGCAAGGTCGTCAAAGGTGGCCAAAGTGAGCAGAAAAATTTTGAGCGAAAGCGGTGCGCGATTGCCCAGCAAGGCCAAAGCACCAAGGGCAAAAGCAATATCCGTGGCCGCAGGAATGGCCCACCCTGAAATCGTTTCAACATTGCCCCAGTTGATCCACGCATAGAGTGCTGAGGGCACGGCAATGCCACCCAATGCCGCCACCGCGGGGAGCACGATTTGTGATGGCGTTGATAGATTACCTTCCAGCACTTCACGCTTGATTTCGAGGCCAACCAAAAAAAAGAAAATCGCCATCAAACCATCATTGATAAAATGGTGCAGCGATTTATCGAGCGTGAGTGCGCCAATGCCAATGCGCACGCGCTCTTCCAACAAATCTTGATAAATATCCGCCAAACCAAAATTGACCAAAAGAATTGCAAACAGCGCCGCAAGCGCCAGAAACAAGCCGCCCGTTGCTTCGTGATCGATGAATTGCTTGATGCGTGAAGTACTATCAGAATTTCGATGCGTTGATGACAAGGTGAACTCCTATGCTTGCAGCATAGCCGAGTGCCACGGCCCATGTCCATTTCAAGTGGCTGGAAAAGGTGTACTTGCCGTGGGCAATGCCCATCAATGCCACACCAGCAGCAGAACCAATTGAAAGCATCGAACCGCCGACACCAGCTGTGAGTGTCACCAGCAACCATTGGCCGTGGCTCATTTGTGGGTCCATGGTGAGAACCGCGAACATGATGGGAATGTTATCGACAATGGCCGATAAAATCCCCACCATAATGTTCGCAGCCGTGGCCCCCCACTGCGAATAAAAATATTCATTCGCCAAGTTGAGATAGCCCAACACGCCAAGCCCACCAACTGCAAAAATAATGCCGAAGAAAAACAGCAAGCGTATCCCATTCAACACGTTCAATTTGTTTGAAGGAGTTGAGCACCATGTCGGTGTTTTCAGCGCGCTTGCCTTTCTGTTGCAGGAAGTATGACCAGACTTGCAAGTAACCCAAGCCCAACATCATGCCGAGGGCAGGTTGTAGGCCTAAGAAGTTTTTGAACGACACGGCTGTGGCAATCGTCAATGCAAAAAGCATGATGACGCCAATGGCCCCGGGCTTCAAACGCACCTTTTCTTCAACGGGGGCGGGGGTCTCTTTCGGAATGCCAAAATGCATGATGGCCGCAGGCACCAACCAATTGACCAGTGATGGAATGAAGAGCGCAAAGAATTCAAAGAATGTGAGCTTGCCCTTCTGCCATACCATCAAAGTGGTGATGTCACCAAAGGGTGTAAATGCGCCGCCCGCATTTGCAGCAACGACAATGCTGATACAGGCAATGGCAATAAAGCGCGGCGAATGCGCACCTACCGCAAGAACGACTGAACCCATGATCAAGGCCGTGGTCAGGTTGTCGAGAACACCCGAGAGAAAAAATGCGATGATGCCCGTGAGCCAAAACAACTGCCGATAGGAAAGCCCACGGGCCGTAAGCTTGGCGCGCAGTACTTCAAACACACGGCGCTCTTCCAAGGTGTTAACATAGGTGATGGCCACCAGCAGGAACAAAAACAATTCGCCGTATTCATAGATCGTATGTTCAGCCGCCTTTTTGGCAATTTCTGGAATGCCAGCGGCCGTATAGGCAAACCCTATCAAGGCCCAAATCAAACCTGCGGCCATAAGTACAGGTTTAGATTTGCGGAGGGCGAGACCTTCTTCGAAAATGACGAGGAGATATGAAATGACAAAAATGGCAAGCGCGGCATAGCCAAACCAGCTCTGAGTCAAATTCAATTCATGCATTGCCAAGTTCCTCGTTCAGTTCCAACCAACTGTTTTCGTTATCGCTCAATTCCTGTGCCAACTTGTTGCGCAACTTCGCATAGTCAGCTGCCTTTTGGGCAGCCTCCTGATAGATCGAAGGGTCCGCCAAGGCTTGGTCCAGAATTGTGATTTTATCCTGCAATTTCAACATATTTGCGTTGAGTGTGTGAATCATTTTGTGAAGTGCTTTGGCAGGCCGCGAAGCAGGTTTTTCGACGGTTGGCTTTACCGGTGCAGCAGCAACTGGTTTTTCGGGCTCTTTGCCGCGCCGCCTCGAAAGCACCATCTCCGCATATTCATCAAGATCACCATCAAAACTTTTAATGCCACCATTTTCAACGAGCAATAATCGGTCTGCACAGGTTTCAATAATGTGTCGATCATGGGCGATGAGGATGACAGCGCCTTCATAGTCATTGATGGCGCGGATCAAAGCTTCGCGTGAATCCATATCCAAATGGTTTGTGGGTTCGTCGAGGATCAACACATGGGGGCCATGGAACGTAGCGAGCAGAAACAGCAACCGCGCCTTTTCACCGCCGGACAAGGTGGAGCATTTTGAATCAGCATGTGACGCACCAAAGCCCGCTGCACCCAGTCTGGCCCGACGTTCTGCCACGCTTCGATCTGGCATCAGCTTGGTGATGTAATCAAATGGCGTAATGCCATCTGCCAATTCATCCATTTGGTGTTGCGCGAAAAAGCCAACTGACATTTTGGGTGCGACGACAAGCGAGCCACCTTGCGCCTTCAACTTTCCAATCAACAGTTTTGCGAAGGTCGATTTGCCGTTGCCGTTGGAACCCAAAATTGCGATCCGATCATCCGGGTCGATGCGCAGCGTGATGTTCTTGAGAATATGTTTGCCCGGCTCATAGCCAACTGCAACCTTGTCCATGCTAATCAACGGCGGTGCCAGAACTCGTTCTGGACTCGGGAAGCGAAATGGCACGACCCGGTCATCAACAATGTCGGCAATCGGCTCGAGCTTTGACAGCGCCTTCAGACGGCTTTGTGCTTGCCGCGCCTTTGATGCCTTGAACCGGAAACGATCCACATAGGCTTGCATATGGTCGCGCTGGTCTTGTTGTTTCTTTTTAAGCTTAACAGAAAGAGCCTGCTTTTCGCGACGCTGCCGATCAAAGTTGTCGTAATTTCCTTGATAAATTGTCAGCACCTGCTGGTCCACATGCACAATGCAAGTGACCACTTCATTCAGCAAATCACGGTCATGGCTGATGAGCACGATGGTATGCGGATAAGCCTTCAAGAATGATTTGAGCCAAATCGTGCCTTCAAAATCGAGATAGTTTGTAGGCTCATCCAATAGCAAAACATCAGGTTGGCCAAACAGCGCCGCAGCCAAAGCCACGCGCATACGCCAACCGCCGGAGACAGCAGAGCAGGGGCCTGCCATTTGCTCGTCGGTGAAACCTAAACCAGCCAGAATTGCCGACGCGCGTGCGGGTGCTGAATGCGAACCAATGTCAGACAGTCGCATTTGAATTTCGGAAATGCGATGCGGGTCAGTTGCCGTTTCTGCCTCCGCCAGCAATTCAACACGCTCAACATCACCTGCCAAAACAACGTCGAGCAAACTGTCGCTGCCCCCAGGCGCTTCCTGTGCCACCGTGCCCACCCGCGCATTGCGGGCCATGGAAGTCGTGCCGGATTCCGCTGACAATTCCCCCAGCACGATTTTGAACAATGTCGATTTGCCAATGCCGTTGCGCCCCACCAAGCCGGCGCGATGGCCTGTTGGAATGGTAACACTGGCATTTTCCAGCAAAACGCGACCGCCAATGCGGTAAGTGAGTCCTTGAACCTGTAACATGAGCAGTCGCATAGCCGTTATGCCGCCATGCAGCAAATCCATTGACTCAATCGATGCTGCGTTGCACAAAGAACTGAGGTACGCCCATCAAAAAGGTTACAACGGTGAACAGTCAGGCCACGCATATCCTTGAAGATACGTCATATATCGAAGGATTGACGGAACTCCTCCGCGATCTGTTGCGCCAAGTGATCCGCCAGCGTGAACCGGCAGTGCTGCCAATTCTTGACGATCCGGACTCGGCAGCCGGAATTCCTGACCATTTGGTCGAGCACGCTTTGCAGGTCATCGGCATCTGGTTGCAGTTGATGAATATTGCTGAAGAAAATGCTTCAATCCGCAATCGCCGCCTCATTGAAAAAGAAGGTGGCCCCGACGAAGTCATCGGTTCCTTTGCCCACGCTATTAAAGAAGCAGCAGCCAACAATGTTTCGCCCGAAACGGTTGCGCGGGTTTTGGAGCACTTGGATGTTGGACCAACAATCACAGCGCATCCGACAGAAGCCAAGCGCGTGACTGTGCTTGAGATTCATCGCCGCATTTATTTGAAGCTGTTTGAACTTGAAAGCCCGCGCTGGACCCCGCGCGAACGTGATGCACTTTTGATTTCAGTTAAAAATGAAATCGATTTGCTGTGGCTCACGGGTGAAATCCGTACGGAAAAGCCTACCGTTGAAAGCGAAGTGGCTTGGGGACTGCATTTTTTCCGTGAAGCCTTGTTTGATCGCACACCTTACTTGTGTGACTCGCTCGAAATGGCGTTGAACCGCCATTACCCTGAACTGAAAGGCAAAGTGAAACCGCCACTTCGCTATTCCTCATGGATCGGTGGCGACCGTGACGGCAACCCCTTTGTGACCGTGGCGACAACACGCAACGCATTGGCGCAAAACCGTGATGCCGCGATTGAACGCTTGGGCGCGCGCTTGAATGAACTGGGTCGCCTTGTTTCCGTCAGTGCCTATGAAATTCCTTTCGCGGATGAATTCAAGACGGCTTTGGATGCGCAATTGGAATTGAGTGCGGCACGCGACAAGATTATTTCCCGCAACCCAACCGAACCGTTCCGCCAGTTTTTCAGTGCCTTGTCCTATCGCTTGTTGGCGACGGGTGGCGAGGGGACTGCAACACCCTTTGCGAACGTCAACGAATTCATTGATCTCTTGAAGTTTGCTGAACACGCTTTGAGCGCCATGAACATTCCAGGCATGGCTTACGGCATTGTGCGGCCTGTCCGTTGGGAAGCGGAGATTTTTGGTTTCCGCACGGCAGCATTGGATTTGCGTCAAAATACCACCGTGGTAAACCGCGTTTTGGGCGAGATTTGGCATAAGCTCAATCCCGTCACCGCAACGCCGGCACCTGTGCAAGGCACCGCCGAATGGACGGCTTGGTTGGCCGAAGAACTCGATAAGCCGTTGGGCTTCCTGCCGCGCTTCCAAAATATCTCCGAGGAAGCACAAGAACTCTTGGGCTTGCTGGACTTAATTCGCGAAACATTGGATGGCCCTGATCCTGAAGCCATTGGTACATTCATTCTATCGATGACGCAAAGTGCTGATGATATTCTGGGGCTCTATCTTCTCGCAAAGTATTCGGGGCTTTTCTCCGACGTGAATGCCCGCGAAACCTGCCGCATCAAAGTTGTGCCCCTATTTGAAACCATTGAAGACTTGCGCGCCGGCCCCGACATCATGCGCACGCTGTTAGCCAAACCTTTGGTGCGAAGCTCCGTCGCGGCCAATGGCGGCGCACAAGAGATTATGTTGGGTTATTCCGACTCCAACAAAGACGGTGGCTTTTTCTGCGCCAGCTTTGAATTGTTTGAAGCCCAGCGCAGCTTGATTCAAGCTGGCAAGGACGCTGGCATTACGCTTCGCTTTTTCCACGGTCGCGGCGGTTCCGTTTCGCGCGGTGGTGCACCAACAGGCCGCGCGATCGCTGCCCAACCCCAAGGTTCAGTTGGTGGCATGATGCGCGTGACCGAGCAGGGCGAAGTTGTGTCATTGAAATTCGCCAACCGTGGTACCGCCCAAAACAACTTGGAAGTTTTGACAGCAAGTGTGTTGTTGCACACGTTGAAATCTGCCAATGAGCCAGACCAAAAGCATGTGCCGGAACATCAAGCCGCCGTCGAAGACATCGCGAAGAAATCATTCAAGGCCTATCGCAAATTGGCTGAAGATCCCGGGCCTGTTGAATTATTTTCAAATGGCCAGCCCGGTTGAAGAATTGGCGCTCCTCAAAATCGGTTCGCGGCCCGTCGCGTCGCTTTGGTGCGAAAGGTCTATCAGACCTGCGGGCTATTCCTTGGGTGTTTGCGTGGTCGCAAAATCGCCATTTGCTCACGGGATGGTATGGCCTTGGCTATGCGTTGGACGATTATTTGTCAGCGCGTGGTGGTGATGGCTTGAAACTTTTACGAGGCATGTTCCTAAAATCTCCAGGTTTCCGTCTTGCAGTTGATGAAGTCGAAAAGTCGCTTTTCCTCGCGGACATGGACGTCGCCGAAAAATATGCAGCCCTCGTTCCCAATCGAATTGATGCAGAACGTCTGTTCGCGCTGATCAAGCACGAGCATAAGCGCACGTCCAAGGTGATGCTAGAATTGTCGGGTTCAAAACAGCTGTGCGAACGCTTCCAAGGTTTCCGTCGTCGCTTTGACCGCGTGCGCCCTATGGTGGACCAAGCCAATCGTTGGCAAGTACAACTGTTGCGGCAAACCCGCGAACAAAAATCCAGCGAAGCCCTCAACATGCCGTTGTTGGCGACGATGAACTGTGTTGCATCTGGCTTAGGCTGGACGGGTTAACTCTATTGCTCGGTCATTGAAAACTTTAACAAAGTCTTTAATCAGCATTTAGGGACAGCAAGCTACGATTCGTTCAGAATCAGGAGAACCCTTGCCGTGTCCAATCACAAATTCATCCGTAACGTTGCTCTCGCCGCTACACTCATCTTTTTGCCCGCCACGGGCTTTTCGCCATTTCATTTCAACGCCGATCAAGCTTTAGCCGGAAATGGTAATGGCAATGGTGGCGGAAATGGCGGTGGCAATGGTGGCGGTAATGGAAATAGCGGTGGCAATCGGAAATGGCGGCGGCAATGGTGGTGGGCAAAGTGCTTCTGCAAACCAAGCCTCCACCCCTGCGGGTCAATCAAATGTCGGATCCGACAGGAAAAGCCCAAAGTCGCTCAAGGAGTTCATCCTTGGCAGCCCAAAGAAAAAAGCATCGGTAGCGGCGGTTTCGAAAAAACCAACGTCTGAAAAACGTTCGGCAAGCAAGATCAAACCAAGTGAACAAAAATTGGCGGGCAAACAGAAGGTTCTTGCGGTCGCGTCCATTGAAGGCGCAAAGAAAGAAAAATCCAGTAAGGGCGCAATGGCCAGCAAACTGGGTGCATTGAATGCGGCCCATGCGTCGCCTAAGGCATTTGCCAATGCTGCACCAAACTCACGCGTTGGTTTAATCCGCACCTATTACGTAGCAAACGCAGAAGCGATCAAAGCAAATGAGGATGCGGCTGAAGCGACTAAAGCTTTGGAAGATGCAAATGCAGCTTTGGCTGAAGCGAAAACTTTGCAAAAGGCTGTTGATGATGCAGTCGCGTCACTTGCGGCACTCAACCAACAACTTACAGATGCTCAAGCTGCAATCGTAGGATTGGCTGAAACAGATCCAGCATTTATCAGTGGAACTGCGGCCATCGCAGACTTGGAAAGTCAAATCTCCACCGCTGAAGCTGCGCAGATCGCCGCTGCAGCAGAAATGCTCAACGTTGATCTTCCTGCTTTGCAAGCCGCAGCAGACGCGGCTGTAACCGAAGCTGCCGACGCAACTGCTGAAGCTGCAACGGCTGAAGCTGCTGCTTTGACTGCATTGGAAGCTGCTGCAAACAAGACTCCCGTAACGCCCGAGGTGCGTGCAGCACTGGATAAACTTCTTGATGGAAAAATCGTTTTGGAAGAAACGGCTTCGACTGAAACAACGCCAACTGAAGTGATTGTTACCGGCGGCATGTAATCGGTTTTAATATCAAACGAATTGGGGCTTGTTGAAATGACTTGGACGTCATTCAACAGGCCCCAAATGTTTTTGGCCTCGGCTTTGCGCCAATTCAAATTGCTTCTGCCGTTCGCGGTTTGAAGCTTTTTGTTCTGTCGTCAATTTTCCCGCACACTGTGGGCAGCATACACCTTCTTCATAGTCCGTGGACTGACGATCAACTGCCGAAACAGGTTCAAGACAGCCGTGGCAAGTTGTGAAATCTGCAATCTCTAAACCATGAACAACGGCCACGCGTTCATCAAACACATAGCAAGCGCCATCCCACAGGCTTTGTTCGGGTGGCACCTCTTCCAAATATTTGAGAATGCCACCCTTCAAGTGATAGACTTTCTCAAAGCCTTCATGGCGCATAAAGCTCGTGGCTTTTTCACAGCGAATGCCGCCCGTGCAGAAAGTGGCAATTTTTTTGCCCTTCATATTATGGAGGTTTGAATTCACCCACTTTGGAAACTGGCTGAAACTTTCGGTCCCCGGATCAATGGCATTGCGAAATGTGCCAACGCGATACTCATAGTCATTGCGCGTATCAACGATGATCACATCTGGATCGCTGATGAGCGCGTTCCAATCCTTGGCTTCAACATATTCGCCCACCAACTCATTGGGGTTGGCTTTAACGTTGCCGATGGTGACAATTTCTTTTTTGAGCCGCACTTTAAGCCGCATGAAGGGTAGGGCTGGGGCCGTGGAATATTTTCGATCCAATTCCGGCAACCCGCAAAGTTCAATGACGGCATTCAGCACTGCATTAATGTTCTCAGCGGACGCAGCAAGAGTGCCGTTCACCCCTTCTTCAGCGAGAAGAACAGAGCCTTTTGCTCCTAGTGTTTTGAGCGTTGGCAATAGTGCTGCGCGGATCTCCGCAATATTTTCAAGCGGATGGAACCGATAGAAGGCGACAACTGTTATGGTATTTGAAGACATGCGCTTGAGATGCGGCAGGCTGCCGCCAAAATCAAGTGTGAGTTTGGTTTGAACCTGTTCATCCTGGGTTCAGACTTGTGGCGAAAAAGTCACATCTGCCCCTTAGTTCCGCCCCAGTGCTAAGGCATTTAAAACACTCGAAAATGAGTCGGAGGACGGAATGACGTTTAAATTTGCTGCTGTTAGCTTGGTTGCTTTGGGATTGTTTTTGAGCCCGGTGGTGGCGCAAGACAATCAAACCCAACCCGCTGCTGAACAGCCTGCGGAAGTTGCCGCCCCTGCCGCTTTGCCGGAAGAGGTATTAGCCCTCATCAATGATCGTCGCACCTCGCAAGAGTTGAGCGATGAAGATTTGAAGGCGCGGGCAAGACAGGCAAGAAAGCAGCTAAAAGCTGAAGCTTTGCCTGATGATATTAAAGCTCAACTACAAGCCCTAATGGATGCTGACCGCGCAGAACTTGAAACGCGCGCCCAAGCGCAAGCCCCGGCACCAGCCCCAGTGGAACAGCCTGCGGAACAACAAACGCAAGAAGCCCCTCCGCCCCCAAAGGTGGAAGAACCCGTCCAACAAGTTGAGCCAGCGCCAGAACCTGCACCAGAGCCAGCACCAGAGTTGAAGGCAGAAGAACCTGCACCGCAACCTGAAGCCCAACCTGTACAAGAAGCAACACCGGAACCAGCACCCGTTGTAGAACAGCCAGTTGAAACAAAGGCAGCAGAGCCTGCACCTGCACCCGCTCCCGCACCTGCTGTGGACAAGGTTGAAGTTAAGGAATTGGACGGCAATGCTGGTGACCCGGAAGCTGAAAAGAAAGCCCGTGTTTTCCTTGAAGACGCAACACCTGCTGACACCTTGAGTGACGAAGCTTTGCGTGCCCGCCTCGATGGCATGCGTGATTTGATGGCAGAAAACGAACTGTCGCAAAAGACAGAACGTGCATTGCGCAATAAACTGCGCAGTGAGCGTGAAATTTTGCGCGAACGTTTGGCAAAGGTGAAGGCTGAAGAAGAGGCCAAAATTGCTGCGGCGCAAGTGGCAGATGAAGCCAAGAAACAGCAAGCCGCTGCTGAGGCAAGCGGGCAACCAGCACCCTCAAAGAAGAAGCCAAGCATCAACATTGTCATCAATGCGGGAACGCCAGTTCGCGAAATATTGCGGGATCGCCGTGCTTCCGAAGAGCTTGATGAAAGTGAATTGCGCTATCGCATTCGCGCACGCCGCGACTTTGAAACATCTGAACAGTTCCGTGATTATGACGAAGAGCAACGCACCGAATGGCGCAGCCGCACGCGTCGTGACCGTGAATTCCTTGGCCGTCGTTTGCAAGATGATCGCAATATTCGCCGTGTCGAACTGGAAAAACCAGCAAACATTCGCCGTATCGTGATTGAAGACGATGAAGACTTCGCGATGGACGATCTTCCAGAAGATATTTTTGCTGCTGAAGTGGAAGACGACGATATTGAACGTGCGTTGCTGGCTCCGCCTCGTCGCAAAATCACACGTAAAATTTCGGTTGAAGAAATTGCCACGCAACCAAAAGCCCGTGCGGCGTTGACTCGTATTGAAGTTGACACCATCCGCTTTGGCTTCAATGAGGCTTTCGTGCGTGAAGAAGAGGTTGATAATCTCGACCAAATTGCTTCAGTCATAGAGCGAGTACTGAAGAAATATCCACGCGAAGTGTTCTTGATTGAAGGCCACACCGATGCCGTGGGTTCCGACGCTTATAATGACAAGCTGTCGAAAGCTCGCGCTGAAGCTGTGAAAAAAGCTTTGAGCACCTACTACATTATCCCTTCAAAGAATCTCAAAACCGTTGGCCTTGGCGAGCGCTATTTGAAAATTCCAACAGCTGAACAAGAACAAGAAAACCGCCGCGTGTCCATCAGCCGTGCAACGGCGGTGGTGGGTGAGGCCGAAGAATAATCTCGTCGTTTATCTTGCAGTGCAACACATGGCCCGCTAAAGAGCGGGCCATTCCATTTCAAGAAGGACGAAAAAATGGCCATCGAACGTACATTCTCAATCATCAAGCCTGACGCAACAAAGCGTAACCTCACGGGCGCCATCAACGCCAAAATCGAAGCCGCTGGCCTTCGCATCATTGCGCAAAAGCGCGTAAAGTGGAAATTGGCTGATGCCAAGAAGTTCTACGGCGTGCACGCCAAGCGCCCATTCTTCAAGGACCTCGTAAAGTTCATGGTGTCTGGCCCAATCGTTGTGCAAGTGCTTGAAGGCAATGGCGCTGTGAAGAAGTACCGCGCTGTTATGGGCGCAACCAACCCTGCGGAAGCCGAAGCCGGCACCATCCGCAAAGAATTTGCAATTTCCATCGATGCAAATTCGGTGCATGGTTCCGACAGCGTTGAAAACGCCAAGAAGGAAATCAAGCAGAACTTCTCTGCCAAGGAAATTGTTGGCTAATGAACATTCAGCCCAAGGCCGTTTTTTGGACACTCAGCTACATCATCTCCATTTTGGCGGTGAATTGGTTGTTTGCGCCCGCCCAACTTGTTGAAGGCGTGACGTTCTGGAAAACGGCCTGGGGCGACTTGTTCCTCGCCAATCTGGTGGTGGGCGCTGTGTTTGTGTTGCGTGACTACGCGCAACGCGAAATCGGCCACCGCATTCTCGTGGCAACATTGCTGGCTGGTTTGCTGACCTATTTCATGGTCGACCCTGCCATTGCGGTTGCCAGCCTCGTGGCCTTTGTAATTTCAGAAACAGCTGACTGGGGCATTTTCTCATTCTGGAAAAAATCGCTGCAAAGCCGGATTTTGATGTCGAGTTTAATTGCGGTACCACTTGATACAGTTGTGTTCCAACACCTCGCCGGATATTTGTCGCCAGCCGCGTTCATCATGGAAGTGCTGAGCAAAGCAGTGGGCGTTTATGTTGTGTGGCAGTTGTTGAAAATGCGCGAGCCGAAGGCGACAGTTGCGGCGCACTGAGTGGAGGCGGTATGGGCAAAACCAGACTCGAAGCATTCAGCGATGGCGTGTTGGCCATCATTATCACCATCATGGTTTTGGAACTCAAAGTTCCCCATGGTGAAGATCTGGCAACGCTTTTCAAGCTCTGGCCAATTTTCCTGAGCTACATCTTGAGCTTCATTTACATCGGCATTTATTGGAACAACCACCACCACTTGATGCACACCGTCAAGAAAGTGTCTGGCGGAATACTGTGGGCCAATTTGCATTTGCTATTTTGGCTTTCGCTTGTGCCATTCTCAACGGGTTGGATGGGTGAAAACCATTTTGGCCAGTGGCCTGTTTTCGTCTACGCTTTGAATATGTTTATGGCAGCTATTGCATACACCATACTGGTTTTCTGCATTAAGGCCGTACACGGTGCAGGATCAGATATTGAACGTGCAATTGGTTCCGACAGCAAGGGCAAAATCTCACTCGTAGGCTATGTGGTTGCGATGATTTCGAGCTTCTTCTTGCCGTTAATCGGCGTGCTGTTCACAGCAGCAGTTGCATTGATGTGGTTGATCCCTGATCGCCGCATTGAGCGCGTTTTAGCCGATCATAAAGACTAGTTATTTTTGATCGGCACACTATTCGCAACTTTTGCCGCCAAGTCGTGATTGAAGATTCCGCGCATGGCAATGTCGATGGCTTTATCTTTCTGCATAAGAGTTTTGAGCGAGGCACTGTTCCAGCTCACGCATTCAGCGCCGTCTTTCAAGCGCACAGTCGCCGAGGCTGTCGTGTCGTTGAGAAACGCTACTTCGCCCAAGAATACGCCAGATGAAATGTTATGACGCGAGTTGCCTTTTAAAATTTCTACTTCGCCCTTCAAGAGATAATGCAAATGATCCGACTTTTGACCTTCATTTAGCAGCTGCTGTAGGGTGCTTGTCGTACGTTTTGACGATTTGATGAGCCTGCGGAATTGCCCCGGTGAAAGCACACTGATTTTTTCGTAAAGTCCGCGCAAGTCAGCGGGAATGCCGAAATCCAATCGCCCGCCAAAAACCCACACAATCATGATGGCATTGGCGAAGAAGGATACAACTTTCCAGAACAAGGGATCAAAAAGCGGTCCGCCCGGTATAGCGAAATAGTAGAGGCCCTGCAGGGCCAAGCTGACGGCCATCATCACGCGCAGCTGCAATTGATCGCGTAAAAGGAACGCCAAAAACGCCATCAAGTTTGAGGCATGGAAAAGCCAGATGAAAATAGATTCCGCAGAAAAGTCCAACATCGCAATTACACATTCGCTAAACCGTAAAGTGTATTGGTGGAGACAGTTTTGTCAACACTCAGTGAAAGCGTCTGTCCCACCAATCTGCTGTGCGAAACCAGGCGCCGACCAGTGGCAAGAACCAAGGTGAACCACGATAAAGCGGATGACTTGGAAATTCAGGCTGGTCAAAAGCAATTTGACGGTTGGCTTTACCTGCAATTTTGCGCGCCGTTTCGCGGCCCAAATAACTCATCATAGCAATGCCAGAGCCATTACAGCCCAAAGCATAATGCAAACCCTCATGTTTTCCCATGTGGGGTAATTCGTCGAAGGTGAAGGCTACATTGCCAGTCCATGCATGGCTGATTTTTGTGCCTCGCAATTGCGGGAATCGATCCGTCATAAAACGATGGAGCAGGGGTGCTGTTTCTGTTGGATCACTAAAGCCAAACTTTGCCCGCCCACCAAATATGAGGCGTTTGCCATCCGGCGACATGCGGTAATACGTCAACACGCGGCGTGTATCGGCAAAGCTGCGATTTTTGGGGCTGAGAGTTTTTGCAAGTTCGGGGGAAAGTTCTTCCGTTGCGATAATATAAGAACCCACAGGCACAACACGGCGTTTGAGCTGCGGCGTAACATCCCCAGTGTAGCCGTTGGTGGCAATCAACACTTGGCCAGCACGAACAGTTCCTCGTGGCGTTTTAACGGCCCAGCTGTTGTCCGCGTTTTGAACGAGCCCCATGACAGGCGTGCGTGAAGCAATGCTCACTCCTGCTTTTTGCACCAACGCGAGCAGCCCTTTATAATAAAGGGCAGGGTGCAAATGTGCTGCGCGCTCCACCACCATGCCGCCATGATAGTAATCCGAACCAATGTCACCGCGCTGTTCATCACGTGAGACCATAGCCGCACCTGATTGAGCCTCGTCATTTAGGGCTTCAACCTTTTTTGCCATCGCATCGAAGTGGGATTGGCACCATGCGCCTAAAAAATACCCGCGCTTGTGCCAGCCACACTCAATGTTGTTGTCCGCAATTAAGCTTTCCACATAGGTAAAGGCATCGACCGCATCATTTAAAAATGGCTTGGCTTGCTCAGGCGTGAGGGCCTTGTTGAGCATGCGCTTGCCCACATTCACGCCGCCCGACACCATGCCGCCATTGCGCGTGGAAGCGCCAAATCCAGGTTCAGCCGCATCCAACACAAGCGACTCAATGTCATGCTTTGAAAGCTCTAGGGCAGCGTTCAAGCCTGTGTATCCAGCCCCCACAATAACCACGGGAACCGTCTTTGGCAGTGGCACCTCCGGCAAAGCAGCGGGTTGAAAGGCCTCCCACCAATAGGGCTTCGGTTTGAAATCCTTGGCGAAAATGCTATTGCTATGCGTCCACGGCATGAATTCTAATCCAACATTATTGTGACTTACAGTTTTGCCCAGCTTGCGCTAGTTTAGCCAGAGTTCAAATCACTGTGGATACCCGTCATGCATCTTCGCCGTTCACTGGCCCTTGCAATCGCATTTTTCTTGTCACTGACTTTTGTAACTTTGGAGGCTCAAGCCAAAAAGGTTGAAATTATCATCAGCAAGGTCAGCCAGAAAATGACGGTGAAGGTTGATGGATCAACTGAATATGTGTGGCCGGTTTCAACAGGTGCTGCAAAATATGAAACACCGTCGGGCAATTTCCGCCCCTTCCGTATGGAAGCTGAGCATTTCTCCAAAGAATGGGATGATGCGCCCATGCCACATTCAATTTTCTTTACTGAGCGTGGCCACGCCATTCACGGCAGTTTCTATACCAAAAGCTTAGGCCGCCGTGCTTCCCATGGCTGTGTGCGCTTGGCACCGGAAAATGCTGAGACATTGTTTGACCTTGTTGGTGAAGCCGGCATGAGCAACACGCGTGTGACGCTGAAAGGTGGTTTCTTTGATTTCAGCGGTGGTGGTGCGGGCCGTAGTTTCGCAGAAGTTGGCAATGACATTGAAAAGGTTGTGAAGAAGAAGCCCTATCGTGGGTTGTTCTGGCAGTTGAACCAACCCAAAAAGAAAAAGCCTGACGTTAAAGCCGCAAAGAAAAAAGACGTAAAACCAAAGAAAGTCGTTGCGGTCAAAAAAGTTGACGACAAGGCTAAGAAAGTGGCTGCGGTAGAAGCCAAAAAACCAGCGGTAAAAGCCAAAAAAGTCGTCGAAAAGTGCATTGAAAAAGACGGCAAAAAAGTTTGCACCAAGCCTGCCACAGTAAAGGCTGCCGCAAACGGCTAAAGCCTTCGCTGTCAAACTTGACAAATCGCTTGGCGCATGCGTTTTAGCGCGGAAAATCTAAGGAATTTCCGCTTATCATGATGCATCGCTATCGTAGCCACACCTGTGGCGCTCTTCGCCCCGAACATCAGGGAACTGAAACCCGCATTTCCGGCTGGGTTCACCGCGTGCGCGACCATGGCGGCGTGTTATTTATCGACGTGCGCGATCACTACGGTATGACGCAAGTGGTGGCTGACCCTGCTTCACCAGCGTTTAAGACTGCTGAAAGCGTTCGTTCGGAATGGGTGATCAAGGTAGATGGCCAAGTGCGCGCGCGTCTCGCTGGCACTGAAAACGCAGATATGCCCACCGGCAAAATTGAAGTTTATGCCACCGACATTGAAGTGTTGTCGCAAGCCGCCGAACTGCCATTGCCAGTGTTTGGTGAGCCGGATTACCCGGAAGATATTCGTCTCAAATATCGCTTCCTCGATTTGCGCCGCGAAACGCTGCACAAAAACATCATGACGCGCACCAAGGTGGTGACCTCACTGCGCAACAGCATGACCGATATTGGCTTCAATGAATTTTCAACGCCAATCCTCACAGCATCATCGCCGGAAGGTGCGCGCGACTTCCTCGTGCCATCACGCATTCACCCCGGCAAGTTCTTCGCTCTGCCGCAAGCGCCACAACAATATAAGCAGCTGCTGATGGTGGCGGGTTTTGACCGTTATTTCCAAATCGCACCTTGCTTCCGCGACGAAGACCCGCGTGCTGATCGTTTGCCTGGCGAATTCTATCAGCTCGACTTGGAAATGAGTTTTGTCACGCAAGATGATCTCTTCGCGACGATGGAACCCGTCATTCTTGAAACCTTCGAGAAGTTTGCAAACGGCAAAACCGTGCGCAAAGACGTTCCCCGTATTCCCCATGCCGTATCGATGCGGAAATATGGCACCGACAAGCCTGACCTGCGCAACCCCGTTATCATGGAAGCCGTGACCGAGCACTTTGCTGGTTCTGGCTTTAAAGTGTTTGCAGGCATGATTGCGAACGATCCGAAAGTAGAAGTGTGGGCCGTGCCTGCACGCACCGGCGGAAGCCGCGCCTTCTGCGACCGCATGAATTCTTGGGCCCAAGGCGAAGGCCAACCCGGCCTCGGCTATGTTTTCTGGCGCGATGGTGAAGAGGGCGGAGCAGGGCCTATCGCCAAAAATATCGGACCAGAACGCACTGAGGCCATTCGCACACAACTTGGTTTAGGCGTTGGTGATGCTTGCTTCTTTGTGGCAGGCCGTCCTGAAAAATTCGTCAAGTTCGCTGGTGATGCGCGTGCACGCGTGGGCAAGGAATTGTCGCTGACCAACGAAAATGAATTCGCACTGGCTTGGATTGTTGATTTTCCCTTCTACGAATGGGACGACGAAGAAAAGCACGTCGCCTTCTGCCACAACCCATTTTCGATGCCACAAGGCGGTATGGACGCGCTGCAAAATCAAGACCCGCTCACCATCAAGGCCTACCAATACGACATGGTGTGCAACGGCTTTGAAATCGCGTCCGGCTCAATCCGCAATCATTCACCTGAAACCATGGTGAAGGCGTTTGAAATTGCAGGCATGAACAAAGCGGTGGTGGAAGAAAAATTCGGCGGCATGTACCGCGCCTTCCAATATGGCGCGCCGCCCCACGGTGGAATGGCCTTTGGTGTGGATCGCATCGTCATGCTGGTGGTCGGTGCCAGCAACCTGCGCGAGATTACGTTGTTCCCAATGAACCAGCAGGCGCAAGACTTGCTCATGGGCGCACCTTCAGATGCAACAACAAAACAGCTTCGCGAACTTCACATACGTTTGAATTTACCGGAAACCTGATATTAACCATAAGGGCGGAATCGTGGGGGCTGCACAGATTCCGCCAGAGCAACAATTGAGGACGAAAAGAATGATGCGACATTTAATGGCTGCCACCGTAGCCGTTGCCTTTGCTGTAACCAGCCTTGCCCCCATGGCTTCTGCAGCGACCCAGCCTAAAGATGAAAAAGCTTTGGTGCTGAAAAAGAAAAAAGCAGCTGCTGTGGCTTCTAAGCGCGATGAAGCGCTGAAGAAGATCAAAGCGCAAAAAGCAGCGCTGCAAAAAGCTGAAAAGCAAAAGCGCCTGGTGGCCCGTAAGGACTGCAAAGGTTTCATGCAATGTTTGTTCGGCACCAAGAAAGTGCGCGTCACAACAACGGGTCGCCCCGTGCAATATGCATCACTGGGGGCTGCTGGCCTTTCGGGTCGCAAGTCACGCCAGACGGTTGATTGGAACGAAACGAAATATCCAGTCGGTTCGCTCGTTGTGCGCACACCAGAACGCGCACTCTATTTGATCAAGGGCAACGGTGAAGCTATTCGCTATTCCGTTGGAGTTGGTAAAGAGGGTTTCCAATGGGGCGGCAACTCGACGATTGGTCGCAAAGCCGAATGGCCATCATGGACACCACCCCAACGCATGATCGAACGTGAAGCTGCCAAGGGGCATATCATTCCGCCCTTCATGGAAGGTGGCCCCGGCAATCCACTGGGCGCCCGCGCACTCTATATCAACGGAACGATTTTCCGCGTGCACGGCACCAACAATGAAGCGTCAATCGGCGGTGCCGTTTCGTCGGGCTGCATTCGCATGATGAATGCCGACGTGATCGATCTCTATGATCGCGTGAAAATTGGTACGCGCATTTACGTGCAGCAGTAGTTCGACATCAACATCAAAAAGAAAGGCCGTATATTCTGCGGCCTTTTTCTTTTGTGCATTACCTCAAAACGAAATCAGCTCCGGAGGCGGTTGCCATCCGGAGCTGATGATCGAGAGTAAACTCTCAAACAAAAAAAGCTTAGGCCTTCTTTGCAGCCTTCTTCTTAGCAGGTGCCTTCTTCTTGGCAGCCTTCTTAGGAGCGGCCTTCTTAGCAGCCTTCTTAGGAGCAGCCTTCTTAGCGGCCTTCTTTACGGTTTTCTTTGCAGCTTTTTTAGCAGCCATGTTCATCTCCTGGATGATTGAGTTGTTTTTGCCCCACAACGCAGGCTCTACTATCGTGATACAATCGCAGTGCATAACTCATCGTCATTTACGCGCTTGTCACTGATAATCTTTCTGAACCCTATTGTGTGATTCGGCAAGATACCGAACCATATGTGGTGTTGTCGCTCAATGTGCCTAACAAGTGGTAAACAAACAGGTGAATCCGATTTTCGTCCGTGAGACGGATGATATTAAAATAGCTTGCGTCTATGCTCCAAAAGGTGTTGTAAAATAAGTATGCTCCGTGAGCGGACGAAATGTTGAATTTTTGATCGTGAAGGTGTGTGGTTTGTTGTGGAAGAATGAAGGAGCGATGTTGTCCACAAAATAATTTTTGCATTCAGTCGTTCGACGAACAAAATGAAGTGTCAGAATAGTCGAGGACCAACTTCAAAAAAGCGAGAATACAAATCATCCCACTGCGGATTGTCTCTCTCAATCAAATTGATTTTCCATTGTCGCGACCAATGCTTCATCGTCTTCTCGCGTTGTATCGCAAGGTTGATGTCGCCAAACTCTTCGTACCAAACTAAACGGTGGATGCCGTACTTCTTGCTGAAGCCTTCGAATACCCCTTCCTTGTGTTGCGATGTCCGACCGACAATGTTGGAAGTAACGCCAATGTAAAGCGTGCCATATGGTTTCGACGCGAGCAGATAGACACAATAGACCTTGTCTTCGTACATTTACCATTTCCCAAAACTTGTCATTGTCGACTCGTTCCGGCAATCCATCGCAGTGCGAGCGGAATGTCAACGCGAGCGCGAGACGCGCTCGACTGCAACACTGTCACTGATGATCCATGGATTGCCGCAACAAGTGCGGCAATGACAAGCCGAGAGAATGAGCAAACAAAAAAGGCCAGAGTTTCCTCCGGCCTTTTCTCAATCAGACAATAGACCTCATGAACACCCGCTCGTTGATCCGCAGGTGTCGCACTTCATACAGGTGCCATTGCGCACCATGGTGTAGTTGCCGCATTCGCCACAGCAATCGCCTTCATAGCCTTTCAGCTTGGCTTCGGTGCGGCGGTCCATTTGTTTCATTTGGACGGGTTCGGGCATGGCGACCATGGCTTCTTGTGCGATGGCCAGTGAACCCACTGACACGGACTCAGCTGCGCGCATTTGCAATGCATGAGCCGCTGATGTTGCGACTGCTGCACTTTGCGGGATCATCACGACATTGCTGAGGTTACTCTTCCGCACGAAGCCTGTTGATACAAATTGCTTTGCAGGCTTTGCATTTTCTTCATCAACACCTTTGCCCAGGGAGTCAAAGCCAAGTTCCGATGGTTCAACATGGGCGAGGTCGTTGCGGCCGAGGTAGGACACGGCCAACTCGCGGAACACATAGTCGAGGATCGACGTGGCGTTCTTGATCGAGTCATTGCCTTGCACCATGCCGGCGGGTTCAAACTTGGTGAACGTAAACGCATCCACATATTCTTCCAACGGCACGCCATATTGCAGACCAACAGAAATCGCGATGGCGAAGTTGTTCATCATGGCGCGAAGAGCCGCACCTTCCTTGTGCATGTCGATAAAGATTTCACCGAGCTTGCCATCTTCATATTCACCGGTGCGCAGATAAACCTTGTGACCGCCAACGACGGCTTTCTGGGTATAGCCCTTGCGACGGCCTGGAAGTTTTTCGCGTTCGAACTGACGTTCAACGACGCGCTCAACAATCCGCTCGACGATGGTTTCAACGCGGCCATGCATTGGCTTGGCAGCAAGGGTTTCGGCAACATCTTCGCCATCATCCTCATCAGCGATAAGTTGTGAAGACAAAGGCTGTGACAGCTTTGGAACCATCACGATACAGCGCGTTGGCCTTAATGCCGAGTTTCCACGACAACATGTAAGCCGCGTTGCATTCTTCAACGGCAGCATCATTTGGCATGTTGATGGTTTTCGAAATCGCACCCGAGATGAAGGGCTGCGATGCGGCCATCATGCGGATGTGGCTGTCAACCGAAAGGAAGCGTTTGCCAATGCGACCGCAAGGGTTGGCGCAATCGAATACGGCGAGGTGTTCGTCCTTGAGGCCCGGCGCTTGTTCAAGCGTCATGGCACCGCAAACATGAATGTTTGCTTTGTCGATGTCAGCCTTGGAGAAACCAAGATGGGCCAGCAAATCGAAACCAAAATCATTCAGCTGTTCAGCCGAGATTTTCAAAACCGACTTGCAGAAGTCTTCGCCCAGCGTCCACTTGTTGAACACGAACTTGATGTCGAAGGCCGAGGCCAGACCGGATTCAACCTTGGCAATCAATTCGTCTGTGAAGCCTTTGGCCTTGAGTTGGGCATGGTTGATGCCCGGTGCATCCGCCAAGGTGCCGTGACCAACGGCGTAACCAATGATCAGTTCGATTTGATCTGGCGTGTAGCCGAGGAAGCGCAAAGCTTCTGGCACGGCTTGGTTGATGATCTTGAAGTAACCGCCACCGGCAAGCTTCTTGAACTTCACCAGTGCAAAGTCAGGTTCAATACCCGTGGTGTCGCAATCCATAACGAGGCCAATGGTGCCGGTTGGGGCAACGACGGTGGACTGAGCATTGCGGTAACCATGGGCTTCACCCATTTGCACAGCTTTGTCCCATGCCTTGCGTGAAGCTTCGGCGAGTGATTTGTCCTTCAAATCATTTTCATCGAGTGGCACAGGGTTGGTGGCAATGCCTTCATAACCAACGGCTGCACCGTAAGCCGCGCGGCGATGGTTGCGCATGACACGCAGCATGTGTTCGCGGTTCTTGGCAAAGCCGGGGAAGGGGCCAAGCTCCTTGGCCATTTCAGCCGAGGTTGCGTAGCTGATGCCGGTCATGATGGCCGAGATCGACGCGCAAATGGCGCGGCCTTCATGGCTGTCATAGGGAATGCCGGAGGTCATCAGCAAACCGCCGATATTGGCAAAGCCCAAACCGAGTGTGCGGTATTCGTAAGACAGCTTGGCAATTTCCTTTGACGGGAATTGCGCCATCATCACCGAGATTTCGAGAACGATGGTCCACAAGCGAACGGCATGTTCGTAGGATTCGATATCGAATGAACCATCGGCACGTTTGAACTGAATGAGGTTCAGCGATGCGAGGTTACAGGCCGTGTCGTCCAAGAACATATATTCCGAGCAAGGGTTCGAAGCGCGAATTTCGCCAGAAGCTGGGCAGGTGTGCCAGTCATTGATCGTGGAGTGGAATTGAATGCCAGGATCAGCTGAAGCCCAAGCGGCGTAACCAATCTTGTCCCACAAGGAGCGGGCCTTCATGGTCTTCATCACCTTGCCATCGCGGCGGGCCTTGAGGCTCCAATCGCCATCGGTTTCAACGGCTTTCAAGAAGTCGTCGGTGACGCGGACGGAGTTGTTGGAGTTTTGGCCAGCAACGGTGCGGTAAGCTTCGCCATCCCAATCTGAATCATAGGTATCAAACGAAATGTCCGTATAGCCTTGGCGGGCGAACTGAATGACGCGCTTGATGTAGTTATCCGACACCATGGCCTTGCGGGCTTCTTTGACAGCACGCTTGAGGGCAGGGTTCTTTTCAATTTCAAAGCAATCCGTTCCCGGACCTTCGCAATTGACGCAAGCCTTCATGATCGCAGTCATGTGCTTCTTGACGATTTTGGAACCGGTGACGAGAGAGGCAACCTTCTCCTCTTCCTTCACTTTCCATTCGACATATTGTTCAACATCTGGATGATCGACATCAACAACAACCATCTTGGCCGCACGGCGTGTGGTGCCGCCGGACTTGATGGCACCCGCTGCGCGGTCACCAATCTTGAGGAAGCTCATGAGGCCGGAGGATTTGCCGCCGCCCGCCAGCTTTTCGCCTTCGCCGCGGAGATAGGAGAAGTTAGAGCCGGTGCCGGAACCATATTTGAACAGGCGCGCTTCACGCACCCAAAGATCCATGATGCCGCCTTCGTTGACGAGATCATCAGCAACGGATTGGATGAAGCAGGCGTGGGGTTGTGGGTGTTCATAGGCCGACTTCGACTTGGTCAGCTTGCCGGTTTCATGGTCGACATAGTGGTGGCCTTGGGCCGGACCATCAATGCCATAAGCCCAATGCAGGCCGGTGTTAAACCATTGGGGCGAATTGGGCGCGCACATCTGGCGGGCCAGCATGGCGCAATGCTCGTCGTAAAAAGCGCGGGCATCATTTTCCGTGTCGAAATATTTGCCCTTCCAACCCCAATAGGTCCAAGTGCCAGCAAGGCGGTTGAACACCTGCTTGGCGGAACGTTCGCCCGTAATCCGGTCCTTGTCGGGAACGCCGGCCAGTGCTTCTTCGTCCATAACCGAGCGCCACAGCCATGATGGCACGGTTTCTTCTTCTACTTTTTTGAGGGACTTTGGAATTCCGGCTTTGCGGAAATACTTCTGCGCCAGAATATCCGTGGCCACTTGTGACCATGAGGAGGGGACTTCAATGTCAGCCAAGCGGAACACAATGGAACCGTCTGGGTTTTTGATTTCGCTGACAGCGTTACGGAAGTCGATACCTGTGTACGCATCCTGACCTTCAACTGTATAGCGACGTTCAATCTTCATAGTCTTCCCCTTAAATTTCTTGCCCTGCGGATGGCCTCCATCCGCACAATTATGAACCGTGGGCGCACGAATCCGCCCACGGAATGAAAACCCACCCGTGTTCAACACACTTCCTGTATTGGCGTTGTTACGCCCCCAACACCGCGATGCGGAATTCAAGAATACGCCCTGAATTCACTTGGCTTGATGCCATTTGGCCTCGCAGGCCTTGGACAACAACATTATGACACCCGTAAAGCCCCGTCAACACTTAGTGTCTTAACGAAAGGTTAACACTACATCTTGTGGGTAAGGCAACGTCGTTGTCCGTCTTGAAGCTAAGATCATCCGATTCTAGGGCTAAGCTCAAGTGCAATAACGATATAAGCCACAGGCCAATCTGAAACGGTGGATTAACGAGAGGTTAAGCTTGACAAGCGTCAAGGGGGTGAGGGGGTGGGGCAATAAAAATATAGTTCAGGTTGGGTGAGTGTCTCTGGTGGTGCGATTGAGTTGGTTCAATCTATAGGTGCAGAAACGACACTTAGAATCGGTATGAATTTCAGTGGGTTGTAATTAAATACCGTAACAAGGAATAAAATGCTTGACACCGCGCGGTCGATAGGCTAGAAACCGCAATACTCCAGAAAAGCATCCGCAAATACCCAAACCCAGCAACAGTCTTGAGCCGATCATGAAGACGACGTGGGGGATGGGGGACGACTCGTGTAATGTGGTTACTTTGTAATCACTTTGGAGATTTTGTAATGACGGAAAAATCTGAGAATCTATCGATCCGCCTCCAGCCAAAGGTGCGGACTGAAGTTGACCGTTGGCGAAGCTGACGCGCAGGTCTAGAAATTTCATCATCAACGAAGCCGTGACCCATTATGTGACTGAACAAGCGAAATTTGTGGAGAGCGTCAAAATTGCGTTTGAGGAAGCAGATAAAGGAAGAATTTACTCTGAAGTCGTTAAGAGAAAATGCAATGAAATGGATATGTGGTGTTTCTTGAACTCTTGAACGCTTCAAAGTTTGGGGTGCCGCAACCTAGGCCACGGTTCATAATGATGGCAGTTCGCAAAGATGTAATTTGTAAACAATCTCCGTTCGAGATTTTGACCTCCCTTTTGCCTGAATATAGAAAGAGCAAAGGTCTGCACACCAAGAATGACACGACCGTGAGCGATGCAATTACCGATTTAGAAATTCGAAATGCAACGCTTATTCCCAGTAATGAGTCTTCTGGCTTTCAGCAGATAGAATAGTTGCGAAGGGACTGACGTCATTTCAAAATTGATGCGCCATGGAGTAGCCAAAGGCCTTAAACCGAATAGTCTACGTTTGGCCAAACACAAGAAAGAGACAACAGATCGCTTCAAGCTGATTTTGGATTCTTCAATAAAAGGCAAGAGCTTGACGAAAGCAGAGCTCTCAGAGCTAGGAACAAAAAAGCAGTGCTTTACACCGCTACATCCAAACATGCTCTCAAGAACGCTAACCACTCTTCCAGATGACCTGTTGCATTACAGCGAGCCAAGGATTTTGACTGTGAGAGAAAGTGCGCGCATTCAATCTTTTCCCGATTGGTTCGAATTCATGGGCAAATATACCACTGGTGGTGCGCGTCGGAAAGTCGAATGTCCCCGAGGGGCGCAAGTCGGCAATGCCGACGCCTTTAATGGCCGAAGCATTGGGACGAGCGATCCAGTCACTGGAGAGTATTGATGGCTGACCACTTGCACAGCTTTAGGGCCAATATCAGACTAAAGGATATTATCGGACAGGGTCTGATAACAAATAGCAACATCGCAATTATTGAGCTTATTAAGAACGCAAAAGACGCTGACTCAAAAAGTGTTCTACTACAGTTTCAAGCAGCAAACACGATCTCGTCGGTGTCGCGGATTGTTATTCAAGATGACGGCACAGGAATGAGCCTCGACGATTTAGTCTCCAAATGGCTGACCATTGCATTTTCGGGAAAGCGGAATTCGAGAAAGAAAGGTGAAGGTAACTATGCAGGTGACAAAGGAATAGGACGATTTTCATGCGACCGTTTGGGCAAAAAACTTAGTCTGTATACGCGAACTTCAGAAGGAAAATTAGTATATCTCCTGATCAATTGGGAGGAGTTCGAAATTGATGACCCAGAAAAAGACATATCCTTTGTTAAGTTTGCCCCTACCCATGTTAGCGACGACCATTTCACACAAAAAACTTCGCTTGCGCGTTTTGACCATGAGACTTGCCTTGTCATAGAAGACCTAAGGCAGGCTTGGGGTAAATCTGAAATAGAAAAGTTGCGGCAAGAACTAGAGCGCTTCATTATCGACCCTAAAGCCAAGTTCGCTATTCATCTTAAGTCACTTGATATTAAAAGTAAGAGTGGAGGGCTTGAATTTGATGAGCAGATCAAAAACAAAATGTTGTCAAAAATCGACAACAAGTCAGTTTCGGTTTACTCCAAACTATCAAAAAACGGCAAAATAATTCAGACAGCTTTGCGGCACTATGGCCATGAAATCCTGACCTTTGAAGAGGACAATCCATATACTCAACGCAAAAATATTTCAGGCGATATCCACTAATCTAGGTCAAGGTGAAAAAAATCGTTCAAGGCGATTAAAGGCTATACCTCCGGTGACTACAGTTCTGTTATGCTGTTTCTCAATGGCTTTCGTGTCATGCCGTATGGCGAACCCAAAGATGATTGGTTGCAACTAAATCAACGTAAGACCCAAGGGGTAAGACGGTTTTTAGGAACCCGTGAACTCTTTGGTGTTGTTGAGATTGAAGATCATGAACGCATTTTCAGACCAACCGCCAGTCGAGAAGGCTTGGAACACAATGAATCGTTCAAACAATTGACAGACGGTGATTCATTGGAAAAGTTGCCAGCCTATTTGCCTGGTGTGCTGCGTGTTTTAGAAAATTACGTGATCAAGGGTATAGACTGGGATAGGGCGGCCCCCAAAGACAATGAGTTTTCCTACGAGGATATCAAAGCCTCGATCGAGTCAGTCATCGCCGCACAAACGCGAGAGAGTAAAATTCGAAATGTAAAGATTGATGAAAAGAAAATTGGTGAGATTGCCAAGGAAAAAATTGTTGAGTATGAAACCTTCGTTGACATTTGTTTATCGCGTGTATCTGCCAGGTCTGTCTATGAAGTGACATCAGCTGAAAAAAGAGATGTAAAAAAATATGTTGTTCGCAACGACGAGCGAATTTCACGCGTTAAGGAAACAAGTGCTAAATATCTTCAAGCATCAATTGCAGAAAAAAAGAGAAGGTTGTTTGCCGAATCGCATCTGACTGAAGACAGTCAAAGAATAGAGAATATGCATCATTTGATCGGAATTTGGGGTCAGAAGATCCAAGACGATTTCGAGGGTATTTTGAGTGCCCACACAAGTGGCGAAACTTTGGATGTCGATACGCTCGTGGAAGCAATAAAAACCTCCCATTTTGCAATCTCCAAAATTAATAAATTGGCAAAAATAATTGTCAAAGCAAATTTCAACATGATGAGCGACAACATTCGGCAAGACATTTTTTCGTATGTTGAACAATATTTGAGCGAGATTAAGACTTCTCGGCAGTGGGTTGAAAATAGATATTGGCTTCAACAACAGTTCTAATAGTGAACTTGTTCTCAATCTAAGCCCGCTTGAAGTGTCGATGTTGTTAGACAACATCATAAGCAATTCAGTTAAAGCTGAAGCGAAAAAATTGTCTGTTTCCGTAAATGAAGATTCGGATTATTTTTGGATTGATTTTGTCGACAATGGCTATGGACTTGACGGGAAGTTCAAGCCTAGCGACTATTTCGACGCGGGCATTACAACAACGAATGGTTCAGGTATTGGCCTCTACAACGTAAAGCAAATCGTAGAAGATTTGGAAGGCGAAGTATCGATAGCGTCAAACGAAAAGACTAAAGGTGCCTTCGTGCGAATTAGGTGGCGCAAATGAAGCTTACGTACAATGTTTTGTGCATAAACGATGTTATAAGTTCTTTGGAAGCAACGAAGAAGTCATTTTCTGATTTTAACGAATGTGTCGGCATGGATACTGTATTTCACAATGTAGAAGTAAAAATTGGAGCGCGAGAATCTCCTCCGGATTTTAAGAAGCGGATTGAGGCAGAATTAAAATCATTGTTCGAAGAGAAGGTATTCGAGTTGATTTTGGTGGACCTCCACATGACGGGCGGGTTCGATGGCCCTGATGCGATCAAATGGATCCGAGATGGGCATTCAATCTATCGTCCAATTATTTTCTACTCAGCAGGTAATCCAGCAGCGGATCAAACAGCAACGTCTCAACTCATTGCAGAAGCAAGCAAAGAGGACATTCTTGGAAAAAATTTGATGATTACACCCCGTAGTAATCTGGCTGCGCGGTTGATCGAGATTTCGCGTGAAATGCACGTGGAGGAACATCGGGTTAATCAGGTCAGAGGTCTGTTAATGGATCAGGTTAGCGAGATAGATTCTAAAATGATAAAAGCTATTAATTTACTTGGGTTGCTTGTACCTGCGGCAAATCAATCTACAGTCCAAAAAGAGTTATTGGTGCGGCTGAAATCAAAACTGAAAACTGCCTGTAATCTTTTTAAGAAATTGCGAAAGCTAAACTACGAAGATTCAATTAGATTTCTCGCTGCCGAAACTTTGAGTTTGGATACTTTTACCCGCGGCAAGATTTTAAGAGAAATATTCAGAGCATTCCTGAACTACAGGGAAATGGCGATTTGCTCTCTAGCTTGATTAACAAAATCGATGAAAGAGATAACTTAGTTGAATTTAGAAATGGTTACGCTCACAGTGTTGCCACCGAAATTGTTGGCCACGATCAAGCTAGATGCAAGTTCATCCGCGAAGAAAGCCGAAAACACAATGCAAGTCTAGACAAGGTAATTCTGCTTTACCAAACCGGAAAGTAGGTATTTAAGGCGGGTGCAGGGACAGATTGACCTGTCTCCGTCAAAACCCGCCTAGCGGTTTGAACCCGCCGAAGAACATGCGCTTGGCGTCGAAGGGGGCGGCTTTCATGTCGTAGTTGGCCATGAAGGGGTCTTTCATGATTTTTGCCCAGACTTGGTCGCGGTGTTTTTTGGATTTGTAGCCGATCACGCAGACGACCACGATTTCGTCAGACTTTAGCTTTAGACTTTGCGGGAAGGATGTGACTTTGCCGGGTTTTACGTCTTCCGCCACACACTCCATGTAAGACACAGCGCCGCACTTCTTCCAAAGCTTAGTGGATTTGGCGACCAACTTTTTATACTCGGCCATGCGGTCTAGCTTGGCGGGGGTGACCATAAAATCATAGTAGGCCATGTTTGCAGCTCCTGATTTTGTGTGGCGCGAATTCAGATAATCAGGTTAGCAAGATTTATGAGGGCGTCAATCTGAACGCGGCATCAAACGTAACATCTGTACACGAATGGCTTGCGGCAGATGATGGTAGATGTTTTTCAAACGCGGTCGCAGAAGTTTGACCCAGAGATGAGCATAAAGTTTTCCACGCCATGTTTTGCTGGTCATGAAAGCACTCAGTATTAGAGAATGGTTGCTCCAATTGCCCTTATATGGGGCAGGGTTACCCATCAGGTCGAAGATTTTAATTTTGTTTTCGATCAACCAACCAATCGTCATATCAATCAGAACTGTGCCAAGCGACCAGCGGCGCAAACGCCATTCGAAACTTGCAGTATAGAGATGATAATGACCGTGGTGGATGAACCCCAATTGATAGGCCACTGGGCGTTCGCCTGCTTTAAGTGCAAAAATGACTGACCCGTCTTTATGTGCAGCACTTTGGATGGAAGCAAGAAAGACGTTGTGACTTTTATCATTGATACCAGCATTCATGCGGCCTGTGTTTGAAATCCATTCGTCTTTCCATCGCAAGCATTGCGAAAGTGCACCGGTGAATTTGGCGTCATCGGGCCAAATGACTTCGAGCAATAAAGGGCCATCACCTTGTAAAGCGGAAGCAGCGCGGCGCTGCGCTTGTCGGCGACGGACAGGAAGCGATTTTGTGAAGGCTTCGACAGAGCTGAAAGTCTTCAATTCATATTGTGAAGCTTCATTGCGCAATGTTGGAATTTCGGACAATTTGCCAAAGACTTTTTGAAGCGGTGATAATTCGGGAACATATTGTACGAATATCGCATCAATGTTTGGCCAACTGTGCAAAGCTTCCCGCAGCACATCTGTGGCCGCATCATCTAGCGATCCATTTTGCGTAAGAAGGTTTGTATATTGCGTATGTGGTTCACCGAGGGCGCGCATCACTTTTATACCACCACGAACCATAACTTGCATCAGCGGTAAAATTGCAATGGCTTTGGTGTTGCGCGTCAGCATTAGAATAACGGGCTGATGACGCTCATCACCATGATGTTCAGCCCAGCTTTTGCACCATGCATAGGATTGGAAAAAGCAATTTGGTGCGGTGGACGATTCTTCTAAATCCCGCCATAGGTCTTCGGCATTAACAATGTCCTGAATCGATACAAGTGCATGTACCCGCAACAAGTTTGCGCCAGTTTGACCCGAATAAGCCGCAATTTCCGGCGGTTCGGGAAGGTTTAAGGGCCGTGCGTACATGGTTGAATGTTACGCAGCAACTGCCGTGCCACATGGATGAACGGTAGAAAACTGTTAGGCCCACCTGAACCTAAGTCACGATGGAGGGTGCAACACGCTTGGGCCAATTTGTTTGGCGATAAAGTCAGAACCCTTTTCGGTGAGGTGCTCACTGTCAAATTGCATCGGCGTTGATGCATCGATGAGAGTGCGACAGACAGGCGTACACAAAGCTTTGTAGGGTGAGACGTAGGTTACGCCAAACGGAAGTTTGAGCGTTGCAAAGTGTGCATCAGTGCTTGCCTGTTCGGTGTACAAGTAGGTTTTTGCATAGTCATCTGGGGTTACATGGGCTTCCACGGAATTGGCTACGATGCGCGGTAGGTTTTGCCTGAACTCATTAATGGGGCCTGAAATGACGACATGATCAGCATAGGCTTTCAACCGTGATGCAAGGGCAACGGCATTTTCAATATCGCTTTCAGCCCATTGCGAAGACAGCACGATGGTGTTGACGCGGTTCTGAGGAAGAAAATTATTCTCAACAAAGTCCAAGAGGGCAAGGCAACGCTTTGCCCCTTTCGAATGTTCCATTGGCTTGCAGCCTGATGCTGTGGCTTGCATGATGTTCACACTTGGAAACACATGGTGAAAGCCTGGATAAAGATGAGCCGCATGGCTGTCGCCAATCAACAATACATTCTGTTTGTTCGCATCGAGGTGCAAACACTCTTCAACTTTGAAAGAGGCAATGGTTTGAGAAGAGTCCAAAAAGCACTTGCCAAGTCGCATGGCGCTATAGTGATCAGCACTCAGTTCTGCGATCAGCTTTTCGGACTGTTGAGAAACAGGATTGAAGGCACGCGCAATGTTTTCTGCGTTTGCTGCAAAGAGCGTAAGCGACGCCATGGCCACGGCCGCCCATTTGAACGTGGGCAATGTGCTTCTTGTATTTGAGGTGTGCCGAAACGGCTGTTCAATAAAGCGCCAAGAAAGCCAAGACACGATGAGAATGACGACCGCGAGACCAATTTTTTCCACATTCCTGAACGGAAAAACATAGGCGTAGAAAACAATGATCGGCCAATGCCAAAGGTACATGGAATAGGAAATCTGGCCGATACGGCGCATCGGTTCAAGGCTGAGCAATTTTGACGCAAAGCCTTGTTTGCTGCCGCCTGCATAGATAATTGCAGCACTGCCAAGGCAAGGCAGAACCGCACTGGCGCCAGGAAAAAGCGTAGCCTCATCGTAGAAAAAGACGGCGTAAAGAATGGCACCAAGGCCAGCAATGCCAATGGCTTCCGCAAGATTTTGATTTTTAGTAGGGGGAACAAGCCCTACGGCAAGAGCGCTGCCAACCAGCAGTTCCCATGCGCGAAATTGTACAAGGTAGAAAGCCTGGTTCTGCGAGATATTGACCCAATAGGCGGAGAGAACAAACAGCCCCACAAGAGCAACAGCAATCAATGGTTTGCGCCATTTCCGACCCAATGCGACAATCGCAAACATAAACAGTGGGAAAAAGACGTAGAACTGCTCCTCAACAGACAAAGACCATGTGTGAAGGGCCGGATTGTTTTTGGTCAACACATCAAAATAGCCAGCGGAATGGCTAAAGAAGATGTTGGATACAAAATACTCTGACGATAAAATTGTCTGCCCGATGCGCCCTGTTTCCGCGGGATACATAATTAAAAGCGACATCAATAAAATGAAGGCATAAACAGCAAAGAGTGCCGGAAAAATGCGGCGGATGCGGCGCTCGTAAAAGTCAGCGATGCTATATTTTCCAGCGTCAATTGCTTCAACAATAATGCTGGTGATTAAAAAACCTGAGATGACAAAGAACACGTCAACGCCGACATATCCGCCGCTGGCCAGCCATGGAATAGACAGGTGAAATTGCACCACTGCAAGTACGGCAATGGCACGTAAACCATCTATGTCAGCGCGATATTTCATGGCCCGTCCGAAAAGTTCGATAGGCCATAAATGGGTTTAAGAACTTAAATCTTTATTAAATTTTGTGCCGTTTTGGGAGAAGCTGAAATCAACCTTAACGGGCAGGATTTTGTTTTGGCTTGGCGTTTATTGCACGCGCACTTTCGACGTTCCCGAGCATCAATAACAGTGGCAAAGCAAGCAGCGCAAGACCACCCAAAAGCCACCAACATTCATTGATAGCCTGCGTGAGGCCCGCCGACTGGGCGAGATCGCCCAAGGCGAAAATGCCCATGGTGTCGTCTGGGTCGGGCAATTCTTCAACTGCTACACCAAGAAGGGGGGCCGCTTTTTCAGGCGACGCGCGGGCGAGATCGACAAGGTTTTCTGCGTGTTCGGGTGCACGGGAAAACATGACAGTGTCCATCACAGCAATGCCAATGACGCCACCAATGTTGCGCACGAGATTGAATAGGCCAGAAGCATCACTCACTTTTTCGATGGGGATCAGCGACAAAGCAATGCGAATGGGTGGGAGAATGCAAAGGGCAATAGCAGCACCGCGCAACACCTGCGGCCAGAACAATTGTTCACCTGTTGTATTGACCGTCAAGAACGCATTACTGGCAAGGCCTGCTGCAAAAATGATGAAGCCTACAGCTGTCATTAAACGCGCATCAAAAAACCGATCTGACATGACGGTGATTGGAGCAGCGACAAGTTGAGTAAGCCCCATCGTCAGCACAATCATGCCAATGCCCAAGGGGCCGATGCCGCGCACAAAGCCCAAGAATACGGGTAAGATATAGACGCTAGAGAAGAGTAAAAACCCGAGCAGGAATGACAGCGCACAACCATAGGCCAAAGCGCGATCACGCATGAGATGGAACATGATGGCGGGTTGCGGGCGTTTGATGGAATACCAGAGTAATGCTGCCGAAGCTGCGAGACAGCCGATGACGATGGGCGAGAACCAGCCGCGCCCCGGTGCTTCTTTAAGCCCGATGACAAGCAGTGCGAGGCTGGCACCAAAACTCAGCAAAGAAAGCCAATCCAATTCCTTGAGAATGCGAAATTGCGGCATCACCCGCGGCAAGAAAATAACACCAAGCATTGTTGCGACGATACCCGGCCCTACATTGATCAAGAACAACCAGTGCCACGAATAATGTTCAGTTAAATAGCCGCCGATGATTGGGCCAAAGGCAGGGGCAAGCACAGCGAGAAAGCCGCCCAATGCTGTTGCCAAGGTCTGTTCCATGCCCTTTGGGAACAATAAGAATATTGCGGAGAATACGAGCGGAATGAGCACGCCACCTGCAAAACCTTGCAGCACGCGCCACGCCAATAAATCGGAAAAGCCAAATGAAAGGGCGCAACCAATTGACGCAAATGTGAATGTGCCCAAAGCGAAGGCGAATAAGTAACGCATCGACAACACCCGTGTGAGCAGGGCCGTAACCGGGATGGCGATGACTTCGGCAATGATGTAGGATGTTTGCACCCAACTCATCAGTTCAGGCCCGATATGCAACGCTTCTTCGATGGTCTTCAGCGATGTGACGACAACCTGAATATCCAGGATGGCCATAAACATGCCGATGCACAGGGCGATAAAACCAAGCCAACGCGGCACAAAGGGCAGGGTGTAAATCTTGTCAGTCATCGACTCATCATTCCAATTGCAACCCTTCTTACGCTGGCAATCGCAATTTGGCCCGTATCAAGTTTTGCAATGAATTGGGAAGGGCATGATGAGTGGTTTCATGACAATACGTTGTTTGAAAAATTCATCGAAGGCGTACCGCCCCCGCTGTTAAAACCATTGCCGCAGTGTTTAGACCTGATGAAGCGCCATGAAGAAAATGTTTATGAGCAGACACCTTTGCCGGGCAAAAACTGTTTAACGGCGAAACCTCAATCCTGAGTTTGCGTTTCTTCGCCCACGTCTTCTTCTGGCAATTCTTCAGTCGATGGCTTTTCTGGAACTTCGACGGGCGGTGGTGGTGCATTTGGGTCTTTGCAGCCTGTCAGCCACACATCAAAAATCGGATGCTCGACTGCATTGAGGCCAGGGCTTTCGGCAAACATCCAGCCAGAGAAAATGCGCGTACGCTTTTCGTCGGAGCCCAATACATCAACCTGAACAAATGATGCGGTTTTGGGTTCTTCCGTAATGGGGCGGGTAAAGCAAACTTCCGGCTTCACAAAAAGATAGCCGAAGGCTTTTTCTTCACCCACATTCACTTCAAAATTGGTTGTGACGCCCGTAATTTTGTCGAGCCCCGAAAACAGCGCAATCGGATTCTTGACGCGCTCGGCATGAACAGGAGTGGACAATAGTAAGAGAAGGGCGGTGCCCGCCCGAAGCTTCATCATTGCGGCGCTGGCTCTGGTGCCGCTGGTGTTTTGGCTTTGTCGAACATGGCCGAACTGATGAGTGACCAAATATCAACGGCACCTTGGGTCAACGTCATCATGCTGCCTTGGGCCAATTTGGTTTCTGAGCCACCCGGTTCCATGGCGATGAACTTACCGCCAAGCAAACCTTCACTTGTTACTTTGGCTGCGGTGTCATCTGACAACGACACTTTTGGATCCAGAGTCAGCTCTAATCGGGCCATGAAATTTTCGGCATTGAGGCTTTGTCCGGTAACCGTACCGATCTTTATGCCGGCAAGGCGCACATCAGTTCCGACGTTAATGCCTTCTGCATTGTCGAACTCGGCAATGACCGTATAGCCGCCCGAAACACTGCCGCCCACACCTGCTGTTTTGGATGCGTAGAAGAAGAAACCAATTGCCACCGCAATCACGGCAGCACCGACGATGGTTTCAAGTTTCGATGAAGCGGCTTGCGACATGTTTATTCAGGACGCCATGCGGTGTAGGATTTATCCTGCTTCTTAGGCGTTGCACCTAGTGCAATAGAACCCGGCGGGCGGTAAGCGCGAGAAGAGCCTGTCACGTTTTCAACATGGGGCTTTTCCCATTCGCGCATTTTCAGGTCAGCTTCTGTCGGTGGTGTATCCACACGGTGGTGCATCCAACCATGCCAACCTGGAGGAACTTGTGACGCTTCAGAATAGCCGGCGTAAATCACCCAACGCCGTTCAGGAATTGAATCAGGTACAGCCGATTTGGCGCGATAATATGTGTTGCCCAGTCCGTCGGTGCCCACATGTTCGCCTTTGCGCCATGTGTAGAAACGTGTGTTCCAACTGGCACCGTTCCACCAGGTAAAAAATTGTTTGATCAAGCGCATGGCAGTCCCGAATATTGGCTTCAAATTTGTGCCGGAATATGGCGGAACTAGAGGCTGAGGTAAAGCATCATTCAATGACGGGTTGTCACGGCTTGGCGTACATCATCAGGGCCGGTTTGGTGACTGAAGAGGTCGAGACCTCTGCCGTAACCGTTCCCGGGATGTCGTGCAGGAACTTGCGCACGTCATCATCCAAAGGCTGTGAATGGGAGCTTGCGGGAATGGCATAGAGGCCCATGCGGGACACGGCTTTATCTTCGGTCACAGAAATCAAATAGATTGGAACCGAAGTGCCACCGTTTGAAACGGAAGCGTGAGCTTTGTAAGCACGCAACACGGCACGCCGCATTTTTCCATCCGGCGCAAAGTTAGTCATCGTCAACTTGGCTTTTAAGCCACGGTGCAAAATAGGACGGGGCGGTAGTTTTTCAATTTCGGCCTTGGCGTCCAAATAGAAGAATGCGTCTTGCCAGCGCCATTTCGGCTGCTGTTTCCAACCAGCTGTTGCGAGCTGTTTCTCAAGCTCATCAAGTGAACCTGTCCACTGTGCAATAAATGGTTCTTCGGGCGCGCCTGCCAAATCGATTCGCCGCAGTGGTAATTGTGACCACCCCGATTGCTTCCAGTTTTCTGCCGTAAAATTCAATATACTCGGCTTTGCCGCATAACGGGCTTCGGCCTTTTCACTGTTGGTAGTGTAGTGCAAATAGCCGGTTGTGACAAAAACCATCGAGGCAACGGCAACGAGCCCCAAGGGGCGAATGCGGCGTGAAGGTATGGCTTCAATGGCCATTCCAAACAACGATGACAGCACCAAGGCAAGCAGGCCACCTGACAACACGCCGCTCAACAATTCGGCGCCGAGATAAATGCGCGAGAATGCAATCGCGACAACGATACTGCCGCAAATGGCAGCGACAACGGCTTTGCTCCAGCGGCCCATGGAATGGCCCGCAAGAACGGCCAGAAATCCAAAAACTAAACCTGCCATCAACGTCGGCGTGCTGATAAATGTATTCGATATAGCGTGATCCGAGGCCGACACGAAACGATTGAGATTGATGCTGATGAACTCGGCGATGCCCATCGTCACAATCATCAACACGGCAACGCGCCAACCGCGCCAAACCAAAAGCCAAGCTGCCATGGCTAAGGCCAAAATCCAGACAACGGGGCGTTCGGCCATCATCGTCATCGGGATCATCAAATCATCGGCGTTGGCATTGCGCAATTCGCCCATCAAAGTGGAGACAGAAAGATCTAGGTTTGACGCTGCATTGCGCAACACAAAGCCCGAAACGATATCGACGAGGAAAATCAAACTCGCCACAGCAATCAACATCATTAAAACAACAGCGGTCGCACGTGGATTGCCAGGCTGAATGGCCCGACCAAAGCGATGCCAAGCCCTGCCATTGCGGGCTTTCGCCCAGTTTGAAAGTTGGGCGAGCGTGGCTTGTGTATAAGGCTGTAAACCCGCCGCCAAGAGTCTGATCAACCAGCCCGCGACGCCGAGGACCACCAGCAAGACAAGTAACACAACAACAAGGTGGCCGGACAAGTCACCAGCCAGTGCGAGGCCCTGTCCAATTAGGATGCCCGGAAACACGTGAGCGGCCGTCCAGAACAAACCGGACGTGACATTCACAAAAATGAAGAAGGGCTGGCTCATGTTGAGCATGCCCACGATGCCGGGTACGACGGCTTTGACACCGGGTACAAAGCGACCAATCGCGATCGACTTGCCGCCGTGTTGGCGCACGAAATCTTCGCCCCTCACAACAAGTGCTGGATATTTACTGAGCGGCCACATGGTTTTGAGGCGGTCACCAAACATGCGCCCAGCCCAATAGGACAATTGATCACCGAGTATTGCACCAATGGCCGTGGCCCAAAACACTTCCCAAAAGCCAAGGTGGCCCGTACCCACCAACATGCCTGCACCAACCAGCACCGCTGTTGAAGGAACAAACAAGCCAATGATGAGCAAGGCTTCACCAAACGCAATCAAAAATACGATGGCGATGGCCCACTCAGGGTTGGCAGAAAAGTAGTCGAGATATGGTTGAATATGTTCCATGCGCGTCCGAACTGGTTTACGCCATATAAGCACTCAAAATGTAAAGAAAATGTCGAAATACGTGACATGACAAATTGGTTAGGTTGGGCGGCATGACGAACGAATCAATTTTGATCCTATTGGCGGCTGGTTTTCTGGGTGGTGTGGCCAATTCAATGGCGGGCGGTGCATCATTGGTGACATTCCCTGCGATGATGGCGGCAGGATTAGCGCCCATTCCAGCAAACGCCTCCAATACAGTTGCTTTGATTTTCGGAAATCTTATGGGCGCTTGGACGGAACGTAAGCAAATGCCACCCATCAATCGACATTTATGGCTGGCATGCGGAATCGCAGTGTTGGGCGGTGCCTTGGGCGCTGTGCTGTTGCTCAATACACCGGAAACCGTATTTGTTCTCGTGGTGCCAGCACTTATAGGTTTGGCCACTCTCATATTTGCATTTTCGCGCAACATTCAAACATGGCTTTCTGGCTTGGGAGAAGGACACGGGCAAACTGCGCAAGCAGTCTTGTTGTTCCCCACATCGATTTATGGCGGATATTTTGGCGCTGGCATGGGTGTAATTTTTATGGCGGTGTTGAGTGCGACAACCGCTTGGTCGCTACGCTCCAACAATGCCGTGAAGAACATTCTGGGTTCATTAGCAAATGGGGCTGCAATTGTTATTTTTGTGGCGCAGGGCGTGGTGAGTTGGCCTCAAACCCTTGTGATGATGGTCGCCTGTTTTGTTGGCGGAATTGTTGGCGGAAAAGCGCTGGGGTTTGTTTCAGCGACCACGATGAAGAAAGCAATTGTCGTAATCGGTGTTGTGATGACGTTATATTATGTTTGGAAGTATTGGTTCTAACTCAACGCCAATTCCAAAGTCTTTGCTCCGTCTGCGTCATCACGAAACTTAAAAAAGTCGGCATCCCTCTCAATCGCAGGCTCAAGCAGTTTATGGTAGTTTGCTTTGGACACAGGCTTGGTTCCGAATTGCAGCAGGTGCGGATTGACGAACTGTGCGTCGAGTAAGGTAAAGCCACCAAGCTTTAGGCGCGCAACGAGGTGCACGAGTGCAACTTTACTGGCGTCCGTGGCGCGACTGAACATGCTTTCACCAAAGAATGCCGCCCCAATACGAATACCATAAAGCCCGCCGACCAATTCATTGTTTTGCCAACACTCAACCGAATGAGCGCAACCCATTTTGTGGAGTTGGGTATAGAGTTTGACGATGCGTGTGTTGATCCAAGTCTCTTTGCGTGTCTCCGACTGAGCAGCGCATTCTGCAATGACATCGTTAAACGCCGTATCAATGCGAATATCAAAAGGTTGCTGCTTCACCCGCTTTCGCAAGCTGCGGGAAATGTGAAAACCTTCGAGCGGAATAACGCCGCGCTGCTCTGGTTCAACCCAATAGAGTGCTGGATCATCCGCACTTTCCGCCATGGGGAAAATGCCAGCCGCATAGGCTTGCAATAAAACCTGCGGCGTTATCGGGTTCACGGAGTTGTGCGTGCGAGATATTTTTCCAACCAATGAATGTCGTAATGGCCGTCAATAATATCATTCTCGCGCAAGAGTTTTTGGAACAACGGAATGGTGGTTTCAACGCCATCAATCACGAATTCCGACATGGAACGGCGCAAGCGCATGAGACATTCCGCACGGGTTTTTCCGAACACAATTAACTTGCCGATCAAGCTGTCATAGTAAGGTGGAATTTTGTAACCGGAATAGAGCGCGCTATCGATGCGCACGCCAAGACCGCCGGGGAAATGCACGGCATCCACACGACCGGGTGATGGTGCAAATGTTGCTGGGTTTTCAGCATTGATGCGGCACTCAATGGCGTGGCCTGAAAATTCAATATCCGATTGCTTCATGGCAAGCTTGGCACCAGATGCGACACGGATTTGTTCCTGCACCAGATCAAGCCCCGTAATCATTTCAGTGACTGGATGTTCCACCTGCAAACGGGTGTTCATTTCGATGAAATAGAACTCATTGTTTTCGTAAAGGAACTCAATGGTGCCTACACCTTCATAGCGCAGGTTCTTCATGGCTTCGGCTACACGGTTGCCGATCTCATCACGCTGATGCGCGTTAAGGGCAGGGGAGTGGGCCTCTTCCCAAATTTTTTGATGGCGGCGTTGCAACGAGCAATCGCGCTCGCCCAAATGCACGGCATTGCCTTGCCCGTCACCCAAGACTTGGATTTCGATGTGGCGCGGCTTTTCTAAATATTTTTCAATGTAAACTTCGCCATTGCCGAAAGCTGCCTTGGCTTCGGTTTGCGCCGTCCCAATAGCGACTTCCAAATCACCTTCGTTACGGGCCACTTTCATGCCGCGCCCACCACCACCTGCCGTGGCTTTGATGATGACGGGATAGCCAATGTCGCGTGCTACTTTACGGGCGTCTTCGACTGTTGAGACGCCGCCTTCGGAACCCGGAACAACTGGAATACCCAAGGCCTTCGCGGTGCGCTTGGCCTCAATCTTATCGCCCATGGTTCGGATGTTTTCAGGCGATGGTCCGATGAACTTGATGTCATGCTCGCCGAGAATCTCTGCAAAGCGGGCGTTTTCAGATAGAAATCCATAGCCTGGATGAACAGCTTCAGCGCCAGTAATTTCGCAAGCAGCGACGATGGAGGCGACGTTCAGGTAGCTGTCTTTGGCGGGCGGTGGCCCGATGCACACGCTTTCGTCGGCCAGCTTCACATGCATTGCGTCCGCATCTGCGGTGGAATGCACGGCGACAGTTTGAATGCCCAATTCGCGGCAGGCCCTGAGCACACGGAGTGCGATTTCGCCACGGTTGGCGATGAGGATTTTTTCAAACATGGCTTATTCAATCACCATGAGAACTTCACCAAATTCTACAGGGCTGCCATTATCAACCATGATCTGCGTGACCTTGCCAGACTTTGGCGCTGGAATTTGGTTCATGGTTTTCATAGCTTCGATGATCAACAGGGTCTGGCCTTGTTTGACGACAGCGCCGATGGCAACAAAGGGTGCGGCTTCCGGAGATGACGCCATATAAACGGTGCCGACCATTGGCGATTTAACAGCACCAGCATGGTCGCCTGCGGGCGCGGACACCGCAATCGGAGCTGATGCTACAGGTGCAGCAATTGCGGCAGGTGCTGCTGCAATCGGCGCTGCGGCTTGAACATGGGAGATGACAGATTTCGAAACGCGAACGCGAACGCCCTTTTGTTCAAGTTCAATTTCCGTAAGGCCAGTTGAATTTAAAATTTCAGCGAGATTATCAATGAGAGTTAATTCAGGTGAACGCGCGACTGTTTTTGGTGCCGATTTTTTTGCAGGAGCTGTTGTTTTTTTCTTTGCTGGCATGATTGACCCTTATTTTCGTCGCCCGAATGGAACGTTGAGATTCCGTGTGTGCACAGGGTTATAGGCGGGTTGGCGGACAAGGCCAACCCTCAATGACAATCTGAGAATTATTGTGGATTATGCGTGGTCAGCAGAGTTTGCAGCCATTGGCACGCACTTCAGCAATGGCGGCGTGCATGCCATCCAATGGCAAATATCCGCCATGCACTTCATCATCGATGATAAAGGCCGGCGTGCCATTGATTGCCAGTTCTTTGCCCAGTTGCATATTTGCGGCGATTTGTTCGCCGATTTCCTTTGATTCAATGTCGGTTTGCAACTTGGTCATGTCGAGGCCTTGGGCTTCAGCCAATTGCTTGACAACATCGGTCGTCACCTGGCCATCGTGGCTGAACAGAGCTTGATGCAGTTCCCAGTATTTGCCTTGCTTGCCTGCAGCCAGTGCCGCGCGTGCTGCAAATTCAGAGTGTTCACCGAAGATCGGGAATTCTTTGAAAACGAACTTCACTTTAGGATCGGCCTTCAGCAGCGTTGACACTTCAGCCATGGATTTTTTGCACCAACCACAATTGTAATCCATAAATTCAACGACTGTGACGTCACCTTTTTGATCGCCTATGCTGGGGTCAGCAGGGGACTTGAACACTTCGTCCTTAAAAGTAACGAGCGCTTTGCCGCGCAGACCTTCTTCAGCCTGCTTGTCTTTGGCTTCAAGCTTGGCCGCCATATCGCGCAAAATTTCAGGGTTTTCGAGCAAATAGCCACGTATGATTTCTTCCATCTCGGCCTTCTGGCCATCCGTGAAAGAACCGGCACTGGCTGGCATGAAACTCGAAATTGCAGCTAAGCTGGCGGCGAAAACGATTTTGGAAATACGATCCATGATGTCCTCTGATTTGCGCCTTACTTTGCCTTGAATAAGACGCGTGCGCGCAAATGGCATTTACGTGATCACTATTGCTTCTTTGTTGCGAAGGTCAAAATATCGTTGGCACGGAGCCATTCAGGCGTTCCCTTTTTGAATCGCTTCTGGGCCGCCGTGGCTTTTTCAATCGCGAGTTCGCGGTCACCAGATGAGAACGCGTATTCAGCAGCGGCAAGATCGGCCCGTGCAGGATCGCCCTTTTCGCTGTGGGCTTGGGCTTGCAATTTGGCAACAGCAGGTGAATCGCCTTCGGTTTTTTTGGACAGGATCAAAAGTTTCAGCGCTTGGTCCGCATTGGCTTTGCCGCCTACACCAAGTAAAAGTTGGGCATGAAGAATTTGCAGCAAGCCATTGTTCGGTAACAATTCTCGCGCCTTTTTAATGGAAGGAATGCCACGCTCAGGTTGGCCCGATTCCAAAAGGGCTTGTGCCTTCAATTCCCAGAAATAGGGGTTCTGTGGCAACTCATCAGTGAGGCCATCAAGGAGCGGTATGGCATTCTTAATATCACCGCGCCGATACATGGCAACGGCGCGGGCATAGCGCGCTGGCATTGATGAGTTGGACGAGGGGTAGCGTTGGAACACGCGCTGTGGCCCTTGGGTGTAACCTATGATTTTGGCCTTCACCAACTCATAACGCAGCTTCTGGCCCGCATCTTCCGGCGTTCCATAGTGGGGAGATTTCTTGGCTGCTTCTTCAAGCGTGCGCACACGCTCAAAAGGCATGGGGTGAGAAAAGAGATAAGGGTCGGCGTTGATCGTGGCAGCAAGAGAATCCTTTGCCATCTTGTCGAACAACGTCAACATGCCCTTGGGATCATTACCGGTTGCATTGAGATATTTGAGTGCTGCTTGGTCAGCTGAGGCTTCCATCGAACGTTGGTAAGACAGAAAGTTGCGTTGCGCGATACCTTGTGAACCCAGCATAACGCCCTGGCCCACCTTGGCGGCACCATCAACTCCCGCTGCCGAACCACCCACTGCGGCAGCTGCACCAATCAACATGCCGATGATGCGTTCGGTTGAAGCGCGATCAACTTCACTTTGCAATTTGGCCAAATGCCCGCCCGAAATATGGCCAGATTCGTGGGCGAGAACACCGATGACTTCTTTGTAGGATTTGGTTTTGGTGAACAACCCTGTGTTCACAAAAATACGCTGACCACCCGCCACAAAAGCGTTGATGCTATCGTCACCAATCACATAAACACGAACTGAATCCGGATTGATACGCGCAGCTTTGAAAATGGGGCGCGAATATTGGCGCAATAAACCTTCAATTTCCGCATCGCGGATAAGGCCAGGTCCGGCCTGTTGTTTTTTACGTTGTGCCGTAGCCGGAGCTGTGAACAGGCCAAGCACCAGCAATGCCGCTATAGCGCCGCGAAAAATGGGATGTTTGGAAACTGAGTGCAACACGATCAGCGGTTTTCCCGCCAAATGCGGCGAGTTTGAGGCCCCGCACCATTACAACATTGCAATGATGCGGGGAGAGTATGGGTTACGACTTCAACCTGTTCCACCAGCCGCCTTTTTTAGGCGCAGCTTCAGCTTGAACGGTTGGAGCAGGTGGCGTCCACTTGCGTGGTTCCGGATCGGCAATCACCTCTGGGATTTCCAGTTTGAAAGCAGGCTCCGTCGGCGTGACCAATTGTGGTTCACGGGATGGACGTTCACGACCTTCATTCCGGTCGCGGCGTGGACCACGATCTCCACGATCACGGCCACCACGGCGCGGGCCACGGTCTGGGCGTTCGCTTGATGCATCTTCAGCAGGCGCTGGAGCAGCTTCTGTGGTTTCAGAAACTTCACCCTCAATTGGTGCAACTTCACCTTCAACGCGGGCAGGTCGTTCATCGCGGCGTTGGCGATTGCGGCCAAAACGATCACGACGACCACGACGTGGCTTGCGTTGATCACCTTCGCTACCTTCTCCACCGTTGCTTTCAGCATCGCCTTCAGCAGGTTCTACGGCAGCATTTTCACCATCGAATGGACGGTCATCATGGGACTGCGGGTCATCTTCAGCGTTTTCGCCATCAGCGGACTCGACTGCGACGGGTGAACCGTCCTCATTCAATTCTCGCTCATTGCGACGGCCACCACGGCGACCACGGCGACGACGACGGCCACGGTTGCGGTCGCTTTCATCTTTTTGTTCGCCATCATGGGTTTCTGATTGTGGAGATGCTTCTGCGTCGTCAGCTTCCGCTTCTTCAACGATCTCTTCTTCTGGCTCTTCTGTTAATGCCGAATCCATACGCACGGGTGCAGCCGTTGTGATGCGACGTGGTGTGTTTTCACGATCTTGCGCTTTTTCGATTACGGCATGAGTGCCCTTCACGTCATGTACAGACGCGTTAACGAAAACGGTGATGCCGTATGTTTGCTCAAGAATGAGCAAGCTGTCGCGCTTTTCGTTAAGCAAATAGGACGCAACTTCGCGGGCACACGTGACCGTAATGTTTTCAGCACGCTTCAACAGTTGATCTTCGATCTGGCGCAATACACCAAGTCCACAAGATGGGACAGAACGAATAGTGCCACGACCTTCACAATGGGGGCAGGTGCGGAACGTGCCTTCCATAAGGCCCGGACGCAAACGCTGGCGCGACATTTCCAAAAGACCGAAATGGCTGATGCGGCCCACTTGAATGCGGGCGCGATCATTTTTCAGCGCTTCTTTGATGCGGCGTTCGACATTGCGGTTGTTGCGGTTTTCCTCCATGTCGATGAAGTCGATAACCACAAGACCTGCCAAATCGCGTAGGCGCAACTGGCGGGCAATTTCATCACAAGCTTCCAAATTGGTTTTGGTGGCCGTGTCTTCAATGTTGTGTTCGCGCGTGGCCTTGCCGGAGTTGATGTCAATCGACACCAAGGCTTCGGTTTGGTTGATCACTAAATAACCGCCCGAAGGCAGGGTTACCGTTGGCGAGAACAACGCATCCAAGTGGCTTTCCACGCCATGGCGGGTGAAAAGTGGCTTGTTATCGGTATAAAGTTTCACGTTTTTGGCGTGAGACGGCATGAGCATTTTCATGAAGTCTTTGGCTTCACGATAAGCTTCATCGCCTTCGACAACGACTTCATCCACGTCCTTGGTATAAAGATCACGGATGGAACGTTTGATCAGGCTGCCTTCTTCATAGACGAGACAGGGTGCTTCAGACTTCAATGTAAGGTCGCGAACGCTTTCCCAAAGGCGCATCAAATAATCAAAGTCGCGTTTGATTTCGGGGCGTGTGCGCTGGGCACCTGCCGTGCGCACGATGAGACCCATGCCTTGTGGCACTTCAACTTCACGTGCGACTTCTTTCAAACGACGACGATCACCTGCATCTGTAATCTTGCGGGAAATGCCGCCACCGCGTGCGGTGTTCGGCATCAAAACGCAATAGCGACCAGCGAGGGAAAGATAAGTCGTAAGGGCTGCACCCTTGTTGCCACGTTCTTCCTTGACCACCTGCACCAGCAAAATTTGGCGGCGCTTGATGACTTCTTGGATTTTGTAAACACGGCGGCGCGGGCGGCGCTGTTGGCGACGTTGTGGCACTTCTTCCAAAGCATCCTCAGCACCAACCGATTCAACTTTGCGATCATCGGCATTTTCTTCAATGCTGACAATTTCACCGCTCTCAGGTGTTGGAACGGGCTCAACGGGTGCTTCATCGGATGGTTCAGAAACACTGGCAAATGAAGGAAGTTCTTCTGCTTCCAGTGGCATTGCTTCGGCGACGGGCTCAACATCTTCATGATGCTCTTCATCATGATGTTCAGCTTCAGATGCATGGCCGTTATCGCCATTGCTGGCAGGGGCGCGATCATCATGGTGATCGTCATCATCTTCGTCTTCACGGTCAAGTGCGTCTTCTTCTTCCTGCTCTTTGAGCAAGGCCAAGCGGTCTGCAATCGGTATTTGGTAATAGTCAGGGTGGATTTCGGCGAAGGCCAAAAAGCCATGACGATTGCCGCCATATTCCACAAAGGCAGCCTGCAACGACGGTTCAACCCGTGTCACTTTTGCCAGATAGATATTACCTTTTAGGGGTTTGCGATTGAGGCTTTCAAAGTCAAATTCTTCAATGCGGGTGCCGCGGGCCACCACAACGCGGGTTTCCTCGCGTTGGCTGGCGTCGATGAGCATTTTGTTGCCCATGGTCTGTATTCCTTACTGCCGCACAATGGTTTTCGCCACGTCCACCGTCCGGTAAGACACGGAACGACGCGAATGAGGTTGTGGGGTCAATTATGGAGGCAGGCACGACCAAAGTTGCGCAATCACGACGCATCGCCAACGGGCGGTGTGCGTTATTCTGATTGGCGTTCGTTGCGGTCGGGCTCAAGGTGCCTCACGGTTAAGTTCTTGTCCGGCCTCTGACACCCGACGGTTAATTACTCTCTTTCGGCACGCATTGTGGTTCCGACCACGTTTACGAAGTCCGGGGTTCCCCAAGGAAACCCTTATTCACGCCGCTTACGGGTTGCTTTCATGTGGTGAAGCGAACCGGACACCCGTATGTTGCGAAACTGTTGCGCTTGCATTCAGAGATGGCGTCACCCGCCGAGTCTGAAACAAGACGCTTCTTTTCTAGGCATCTATGGCAGCACTTGCAAGGGCCGTCGTGGCAGTTTCTCTCGATGGAAAGGTGGGGTTAACCATAACCGCCTAGTTTGTCGACGTTGGCGCTCTTTCAGAGGAGGGCTATGAACTCGTAATTACCTATTTTTTTCATTGTTTTAAGTTTCCATGCTAAAGCGAATAATCAATCCTGCAATCTTGGTCGTGCTTGCTACTGTCAGCTTCCTAGCGGCAGTAAATTTGCCTGCCGTTGCGGCCAAGATTACCACCACCACGGGAATCTCGGTGGTACATAAGGGGGAAACGACACGGTTTATTGCTGAATTGACTGCTGAAACCGGGTTTACGGCCGTCGTTTTGGCTGATCCCTATCGTGTGATCATTGATTTAGCAGATGTGAGTTTTGATTTACCGGCGGGAGCGGGCCAGAAGGCCAGCGGGCTGATCCGCCAGGTGCGCTATGGCATCATCGAAAAAGGCAAGTCACGTATTGTGATTGATACGACTGGTCCTGTGTTAATCAAACAATCGCAGCTGTTGCCAAAAAAAGGCAAGTCGCGGCCGCGCATTGCAGTTGATCTGATTGCAACAACACCCGAATCATTCGCTGAGGTGCAATCGCGAGAAGCAATTGCGGCGTCGCCGGAAGTAACGGCCAGTTTGCCGATGATCATGCCAGCCGTGAAGCCAGCAGAAGCAAAAGTTGATGGCAAACGGGTCATTGTCATTGACCCCGGTCATGGCGGCATGGACCCCGGTGCGATAAGTCCCTCCAAAACCAAAGAAAAGGATGTTGTTTTTGCGTTCGCGCTAGAATTGGAAAAAACGTTGAAAGCCTCAGGCGAATTCGATGTTCAACTCACACGCTCGCAGGATCGCTTCATGACGCTGAATGACCGTGTGGCTTTTACCAAACGCGCCAAGGCTGATCTGTTTATTGCTATTCACGCTGATACAGTACGTGGCAAAACGGCCAATGGAACGACAATTTATACGTTATCGGATACAGCGTCCGACGAAGAAGCAGAGGCGCTCGCCCACAAAGAAAATAAAGTTGATGTCATTGCCGGGGTAAATCTTGCTGAACAGGTTGGAGAAGTTGCAGATATTCTCATTGAACTTGTGCAGCGCGAATCGAAGAATCACGCCAATTTGTTTTCTCGAACTGCCCTTACAGAGTTGCAAGGCATCACAACGATGACGGGCAAACCGTTGCGGTCAGCTGGTTTTGTTGTGTTGAAAGTGCCAGATGTACCGTCAGTCCTGATTGAGCTGGGCTACCTATCCAGCCGTGACGACGAAAAAAATCTGAAAGATCCGGCTTGGCGGGAAAAAATGGCTGTGGCCTTGAGTAAGGCAGTACACTCGCATTTTGCTGGAATGGATGCCGCCGAGTAGCCACATTTCCGACCTAAATTCCACCCAACAAATTGCGCGTTTGAATTGTGTTATCGCACAATTTCAGGCATTGCGGTGTTGTAATCGGAATCGGGAAGGCTATCAGAGCAAATGCTCAAATTTTTGGGATGGATGTTCACTGTCGCGTTTATGATGGTGCTCAGTCTAGCAGCTGTGGCGCTCTATATCATCTGGGACGTGTCGAAGGACTTGCCCGATTACAAGCAACTTGCAGCCTATGAGCCGCCGGTTATGACTCGCATGCATGCTGCCGATGGTTCATTGCTCGCCGAATATGCAGAGCAACGCCGATTGTTTGTGCCGATCGACCAAGTGCCAAAAAAATTGGTTGAAGCCTATCTCGCGGCAGAAGATAAAACTTTTTATGAACATGCAGGCCTCGATTGGCGCGGTATTGCAGCAGCAGGCCTTCGTTACATCCAAATCAAAATCATGGGGCAGCGCGGGCAGATTGTTGGTGCATCGACGATCACCCAACAGGTGGCCAAAAACTTTCTGTTATCGAATGAGCAAACGCTGACGCGCAAACTCAAAGAAGCATTGATTGTTCAACGCATTGAATCCGCCTTTAGTAAAGACCAAATTCTCGAACTCTATCTTAATGAAATATTTCTGGGCCTCAACTCATATGGCATCGCTGCGGCGTCGTTGAATTATTTTGGTAAGTCACTTGATGAACTATCGATTGATGAAATGGCCTATCTTGCCGCTTTGCCAAAAGGTCCGAACAACTATCATCCCTTCCGCCATGCCCAACGTGCAACCGAGCGCCGCAACTGGGTGCTCGAGCAGATGGTTGAAAATGGCAATATCACCACGGAGGAAATGAAAGCCGCGCAAGCCAAGCCGCTAGCTGTTTCGCCGCGTCCATTCGGAGCCAAACTGTTTGCCGCAGAAGGCTTTGCCGAAGAAGTGCGCCGTGACCTTGTCGATCTTTACGGCAAAGAAGCATTGGGCAAGGGCGGCTATTCTGTACGCACAACGCTCGAACCAAAATTGCAGATTTTTGCCCGCCAAGCTTTGGCCCGTGGCTTGATAGAGTTTGACCGCAAACGCGGTTTTCGTGGGCCAGTCAAAAAAGTTGAATTGGAAGGCGGCGATTGGGCCAAACACATGGAAGACATGAAAGTGTCAGACGATGTAGCACCTTGGCGCTTGGCAATTGTGACTGCCGTAGATGAGGCATCGGCTGAAATTGGTTTGCAACCACCCCGTCTTGCAAACGGCGCAGTAGCGGATGAACGTGAAGCGGGTACAATACCCGTCGAACTGATGAGCTGGGCCGTCGCATTTGTTGATGGAACCAAACTTGGCAAACCCGTGACAAAGGCAACACAAGTGTTGAACGTTGGCGACATTGTTTATGTGGCACCTTCAGCGAATGCGAAGCAGTGGCACTTGGTGCAGATCCCTGATGTTGAGGGCGGTCTTGTGGCTATGGACCCGCATTCAGGTCGCGTGTTGGCAATGGTTGGCGGGTTCTCGTATTCAGGCTCGCAATTCAACCGTGCCACCCAAGCCATGCGGCAGCCAGGTTCATCATTTAAGCCAATCGTTTATGCGGCGGCCTTGGACAACGGCTACACGCCATCGTCAGTCGTTCTTGACGCCCCCGTAACGTTCAAACTGTCCAACGGCAAAACTTGGAAACCCAAGAATTATACCGACAAGTTCTATGGTCCTTCAACCTTGCGCCGTGGCATCGAGCAATCGCGCAATGCTATGACTGTGCGCTTGGCTGATGATTTGGGCATGACAAAAATTGCCGACTTGGCCCAGCGCCTTGGCATCTACGATCAAATGCCACGCCACCTTGCGAATTCACTTGGTGCTTCCGAAACGACGTTGCTGAAAATGACGGCGGCCTACAGCATGTTTGCCAACGGCGGAAAAAAGATTGAGCCGACGTTAATTGACCGTATTCAAGATCGTCGTGGCAAAACCATCTATCGTCATGACAAGCGCGATTGCGCTTCTTGCCAAAACGAAAAATATTCTGACGGAATGGTTGAGCCCGAATTCATAGATGTGCGAGATCAGGTCATGAGCCCCTATACGGCCTATCAAATTACGTCGATGCTCGAAGGCGTGGTTGATCGTGGCACCGGCCAAAAAATGAAAATTCTTGCCAAACCTGTTGCAGGCAAGACGGGCACCAGTAATGACGAACGCGATGCTTGGTTTATAGGCTATACGCCCAACCTGACCGTTGGTGTTTATGTCGGCTATGACAACCCAAAGCCCATGGGCAAAAAACGAACGGGCGGCGAACTTGCCGCCCCAATCGTTGCTGATTTTATGAAGTTGGCACTAAAGGATAAAGCAGCAATTCCATTCCACGTTCCACGTGCCATTGAGTTGATCCCAATCAACGCCATTAACGGCAAACGCTCGATATTCGGCGAAGAAGGCACAATTCTTGAGGCATTTAAGCCTGGCGATGAACCGCCGGAAAACACCCGATTGATTGGCCAAACGGCTGCAAGTGGTGGGGCTGCGGTCAAAAAGGGAGCGGGCGTTGTGTTGGTTCCTGCCACACCCCGCAAAACGGCACCAGCCCCGGCTCGATCAGGCGGGTTGACGGAAGAGGGTGGCGGCCTCTATTGAGCGCCAACACTTGAATCAGAATTGAAAAACAATGCGCGCCGAAATCATAAAGCTTGTCGATGAAATCCAGCAGTCCGTAGGCCTGCTGAGGAGGCATCTTTGACTGGGATCAATCTGTCCGTGATCTCGCAGAACTAAACGCCAAGGCTGAAGACCCCACACTCTGGAACGACCCGCAGAAGGCGCAAGAAATGATGCGCCGTCGGCAGGAACTGGAAAACCGCATTGGCTCAATTCGTCGTATTGAACAGACGATTGCCGACAATATTGAACTCATTGAAATGGGTGATCTGGAAGGTGACGCGTCAATCGTCGCTGAAGCCGAAAAAGGCATTGAAGCCGTCAAGGGTGAAGTTGCGGCAGCTGAGTTGGATGCACTTCTTTCTGGAGAGGCGGATTCTAACGATAGCTATTTGCAAATCAACGCTGGCGCTGGTGGAACAGAAAGCCAAGATTGGGCTTCGATGTTGATGCGCATGTATGTGCGTTGGGCCAACAAGAACAAATATAAAGTCGAAGTGCTGGACCAACATGACGGCGAAGAAGCGGGCATCAAGTCTTGTACGCTTCAAATCAAAGGTCACAATGCCTACGGCAAGTTGAAAACCGAAAGCGGTGTCCACCGTCTTGTCCGCATTTCACCCTATGATTCAAATGCGCGACGCCACACGTCGTTTTGCTCGGCGTGGGCCTATCCTGTCATTGATGACAACATCGTCGTTGAGATTCTTGAAAGTGATTTGAAGATTGATACTTACCGTGCCTCCGGCGCGGGCGGTCAGCACGTCAACACTACGGATTCTGCTGTGCGTATTACCCACGTGCCTTCTGGCATTATTGTGGCCTGCCAAGCAGAACGCTCGCAACATAAAAATCGCGCAACTGCCATGAAAATGCTGAAAGCCCGAATTTATGAAATGGAACTGCAGAAAAAGCAGGAAAAAGTTGACGCGGCGAATGCGAAGAAAACTGATATTGGCTGGGGCCACCAAATTCGCTCCTACGTGCTGCAACCCTATCAGCTGATCAAGGACCTGCGCACGGGCCATACAAGCACCAGCCCATCAAGTGTTCTCGATGGAGATCTCGATGATTTCATTCAATCTTCGCTGGCGCACCGTGTTTATGGCGGCGGGCCAGATGCCGTTGAAGATATCGAATAGCTATTTGCGATTAGAAACGACGCGAAGTTCGCCTGCAGCATTGTTGTTGACGGGCTTTGCCTCTTCAAGCGGAGCGAAGATTTGCTTCGCGGCTGGTATGGGGGCAGGTGCTGCGTTATGGCGGATTGAGCCGTAAACGTAAGCCCCATTTTCGATGCTGATCGTGTCGTTAAACACATCTCCTTCAACATGGGCGCCAGCATGAATAACGACGGTTGAACCCTGAATGGGACCAAGCACGCGGCCCCGGACATGCACAATTTGCCCTGTCACAGTGCCGTGAATGACCCCAGCTTCATCAATCACACACAAGCCCGCTTGCACAGTGCCGCGGATGGTGCCGTCTATATGGAGTTCACCGTCACAGGTGATGTGGCCTTCAAATACACAATTTCGACCAATAAACGAAGGTTCAGCTGCCGCTGCCATCTTCGGGTTGCGCGTGGCTACTGGTTGCTGCTTCTTCTTGCGGCTAAAAAACATTTTGATCAAATCGAGCACCAGAAAACTGGTGCACCCCCTCAACTCTTGCTGGACCTTAGAAGTTTCGTGACGCTTTGTCATGGTCGAATTGTGGCGAATGGCAAGAACTGCGCATTGCCTTGGTTTAGACAAGCTTTACTGGCCTTAAGGCCTTGGAAAGCTGCGCAAGTCACGGCTAAACATAGGCGTGGAGATGTTTGAGTCTCCTGGAAAATGAGGCAAACTTAAAAAGTGCGGCGTCGGTCTCTTAAAATTGCAATTTTAAGCCTGCTTTGGGTCGTGGGTTTAGTTGTCATATGCGGTGCCGCCGCATTCTGGCGTTTGAACCAAGGACCAGTATCTTTGGCGTTCATGGGCAAATCCATTGAGCAAGCCATCAACCGGCAATTGCCAGGTTTTCGCATTACATTGGGCGACGCTGAACTGGAATTAGATAGTGAAACGCGAACACCTCACGTGCGTGTTCGGAACTTAGTACTTTCGGATGCCGATGGGCAGGTCATCGCGAGCGCACCGAAAGCTGGCGTTGCCTTGGAAACATCAAGTTTGTTGCAAGGAGGAGTGAGCATCAGTTCGTTGGACTTGATTGGACCACGCGTCAACATTCGCCGCAACCTCGATGGCAGTATGCAACTTGGTATTGCCAATGATGTTGCCGCAATCGATCAAGAAGTTGTGCTCGAAGATGAAAAACCTGTTGATGAAACGACATCAAATGCAAGTGAAGCGGAACAACAACCTTCTCTCGTATCGGGTGCGCGCATTCTTGCGCTTCTCGATGCAGGCGGTGAAACTGGTACACTTTCAAAACTTGAAGAAGTGCGCCTGTCCCGCGGTACATTGAAGCTTTATGATGAAGCCAATGATGCGACTTGGGTTGCACCACGGGCTGACCTTGCATTCAGGCGGACAGAGTCAGGATTTGTCATTGCTGCAAAAGCCGATGTTGCAAGCGGTGGTGACCCTTGGAAAATGGAAGCCTCAGTTACCTATCGTAAGCAACAAAAAAACTTTACTGCAAACGTAGCAATCGAAAATTTAATACCCGCAAACGTGGCTGATGAAATCTATGCTTTCTCACAATTCGCGCGTTTGAATACCCCGATGTCTGGTAATTTTGAAATTGACGCTGACGAAGGCGGTGGGTTAACGCGCATTGAGGGCCAAGTGTTTGCTGCAGCGGGGCAAGTTAATCTACCTGAATATTTGGCGAACCCAATTATAATTGATGAAGGCACATTGCGCATTCGCCAAGTCGGGAGCGGCAAGCCATTTGAGATTTTGGAGTTTTCGATCCTGATGGGGGGATCACGTGCGGATTTGAAAGGCACAATTTTTCCGCAAAAGGGTGAAGACGGCCGCGTCACCGCTTATGGCATCGACTTGACAGCTTCGAATGTTAGTGTGGACACCCAAGGAACTGTGAAAGACCCTGTGTTTGTGGATCGCGTGTCCTTCAAAGGCAGCTTTGCAATTGAAGCGCAGCGCGTAGATATTGAAGACCTTGTCGTAATGGCGGGTTCGGCTGGAGTGCGTCTGCGTGGGGTTATTACAGGCGGTGAGCAATCAGCTGGCATCAAAGCGGCAGGGCGATTGCGCGATGTGAATTCAGCACTCCTTAAAAAACTTTGGCCACCAATTCTTGCCCCCAAGACGAGGGGATGGATCAATGAAAATGTGGTGTCGGGGGTTGTCAGTGATGGCCTGTTCGAAATCAACTTTGCGCCTGATGAACTCGCAAAAGCGCAACGTGAAAAGATACTTCCAAAAAATGCTGTTGATCTAACTTTTTCAATGAGAGACGTGCGAACACGTTATTTCAAAGATTTGCCAGTTCTTCAGGGCGCAAGTGGAAATGCAGCACTTAAAGGGGGCACATTTGGCTTGACGATTGACAAGGGCTTTGTGGAGTTGCCCTCAGGTGGAAAATTAACGCTGGCGGAAGGACGTTTTGAAGCAACGGAGTTACTGTCCGGCGCAGTGCCAGGTGTTTTCCGTTTTGACATTCAAGGCGGAGTTCCACAGTTGTTGGAGTTTGCAACTTCGCCGGACTTGAATTTGATTAAAGATGATTTGACAAAGTTGCCGAAAATTGAAGGCAAGGCCCGTGCTGTGGTCGGGTTGAAATTTCCTTTGATTAAAAATGTTCCCCGGGAAAAATTGATCATCACGCAGGACATCAGTCTTACAGAGGCTGCTGTCAAAAACATTTTGCCAGGCGTCGATTTGACCGAGGGCAAGTTTGTGATCGGGTTGGATAAGGATAAAATTTCAGTTGTAGGACCTGCCAAGTTGAATAGCGTCGCCGCAACGATTGATTGGAAAAAGCCGCGTAACGGTGGTGAAGCAAGGGTCGCTGTTGAAACAACGTTGACTGAAAAAATGCGTGAAAAATTGGGCATTAAACTCGACGCTTACATGTCAGGTGATGTACCCGTAAAGCTCGCTATCGAAAATGTCACAAAAGAAAAGCGCAGCATTGCTGTTGAAGCAGACTTGTCAGAAGTGAGCATGAAGGTGGCGGCAGCGGGCTGGTCACGGCCAGCGACGAAGAACACAGTCGCAACTTTCAATTTCTTGGAAGATAAGGAAACGGGCCGCAGTATTGAAGACTTAAAAATTGATGGCAAGGGCCTGCGGTTACGCGGCAATATTCGCTTGAGCTCAAGTAATGCCTTGCGGGTAATCGACTTTAAGGAAGTGCGGCTAAGTGAAGACGATGTTTTCGCCATCCGCATGGAACCTTCTGAAGGGGCCACCAAACTTTCAATTTCAGGCAATTCATTTGATGCTCGCCCCTATATCAAGAATTTGGTTTCGCCTGCCAAAGCAGCTGCTGGCAGCGACGGGCCCAAAGGGTGGAGACTTCGTCGTTGCGGCAAGCTTTAAAAACGTAACCGCCCATCGCGGAGAAAACGTCCGCAACGTCAGTGGTACATTCATGTCTGTTGGCGGCAAAATTACACAAGCGGATTTGACGGGCACATTTGACAGTGGTTTTCCCGTCAACATCATACTTGCACCTGTTGCAGGTGGACGGTCCTTGCGGGTTGCGAGTACAGACGGTGGCTCGGCCTTACGTGCGGCCAATTTCTATTCAAAGGTTGCGGGTGGTGAGCTTGCGTTTCAAGCTGTAATGGCAAATGCGCCTGGGTCTCCAATTCGGAATGGCGAACTGGTGTTGCGGCGATTTGCTGTACGCAACGAAGCAACTTTGGCGGAGTTAGATAGCCGGGGCAAACCCAAAAAATCAGGCCCTCGCGTCGATGGCGTTTCTTTCAAGCGCTTACGAATGCCATTTACCACCGATGCAAAATTTGTACGTCTTTGTGGTGTTGAGCTGAAAGGCAATGACCTTGGTGGTGTAGCGCAGGGCATTATCCGCAAAGCCGACGGTGCTATTGATATTTCCGGAACAATGATTCCTGCACAAGGCATCAACGGCTTTTTGGACGATGTGCCATTGCTTGGACAGATTTTGACAGGCGGCAAAGGTGAAGGCCTTTTCGGCGTAACCTTCGCAATGGGCGGCACTATTTCAAAGCCACGCACGCAAGTGAATCCACTATCGGCTTTGGCTCCAGGATTTTTGCGCAAAGCCTTCGAGTTTCAGGGAAACTCGTGCGGCAAGCGTAATTCAGCGGCACAGCAATAATAATTATTATGCTGCACTAACGAGGACATGTTTCTTTTTGCCCATGGATAATTTGATCACGCCGTCTGCGTTGCAAATCTCTGTGGTCAATTCCATTTTTTCATCGACCACTGCGACATCATTTACCTTGATGCCGCCACCTTGGATGGATCTGCGTGCTTCGCCATTTGATTTCGCAAAGCCTACATCAACACAGGCTTGAACAATTCCTACTGGTAAGGTGAGTTTGAATTCGGGAAGTCCTTCAGCACTTTGGCCTTCAACAAAAGTTTTATGTGCGGTTTCTGCCGCTTGCGTAGAAGCAATTTCACCATGCAACAGAGCCGTTGCGGCGTTTGCTAAAACCTTCTTGGCCTCATTGATTTCAGCGCCACCGAGTGCTTCGAGTTTTGCAATTTCAGACATGGGCAATGTTGTGAAAAGCTTCAAGAAGCGCCCGACATCGGCGTCTTCTGTATTACGCCAAAATTGCCAATAATCGTAAGGGCTACGCATATCGGCATTGAGCCACACCGCACCGCTAGCGGTTTTGCCCATCTTGGCGCCGGACGACAAGAGTGATGAGTGGAGACGTCAAAGCATAGAGTTGGTGCGTGCCCATACGGCGGCCAAGATCAATACCATTAACAATATTGCCCCATTGGTCCGAACCGCCCATTTGTAGATTACAGCCATAGCGACGAGCCAATTCGGCATAGTCATAGGCTTGAAGCACCATGTAGTTGAATTCGATAAACGAAAGTTCGTGCTCGCGCTCAAGCCGCAGTTTCACGGAATCCATCGCCAACATGCGGTTGACGCTGAAATGCTTGCCCACATCGCGCAACATATCGATGTAATTGAGCTTGGTCAGCCATTCGGCATTGTCGACCATCTCAGCCTCGGTCTTGCCCGCACCAAACTTCAAGAACTTGGCAAAGACCTGCTGAATGCCTTGCTTATTGTTTTCAATATCTTCGAGCGACAAAATACGCCGACTTTCATCGCGGCCCGAAGGATCGCCCACACGTGTGGTTCCACCACCCATCAAGACAATCGGCTTATTTCCGGTCTGCTGTAGCCAATGCAAAAGCATAATTTGCACCAATGAACCCACATGCAAGGAAGGTGCAGTGCAATCAAAACCAATATAAGCTGTAATGGCCTGTTTGGCGGCGAGCGCATCCAGTCCGGCAAAATCCGAGCATTGGTGGATGTATCCGCGTTCAGTGAGAATATTCAGAAATTCGGAAGAATAGCGTGTCATGATGGCAGTCTCTTAATCACAGGAACTATGCGTGTCAAAACCCTACACAGCGCTCGGCTTGATGAGCGGCACCTCCATGGACGGAATCGACGTCGCTTTATTGGAAACTGATGGAGAAACCGTTTTTCGCCACGGTCCGGCAATGACAGTGCCCTATGATGACACGCAACGCTCTTTGCTTCAACGGGCGTTGTCCGAGGCAGTTGGTTTGACAGACCGTACAGCACGGCCGGGAGTTTTGGCCCAAGTGGAAATTGAAATAACGCGCTGGCATAATGATGCAATTCAAGGCTATTTGCGGGAGAATGGATTGAAAGCAACCGACATTGATGTGGTCGGTTTCCACGGTCAAACTGTTGTCCATCGACCTGACATAGGCATAACGGTTCAATTGGGATTAGGCCGTGAGTTGGCGCATCAGTGCCGAATTCCCGTTGTTTATGATATGCGCGCCAATGACATGATTCACGGTGGCCAAGGAGCACCTCTGGTGCCAGCCTATCATCGTGCCTTAGCTTCAAAATCCAAACAACATCCAATCGCCATCGTCAATATTGGTGGTGTTGCAAATGTGACATGGATTGGTTCTGATGGCGATTTAGTGGCCTTTGATACCGGACCTGGAAACGCACTCATAGATGATTGGATTAAGAAACACACAGGCGTCAGCCGCGATGAAGGCGGGAAACTTGGACTTTTAGGGCAAGTGGATGAAGCGTCAGTTGCGCAGTTCTTGGGCGATAGTTTTTTTGAGCAGTCGGTACCTAAATCATTGGATCGAAATACGTTCGCTGGTTACAGTCTCGGTGGTTTAAACGTTGCCGATGGTGCTGCAACTTTGGTGGCCGTGACAGCGCGTTCAATTGCGCTTTCATCGCGCCATATGCCTGAACACCCAAAATCTTGGATCATTTGCGGCGGCGGGCGGCACAACAAGGCAATCATGCGGGCATTAGAGTTGGTATTAAACCATGCTCCAGTCCGCCGAGCAAATCAACCTCGACGGCGACGCAGTAGAAGCTGAAGCTTGGGCGTTTCTTGCTGTTCGCAGCCTGCGTGGGCTGCCGTTGACATATCCTGGTACGACAGGTGTGGCAGAGCCTGTTACGGGGGGAATTCTAGCTACGCCGTGATCAAGCCAAGCCGCTTTAACACGCGTCCATCAATAACAATCAAAGCGACGGCAATAATTGCAGCGCCTGTTATTTCGCGCAGTGTCAACTCTTCACCGATAAAGAGATAACCCAGCAAAATCGCAGACACGGGAATGATCATGGTGCACAGTGAAACAAATGACGGCCCTGCGCGCTCAATTATTTTGAAAAATAACAGATAGGCAAGTGCAGTTGAAAGTACAGCCAACCCCAGCAATGCAGTCCAAGTCAGCGTACTTACGTTTTGGTATTGATTAAGATCAGCAAACAAAAAGACGATTCCAGCCATAATGATTGTTGAAACTAACAACTGGCAGGTTGCTGTTGTGAGGGGAGGAATGCCCACCAGCATTTTTTTTGACCATGGTGCCGAAAGTCCATAAAATGCCGCCGCGAGCACCACGGCGAAAATGCCGAAACTCTGTTGGCTCAAGCCATCGAAGTTCACACCTTGCAATACTCCAACGCCAATCAGACCAATGATCAAAGCGACCATTTTGCGGCGCGTTATCGCCTCATAACCTGCCATTGCCATAAAGAGGGCCGCAAACATCGGAGTCGTCGCATTGACGACGGATGCCACACCACCTGTTATGTATTGTTGTCCCCAAGTGATCAAAGTGAATGGAATGATATTGTTCATGATCGACATGCCTGCTGCGGCGACCCAAACGCGGCCTTCCCTAGGCAGCTTACCTTGCAAGATGAAATGCAATGGTAAAATACAAACCAATGCAATCGCCACACGGGCGAAAACGATTTGAACTGTCGCAAGTTCTTTGATTGCTATGGCAATGAAGAGGAACGAGCCGCCCCAGATTGCAGAAAGTAGGAACAGCATTGCCCAACTTTGCGCATCCGCGACGTGTGGTGCTTTATTCATGCTTGTTGCCTCATTTCACCGTCGCAATAGGTGAAGTGCAGGTGACGAGCCACCCGAATTCCGGCAGATCGGCTAAACTTCGCGTGTCATGCGCTTATCTAAATAGTCAGCGCAGAGTTTCGTGAGGTCTTCGATTTTGTCTTGGAAGAAGTGGTTGGCGCCGGGGATGACCTTGTGCTCAATCGCAATGCCTTTTTGGGTTTTCAACTTTGAAACCAAGCTGTGCACGGCTTCTGGAGCAGTTACGGTGTCTTTTTCACCATTCACAAACAGCCCTGACGCCGGGCAGGGTGCGAGGAATGAAAAGTCATAGTGCTTGGCAAGCGGCGCAATTGAAATGAAGCCCGAGATTTCAGGGCGGCGCATGAGCAGTTGCATCGAAATCCAGGCACCAAAGGATATGCCAGCAATCCAGCACACCTTCGATTCCTTGTTCAAAGCTTGCAACCAATCGAGAGCCGACGCGGCATCCGATAATTCGCCAGCACCATTATCAAACATGCCCTGACTGCGGCCAACGCCACGGAAATTGAAGCGCAAGACCGAAAAGCCACGGGTCTGGAACATGCCATAGAGCGAATGCACAATCGGGTTGTTCATTGTACCGCCAAAAGTGGGGTGTGGATGAAGAATAATTGCCACGGGTGCGCCAGAAGCTTTGGCCTGATGGTAGCGCGCTTCGATGCGGCCTGCAGGTCCGTTAAAAATCACTTCTGGCATTGTGGTTCGTCCTTTTTGGGTGCCAAGCATGCAGTCTTTATATTTGACTCCACAACTCGGAATTCTTATATCCCTCCTTAGAATTATTCCAAGAAGCGATAGATGTGAATTTTGGTTTCGGCGTGGCTTTAGCACGTGACAGGGGGCAAAAAGCAAGCATCTCGTGATGTGAAACAGGATTTAGCCAATGAAAATGAGCACAAAGGGCAGATATGCCGTTATGGCCATGATCGATATAGGCCAGCATGGTGGCGAACGTCCGGTTTCTTTGAATGAAATCGCGGATCGTCAGGATATTAGCCAAGAGTATCTCGAACAGCTTTTTGGCCGCTTGCGCCGCTCAGGGCTTGTGAATAGTACGCGCGGACCAGGCGGAGGCTATCAACTTTCGCGTCCAGCATCAGAAATTGCATTATCTGACGTAATTCTGGCCGCTGACGAACCCTTGCGCGTGACCCGCTGTTCGGGTGATGGCGTGGATGGCTGCGTGAAAGGCGAACAATGCTGCGCCCATGACCTGTGGTCGTCGCTGGGCCGCCAAATGATGTATTTCCTAGAATCCATCACGTTAGAAGACGTCGTGACGAAGCGAAATTTGGCATTGGCTGCATCCATCAAACAAGCAAAAGAACGCCATGTGCCGGGCCTCGGCAGATGAGAACCTATCTCGACCATAATGCCACCAGCCCGCTTCGCCCATCGGTGAAGGCGGCGATGCTGGGTGCAATGGACGTGCATGGTAATCCCTCATCCATCCATGGCGAGGGTCGCAAAGCCCGCAAGTTGATGGATGATGCGCGCGAGCAACTGGCGTTTGCACTGGGGTGCTTGCCGCAAATGATGACGTTCACGGCGAGCGGCACAGAAGCCAACAACATGGCACTGCGCGGTGTGGGCGCGGAACACGTTGTTGTTTCGGCAATTGAACACCCAAGCGTATTGGCCGGAGCAAAAGCCACAGGCAAGACGGTGGATATTATCCCAGTCGACGAATTTGGACGCGTTCGTATCGATGCGTTGCAAGCGCTGTTGGGTCGACCCAACACGCTGGTATCAGTGATGCTCGCCAATAATGAAACGGGCGTCGTGCAAGACATTGCAGCCATTGTTGAAGTGGCAAAAGCCGCCGGTGCCATTGTTCACGTTGACGCGGTACAGGCATTTGGCAAACGCCCCGTAAATTTTGGAATTTTGGGTTGTGACATGATGACTGTCGCGGCCCACAAAGTTGGCGGACCTGTGGGCATAGGTGCTTTGGTGGTGCGTGATGGTCTCGTCATTGAACCTTTGATGTTTGGTGGAGGACAAGAACTGCGCCGCCGAGCTGGAACAGAAAACTTACCAGCCATTGCGGGTTTTGCCGCCGTGGCTAAAGAAAATCACCTTGATACTTATACGCTGACCGATCAGTTGGAAGCTGCTTTGAGCGATGCAGTCGTTTTCTCTGACGGGCGCGAGCGCCTTTGCAACACCACATGTTTTGCCATTCCCGGCATGAAAGCTGAAACGTTGGTGATGAACTTGGATTTGGAGGGCTTTGCAGTTTCGTCGGGCTCTGCGTGTTCATCGGGCAAAGTCGGCAAATCCCATGTACTCGAAGCAATGGGCGTCGATGCTGAACTGGCAAGTGGTGCCATCCGTATCAGTTCAGGTTGGAACACAACAGAACAAGACATTGGCCGCTTCATTGCGGCGCTCGAAAAATTGAAGGCCCGCCGCTCCGCGCGGGTCGCGGCTTAGGAACCAAGAATGGCTGATCAAGATACCATAGACCTCGTGCGCGAGATCGATGTCGATAAATACAAATACGGTTTCACCACCGATATTGAATCCGAATACGCGCCTAAGGGATTGAGCGCCGACATTGTGCGATTCATTTCAGCCAAAAAGAATGAACCGCAATGGATGTTGGATTGGCGGCTTGAGGCTTACAATGTGTGGCTCAACATGGAAGAGCCGACGTGGGCCAAGGTCAGCTATCCCAAGATTGATTTTCAAGATCTATATTACTACGCAGCGCCAAAGTCTTCGGCAGCGCCCAAGAGCTTGGATGAAATTGACCCCAAGCTTTTAGAGACCTATGCCAAGCTTGGCATTCCCCTCAAGGAGCAGGAAATTCTCGCAGGCGTGCGCAAGCAAGGCGAAAAGAGCCAGCTAGACGAAGATGGCAATGAAATCATTCAGGCGCGGGTGGCGGTCGATGCTGTATTTGACTCGGTGTCCGTTGTCACAACATTCAAAGATGAACTCGCTAAGCATGGCGTGATCTTTTGTTCGATTTCAGAAGCGTTGCGTGAACACCCAGAACTGGTGAAAAAATATTTGGGCAGCGTCGTTCCACAAGGCGACAACTATTATGCTGCCCTGAATGCCGCCGTGTTTTCCGATGGTTCGTTCGTGTATGTGCCCCCCGGCGTTCGTTGTCCGATGGAGCTTTCAACTTATTTCCGTATGAATGCCAAAAACACCGGACAGTTTGAGCGCACGTTGATCATTGCCGACAAGGGCTCTTATGTGTCCTATCTCGAAGGTTGCACGGCCCCGACACGCGAAGAAAGCCAACTGCATGCTGCCGTCGTTGAACTGATTGCCCATGACGAAGCCGAGATCAAATATTCCACCGTTCAAAACTGGTATCCCGGTGACGCCGAAGGCAAGGGCGGCGTTTATAACTTTGTGACCAAACGCGGTGATTGCCGTGGCCATCACTCCAAAATCTCGTGGACACAAGTTGAAACTGGCTCTGCGATTACATGGAAGTATCCGTCATGCATTTTGCGCGGTGATCATTCGCGCGGTGAGTTCTATTCCATCGCCATTTCCAATGGCCGCCAACAAGTTGATAGCGGCACCAAGATGATCCACTTGGGCAAAAACACATCAAGCCGCATTGTCTCGAAAGGCATTGCGGCGGGGCGGAGCGACAACACCTATCGCGGCCTCGTATCAGCCCATCGCAAAGCCTTGAACGCCCGCAACTTCACGCAATGTGACTCACTGTTGATTGGCGACAAATGTGGTGCGCACACTGTGCCATACATCGAGTCAAAAACTTCGACGGCGCAGTTCGAACACGAAGCCACAACATCAAAAATTTCCGACGATCAAATGTTCTATTGCCGCTCACGTGGTCTGTCGCAGGAGGAAGCCGTGGCGCTGATCGTGAATGGCTTCGTGCGCGACGTCATTCAACAACTACCGATGGAATTCATGGCGGAAACACAGAAATTAATTGGGATTAGTTTGGAGGGGAGTGTCGGGTGAGACGGTATTATTACTTACTCCCAGTTCCCTTCGTTGCCGCCTTCGGATTAGACTATTTCAAAGCTCTACATTCTCCGCGGGTCTACCCGATCTATTACGAGGATGGAGATCTTCGGAAAATGGGCAAAGTCCTTCCGGTCGTTTACGATGAAGAACAGTGCGCCCATGCTGTGTTCAGCTTTAAAGACCCCACGAATAGTCTATTTTATTTTGACTGCATGACTGTACCTAGGGGAGTAGAATTCAACTTTAACAACTTGGCTACATACCAAGTGGAACAAAATGGTCCAGGCTAATGCTCGAAATTAAAAATCTCCACGTCCGCCTCGAAGACGAACAGCGCGAAATCATCAAGGGTTTGAACCTCACCGTCAAAGCCGGCGAAGTGCATGCCATTATGGGCCCGAATGGTTCTGGCAAATCGACACTGTCTTATGTGTTGTCCGGTCGTGAAGGCTATGAAGTGACCGAAGGTTCGATCACCTTCAAAGGTGAAGACTTGTTGGCAATGGAACCGGATAAGCGTGCCGCAGCCGGCGTGTTCTTGGCGTTCCAATACCCCATCGAAATTCCGGGCGTCGCCACCATGCAATTCCTCAAAGTGGCAGCCAATGCCCAGCGCAAAGCGCGTGGCGAAAAAGAATACACCATTCCTGAATTCATGAAACACGTGAAGTCAAACGCTGAAAAGCTCAATGTGTCGCAAGATATGTTGAAACGTCCCGTAAATGTGGGCTTCTCCGGTGGTGAAAAGAAGCGTGCCGAAATTTTACAAATGGCAGTGTTGGAACCCTCGCTGTGTGTGCTCGATGAAACGGATTCAGGCCTCGATATTGACGCGCTCCGCGTCGTTGCTGATGGTGTCAACGCTTTGCGCTCACCTGATCGCGCCATGATCGTCATCACGCATTATCAGCGCCTGCTCGACTATATCGTGCCAGACAAAGTGCATGTTTTGTCCGATGGTAAAATTATCAAAACTGGCGGCAAAGAATTGGCGCTGGAACTGGAAGCCAATGGCTATGCAGACATCGTGGAGAATGCTGCGTGAATATGATGGCACCAAAAACTGCTGCTGAAGAAGCATTGGGACTTGTCCTTCCCTCTCGCCGTGACGAAGAGTGGAAATGGACTGATCTCAAACGCTTGATCGATAAGCCTTATGCTGTTGCTGCCGCTGAAGTAGATGCAAATGCAATTGAACGTTTGGTAAAAACAGCACCACTCGCAAATGTGAAATTGCAACGGATTGTTATTGTTAATGGCAAGCTCCACTCAAAGCCTGATGGCATTGACGTTTCAAATGATGTGCCAGAAATTACGCATGTTGACCCTGTTTTGGAATTGAATAGCAAACTGAAAGCCAACACTTATTGCCTTTCATTCAATGGAAACATCGATCACCCCCTGGAAGTCCTCCACATTTCAACAGGGCAGGGCGCAGCAATTGCATCACGCTTGCACATCGTTGTGTCTTCGGGCGCATCGGCAACAGTAGTTGAAACATTCGTCGGTGAAGGTGAGTATCTCAACAACCCTGTGACCACCATCGAAGTGGCCGATGGCGCGCGACTTGACCGTGTTAAAATCGAAACTGAAGCGCCAAGTGCGCAACACCTCTCGCATGTTGTAGTGTCACTTGCAGCTAATGCACTCTTCAACGACTTTACATTGACAGCGGGCGCGGTTTTGAACCGCCAGAATGCCAATATTGATTTCAACGGTGAAAACGTCAAAGCCAATGTGTCTGGCAGCTATCTGTTGGACGGCACACAACACGCCGACACGCGTTTAGTTGTTGATCACAAAGTACCGAACTGCATGTCACGCGAGCTTTTCAAATGCGTTATGGATGGCAAGTCGCGTGGCATTTTCCAGGGCAAAGTGATCGTTCGGAAAGATGCACAAAAGATCGACGGCAAGCAATCGTCCCACGCGTTATTGTTATCTGAAACTGCAGAGTTTGACGCCAAGCCCGAATTGGAAATTTATGCCGACGATGTTGTATGTGGACATGGAACGACCTGTGGAGACTTGAACCACGACCATCTTTTCTATCTGAAATCGCGCGGCATTCCTGAGCTGGAAGCCCGCAGTTTGTTGGTTCATGCATTTGTTGGCGAAGCGATTGATACAGTTGAAAACGAGGTAGTGCGAGAAGCGCTGGATGCGTTGACAACTCGATTGATGATGGGACGCTGATGGGCTTTGATGTCAACCAAGTCCGTGCCGACTTCCCAATTCTTCATCGCGAAGTTTATGGGAAGCCGTTGGTCTATTTGGACAATGCGGCTTCCGCGCAGAAGCCGAAAGTAGTGCTGGACGCCATGGTAAACTCCATGACCATGGAATATGCCAATGTGCACCGAGGACTTCACTTTCTTTCAAACGCTGCAACACAAGCCTTTGAAGACGCCCGTGAGTCTGTCCGCAAATTTTTGAATGCCCCTTCCAAAGATCAAATCATCTTCACCCGCAATGCCACAGATGCCATCAACCTTGTTGCGCAGTCTTATGGTGGAATGGTGTTGGGCGAGGGCGATGAAGTCGTATTGTCGATCCTCGAACACCATTCCAATATCGTGCCATGGCACTTTCATCGTGAGCGGAAAGGTGCCGTGATCAAGTGGGCACCGATTGATGATGAAGGCAATTTCTTGATCGACGAATATGCCAAGTTGCTGGGCCCTCGCACGAAAATGGTAGCCATTACCATGATGTCAAATGCGCTTGGCACTATTACACCAATTCAAGACATTATTAGACTGGCTCATGACAAAGGAATTCCTGTACTCGTGGACGCCAGTCAAATGGCTGTTCATGGTGCCGTTGACGTTCAGGCCTTGGATGCTGACTTCCTTGTATTTACGGGCCACAAAACTTACGGCCCCACCGGCATTGGTGTGCTTTATGGCAAAACTGAATTGTTAAAAAAAATGCCACCCTATCAAGGTGGCGGCGAAATGATCTCAGAAGTGACGGAAACGGGTATTACATATAACGACCCACCACATCGGTTTGAGGCGGGTACACCAGCTATTGTCGAGGCCATAGGGCTGGGTGCCGCTTTAGGCTATATGGGGAGTATTGGCGCGCGTTCAATAGTCGATCATGAACAATCCTTGTTGGACCATGCTATGGAGCGCTTAACACAAATCAACTCCTTACGTATTTTTGGTAAGGCAAAACACAAAGGCCCGATCATTTCCTTCACGATGGAGGGCGCACATGCCCATGACGTTGCTACGGTGATTGACCGGCAGGGTGTTGCGGTGCGCGCTGGCACCCATTGCACACAACCACTTTTGCAACGATTGGGAGTGACGGCGACATGCCGTGCGTCTTTCGGCATGTACAACACCCACGAAGAGGTTGATAAATTGGCGGACGCACTTATCTCTGCACAAAGGATCTTTTCATGACCGATCTGGCTGTTGCGAACGCCCCAAACCCTTCCGCCATTCCTGCGGATGAATTGGCACGCCTGACCGATGACATCGTTGGGGCGTTGAAAACGGTTTATGATCCTGAAATCCCTGTCGACATTTACGAACTGGGCCTGATCTACAAAGTTGACATTGACGATGACCGCAACGTCGCCATCGACATGACCTTGACGGCACCCGGTTGCCCGGTCGCGGGCGATATGCCGGGGTGGGTTGAAAATGCTGTGGGCTCAGTTCCAGGGGTGGCGCAGGTCAAGGCTAAGATTACATTCGATCCGCCATGGGACCATTCCCGCATGTCGGAAGAGGCCCGCATGGCCATGAATATGTGGTAAGGAGCATCACATGAACATCCAATCACCACGACCGAGACCTGCCATTTTGACCATGACCGATGCGGCTGCAACGCGCATTGCCGAATTGATGGCGAAAGGCGAGGGCGTTGGTTTGCGCGTTGGCGTGAAGAACGGCGGTTGTGCTGGCATGGAATATACCATGGAGTGGGCCAAGGAGCAGAAGCCCTTTGATGAAGTTGTAGAAGACAAAGGTGCCAAAATTTTGATTGAGGCCAAGGCGCTGATGTTTTTGTTGGGCACCCAGATGGATTATCAAACCGGCATTCTGAAATCCGGTTTTGTGTTTAACAATCCCAATCAAACCTCGGCTTGCGGTTGCGGCGAGAGTGTTGAAATTAAACCCGCCACACTTTAGGTTTTCAGCAGCGATTTTTTCGCTTCACCCGTGAAGTGAACGCCAACCGAGTCTGGTTTGCGCCACATAATTTTGACCGGGCGAATGCTGCTATCGGCGGACAAGAGCAATCGAAAGTTCTCGGGCAAATCGTCAGGTTTTTTGACCAGCAGCTTTGCACCCGTGCTTGAAACGTCGCGCACGGTGCACTCAATGCCATGCAAATCATCGAGAATAATTCGGCCTGATTTCAAAACTTTTTGGCGTTGATCGCTGCGTTTATTCTCGTCCATGAATCGGCATGTTAGAATTAACGTGAAGAACGCGCAAGGAAAGCTGGCATGTTGCTGGCGTTAAAACCACCATGATCCTCAGCGTCGTCCTGCTTGAAGCGGGGCGGGCGCGAATCTTGACGCGGTGGACGCGCCTGCGGCTTGGCCACTGCAACTGCAACGGGCGCTTCGGCCTCTGGCATGTCAACAACAACAGCGGCTGCAACTTTGGGCGCACGCGGTTCGCGTGGCTTACGTTCGCGGCGGGCAGGCTTTGGCGCATCCTCAACGGCGGCTTCAACCACGTCGGCACCATCCAGCGGGAACCATTCGACGTCTTTTTTAATCAGGGCTTCGATGGCCTTGAAATGCTTGGTATCAGCCGAGGAGACCATCATGAAGGCATGGCCTTCACGACCAGCACGGCCCGTGCGGCCGATGCGGTGAACGTAATCTTCGGCGTGAATGGGCACGTCAAAGTTAAACACATGGCTGACTTCTGGAATATCGAGGCCGCGGGCCGCCACGTCTGAGGCGATCAGGAAGGTGACTTCCTGGGCGCGGAATGCGGTGAGCATTTTGAGACGCGAGGATTGGTCCATATCGCCATGCAACGCACCGGCGTTGAAACCATGGCGCTGCAAAGACTTTTCCAACAGGGCCACGGTGGTTTTGCGATTGGCAAAAATAATGGCGTTGTTGACGTTGCTCTGGGTGCGGATGAGCTTGCGCAGCGCATCGCGCTTGGCCTTGGGGTCCGATGGAACCTTGACGGCATATTGCGAAATGGTGGCGGCGGTCGATGACACGGCAGAGGTTTTCACCTCAACCGGATTATGCAGGAATTGCGCAGTCAGGCGCTGAATTTCAGGCGGCATGGTGGCCGAGAAAAACAGGGTTTGCCGCGTGAAGGGCAGGGTTTTGCAAATGCGCTCAATGTCGGGCACAAAGCCCATGTCGAGCATGCGGTCCGCCTCGTCGATGACCAGCAATTCAATGCCGTTCAGCAACAACTTGCCGCGTTCGAAATGGTCGAGCAAACGGCCCGGCGTGGCAATCACAACGTCAGCACCGCGATCAATTTTGGCGGCCTGCGGATCAAACGCCACACCACCGATGAGCAGGGCGACGGACAAATTATGCTTGGTGCCAAGCCGCTCAAACGCTTCCTGCACTTGCACGGCGAGTTCGCGCGTGGGTTCCAGAATGAGCGTGCGCGGCATGCGGGCGCGGGCGCGGCCTTTTTCCAGCAGTGTGAGCATGGGCAACACGAAAGCGGCGGTTTTGCCGGAGCCGGTTTGGGCGAGGCCCAACACATCGCGGCGCGCCAGGGCATGGGGAATGGCCTCAGCCTGAATGGCCGTGGGCGTGGTGTAACCTGCAGCGGTTACGGCTTCGAGAACTTTGGGGCTGAGCCCCAGATCGGAAAATTGCATGTAGGTGAAAAAACCTCGGCGAAAAAAATGGAAATGAAAACGGCACAAATGGCTTCGCCAAAACGCCAAAGCGCCTGAATGGGCTGGCAATAGGCGCAACGCAGGGAAGAGTCAAATCAAGTGGATACGGCTGTGCCCAAGTTCACCCGGAAGCCCGAGCGGCCTAAACCGGCCTTCCGCACAGCTGCGCTGTGCTAGGGCCTTGTCCCGCATTGCTTTGCAATGCAGGGGAGACGCGCAGGGAAACCTTTCGCGAATGCGACTGGTTAAAGTCGCTATGGTAGCGTCGGGTTTCCCCGCGCGTGTTGGGATTTGTGCACAGAGCGGGATCACGGTCCGCGTTCCGTTGCAATTACGCAACGTTCAGCCTTCCTGCCGCTAATCACAATCGGCTTTGCATCAATCAGGCCATCAGACCCAACCGAAACCGACTGTGGGGCGTCCTTCCCGTAGTGAAAGGAGGTCTGCCACCCTATGCTCCCGGAGGTCTCGAGGTACGTCACCCCAAAACCCGCAGGCCCAACGCCCCTCCCGCCCAGATTCACCGTCATGAACCGGACCCCGAGTGAAAGAGGCGAAAGGACAGATGGAACATAATAGAGAACAATGTCAAGGACTATTTTCGGGAAATCGCAAAATAGTCCCTCTCCCCCGCTTCGCGGACCCTCTCCCGTCAGAGGACGGGTGAGGGCTAATTGCGGTTAGCCTTCTCCCGTCCTTTTAACGGGAGAAGGTGGCCCCCGCAATCGCTTGCGATTGCTAGGGCCGGATGAGGGAGTTCACAAAACTTTCAAAAGCAAGCCGCAAGCGCCAGCGAGACGGGGCGGGCTGTGTCCGCCGAAGCCTTGGCGAAGGAGGATGCGGGATGCAAGCACAAATCTCCCCCGAGGCTGACACCCCTAGACATTGCGCAGCAATGTCGGATCCCCAACCCCTCCTTCAAAGGAGGGGAGAACTCTTCCACATCATTTGACAATCAGAGCGTGTTGCAACACATTCGATTTATGAATCAACGCTACGCAATCGTGATTGAAAAGACCGCCACAGGCTTTTCCGCTTTCGTGCCAGATTTGCCGGGCTGCACAGCCCAATCCCGAAGTTCACAGCCGTCACCGAGTGAAATGACCCGTGAAGTAAGTAAAGCGGAGTATCACCGTAATTCTTTTGCACTTGGAAGTTTGCTCAATGCCATTAGACTTCAATTATCAAAAAAAGTACATTACAAGCCACGCTCTAATTGTTGGCATTAATGCATATAGCAATGTTTCGAAGCTAACGAATGCTCGGCAAGATGCCGTTGAAGTCGCCAATAAACTTGAAGAATGTTGCGGATTTGAGAGATCAAATATCAAATTGCTACTCGATGCTGATGCTACGAAGTTGAGTCTACTTCGTAATTTCAAATCAATGGCTAAGGATGCCACACATCCTGACGACAGGTTGTTTGTTTTTTTTGCTGGTCATGGCCATACAGAAACCGGTCATCGCGGCGAGGTCGGATATCTCGTTCCTGTGGATGGTGACAGTCATGATCTCGATACACTTATCAGATGGGACGAGTTAACAAGGGACGCAGACCTTATACGGGCGAAACACGTGTTTTTTGTCGTAGATGCTTGTTTCGGCGGCCTAGCAGTTACACGATCGGCAAATTTGGGTAAGTCTCGCTTTTTGTCTGACATGTACTTGCGAATGTCGAGACAGGTTTTAGCAGCGGGCAAAGCCGACGAGACAGTGTCAGACGGTTCTGGTCCAATACCAGGCCACTCAATTTTCACCGGGCATCTTTTGCAAGGAATTTCGGGTGCTGCAAGTTCGGACGGTGTGATAACAGCGACAAACCTAATGTCGTATGTTTATAACCACGTAGGCAAAGACCAGTATTCAAATCAAACGCCACATTTCGGACAGGTTGATGGTGATGGCGACTTCATCCTCAAGGCAGATCTGCCCACAATGCAAATTGAAAATGACACTACACCAAAAGATATTTTGATCGAGAGTCTCATGTTTCCTATCGGCGCAAGAAATGATCGCAATCAGACAACACTTGAAGAAACGACAAAGGATTACCTTTCGGATAGAACAAAGCTAATTCGGCTTGATGACCTGGTAACTGAAGAACTACGAAATGTGCTTCAGGTAGTCGGGGAGCAACACCTCTCAGCGTCAAAGGTGTCGTTGGAGATAAGTCAACTTATCAAGATGGTTGGCAGCTATGAGGAGAGCTTATCTCGCCTTTGTAAGCTAGCATCGCTCCTAGCAAAATGGGGACAGATTGAACATCAACCGCTACTTAAGAAAATTTTCAGTCGATTGACTGACTCTGTGACAAGGCGGGAGGGCTACACTGTACTCCTAGGAATGCAATGGTACCCTGTGATGTTTTCGATGTACCATGCTGGGGTTGCGGCCATATCGGCGGAAAACTATGAGTCATTAGCTTCTATTTTTTTGGCCCGTTATAGCGATAGAACATCTGGCAAACCTTCAACAGAGATTGTTGTTCCTACCATTGAAGGGGTCTCGGAAATGGATAGAGCTAACATTTTCAAAAACATTCCAAATTTTGAGAGGATGTATACGCCTAGAAGTGAATACTTGTTCAAAGTCGTACAGCCGAACATTGAGGATTTGTTGTTTTTGGGGGCGTCTTATGAAGATTGCTTTGATACGTTTGAAGTTTTTTGCGCTCTTCAGTTTGCAGACATTCGTCATATGAATGAAATGAAAAGAAACAAAATTGAGGCTGACAAATCGAGAGTTTGGGGCCCACCGGGACGTTTCGCGTGGAAGTCACGCTCAGAAGATGGGGATGAAATTATCCAGCGGCTAATTTCAGAAGCTCAAATCGCGAAAGAGAATTGGGCGCCTTTGAAAGCTGGAATGTTCATGGGGAGTAGCGCACGGTTTCTTTATATTGCAGATAGATATCAAAAAGATGTCTTACAAAAACTGAATTGGTACTGACGAAGAAAAGGGAAGAAAAGGAAAGGAGAAAAGGAAAGGAGAAAAGGGGACGCTTCCCTTAGAAAGGAGAAAAGGGGACGCTTCCCTTTAAGGAGAAAAGGGTAGAAGGAGAAAAGGGAGGAGAAAGGGGACGCTTCCCTTTTACTACTCGTAAACAAAGTTGCGATAAAGAATTACGGTGATGTGGAGTTACGGTGACATCTCAATAAACTTTTGGGATAGCCAACGGGGTCAATTTCCTTTTTCGAGTAAATATGTAGTGACTGTTGCACGATCACTGTCGCGGAAACTTATGCTTCACCGCCGTTCTCCCGCTCCCGCCCTTTGGTGCACCCTCTCCCGCCAGAGGGCGAAAAAAGGGGACGCTTCCCTTTTCGGAAAAAAGGGGACGCTTCCCTTTTCAAGCCGTTACAAGTCATGCAAGAAAGCTGGGTTCCCGCTTTCGCGGGAATGACGAGTGGGTGGGGGACGCTTCCCATTTTTGTTCAAGCCGCCTCTCTTCGAAACTTTATCCCGCCTGTTTTCTTTGATCTCGCTGCTGGCCTAACAACAACTTCTACGTCTCTGCCAAAGGCTGTCAGCATCATCATCAATCGTTCAATTGAAAAGCCTCGAAACTTTCCGTTGAGGAGGTTTGAAAGGTCGGGCTGGGCGATGTTGCAGAGGGTAGCTGCTTTTGCCTGGGTGAGTTTTTTCAATTTCATCAGCCGTGAAATTTCGGTGACGATTTGGGCTTTGAGCAGCAGTTCGTCAGCGTTGGGCAGGCCTAAGTCAGCGAAGACGTTGCCGGAAGATTTTTCAAATTTTGGAAGTTTGGTCATGGTGCAAGTTATAGTGAAAATACTATAAAATGGCAAGTTTGAGAAAAAGAAAGCTGGGTTCCCGCCTTCCTCCTTCACCCTGCGGGCTACGGCGGACACGTCGCTGGGATGACGATAAATGAAAAGAGGACGCTTCCCATTATTTGGAAAAGCGATGCCCCGAGGATATAGGAGTTTCACAAAATTCTATCCCTTGTGCCGCACGCCCTCTCCCCCGCTGTCGCGGACCCTCTCCCGCCAGAGGGCGGGTGAGGGCGGATTTTGGTTGGCTGATGCCCCTTAATTTCGCGGGTGGGGGTTGATTGTATTTTGGTAGGCGAAAGTGTTAAACGCCCGTCAAACACCAATCAGGAATTCTCCCATGCCCGCACTTCGTTCACGTACCTCCACCCATGGCCGCAATATGGCGGGCGCGCGCGCGCTTTGGCGGGCCACGGGCATGCAGGATGGGGATTTTGGTAAGCCTATTATTGCTGTGGTCAATTCCTTCACGCAATTTGTGCCGGGCCATGTGCATTTGAAAGACCTCGGCCAAATGGTGGCGCGGGAGATTGAGGCGGCGGGTGGCGTGGCCAAGGAGTTTAACACCATCGCCTCGGATGACGGCATCGCCATGGGCCATGACGGCATGTTGTATTCGCTGCCGTCACGCGAGATCATCGCGGACTCGGTTGAATATATGGTCAACGGCCATTGCGCCGACGCCATGGTGTGCATTTCCAATTGCGACAAGATCACGCCCGGCATGTTGATGGCGTCGATGCGCTTGAACATCCCCACGGTGTTCGTGTCGGGCGGCCCGATGGAGGCTGGCAAATACATCGCCCCCGCTGGCAAAAAAGTGGCCCTCGATTTGGTGGACGCCATGGTGGCCGCCGCTGACGATAAATATTCTCAGGAAGAAGTGGACAAGATCGAACGCTCGGCATGCCCCACCTGCGGCTCATGCTCGGGCATGTTCACCGCCAATTCCATGAACTGCTTGACGGAAGCGTTGGGGCTCTCACTGCCGGGCAATGGCTCGACGCTTGCCACCCATGCGGACCGGAAGCGCCTGTTCCTCGAAGCGGGGCATCTCATCGTTGATATTGCGCGCCGCTATTACGAGCAGAACGACGAAAGCGTGTTGCCGCGCAATGTGGCCAGCTTCGGTGCCTTCGAAAACGCCATGACGCTGGACATCGCCATGGGCGGCTCCACCAACACGGTGTTGCATATTTTGGCGGCGGCCCATGAGGGCGGCATTGATTTCACCATGGCGGATATTGACCGCCTGTCGCGCCGCGTTCCGGTGTTGTGCAAGGTCGCACCCGCCAAGGCCGACGTGCACATGGAAGACGTGCACCGTGCAGGCGGCATCATGTCGATCCTCGGTGAATTGGAGCGGGCAGGGCTGTTGAACGCCGACTTGCCAACGGTGCATGCGGCGACATTGGGCGCTGCCATCAACCATTGGGACATCACGCGCACCAACTCGAAAAAGGTGAAAGACTTTTATCTGGCAGCACCGGGTGGTGTGCCCACGCAAACCGCATTTAGCCAAGATCGCCGTTGGGATGATTTGGACACGGACCGTGTGATCGGGCGTCATCCGCTCGGCTGAAACGCCGTTCTCGAAAGACGGTGGCTTGGCCGTGTTGTCGGGCAATATCGCGATGCAGGGCTGCATCGTGAAAACCGCTGGCGTGGATGAGAGCATCTTGAAATTCTCCGGCCCCGCTATCGTGTTTGAATCGCAGGACTCGGCGGTGCTCGGCATTCTGAATGGCGACGTGAAGGCGGGCGATGTGGTTGTCATCCGCTACGAAGGCCCCATCGGCGGGCCGGGCATGCAGGAAATGCTCTACCCCACGAGCTACATCAAGTCGAAGGGCTTGGGCAAAGCCTGCGCGCTGTTGACCGATGGTCGATTCAGCGGCGGCACCAGCGGCTTGTCGATCGGCCATGTGTCCCCCGAAGCGGCAGAAGGCGGCGTGATTGCCTTGGTGAATACGGGCGACATGATCGACATCGACATCCCCAACCGCACGATTTCGCTGCGGGTTGCGGATGACATTTTGGCGACGCGGCGCAAAGCGCTGGAAGTGGCTGGATTCAAACCAGTAGAAAAGCGCAAACGCAACGTCACCAACGCGCTGAAGGCTTACGCTGCGCTGACGACGTCAGCGGCTAAGGGGGCCGTGCGGCGGGTTTTGGATTAAATTTCAATCACTTGACAGAATCTCACAAAATCGTTCAATTATTTTTTGTGTGAGTGTCGATTGAGATGTCTTTCGTTCGTCATGCTTGTGAAGGGATTATCCTTCCTCACACACGAACGGGAGAGTTCAAATGTCTATTCTATCTTATGTTGGTTACGGCGCTGGCGTTATTGCGATTTTGGCGGCTGGCACCATGTTGTTGCCGCGCAATGTGCGGGTTGAACGTGTGGCGACGATTGCAGCCTCGCCCGCAGACATTATTGCAATCGCGTCGTCAGCTGAAAGCTACCAGACCTTCAACCCTTACAAAAAAATGGATCCTGCTTTTAAGTATGTAGCCTTTGGCCCGGCCACAGGCGTCGGCTCGGGTTGGACGTTTGAAAGCAAAGACGGCAAGGGCCAAGCCGTGGTGACCAAAGTTGCAACAGACCGCGTTGAATATGCCCTCGACTTAGGCTCCATGGGCAAACCAAACCAAACCATTATGGTGACCCCTGATGGCGCTGGCAGCAAAGTGTCATGGGCATTGGATGCTGACATGGGCAACAACCCGATTGGCCGCGTCATGGGCCTGTTCCTAGACAGCATGATTGGCAAAAACCACGAGAGTGGCATTCAACTCTTGGGCGAAGCTTTGAAGCCACAATCATAACACTAGTCCTCATCAATTTTTTAGAAAGAAAAATCATGCGCTACACATTCTTGCTCTACTCAGACCCATCACTCGCCGCCAACATGACCCAGGAAGATTGGGCCCGCGAAAAAGAAGTTTACGGTGCTTACATCGGTGCGCTCAATCAAGCTGGCGTATTCGTTGCAACGGATTGGTTGCACCCTGTAGAAACCGCAACGACCCTGAGCATGGAAAACGGCCAACGCCGTGTGCAAGACGGACCATTTGCGGCAACACGCGAAACGCTGGGTGGTTACTTCGTCATTGAAGTTCCGAGCTTGGACGCCGCCTTGGCCTGGGCCGAAAAATGCCCTGCCGCGCAATATGGCAAAATCGAAATCCGCGCTTCTGCTATGGACAGTATTTGATGGAGGCTGCTGCACGCGCAGCCCAGGTTGCGCGTGCCTCATACGGACGATTGGTGGCTATTCTCGCCGCCCGCAGCGGAGACATTGCGGCGGCTGAAGAGTCACTATCAGATGCATTTTTAGCGGCGTTAGAAACGTGGCCCAAAACAGGCATCCCGGCAAACCCGGAAGGGTGGCTGATGGCGGCTGCCAAAAACCGAACCATTGATCGTTACAGACGCAATGCCCGCAGCCCCATTACGGCAGTTGAGGAATTGCCTGATGTTGGAGGATGATATGCAACAAGATATAACAATCGATGGCCCGATACCCGACCAGCGCTTAGCCCTGATGTTTGTGTGTGCCCACCCCGCAATCGACGCTTCGGTGCACACGCCATTGATGCTGCAGACGGTGCTGGGTTTTGAAGCGGCAGATATCGGGCGCAGTTTCTTGATTTCACCCACCGCCTTGGCACAACGTTTGGTGCGGGCTAAACGTAAAATTAAAGATGCCCGGATTGCTTTTGAAATTCCATTGCGGGCCGACATGCCCCAGCGTTTGGCAGTGGTGCTTGAAGCGATCTATGGGGCCTATGCTTTGGATTGGTTACATGATGCTGATGCGCGGGATATGAGTGCGGAAGCATTGTATCTTGCAAAATTATTGGCTGAGTTATTGCCAAGTGAGGCAGAAGTTCTAGGGGCCGCTGCATTGATTGGCTTTGCCCATGCGCGGCGCAAAGCCCGCGTGGTTGATAGCATGTTGGTGCCGTTGCCCGAACAAAATGTAACTCTATGGGATCAGGGACTGATTGCAGAGGCCGATGGCTATTTGGCACGGGCGTTCCAATTGCGCACGCTTGGCAGATTTCAAATAGAAGCTGCTATTCAACAGGTGCATGTGGCAGGGGTGCAAAATGGAAAAATTGACTGGAAGGCTGTGTTGCTGTTGACCGAAGGCCTATGCAGGCTTTGGCCCACGCAAGGTGCTGAAGTCAGTCGCGCAGCAGCTGTGGCCGAAGTGCTTGGACCTGAAAAAGGTTTGGAGGCGCTTGATGCTGTCCCGGCCAGCGATGTGATGTTCCAGCCTGCCGAAGCCACACGGGCGCATATTTTGGCACGCATGGGTCAAAAAGAAAAAGCACGCGAGAGTTATGATCGCGCCATCAGTTTGACCATGGAACTGGCAGTTAGAAATTGGTTGATAAAAAAGCGGGGCGAGGTATCGGGGGTCTAACGCGATTTGAAAGGTCGTTTGAACCTCCAGGTTGTTACTTCGGCGTTTTAAGCGCCTCGGCCACAAACGGGTGCCGCAACACGTCTTTGCGGAACACCACATCATAGGCTTCGTCTTGCTTCAGGCATTCTCGCTTGATCGATGTGAAAGTTTTTTCGCGTTGCTTGTCGAGGGCCTTGCAGTCTTTCGCGAGGAGGGCTTTTGCGGCGGCATCATAGTCGGCAAAGCAGCGCAACCAAATGTCGCGATGGCCTTGCTCGTGAACTTTGAGATAGCCTTCAAAGGCGTGCCATTTGGTTCGCGTTTTGGGTTTCAACGCTTCGGCATTGGTGTGGCGCGGGATAACATAGTTGAAGATCGCTGATGTTTTGAAGGATGAATATCCGCAAGCGTCCGCTGACTTCTTTTCTTTCTTATCGGTCTTCGTCGCAATCATGGTGAAGGCAAAAGTGGCATTGCCCGCAACGCGAGGTGATTTGGTTTTAATGAAGTCATAAACCTCAGCCGCCGTTTTGCCTTGAACGAGGTAAGCCACGGTTTTCGCAATGTCCTTGGCTTCAACGGCAGTTGATGCAGCGAGTGAAAGGCAGAGCGCAAGTATTGGGAATGATTCACGAAACATGGTGATAGAGGATTGGGTGAGGTGGTTGGTAAAGTCAAATTTTATCACAAGAACATTCAAATAGGGGGACGTTCCGATTGCTGTACAAAAGCATAGCGCAGGCAAGTCGAAAGATTCAGTCCTAACCGGATTCTCGGATTTCGGTTGGCTTGGTCAGCTGCCATTGTCACGCAATGAAAAAAGAAAATTTTGCAGGCATTGATGTATTGCGATTTTTGGCGGCAACATTGGTGTGCCTGTTCCACATCGCATTTATGAACACGAAAGCACCCCAAAGCGCCGCGTTTGCTATTTCCGGGGGCACATTTGACTATGAAATCATTCACCCGCTGACATCAATAGGTTGGGTTGGCGTTCAGGTGTTTTTCGTAATCTCTGGTTTCGTTATTTTTGGCTCGGCAAAAGGAAGTGCCGCAGCGTTTGCGCGGGGCCGAGTTCTCCGCCTGTACCCTGCAGTCTGGGTTTGCGCTCCTATCAGTTTGTTGCTTTCCCTCGCCTTTGCTGCATATCCGTCGTCTGAAGCTCTGACGCGCATTGCACGCAGCGTCTTGCTTTGGCCAAAGGGCAATTGGGTTGACGGGGTCTATTGGACTTTAGGGATTGAAATATTTTTCTACTTCGTGGTGTTTATCTTGTTGGCACTCAATGTCGGCCGCACCATCAGATGGTTTTGCGTCATCTTGGGAACAATCAGCTCCACATACTGGCTATTGCAATGGGGCATGCAAAACCAAGTGGAGTTCCCGTTGTTGCAACAGCTTCCGCAATTGAATTCTTTTGGGCGTTATTTTGAATTGTCATTGATTCCGCACGGCTGCTACTTTGCGATTGGCGCAGTTTTGTATGTCTTACTCTGTGAAAGCGGAAGTCGTTTACTCTGGTTGGCTATAGGCTATTTCACCGTGGGAGCCTGCGTCGAAATTCAAGCCACAGCTCTTGCGCAAGGGTCAAACACCCAATTCCAGATGAACGGTCTTCTTGCGCAGACGCTTTGGCTCTTGAGTGTGGCAGTCTTGATCCTGAGTGTGAAATTTGGTGATCGCTTGTCTAAGCCCTTAAGCAAACTTCGCTCCCGAGATCTGGGTAGCATTACCTATCCACTTTATTTGCTCCATACCACGGTTGGTGCTTCCCTCCTTTTTCTATCAAGCAAATTGGGCCTAAATCCTTGGATTGCATTGGTGCTCGTGCTGCCAAGTGTCGTTCTGATCTCTTATTTGGTTCATAAGTATTGTGAACAACGCTTGAAAAAGGCGATGACCAACGTCCTTGACATGACCATGAAGGAATTTTGGGTCTGGAAATCACAGGCTCGATACGAACAGTCGAAGTAAACACTGGCAGGAACGAGGGCTCAAAAACCGCACCCTTCCACTTTCACCCAGCCTCACCTATCTATAGCTACTGATTTGACTGATTCACTTCTCCGGAGCTTCCATGTCCTCATTTGACCACAACACCCCCCATGCCGCCTTTTGGCCTTCTGTTATTCAGCAGGAAGCCCGGGGCGAGCGGGTTTATGATTTGCCTTCACGGTTGCTGCGCGAGCGCATCATTTTCGTGACCGGGCAGGTGGAAGACACCATGGCCGCTTCCATTAACATGCAGCTGCTGTTCCTTGAGGCTGAAAACCCCAAGAAAGAAATTTCGATGTACATCAACTCGCCCGGTGGCGTGGTGACGGCTGGCTTGTCGATTTACGATACGATGCAGTTTATCAAATGCCCGGTTTCCACAATTGTGATGGGGCAGGCGGCTTCAATGGGCTCGCTATTGGCCGTGGCCGGTGAGAAGGGTATGCGCTTTGCTTTGCCGAATGCGTCAATCATGGTGCATCAGCCATCAGGCGGTTACCAAGGCCAAGTCACGGATATCATGATCCACGCCCGCCATGTGGAACGTATCAAAAAGCGCATGAATGAGCTTTATGTGCACCACACGGGCCGCAGCCACAAAGAGGTCGAAGATGCGCTGGAACGCGACAATTTCATGACTCCTGAGGAAGCTTTGGCCTTCGGCCACATCGACAAGATCATGGAAAAGCGCCCAGACACGCCAGAAGGCAAGTAATTATCGTTTTTGTTCAATATCTTATATCCAGAGATGCGGATAAACCACAGCAGAAAGAATTGATTAACTGGCTGGGGCGCATTCTGGATATGAGTCGGCAAGTCGGGCTATAAACAAGTTTTGGCCTAATTGTCTGTGGTACAAGCGTTTAAGGCCCAATTTTTGAGTGGCGCATGAGTACCGTGCCGAAGTTAAGGATAGTCACATGAGCAAGTCACCTGTCAGCGAAAGCAAGAACACCCTCTACTGTTCATTCTGCGGCAAAAGCCAACATGAGGTGCGCAAGCTGATTGCCGGACCAACGGTGTTCATCTGCGATGAATGCGTTGAGCTGTGCATGGATATTATCCGCGAGGAAAATAAATCAGCACTCGTCAAATCCAAGGACGGCGTTCCGACGCCCCATGAAATTCGTAAAGTGCTGGATGATTACGTCATCGGCCAAGACCACGCCAAGCGCGTGCTGTCCGTTGCCGTGCACAATCACTACAAGCGCCTGAACCACGGTGGCAAAGGCAATGATGTTGAATTGGCAAAGTCCAACATCATGCTGGTGGGCCCAACGGGCTCCGGCAAAACCTTGCTGGCACAAACTTTGGCCCGCATCTTGGATGTGCCGTTCACAATGGCTGACGCCACCACGCTGACCGAAGCTGGTTATGTGGGTGAAGACGTTGAAAACATCATTCTGAAATTGTTGCAAGCGTCCGACTATAATGTTGAACGCGCCCAACGCGGCATTGTTTACATCGACGAAATCGACAAGATCAGCCGCAAGTCTGATAACCCCTCCATCACCCGCGACGTGTCGGGCGAAGGTGTTCAGCAGGCTTTGCTGAAAATCATGGAAGGCACGGTTGCTTCCGTTCCACCACAGGGTGGCCGTAAACACCCGCAGCAAGAATTCTTGCAGGTTGATACGACAAACATTCTGTTCATTTGCGGCGGTGCTTTCGCTGGTCTCGAGCGCATTATTAATATGCGCGCCAAAGGCACGGGCATGGGCTTTGCAGCCACTGTTCGTTCACCCGATGAACGTCGCACGGGCGCTGTGTTGCGCGAATTGGAACCGGAAGATTTGTTGAAGTTCGGTTTGATCCCTGAATTCGTTGGTCGTTTGCCTGTCACGGCAACGCTGGAAGATTTGGATGAAACGGCTTTGGTGCAAATTTTGTCTGAACCCAAGAACGCCATCGTCAAGCAATATCAACGCCTGTTCGAAATGGAAGGCGTGAAGCTTACGCTGCCAGAAGAGGCACTGAAATCCATCGCCCGCCGCGCCATTGAACGCAAAACCGGTGCCCGTGGTTTGCGCTCCATCATGGAAAATATTCTGCTGGATACGATGTATGATCTGCCCGGCATGGAAGGCGTAGAAGAAGTTGTGATTTCAAAAGAAGTGGTGGACGGACAAGCCAAGCCATTGCTGATTTACGCTGACCGCGAAGAAAAGGCGAATGCCTCAGCTTGATTGATGGTTGTGCCCGCACTTGAACTGAGTGCGGGCAATCTCCACATCCCGCTCTGACAGACACGTTGCGTAACAGGCGCAACGGCAAAAGGATTAGAAGATGGCAAAAAAGCCCGTAACCACCCCCGTTGAACTCGGCGCCGAAGAAACAATTCCGGTATTGCCGTTGCGTGACATTGTCGTGTTCCCGCACATGATCGTTCCACTTTTCGTAGGCCGCGAAAAAAGCATTCGCGCCCTTGAAGAAGTGATGCGCGAAGAAAAGCGCATTCTGCTTGTGGCGCAAAAAAACCCCGGCGACGAAGACCCAGCCTTCGACACGATCTATGACGTGGGCACTGTGGCGCAAGTTATGCAATTGCTGAAACTGCCTGACGGCACCGTGAAAGTGCTGGTGGAAGGCATCGACCGCGCCAAGGTTTTGGAATTCAACGCACGGCCTGAATATTTTGAAGCCCGCGTGGCTTTAATGCCTGTGCCCAAAACCTTCTCAAAAGAAACCGAAGGCTTGGCCCGTTCAACGGCACAACAATTTGAAAGCTATGTGAAGCTCAACAAAAAAGTGCCGCAGGAAGTTTTGGCGGGCTTGGGCCAGATCACTGATCTTGCAAAATTGGCAGACACCATTGCTGCCCATTTGGCATTGAAGATTGCCGACAAGCAACAAATGCTGGAACTCAATACTGTCGAAGAACGGCTTGAAAAAGCCTATGCTTTGATGGAAGGCGAGATTTCAGTGCTGCAAGTTGAAAAGCGCATTCGCAGCCGTGTGAAGCGCCAGATGGAAAAGACCCAGCGCGAATATTATTTGAATGAGCAAATGAAGGCCATTCAAAAGGAACTCGGCGACGGTTCCGGCAATGGCGAAGAGCGCGACGAAATGGGCGAGCTCGAAAAGCGCATCAAGGACACCAAGTTCTCGAAGGAAGCCCGCGAACGCGCTGATGCAGAAATGAAAAAGCTGCGCCAGATGAGCCCCATGTCGGCGGAAGCCACGGTGGTGCGCAATTATCTGGATTGGCTGTTGAACATTCCGTGGGGCCAAAAGAGCAAGGTGAAAGCCGATCTTGAATTTGCTCAAGGCGTTCTGGATACAGACCATTTTGGTTTGGAGAAAGTCAAAGACCGCATTGTGGAATATCTTGCAGTGCAGGCGCGCACCAACAAATTGCGCGGGCCAATTCTGTGCCTCGTTGGACCTCCTGGTGTCGGTAAAACCTCGCTTGGAAAATCCATTGCGAAAGCAACGGGCCGTGAGTTCATTCGCATGTCGCTGGGCGGCGTGCGCGATGAAGCTGAAATCCGTGGCCACCGCCGCACCTACATTGGCTCGATGCCCGGCAAGGTCATTCAGTCGATGAAGAAGGCGAAAAAGTCGAACCCGCTCTTCTTGCTCGATGAAATCGACAAGATGGGCCAAGACTTCCGTGGCGACCCATCAGCCGCATTGCTTGAAGTGTTGGATCCGGAACAAAACTCATCCTTCATGGACCACTATTTCGAAGTGGAATATGATCTGTCGAATGTGATGTTTGTGACAACGTCGAACACGTTGAACATTCCGCCTGCACTTCTCGACCGTATGGAAATCATCCGCATCGCCGGTTACACCGAAGACGAAAAGGCTGAAATTGCCCGCCGTCACCTTGTGCCCAAGGCCATGGAAAACCATGGGCTTGAGAAGAAGGAATTCGAAGTTACCGAAGAAGCCATTCGCGAAATCATTCAGCGTTACACCCGCGAAGCCGGTGTTCGCTCGCTTGAGCGTGAAATGAACACGCTTGCTCGTAAAGCCGTGAAAGACTTGATGACGGCCAAGAAGGGCAAGAAGATCAAGGTTACGGCCAAGGTTGTGAATGACTATCTGGGCGCGCAAAAGTTCCGCTTCGGCGAAGCTGAGCGCGAAGACCAAGTGGGCGTTGTGACGGGCTTGGCTTGGACAGAAGTGGGCGGCGAATTGCTGACCATTGAAGCCTTGATGATGCCCGGCAAAGGCAAGATGACAGTCACTGGCAATTTGCGCGACGTCATGAAAGAGTCGATTTCGGCAGCCTCATCTTACGTGCGTTCGCGCGCACCATCGATTGGTGTAAAGCCACCGGTGTTCGACAAGCGCGACATTCACGTGCACGTGCCGGAAGGTGCCACACCGAAGGACGGCCCATCAGCCGGCATCGGCATGGCCACGGCCATTGTGTCTGTGCTCACGGGAATTCCAGTGCGCAAAGATGTGGCCATGACGGGTGAAATCACCTTGCGTGGTCGCGTATTGCCCATTGGCGGCTTGAAGGAAAAGCTATTGGCGGCTTTGCGTGGCGGCATCAAGACAGTGCTGATCCCCGCTGACAACGTCAAAGACTTGGCCGACATTCCAGACAACGTAAAGTCCGGCATGGAGTTGATCCCCGTGTCCCATGTCGATGAAGTGTTGAAGCACGCCCTCGTGCGCCAACCCGTCGCCATCGTCTGGGATGAAGAAGCCGAAGAAGCCGCCGCCGCAGCCCGCGCCAAGGATAAAGGTGCGGGAGAGAATGCTGTGACGCATTGAGTTAGTCCCCCTCAGCCCTTCGGGCAGCTCCCCCAACGAGTTGAGGGAGCGGGGAAATAATTGCCCTCCCTCAGCTTTGCTGGGGGAGGTCCCGAAGGGGGTGGGGGGCAACACTGTGCAACGTCCCCTTCACGTCCACCACACAACCATCCCTCAAATACTCCGGCCCCACCGGCACTTTGCCGTGGCCGCCAGGAATATCCAGCACATACGTCGGCTGGCATAGGCCTGACACATCCCCTCGCATGTGTCGCATCAAGTCTTGGCCCTCGGCAATTGGCACGCGGAAATGGGATGTGCCTTTGGCCAAATCTGTCTGGTGCAAATAATAGGGCTTCACGCGATTGGCCACGAGGTTGCGCATGAGTTTGGTCAATGCTTCAACAGTGTCATTCACGCCGCGCAACAAAACCGACTGCGAGAGCAGGGGAATGCCATTGTCGGCCAGCAGCGCCAGTGCGCGCTTCACTTCCGGCGTTAATTCATCCGCGTGGTTGATGTGGATGACCACGTAGGTGGCAAGGCGGCTTTTCAAAGCAGCGATAAGTTCTGGGGTGATGCGTTGCGGGTCCGCCACGGGTGCACGGGTGTGGAGGCGGAGCACCTGCACATGTGGCATTTCGGCGATGCTTTGTGCAATGTGCGCCAAGCGACGATCAGACAACACAAGGGGATCACCGCCTGACAAGAATGACTTCCCAAATCTCTGGCCGTGCGGAGATGTAGTCCAACGCTGTTTGTAGTTCGGTGGCGTTCAAGGCTTCATCTGCCTGCCCAACTGTTTCGCGGCGGAAGCAAAAGCGGCAATAGACGGCGCAAGTGTGCGTGGGTTTGAGCAACACCCGATCGGCATAGCGATGGGTGATGCCTTTGACGGGCGTATGCGTTTCGTCGCCGATGGGGTCAGCCAGTTCCTCGGGCGTGATGATAAGTTCATCCGTAGACGGAACATATTGCCGCGCGATGGCCGGGTTCGACAATTGCCCCGCCACATGGGGCGTGATGCGAAGCGCAAATTGTTCCACAACCCGCTGCAAGTCATCATGCAGGGCAGGGTCCGCGCCCAAGGCGGAAATGGTGGTGATCGGCTTCATTTGATGCGTCAAGCGGGTGCGATAAAGGCTTGAGATATATCAACAAAAATAGGTAACGCTTCGTACTTCGCGCAATGCTTTTCGAGAGTTGGATAACGCCCCTTCCCAGCAATTGTGGGGTGGCATTCGCTTAAATGCCGGAACATGCAGGTGATCGCAATATCGGCTTGCGTCATCGGGCCTTCTGCTCGCGGGAGAGCATCAAGTACAGCGAGTGTTTGCTCCAACTGCCGCGTCAGCCGCTTCACATAATAGTCGGAAGGCGTTTCATGCAGGCGTTGCTCGTAGAATAAACGTACCGCCATATCAGACACGCCGCTGGCCATGCTGACAACATTTTGCACGCGATAACGTTCAGGCTGCTGCTGTGGCAGCAAGCGCTTGTCCGCCGACACCAAACTGTCGAGATAGTCAATGATCGCCGCCGTCTCAATCAACGCCTCGCCTGAATCCAGCACCAGTGTGGGCACACGAATGAGCGGGTTGATCTTCGCCAGATCGTCGGCATTTCCAAACACCGACCACGTGTTGTGTTCAAATGCCAGCCCATAAAGCGACATGGTAATGCCGACACGGCGGGTGAAGGGCGAGTCATATTGTCCGATGAGGATCATGCTCACTTGCCCTGCGTCAGTGCAATTTTGAAGGCGAAGAAGGCGAACACTCCCGCGAAGGAATAATCAATGCCGCGCAATACGCGTGGCCGCGCCTTCAACCAATTCACCAGTTTTTCAGCACCCAGAATAATCAGGAAAGCGCCGGGAATATTGATCAGCACGAAGTAAAGCCCGAGGAACAACAGCTTGCCCGTCACATGCGGATCATCAGCCGAAACGAACTGCGGCAGGAAGGTGATGAAAAACAGAACCACTTTCGGATTGGTAAGATTGATGGTGATGCCCATGATGAAACTTGTCATGACCGACGACGCACCCTTGTCAGCAGTCTTCACATTCAACGACGAGCCATTGCGAATGGCATCCACCGCCAGCCACAACAAATAAACCGCGCCCACAATTTTCAACACAAAGAACCCGGTCTGCGACGCTGCAATCAAAGCCGACACGCCAAAGGCCGCCAGCAGCGTGTGAACAATGCAGCCCACATTGGTGCCCATCATCGAGGCCACGCCAGCCGCGCGGCCCGAGCCGATGGTGCGCGACAGCCACAGGCTCATATCAGGCCCCGGCGTGATGAACAGCAGCAACGAGGCAATCGTATAGGTGATGAGTGTGGTGAGATCGGGCAGGAATGTCATGATCGCTTCGCAATACACCAATATGTTTTAACTTGCGAATCTCATCCGATCTGATTCAAACTCTGGTTACGGCAGCGGTGTGTGTTTTTGAGTCGGTTCCCACTAGGATTCCACTTCATATGAACAAGAGCGAACTGATTGCCAAGGTTGCCACCGACACACGCCTGACACGTGGCGAGGCTGAAGAAGTTGTCGATGCAACAATCGAAAATATTGTGAAAGCCTTGATGGACGGCGACGACGTGCGCCTGATGGGCTTTGGCGTGTTCACCGTCACCCGCCGTGAAGCGGGCAAGGCGCGCAACCCGAAAACGGGAAAGATTATCAAAATGCCGGCCTCCAACAGGGCACGGTTCAAACCGGGGAAACTATTAAAGGAGGCCGTCAACAGCTAGGCGACACTGTAGAAGCTTAAAAAACATCAGCCCCGCACGCCCTCAGAAACCGTGTGGGGCGTTTTTGTGTGTGGGCGGCCCAGTACCAATTGTTCGCATTTTGTTCTTGACAATATTCCCACGATAGGCTATATCAGCATTCAACGACTACGGCAGGCGTCCAAACCTTGCCCCGCTGATTGACATTGTGAACAAGGCCCCGAGAGGGGTGGAAAGGGTTGTTTCGGCTGTGGATATTTTACCACGAACTTCGCGCAGGGGTTGAGCTATGGCTGAAATGTGGCTAGGACTTAATGAAGTGTTTAGGGGTGGGGCGACATGGTAGCGCAAGTTGATACATCATTGAATGCCAAATACTGTGGCTACTATCTGGAGTCGCCAGATGTTGACGAAAATTCTTTGCGTGAGCAGCGACGGCTTATAGAGCGGGATCGTGAAAACAAAGCGATGTTCGAAACGGGAACGAGATTTGGCGTCAATGTTGGCCAGCCCATCCCTGAAGAGCTTTTGCCCAAAAGACTACAGTTCACTAAAGGCAACCGGGTTTTTGACTACAACGGTGGAAACAAGAGTTGGTTGTTTGTCAGCCAACGCTTCAAAGACGCCCATGACCGTTTTCATCTGAATTGTACCAACCAATTTGTGCCTGTAGAAATCCTCAAGAAGGATGGCAATCCGTACGGGGGGCAGTTTTATTTCTTCCATATCACGACGGTAAGAGATGCCGTCAATCCAGTGCTGGGTGGATTAAAACTCGTAGGGAGTGAACTAACACTTTCTCAGAACGAAGGTACTTATGACATTCTTTCCGGTGGCTTCGACAAAATTGCAATGTACAAGGACCGCATAGCTGGGCTTGCGGCGTGGGTAGACCTCCGCATGGGTATGAGGCAGTTTTTTAGCGATGCATTTCTAGAAGAGCTCGCCAACGTCAAGGCGGAAGGTTTTGTCGTCACACAATATTGGCCGGAACTCTGACGGGGCAGCACGATGGTTACTTTTTACGATTCGGTGATCACTGGAAATGGAGGCGCTTTTCGTTTTTTA
>CAVZXJ010000044.1:0-185866 GCA_963779145.1 uncultured Alphaproteobacteria bacterium
TGGCAGCTCATCGATCGCCAATGCTGAAACACCATCGTGGTGTGGACCAAAGCAGGCCACACTGGCCTTGCTGGATGGCTATGGCGGCAATAGCTGGCGTCAAGTCACAACCGCTTCTGGCAAACAAACTGCTGAGCTTTGCCCCAGCATCACCAAATATGAATATGCTGACGGCAACGGCGACACCCAGAAGTCCATCTCAGACATCAAGTCACTCGCAGCCAAGGGCATTGATGCACTTGTTGTGTTCGGTGACGCTGGACCGGCCGTTCTTCCTGCCATCACTTCCGTTTACAAGTCCGGCAAGGTCATCGTGCCTTACCGTGTGGATGTCGGCGGCAAGGAAGGTGAGAACTACACCAAGTTCATCGGTTCATCCTTCGTGAACGATGGCGAGAACTGGGGCAAGTGGATCAAGGGCGTGCTGCCAACTGGCGGCAACGTGTTGTTCCTCTCAGGCCCAGCTGGCAACAGCCAAGGCTTGGATGAGCTCAAGGGCCTGAAGAATATTCTCGGACCTGAATATGTTTTCATCAACCCAGAGCCATTTGCGGTGACGAACTGGGATCCAGCGCTCACACAGCAGGTACTCTCAGCTGAAATCGCCAAGAACACCAAGATTGACGTAATCGTTTCGGACTTCGGTCCATCGCTCGTTGGTGCATTCCGCTTTTAACAAGCAAGGCAAGTCAATCCCAGCACTTGCAACATCAGACGGCAACTCGCTTGCCTGCTTCTATGAGGAAATGAAGGGCACCAACCCAGACTTCAAACTCTTCACAGTCGCAACCGGCAACGACAACGTGCGCCTGGCCGTGCAACACGCTGTTGCAGCCGCAACAGGTGGCACACCACCAGCAGAAAACATCTTCTCAGCTCCTGTCTATGAAGATTAAGTCTCTGGCACGCCAAACCCAGTCACCTGCCGCAAAGACCTGCCAGGCGCCATCTATCTCTCGTCAGAATTGCCCGACGAAGCGCAAGCCAAAGCTGTTGGCCAGTAAGTAAACTCTGCCCCGGGGGGATTTCTCTCCGGGGCAATATTTTTGCGGATTGAATAACGTGGCGGCAAGCAAAGCAAAACCATCCGACGCAAGCGCGGCGCATCGTACCGACGCGACCATCCGCCTTGACAATATTTCAAAAGCCTTCTCCGGCGTCCTCGCCTTGCGCGATGTGACAGTTGAATTCTTTCCCGGTGAAGTTCACGCCATTCTCGGTGAAAACGGCGCTGGCAAATCTACCTTGATGAACATCATCTCAGGCACATTGCAGCCCACACTTGGTGAAATTACTTTCGAAGGTCAGCGCATCACCGAGATGACACCGGAATTGTCGACCAAACTCGGTATCGCCATTTCCTTCCAACATCCCGCGATTCTTGAAGATCTCTCAGTTTATGAGAATCTGCGTGTCGCATTGCCGGATCACATTTTCGAAGGCCGCCCTGCGCAAGACGTTGCCAAGGATATGTTGCGTGATGTTGGCCTAGATGTTCCGTTGCGTCTGCGCACGGAAGCCCTCACCATCGCGCAGAAGCATTTGCTTGAACTCGCCAAGGCGCTCGCACTCAAGCCCAAACTTTTAATTCTCGACGAGCCTACAGCGTCGCTTGATCAAGACGCAACTGACATGCTCTTCAACCGTGTGCGCGAGGTCGTGAAGTCCGGTACATCGGTCATCTACATCACTCACCGCCTCGCGGAACTGCGCCAGATCGCCCAGCGTGTGACAGTTCTGCGCGACGGGAGATGGCGCGGTTCTTCTCTCGTTAAGGACATTAGAGACACTGATCTTCTTGCTCTCATCGTCGGACGCTCCATGGGTTCTGCTTTCCCGGCGAAAGCAAAGGGCGAAAGCAAAGACATTAGCTTCTCTGTCCAGAACTTCAGCGGTCGCGGCTTCAAGGACATTTCATTTGAGGTGCCACGCGGCCAAATCATCGGCATTGCAGGTGTTGCAGGGAACGGCCAATCCCAGCTCATGCGCGCTCTTGCCGGTCTCGTGCCGTCCGAAGGCAAAGTCTCATTGCGTGGCAGCGACGTAAGCGTCAAAGAGTTGCTCGGAAAATCTGCTTACATGCCGTCTGATCGGCATAGCGAAGGATTGGCCGCAGGCCTCACCGTTCGCGAAAACGCAGCTTTCGGTGCGTTGGAAAAATTCGGAACCTTTGGCTTGGTCAATCGCAAGAAGGAACTGGAGCTTGTGACCCAGACCTTCGGCTCACTTGCCGTGAAAGCGCCGAGCATCGAAGCGCCTATCCTCTCGCTCTCCGGCGGCAATCAACAGAAAATTGTGATGTCCCGCGCATTGTTGTCAAAGCCCGGATTGATTGTTGCCGATGAACCGACCCAAGGCGTTGATGTTGGCGCGCGTGCCGAAATTTACCGCATTTTGCGCGACGTGTCTGATCAAGGCACTGCCGTCATCGTCAATTCTTCCGACGCCGCAGAGTTGGAAGGGCTTTGCGATAAGGTCATCGTCATGTCGCGGGGCAGTGCGGTTGCCACCCTCACAGGTGCAGACGTCACCGAAGAAAAAATTGTCCATGCTGCCGTCAGTGCGGCAACACATGGCAGCGAAAGCGTTTTTGGTGCTGCCGCCAACGCAGCCATGGGGGGTATCCGCCACTTCCTGCAAACTGACAACGCACCTGCACTTGTCATTGCGATTATGACAGTGCTGCTCGGCCTCTACATCAATGTTCAGAACGACAACTTCCTGTCGATCTACAATGTCTACAACATTCTGCTGCTGGCCACGGCACTCGGCTTCATTGCCCTTGGGCAAACCGTGGCGTTGCTGATGGGTGGTATCGATTTATCCGTTGGCCCCCTCACAGGTTTTCTTGTCGTTGTTGCCTCCTTCTTCATCAACGACGATAAATCCGCCGCCGTCATGCTCGCAGGTTTCCTGCTGATGTTCTTAGGCGCAATCGCCGTCGGCACAATCAACGGCGTGCTGATCCGATACGCCAACTTCACACCGATTGCGGCCACCCTCGCCATGTTCATCGCCATTCAGGGCTGTAGCTTCCTCCTGCGTGATCAACCCGGCGGCTACATCAGTTTCCCCGTGACAGATTGGATCAATTGGCAGTGGGGCCCCATCCCCGTCGCCTTCATCGTGCTCTGCGCCGTCGCCCTCACGCTCGAATACACCTTGCGCAAACATCGCTTGGGATGGCGCTTGCGTGCCGTAGGCTCCGACGAAGAGTCAGCAAGGCGTATGGGCATCCGCACCGACCGCACCTTCATCACGGGTTACATCTTGTGTTCGTTGCTCACAGCTTTGGGCGCCCTGATGTTGATGACGCAAATCGGCGTCGGCGACCCAAGACAAGGCATCAACTACACCCTCGCCAGCATCACCGCCGTCGTGTTGGGCGGCACAAGTTTAACCGGAGGACGCGGCACCTTCATTGGCACCGTATTGGGTGCGGTGTTATTGACGGAAGTCTTGAGTGCAGTGACGTTCCTGGGCCTCACACAAACCTATCAATACCTTTTCCAAGGTACGCTGATTGTGGTGGCGGCACTGGTGTATTCGACAGTGCGGAGACCGGTGGCGGGTTGATGTCTCAATAATACCCCGCCACCCGCATCGCCGCGTCAATCCGGTTTTGGCTCCTCGTTAATGCGTCTTCATCCGAACACTCGCCGTTCAGTGCCGCGAAAATCTCTTCGCCCAGAATTTCTTCAATCACGTGATATTCAGGAACGGGTGGTCTTTGCCAGTTTTGGATTTTGTTTTGTTTTGCCAGTTTGTCGACGAAACTGACGATGGGAGTAGAAGCGGCAGCCTCTGGATCGGCACTGACGCTAAAGCGCGGGGCGACGGGAAATCCGTTTTTCACATGCTCCTTCATCGCCGCTGGAGAGGCCATCCATGAAATTGCTTCAAATGCCAAATGGGCGCGGGCCGGTGGCAATGACGCCGGCACCATCAACAGAAAGCCGCCGATGGGCGAGATACCCGCACCACCCGGACCCGCCGGATGGGGCAGGTAGGCCACTTTGCGTTTTACCAGCGAATGAATGTCATATTCAAAGCGTGCCGCCCGCATGGTCCAGCAATAAATCATCGCGGCGTGGCCTGTCATGAAATAGTCGAGGGCGCGGTTCCAATCGATCGACAAAATATCCGGCGGCGAAACGCTGAGCAGCTCATGCATGTATTTGAGCGTTGTGCGGCCAGCCTCACTTAAAATGCGCGGGCGCATGGCCTCGCCCTTCAACCTGCTGTAATCAACATGCAGGCGTGGTGCTGGAATATCAATCACAGGGTTGCCGCAAGCGCCCATGAAAAACATGAATGAATGGGAGATCGGCATACCCCGCGCCGCATTCCACACCATTCCGTGCATGCCGCGTTTGGGATTGTGCAAAGCCTTTGCAGCCTGCAATACTTTTTCAAAACTGGTGGGGTGCGGAAGCTTGTGCGTTTCAAACAAATCCTTGCGCAAAGACAGTGCTTCGATGGTGCAATAAATCGGTATGCCGTATTGCGTATTGTTCCAATTGCCCGTGGCCCAAATATTGGGGTGAAAGTCGAGCGGGTTGATGCCGCTGGCTTTGAGATAATCCGTCAGGGGTTGCGCCACGTTGTTGGAAACGCTCTCACCCAACCATGGCATGTTGACTGCAATAACATCATACTGGCTTTCGCTGCGCTTCGCGTTTGCAAACACCTCCTCGCGCAATTCTGGCAACGGCAACAGGTTGAAATTTTTCCGCGCTGAAAGCTTGCTGCGAAAATCCGACCACATATCACGCATGCTGGCGAAATAATTGTCATCATGCAGAAGAAAGCGCAGATCCGGCCCCGCTTCTTTTTTCTTATCCATGATTTCAAGCGGTGGAATAATCTGCCCCGCCAGATAGGAACCACCAAAATAGTAGTCGTCGGTATCACTGCTTCCGCTTTTCAAGCCAAAGGTATCGGCCAAAAGCCCTTTGACTTTCGACGCGTAGGTGGTGAAGCCAAGGGCCAATTTGCGACTGGGTTCAAGGTAGTAAGACTTTCCCGTCGTGCCGCGCTGCCGCAGTTGAATATCGCCAGCTTCAACCAGTTTGTGGATGCGGCGCATGGCGCTGGCAAACGGAATATCGGCTGCGGAAGCGAGCGAAGACATCGTCACATTCTCACCCCGCAAGTGGCTCTTCATCAGATAGAGAATGATGTTCCAGTTGGGGTCGGGTTCAGACGCGTTCAACAGCTTGTCATAGGGCGTGCGCATGCGCTCCAAGAAGCTGATAATGCGTAAAAGCTCATATTCCGTCATGGCGCTAGACTAGACAGTTTCTTCGATGCAGCATAGGCTTCTCGCAAAACATCGGAGGATATTATGGCTGAACGTGTACTCGGCATGCATCACATCGGCATTACCGTTCCCGACATCGAAGAAGGCATTGCGTTCTTTGAAAAGATCTTTGGGGCCATCACCGTTTTCCGTACAGGTGCTTTCGACGTCGATGATAAATTCATGCAGGGCAAGCTTGGTGCGGCACCCCATTCCCGCATCAAGGACCTTGTCTTCCTGCGCTGCGGCAATGGCACAAGCGTTGAACTGTTCGAATACAGCGGCGAAGACAAAAAAGCAGGGCAGAAACGTTCGTCCGAAGTCGGGGGATCGCACATCTGCTTTGAAGTTGAAGACGTGTTTGCATCCGCTGAACACTTGAAAGCCATGGGCGTTGAAATGCTTGATGGTCCAAACGTGGTGGACGCCGGTCCATTGAAGGCTTCAAGTGGGTTTACTTCCGCGCACCCTGGGGGCAAATTCTTGAAATCGCCAGTTTCGACAAGCTCGGCTATGAAAAAAATTCACCGCATCGGCTGTGGAGCGCGAAATCCTGATTTAGCTTTTCTCGACCAACTGACTTATAGGTTTCAATCATCAGTTTGGAATTGTCGGGATGCGCCTCGCGTTTGCCGCTTTCAATCTCAAAGCCGAGTCTCCACCACGCGCTGGTTCATCGGCGCGTCGCGTCCGTGTTTGCGCAGCATGTCCACAACCCAGCCATTCACTTCTTGCACCTCAGCGCGACGGCCTTTGCGCCAATCCTGCAGTGACGTGACCAAGGTGTCGGGCTTCGAAAAGGTTTTCAAAACCTCATCGAAAATCTGATCGACATAACGTTCAGGGTGGTTGGTGGTGATGGCGGGCATGCCAATGATCGGGATAATCTGCGCGCCATCTGCTTGTGCCGCTTGCATGGCTTCGTATCCGGCCAATCGCATCACCTCAAGCATTCCTGGATAACGCGCTGCATCATTGAGCGGCATATTGAGTATGGCAGATGGAATAAGTTCAGCAGCATTGACAACGAGCTTCATCCACTTGGCTGAGCGAATGTCATCCATCACCTCAACGCGGCCTGAATTGCGCAGCAACGTTCGCAACACTTTCGACACGCGGCTGCGTTTTAGGATCCAGCGCCCCAAGAGCAAACCAGGATTCATCAACATCATTCTGCCGGTTGGTGGTACCTGGCACCCACATGTTGGAAGCGATTTCGATCACGGCGCCCAATGTGCGGTCTCGACCAATAATGGTGGCGATGTCTTCATGGGTCATGCCGTTTTGCAAACCCACCATCAATCCATCCGGTGCAAGAACTGACTTTATCAACTCCGTCGCCCATTTTGTATCATAGGCTTTCACCACCAAAAAAACGACGTCAAAGGGTTCTTTGATTTCGGCAACTTGGCATAGATGCAGAGCTGGAACCTTCACGTTAATTTGGCGTGTCGGCAGATTAACCGTGATCCCGCTTTTGCGAATGGCCTCAATGTGGTCTGGCCACTGGTCAATGAAAGTGACATCCAACCCAGCTAAGGCAAAATCGGCGGCAATTGATGCACCCTGCGCCCCCGTACCCAGAAATGCGATGCGTGGTCCTTTTTCCTTGTCCCAGCTCATTGATACACCTCCAGTTTGCCGCAGTTTTAGATGCTTAATTGTAGCATTCTGGCAGTCACTTGGGTTCAATTAAATACTCATATTGAACATTCGGGGCATGGAAAGCCTATTCATTGGCTGGTCATGGTATTGAACAAGTAGAAGCAGCAACCACTCAAACGACTTCCCATAGATCAGATTTTTCACAGACGAGCTCGGCAACCCCATTTTGCCTGAACGAAAAGTTCCCGCTGAACTTTATGAAACCAGGACACTGAAAATAGGCGACATCGGATAAAATTAGTCCGCAGTACAGAAAAGTCACCGCAATTTGGGAGCGGCTTCTGCATGTAATCAACATGTTGAATCCGTGTTGAATTGAAAATAATGGAAGTCAGTTTTGTGTCTTCTGCAGTCCAATTTCAATTCTATGGCCCGCATGAATGTGTGGTAATTTCTTCAAACCGCCCACTCCAAGCATGCCATGTGCGGGTTATGTGGAGTGCCTGTGGTCATGCCAGTACTTCAGATTATTTGATGCACGGATGGAAAAATCCTTGCCATTTTTGGACGTTAACACAGGTGAATTCGTCTAAAGAAGCCTCGTCACGACGCATATGTTTGCGAACAATGCATTGCGTATGTTCTGTTAGATGTGGGCTATCTGTGAATGTCTGGGAATTACTCAGTACACAGATCATCGAGGGAGAGGAAAGCAGGATGAAAGCAATGTGTACAGATTGGGTCTAAGCACATGATTTTGTTTATGCGAGGTGTCCACATTTTGCGAGGGTGACTGCGAGTGTGACGTCAACACGCCAGCAACGCGTTGATATATCTCGCATCGCATGACACTACCCTTGCAAGTCAAAAAATCCTCCACACATCAGCTGACGGGACGCGATGTTTGGAGAATGTTGTCATGTCAGATGAGTTTGATTTCGAACCGCGCCTTGGGAAGATTGGTCATCGCAAATCTGTAAAGCCCAAGCCCTTTGTCCGACAGGTGCTGGATGTCGCCTACAAGAGCGGTTTCAAGACAAGGCGGACGTCGTCGTTCACGGGGCAAAGAATTGGACGAGGTGCAGCTTGGGGAACATTGGCCTCGGCAGGTCTCATGCGGACGGGTGGACGACGGGCCGTCGTCAAGGTTCGGATTGCCAAGTTGCGGTCTGGCAACATGGCGGCACCTCGCGCGCATCTACGCTACATCCAACGCGACGGCGTTGACCGGAACGGTGAGCCAGGGAAACTCTACGGACCGGAACTTGATGACGTCGATGGCAGTGCATTCACTGACAAGTGCGAAGGCGACAGGCACCAGTTCCGCATTATCGTGTCACCAGATGACGGCGAGCAGCTTGCCGAGTTGAAGCCCTTCGTCCGAGACCTGATGCAGCAGATGGAGCGCGACCTGGAGACCAAGCTCGATTGGGTTGCGGTTGATCATTACAACACAGGCCATCCCCATACCCACATCGTCATTCGTGGCAAGGCTGAAGATGGCAAGGACCTGATCATGGCCCGGGACTATGTGACCCATGGCATCAGGCAGCGGGCGGGTCAGCTTCTCACCATGGAACTGGGGCCGGAGATCGAATTTGACAAGCAGCTGAAACTGGCACGGGAGGTCAATGCCGAGCGCTTTACGAAGCTTGATCGGTCAATCCTCAAACATGTAGACCAAGGCATTCTTGCTGTCAGTGCCATGCCGCCAGTTGAGCCACTTGTGCACACCTCCCACATGAGGCGGCTCAAGCACCTCAGTCGATCTTGGATTGGCAAATGAACTGCAAACTGGCGTCTGGGCGATTGATCCAGACATCGAACGCAAGCTGAGGAGTTTGGGCAAACACAACGACATCATCGCCACCATGCATAGGGCAATGCGGGAGGCAAAGATTGACCGCCCCGGCGTTAGCTTCGCAGTCTTTGACGGTGAGGTATCAGGAAGACCCGTCATTGGCCGTGTTGCTGCAATAGGTCTCACAGATGAGATCAATGATCGTCACTTCATCGTTGTCGATGGCATTGATGGCAAGGTTCACTACGCCGATATTGGACGCGTGCGACCAGAGGCAATACCGAGCCGGGGAATGATCGTATCGCTTGAAGGCCCGCCGCAAGAAGCGGCAGCGGCAGGTACACAAGACAAACAGCGTGCCCGCATCCGGGTGTTGTCCTATCTCAATCTCGAACGGCTCGCAGGCACCGAAGGCTTGACATGGCTGGATCGGGAACTGGCTAGCAAGTCGCCTTCATTCGTGAGCGACCAGGGCTTTGGCAAAGACGTAAAGTCCGCGCTGCGCAATCGTCTGCAATGGCTGACAGAGCGCGGGATGGTTGAGCCAACACAAGACGGCGGTATCCGCCCGACAACCAGCAGCCATGAAAGCATTGGCCAATCGTGAACTGGACCACGCCGCCGAACAGCTAACTGCAGCATCTGGTATGCATGCTGCCCGTGTGATGGATGGCGAACGCTTTGAAGGCACCTACCGCCAACCCATCTCACTCGCCTCAGGCAAATTTGCCGTGTTTGAAAACAGTAAGGAGTTCACGCTTGTTCCGTGGCGACCAAGCTTTGAAGATATTCGCGGCAAGGAGGTGATCGGAAAGGTCAACGGATCAACCATTGCGTGGGAGTTGGCAGGGCGCAGTCGGGGCTTGGGCATCTGAGCCACAACACCGACATCACGAACACCGCTCGCGGGTGGGCGGTCGCTTCCTCCTAGGCCCGCTGCGGCGGGCCGCAACTGCGCAAGCGCTTCAAGCAGCCAACGCTCGACAACGACCAAATCCGCGCAGTCCTTCGCGTTGCTACGGCCTGCGGTGCGGCCCGCCTCCATCAGCGGGCCTCTCCGTCGCTCTTGCCGCCCACCCCGCTCGCTGGGTTCAGTTGCGGGAAGGAAGTGCAAATGTTTGAAACGCGAAAACATGACAATGAAACGCAGGTTGTCACAATCGACACACCAACTCTTCCCTGCTTTTCCTGCCTTTCCCAATTGGTGTTTTGTCTGTTTGATCCCAAATTGAAGAACATCTGCAGTCTACGCCCCGTGAACAATGATGACCCGATGAATCCCAAATCCCTCATCCAGCAACGCAATGTCTCTCGTATCGTCAAAGGCGCCATTGCGGGTGGCTTTCAAGTCACTACAGTCAAGGTTGACAAGGATGGCGCAATTGTTTTGTATTCAGCATCTCCAGAACGCGAAGAACGTGAAGAACCCCGTCTGCCACTCAAAGCCAATGAATGGGATGAGGTACTCAAAAAATGATCGCCAGAGCATTACCCAAATATTGTTCATGGAACACCGACCGCCACGGACGTAAACGTGTCCGATTCCGCAAAGGGTTTCTACTCGACTTATCTTTCGGGTGTTCCCTATTCGGAAGATTTTATGCGTCGCTATCATGCGGCATTGGATGGCAATGCACGCCACCTTGAAGAGTTGAAAGAAGACCGCGTCGAACCCGGCACAATTGATGCAGTCATTGTCAATTTCTATCGTTCCACCGATTTCCAGAAACTCAAACACACCACGCAGCGGGTGCGCAAGAACGTATTGGAAAAGTTTCGGGCGGCGCATGGCAAGAAGCGCGTTTCCTTGCTCACGGCCGCACATCTGAAAGCCATCATCGGCGACATGGCCGACAGGCCTGGTGCCGCCAACAATCTACTGAAAGTCTTGCGAGTGTTGCTGCGGCACGCCATCGACATGGGGCTGATCCAAGATAATCCCGCCCGCAATGTACGCAAGTTCGCCGTCAGCTCCGAAGGCTTTCACTCATGGTCTGAAAGTGACGTCGCGGCCTTCGAAGCAAAGCACAAGCCCGGCTCAAGAGCGCACCTTGCTTTGTCGCTTTTGCTCTACACAGGTCAACGCCGCAGCGACGTGGTGCGCATGGGTTGGCAGCACATCGACGGCGATCTTCTCAATGTCGTGCAGGACAAGACAGGCGAGTTCTTCAAAATCCCGTTCCACCCCAAACTCGCAGCCGCAATCGGCAACAGACCGCTCAACAACATGACGTTCCTCTTGACCGAACTTGGCGCACCGTTCACCGCCGCTGGCTTTGGCAATTGGTTCAGGGATCGCTGCAATGAAGCGGGCTTGCCGCATTGCTCAGCCCACGGTCTGCGCAAAGCCTGCGCTGCCCGCCTTGCCAACGCAGGGTGCACGTCAGAGCAAATCAAAGCCATCACGGGCCACAAGACATTGAGCGAAGTCGCCCGCTACACCAAGGCCGCCGACCAGGAACGCAACGCCAAGCAAGCGCTTGCCAATCTCTTGCGGTCAGAAAGTGAACAAAGCCGTCCAACCTTGGACCCCATGTTGGACAAAACGGGAGAAAAATGAACGAAAACAAATGATTTTTTGAACGGTCTGACACATAGGTGACAATCTGTACCGGACACATGGGTTACACTTTTTGCTGTTTTTGAGAACAGTGGGAGGTGGAGATGCCGTGGAAAGTGAGTTCGGAGATGGACGAACGCCTTCGTTTCATTGCCCGCCTTCTGGAAGGTGAGGCCATGACGGATTTGTGTGTTGAGTTCGGGATATCCCGGAAGACTGGCTACAAAATTTACGACCGCTACAAGCACAGCGGGGCTGAGGCGCTGAACGACAGGTCAAGGCGGCCCTATCGCTATGCCAACCAGTTGCCGCCGCAAGTGGTGTCCCAGATTGTCGGCCTGAAGCACGATAAGCCGCATTGGGGGGCCAGGAAGATCAGGGAACTGTTGCTGCGCCGGCTGCCATCTGAGATCAAGGTGCCTTCACATTCCACCATCCATGCTGTGCTCGACCGCAGCGGCCTGGTCAAACGCATGGGGCGCAGACGCAACAAGGCACAGGGCACAGGCCTCTCGGCTGGGGCCAACCCCAATGACTTGTGGTGCGCCGACTTCAAGGGCGAGTTCACTCTCGGTAACAAGCGCTATTGCTATCCCCTCACCGTCACAGATCATGCTTCACGCTACCTCCTGATGTGTGAGGCCTTGGAGTCGGTGCGCGAAGAAACCGCCTTTCAGGCCTTTGAACAGCTGTTCAGGGAACGCGGCCTGCCAACAGCCATCCGGTCAGACAATGGCGTGCCCTTTGCCTCACCCAACGCCTTGTTCAATCTCTCCAAACTCTCGGTGTGGTGGCTGAGGCTCGGCATTGCCATCGAGCGGATCAAACCTGGTCATCCCCAGCAGAATGGCAGGCATGAACGCATGCACCGCACCCTCAAGGAGGCCACAACCCGCCCTGCCGCCATGAACAGCCTGCAGCAACAAGCCAAATTCGACGCCTTCATCACGGAATACAACACCGAACGGCCCCACGAGGCGCTCGCCATGAAAGTGCCAGCCGAGATCTATCGACCCGCAGCACGGATTTATCAGGGCATCGGGGAACTCGATTATCCCTTCCACGACCGCGACGTCACCGTCACTTCCTGTGGACGCATCTGCATGCACCGCAAGAAAATCAATCTCTCAATCGTTCTGGCAGGCCAAAAACTCGGAATAAAAGAAGTCGACGACGGTATTTGGCTCGTCTCGTTTATGCACTATGATCTCGGTTACATCGATTTGGAACAAAAGACCCTGCAACCCCTCGACAATCCCTTCGGCCCAGGATTGTCACCTATGTCTTAGGTACGTTTTGTTACCTATGTCTCAAGACCGTACATTGAAATGATTGGCGCACCCGACAGGATTCGAACCTGTGACCTTTGGCTTCGGAGGCCAACACTCTATCCAGCTGAGCTACGGGTGCCCGCAACAATCTTTACCCACCGCTAGCGGTCACGGCAACGCGCATTTTCCTATTGCGGCAACGGATTGCGGGTCCACCAAAGCACGCCAAGACCCCCTAGCAAACTGCTTACGTGGTGCTTACGTGCTACATTTTTATAGTTTTGCGCTCAATTAAATACTTTTTCAAATTATTGTTTTATATTGTGAATTTGGCGCACCCGACAGGATTCGAACCTGTGACCTCTGCCTTCGAAGGGCATCACTCAAGACATTGTGGCGCCAATACCAAATAACTAAGTCGAATAAAGAATATCAAAGCGCTGGACTAGCCGAGCAAAGAAAGCGCTGGACTAGCCGAGCAAAGGAAGCATTGCTGAGTGCATGCCCGCCCGAGATTGCGGGCCTGCGGTGGTAGGGCGGTTGATTGTGGCCGCTCAGAAGGAGACCACTGATGAGCAAAAAAACATCCAAAACACCAAAAGCTGCTCCCCAGAGCAAGGGCGAGAAGATCCTCAATCTGTTGCAGCGCAACACTGGCGCCACGATTGCCGCACTGGCCAAGGCGACGGGCTGGCAAGAACACAGTGTCAGAGGCTTCATGTCGGGCACGCTAAAGAAGAAGCTGGGATTGGAGATCACAAGCAGCAAGGAAGCCAACAAGGACCGGCGCTACTTTGCTGAGGGGATAGCGCCATGATAGCGAAGCCTACTGTGGCGAAAGACGCTGTTACACAACACCTCGCAACTCTCTCTGTGGCTGAACTTTCAGGGTTGTGGCGTCGTCATCTGGCGGAGCGGCTGCCTGATCATTTGCCAAGGTAATTGCTGGCCGCACTGTTGTCCTACCGACTACAGGTCGAGCAGCACGGTGGGTTGTCGAAGCAGGCACTTGCCTACCTCAAGGTGATGGAGACAGACCTTCGTGAAGGCCGTGACGTTGCGACACCCTATGTCGAAACCAACCAGTTGAAGCTGGGCACGCAGCTGGCGCGTGAACATGGCGGCGTCATGCACCGAGTCATGGTGATGGAGAATGGCTATGCATGGTCTGGCAAGACCTTCTCCAGCTTGTCCGCTGTGGCAAAAGCCATCACAGGCACGAACCGGAATGGCCACCGCTTCTTCGGGCTACAGGAGAAGTCAAAGGCAGATGAGAGGGCACCAGCATGACCACCCGGCGTTCTACTTCCTCCACCTCATCATCAACAGCCTCTCGGACAGCCCCCAAGAAGACCCGCTGTGCCATCTATACCCGGGTTTCCACGGATCAGGGGCTGGATCAGGAGTTTAACTCACTGGATGCTCAGCGGGAGGCAGCAGAGGCTTGAACATGCCCCCGGCTGACCACATACTTTTTGAAAGCCTTACAGATACGAATAACGAGTTTGTTCGCCCTTTGACTGTGAGATCATGGATGGAAGGGCAAAGTTTTTTTGCTGAAGTACGACTTTTTGGTTATGCAACGCCCTATGCAAAAGTGGTCGCCGCAGCCTTGGAGCTGGCGATGCGGAGAGGAATTGCGCTCGGTTCAACTGTCAGGCAGCGTGTATCCGTGAAAGTATTGGAACTGGGAATGAATATCGAGGAAGTCGTTGATATTCCGGCCGAGCGCAGAAACATCACCATCTGCATCAGAACGCCCATTGCGCGAATAAGAAAACCGCCCGACATCATCAAATGCATGATCAGAAGAGTGCACAATTTGGCACCTTGGCAAGGCTTCCGAATTTCAGCACACCCAGACGCCATGTGCGCCATCGCCGATGACCTGAACTATGATTTGCGTGACGCACTTCCCTATCGTTGGACGCGCCACTCCCGAAGACAAAAGGGAAAGGACATTCCAGTATGGGGGCAACTGGGGCGCATTCAAGTGTCGGGCGCACTTGGGACAATAATGCCATATGTCGCAATTGCGAGTGCTACGAATACTGGCGTCAATGCTGGACTTGGTTTGGGGTGGTTTGATCTGGCGTGATGAGTTTAACGGAGCCAGAATTCATACATCCGCTTTCCAGCAATGTGCGGGGTCCAGGCTTTTTTCTCCAGGCATTTCAAGATTCATGAAACACCGATACCAATAGTATACGCCGCAAAGGTGTTGCATTTTCGAATGACCAAAATACAACTGATTGGGACCATGTGTCGGCCATCGGGGAAAAAGTGGTTCGTATCGGTAGTCCTCAAAATCATGTGAAATTGGATGGCAGCCAATTTGAGACCGTCTGCAGCGCACAATGTCGGGGTTCTGATGGATCGGTCTTGCAAGAAGGTGCCAATGACGGTTCTGAATGGTTTCCACTTTCACAAATTGAAATCAACTTGATACAGCAAGGAAATCTCGACCAGCTTGAATGTGACATATCGCACACCAAGCGCATCCTTGAGATCATCAACACAGCGCTTTCAATACGCGCCTCTCCGAATTGTATTCAACGCCGTCTATTGCAGCTCAACTTGAAGACACCTGACTATTTGCTGAAGTCATCCAATTCTCAAGCTTCCAAGTGAAACTTACGGTTCGTTGGAAGACAAAAGGCTTGCCGTTTGCAAAATAAGCGTGCAGCTTTTGGTGGCTATTGCATCTAATGGGGCCGAAGCACTTGCATTACTCAATCGATGATCTGAACGAAACATCTGAATCCAAGGCATCTGGCCCTACTACGGTGGGCTGGTTCATTGAAGCAAAAAAAGGCTCAGTTATGTTTGATGCGCCCGCGCGCGTTCATTCGCGCAGTGCAAGCAGAGAGCACGCGAAGTCTGCCTCAAGATGTCCCGCTCTGATCAATGTTGAGAGCCGATATTTTGAAGTTAAATGCCCTTTTGATATTTCTGTTTCGTTCTTTCGAGAAAAAAATGGGCAACCCAACCTTAGAAACCTTGCGGAAAATGGCTCTTCCGTACGGTCCAATCTGTTAAAAGACGTTCTTTTGATGACAGAAGAATCTGAATGGCGCTTTAAAGACCGTCCGACACTTCAACTTGCTTTGCCGTACATTTTTGTTGCTGATGAACCCGTCTACATGTCTCAGCTTCCACCATTCTTCCACTATAGCGCCAACCCCTGGCCTGGAACTCAATTTTGCGGGCGCTTTCCAATTAACATTTGGGTGCGCCATATTTTTTGGGCGTTTGAATGGCATGACATTAGCAAACCTCTCATTCTTACGCGCGGCGAACCGCTATTTTATCTTAACTTCGAGACTATTCCACAAAACAGAAGTGTAAGACTCGTTGAAGTTGAGAAGACGAAAGAGCTTGAAGAATATGCTGACTCAATGGCGAATGTTAGCTCTTATGTTAAGCAAACATTTGACCTGTTCAAAACTGCCGAAGAGAGACGTCCTCAAAAACTGATTGTGCCAAAACGAATCTAGTTTGGTTACAAACCGGCACCAGTTTTAGAAGCCAGCAGGCTTGTGCTTAAGGTCAGATCCAAGTTTTGTTCTCGGATTGAATTTTAGTCCGAGTCTATTGACACAACCTAACAAAACGTTAATCTTTTTTCTACCCGCGGTTTTAGCGGCGGTGAAAGACTGCGTTTAGATGTTGGTTGGTTTGAAAAAATGAATGACCGAAAGCCGTTGGCTCTGAGGCTGATTACTTTTGGTTTTGTATTTTCATCGATTGGTGCATTCGCCATCTTTCCTTTTGTTATTGTATCTAAACGACTTAGATGTTGTATCAGGTCGCGAGTGTACGTCCCAGAAGACAATAGTCTGGGTGTGCTTGGGAAAACGTGCCGCCAAAGCATCAAAGCACTTTTGTTCATTGTGTTGTTTGTCTTAATCGCAGGCCATTCAAACGCACAATCTGTAAACGCGATCCCAGTTGATGCCCCAATAAGTCCAAATTGTTTCTTGGATAGCCTCTCGATTCTAGAAAACATGGTCGATATTCCATCCAAAGGATGGCAAGACAAAAAGGCTATGCGTAAATTTTACGAAACTCTGCCAAGTGATTTGGGGGGGACCCCGAAATTTCGGACTTGGATGGTAGAGTCTGCTTCTTCATTTGCTCTGAATTCAAATGCGAAGGCAATGCTTCGTCTAGGCTTAGTGGATAGCTATTTGCCAGCATGTCTTATGACTGAAGACTTGACGCGAGTCTGTCGCGAAATGGGTTGTCTTGCAACCTTTTACCTGGCTCGTCCAGGTTATGTCGCATATTCAGAAGCGCCAGGGTCGTTTGAAAAAATTGGGGTGCCGATTTTCATAGATGGCAAATCATTCATTCGATTGGGCAGTTATTGGCCGAAAACAAATTTAGAGAAAGCAAATGAGGATTCAGAAGGTGCTCAAATGCCTTCATTTTCATTTTTCATGCCTTCTGAATATTCGCGAAAGGTGATGTTGGTTGGGCGGGACAATCAGTTGGAGTTGGAACGTCCGATTGCGACTTCGATTTGCGCAAGTCCTGGCACTGCTTCAGGAGAGCAATGTACGGCACTCGCAAGTGCTATATGCTGATAAGTTCAATGGCAATCCGAACTTTGACGAGACTATTTTTTCGAGTCCAAGTGGCGCCTCAATTTACTTATTCGGCAACCGAGCTATCCGAAGCCAGCAACAGCTTTCTGGTTACTGCGAAAAAAGCGAACAATAAGAACGGGCTACAAAATGGTAAACGAATCCGCAGCAAAATTCAAATTTTCTATTGATCTAGTGTCAAGCGCACACCAGTGGAAATATGGATTCATGTTCAGAAAGAGCCGGACATTTTTCATTCAGTGTTTGCTGGTCGGTTTTTTCGCTGCGGTACCTCTATTTGCTCATTCGGGCACACCTGCACTGGACATCGTTGGTGATTGTTACGATCTTGACATTCCTGACACAGATGCTTCGGGCGTGCCACAGGGTAAGTCACTCTGTTTTGTTTCAAAAAATTCAGTCACTATTACTGAAACATATGGTGAGAGTGTAAGTCTGAATGCATTTTGGCGACGTGCACATGGTAGGATTTATCTTGGCTCTGGCTCTGGTGGTGATGTTATCAACTGTGTGATGTCAAACTTGGTGGATGGAAAGAGCTTTGCTCTTGATTGTGGACGTCCCTCACGGGGTTTCTCAGGCAATTGGATTTTGCGTGACTAAAAAATCAATAGAATGTTTTCAACGGCGAGAGTCAAAAAACTATGGGCAAAATTACATTAGTTGTAGGTAAAGACGCTAACAACCCAGATTTAGTTCAAAGTTGGATCGATGATTTGAATTCAAGATCTGGTGCCGGTATTTTTTTGGGCACCAATTCGAGAGATTTGAAAATCAGGGTAACTGATAACCCGTCGAGTTTTGATATAAAAAATCGTGACAAGCCGCCAAACGGCATGTTTGAGCAGAGCGGTGACATTTTTGTAAATCCAAAGAATGCTGAAAAAAAACCAGCGATTAACATTCTTATTCACGAGATCAATCACGAAAAAACGCCCGGATATGGTGTTAATGATATCCATAGCCCAGAATACTATGCAGTACTCCGCGAGCAACTCAAGGTGCTAGGTATTAAACCCGATCCACAAATGGATTTGAGGCGTTCTACCGTGAAAGCAGAGCATGGCCGAGACGACCGAGACGTTGACCTACCAGAAGGCTTTGATCCTTTATCCTTTAACATACCGCGTGGTAGCAAAAGCCCGTTTGGCTCAAATGACGAGTCGGCTCCAGAGAGTCCGACAGATGCCTTTGGCGGCCTTAGCATAAACGGCAATATGGATGGGAGCGAGAATGGACCAGGCTCGCCGAACTATCACGCTTTTAGTGGCGGCGGCGGCATCTATGGCGGAATGGAAGGCAGTGAGTATGGGCTAGGGGAGCCAAACTTTCATGCCTTCGCGGGCGGCGGCGGCATCTACGGCAGCATGGAAGGCAGTGAGTATGGCCCTGCCTCAAACAGCTATCATGCCTTTGCAGGCGGTGGCGGCATTTACGGTGGTATGCCCGGAAGTGGAGGCTACAGTGGCTCGGGCTATACCAGCTTCAGTGGCGGTGGTGGCATCTACGGTGGCATGAGTGGTAGCGGCGGCTACAGCGGCTCGGGCTATACCAGCTTCAGCGGCGGCGGCGGCATCTACGGTGGCATGAGGGGTAGCGGTGGCTACAGCGGCTCAGGCTACACCAGCTTCAGCGGCGGTGGTGGCATCTACGGTGGCATGAGCGGTAGCGGCGGCTACAGCGGCTCAGGCTACACCAGCTTCAGTGGGGGCGGTGGCATCTATGGTGGCATGAGTGGTAGCGGCGGCTATAGCGGTTCAGGCTATTCAGGCTTCAGTGGTGGCGGGGGTATCTATGGCGGAATGAACCCCATCATTCTGGATATCGCAGGCAATGGTGTCCGCATTGATGAGGTTACCCGATCAAACTATTTTGTTGATTCCAATGGTTCTGGGCTATTGCATCGCACCGCTTGGGCCGGAGTCGGTTCAGGTGTTTTGTTTTATGACCCAAATAACTCAGGTCTGATCACCCAAAAGAACCAGTTTGTTTTCACAGAGTGGGACCCCACTGCACAAGATGACATGCAGGCTCTGCGCAACGTCTTCGATAGCAGTGGCGATGGCATATTTGATTCCAGTGATGCTAAGTGGGCCCAGTTCAAGGTGATGGTCACCAATGCCGACGGCACAACCACTGCAAAAACACTTGCGCAAGTGGATATCACATCGATAAAACTTAAAACTGATACGACCAATATTCAATACAGTGATGGTACAGAAATCACTGGGCAGACGACGTTTACGAAGTCTGATGGGACGACAGGGACGGTAGCCGCAGTAACGTTCTCGATTGAGGCGGACGGCTACGCCGTCAATTCCGCCAAGATTGTAGATGGAACAGGACAGGTAACTGTAACCAATACGGCGATGAATGGCGATGGCTCTGTTGCGTTCGTTACAAAATCAGAGACTGCTGCAAATGGCTCACTGCGTACTATCACCTATGACGACGATGGTGATGGAGTGATTGACCGCAGGCAGACAATCACAAAAACAACTGATGCATTTGGCGTTAGCACCGAAGTATGGACCGACTTCAACGGTGGCAACATCAAGCTATCGTCGGTTCAAACCATTACCTCCGCTGACGCCAAGACAATTACGATCAATCGCGATTCCATAGGTGGCGGTTGGTATGATCAAACTGAAACCCGCATCACGGCAACTGATGGCTCGCGGATCATTACAATAACCGACAAAAATCCTGATGGAAGTGAGATCAAGCAGGTCAGTACGTCGTATACAGTTGATGGCTTAAGCAAAACGGTTTCAACTGACCTAGATAGCAATTTGACGGCAGACCAGATTGTCACCGATGCCACTGCGACACTTGTCGATGGTAGCCGCTATGAAACCGAAACAGTGAAGTCCAACAACGCTACTATTCTAGGCTACAAGTGGACCGCCACAAGTGTTGACGGCAAGACGCAGACAGTAACAATAGACAAGAATGGCGATGGCTACGGTGATCTTTCAACGCAAAGAATCATCGTTAAAAATGGAGACGGCACTTCAACGTCGACCATCAGGAACTATAGTCAAAACGGAACTTACATCAATGGCGACACTGTTTTGAAGAGTGCCGACGGGCTCTCTTCAACCACGACATCTGACATTAATAGCGATCAGGCTTTTGAACGGAGAACGGTCGATAACATGGTGATCAACGCCGACAAAAGTCGTGATCACACAGTAAACGTCTATAGTCAGAACGGAACTCTACTCAGTGCCGCCGTGACACATCTTTCAGCAAATCTTGTGGACAAGACTGTCTACGTTGATACCGATGGTGATGGCCATAACAACTTCATTCAAAGTGTTTATGACGAGGCGGGTGGGACTGGTCGCAAAATTGACGGCAAATACAACTATGCTAACAACGGAACTCTTATCGATGCAGTGGCAACATATACCTCGCTCGATGGACTGACAACAGACACCTATGTCGTTCACACAAGTAACGGAAACGTTTGGGAACGAGAAATTCACAACGCAACTGTAAAGAACGCCAACGGCACATCGACGCAAACAGTCGGTGTTTATGGCCCACAAACGGCTGTGTTGATTTCACAAACAGTAACCACAACGAGCGCCGATGGTCTCAGCGTTACCGCACAGTCAGACATTAATGGCGATGGCGCATTTGATTTGTCTAGCAACAGTTTGCGTCAAGTCTTTGCCGATTTGTCGACCAAGGTCACCCTATCAGACTACAATGGCAATGGAACACTGCGTTCTCAGACAATCACGGATGCCACGGCCGACCGGCGTACTATCAACATCACAATTGACGGCAATGGCGACGGTAAAATAGACCAAACTGAAAGCACGATAACTGCAGCAAACGGTGCAGTAACAGACACAGTTATAAACAAAGCGATTAACGGAACCGCGATCAATCAAATCCAAAAAATTACCAGCGCCAACGGTTTGTCCGTCATCACCAATAGCGATGTCAATGGCGATGGTGTTTGGGATAGAACAGTTACGGATACCAAGACCTATGCTGCGGATGGTTCAATAAACGAACAGACGATCATTCGTTCAAACAACAGCAACATGTTGAACGGGACTTATGTTTGGAAGAGCGGCAACGGCCTGAGCACCACAGTTACCCAAGATTTGAATGGCGATGGCTATGGCGACGTTTCGGAGAAGACTGTTACGACACTTTCCGCGGACGGATCCAAGACGGTCGGCGTTTATGACTATGACAGCACGGGCCTCAAGATTTTCAAAGGCCAGTACACTTATGTTTCAGCCAATGGCCTCACAACGCAGACAAATCGCGATATCAACGGGGACGGCTCAACTGACTTCAGCGACTATTTTACCAGAACCTACTCTGCAGATGGTACAATAACCAACGCAGTTTATACAATCGATGCCGCGAACAAGTTGCGTGAGAAGGTGACCACCACTAGTTGGGTTGACCACGTCAACATGCAAACTGGTATTGACTATTACACCGATAGTGACGGTGACAGTTTTCTAAACCAATGGCATGGCATCCGCCATCTCGCTAATGGCTCTACGCTTAATTTTGTGCGTAACGTCAACGCTGAAGGCACGTTGCAGGATTCTGTTTACTCTACTGTCTCCGCCAATGGCTTGGGCACACTTACAACTTGGGACTTTGATGGGAATGGCGTTGACAATGCATATCGCAATGAAACCACGACTTACAACAGTGATGGCTCCATTGCGAAAACGCAAAGTAATTATGTCAGCAATGGAACGTCGGTTCTGACGTCAGCAGTTTCAGTTATCACTTCAGGAAACGGTCTCTCTGTTATCACAATAGTTGATGCTGACGGCAACAGCACGATTGATACGACATTGACTGATGTAACTCAAATAGCGTTAGACGGTACGCGTACCCGCACCGAAACTACCACCAACAACAATGCTTCAATTCAAAGCAAAGTAACTACGACATTGAGCGTCGATCAACTCACCAAGACCGTCAATTGGGACGCCGATGGCAACAATGTTAACGACCAGACTGATGTCACGATTACCGGGGTAGATGGCAAAATAACAAGGACAGTCACAAGTTTTGATGCAGCGGGAGTCAAGATCAGCCAATTCACCACAGTAACATCTGGCAATGGTCTCAGTAGTACTTGGACGGATGATCGAGACGGAAATGGACTTGCAGATGTGATAAGCACGTCAAACACATCTGATGGACTAGATGGCAGAATCACAACGACGATCATTGATCAGAAGCAGACCGGTACAACTTCTTTCACCACAATCGATCAGCGTGTAATGACTGTCAGCGGAAACGGGCTAGTAAAGACTATTCAGGAGGATCGCAACGGCGACGGAACTTATGAACTAAGTACAAATGATGTTACAGTGATCAATGGAGATGGCAGTAGATCCGAAACAATAACTGTTACAAGTAGCACGGGAGTACCTCGCGATAGCTGGACCAAGACTGTTTCCGCAAATGATCTGAAATCTCTTCAAAGGTCAGATTTCAACGGCGATGGTTCAATCGATTCATACGTTGATTTTTACGAGAACGCTGACGCCAGCAGCTTTCAAGCGACAGCAGTAAAGAAACTGTCAGGCGCAATTCAGTATCTAGATACGTTGATCCATTCAGCGGACGGTAGAAAAATAACTTTCTCTCAAGATCTGGATGGAAATGGAAGTATAGACCGGGTCAAGACAACATCAATTGATCTGAGCAAAAATACTACTGTTGAGTTTCAAGACAAAAATGCACTTGGCGGAGCTAAGAACAACATAACTCTGAGTATCAGCGCCAATGAGCAGGTCAAAACTGCTTTGATTGACACCAACGGAGACGGTACGGCAGAAATACTGCGATCCGATCTGATTTCATATTCAGCAACAGGGCAGACCATCGAAACAATAAACTTTCGTGATGGCGCAAACAGGTTGTTCTATTCGGAGTCGCTGACTACTGAAGCAAATGGATTCAATTCCTCGAGGAGAATTGATTTTTTCGGTGACGGATTAGTTGATGAAATCAGAACTACCGCGCGTGTCATTCAAGTTGATGGAAAAGAGATAACGACCATCACAACTTTGGATTCTGGCGCGAAGCTTGTTGACAAGACTGTGACCAATGTCAGTGCAAATGGTTTGGTCACTCACGTGGAGATCGACAACACTGGAGATGGCGTAAATGACCGCATTGTAGACACTATAAGGGGCGTTGACGGGAGTTCACGAGTTACCAATACTGAGTATTCAGGCACAACACAATCCTCACAGGTAGTGACCACCACAAGTTCGGATGGCTTGCTGATCAACAAGACCTTTAGTAACGGCGTCACTCAGGTAACACAGTTTTTACCCAACTCAATGGGCAGTTATGTTTGGACAGAAACGGCTGGGCCAAATGTTCAAACGTCGACACATATTCATGATGCGGCAGGCGTTGACACATGGACTTTGGTTAGTGGATCAAATACCTACACGACAACACTGAATTTGGCGGCAGAGAATAGGTTCTTGGAAGTTGCCAGCCGACTGTTTGATACATTTCTTGATCGTGACATGTATCAGTATGAGAAAGAAACCCTTGTCAGATACATTGCTGATGGAGTGCTGAATCAGACCCAATTGGCCAACGATATTTTTGTCAGCACGGAGTTTAGCACAAAGTACGGCACGTTGAGTAATGCAGCATTTGTAAGTCAAATTTACGATAATACACTGGGACGCATGCCAACAACCGGTGAGTTTCAGTCGGCACTCTCTACTTTGTCTGGTGGGGCAAGTGCTAGAGTGGCGTTATGCTTGGCCTTGTCTGAGAGTTCTGAACATATCTTCGCAGGTACGGATCATGTTCTAACCAACAATTCATATCTCAACATTGGGGGGTTAACAGCAACACACCAAATAGATCGAACGTTTGACAGCGCAGCAGCATCACTCTTTGTTAAACAGGCGTTTGATGTAGTTTTCGACCGAGATCCAACAGTTTCTGAGTTAAGTTCTTATAGTGCCGCCATTTTGAATGGCACAAAAACGGAGCTTCAAACTGCCAGCGATCTTTTGGTATTGCCCGAATTTGTCAGTAAATACGGAAATATGAGTCTTAGCCGAGACTTCGTCAGTCAAGTACTGCTAAATGCATTTGGGCGATTACCGACAAAATTTGAATCAACTGCGTGGCAAACGCTATTGGACAATAGCAGCTTAACAAGAGCAGACTTCGTTAGAATGTTGTCCGAAGGTTACGATCACCTTGCGGCTGGCAATTCTCATGTGAATTCATCGACGCAACTGGGTGTCAATGAAAGCGGCGTTTACATTCATGCCACTGGTACCATACTTAACCTGGACCCAAATTTATCGAATGTATCAGTTACCGGAGGACAAACAGTTGTAAACGTTACGTCCTCAACCAATTTGTATGTTGCAGCAACCGACACGGTCAATGTTGCTGCTAATGGCCAAGTATCATTGTCTGCGGGAGCTGGGATTACTCTGAATCAGGGCGCAGGATCCATCGTAAACCTGACGGGAGGATCTGTGAGTGGTGGACTTTCAACCAATGCCACAATTAGTCTTTCGGCCAGTACTTCTGCAATAGTTAACGGGTCTGGAAATACGGTTAACTTATCTTCATCATCGAACTCGACCATAAACGGCTCAGGCAATTCGATTTATATGAATCCGAATAGTACCGTGTCAGTAAACGACGTCTCGCATACTACGACGGTTTTATTTTCGAACTCTTCTACAGGAGTAAACGTCAACCTTGCCACAAATTCGCACTCTGGCGGCAATGCCCAAGGAGTATCAATTTCTGGCGTCTGGAACATCACGGGCTCGAGCAGCAGCGACACGTTGACGGGTGATGCGAATGCCAATGTGATTGACGGTGGTGACGGTTTTGATACGATTGTTGGCGGTGCAGGGGCAGATACGCTGATCGGCGGACTTGGTGGTGACACCGTGAGCTATGCGGCTTCTGCTGCGGGCGTGACGGTCAATCTCAACCTTCTAACGGCTCAGGTCTCAACGGGTGATGCGTCTGGCGACATTCTGTCAGGCTTTGAGAGCATCACCGGCACAGCTCTTAATGACACACTGACGGGTGATGCCAACGCCAATACACTTAATGGTGGAGCGGGCAACAATACGTTGAATGGCAATGATGGCAATGACCGTCTCTATGGTGGCACAGGTACCAATACACTGAATGGCGGCAATGGCGACGATGAGTTCTATGTTGGGGCTGGTGTCGAAACGATCATTGGCGGAGCTGGCGTTGATTTAGCTTTTTATGATTACTGGGTCTCAACGACAGGCATCACGGTCAATCTCAATCTGGCCACGGCTCAGGTATCGACGGGTTTTGCATCTGGAGACATCCTGACTGGTATTGAGAATGTGTATGGCACCAGTTTTGCTGATACGCTGACAGGTGATGCCAATGCGAACTTCCTGCATGGCAGAGGTGGTGGCAATGACACGCTTGTTGGTGGAGCCGGTGACGACTCGCTCTATGGTGGATTTTCTGCGAGCGTAGACAACGACACGCTGATTGGCGGTGCTGGTGCTGACATATTGTATGGTGGTGGCGGTGTTGACGTTGCGAGCTATGTGGGCTCGACGGCGGGGGTTACTATTGACCTTCGTGTGAAGACGGCACAGGTCTCAGGTGGTGATGGCGCTGGAGACATTATCGATACCGTTGAGAACCTGACGGGTTCCGCCCTTAACGACGTGCTGACAGGCGATACTGGTGTCAACGTGATTGATGGCGGTGCTGGCGATGATAGGATCTCGGGTGCTTATGGTGCAGACACCCTGATTGGTGGTGCTGGGGTCGATACAGTTGTTTACGTCGATGCGGCAACCGTGAACCTGGCTTTGGCCACAGCACAGGTTGCCGGTCAGACGCAGACGCTTTCGGGTTTTGAGAACATCACGGGCTCGAGCAGCAGCGACACGTTGACGGGTGATGCGAATGCCAATGTGATTGACGGTGGTGACGGTTTTGATACGATTGTTGGCGGTGCAGGGGCAGATACGCTGATCGGCGGACTTGGTGGTGACACCGTGAGCTATGCGGCTTCTGCTGCGGGCGTGACGGTCAATCTCAACCTTCTAACGGCTCAGGTCTCAACGGGTGATGCGTCTGGCGACATTCTGTCAGGCTTTGAGAGCATCACCGGCACAGCTCTTAATGACACACTGACGGGTGATGCCAACGCCAATACACTTAATGGTGGAGCGGGCAACAATACGTTGAATGGCAATGATGGCAATGACCGTCTCTATGGTGGCACAGGTACCAATACACTGAATGGCGGCAATGGCGACGATGAGTTCTATGTTGGGGCTGGTGTCGAAACGATCATTGGCGGAGCTGGCGTTGATTTAGCTTTTTATGATTACTGGGTCTCAACGACAGGCATCACGGTCAATCTCAATCTGGCCACGGCTCAGGTATCGACGGGTTTTGCATCTGGAGACATCCTGACTGGTATTGAGAATGTGTATGGCACCAGTTTTGCTGATACGCTGACAGGTGATGCCAATGCGAACTTCCTGCATGGCAGAGGTGGTGGCAATGACACGCTTGTTGGTGGAGCCGGTGACGACTCGCTCTATGGTGGATTTTCTGCGAGCGTAGACAACGACACGCTGATTGGCGGTGCTGGTGCTGACATATTGTATGGTGGTGGCGGTGTTGACGTTGCGAGCTATGTGGGCTCGACGGCGGGGGTTACTATTGACCTTCGTGTGAAGACGGCACAGGTCTCAGGTGGTGATGGCGCTGGAGACATTATCGATACCGTTGAGAACCTGACGGGTTCCGCCCTTAACGACGTGCTGACAGGCGATACTGGTGTCAACGTGATTGATGGCGGTGCTGGCGATGATAGGATCTCGGGTGCTTATGGTGCAGACACCCTGATTGGTGGTGCTGGGGTCGATACAGTTGTTTACGTCGATGCGGCAACCGTGAACCTGGCTTTGGCCACAGCACAGGTTGCCGGTCAGACGCAGACGCTTTCGGGTTTTGAGAACATCACGGGCTCGAGCAGCAGCGACACGTTGACGGGTGATGCGAATGCCAATGTGATTGACGGTGGTGACGGTTTTGATACGATTGTTGGCGGTGCAGGGGCAGATACGCTAATCGGCGGACTTGGTGGTGACACCGTGAGCTATGCGGCTTCTGCTGCGGGCGTGACGGTCAATCTCAACCTTCTAACGGCTCAGGTCTCAACGGGTGATGCGTCTGGCGACATTCTGTCAGGCTTTGAGAGCATCACCGGCACAGCTCTTAATGACACACTGACGGGTGATGCCAACGCCAATACACTTAATGGTGGAGCGGGCAACAATACGTTGAATGGCAATGATGGCAATGACCGTCTCTATGGTGGCACAGGTACCAATACACTGAATGGCGGCAATGGCGACGATGAGTTCTATGTTGGGGCTGGTGTCGAAACGATCATTGGCGGAGCTGGCGTTGATTTAGCTTTTTATGATTACTGGGTCTCAACGACAGGCATCACGGTCAATCTCAATCTGGCCACGGCTCAGGTATCGACGGGTTTTGCATCTGGAGACATCCTGACTGGTATTGAGAATGTGTATGGCACCAGTTTTGCTGATACGCTGACAGGTGATGCCAATGCGAACTTCCTGCATGGCAGAGGTGGTGGCAATGACACGCTTGTTGGTGGAGCCGGTGACGACTCGCTCTATGGTGGATTTTCTGCGAGCGTAGACAACGACACGCTGATTGGCGGTGCTGGTGCTGACATATTGTATGGTGGTGGCGGTGTTGACGTTGCGAGCTATGTGGGCTCGACGGCGGGGGTTACTATTGACCTTCGTGTGAAGACGGCACAGGTCTCAGGTGGTGATGGCGCTGGAGACATTATCGATACCGTTGAGAACCTGACGGGTTCCGCCCTTAACGACGTGCTGACAGGCGATACTGGTGTCAACGTGATTGATGGCGGTGCTGGCGATGATAGGATCTCGGGTGCTTATGGTGCAGACACCCTGATTGGTGGTGCTGGGGTCGATACAGTTGTTTACGTCGATGCGGCAACCGTGAACCTGGCTTTGGCCACAGCACAGGTTGCCGGTCAGACGCAGACGCTTTCGGGTTTTGAGAACATCACGGGCTCGAGCAGCAGCGACACGTTGACGGGTGATGCGAATGCCAATGTGATTGACGGTGGTGACGGTTTTGATACGATTGTTGGCGGTGCAGGGGCAGATACGCTAATCGGCGGACTTGGTGGTGACACCGTGAGCTATGCGGCTTCTGCTGCGGGCGTGACGGTCAATCTCAACCTTCTAACGGCTCAGGTCTCAACGGGTGATGCGTCTGGCGACATTCTGTCAGGCTTTGAGAGCATCACCGGCACAGCTCTTAATGACACACTGACGGGTGATGCCAACGCCAATACACTTAATGGTGGAGCGGGCAACAATACGTTGAATGGCAATGATGGCAATGACCGTCTCTATGGTGGCACAGGTACCAATACACTGAATGGCGGCAATGGCGACGATGAGTTCTATGTTGGGGCTGGTGTCGAAACGATCATTGGCGGAGCTGGCGTTGATTTAGCTTTTTATGATTACTGGGTCTCAACGACAGGCATCACGGTCAATCTCAATCTGGCCACGGCTCAGGTATCGACGGGTTTTGCATCTGGAGACATCCTGACTGGTATTGAGAATGTGTATGGCACCAGTTTTGCTGATACGCTGACAGGTGATGCCAATGCGAACTTCCTGCATGGCAGAGGTGGTGGCAATGACACGCTTGTTGGTGGAGCCGGTGACGACTCGCTCTATGGTGGATTTTCTGCGAGCGTAGACAACGACACGCTGATTGGCGGTGCTGGTGCTGACATATTGTATGGTGGTGGCGGTGTTGACGTTGCGAGCTATGTGGGCTCGACGGCGGGGGTTACTATTGACCTTCGTGTGAAGACGGCACAGGTCTCAGGTGGTGATGGCGCTGGAGACATTATCGATACCGTTGAGAACCTGACGGGTTCCGCCCTTAACGACGTGCTGACAGGCGATACTGGTGTCAACGTGATTGATGGCGGTGCTGGCGATGATAGGATCTCGGGTGCTTATGGTGCAGACACCCTGATTGGTGGTGCTGGGGTCGATACAGTTGTTTACGTCGATGCGGCAACCGTGAACCTGGCTTTGGCCACAGCACAGGTTGCCGGTCAGACGCAGACGCTTTCGGGTTTTGAGAACATCACGGGCTCGAGCAGCAGCGACACGTTGACGGGTGATGCGAATGCCAATGTGATTGACGGTGGTGACGGTTTTGATACGATTGTTGGCGGTGCAGGGGCAGATACGCTAATCGGCGGACTTGGTGGTGACACCGTGAGCTATGCGGCTTCTGCTGCGGGCGTGACGGTCAATCTCAACCTTCTAACGGCTCAGGTCTCAACGGGTGATGCGTCTGGCGACATTCTGTCAGGCTTTGAGAGCATCACCGGCACAGCTCTTAATGACACACTGACGGGTGATGCCAACGCCAATACACTTAATGGTGGAGCGGGCAACAATACGTTGAATGGCAATGATGGCAATGATATATTGATTGGTGGGGTAGGCATAGATACCTTGTCTGGTGATGGTGGCAACGACACGCTTCGCGGTGGAACCGAGGCCGACAATCTTATTGGCGGCGCTGGAGATGACTATCTGGTAGGAGGTGCGGGATCTGACGCCTTAACCGGAGGAACCGGGTTTGACCTTGCCTACTATGGTGATTCAACAGTTGCTGTTACTGTTGACTTGAGCTTGTCTACAGCTCAGATTTCCACGGGCGATGCCTCGGGCGACATTCTTTCAGCCATTGAGAGCGTGACGGGCTCTGGTTTCAACGATCTTCTAACGGGCGATGCTAATGCCAATATTCTGGATGGTGGTTATGGTAACGACACTCTGAAGGGCGGTGCAGGAAACGACACTTTGATTGGAGGAATTGGTACTGACACGCTCTTTGGGGGTGAAGGAATAGATACAGCAAACTATTCTGGCTCTACTGCAGGTGTTACTGTCAATCTCAATCTCTCAGTTGCTCAGATTTCAAATGGTGATGCGTCTGGCGATATTTTCCTTGGCGTTGAAAACGTCCTTGGTTCGACTTATGCCGACACCTTAGTTGGCGATGAGAATGACAACGTTTTAGATGCTGGGGCTGGAGATGACGTTCTAGAAGGTGGGGTTGGCTCAGACACCATCATAGGTGGGTTGGGAAATGATACGGTAACCTATCTTAGATCGACGGATGCAGTCACGATTGATTTAAACATCTCTACTTTTCAGCTTTCTGGTGGACACGCGTCAGGTGACATGATCTCAGGGGTGGAGAAAGTTGTTGGCAGTCAATTCAATGACAAGCTGGTCGGTAATAACAGCAACAACGTACTTACAGGCGGACTTGGGGCCGATTTTCTTACCGGGGGCGCCGGAAACGACACATTTGTTTTTGCAACAGGATTCGGCAAGGATAAAATCTCTGATGTCCAAGCAGGAAATGGTGCAACTGATGTTTTGCAGCTTTCACTTGGAACAGCTTTCGATACTTTTGCTGAAGTGATGGCAGTCTCTACCCAAGTCGGAGCGGATACAGTTATAACCATCAGCGCCAATGACACCATCACGCTGACAGGACTGCTCAAGACTTCGCTCGTGGCGGATGATTTCATATTTGTCTAGCGGCAATCATGGTCGGTGTTTCATTCCCCCACCTTCTTTTCCAATGCATGTGCCTCAGGAACACCCATTGCTGTCAGCCAATTGAGGATTTGATTGGTTTCTGTGATGTGACTTTTGGCGACCTCAAGAATACCAACTTTGTCGTTCAAGGCAGTTTGAAGCCAGCCAACCAAACGCTTGTCCAAGCCATGTTCAATGTAGAGTTGGCGATTTTCAGGTTGTCTTTGTTTCCATTTGTGCGCGCTTGCCAAGAAGAAGGGCAACAGCACTGCTCGTGGTAAAATTTCCAGCAAGTTCATAGTCAAAATAGAAGTAAAAGGCACAGAACCTTCTTCGATCAATTTAGTCAGCTGGGGTAAAAATGGTTCTATGCTTTCGAGGGCCTTCGAATAGAGATAGCATGACGAACCACCAAATGGTCCATGTTGGTTGAAGAATAAGACTGCGAATGCTGGGCCAAGGTTCATTTCGATTGTCAGCGCAGTTTCGTCACGTGCGTTTTTCCAGCCGTACGAATACCTCAAACGACCACTAACAATTGCTCTAATTTTCAGAGCAACGTCCAAGTTCAATCCTTTGCCATTGAAATAGCTTGTGTCTGCCGCACGAACTATGATTGTCGCAACATCATAAAAGGCCTCGTCAGGAACATCAACAAGCCGATTAAGAATGGCCTCAAATTCATTCAAATCAACAATCGGCCAAACCTCAACGAGCAGCCCAAAATATACCTCATTCCACTCACGACCTCCTCGGTCGTCTGTGCTGGCCTGCTGTTCAAGTCCGCCGCCATTTGCAGCCCATGTCCAATCGTCGTAGCTCTTGACAAAGCCCGTTGGCCAGGCACGGTCTGTTTCATTGATTTCGCGCGTCAATTCAGTGACCCAACGAACTGCTGAATGAACCATAAGTTCTTCAGTTGGTTCTTTTTTGCGGGAATGCTTTACGTCTTCAATGTCTTCTGTAAATCCGATCCTAATGCCCCTTCGGATGCTTAACTGATGAGTTGGTAGACGTGGCCAATCGGGCTCCGCTCCCTCTCCAGCTAACCATTCCATCTCTTTTTGTATTGCTGACTTCACACGATCTTTACGCGCAGATTCATCTTTGGCAGCTTTTTCATCTCCATCCTGCCATGAGCGAATGCGTTGAACTTGCGCGACGAGTGCGCAACGCAACAATGAACGAACCAATTTAATGTCCTTCTCGCGAACCACAGAAGTGGCTGCGCCGAACCCTTGAGCCGCTGTGGGATCTTTTCGCACGACAAGATCAAACAATTGATTTCGATCCGTGACTTTATCTGTCCGTTTCCAGATGTGAATCTGTCCTGCAGCAGCTATTGCAACTGGATTGAAGCGCAGTCCATTCCGGTACCGTGCTCCAACATCATTTTCAGTGTTTTCCAACACATCAGAAAGAACACTCCGCACCCAACTTTCGTTCTCTTGAAAAACCTCGGGGGATCCATCTCGGCACACCAGCAGCGCGACGCCAGCAATTGTGTTTACCTTGCCCGCAACGACATCAGTTTCTGTGTTTGATGGAGATTGAAGCTCCTTGGCATAGGCGACAGCCTGCCCCAATAGCTCCGGAGACGATTTGGAAGGGTCCTCCAACGCTAGTTGAATTCCAGCGCCAGTATTCAAGGTTTTCAAGCTATCAGAGCGAGAATTTTCGAGTTCCCGGGAATGTGCCATTTCTTCGGCTGACGGGATGTAGTGATAACCACCTTCAACCAGTTGCCAATTTTCCGGTGTAAGAAGATTTATGGCATGGCGAGCCATCAATCGCGGTTCGGCAAAACTATCCCCGTGCTGTGGTTCCCCAAGCCAATTCGATGTGACTTGCAACTTGGCTCTCAGAGAATCCCAATCTTGCAACTTATTCACAGCATAGTGGGGCAGTAGTGCCTCAAGAGCGTGGCTGCGCGATGGCCTTTTCTTCAAGTCCGTGAGAGTAACAGACCCCTTAGGTTCTTTGTCCAAAAAATTCAGAGAACTACGCGCATCAATTTGATCGTGACCCAATCGGCTGCGTTCCATTGCCAAGAGTTCTGGGCAAGCCAAAAATGGCAAGGCGACGGATGATGTCTTTGGCCATTGCGAAATGATAACATCGACAGCTACTAGTACGAATGCAGCGCAAGAACCGGGTGGCCCAAGGATGTCTCGAAAAACTTGTTCCACAGGCTCGGCTTTCTCGATCCGCTGGTGTGACCAAGCCTCAAGTGCGAGAAGTCCGGAAGTTATCGCGTATCCATTCAGGGAACCTCGAGACCAACCGTAACTCTGAAGCCAGGGCCAGCTTCGCTTGCCATCTTGGAATTCCAATTCGATAGAGTCATCATTGGGTCAGCGTCACCAAAATAGAAGCCTAACGCGTGTGCTACAAGCTCACGAATGAGGCGAAGCCCTTGCTCTGGCGCGGCCTGCAGCAAACCAAGAAACGGCCCCATTGCCGGTGAACCCGGAAGAAAGTCGCTGTCGAGATAGGTGAATGGCGTTTTGGGGTCGCTTTCCATTGCGTGCCGCTTCTGCGATTTCTTACTTATCAGCGCTGTAAGAGTAACGTCAACCAACTCCGCTGGCGCTGCCTCAGGCAACGTGCCCGCGTAGCGAAGGATATCTTGTAGAATGTGATCTGGATGTCTTTTGCCCACCAAGCGACTGAGGTACTTCCTCGCTGTTTCGGGGGCGTGTTTCGCTACCAAAACGTAGGCGAGACGAGTGTCTTCTCCTAATCTGTACAACTCACTGTGCGCAAAGGCTTTGGCAAATCGCGGTGCGTCCTGCTGGAATGACAAGTGACTTTGCGCGTCCTCAATTTCTTCGATCCAAGTAGCGAGAAATTCCGCGGTCTTTGCTGCATAAGGAGCAATGAATAATGTGCTTACCGTAAATTTTTGCAACAGGTTTACGACATCGGGCGCAGCGCTGATTGGAAGTGTTTCCTGGTGCCCTATCAACCAAACCACCAATCGCGCCCATGAGCCGTTAGATGGGGCGTGGATTCCACGATCTATTTTGCTTCCGTCTTGACCAAGGTCTCGCATCCAATCTCTGAGTGGTCTGGACTCAATGGCGACTGCCGTTCTTACCAGTTCTTTTAGAAGCTCACCGTTATTTTCGAACAACCTTTGTTGCATCGCGTCCAAAAGTTTAGAAGAAATTTCAGATCTCAGAATTGCTAGGAGTGGACCTCGTCTCCAAGACGCATGGGCACCGTCAGTAGAAGCGATTGAGAATATCTTGTCCCACTTATTGGAGTTGCTCTCACCTTCCAAAGCCCAACGAGCCGCGAGTTCCAAACCGCGTATCAAAGGCGACGGGATCGGATTCCTGATGTCGAGTTTTTGAAAACTTGTTGAATCTTCCGTCAGTCGAGCAGCAATTGCCCAATCACGGAGGACATGGTGTCGAAAGGCAAGTCGATCAAGCGACAGCTCGTGGATTGTGCCGCGGGCAATCAATCCATCAATAATCTCCGGGGCAACAACTTGGTCCAGATATTCGTGACCCTCAAGCAAGGCATCTGCAAGATCAGCAAGAAGTCTCTGCCGTTCACGTCGTTCTGCAATCGGAGCATCAGCTGTGTTCCACCAAGACTTAACAAGGTCAACCTGAGTCTTGATGAGTGACGCATCTCCTGTTTCCAGAAGTCGCGATAATCGAAATAGATTTCGGGCGACAGCTTGTGCGGGTGTCCCTGAGCTAGCAATGCCTTCAATTTCGGTGAAGATACACTCAGCTCTTCAACTTCATCCGTGCTGAGCTCATCTATTTCAACGGTCTCAATTGGTCCGAATGGAGCCAATATGTCCATGGACAGCCAACTCGGATCAAGTTTGCCGAAGTCAGTTCTGGCGGTAACAATAACTTGGAAGCCTGAAATCTTCGCCGCCGCACTTACCAAATCTCTAACCGTCGTCTGTTTGCTGACGTCCTCAAAGAAGTCCAAGCTGTCGACGAACAGAACGGCGCCTCCACTGCTTGCCAAATCTCTCAGAAAATCTTCCGGCGACATGTCGATCCGGAATTGCGCTTTGAAGGCTGGCCATCCTCCACCAACAGTTCGATTGGGAGAAAGCACAATGGCGCGAGATTGCTGGCATGCTTCTTCAATTTGAATACGCATAAGTCCGGACTTTCCAACTCCGGCGCTTCCGCGGACTTCAATGAAGCGACCTTTTTCGCGCGCATTCCGAATGCGGTCTGAGATTGTCAATCTTGCCAACTCCACTCCACCAATTTTCTTGGGAAAGTCGTGAACAGCCAGCTCGGCAACCTCAGCCAATGTATGGCGGGCAAACTGAGTGGAATACGATCCGGCAAGCCGCAACGACTTTACAGTTGCCACGTATTCCAATAGCTTTTGGGTGTCCAAACTCCCTCCTACGCTCGCACTGGCGACTGCATGTTCGACAAGCGCACTCCAAAGCGCATTTGCTTTCGACTTTTCGTCTGGATGAAGAAGTGTGCGACATCTTTCACGGGCCAATTCTTCAGAAGCTGACTCAGCGGACTCGAAGTCAAAGACCAGTATTTGAAATCGCCTCAGAATTTGCCAGATGGTTTCATCATTCGAATCAATCTCACCAAGTGATAGATGTGTTCGAATTGTTTCGACGAAAATGCGCATTGATGCATTGCCAACGCCGCTTCGATTGACGCGTTCCATCAATAGTTTTGAAGACTCAACTGCCTTGGCCCAGTTGATGATATCTTGGTATGGCCCATAAGCCTTCGCAGAGCTTCTCGCAGTTGCCACGGCAAACTGATGGCGTGTGCCGGATAGGTCCAGATTGTGAAACGCTTTTCCAATTTGCGTGATAACGTCGCAAAACACGTGGTCGCTAGGTGAAAAACTAATGGAACGCTTTACCTGAATTTCGAGAATAGATGTTTTACCAGAGTTCAATTGTCCGCGAACAACTACGTCATCCAGAGGATGACCTTCAGCCGCACGCTGTAGTGAAACACCGCTGATCTGCATTCCGGGAAAACCCCGAGGGTCTGACTTTTCCAACATAGTGAGCAGATAATGCGCGCCGACTTGCCCTTCGAAATGGGAGCCCGCAGGTCCCGATGAGGTGGGACTCGAAAATTTCTGGTCAGGCATGGGTTTCTCGTAACCTAATGAATCATTGGGGCCTCGATTCCGATAGTCAGCGACGAAACGTCATCTTAAGCAATAGTGAAATTTTCCGTTTCAGGCGATTTCAGAGCTGGACTTCGAAGCGAAAGGAAGCCTTGCTGTTGAAGGCCCGCATAAGATTGCGGGCTTTGGGTGGTACCGGGGCCAATTGTGATGTTCCGGTAAAGGAGAACCATCCATGACAAAATCGTCTAAGAAGCAGTCGAAATCAACCAAGTCCGACAAGATCACTGCCCTCTTGTTGCGGAGCATCGGCGCGACACTGGCCGAGCTTGCAAGATGTGCCGACTGGCAGCCACACAGCGTGCGTGGCTTCATGTCTGGTACTTTGAAAAAGAAGCTTGGTTTTGAAGTCACCAGCAAACGCGAGGAAGGCAAATCCCGTAGATACTTCATTGTGCGGGGTGCAAAATGAGCACATTGCCAGACATCAACACGTTGTCCGGACTGCCTTCGGCTGATCATGAAGTTCTCTGGCTAACCCATCTCGGTGGTGCAGTGCCAGAGCATCTACCGAAATTCCTGCTGGCAAGGTTGCTGGCCTATCGGATTCAGGTGCAGCAGCAGGGAGGGCTCTCCAAGGTAGCCACGCGCTTCCTCGATCAGATCGCAAACGACCTAGACGCCTACGCACCCCGTTTCTGGTGACTGCGATCCGCTTCAACGCGACGCTTCGCACCCAATATGAGCAACAAATGAGGTCACAAACGTTTTCAAGCTCGTGAACTCCGACATATCCACATGTCGAAGGACGCGACGTACTCCGTAAACAACTGGAATGAACTGCGGAGACAAAAGCCAAAGGGCTGAGTTAACGCAGGCAAGTCGATCCGCCGCGAATTGGTCGAGGGTGATTTCGAGGCACCCCTCAAATCGTTGGTGCCGTCTCGTGAGCTATTCGATCTCGCCTCGGCGATTTTCCGCGATCTCTGGGATCAACGCGTCGAATCGTCAGGCACGCAGAAGAAGCACATGGCGGCGGAGATTTCCCAGATCGACCGCAAGGTCGAGCAACGGGTCGAACGTATGCTCTCCGCAGAGAACGACACAATAGTCCGCGTCTATGAAAATCAGAATGGAAAGTTGGAATCTCAGAAGCACGTTCTCAACGAAAAGATCGCATCGCTTTGACATTCAAAGCTTTGAGCGAGTTATTGGACGATAAAGAAGAACTGGCGCGCCGGACAGGATGAAACTGGGCACTCTTATGTTATTGTTTGTACTATGTAATTTTGGAGTCCTGCAAAACGTCATCATCGCAAGCCCCGGGCGAAAGTTCAACTGATATATTACCGTTGATGCCGATGGGGAGTGAGCTCCCCCGATAGTGGGAGCCTAATCCGCGCCGCTTTCTTCTCGGCGCGCAAAGACATCTTTGCCAACGTCGCCCTCATCGCCGCAGGACGGGTAACGGCTTTCATATGGAGTTCGGCATGCCGGACCTAATCGATGATCTTGGCATTGCTGCCCTCAACGCCGATACTGCGTGCGAAGTCTGGACAGCGGCACGGGACGAACACATGAGTGCTCGTGCGCAAATTGGAATTCTCAGTTGGCAGGCCTTGCAAGTGCTTCAAATACACGAAGCCGCCCGCTGATACTGACCTTCACTTCTTGCGCTCCAGAACTGGCAGAAAGTTTTCCGCATACTCGCAGTGAACTATTGTCTGTGTCGATAATAGCCTTTGCTCTGTTCTGACTATCAAGTATCGAAACGTCCATTTTTGCAGTGCCGGGAAGTAGAATTGCCCCGTTTTCGGCAGCCACACATGCCGAAAGAGTTATAAGGTCAGTTGTGTTGCTGCCAACTCCTCTGGAGATGCCCAATGCCTTTTCACCCTCAGGGGGAAAGAACCGCTCAGAAAATTCAATTGTGAACTGGGGTGTTCTTGGGAGGGAAATTTCATCGGACTTCCCATCAATTGTGGCAGAGAGGAACAAAGGCTTTTTCGGATCTCTCTTGATGACAAAACTCTTAGACTGTGTTGGCCTAATTTCGACATCTGTCTTGCCCGCCACTGTCGCTCCAGCCATCACTAGTTCGAGCTTACTGTCAGTAGGGTTATAGTCAGGGTCCCATGCGACCTTTACGACGAACTCTTCCGCATCCATAGCTGAATCAGGGATTGCAATTGTCACTCCTCGGTTCGCCCCTATGCATCCTAGATAAGCCTTAACGCTCTCTGGGGACAGTGTGGACCGAAGTATTGAAACACTCTGCGTCTCTGACAACTGAAAACTCGTTTTTTCGCTTACATATTGGCTAAGGGTAGACACATCCGACGCCGAGAAGGGAACTCCTTTGTAGGTCAAACCGACTTCAGTTTTGTCGTCAGAATTGGTTTGCTTGACCAGTTGCTTCGCGCTAGCCAGCCAAAAAGTGAAGTTGCCTTGATAAGAATCAATATTTTGTCGTAGGAGTTCAGTGGGATTACAGTCTGCTGCGGTAGCGGATATGGATGAAGATGTCAGAACCACAGTTGTAAACGCTAGAGTGCTCAACCTCATAGTCCGCTCCATCTACAACTTTGAAGAAGTGGACGCTATAGTATTTTCAGTTGGTTGTCTATGGACGCATCTCACACGGGGTAATTCCCTCAAGAATAGACGAAGACTAAAGCAGTCATTCAATTTTTCTACTCCCTGGGCCACCTGCGCCAGTTCGGGCGAGTCTGGGTCTGGCTCGGGTTCTTGAGAACTTCCAGTTACTCGCGTATCCGAGCGCGCTGCTCTTCGCGAGTTTCTCCATTTGACCGGGCTGGTGCCGTGACCTGACCGGCGTTCTCCTGCATCTCCGTTTGACGTGTTTCAGTCTCTGCCAGCCGCAAGCGGTCTGCGACTAGGGCGTCGCGTACGAGGTCGCGGATCAATGAACGACGTTCGCGGGTGTCAATGCTGTCAAGCGCCACATCCCGGCGGTCCAGCCCTTTGTGTTCTGGTAAATGCCGACGTTTCAAAGCGTCCAGCTCTATCCTACGTCGCACTGTCGGGTTGATTGCCAGATTGCGCAGCAAAGGCGCAATTACCAACCGCAAACCTGGTACCCGTGGAACGCGGCCGAGGTGTGAATCGCAGCCAGAGATAACTCTGGCAAAATTGTCCAGCTTTGTTCTGGAATGGACCATCGAATTTTGGCGCACCCGACAGGATTCGAACCTGTGACCTTTGGCTTCGGAGGCCAACACTCTATCCAGCTGAGCTACGGGTGCCCGCAACAATCTTTACCCACCGCCAGTGGTCACGGCAACGCTCATTTTCCTATTGCGGCAACAGATTGCGGGTCCACCAAAGCACGCCAAGCCCCCCTAGCAAACTGCTTACGTGGTGCTTACGTGCTACATTTTTATAGTTTTGCGCCAATTAAATTCTTCTTCAAATTATTGTTTTACATTGTGAATTTGGCGCACCCGACAGGATTCGAACCTGTGACCTCTGCCTTCGGAGAAAGGTTCTTAACCCATAAATTATTGAAAAATATCGACTGAACGCGCCAGAATGGCGCTGAATAGTGCCCATTAAGTCGTGTCCTATCCGGCATTTTACGGACATTCTGAGGACAGTACTGCTCTTGGACCATCAACAGTCACTCTAAAGCTTGAAGTGGTTTGAAAGCTTCGCTCACCCGTAAACGAAAACGACTTGCAAAAGCGATTTGCTAAATGAGCCCTCATACAATTGTCATGGACGTTTATGTCATTTCGCGTTATCGTTGAAACTGCCGGGGACCTATGAAGCGTTTGCTACCCTGCGTCTAGAACGCAATAGCAAAAGGACATGCAAATTTGGCCATATTTGTGAGGGTTCCATGGTGCGCACAAATGAACTTGAAAATCTTTTGCTTCTCGAGATAGTTAGAACGAGCATTGCCAGGGTAGAGTCATTCCAAAGATGACAAACCCTACCGAGGATAGGTCGCCGGGTTTTCCGAGGTCTGAGTCTGGTTCAAGCCCAAAACAGGCGTCTTCCCCCATCCAGTTGCCCAAAGGTGGAGGTGCAATTCGTGGCATTGGCGAAAAATTCGCCGCAAACCCCGTCACAGGCACAGGGGCCATGTCAATTCCTTTGCCACTTAGCCCTGGCCGCTCAGGTTTCGCGCCGAGCCTTGCGCTGTCCTATGACTCAGGATCCGGCAACGGTCCCTTCGGCTTTGGCTGGTCATTGTCGCTCCCAAGTATTTCACATAGGACCGACAAAGGCCTGCCGCGTTACCATGAAACGGGCGACGCTCCAGACGTCTATGTATTCTCGGGTGCAGAAGATCTTGTTCCGGTCTTGATTGAGGATGCGCAAGGCAATTGGCGCACCCAACCCGACCTTGCACGGCGGATTGGTGGCGCCGACTATTTGGTGCGTTGCTACCGTCCGCGCATCGAAGGCTTGTTCGCTCGCATCGAGCGGTTCAGCAACACGCAAGACGAAGGCGAAGTATTTTGGCGCGCAATCACCCGCGACAACATCACGAGCTGGTTCGGGCGAACAGCAGCAAGCCGCATCTCTGACCCTGCCGATGCGCGTCGCATTTTCAGTTGGCTGATCTGCCAGAGCCACGACGACAAGGGCAATGTCATTCAATATGGATACAAGGCAGAAAATTCGACGCGAATTTTCGAGAATGCCCTCGGGCAAGACGCGCCCCGTGCCTGCGAACGCAACCGAAGCCCCCTGTTGCGTGCCGCACAGCGCTACTTAAAGCGGGTGCGCTACGGCAACATTAAACCCTACTTTCCAACCCTAACGCCGGACGCGCCTTGGCCCGAGCCACTTGGTGTAGATGCCACTGATGCAAGCGCCGATTGGCATTTCGAAGCCGTGTTTGACTATGGCGAACATGATGCGGCCCAGCCTTCACCCGGTGATGGCGGCTTATGGCCTACGCGGCCGGATGTTTTTTCGACTTACCGCGCGGGCTTCGAAGTACGAAGCTACAGGCTTTGCCAGCGTGTTATGATGTTCCATCATTTCAAGCAGGAAGCCAATGTAGGCACCGATTGCTTGGTGCGCGCATTGAACTTTGACTACGGCCTAAAGGAAGATCCTGCAACCTCCGTCAAGCCCGTGTACCGTTTCCTTCGGGCGGTGAACCAATCAGGCTACCAACGCAATAGCGGTGGCTTTAGCCGCAAAGACTTGCCTCCAGTCGAGTTTACATACAGCCAGCCGCAATTACAGTCACTGATAGAAGCTGTAGATACCCTTAGCATTGAAAATTTTCCGTCGGGCTTTGATGGCGTTTCTCAGAGATGGCTGGACTTGCACGGTGAAGGCGTGCCTGGCCTTTTGTTCGCGCAAGCGAACGCATGGTATTATAAGCGTAACCTGAGTCCGCTTGCCATTCAGAAGGCCGATGGACAACTCGAAACGCGAGCACGTTTTGGACCGCAAGAGGTCGTGCATACCCTGCCAAATGCGCAGCTGGGTGGCCTCACCGAATTCATGGACCTCGCAGGTGACGGTAAATTGGACCTGGTGGTGCTCGATGGCCATGTGCAAGGCTTCTACGAGCATGATGAGGCGGAAGGCTGGGGCCCTTTTCGACCTTTCGTTTCGCGCCTCAACATTGATCAGTCTGATCCCAATCAGCGGCTTGTTGACCTGAATGGCGACGGCCATGCTGACATTTTGATCACTGAGGACAACGCATTTGTTTGGCACGCCTCGCTCGCCGAAGAAGGCTTCAGCGCAGCTCGGCGCGTGGCACTGGCACTTGATGAGGAGCAAGGGCCTCGCGCAATTTTCGCCGATGGTACGGAAACCATTCATCTGGCTGACATGTCTGGCGATGGCCTGGCCGATTTGGTGCGCGTGCGCAATGGCGAGGTTTGCTATTGGCCTAATTTGGGTTATGGTCGCTTTGGCGCAAAGGTGACGATGGATCAATCGCCGATCTTCGACGCGCCAGACCAATTCAACCCTTCCCGGCTTCGGCTTGCTGACATCGACGGCAGTGGCACGGTAGACATCATCTATCTCCATCGCGAAGACGTGCGTATTTTTTTCAACCAGTCCGGAAATGGATGGAGTGCTGTCAACAAGCTTCCCGCCTTTCCCGGCACTGATGAGGCGCGCAACATCACCATCTGCGACTTGTTGGGAAATGGCACGGCCTGCCTCGTCTGGTCTTCGCCGCTGGCGCAAGATGTGGCGGTCCCCATGCGCTATGTCAATCTCATGGGGAGCGTCAAGCCGCACTTGCTGGTTGGAACAATAAACAACATGGGTGGGGAGACGCGTGTGTCCTATACACCGTCCACCAAGTTTTATCTCGAGGACAAGCGTGCAGGTCGTCCTTGGGTCACGCGCATGCCTTTCCCTGTCCATGTGGTGGAACGGGTGGAAGCCATCGATCACATCAGCCGCCACCGACTTGTGTCGCGTTACAGCTATCATCATGGTCACTATGATGGTGTGGAGCGAGAGTTCCGTGGCTTTGGCCGGGTAGAGCAAGAAGACTGCGAGAGCTTTTCAGATCACCGCAAGGCAGTGACAGCCATGAATGGCACCCAGGATGTGACGCTGGAGCTCAATCAGCCTCCCGTGCTGACGCGCAGTTGGTATCACACTGGAGCCTTTACGGGCGCTCCCCAGATTTTGCACCAGAACCATAGCGATTATTATCGCGGTGAGTTCTTCCTGCCAGAACCAACGTTGCCAGCGGGACTCAGTGATGCTGAAATGCGAGAGGCTTTGCGCGCGCTCAAGGGTTTGCCGCTGCGGCAGGAGGTCTATAGCTTTGATGGGTCCGACAAGCAGCAACATCCTTACTCCAGCACGGAAAACTGTTTTGAGGTGAGGCGCATCCAGCCGAAATCGGATCAGCGGCATGGCGTGTTTTTTGCCGTGGGCCGGGAAACTCTGTCCATTAATACCGAGCGCAATCCGGTCGACCAGCGCATCACCCAATCCCTCAGTCTTGAGGTGGATCGCTATGGTAACCCAACAAAGAGCTGCACGGTGGTGCATGGCCGCAAGCAGGCAGACACGGCGTTGCCAGTCGAGGTACAACGCGACCAAAAGAAAAGTTGGATCAGCTATGCCGAGGCAGATTTCACCTCTGACATTGGGCTTGGCATGGCGTCTGATGTCTATAGGCTGCGCGCCAGCCATGACTCGCGTGGCTATGAGATCACTGGCCTTGCGCCTGGGGGGCGCCTGTTTCAGTTGGAAGAACTCAAGGCAAAAATCGCAGCCTGCGTGCCGATTGGCTATGACGTTATCGCAGATGGGGTAACAGCCCAAAAGCGGTTGATTGCGCAATCGCGCGGGCTGTTTCTTGACAACAATCTGGCGCCAATGCCCTTCGGTCAATGGGACAGCCTCGGCCTTTCGCATCAAAACTACGCGCTTGCCTTCACGCCAGCCATTGTCGCCACCCATTATGCGGGCAAGCTGAATCAAGCGGATTTCAGTGCTGCGGGCTATGTGCATTTTGACGGCGACGCCAATTGGTGGATTCCCTCTGGTACCACTGTCTATCCAGCCAATCCCCGCGCAAGATTCTATATTCCGCTTGGCAGCAAGGATATCTTTGGGCTGGAGACCGAGGTGACCCATGATGACTACCTGCTGCTCACGACCCGGGTTGCACTGAAACAAGCGGCATGGAACAGCATGAGTGCCGTCAACGACTATCGCGTGATGCAGCCGGTGCTTGTCACCGATGCGAATGGTAACCGTTCGGCCGTTGCGCACGATGAATTGGGCATGGTCACTGCTTCGGCTGTCATGGGCAAGGTCGGTTCAACCGATGGCGACACACTTGAAGACCCCACCTGTCGCATCACGTATGATATCTTCAACTGGAAAAACAACCGCAAAACAAACTTCAGTCATAGCTTCGCGCGCGAGAAACATGGAGCCGCCAACCCGCGCTGGCAGGAAAGCTTCAGCTATTCGAATGGAAGCGGTGGTGTGGCCTTGGTCAAGGTGCAGGCCCATCCAGGAAAGGCATTGCGAGCAAATGCGGACGGCACCACCACCGAAGTTGATGCCAACCCGCGCTGGATCGGGAACGGGCGCACAGTGCTCAACAACAAGGGCCTTCCGGTCAAGCAGTTCGAGCCTTATTTCAGCACAACGCATGACTATGAAGATGACAGCGCGCTGCGTGAAATAGGGGTGACGGCGGTTCAATACTATGATCCTCTGGGGCGCGGCATCAAAACTGAGTTTCCCGATGGCACCTTGGCGCGCGCCGTGTTCGACTGCTGGAAACAAGTCGCCTATGACCCCAATGACACCGTTAACGAAAGCCGATGGTATCGCGACAGGGGCAGTCCCAACCCTACCCTGGAAGCAGAGCCTCTCAATGATCCCGCACGTCGCGCTGCATGGCTGGCCACCAAGCATGCGGGCACACCCGCCATTGTTCATCTTGACAGCTTGGCACGGCCAATCCATGCGGTGGCGGACTATGGTGGCGGCAAAACCGCAACCACGCGGTCAGAAAGCGACCTTACCGGACGGTTCAGCAAGGTCTTCGATCAATTGGGCAGGCTGGTTGCCGAAAGCTTTGTGAGTTTCGGTGGCATTCCTGTTACCGGTGAAAGTGCCGAAGGTGGGCGGCGTTGGACGTTCCACGACGCGCAAGGCGGCCTTGTCAAAAGCTGGGACTCGCGGGGACGCGTCTTCCGGGTTGCCAAAGATGACTTGCGTCGTCCAATCGGCACCTTCGCTCAAGACGCTGGCCGGGCAGAAATGCTTCTGGGCTATGTAGTGTTTGGCGACAGGCTGGGTGAAGCAGCGGCGCGCCAACGCAACCTGCTTGGCACCGCACATCTTATGTTCGACCAGTCCGGCATGGTGCGGGTGCCAGAACTGGATTTCAAAGCCGCGCCCGTTTCCGTCGAGCGCATGCTGGTCAAGGACTACAAGAACAGCATCGATTGGTCGAGCCTGCTTAATCAGCCCAGCGTTGAGGCGATCGTTCAGGCGGCAGGCCCCGCCCTCGAGACTGGCGAAGTCTTCAGTGCCAAGGCCACACTGGACGCTTTGGGTCGTCCGATTTCTGCAACTCTGCCTGACCGCACTGAAATTCTATCGGCCTACAACGAAGCGAATTTTCTGACTTCGCTGAAGGCGAAAATCCGTGGTGCGGGCCCCTTCGTCGAATTCCTGAAGGGGCAGGATTACGATGCCAAGGGCCACCGTATTTTTGCGCGCTATGGCAATGATGTGATCACCCGCTATTTCTACGATCCCAAAAACTTCCGCCTCATCAATCTGGTAACGGCCAAGTCTGGTGCTGACCCTGCGACACAGGCGTTGCAAGATTTGCGTTACACGTTCGACGCCGCAGGAAATATCACCGAAATCAGCGATGCGGCACAACAGACGCATTTCTTCAACAATGCTGTGGTGGAGCCTGAAAGCCGCTTCGAATATGACGCGCTTTATCAGCTGGTGCGTGCTTCAGGCCGCGAATTGGCAGGTGGTGCCAATGATGCGCAACGGACCGAGGGCGACCTTGCGGGCGTTGCCCTGCCCCATCCCAATAACGCGGCGGCCGTGCGCAATTACACACAGAACTATCAATATGATCTGCTCGGCAATATCACGCTGTTCCAGCACCAGTTTGCAGCGCAGCCTGGTATCGGCAGCGGCTGGACGCGGCGCTACCGCTATGCACATGAGGCCGATGCTGCCAACCGCACCAATCGTCTGCTTTCGAGCAGCCGCGCGGGCGAGGCAGCAGGTGGCCCCTTCACCGATACCTATGATCATGATGTCTACGGCAACATGACACGCATGCCACATCTGGCGGTGATGGACTGGAACGTTTTATCACAACTTCGTCGTGTTGATCTCGGCGGCGGCGGGGAAGCGTTCTATGTCTATGGCATGGGCGGCCAGCGCATGCGCAAGGTGATTGAGCGCAATGGCAACCTCACGCTTGAATGGATCTATCTCGGCCCGGTGATGATCCATCGCCGCAGGCGGAAGGCCACCAATGAACTGCGCTTTGAACGTGCAACCGTTCACATTACTGACAACAGCGGTCACATCGCGCAGGTTGATACCAAGACCCGCGATGATGACGGCGAAGACCCCGCCAACGCGCTGAACCAGCCAGTGATCCGTTACCAATATGCCAATCACTTGGGTTCCGCTGTCCTCGAAACCGATGACCTAGGCAACCCCATTTCCTATGAAGAATACCACCCCTTTGGCACCTCGGCCTATCGTTCATCCAAGGCGGGAACCGATCACAGCCTGAAGCGCTTCCGCTTCAGCGGCAAGGAACGCGACGACGAAACAGGGCTGATCTATTTCGGGGCGCGGTACTATTCGGCCTGGCTGGGACGGTGGACGAGTGTAGATCCCTCTGGCTATTCCGATAGCTTCAACCTGTTCAAGTATTGTCGGAACTCGCCAGTTCTCCGGCACGATCCGACTGGTATGACATCGGTGGATCCAAACGATATTACTGTCGTTGAAAAGCGCTACTTTACCGGCCAAGAGCGCTGGGACGAACTTAGCCAAATCACTCCCCCCGAAGGATGGGAACTGAATGCCGACATAACAGCAGACAATTATCAGGACTATTACATTCCTGGCGAAGCTAAGGGTGGTGCTGGTGGAACCTGGGCCATCCTCGTTCCTAATATGAGTTTCGAACCAGCCCTGCCAGAGCCTCCCCCATTGCCCGAGCCGACACCCAGCGCACCACCTAGTGAAGAACAAAGCCCTCCACAATCAAGCTCGGGTTGGAATCGGGTTGTGGGTGCGATTCAGCTTGCTGGTGGCGTATTGGAAGCAGTGATGGCGGCAGGCCTGTTGCTTGCGCCCGAACCAACCATGGTTACAAAGGTTGGCGGCGTCGTGTTAGCCGCTCATAGCTTGGATACCATCGTTGCCGGTGCGCGGACGCTTTGGACAGGAGAAGTGCAACACACATTGACCCATCAGGCAGGTGCAGGTGCCGCGCGCCTCGCAGGTGCTTCGGAGCGCACGCAGCACTGGGTAGGAACCGGCGCAGACATTGCTGCAAGCCTTGGACCCGCCGCCGCAGTTGGTATATCCCGCCGCCTAGCCGTCAGCAGCGCAGAGTTTATGGCACAGGGTGCCAAAAGCAGTACAATGGAAGTCTTGCAAGGAGCCGGTGTAAGAGTCGCCACTTATGAACCCGCAGGCCAGGTTATTGGGCAAATGACCGCAGAAACATGTGTGGCGGGTGGCTGCCGGATGATTGCGAGCGATGTAGGCGTAATGCTCACAGAGGAGACAGTTGCAGCCGCGCTTGAAACCACTGCAGGGGGTGCAAATGTTTTGCGTTCCGCGCAAGTATTGGAAGAACTCGGTGTGGCAGGAGGAAAGGCATTTCCGAACGCAACTTTGGCCGAACTCGAAGCAGGCTTGGCCAGCGGACGAAGCGCGATGGTAGGCGTGCAGATTCCGGAATGACCCGGCATGCTCTTGTCGTAGATAGGATCGCAAATGGCACGGTTTACCTGCGCGACCCCCTGCCAGTGACCCAAGGCAGCGCCTTTGCGGTACCATTGAGCGATTTTTTGGGATTTTGGAGCAAGCGTCTTGTTACTTTCGGAGGTTAAAGCAATGGATTTATACGATCTTGATGTGGTCATTGCGGCGCAGCGACCAATTGCGGGGTCAGAACATGGCATCGACGATGAGGCTCTGTCGAAAACCGGACTAATTAGCCTCGGCGTTGAGCACGAGGAGGGCAAAAGGCTATTGGGTTTGGTGCGGCAAGCAGGTGCGCGCGGTTATCTGATGCCCGTGGCCTATAGGAAACCACGGATTTCGCTTGAGCAAGCAAGAGAGCTTGCCTCGCGCAAACACCAAGAACTGCGCAAGAGTGGCAAGCAACTCCTTGAATTGATGGAAGGATACAACGACGGGCTCTGGTGGACTTTCGCTGCTGAGGACGAGGATGCTCTTGAGAAAGACCTGACACCAGGTGCGGTATTCATTTCCATTGATAAGCTTGATGGAAGTCTACGGACTAAGGAGCAATACCAAAAATGGCTGGCGCTGTCCTCGTTGTGAGGCAGCGCACGGCATCGAATGTGAGTGACTATCAAAAACCAAACGGAGGATAACATTGTGACCGCCATCATCTTCCCCACCGCTCTCAATCTCACTGATCCCGCAAACCTGCCGCAGACCGGCAAAGGGGTTGGGCTTTTGCAAGGCTCACTCTCGAGGCTGAAGTTCAAGCTGGACGGCAGTGATGTGGCGCGAAAGGAGATGGGTGTATCGACGATCGCAGCCATTAAGAATTTTCAGGCGAAGGCTGGTCTTGCTGCGGACGGCAAGATCACAGCGGCAACAGTCGCCAAACTGAACAGCGAAATCGCCCATGATTATATTTCGAAAAACAAGCAGCGCACGCAGCATCTTCAGGCCATGCTTGTGCAGGCAGGCCATGTCATTGACAGGGTTGAAATCGACAAGCGCAGCTTCGGCCCTGCTACGGAAAAGGCACTTGGCGATTTCCAGCACAGCCAGGGCATGCCACGTGACGGCCGGGCGTCGGCGAAGGTCGTAGGGAAGCTCACAGAGGTATCACTCGCTGAAAAATTGAAGTCGCAAACACAACGACGGCAATTGCAACGCACGTTGTTGCGGGCATTAAACATTGCCAAGTTGGGCGAAGTGAGAATTGACTCCGTGGAGTTGCAAAAAAACGAGATCGGACCCAGTACACAATCTGCCATCAAGACCCTGCAGGCGAAATACGGCCTCAAGGTGACAGGCCAAATCGACAGCATGACCTATGAGCGGCTTGCTTCCATCGCGACCAGCGTTCCCGAGCCCGTTCGCATTTTCAAGCCCCGCAACGCCGCCGAGTTGGTGCCGATTAGAAAAGTCGGCAAACTTAACATGGCGCATGACGAAGTGAGTCACATACAAGGCGTACTGGCGTTCCTTGGGCAAAAAATCAACGAGTCGGAGTATCGCTCAAAACAATTCGGCCAGTCGACACGCGCTGCTGTCGTTCAGTTTCAGCAATCACGTAACCTGCCAGCCACAGGCCATGTTTCAGGCGCAACACTCAAGGCGCTCAATCGCGAAATCAAAAACGTCAACCCTGGTGCTGCCGCAGCACAGTTTCCCTATCGTGTGCGCGGTTCTGTGCGTAACGAAACGTGGGTGGGCATGGCAAATGTGACGGTGCAGATTTGGGAAAAGCTGCCGGCGGGCCTCGGCGCAAAGCTTGCAGAACGCAAGACCGGGCCAAATGGTTTCTACGACGTCGTCTACGAGCCGCCGCGCGAAGCCACAACCAAGACGGTGAAGCGCGGCTACCAGTTGCAAATCACCTTTCTTGATGCGGCTGGTACACAGATTGGGAGCAAAATGTTGCTCAACCCCACGCAGATCGCCTGGACCAATTTCACCCAAGGCAAATATCCCTATCTCGGGGCCTCAGAATTTAGCCTGCATATGGCGGCCGTGAAGAAAGTGATTGGTGCCATCGGTGTAGCGACGCTGAAGGAAAGTGCCGCAGACCGACAGATCAGCCGTGCGGCCAATGCCGCCGAAATCTCCGATGATGAGTTGATGCGGCTGGTGCTTTCGCATTTGGTGGCCACTCGGATTGGCCAAGCCAATTTGTCAGCAGAGGCTTGCTACGGCTTCATCGCGCAAGGTCTGCCCTCCAGCCTGCCAGAAGACCTTATTGGCGCGACAGTGGACTGGACAGTGATCGATAATCTTGTGGAGCTTGCAGCCAACGGCCTGGTGTTCATGGAAGATGCCTTGGCGGATTCTGGTTTTGAAAACGCCATCAACCTCAATCTGATTACCATCGCCATCGGGCTCGCCAAGAAAGACGTGTTGTCGACACTTGCGGAATTGAAAAAGCAATATGTGCTTGAGAAGCCCATTCTCATTGGCAACGGCAATCTTAAGGAACTGCTGCAGGAGAGCAAGGTTCCGGCAGCGCAATTTTCAGAAGTGGCCACGACTTTCCTGCGCCACAAGAGCTTCAGTGGAGGCTTCTGGAAAGATGCTGAGGCGAGGCCGGTCGAATTCGGAGGATCAGAAGCACTGAAAGACCTGCGAACCATAATTGAAATTGGCCACGTGACGAAAAATTTCAAACCGATGTTCAGCATGCTGAAGGCCAAGTTCGACGATCCCAACGACACCAGCATGAATGCGCCGCGAGATCTGGCCAAGCTCAGCACGGATGACTGGGTGAGCCTCATCACAGCAAATGCAGGTCAGCTCCCACCCAACACCGATGGGGTGGACGCTGCCGCGCAAATTGCCAACTATGCTGCAACACTTTCAACCCAGGCCGAGCGAATGTTTCCCGCAGTGGCTTTGGTGGCCACTGTGGCGCGCAACAACAATACGCCACTCGCAAACCTCAAAGAGGTTGCAGGCCTTCTCGATTCCAACCCGGATTTCAACTTAAAGACAGACAATCTCGATACCCTCATTCACACCAACAATCTCGTGGTGGATGCAAAAGTGCTGGGCGAAGCGCGCGTGCTGCAGCGCGTGCAACGGCTGACACCGAACGCGGCTGCGGGTGAAGTGTTATTGGCCAACAATATCCATAATTCGGCGCAAATCGTCACCATGGGAAAAAACCGATTTGTCGAAACCTTTTCCAAAGGTCGCGTTGAAGACCAGCGTCTGGCACGCACAGTCTATGCCCTTGCGGAGCATCAATATGCGGAGGTTCTTCAACGCATCACCGAATACCGGTTCGACATGCACAAGAGCGATCCACGCGCCATTATCAATTACAGCTATGGTGCTGGCGAACTTCCTGCCATTCCCGATCTTGCAACACTGTTTGGCTCACTTGATTTTTGTTCCTGTGACCATTGCCAATCCGTCTATGGACCTGCTGCTTATCTTACGGATATGCTGCGTTTCCTGGACGAGCATCCATCCGAAATCGCAAACAAGACGGTGCGTGATTTGCTGTTCGAGCGGCGACCAGACATTGGCAACATCAAACTCAATTGCCAGAACACCGATACGGCGCTGCCCTATATCGATTTGGTGAACGAGGTGCTGGAAAACGCTGTTGCGGCACCCAATCCATTGACCAATTTCAGTCTCCAAACCACAACTGAGCCTGCAGAATTGCGTGCGGCTCCGCAGCATGTGCGGGTTGAGGCCTATGAAAAATTGCGGACAGCCGAATTTCCGATGGCGTTGGGTTTCGACCTCTGGCAGGAACAGGCGAGGGTCTTTCTCAACCATTTGGGCATTGCGCGTCATGGCTTGATGAAGATCTTCCAATTGGGCGCTGCAGGGCCCAGCGATGCTAACATTGCGGGTGAGTATTGGGGCTTGTCCTCGAAAGAGGCCGCCCTCATCACCGCACAGGTCGACGCCACAGCTGCGCGCCAGAAAATCTTCTGGGGTATCACTGACGCCAACCTGCCGGGGCGCCTGGCCGTTGCGGACTTCATGAGGCGGGCGCAGCTCGACTATGCTGCCTTGCTCGAATTGCTTTATGTCCAATGGATTAACCCCGAAGGCGACGCCAACAACGTGGTGGTGGAGCGGCCAGGCGGCACTTGTGACACGGACTTGCAGCAAGTGGCCAAGCTTGATGTCGCCCGCCTTGATAAAATCCATCGTTTTCGGCGCCTGCTTGCTCACACGCCTTTTAGCGCCTGGGAACTGGACCTGCTGATCCGCGACCCTGCGGTTGGCAATGGCATACTAGATGGTAACTGCCTTGTACAACTCATGCAGTTTGATGTGCTGCGCAAGCGGCTTGGCCTTGCAACTGATAAAGCGCTTGCCCTGTTTGGCGATCTGTTCAGCATCAACCTGAAAAAACCGGAACACCCCAATGAAGCAATCCCGTCGCTATATGATAGGCTGTTCCTGAATCGCGCCATTACTAACCCGGTGGACGCTGCATTTGCTTTGCCAATCGCAGCAGGTCTTGCGATCTCTGACCTTGATCCGACGAAGGACCACCGCCGCAGCATCCTTGCCGCATTTGAGTTGGCTGCCGCCGACTTGGACCTCTTGCTCACCATATTGCCCGATACAAACTTGACCGTGGCCAATCTCTCAAAACTCGCTCGCTATGTCGGGTTGGCAAAGGGGCTTGGGTTTTCGATCGATCGTCTGCTGAAGCTTGAAGCGCTATCGGGTGCGGCCAACCTGTTTGCGTCGCCAAAGTCGGTACTTGATTTCATCGCAACAGCCGATGCGGTTGCCCAGTCTTCCTTCACAATAAGCCAACTTGACTATTTGTTGCGGGTCAACCTCACCTCTTCTCTTGGATTGCGCGACGAGACAGTCACCCAGCATGTCGAAGGCCTGCGGCTTGCGTTACAGGCGGACGCCGGCAAAAATCCTGATGGGACAATGTTCAGCCATTTGGCTGCGACCATCAATGTAACGCCGGAGCAAGCACGGATTTTCTCAGAAGCCGCCAAGCGGGCTGGCAAAACATTTTCAGAGATTCTGCTTGATTCCAAACTGACCGAGGTTGACGCTGCGGGGCAATTCAAAACAGCTGTCTCCGCAATTGCCTTCCCCAATATTTATGCTGCGTTCAAAATGCTACACAAGGCGGCTATGGTGATGACCCAGTTGGGGCTTGATGCCGTGACACTTCAGTGGCTCATGGCCAAAGCTAGCAATTTCGGATTGTTGGAATTGCAAGTGCTGCCGCTTGACGCGGCCCCTGCTCAGCCACTGCTTGGCGCCTTTTTGGCATTATCAGATTGGGTTCAGTTTAAAGACCGCTACCCTGAGCCTGAGGCGGCCACACTCACCGGGGTGTTTGATCTTGCGGCTAAACCTGCAACAACGCTGGACGACGTGGCAGCAATGTTTGCTCAGCTCACGCAATTCGACCTCGGCAGTGTCAAGCAGGCCATCGGCGGGCTTGGCCTGCAGCAAGTAGCGGTGCCAAGCGATTTTTCCCAGATTGCGCAATTGCAGCGGCTGGAAACCAGCCTAAAACTTGCAGCGCGGCTGGGTGTTTCTCCCAACGCCTGCGCTAATTGGGCCAAGCGCGAGGATGCAGGTCTGCAAGCGCTCACGGCGCAGGAAGCGCGCCAAGCGGCGAAAGCAAAATATGACAATGTTGTGTGGCTGGAGAAAGTCAGGCCTTTGGAAGACCAACTGCGGGAGGCAAAGCGCAGGGCACTTGTTGCCTATCTTGTTGGCAGCTCATTGATGTCGGAAAATCCGCGCGTTTCATTTGCGGGCAAAACCTATCCCAACCCTGCATATTGGACAGACTCTAACGACCTTCTGAAATACTACCTGATCGACGTTGAGATGGGGGCCTGCCAGCTCACTTCTCGCATCAAGCAGGCTATCAGTTCGGTGCAAATGTTCGTGCAGCGTTGTCTTTTGGGACTGGAACAGCCCCGCGTCGAAGTATCAAGAGCCGCACAACAAGACAGCGTGTCGGATAACAGTTGGCGGCAGTGGAGATGGATGAAGAACTACCGAGTTTGGGAGGCAAATCGCAAGGTATTTCTTTACCCTGAAAACTGGATCGAACCTGAACTACGCACCGACAAATCGCCATTCTTCAAGGAGCTGGAGAGCGAGCTGCTACAATCTGACATTACTGAGGAGAACGCCAACGCGGCTTTCGTCAATTATGTGCAGAAAGTTCACGATGTTGCGCGCCTCGACATTGTCGGGACTTACTACGAGCTTGACGATACTGATCCTCGCGATAATCTTCCGCCGGACATCAACCAGTTGCATGTGGTGGGCCGCACCCGTGCGCAGCCTGCGGTTCATTATTACCGCCGCTTTGACCTTAACTATCTGGAGTGGAGTGCGTGGGAAAAGATCGATGTTGAGATCCTTGGTGATCATATGGTGCCGGTCGTCTACAATCGACGGCTCTATCTTTTCTGGCTGAACTTCATAGAAAAGCCTCAGAAGGTTCAAAAAGTTCCACCTGCGAAGGCCACCAGCCCCGACAGTGCAGGCAATGTGAACTCCACCACGTCACCTGAGCCACCGATAATGTTCGAGATCGAGCTCTGCTGGAGCGCCCAAAAAGATGGCGGCTGGACGGCGAAAAAGGTGTCGAAGCAGAAGCTAGTTCATCCATGGCAGCGGCCAAGAGACTCTTACAATCTCAAACCGCGTTACAAGCAGCGTGAGAACATGCTGTGGCTTGATATCTATGTCTCGCAATCCCGCGAATTCAACAGCGGCAAGTTCTGGGACCCCTACCGCAACGTGATGGCCGCAGTCACTGCAAAATCACCTTTCGCCGAAACAGCGAGGCCTTGGCATTCTTCCTCCTTCCTGTTTGACGGTGAAGTGGTTGATGTAAAGATGAAAGCGCTTGCCGGCCAATATCACGTCATGCGCGCGGACGGAACGGCGAATGAAAATCTGGTTGCAACCACCTCACTCAATTATGTGCAAACAAGCTTTGGCGAGAAAGGGCGCACGATCAGTCGGTTGTCGGGTGCCTATGAAATTGCACCCCGGCTTCCGCTCCCTGATGGCATGCACTACCGCAACACAAAGCTCACCAACAACACCCAATATGCCAATCCCTCCAGTGCAAATGTGCTGGAAAACGGCAACACCCGCAGCCTGATGACGGGGGCCAAATCGCCATTCGAGATCGTGGCATCGCAGCACAGCATCGTCTTCGACACCGCAGCTTGGGGGCCGGTGCCCTTGATTTACCAAGACAACCAGCGCGCCTTCTTCATTAAACCTGAGTGGCTGGATGTGATCGTGGGCTATAACCAGACCCTGCAATCCTACAATTATGTGTTCCATCCTTTCTATCATCCCTATTCCGCGCTCATGCTACGCGAGGTAAAGCGCAGCGGTGTAGAAGGCTTGTTGACGCGCCGTCTGCAAATGGCGCCCGGAACCTATTACCCCGGCAATACTTTCAATTTCGCCAGCTATGCTCCCACATCGATCAGCAAGGCTGACACCACGGCGCAGCATGACGTGATGGATTTTGCGCGGTCGGGTGCATATGCACTCTACAATTGGGAAATTTTTTTCCACGCGCCTCTCATGATCGCCTGCAAACTTATGCAGAACCAGCGCTTTGAAGAGGCCATGCACTGGTTCCACTACATCTTCGATCCGACCAACACCGAGACTGTGGACGTTCCGCAACGCTACTGGGTGACCAAGCCTTTCTTCGAGCAGAACAGCGAGGCCTACAGGAAACAGCGCATCGACAACCTACTGAACAACATCAACGCACATGAAGGCGAGCTGCGGGCTTGGAAGAACAACCCGTTCCAGCCGCATCTCATCGCGCGTTACCGCCCCATCGCTTACCAGAAAACGGTGGTGATGAAATACATCGACAATCTTGTCGCCTGGGGTGACCAGCTGTTCAAGCGGGACACAATTGAAAGCATCAACGAGGCTACGACGCTTTATGTGCTTGCCTATGAGCTGTTGGGCCGCCGCCCCGTGAAGGTGCCAAACGTCGAACACAAGGACATGAGCTACAATGAGCTTGAGGCAACGCCAGGCGGCATTGACAGTTTCGGCAATAGCCGCATCGAAGTGTTGATGGAGAATTTCACCCAGACGCCAGTGCGCATCACTCGTACAGCAACAGGCAGCGAGCCGCTGCCGAGACTCAGCGTCTTCTATTTTGGCATTCCCAACAATGACAGGCTTTTGGACTATTGGGACACCGTCGAGGACAGGCTTTTCAAGATCCGAAATTGCATGAACATCCAGGGCGTGGTGCGGCAGTTGCCGATGTTTGAGCCGCCGATCGATCCTGCCCTGCTGGTCAAAGCCGCCGCGGCCGGTGTAGACCTTGGCAGCGTGCTCTCTGACTTGGCAGTTGCTCCGGCGCCCTACCGTACACTGGTGCTGGCGCAAAAGGCCTCTGAGTTCTGTGGCAGCCTCAACACTTTGGGTGACAAGCTTTTGGCTGCGCTGGAAAAGAATGACGCAGAGGGCCTTGCACTGCTGCGCACTTCGCAAGAGATTGCGTTGCTGAAAGCGACAAGTGCCATCAAGAAAAAGCAGATTGAAGAGGCCAACCATAACTGGGCTTCGCTGGAAAAAGCTTTGGAGATGGCCCAACAAAAGCAAGCCTATTATTCCAACCGTGAATTCATGAATGCGTTGGAAACGGTCTCGGCTGCACTTGCTAGCGGTTCGATCCTGGTAAGTGGTATACTGAGCCTGAACGAGTTTCTGGCCGCAGGCTTTCATTTTGGGCCCAGTTTCAACATCGGCATTGCCGGATTTGGCGCAAGCCCCACTGTCACGGTGCAATGGGGAACGGAAAACATCGCGCGTGGCATGGGCGCTGTGAACAGCGGCATTCAGCATATCGGTAGCGCTCTGTCTCAGGGCGCCTCTCTGGTTTCAACAATCGCCGGTTACGAGCGCCGTAGCGATGACTGGAAATTCCAAGCCGATTTGGCGGGCACGGAAATCGTCCAGGTGAATAAGCAGATCGCTGCCGCGCAAATCCGTGTTGCAATTACGGAGAAAGAACTTGAGAATCACGATTTGCAGATTGAGCATTCGCAAGCCGTTGATGACTACATGCGGTCGAAGTACACCAGCCAGCAATTGCTGGACTGGCAGATCCGACAGATTTCTGCTGTCTATTTCCAAGCCTATCAGCTTGCCTATGACATGGCAAAGCGAGCCGAGAAAAGCTTCCAACTTGAACGCGGTGAGCCTAAGGCGAGTTTCATCCAGTTCGGTCATTGGGACAGCCTGAAAAAGGGGCTGCTCGCCGGTGAAAGGCTTGCAAATGATCTGGCGCGCCTGGAGGCTGCCTATCTCACGCAGAACGCGCGTGAATTGGAGATTACCAAACACGTGTCATTGGCACAGCTTTCGCCGCTGAGTTTGCTCGCCCTCAAGGAAAACGGCAGCTGCAACGTTGTACTTCCCGAATGGCTGTTCGACCTCGACTACCCCGGCCACTACAGGCGCCGCATAAAGTCGGTGTCAATCAGCCTGCCCAGCGTTGTGGGACCTTACACAGGTGTCAATTGTACATTGTCGTTGGTAAATCACGGCATCCGCATGATTGACAGCGTGGCGGGTGGCTTTGGTGATCCGCTGGCGCCTGCTGATGAACGATTCTTCAAGAGTGTGGTGCCGCAAACTGCCATCGTCACCAGCCACGGAAACAATGATGCGGGCCTCTTTGAGCTTAATCTTGGGGATGATCGCTTCCTGCCCTTCGAGGGTGCAGGAGCCGTCAGCGAATGGCGGATAGACTTGCCGCGAGATTGCAACCAATTCGACTTGAGCACAATCCCGGACGTGATTTTCCATATCAATTATGTTGCGCGGGCCAGCAACACTGTAGCACTTGCCACAGCGGCTAAGGCAAACCTTGCGGCCAAATTGCCGCAATCCACCGCGCGGCTGTTCATGCTGAAACACGAATTCAGCGATGCCTGGCACCGCTTCCTGCACCCTGTCGGTAATGCGGACCAGGTTTTTGACATCACACTGACGCGCGAGCATTTGCCCTTCTTCCTGCGCGGGAAGAAGACCATCACCTTGAGCAAGCTAGACCTAGTGATAGAAGGTGGCGTGGATAATGCGGGGGCTGGTCTGCGCTATGTGGTCAACATCACGCCGCCGGGTGGCCCTGCTTTGCCTGACAATCCACTGAACCCCGATCCGTCATACGGCGGGCGACAAAGCGCGTCCAAGGCAGGCTTTGCGCCCAACGCAGCGCTGTTGGGAAGTTGGAGCTTTACCATCAAGCGTGACACTTCCGCAGATTTCAAGTCGCTGTCGCCGGAGGAGATCAGAAATGCCAATCTCGTACTTGCCTTCAGTGCCAAATGAACGCGCAGCCCCTGATAGATATTCTGAGGGACCGTATCCTTGCAGTATGCGACCCCGAGCGCATTATCTTGTTCGGCTCACATGCCAAGGGAAACGCAACAATTGACAGCGACATTGACCTTCTTGTTGTCGGCGATTTTTCGCATGCCCAGCCATTGCGAGTAGGGGAACTGCGCCAAGCACTTTATCCCAGCGTCGTTGCCATCGACCTTCACATCGCTTCTTCGCAAGAATTGGCGGCGGGCAAGCTCAGCCCGCATGGGTTCATGGCTTCGGTTCTTTCCACCGGTGTCACGCTCTATGAGAAACCAATTTCGTGATTTGACATGGTCCGGGGAGGCGCTTAGAATTTGTAAATTCGGAGAAACTTAAGGTCGTTGTATTGCTTGCTGAATAGTGTCTGGGTAAAGAAATTCGTCGTCGCAAAAAGGTCTTTGATGTAGTAAAGAGCCCCTCGGCTTAATCCCGAGGGTCTTTTCTTTTTATAGTTCTTTCGGTATTTTTATGCTTACTGCTTGGCGATTGGCAAGCGTTTGCCTATCGCTGCCGCCACTTCGGTTTGATGATCTGGGTTGTGATGCCCATAGTGCTTTAAAAGTGTTGGAACACTTGTGGCAAGGAAGTCAGATATCTTGAAGGGGTCCATGCCTGATTGCATTAACCAAGTCGCGGTCGTGTGCTTTAATGTGTGGGGTGTGACGTTTTCGAGATGCGCTCGTTTGACTGCATTGTTAAAGGCCGTCTTGATTTCCTCAATTGCCGCGCCTTCCCACAAAATTACATGCCCGATGTTGTGACCCCTTCCCTTGGCACGCACCAAGTGGGGTCGCAGTCGCGGTGGGATGGCGCACAGACCACGCTTCTTCTTTGTCTCCAGTGCGCCCTCGCGACGGAAATCAATCTTTCCCCGATTAAGATCAATTTTTGTCCATCTGAGGGATAAGATCGCTTCCTTCCGACGACCTGTGTAAAGCCCGATGTCAACAAGCATTCAAACGGGACCCCTTATCGGCGTGCAAAAGGGACCCCTGTTTGTGATTGGAAAGATGCGCCCGGAGAGCGATGCGCGTAGCGAATGCGTAGCGCAGCAGCATCGCCGGAGGGCGCCTGCGAGGTGTTTCTTTTTGAGGTCAGGTTTCGTGTTCAGGCGCGGTTTTTGAAGCGCCAGCTGTCATTGCCGGTTTCGATGATTTCGCAGTGATGGGTGAGACGGTCGAGGAGTGCGGTGGTCATCTTGGCGTCGCCAAAGACGGAGGGCCATACACCGAAAGCCAGATTGGTGGTGACAATGATCGAGGTGCGTTCATAAAGGCGGCTGACGAGATGGAACAGCAATTGCCCGCCCGCCTGGGCAAAAGGTAGATAACCCAGTTCGTCGAGGATGATGAAGTCGAGGCGTGCAAGGGAATCAGCAAGACGGCCCTGCCTGCCACTGCGCGCTTCCGCCTCCAGCCGGTTGACCAGGTCAACGACATTGTAGAAGCCGTCAACTGGATTGATGCAAGCGCACTTGAAAGTCTTGAGGCGATTGCGCATCGCTTGGAGTCAGCAGGGATTGGTTTTCACTTGTCGGAATTCAAAGGCCCTGTGATGGATGCACTCAAGCACTCTGACTTCTTTGCGCATTTCAAGGGTAAGATTTTCCTGTCCCACTTCGAGGCCGTATCACAACTGCAGAAAATCTGTCCACCGAAACCTGAACAATCGAACAGCATGTTGTTGCATCACCTGTGATCTATTTTTTGCACCAACTGTTCGCATGTGGACAGGTCGAATGTTGGACATGATGGAGAGCACGCCAAGAACCCGGTTGACCTGAAAGGGAGTATGGCGAAGCTGATGGTGAGCCATTGATGAGGATTTTCACACAACGCTTTTATTCGCCCAAAGCATCTTATGGTGATGCATTTGCTGAAGCAAGAAAGAGTTTGATTGGGACTCGTTGATTCAGATCAAGATCACTCTGCCATTCGAACGGTAAGCAAAATAGCACTGCAAAATCTTGAGGGGCGCATCCTTGTGTTTCGGATTTTGAGTGGCCAAAAACACTGGAGTAATCTCGATGTTGACCCGTGTCGCTTACATGCCATTATCCACTTATCCAGAAGCGCCCGAGGATAGTGCGATTCTCTCTGCCGCTGGGATTGCGGTTGCACTTGGATTTGAACTTGATGTCAGGGCATTCTCTGTCGACATCCCACAAGTGCATTCACCATTGGGAGGTTTGCTTCTTGACGTCCCGGGACTCGTCCGGGCCGCCGAGGAAAAAAGCAAAGCAGAGTGCCAACGCCTGAAAGTCCTTCTTGAAGGACCATCCAAGTACCGCAAGCATGTTCATTTTTCGACGCGCCAAATTGTGTTGGGTGCTGCTCTTGATGCAGCTGCAAAAGAGGCGCGTTATTACGACATCTCGGTGCTTCCATGGTCCGGTGAAACAGTATTGGCGCAAGACATACACGAAGCTATTGTGTTTGGGTCGGGTCGCCCCACGATTCTAGTGCCGCCGTTGTATCATCCTGCTCATCTCGACCACATCGCAGTTGCGTGGGACGAAAGTCGCGTCGCGGCCCGGGCACTTGGAGACGCGCTTGCGCTTCTGTCTAAGGGTGGTCGCATATCGGTGCTGACGGTCAAAGATGAAAAACCACTGGGTGGACCTGATATTGCCAAATCGCTTGCGTCTTCTTTGGAAAGGCGCGGCTTTAAGGCCAAGCCATACAGCATCACTATGGGAAACAAGACCATTGCGGAGGTTTTGCAAGAAGCAGCCGTTACAGAAGGGGCACAGCTCATGGTGATGGGAGGTTTTGGTCATTCCCGCTTTCGTGATTTTGTTTTGGGTGGAGCGACCAAGGGTGTTCTCGCCTCACTACGTTTGCCAACCTTGTTTTCGCATTGAGGCTTGTCTTCGTGATGGCGCAATCGGCAAGAATGTCTCGCCGCTAATTCAGGATCATTCAATTCTCGGCGGTTTCCCTCTCCTCGACCTTTACATCGTCAACCACCAAGTCGCTTGGGTGAACGACAACAGTGTCGTTTGCGTTGATGCCACCAAGCACCTCAGCAGAGCTTTCGTTCATATGGCCAATCTTGATTTCGCTAAATGCGGCTTTGCCATCAATCACACGATAGACAGCCCACGAGTGTCCTTTGCGTACCAATGCGCTGATTGGGATTTGGAGGGCATCGTTTGACTGCCACATTACGAGCTCTGCAACAATGCGATACTGGTGGCCGAGCCTTATGTCTCGTTTGATCAGCTTGAGCAACACTTTGACACGTTGCTCTTCGATGCCAAGTGCCGAAACCTTTGTATATGCCGAAGGTTCAATCTTGGTGACGATTGCTAGCAGTGCTGCCGTGCCGCCCCATTCCTTGATCCGTGCGGATGTACCCGGCTTGACATTGACCGCGTCTGTCGAAAGCAAATCAACAACGATCTCAGAATCCAGAGTATCACCAATTTCAATGATCGGTGTGCCTGCTTGGACCACCTGCTCGCTTTCAGCGAGCTTTGCCAGAATTGTACCCGAGATCGGTGCCTGAATTGTCACGCAGCACGAAGACGGGTCAACATTGGTTTCTGATGTACCCTCAAGGCGAACTTGCGCCAATTCAAGATCGTGCTCTCGCATCTTGAGTTGGGCCTTGGCGGCGAGCAGCACCTTTTCAGAGACGTCCATGTCGAGTTGGCGCTGATCAAGTAACGACAAGGCAATAGTTCCTTTGCCTGCAAGCTTCAGCGCTTTCAGTAACTCGGATTGTGCAAAGGTCTGTTCACGTACCGCCTTTTCAATTTGTAGTTTGGCAACCTCAAGGGCATCCTCTGCGCTTTCTGCGGCCGCTGTTAACTCGCGCTGCATTCTAGCGTCAATCATTTCTGGATCGGAGGGAACGATGTTCGCCACAATCGTCTTGCCTGCAATGACCAGGTCACCCGTGTCGACACTTGGTCTCTGGAGCTTTCCGGTCACAGGTGCGGAAACCACATATATCTTTCGAATGCGGTTGACCCCTTCCTCATGAATGGTCGCTTCCATAGGGCCACGAATTGCGATCGCGACGTCAACAGCTATTGGAGTTGGCCACAAAAGCCAAGCAAACATTGCGATTAAAGCAGCCAGAGTTGCCGTGATCATTCCCCGTTTGAACCATTTTTTCAGCACGTTATCAGTCCCTTGTTTTCAAAACGCGGACAAGATCGAGTTTCCGCACCCGCCGGATCACGATAAGCGCCGAGAACGTCACGGCAATGATCGCAATCAAGGCAGCATAGGCATAAGCCGAACGCTCAATGACAAAAGGAATGCGATAGAGGTCGCTCTCGAAACCGCGCACCAGTATGCGGGCAAGGACGTAACCACCTGCCCAGCCAAGCGGCACCGCGACAATCGTCAACAGCGCATATTCCAGCAGCAACACACCAGACACCTCGGTGTTGGTAAAGCCGAATACTCTCAGGCTCGCCAGTTCACGGGCGCGCTCAGAGAATTGGATACGTGCGCTGTTATAAACGACCCCGAAGGCGATGATTATTGCGAGGCTAAGAAAAACGGAAATCTGGTAATTGATATTCTGTGCAATCGTTTCACGAAAACGCGCCAACGAAACACGTTGTAAGGAAAGTGCTGCCAGAGAAGGTGTCTCCTTTACACGCCTCAGAAACGCATCCACGTTTGCCTGGTCAAGCAAAAGGTGAAATCCGCTGATACGTGGGCCTTCGCCCAGTTCACGATTTAACGCGTCAAGTCGCATCACCGCAAGCAAACCAATATAGGTTTGTACAATTCCAGTCACAGGGAGTTTGCTGGATTTCCGCGTGGCACCCAGAAACTCAACTTGAACTGTGTCTCCCACACGAAGACCAAGGCTCTTGGCCAGAGCCTCACTGATCAGAAGCCCTGTTGACGGAACGGATACTTGTTTCATTGAACTGTCAAGAATGCGGCTTACGTCGGTAAACTCCGGCTTGCCTAGGATTAATGTCCGCTTCTTGCGATTGCCATTCGAAAATTCAACGGCCATCGCCCGAAAAGGCTCGACAGCCAAGACACCGGGTAGACGGCGCGCTTCACTCACTGCCAATTCTGACTTGTTATCGCCCAAAGAGATTGACACATCTTGACGGTCAGTCCTTTCGAACACAGCGTCAATCATGAAATTTACCGAACCGATCGAAAAGAGTGACGACACCAGCAGACTGACGGAAAGCGCAATTCCACAGGTTGTGATGGTTGCACGCAATGGCCACCGTAAGATGTTGCGCAGAGTCATGATGGTGAGTTGCGACAACAGTTGCGAAATGAATTTCCAATTTGGAAGGATGCGTTTGTAACGCGGCGGTGCCGGAGGACTCATGGCCACTGCAGGAGACACATCAGCAGATTCAATGATGGAATTCGTCGCTCCTGCAAATGCGGAGGTCATGGCAATCGTTGCTGCGGCGGCATAAAGCCAGCCGGAGTAGACGTGAATCTCAAAGGGGAAATGAAAGAACTGTGAGTAGAGTCTGGTCAATAGCATGTTGAGCCAGGTGCCAGCTGCAAAACCGATTGCCACTCCTCCGACACTGATCAGCACAACGAGCTTCAAATAGTGTAAGGCGACTTCACCTGATGCATAGCCCAATGCCTTCAACAGCCCGATTTGCTCGCGTTCAAGAGCAATGAGGCGGGAAAAGACCATGTTGACAAGGAATGCGGTGACGACAAGAAATACGGGAGGCAACACACGGCTCATGGCCCAGAGTTGCTTGAGCTCAGAGTCCAGAAATGAATGAGATACTTGTGTCTCACGCGTGTAAGCCTTGGTGCCACCGTAGCGTTCAAGGATGCGATCGAGCTGATCACCAACCGCCAGATGGTTCGCGCCGCTTGCCAGTTTGAGAATGACACTGTTAAATGCACCCTCCATGTTTGTTGCTGCTGCCAGAGCTGGTTCACGAATCCAGATGACTGCGAAACGCCGGTCATCTGGCATCATGTCCCCTGGACCAATAGCGTAGATGTATTCGGGTGAGAGTGCGATGCCAGCAATCCTGAAAGAACGCCTGAAGCCTCTGAGCACCGCCCTGAATTCTGAACCAACTGTGAAGCCGTGCGCCTTTGCAAATCCTTCGGTGATCGCAACATCTCGTGTTGACCCAGGCTCGGGCATGCGACCAGTTTTGAAAGTGAGTTGGTTGAGTTGATTGTCAGTGTTGGGCGGCAAGGAAATGAAAACCCCTGTTGCGGGCATTGCAAAATCTTCGACATCAACAATTGCGGTTTGCGTGATACGACCTTCGACTTTGGCCACACCGTCGATTTTGGCAATGCGGCCGAGCAATTGCTTAGGTGCGCGCGTGGCGCTTGCAAACATATCAGCGAAATTGGCGCGTTCGTAATAGATGCGCCGGGTTTCAAAGAGCGAATAATAAGCACCTAATCCAATCAGGAGAGTTGCTATGCCAGCCGCCATGACACTGGCGACAGCGAGTGATTGCGGCCACAGACGCCGGAGATCTCGGGCCAACTTTTTGTCAAGCGCCCTCATCTGTCTCACCACGTGATTTCCGAAGGCTTTACGCGCTTCTGGTTGACATGTGTTGCAACGATACGTCCATCACCAAACTGAAACACCCGGTGCGCCATCCCCCGAATTGCAACATTGTGAGTGATGATAGCCGTTGTGGTACCAAGTTCACGGTTGACCAGCTCAAGTGCTTCAAGCACGAGCAATCCAATCTTGCTGTCGAGTGCGCCTGTTGGTTCATCGCAAAGCAACACGTCAGGGCGTTTGGAAATTGCGCGGGCGATGGCAACGCGCTGCTGTTCACCACCCGATAGTTGAGCTGGGAAATGGTCCATCCGCTCTTTCAGTCCAACCAATGCAAGTGCGTCGTTGCTCTTCATGGGTTGTCTGGAAATCTCTGTCACCAGATCGACGTTTTCGCGCGCGGTCAGGCTTGGAATGAGATTGTAAAATTGAAATACAAAACCAACGTGATCACGCCTGTATTGCGTGAGTTCTCGCTCGGTGGCGTTCGTCAGATCATGGTCGAGAAATGTTACTGTTCCGTTGGATGGTCTGTCGAGGCCGCCCAAGATATTGAGCAAAGTTGACTTCCCAGATCCTGAAGGCCCGAGGAGAACAGAAATCTCTCCAGCGAAAAGTTCAATGTTAGCGCCACGAAGGGCGTGCACTTCAACATCAGCCGTTTTATAGACCTTCGTCAAACCCCGTGCGCGAAAAACAATGTCAACCATGCCCGAAGACTAGTCACTTGGGATGCTTGGAAATTGATCGACGTCAATCTACTGTGGCACTCAAGAGTATCCTGGACACTTGGCATTCTGTTCTTGGTTGGGAGTCGCGCTGCCTCAGGATGCATTTCGCGCGTTGATCTGCATCAACGAGCCGTACAACAAACTTGATAGCCTGGAACTGTGAGTGGTGTCGGTTGTGAAGTCGACGGCGCGCTGTCGACAAAAGGGAGAATGGATATCATGCGGACTGGTAGGAAAAACATTGTCGTGGGTCTGTTGCTATTGGGCTTTTTCATGATCTATGGCTTTGTTCTCATCTATTTGCGGGATTTCGCCCCTGGCAAGGAACAGTGGATCGCGGACTACGCTGTCGGCAAACACTTCGAATCGAGGCTGGCCCATGTTCACGGCAACTTGTTCGCCTTGATCAACATTGCGATCGGCCTAGTCTTGAACAGCATGCCTCAGAAGTTAACGTCAGCACCATGGATTTCATGGCTTGGCCTGGCAGGATTGTTGATGCCGCTTGGCATACTTTCGGAGGTCCTTTTCTCGCTCCCGCCAGCCTTGGTCCTAATTGGTGGGATTTCAATGACGGTGTGCGTGCTGTGGTTGGGTGTCGCATTTTGGCGTTCATCGGCAACATGATACGTCATCGATCAAGTCACATCCACATCATCCCCTCTTCAAGTAGACCTTCACGAAGTTGCTCTTCAAGGTATCGCCTTTCGCAGGGAGAACATCCAACTGTGATGATTTCGCTGTCGCCAGGACATCATCAAGTGCCGTTCGGATGGCCTTGATCTCGTCGTCGCTGGCTTCGGATTCTATAATCTTCAGCTTGTCACTGATTTCTGGATAGAGTACCTCTACTTTGTCAACGTCCTTGGAACTGGCAGCAGCAAGGATCAACTCCATTGCATCGTGAAAATCCACAAGTGCGACGGACAGCATCGAGAAGCCGTTGCGCTTGAAAAGCTCTTGAAAAACGGATCTCACTTTTTCTAGATCGAGATGGGCCTGGCGCAAGTCGCCTGACTTTATCTTGGGTTCCACATCAGCAAGAATTTTGCTGACTGCTGAAAAATCAGATTCAAGCTGCTTATCACCTTTGAGGTTATAGGGTTTGTAGGAACTATACTTCTCAGTGAAACGCGCAAAGGCTGGCTTGAGCTGTTCAAAATTCGAAAGCGCATCAACCCGATTGTCTTTGCCAGTCAGGAAAAGCGCCTGTTTGTAGAAGTGATTCATGGTATTGAAGTCTTCGAGGAAGATTTTGCGCGTAAAAAAAACACTCCAGTAGCTTCCCCCAGCCAACAGGATCACCAGCATTGTAGCGGCAAGCATGAGCTTCGGCATACCAACTGTACTGCCATTCGAGATGGCAGGCTTGAATCCTAGCAGTTTATAGACGGGGCAGAAGCCAGTTACGGCAGTGACCAGCATCATGGCTGCCACCGCGAAAGCCAAAAAACTCCAAGGGCTGGCAAGCCAGAAACAGCCCAATTGCAGAAGTGTTGCAGCGAGTGCGAGGCGAATAATCCGATCAATCAATTTCATGTTTTTCATCAAATGAATATGTATAGTCATGAATGCGAGTGCATTGATCTGGATCAACAATCGGCTAAGACGTGAAGTTCGCGAATGGCGAAAAACTTCCACATCTGCGCATCGCCTTCTTACATGTCTGCCGTCGCTCAGGGTGCGGCCTGAGTCTTCAGGCTTTCGACTTGTCGGCAGTTAGTGGCTCTTCTGACTTTTCCATCGAGTTTCAAGGCACCTGCAAGCGTGTTTGAGATGGTCCCGAACTTTCGGATGTTGGTATGTAGAAGTTCCAGTCGATGATCTACTTCTTCAGTTTCCACAAGGATTTCATAGTTGATCGTTGTCATGCGCGGGGGCGCATCTTGTCTGACACCGTGGAGGCGCACTTCGAGTCCCGTGAGTGTAAAATTCAACATCGGAAGTGCGCGCTCGGCAGACTTGATCATGCATGCCGCAAGGGATGCCAGCAAGAGTTCGGCAGGGTTGAAAGCGTCTTGTCGTCCTGCCACATCTGTGTCGAGAGTGACAGTTGCGGACTTGGTGTTGGCCTCGCTGCCATGACTGTCAATCCGGCGGGCGATGACGCTGTAAGTTGGCTTGGCTTGTTGTGCCATGTTCTTCTCCTTGCTTTGCCCTATTGACCCTTCTTGAGCAGATCCTCTTCGATTGCATCAAGTGCAGCGCGGTCCAGAACTTTACCTGCAACAATCACAGCCCTTGGACGCCGCAACGTGGCCAAACCATTGAGTGGATTTTCCGCAAGCAGAACCAGGTCAGCCCGCCTGCCCGGTGTAATGGTTCCGTCTTGGTCAGCCAGACCAAAGAAGCGCGGCGGGGCAACTGTCGCAGTATAGAGCGCTTCGCGCGGTGTGAGACCGATTGTGACGTAGAGTTCGAGTTCGTCGAGAAGAGAGAAGCCGTGAAACAAATACGGATTGGCAAATGAGGCATCACTTGATGCAAGGATTGGCACGCCTGCCTTGTGCGCCATCAGAAATGTACGGCGGTCAAGGGCAATGGTGTCCGCAGCCAATCTGCGCACGTCGTCGGTCATGGCTTTCACACGAAAATCGGGACGGCCCCAGGCCGCGCGCACTTCTGCCGGAATCATCCGCATGCGGGGTGCATCGGGTTGGGGCCGATTGCCGATATAGAAATCAGCAACGACCAGCGTTGGGCTCACATGCATCCCTGCATCAGCCACTTGTGCGAGAACGATCTCACAAAGTGTCTGGTCCCAGGTTTCCAAGATGATTTTGTTTCGAGCTGCCATGATTCCAAAAATTCGGGATAGATCAGCACCTTGTGACATGGCCGCGCGAAGATCGTCGATCATATGGTTTTCAGCTGTTGAACAAGCCATCGGAATGCGTCCGAAATGTTCCATCCCGTCCTGACCTGCCGCAATGGCAGTTTTTAGCGCAACCCGTTCAGGGATGTGGCCGACCAGTTTCATCCCCTTGGCTATGGCCGCATTAGCGAGAGCCAGATAGGTGGGTTCGTTCAGCATTGAATAGGTTTTGACCGCAGCCCATTTTTCACTGGCGATCCTGTTCACAACTGCGCGCGCTTCATCTGGTGTGTCGGCCAGAAACATGCCCGGCCATGACCCGGGTGCTGCATCCACCCAAGCACCCGACAGGATCAACCGAGGACCAAGCATCTCACCAGTCTCGATCCGGTTCTGCAACGTTTGCTGTTCGGAGATGGGCCAGAGCGCGCCCATATCGCGAATGCCGGTGATCCCATTGATCAAGTAAATTGATAACGCTGTATCTGGTTCTGTCGGGGACGAAAGAATGTGAACGTGGCTGTCCCAAAGGCCGGGGATCAGATATCCGCCAGCGCCATCAACGCGTGAGAAGCCAGCATCTTTCGGGGCAATCCCCCCATTGATTTCGACAATCTTGCCATCTTGAATCAGGACAGACTGATCGGGCGCAAGCGTCCCCGCCTCAACGTCGACGATGGTAACATTCGTGATGAGTGTATCCGCATGCACACACGCTTGCGAACCGAAAACAATTGTGAGCGCCAAAGTAGCCAAGACGAGGAGCGAAAAGAGGGCCAGCCATGGCAATTTGGTTTCGACAGATAGAGTCGCGGCACGTGACATGGATTAACCTCTCAGATCACCTCAGCGCGGCTCATGGGAAGAGCGAAAATGGGAAGAGCGAAAATGGAAAGCGTCTCACTTGTTTATCCATGATCGGACTATCCCAAAAACTACCAAATGGAAATATGAGTGCTGCAGCTAGGCCAAGAGAAAGCGACAAACCAGGACCGACCTGTATCGCCCCGGAAATTGCAAATGAATTGATCATGTAGTGAACGATCACACCAGACACGATCCAGTTTCCACCCGTATTCATGTAAATCGATGTCATGATGAACCCAAGTGAAAAACAGAATACGATGAACCAAAAAAATGACATCCCAAACTGATTTGTTCCCGGTGCAAAAAAAGCTACCAGATGAAAAAGCGTCCAAAAAGTTGAAAGAACAACAGTCGCCACAACAGGTGAATAGAGTTGCAGCAATCGAGGAAGAGCATAACCTCTCCATCCCAATTCTTCACCGATAGGACCGGCGTCAGTGAGTATGTTCAAGCTGAATACGAGCAATGGGAATGTAGCGAAGAACGCAACCCAGTTGAATGAACGCGACTCAATGCCAGTGACGCAAGTGAACAGTCCAAAGATCAGCAAAGTAGACGGTATAAGAACGATGGCAAGGAACCACCACATTGGGTTGGTGACCGACACGCCTCGGCGAAACAGAGAAAGCAAGCCGCCCGTGCCCTCGAGGAGAGCTGTCAGCGTCAGACCAGTTATTGTGGGCGCATAAATAAGCATCATCACAAATAGATTATTGTTGCTTATGGGCCCAAATAGATTTTCAATTTCACTCTTGAACACGAAGCCAAGAGCTCCCAGCCCGTACATGATTGCAAAAACCAACGCAAAGTAGAGAATTAACTCTCTCAACACATGTGGCCTGTCTGTGACATAATACGACTTGATGCTGTTCATGTGAAACTCCTTCGACTTTTATCGCTCGTCAGGCAGGGGGATTGCCGTTTCGCACGACCTCAAGCTTCACCTTGGTCACAAACACTGCAAGGGCACCAATAACCGCAAGGACTGGCGCTGCGAGCACAACTGCCCCGCCTGCGATCGCTCCAATTGTCAGTGGCATTTCCAGTACGATATCTCCGTCTGAATCAATCAAGCGAATGCGACTCACCCGACCTTCTGCAGCGAGATGTTTGATGCTCGCGACCAAATCCTCACCCGCCACTTCAATTTCTTCGGTCCATGTCATCTTGGGTTTTGGCGCGTGCTGGGTCGATGCCGTTGATTTTGTTTCATATGCCTCAGTTTCCATTGGCGGCTCTCCCTATTGTTCTCCGGGGAGAAGCTACAGAGGTGACTCAATCTCCTCATTGATTTGGATCAAGATCGCGTGAGTGGGAAGCGCACGCCCGGCAGACTGGATCATGTATGCTTCAAGCGAAGCCAGCGGTAGTTCGGCTTGCATTGATGACTGGTCCGGCAACGAGACCGCTGAAGAAGATGCGTTCTACATTCATTTCCAAGGCTCTCCTGTCTTACATCGTAATGACAATCTTGCCTTCAGCGTGTCCCTCTCCGAATTGGGATATGGCAGCAGCAGCATGTTCTAAAGGAAATGTACGGCTAACGACGGGCTTGAGTTTTCCTGACTCAATGAGTTGTTTCAAAACCAACAGATCGCTTTTGTTTGCTTGCTCATTGCAAGTGCGAATTTTCTGCGGCATAAACAGCGAAAGAATGGGTGCCTTGATCAGCATGACAGGGACGCTTGCAAGCCATTTCTTGTAGAACTGTCCTCCGTTTGGGACAAGCGTGCCATTTTTCTTTACGACACGCAGCAGTTCGGACAGCGAGTGATTCAGGACATTGTCAAGGACAAGGTCGTAGCGCCGTTCGCCTCGGGTGAAATCTTCCACTGTGTAGTCAATCACATTGCTTGCGCCAATTGAGCGGACCAATTTCAACTTTGATGTGCTGCAAACGCCTGTGACTTCCGCCCCAAATGATTTCGCAATTTGCACAGCGAATGTTCCGATGCCGCCACCTGCGCCGACGATCAGCACATTTTGACCCTGCTGAATATTGCCTGCATCACGCAGTGTTTGCAGTGCAGTCAGCGCGGCCATGCCAGTTGCGGCGGCTTGTTCGAAAGTAATGTTGGCTGGCTTCTTGACGAGATGGTTTTCTTTCGCGACCGCGTACTCGGCAAAGGTAGCAACGCCAGAACCAAAAACCTCATCACCTACAGCAAGCGTTTTCACTTGTGCGCCAACCGCTTCGACTACGCCCGCGAGGTCCGTTCCCCGGATGCTGACTTTGGGTCGAAGAAGTCCAAAAGCCAGACGCGCGATGTATGGCACGCCGTGCACGCCAACCCAGTCCGGAGGATTGACAGCGGCGGCGCATACGCTAACCAAGACCTCATCTTTGCCGAAACGAGGCATGGCAACTTCTTCCAGTCGCATGTCATTAGGCGAACCGTACCTCCATTGAACCATGGCCTTCATTCATTCGCTCCATTGGATGAACTGAATCCCTTGATAGTAAGCCAGCATTGGCAAGTTCTGCTAGCATCCGTGCGAGAAGGTGACATTGATTGGAGTCATCTTTTGCACTTGACGTGGAGCGTCGAGCTGCGATGGAGCGAAAGTTGCTAAATCGCTGTGCTCCTGAGGCGCATGGCGTTGGCGACCACGCTGACCGACGACAGCGCCATGGCGGCAGCCGCGAGCATGGGGGACAGCAGCAATCCAAAAACCGGATAGAGCGCGCCTGCCGCAATAGGCACGCCGACTGCGTTGTAGATAAAGGCAAAGAACAGGTTCTGCCGGATGTTTGACATGGTGGCGCGGGAGAGATTGCGCGCCTTGGCAATGCCGTTGAGGTCGCCTTTGAGCAGAGTCACGCCTGCACTTTCCATAGCAACATCAGTGCCGTTGCCCATGGCGATGCCAACATCGGCTGCCGCCAGGGCCGGTGCGTCATTGACGCCGTCTCCAGCCATGGCGACCACACGGCCTTCAAGTTTCAGCCTGGCTACGATCGCTGCTTTGCCATCTGGCAAGACATCAGCTTCGATGTCGGTGATGCCAAGTTGATTGGCGATCGCTTCGGCGGTGGTGCGGTTGTCACCGGTCAGCATGACGATGCGGATACTTTGTTTTTTCAGCGCAGCCAAGGCTGATGGCGTGGTTGTCTTGATTGGATCGGCAATGCCGATGACGCCAGATGCCTTGCCATTAACAGCGACAAAGATTGCGGTGGCTCCCTTTTGCCGCATCGATTCTGCAGCAGCTTGAAACTCGTCGGTTTCAATCGACAATTCAGACAGGAACCTGGTGTTGCCAATCGCCATGCGCTTGCGGTCCACCATGCCGATGGCACCCTTGCCCGTGGGCGAGTCAAACCCCATGACCTTTGCCAAAACGATCCCGCGTTTCCTGGCCTCGGTCACAATCGCCGTGGCAAGGGGATGCTCACTGGCCTGTTCGACGCTGGCAGCCAATCGCAACAATTCCGTCTCGTCCATTTCCACACCTGTCTTGATCGCGGTAACGGCGGGCTTTCCTTCAGTCAGCGTTCCTGTTTTATCAACAACCAGCGTGTCAACTTTCTCCATGCGCTCCAGTGCTTCCGCATTCTTGATCAAAATGCCGGATTGTGCGCCACGCCCCACACCCACCATGATGGACATTGGGGTTGCAAGACCGAGCGCACAGGGACACGCAATGATCAGCACGGCAACGGCTGCAATCAATCCATAGGTTAAGCGCGGTTCAGGTCCCCAAACAGACCAAGCCACAAAGGCCGCAATCGCCACCGCAATGACAAGCGGCACAAACCATCCTGCTACAACATCTGCAAGGCGCTGTATCGGAGCACGGCTACGTTGGGCTTCAGCCACCAACTGCACGATGCGGGCCAGCATTGTGTCGCTGCCCACTCTTTCCGCCCGCATGATGAAACCACCCGTGGCATTGACAGTGCCGCCAATCAGTTTTTCTCCTGCCTCCTTGGACACGGGGAGAGATTCGCCTGTGACCATGGATTCATCAATGGTGGCATTGCCTTCAATCAATAGGCCATCCACAGGTATTTTTTCGCCGGGCCGCACCCGCAATGTATTGCCAACGACGATGCTGCTCAATGCGACATCGACTTCACTGCCATCATCCGACAGGCGTAGTGCCGTCTTTGGTGCAAGTCCAAGCAGGGCGCGAATGGCACCAGACGTTTGATCGCGGGCGCGTAGCTCCAAAACTTGGCCCAGCAACACCAGAACGGTGATGACAGCGGCGGCTTCAAAATAGACGGCGACTGTTCCTTCTGCCCTGCGCAAAGCAATTGGAAAAATCTGCGGCGCGAGTGTTGCAACCATGCTGTAGGCCCAGGCAATGCCAGTGCCCATGGCAATGAGCGTGAACATATTGAGGTTTCGCGTTTGCAACGATTGCCAACCTCTTACAAAGAACGGCCATCCCGCCCAAAGCACAACAGGCGTTGCCAAGACCATTTGCAGCAGATTTGAATTCTGATGGCCGAGTTGCATTGTGAGGCCCGTGATGTGGCCCCCCATTTCCAATACGAACACGGGCAATGCGAAGGCCAAGCCAATCCAGAAGCGGCGCGTCATGTCGGCCAGTTCATGATTAGGTCCAGACTCGTGCGTGGCGATCAGTGGTTCAAGTGCCATGCCACAAATCGGGCAAGTGCTCGGACCGATCTGCTTTACCTCAGGGTGCATGGGACAAGTGAAGACGGTGCCCTCCGGCAAGCCGTCGTGTTTCAATGACTGTGGTTCAAGATATTTGAGGGGCGTTGCTGTGAATTTGGTGCGGCATCCAGCGCTGCAGAAATGATAGACGTGGCCATTGTGTTTGGCGTGGTGTGGGGTTGCCAAGGGATCAACCGTCATCCCGCACACAGGATCCAATTCAGAGGTTGCTATTGTTTTTTTCGCTTGGGCTAGATGGTGGTGACTGGACTGGCTGCTCATCATGTGTTTCCCAATGTGGCGACGAGAACAGCTTTGATCGTGTGAAGCCGGTTTTCGGCTTGATCAAACACAATGGATGCGGGGCTTTCGAACACCTCTTCCGTCACCTCCATGGCGTCGATGCCAAACGCAACTTTGATGTCTTTGCCCAGCGTGGTTTCAGTGTTGTGGAAGGCTGGCAGACAGTGCATGAATTTGACCCGAGGATTGTTAGACTTCTCCATCATCACCGCATTGACCTGATAGGGTTTCAGAAGCTTGATGCGCTCCGCCCATTTTTCCTTAGGTTCGCCCATCGATAGCCAGACATCCGTATAGATAAAGTCCACATCCCAGACGGCGTCGTTGATCGACTCTGTTGTCATGATCCTGGCACCAGTCTCAGCAGCGATCATCGAAGCTTGCTTCTGGATCTCGTCTGTCGGCCAACAGGCCTTTGGTGCGCAAAGTCGAACATCCATGCCCATCATGGCACCACCGATCAAAAGACTGTCTCCCATATTGTTGGCCGCATCTCCGACAAAAACGTAGGACACCTCTCGCAACGGTTTGTCGACATACTCCTGCATTGTCAGAAAATCGGCAAGAACCTGTGTTGGGTGAAATTCCGTGGTCAATCCGTTGTATACGGGAACGCCAGAATGCTTCGCCAATGATTCAACAATCTCTTGACCAAATCCGCGATATTCAATGGCATCATAAATACGACCAAGAACGCGCGCGGTGTCCTTGACCGATTCCTTGTGACCAATATGGGTGCCCGTTGGGCCGAGATATGTGACACGTGCACCTTGGTCATAGGCCGCCACTTCAAAACCCACTCTGGTTCGCGTGGAATCCTTTTCAAAAATCAGCGCAATGTCCTTCCCCGCAAGTTGCGGCACTTCAGTTCCGGCATATTTGGCAGCCTTCAAATCAGCAGCAAGCTTGAGGAGGAAACCGATCTCGCTGGGCTTGAAATCCCGAAGTGTCAGAAAGCTCCGGTTTTTGAGATTGAAGGCCATTGAATAGTCCTTTCGAATTCTAAACGGGATCGCGGATAGTGGGGCAACTCATGCAATGTGCGCCACCACGTCCGCGTCCAAGTTCAGCGCCTGGAATGGCCAATACTTCGATCCCGGCGGCCTTGAGTGCTGCATTGGTGTCATCATTTCTGTCATATCCAACGACGACACCGGGGCGAAGTGCGAGCACGTTGTTGCCATCGTTCCACTGTTCTCGCATGCGCTCCTCCTGGGTGTTGCCGCCTGTCGGAACGATCTGAAGTTTTTTGTGTCCCAGAATTTCTGCGATGATCGCAAAGATCGGTCTTGAGTCGTGACGGAAGGAGAGTGGCTTTTTGCCTTCGCCGGGTCGAACGTCATAACAAGCCAGCTCGTCGGCAACTTCCTTGAATGTCGTAACAACATCGCCGCCACATAACGTGAACACCGTATCGAGGTGCATGGCCGCACGTGACTTCGGGATACCCAACACCACAACACGATCAACCACACCCTTTGCAAACAGCGACTGTGCCAATTGGCCAATGCCTTGCGGTGAAGAGCGCTCGCCCATGCCCACCAGCACCGTGCGGTGGCCAACGGGCATGACATCGCCACCTTCCAAGGTGGAAAGGCCATGTTCTTGTGTTGGATCTCCCCAATGCACAGTCACTTTACCTGCGAATTTCGGGTGAAATCGGTAGATCGCGTTGATGAGTAATGTCTCCGGCTGACGGGCCGCCCAAAACATCGGGTTCAGCGTGACGCCTCCGTAAATCCAGGCGGAGTTGTCTCTGGTGAAAAGTGCATTGGGCAGAGGTGGCAGGATAAATCCGTGATGGCCGAGATAGCTGCCAAACAGATCTGCCGGTTTGAAGGGCAGTTCATCGGCTGCCAGTCCACCCAACAGATATTCTGCCAATTTGCTGCCCGGCATCTCATTCATCCACGCGCACAGTTCTGCTTGCATGCCAACGCCAACATGGTTTGGGTTGATGCGGTGTTCCAGAACCCATCCGCGGCAGTCTTTCACATCAAGCGCTTCTGCGAGCAGCACATTGACATCCAACACTTCAATGCCTTCGCCGCGCATCACACTGGAAAAGATGTCGTGATCCTTCTGTGCTTGCTTGACCCAGAACACATCGTCAAACAGCATTTCATCGCAGTTTGACGGTGTGAGGCGGCGATGGGCAAGACCAGGACGGCAGACGATCACTTGCCGAAGTTTTCCGTCTTCTGAGTGAACGCCAAGTTTTGCAGCGTTTTGCATGGTCTAGGCCTGACAAAGTTTGATTGTACTACAGGGCACTGATTGCTCCTGTCCACATTTGGTAACCAGCAAAGCCAGCTGCGATCACAATGCCGACTGCGATCAAAGCTTCCAGCATTGTGAAAGCTTTTTCACGACGTACCATGCGTGCCCACCAGTAAACTGGGATGCCCAAAGCGTAGAGGATCGCACACATCAAGAGATAGTTGGGGCCAGCTGCATAAATGAGCCAAACACCATAGATCGATGCCACGGCACCGATGAACATATCGCGCCCGCGCCCGTCCGAGGCTTCGTATCCTTCTCCGGTCAGCGCCAGCTTCAAGGCGTAGATACCGGAAAAAACATAGGGAACCAGGATCGCAGCTGACGCAATATAGAAAAGTGCAAGATAGGTGGAGTTTGAATAGAGCGTCAGAATCAAGACAAGTTGTACGAGAACGTTGGTAATCCAGAGTGCACCTGCCGGGGCACCGTTCTGGTTCTCAGTCGAGAACACTTGCGGCAGCATTCCTTCTCGTGCTGCACGATAAGGTATCTCAGCTGCAAACAGTGTCCAACTCAGAAAAGCGCCCGCCACAGAAACAACTAGTCCGATCCGAACCAACACGGAGCCCCATGGCCCAACGGCCTTTTCGAGGACGTTTGCCATTGAAGCAGCCCCGGGCAGTGCAGCGAGTTCGATTTGGGTCATGACGCCGAATGAAAGCAGTGAAACGAGCAGATAGACTACAAGAGCCACCGCAAATCCCAGAACAGTTGCGCGTCCGATATCCTTGCGGTTTTCGGCTCGCCCTGAAACAACACTTGCACCTTCAATACCGATGAAAACCCAGAGCGTGACGAGCATCGTGCTCTTGACCTGGGTCATCACATCACCAAGTGTCGGAACGCCTGCACCCCAGATATCAATATTGAAAGTGGGCAGGTTGAACACCACAATTGCTGCAACAATGAATACAAATATTGGCACAAGCTTTGCTATCGTGGTGACCACGTTGATGATTGCCGCTTGACGCACCCCCATCAAAACCAAGGCGTGGATGAGCCAGAGCAAAATTGATGCCGCGACGATGGCTTGCCAAGTGTTTCCTTCAGCACCGAATGCAGGAAAGAAAAAACTTAAAGCTCCAAAGATCAGCACGGCATAGGACACATTGCCAATCCACGCGCTGAGCCAATAGCCCCAAGCGCTGTTAAATCCGACGAAATCACCAAACCCGGCACGCGCATAGGCATAAGGCCCAGCATCCAGATTTGGTTTTCGCGTTGCAAGGTTTTGATACACGAAGGCGAGAGCCAACATGCCAAGTCCAGTGATCAGCCACCCAATTATGACCGCACCAGGAGAAGCACCCTTTGCCATGTTCTGCGGAAGGCTGAACACGCCTCCGCCGATCATTGATCCAACGACAAGGGCAGAAAGTGGCAACAGTCCAAGCTTGCCTGAAACTGTTTTGGCGGATGTGGATTTCATCGCAATCTGGGTTGTCGTCATTGGAATGCTCCTCCGTGTTCAAGCCAAGGTTCTCAGGTGGAAGGCCAACACAGCACACCCACGCCTGACAACTTCTTCTCACCGCAGGAGTAGGCGACGTCACCATCTGCAGTATTGATTTTGATCAACAAATTTTGATTTTGATGAAGTGCAACGGGTGGGTGATGCGGATGGGCGACAAAAGTGAAAGTCAGACTCAGCAGACTTGATCTGAATCAATGCCTCAATTCAGGGCTTGCGCGATACTCCAACCGAATTTCTTGAAAGGATTCCGCGATGACAAACAATGTTGGAAATGTTGACAGATATGTTCGCGCAGTGCTTGGCCTTGCCTTGATTGCTTTTGCTTGGTTCTATCCAGCTGTGCCTTACAGCTTCCTCGGCTGGATCGGCATTATACCCCTGCTCACCGCAGTATTCGGTTTATGCCCGCTCTATTCAGTGTTGGGCTTGAACACTTGCCGGATAGCTTGAAGTTTTACCATCGAAAACCATGTTGATGTCGTTGGCTGAAACCGTCGTCGTTTCTCCACCTACACTGCGTGATTGCTTGCTGACTATGATTGAGCATGGGATCGCAGGAACGTGCTAATCTCACCAAACGCGTCTGCTTCATGTCCGATGAAAATGTGTCCGCCGCTTGGGTAAATAACCGAACGTGCTCCTGTCACTTTGGCTGCTATGTGGCGGGCTGCTGCGACCGTACCATAAAGATCATCTTCAAGCGAAATCGTCAGTGTCGGTGCAGAAATTGCCTTCAAGTCTACTTGCAAAGGTGTGCTGGTGAATTTCACATCATTTGCAATGCCTTCTGCACGTGCACTGATCGGCAGAATGTTCCACATCAGTTGTTCTGCGCGCTTTTGCTCATCAGGTTTTGACGTTGCAATGAGATTGGGGTTCGTGGCCAAGACTGAACCGTAAATTTGCTGTGGCGCAAACCTACAGCCAAGCCAGAACAAAAAATCAGACTTGACGGCATATTCAACAAGCGCGCGAGCCAGTGGTCCGACCTGAGGTGCCGGACCTTTGCCTGCCATTTCGGGCTCTGCTGCAGTCACAGCAGGAACAACCAGTATCAAAGCTGAACACCGTTTCGGATGCCGCGCTGCAAAATGAATGGCGGACACCGCTCCTGCCGAAAATCCAAGTGCAGGAACACGTTCAATCTTCAGGTGGTCGAGCAAATGTACATATGCATCGGCTTGCATCTCTGGTGAGGCGGCTACCGGATTCGCAGTTCTCAGATAGCCAAACCGCGACGTTGCAATAACCTTGAAACCACCCGCGTGCAGAGGGCCTGAGCTGTCGATGGCCTGATCGAAACCACCGCCCGAACCATGAAGCATGAGAACAGGTGCGCCCTCGCCAGCGACGGCATATTCAATGTCTCCAAACGGAGATGTTATGACCTGACTGCCATGCGATACGCGCTGGCGATGAAATTCTACAGTGCGCTTGAATCCAGGCCACACTGCAGCACTTGCGGCCGCCGGCATCGCCAAAACAACTGTTGTTCCAATCAGAAATCTGCGCCTCGTGAACATCGCCAAGATTCCTCTAAGCTATCAGCCGTCCGGTTCCCGTCAGCGCCTCAGTGACGAGCCGCGAGATCTCTTTGTCGTTGTGCCGCGTGTAGTCTCCGACGCACTCTCCGCAAACCTGCTTGCGCAAGCGATCTGACAACAAATCGCGAATGAACCCGAGTGATTTGGGCTGGGCAATCACGAACAGATCTTCAAAGGCGTTTTCATCAAACGCCTTTTCAAGCTTTTTTACGACATCAGTCAAAAAATGCTTTTCTTCTTCTTCGTGCAGATCAATGCGCGGCTCAATGGCATGGCGCAGCTTGCCCCTTGAACCAAACGTGCGCCCGGGTTTGTCGCTGCCGATGTTTCGCGTGGGCACAGATTGCGCCGTGAAGGACTGGTGCTCAATTGTGATTGCACCTCTCTTCTTGTCATAATACCGAAGAAAGCGCGCATGTGCTCCGTCGATAACCAGAATCCAAAGTCGTGTGGATTTCATGCGAACTCCTCCAATTTCAAGCGGGCACCCCTGTGGGTGCCCGCCGCATCACCTCACACTGACCCGGGGGCAAGTTCAGTGGTGATGAATCTCAAGCCGCCGATTTGATCGGAATGCTCTGGGTCAGGCTCTGAACACCTGCTGGTTTGTTGATCGTCACTTTCAGTACGCCCTTGTCGAATTTTGCATCGACCTTGGAGGACTCGGCTTTGAACGGAAGCGCCATACTGCGTTCGAAAACACCGTAGCTCCTTTCACACAGTCGAAAGTCCTTCCCTTTCTCTTCCTTTTCAGTTTTCTTTTCCGCCTTGATGGTCAGGACATCGCCCGCAAGTGTTACACTGATGTCCTTTTCGTCAACGCCTGGAAGGTCGGCGCTGATCTTTAAGGCATTGTCGGTCTCGATCACGTCAACGGCGAGGCTTAGCGAGCCATTCCGCGGCCAGCCGAAACCCGGCATATCGCGCGAGAATTCCGTGAAGACTTGATCAATCTGCTTTTGCAGGCTGCGGAAGGGATCCTTTTCGGGCGTACCGGAAAAAATAGTTGGCATTAGTGATTTCATTTGCATGTCAACCTCCTTGTTCATGACAGTTGGACACTAGGGTTGTTTGGGTGCGTCGGCGTTGATCAAAATCAAGTCGCATCATTTTGTCGGTTTCAATGTCAAGCTGCCAATTCAATGAGGCGAATACCAGTGCAGTCCAAACAGTCGTCATAGACGCCCTCCGACTCCTCATCGCCGGCAGCTTCGAGAAGTCCATCAAAGTCCAGGATGTCGAGAAGTCCATGATCCAGATTGACCACTCCTGCCTTGCGCAGCGTCATCAGCGCCCGGCAAACCGTTTCTTTGGCGAGCCCCAGCATGTCAGCGATCTCGGCTTGTGTGAGCATCAGCTTCAATGCACCTGTGCGTGTTTCACCAACGGCGTGCAGCCGTTTTGCAAGTTCAACGATCAGCCCTGAAACACGCTCAACCGCTGACAACCGCCCCACGCGAGATAGACGTTCCATTGCTCGGGTTTCTGCGTGAGAGAACAGATTCGCACATTTTAGACAAAGCTCTGGGCTCTGCAGCAGAGTTGCGTTGAAGCTTTGCCGGTTGAATACAGCCACTTTGCAAACTGTTTTGGCTTCAACGCCGTAGTGCGATACGTTCCTTAAATTGAAGCCCAGTATGCCGCCAGGAAGAACGAGGTCAAGAATCTGGCGGCGTCCATCTTCCAACACCTTGTAGCAGAAGGCCCAACCTTCCAGGAGAACGTAGACACTGTCGCTCTGTGAACCCTGATCCAGCAAGGCACTGCCCGGGCTCAGCTTTCGGATGAAACAACGACCTTGAGACAGGTGGTTGAGATCGTCGCTTGTCAGATAATCATTGACCAGATCATTTGGATTCAACATGCCAACCAAAGCGTTGCGGTTTGTGGCGTAGGTTGTTGTCTGCAGCATCTTTGTTCTCCATTTCCGGGTGCGTTCGGATAAGAGAAATCTGTGCCAAAAATGCCATCGATGATAGTTCGTGTCACTACGTACGTGGAACTACTTACGCTGCACGTTCAATGCAGCAACGGCGTTGCAAAAACCCGCTCAATTGCTGCCGTCAGTTCGTCAAAGTCGATTGGCTTGTCGAGGAGTGTGTAAGCCCCTGACTCGATGGCTTGCGCGCGCAGAACAGAATCGACCCTCCCCGTCATCAAAATGGCTGGGATGCGCCGGTTCTGTTCCGCCAGCCTGTCAATCACATCGATGCCCGTGATCTCCGGCATGTGAATATCAATGATCAGGCAATTGCGCTCCATCAGTTCATGTTCCTTCAGAAACACCAACCCGGAGGCATAGCCACGGACAATAGGATAGGTCGTCCGCAACATCATACAAAGCGAATCCCTGACGGCGTCATCATCGTCAACGACCAGGATCTGAAATTTATCGCGCGTCATTTGCAATACTTTATGTTGGACCCCATTAAAGCCCGATGAACCCAAAGCCAGTTGATCCGGATCATCGCGAGAACCTTCAATTAGATCACACTCAAACCTGACTGCAACGCTATCTTCACAATATCTGCGACGCTGGGGGCTTCCAATTTGGTCATGACCCGTGCGCGGTGAATCTCAACCGTTCGCGGGCTGATTCCGAGTTGATGAGCAATAACCTTGTTTTGATGCCCACGCGCAATACCTGCCATCACGTCCAACTCGCGTGGTGTGAGCCGAGACAGCCGATGGTCGGAAGAATTGTCTGCGTTGGTCGTTTTGAGCTGATTGAGCGCATTCTGTACGGCTTCGATGAGAATATCAGATTCAAAAGGTTTCTCGATGAAATCGACTGCTCCTGCTTTCATGGCGCGGACGGCAAGGGAAACCTCTCCAAAACCCGTCATGATGATGCAAGGCAGGGTACTACCTGCAGCCTTGATTGCGGCCAGTACTTCAATTCCTGAAATGCCCGGCATGTTGACATCGATTAGAACACAACCCTGATCGAGACTTGGCAGGTGTTCCAAAAAACTCTTGCCATCCCGATACTCCAGCGGAAGGAAGTTACTTGCTTGGAACAGCATGCAAAGCGAGTCTCTGAGTGCCGCATCATCGTCAATGATATGAACTGTGTTATGAAGCATGGCTAGTCGGCTCAATTGGCAAGGTAAGTGTGAAAACCGCACCGCCCACGGGATTGCGACCGTATACTAGCGTGCCACCATGGGCTTCAGCAATACTGCGGCTGAGCGACAGTCCAATGCCCATCCCACTCGGTTTCGTGGTCATGAAGGGTTTGAACAAGTTGAATTCCCCTTGCTCAGTTATTCCTGAACCTGTGTCTGCAACATTTATGACGACGGCATCAAGCACGCGCGTCGATGTCACAGTGATCTCACGAACCGCACTTTGGCGCACGGCATCGACAGCGTTGCGGACCAGATTGATCAGAATCTGCTGAATCTGAATGCGGTCAACTTGTACTTCCGGCATATTTTCGCCGTGGACAATCCTTGACTTGATTCCATCTTCACGTGCACCGATCAGGGCAAGTGCGCATGCTTCTTCTATGAGTTTGCTTACCTTTTGCGGCGTCCTTTCAACCTGGCGTGCTGTCACGAAGCTACGAAGACGTTTGATGATATCTCCTGCCCTGTTGGCCTGTTCGACTGTCTTTGCCAGCACACTGGGAAGCTCTGCCACATCCTTTCCGCTTTTCAGCATCATTCCTGCGGCTTGTGCGTAGTTTTTGATCGCAGTCAGGGGTTGGTTGAGCTCGTGCGCGAGAGCCGACGCCAGTTCACCCATGGCACTCAAGCGGGAGACATGCAGCAGTTCGTCTTGCAGTTCATGCAAACGCTGCTCGGTTTTCTGTCGTTCAGTCACATCGCGAATAAAACCGGTAAATACCCGGTGTTGGCCGTGCCGCGCTTCACCGACTGAAAGCTCCATGGGAAACTCTGTTCCATCCTTGCGCCGCCCGGTGACGAGGCGGCCAATTCCGATGATGCGCCGTTCATCGGTGTCCATGTAACGCTTGAGATATCCGTCATGGTGAACGCTGTAACTGTCTGGCATCAGCATCTTGACGTTTTTCCCTATGACTTCGCCAGCATCATATCCAAAAAGGCGTTCCGCAGACTGGCTGAAAGTCTCAACGACGCCCAGTGGAGTAATGGAAATTACACCGTCATTTGCCGCATTGATGATTGACCGCATACGCGCCGCTTGCTCGGTTTTGTCGTGTTCCAGAGCCATTTGCTCGGCGCGATAGGACGCAAGCATCAAAACAGCGCCGCATTGTATCGCAAACACCAACATGAACCAGGATACACCTTCATTGGCTGACCATGATGTAGCGATAAGAAAATCAATACTATCGGAAAGTGCATAGATCTTGAAACATGTGGTCATGGCCAAGATTGCGGCCGTTTCAAAAGCGCTGCGGCGAACAGCAATCCAAAGCAGCATGGGAACCAAAAGAATGACGCTTGCAAGCTTCAACGTGGGTGATGGCAATATTTCGATATGAGCAAAAGCGAGCAGCAGCGATGTGATGGTAAAGACCACAAGGAACTCAATATCGATCTTGACTGTTCCAAGTACGGAAAGTGGCTCCCGAGCTAAAATCAGCAGTGGGGTGCCCACCAGCAAACCCAGCGTCATTGCACCAAACCAATGGTGCCAGACATCAGTCGGCCTGATGTCGAAAGTCGATTGAACAATCACACTTCCGATAGTCGCTGATAACAAGGCCGAAGTCGCAACAAGCAATAGGAAATACCCATATGGCTTGGTCCCGGATACCGGAGATTTGGCACCAATCCACCTCCGGTAGAGCAAGGCACCAACAACGCCGACAAAAACATCGTTCAACGTCAGCAACACGTTAAACCCCAGATCCCTACCGGCAATACGGTTACACAGCAACGTCGCTGCCACCAACCCTGCGGCCATGGGCCATGAAAAACGTGGCGGCGTGACAACCAGAAGTGCCAACATGACACCTGCTGGCGGCCAAAAGATCGCAACATTCATCGGCTGAACACGCGTGGCAAAAGCGAGCCATTGACTCAGGCAATACAGTATGAGCCCAAGAGCAAAAAACAAGCCAAGCTTTGGATAAGACCAACTTTCAAAGGGCGGGTCTTGAGCTGGAACTGAATTGGGATTGGTTTCAAGCATTCCCGCAACTATGCTTGAAATCTGTTCGGTAATAAATCCCGATTCAAAATTTCAATTTTCGATGATTGTGCCGGCCATTCCATTTAGAATTAGGGCCGCATCCTGCAGTTTCCCAATTCCACAGAATCGACCGGTGGCCCGAACGAAGTCGCTTGCTGCTGATACTTTGGGTTCCATCGAACCTGCCGCAAAGGTTCCGGTTTCAACAGTTTCTGCGCTGAGTTTATGGAGCTTTCTGGCGTTGGTTTTTCCCCAATCAGCATAAACACCATCGACATCAGTGAGTAAAAGCAGTGCATCCGCATGAAGGAGCCTTGCCAACAGGGCGCTGGAATGATCCTTGTCGATGACTGCTTCGACACCATCAAATCCTCCTTCTATTCGGCGAACCGTTGGAACGCCACCTCCACCGGCGCACACAACATGAATGTTTGCGTCAGCCAACTGTTGAATTGCCTCAATTTCAATCACGCGCTGAGGCTTTGGAGAAGCGACAGCCCGACGGTATAATTCTCCATCGCGCATGATATTCCAACCCTTGGTCACCGCCAATGCCTCTGCCTCGCGCTTTGTAAAACTTGCGCCTACAGGCTTAGACGGATTCTTAAAAGCCGGATCGTGCGGATCAACTTCAATCTGCGTTAGGACCACCGCAACCCGCCCAGCCGACCCCAGTACATTTCCCAGTTCCTGCACAACAAGGTATCCGATCATGCCTACAGTTTGTGCACAAATCAGGTCCAATGGATCAGCCATACCCGTGCTATCAATTGAACGCATGGCAAGCATCCCGATATGCGGGCCGTTGCCATGAGTAATGACAAGACTATGTCCGGCTTCCGCAAGTTCAGCCAGCGCGGTCACTGCTGTTCGCACATTTCGACGCTGAACATCCACAGTCATTTGCTCGCCACGCTTCACCAGCGCATTGCCGCCCAACGCCGCTACAATTCGCACGTTGCTCTCCATTGCAAAAAATTGAGACTTAGCGCCATCCCCGGCCCCCCAACGAGAGGCTAAACAGAACGAAGCTTTCCTACGGACATTAAATCATGCCCAAACCGAGAATGAGGTCATCGGCTTTTTTCTTTTGTGTCTCATCGAGCTTTTCATAGAGTGCAAGTGTGGCATCGCGAACCGTTTTCATGGCATCTTGATGCGCTGCCATCATGGCCGCCTGGGCGTCGAGACGCTCTGGTAAGGTTTTGAACGAATTCTGATCCATCATTGTCATATGTGTTGTTCGCATGGCGTTTCCGGTGGTCTGAACAGCAGTCACATAGGCCTTCCAGACTTCTTCCTGCGATGCTGCAATGCCGATTTCGGACTTAAGAGCGTCAAGACGGTGTTCGCTAAATCTTTCGCCCATCATCATATGGCCAGGGCCTTCACCCATCATGCCGCCCCGCCACATTTCACCGCGGAACCATTCACCCATTCGGCCCTTGCCCATGAACCAGCCATGATTGTCGGCAAGCACAGGTGTTGCAAACAGTCCGGCAACGATGAGGGAGGTAAATATGAATCTACGTTTCATGTGAATTCTCCATTGTTAATGTATGGAGTAGATGTGACCAGAACCGAGAAGCCACATTGATCAGCATCAATCAATTGTGTTTTTGATTTCAGTTGCCTGTGCGGGCCGTACGCAGAATGAAGCCTACTGTTTCAGCAAGACCCCAAGACAGCAACACAGCAGCAGCGACGGCACCGATTGCCTCCCATTGGAGCCAAGCCAAACCCAAGACGCCACTGAGCGGTGCGAGAAAAACCGCAGAAAGCTGCACCATCACACCACCAATAACCGCCAAATGTAGCCACCGGTTGGAAACAGGTGTCACATGCAAGTGTCTGACGGGATAGGCAAAAACCAGCTGAGCCGATGCTTCATACAGGAATACGCAAGTCTGCGTTTCTGCAAAGGAATAGCCAAGGTGGGGAAATGCCACAAAGATTGTCAGCCCCAACGCGGCCTTTAACGCCCCTGTTGCCGCAATAAAAAACACAGAATTGCGCACAAGAAGGGGTGACTTTGGAGATCTTGGCGGGGCCTTCATAATGTCGGGGTTGCGATCAAGTGTCAGCGCAAGTGCTGCTGGACCATCAGCAACAACATTGATCCAAAGCAGCTGCACAGCCGTGAGCGGCAACAGGATGTTGCCAACCCCGTCACGCAAGTCAAACAGGAATGATGCAGCAAGACCGCCAATGACCAACAAAACCAGCGCGACATCTGTCGACAAGAAAAAACAAATGAACTTCACGATGTTCTCATAGATGCTGCGACCTTCTTCAATTGCTGCGACGATCGTTGAGAAATTGTCGTCAAGCAGAACGATGTCTGCCACTTCGCGACTAACGTCACTGCCACGCTGGCCCATAGCGATGCCAACATCGGCTCGCTTGATCGCCAGGGCGTCATTGACGCCATCGCCAGTTACAGCGACAATGTTTCCTGCCGCCTTCAATCCCTCAACCAGTTGCAGTTTGTGCTCGGGCAAGACGCGAGCATAAACAGAAATGTTCTCCAATCTATCGCGCAGCTCATCTGGATCAAGCTCGCCCATTTGCTTGCCGGTTATCACGCCGTTGCCATCAATCCCGACCGCCTTTGCCGCAAAAGCAGCAGTCGCCGGATGATCGCCTGTGATCATGACGACGCGAATGCCAGCTTCTTGCGCTATTCTGATGGCGTCAGGCACTTCACCCCTTGGCGGATCCCACATCACAATGAGCCCAAGAAAATGAACATCGTGATCATGGCTCCCAGGAGTCCATGCAACAGCCAGAACCCTCATGCCTCTGTGCGCATATTCATGTGCCTTGTTTTCCCAGACTGCTCGCTCCTTCTTCGAAATTTTGCTCCGCTCCAGCAGCACCTCAGGCGCACCCTTGAGAAAGGTCATATCTTTGCGTCCGTCGTTCACCGTGACACTCATGAATTTATTAGTACTGTCAAAAGGACGTGCTGAAGTTCGTGCATGTCCATTTGCAATCTTCCGCGTGTCACCGGCCCGCATCTTGGCAAAAGCCAATAGCGCCAAATCGACACTGTCTCCTGCACCCAAGTCGTGATCGGCGTCATTGGCCAGTATCATGGCAAGCAAGGCCCGTTCAGGGTCTGGGGAATCGATCTCCCGCACAATCATTCGGTTTTCTGTCAGGGTGCCGGTTTTGTCTGTCGCGATAACCGTGACTGATCCCAGCGTTTCAACGGCAGTCATCTTGCGCACCAGTGCTTTGCGATGGGCCATCCGCTGGACCCCGATGGCCAGGGCAACAGTGAGCACAGCGGGCAAACCTTCCGGAATAGCGGCGACCGCAAGTGCAACCGAAAACATCACGACATGATTGATCCGCGCAAGACCTTCGGCGTAGATTCCACCAGCGGTGAGTACTGCTGCGAGAACAAGCACAATTACAGCGACTTGCTTTGCGAAGAATTTGATCCGCTTTTCCAACGGTGTTGTGTCTGCTGAAATTTGTTTGAGTGAATGAGCCAGTTGTCCAATCTGGCTCTGGGCTCCAGTTCGAAGCACGCGAGCGTAAGTGGAACCGCGAACCAGCAGCGTACCGCCAAACAGCACGGCACCTACATGCTTGTCGACCGGCAGTGACTCGCCAGTTATGATCGACTCATCCACTGATATGGAATGCTTTTCGAGAAGTTCAGCATCAGCTGGCACTTTGTCGCCAGCTTCGAGTCTGACAATATCTCCAGGAACCAGTATATCACTGCTCATGTGTTGCAGTGTGCCATCACGCAAAACCCAAGCACGTGATGCTCCTAGGGCCCGCGCCTTGGCAATGGCTTCATCGGCCTTGTATTCCTGAAATGCGCCAAGAAAAGCATTGAGAAGCAGAATGGAAGCGATCGCAAGTGACTCTACTGGAACGGACCCCATGCCTTCGGAAAACCAGCCAAAGACATCGATCATGAGCGCGAACATCAACACGTAAATCAACGGGCTTCGAAACTGCAGCAGAAACCTCAACACAACAGAGGGCGGGGCAGCCGCAGGAATGGTGTTGTGCCCATTTGTCAGCAAAAGTTCGCTGGCACGCTGCGAAGTTAGCCCTGCAAATTTTGTCATGCTGGATCAAATGATCGCTTTTCCCTCCAAAACCTTGATCAAGATCAATTCTTCAGTGTCACCAATCAGGGCAAGTTGCGACAAAGAAGGAGAAAGCACATGGCTTACAAAACCATCATGATCTGCCTGAATGAAATTGTTCGTCTGCCGCAATTAATTGTGGCCGCACGCAGTCTGGGAACCAAGTTTGGTGCCCACGTTACAGGACTCTATGTCATCCCTGGTATCGAAGTCGTTCCCACCACTGCCTATGCAGTTGGCGCAAATTTCTACGATGGGACCAGGAAATTCTATCAGGAGAAACTGGGCAAAGTTAGGTCAGAGTTTGAGACGGCAATGAAAAAGGATGGGCTGAGTTTCGATTTTCACGAGGTCGATTCTGTCTATCCGCAGATTATTCACGACGTTTTGGAACAGTCAAAGGCGGTCGATCTTATCGTGGTATCGGCCACAAACCAGGATGAGTTTGCGGGCGTTGAGCATGACTTCGTAGAGAAGCTTGTCATTGCGGCAGGTCGTCCAGTCATTGTCCTGCCCTTCAAGGGCGACGCTTGGCCAAAGATGAACCATGCCATCGTGGCATGGGACGATAGCAGGGAAGCATCACGCACTGTCTTTGATGCAATCCCTATTTTACAATCAACTGAACAGACTCATGTGGTGACCGTTGATCCCAGCCTCGGCACTGTGCCCGGCGCCGACATTGCCGAGGCACTTGATCGTCACGGCATTAAGGCAAAGACACTGACAATCAGCTCTGACGGACTGGGAGCCGGTGAGATATTGCTTCGTACAGCCAATGACCAGGGTGCTGGATTGATTGTCATGGGAGCCTACGGACATAGCCGTTTTACGGAATTTGTCTTTGGCGGTGCAACGCGTCACATGATCCGTAATCTCGACCGGCCATTGTTCATGAGCCATTAGAGGCACACCATGCTGAGCAAAATCAGATTGGAACGGGCTCGGGAGCCGAAGCACCCGGCGGGCGACTGGCAAATCGGCTACGAATTCGTAGCCCCGCTGGACGAGAAGGGCTGCATCGATGTCGACGTGTGGCGTCAGCAGCGGAGCAAATGCGTTGTCCGCCGTTTCAGGCCAAATGAAGACGACGACATCGGCCACCTCATCCGGAAGCGCGGAGGCTCTTGGGCTTTCCACTACGACATTCACAGCGATGAAGAGGACGACGAGTCCGGTTATCGCTTTGGCGATCATGCATTCAAGCAAGGGGAATATGTGTCCATTTCTGAAGATGATGAGATGAAAACCTATCGCGTGATGCGTGTTGAGACAGTCCTGTAAAACTTGTGGACATGTCGGATGTGGGCAGGTGTTGACCAGCTTCCTCGGTGTGACCCTTTGATACTGAAAATTTTGCACAGGTTACTCAGCGATGTCACTGCCATTTGAAAACAGACAGGGGAGGATAGACGATGAAATTTGCACTTGTCTTGGTTGCTTTGTTCCTCATCGGATCAGTTGTTGCCTTTGTGATGACGCGGCCAGGCGCAGACCTTCGCGCCGAGTATGATTCGAGACGGTTGGCACTCAAGCCGTTGATCAATGAAAAGCCGATAACAGAACAAGACATTGCGCACCTTCCCGAGCCTGTGCGCCGCTATATACGCCGGTCGGGCACTTTAGGAAAACCTGCTGTGTCTTCAGTTCATGTGACTTTTGACACAGTGCTCTACAGCGATCCCGGTAGTTCTGGCATGGCTGGACCGTCTCACCAGATTGATGTCGTCGATCCGCCGCGCCGCTTGTTTTTTATGGAGACACGGATGTATGGATTGCCAGTTGCAGTGCTTCATGACTACGACGGTGACAAAGCAACAATGCGCGTGCGACTTGCGCGGCTCTTTGATGTTGTCAATTTAAGTGGGCCGCAACTCTCAAAGGCTGAAACGGTAACAGTGCTGAATGATCTTGCGGCCTTCGCGCCTTCTGCACTCATCGGCCCAAAATTCAAATTGACTGCGATAGACGATGCTCATGCCGATGTTGTCTACACCAATGGTGCCTACACAGTTGGTGCGCGTCTGACCTTCAACTCAGAGGGTGACCTCATCGATTTTACATCGGAAGACCGCGGTGAATTGCAGAAGGACGACACACTGAAGCTGGTGCCGTGGATCACACCGCTTTCAGATTTTCAAGTGCATGATGGCCGCCGTGTTCCCGGTACCGGAGAGGCAATTTATCATCGTAAGTCAGGGCTTTTCACATATGGAAAATTCAAACTGACACATGTCACTTTCAATCAGACAGAACGACCTTGAAGAGTGCAAAAGGGAGTTAAGCCAATGAAAGTCTGCATCATCGGAGCTTCTGGAAAACTCGGGCGATACATGGTGCGGCATGCGCTTGAACGGGGCTATGAGGTCGTCTGCGTTTGCCGTGAACGCAGCATCGGAAAACTGGACTTCTGCAAAGGTCAAGTACGCATTTTTCCTGGTTTTACGAATGACCGTGACGTGGTCCGAACAGCTGTTTCGGATTGTGATGGTGTGCTGACCGTGTTGTTTCCTTGGGGGCGGCAACACTATGCGTCGGGCACTGCGCAGGCTGTACTTGACCTGGCAAAGCCTCGGGCGCGGCTGATCTTTTCGTGTGGCTGGCATATCACAAAGGATGGTCAGGATATGTATTCACTTTCCATGACGGTACAAGAGAAGCTGACGCGTTGGCTCACCCGGTTAATTCCCTTTGTCGACATTGACGATCAGATTGAAGCCTGCCGCCGCATTTTCTCCAGCAAAACGCGCTGGACAGTTGTGCGCGGAAGTGATCTTGAAGAAGGCGACAGCGAGGGCTTACCCGTCTGGAGTCACCATGTGGGAGATGCCGTTCTTAAAAGCAACAGAACACGCCGCATCGATTTTGCATTGTTCATGGTGGAGGCGCTCCGCAACGATGCTCTGATCCATGAGGCTCCTGCCATCGTAAGTTGCCGTTCATCCTCCGCACTATCACACGCTCGCGCCACACTCTTTGCAGTCAGTTCAAACAGATGAAAACGCTGAGGCGACTTATGACGATAATTTCATTCGCAGTGCTTGTTGTCTTGCTGGGTTTGATTGGGCTGCTTCTCATATGGAGTCCGGGGCAACCAGCGCCTGTAGTCGACAATGTTGGACGCACCATTGAAGGTAGCATTTCAGAACGCGTGTTTGTCGAGATCAACGGAATCCGGCAAGGCATGATCATCCAAAGCGCAAATCCCGCAAATCCTGTCTTGTTGTTTTTACATGGCGGCCCGGGAATGCCGGAATTTTTCCTCAATGACTCTTATCCCAACGGCCTAGAACAAGACTTCACTGTTGTGTGGTGGGAGCAGCGGGGCGCAGGTCTATCTTACCAAGCTGACATACCGCCAAACACCATGACATTTGATCAACTGATCGAGGATACGATCGACGTGGCAGACCATCTGCGCAAGCGGTTCAATCAGGACAAAATCATTCTACTCGGTCACTCATGGGGCAGTTTCCTCGGCATTCAAGTCGCACACCGTGCCCCAGATCGGTTCAAGGCATATGTAGGAATGGCGCAAGTGACGCATCAACTGGAATCGGAAATCGCAGCGCAAATCTATCTGCTTGAAGCCTATCGCGCACAAGAAGACTTGAAGATGGTCGGCAGGCTTGAGTTGGCGCCAGTTAGCAAAAGCGAAGGACTTTCAGATGCCTGGATGAGGGTTCGCGACGAGGCCATGCACAAAATGGGGGTGGGCACCGCGCGTGACATGCACTCGGTCATTACGGGGATATTTCTCCCGATATGGCGCTGCCGTGCCTATACGTTAAACGAAAAGATCGCGGTTTGGCGCGGCAGGCAGTGGTCGCGGCAACTATTGTCGGATCAATTCATGCGCACGAATCTTGCGGAACGCGTCCTGGGTCTCAAAATACCTGTCTATTTCTTTGTCGGCCAACATGACTATACGGCAAACCATGCACTTGCCCTCGCCTACTTTCGGAAACTTGAGGCCCCGTTGAAGGGTTTTTATACCTTCCACAATTCGGCCCACAGTCCACTTTTCGAAGAACCGCAATTCGCCAGAAAAATCTTCCAAGACGACGTGCTCCGGCAGCGAACAGATTTGGCAGATGCGATCCAGTGATTGATGCAGATCAATGCATGCGCCAATGAACCCATCAAAATAGAGCGATGTCACTTCGAACCTTAGTTCCTCTCGCTTTCATTGTCGCAATTTCAATCTCGCAGCCTTCTGCGGCGAATGGAATTCAGTCTGGTGAAGATATCGTGCAGTCAGAGTGTAGTGCGTGTCACGCCATCGGATTGACCGGCAATAGCCCCAATCCCAAATCACCACCTTTTCGCGTTATCGCACGTAAATATCCGCCAGAGAATCTGATGGAAGCGTTGGTCGAAGGAATTGTCACTGGCCACAATGAGATGCCGGAGTTCATCTTCGAGCCAGATGAAGCCCATTCGATTGTCGAGTACTTGAACAGTCTCAGATAGCAACTGATCCAGATCAATGCGCGTGATCACGGGATTGGCATTCTCGAAGTTCCCAGAAGCCTGGGCTCAAACATGGAGCAATCAAATGAAAGACATGGATTTGAAGAAAACCATTCTCGATGAACTGGAATGGGAACCAAGTGTTGAGGCGGCGCACATTGGAGTGGCCGTCGATGATGGCGTCGTGACGCTTTCCGGTCATGTCAGCAGCTATGCCGAAAAAATTGCAGCCGAAGTTGCTGTAAGGCGGATCAAGGGTGTTCGCGGCATCGCAGAAGAAATTGAAGTCCAATTCCCGGGCGACAAGAAAACCGCAGATGACCAGATTGCCAAGCGCGCACTTAATGTCATGGAATGGGCCTCAACCGTTCCAAAGGACGCCGTGCAAGTCAAAGTGCAGCGAGGCGTAGTCACGCTGAATGGACAAGTTGATTGGTACTATCAGAAAGAAGAAGCGTCGACTGCTGTACGCAAGCTTTCTGGTGTACGGGCAGTGATCAATGACATCAGCATCAAACAGAAACCGCAAGCAGGTGACATCAAATTGAAGATTGAACAGGCCTTGAAACGGAACGCCGACTTGGAAGCAAACTCGATCAAGGTCGTGGTGACAGGTGGTCGCGTAACCTTGGATGGAAAGGTCAAGGCTTGGTACGAGCGCGATCTCGCTGAACGAACAGCATGGTCTGCACCTGGTGTCACAGCCGTTGAAGACCGCATTCAGATCAACTGAAAGAAAGGTGTCGCCCGAATTCCTCTCTAATGAATTCGGGCGACACGGCCTATTGCCTTCGACATCCTAAATCAATCTGGATTGAGGGATCACTACTGCCGTTAACAAATCTTTGCTTGCGAGAGGAATGTTCAAATGTTCAGTTTCAAAATTCAAGTTGCTTTGGTCTATTTGCTTCTGTGTTTTGCCCCTGCTTTTGCACAAGACGCTGTTGTCGTGGGTGGCGATACATATGTGTCTGGATCCAATGCTTCATTGGATACTGTGGCGGGACGAGACGCTTACCTCTCCGGTTTTTCAGTTGATGTCTCTCAGAGGGTTGAGAAAGACATTGGCGCAACAGGATTTGATATTGATGTCAGCGCACCAGTTGGTGGCGATGCCTATCTCGGCGGCTTCTCCATCGAAGTTGATCAAACTGTCGGCGAAGATCTCACCGCCGCTGGGTTCAACATCCAAACCAAGAAAGGTGCTGCGGTTGCAGGCAACGCGCGTTTTGCCGCTGGAACCTTGGCCATTGATGGGCCCGTAGCCGGCAGTTTGGTTGCCACTGCAGGTTCACTTGCGCTGAATGCTTCCATCGCTGGCGATGCCAGGGTGGTGGTCGGCTCTATGACATTTGGACCAGATGCCAAGATTGCGGGGCGTCTGACTTATTCCTCAACCAAACCCATTGCCATTCCAGCCTCAGTGATTGATCCAGCACGCGTGACGTTTGAACAATTGAACGTTTCGGAGGAGATCGAGAAAGCGCGCGACACTGTAAACGACACTGTGCCTGTCTTCTGGTGGACGATGGGTGGTGCAATTTTCGTTTTTGCCGTTTCAATTGCATTCCTTGTTGCACTTTCGGCAGCTCTTCTGTCATTCATGCCAGACCGGATGGAATCGCTCCGAACTGAGGCAATCCGTGCACCCGTGAAAACTGCGAGTTTGGGTATCTTGGGGCTGAGCATGTCGATTGGCCTTGTACCAGTAAGTGCAATGACATTGATCGGGATACCATTGATACCTTTTGCCATGCTCTTGTCTTTGGTACTTTGGATTGTGGGCTACATCATCGGTACATTTGCTCTATCAACACGCATACTGGAGGCTTTCCGGAGCGAGCCATTGTCGCTGGCGGTTAAGCTATTGGCATTGGCGTTTGGATTCACAGTCCTGGCTATTCTAAACTTCGTTCCGATAGTTGGCTGGTTGATCAATCTCGGTGTTGTGTTCCTTGGTCTGGGCAGCATGATCCTTCGCGCCGCGCGAAACCTTACACGTGACGAAGTAAGCTCGGTTAATGTCGCACCGTTGGCGGCCACCTCCGTAGTTGCCCCTGCACAAAAGGCAAAACCCAGTCGCAAATAACCTTTTGAAAGATTGGATATGTCGTTTTACCTTTCGCACGTCTTGGAGGTCTTCAGTCGATGGGCAACAACCAACTCCTAGTCGACGATAGAAGAACACCTGCTACAGTTGTGAACGGCCTAAGCACCCAAGATGCAGCAGAGCGTCTTGGGCGTTTTGGCCCAAACGACATCCTCTCTGAAAAGAAATCAAACTGGCTTGGCATCATCTGGGATACTGCAAAAGATCCCATGATATGGCTATTGTTGTTTACGTCCGCTTTGTTCGCTTGGACAGGTGACAGCGTGGAAGCAATGGTGCTCGCACTTGCTGTGTTTCCCATTCTTGGCATGGACGCGTTCCTCCATCGGCGCACGGCAGTGTCCGTAGCCGCCCTCGCTGGTCAACTCTCAACAACTGCGCAAGTGATGCGAGATGGCATTGAAAAAACCATTGTGGCCACAAACATTGTACCTGGCGATGTCATCTTGGTAAGCAGAGGAGATTCAGTTCCAGCCGACGGTGCAATTGTAGCTGGCGATAGCGTTCAAGTTGATGAATCCGCGCTTACAGGTGAAGCGCTACCTGTTTCAAAACACCGAATAGACATAGACAAATTCCACGCCCCAATTGTCGATGACGCATGGCTTTTTGCTGGAACAAGGCTGTTGACAGGAAGAGCCACGCTCGTGGTGGGAAAGACAGGAGCCGACACGCTTTATGGTCAAATCGTCAGATCGGTGCAGCTCGAGAGAAATAACACAACACAATTGCGAGTGGCACTGAACAAGTTGGTTCTATGGCTGACGTTGGCAGCAGGATTGTTGTGTATAGCACTTGCTGCAACCCGTTTGGCTCAGGGACACAGCCTGGTTGACGCCCTTGTTGCAGCGGCAACCTTAGCCGTTGCCGCCCTTCCGGAAGAGTTTCCAGTGGTCGCCACGATGTTCCTAGCCTTTGGCGTACATCGGCTCGCCCTCCGAAAGGCGCTTGTCCGCCACGCTTCTGCGGTCGAAAATATCGGTCGTATCACTGCCATCTGTACAGACAAGACAGGCACCATCACAGAGGGTCGTCTTGCTATCGCAGCACTTGTTCCGGCAAAGGGTATTAGTGAGGATAATTTGCTGAATCTCGCTGCCCGTACTTCACAGGGCGACCTTGGCGATCCTATGGATCAAACACTGCTGGCGGTCGCGGAAACAAAAGTAACGGCGGCAGTTCAACACTTCCCTTTTACAGAGGACAGGCGCAGGGCAACAACAATCTGGAGGCAGCCCAACGGGAAATTGATGGTCGCAACAAAGGGTGCCCCAGAAACGATTGCCAATCTCTGCCGCATGCCAAAAGCGCTATCTAAAACAGTCGCTACTCAACTGCAGGAATTGACAGGCAAAGGGATGAAAGTCATCGCCTGTGCCTCACGCCAAATGCAGGCCGTCACAAGATCAGAACCATCATCGGGCTTCAATTTCGCTGGTCTCATCGCTTTTTCTGACCCCCTTCGGAAAGGTGTGTCTGACGCCGTTGAACGAGCGAGAACGGCTGGGGTGCGCGTCATACTTGTCACAGGCGATCATCCAGCCACCGCAAAGGCCATTGCCCGAGAGGCAAACATTGGAGGACCGGAGCCTCGCTTGGTTGAAGGTGAGCAACTTGCAAGTTACCTGTCATCGAACAAGCTGGACAGATTTGACGTGGTGGCCAGGGCAAAGCCCCTTCACAAGTTGGAACTGGTTACAGCACTTAAACAGGCCGGTGAAATAGTTGCCGTTACAGGCGATGGTGTGAATGATGTGCCGGCATTGCAAGGGGCTGATGTTGGAATTGCCATGGGTGAGCGTGGAACTAGACCTGCGAAAGAAGCCGCAGCGATTGTCTTGTTAAATGACAGCTTCAGCACAATCATCAATGCCATCGAAGAAGGACGACGCTTGTTTTGGAATCTACGCTTGAGCTTTGTTTATTTGCTGATTGTACACATTCCGCTCGTTTTGGCGGCGGCCGTCGTGCCATTTGCTGGATTCCCGCTGTTATTCCTGCCAATCCACATTGTGTGGCTCGAACTCATCATCCACCCTACAGCAATCCTCGCCTTTCAGTACAATAGCGGCAGCAGCGATTTCGTACTCAGTCGACGCCCACCGCGTGGCTTTTTCACTGGGCAGGATTGGCTCAAGATCCTGGGTGCCGGAATGTTTACGAGTGCGGCGATGCTGGCGCACTACATGTTTGCACTCGGCAACACTGACAACAGTCTCCACGCGCGTTCGGCCGGTCTTGCGAACCTGATCCTGACAAGTGCGGCAGTCACGATTGCACTGGCTGGCCTCAAGAACCCCAGGGCAACGGCGATCGCAGGCATCACTGTCGCGTCGCTATTCGTGGCGACACAAGTTCGGGCAATCTCTAACGTCCTGTCGCTTTCACCACTTCAGTGGGATGATTGGGCTTTAGCATTTCTTGCAGCCACAATTGCTGCATTGCTTGCCACTAACTTAAGGAAAAGTCGGCCGCGTCAGGATTGAGACCACGCACCGGCTTGGTCTTGGTCATTGTCTTGTTCCTTGTTGACGTTGCTTCGTTTGCAACCCCATTTCTACTGGAAATTGGCATGATCACCGCAAGCCGCTCGCTCACAACGGCACCTCCAATAGACGGGCTTCGCGGGCGGCTTGCCCCGCCCGTCGCCACATAAACATAGACAGATTACAGCCTGAGGGAGTGGAGGTTTTGGCGCAACAGTTTGGGCGGCTTGTGTGCAATTCATCTGGCTAATTCCCGCCAATTCTTTGCTCTGGCCACGCCATAGATGCTGTTTCCAACATACGTGTAGGGAAATCTCTGTCAATTGAGCGAGATCAATGCACCCTTCCAGAAGACAAGTCAGGTTCAAAAACATACAGAGACTAACGAGCAACCAGGAACAACTTGTGCAATTGAAGTCGGAAACTCTTCCCAAACGCTTGCAAGCGGAAGCAATACTTTTGTTCGGTATGTTTGCTGTCGAGCCGCTCAAAGACACAACTATACTTAACGGTCGAGATGATTGATACCGCCACACACCCTTTGCGGCAGATGCAGTCTCAAGCGCAAAGGCAACCTTGAAAAAATGACAAAGAATCGACCAGGGGCGACACAAAAGATCGTTAAACTTGTTCCGTTCAGCGATCTCAGCAAAGCAAGAGCTACGCCTGCTCATGAGAGCCTTGTCCAAGCCAATGTGGCAAAGCCAAAATCCATGAAATGGCTTTCTCGCAATGTGCTTCTTGCCGGAGCGGCACTTTTGCTCATCGTGAGCACTGGTGCTTATTTCTCAACGCCATATGTTCTGGGCGTGGAAGTGACAGCCTATGCCGTCACTCGCGCAGACATTGTGCAGACTGTTGTAGCGAGCGGACAACTGGAAACCGCTTCACGCGTTGATCTCGGCAGTCAGATTATGGGTGCCGTTGCGAAAGTACTCGTGCGACAAGGTGATCGCGTGAAAGCAGGAGACATCTTGGTTCTTTTGGACAACCAGGATGCCAAAGCTGTGCTTGAGCAGTCAACAGCAGCACTTAAGCAAGCCGAAACAAGGCTTTCTATGATTGCGAACTACAGTCTTCCTCAAGCACAGCAAGCGCTTGCCCAAAATCGCGCAACACTTTTGAACAGTGAGCAGAAGCTGGACCGCGCCATAAAACTTGCATCGCAAGGATACGCCACCAGGGCCTCACGCGAGGATGCACAACGCGCCTACGACATTGCAGAATCTCAGCTGCGTGCTGCTGAGCTTTCTGTGAAAAATCTGTCTCCCGGTGGTAACGAGGTTGATTTTGCTACTGCAGCTGTGGCACTTGCCCAAGCCGCTGCCCACTCTTCACGGTCCCGGTTAAGCCTGCTTCAGATTACTGCGCCAATTGACGGTATCGTGACCTCGCGCAGTGTGGAACCCGGCAGCGTTGTACAAGCAAGCCAAGTTCTCCTCACATTGGTGCCTCCAACAGGCAAGCGGCTTGTGGTGCAGATTGATGAACGCAGCTTCAGTCTGATCAAGATCGGCCAGAAGGCTGTTGTGTCGGCAGATGCTTTCCCGACCGAGCGCTTCACGGCCACTGTCAGTGAAATCAATCCCGCTGTCGATCCGCAACGTGGTTCCGTTGAGGTAAAGCTCGACGTTGATAATGAACCAAATTACCTCAAGGAGGACATGACTGTGTCCGTCGATATTGAAGTGGCAAAAAAGACAAGTGCACTCGTACTGCCTAAAGCAGCAGTCAGGGATACTGCCGGTGCAACACCCTATGTCCTGATGATAGCATCTGGCTTTGCAGAAGACCGACAAGTGAAACTGGGGACGCGCGGCCAAACAGAGGTCGAAATCCTCAGTGGTCTAGTGGAGAACGACCTCGTCATTCCGGTTTCGGCGACAACGGTCAAGGTGGGAGCCAAGGTGAGAGCTTCGGCTGTTGCTGTACCATGATGGTCAAGTGGGCACCTTTTGAATGGACTCTTGCCATTCGCTTCTTGAAACAGGGCAGTTCCCAGACCTTGTTGACAGTAGTTGGAGCCGCAGTTGGCGTGGCGGTCATTGTGTTCATGTCAGCACTTTTGGTTGGGGTGCAAAACAACATGTTCTCGCGCATTCTTTCCAACCAAGCCCATATTACCGTTTCCCCAATTGATGAATTGGCCCGACCGCTGCGGGATGAACCCGGCACGTCTGAGATGGCGACCCTGCAAAGCCCCACGCAACGGCTTCGCTCCATTGACCAATGGCAAAGCATCAGTGCAGCGCTTTCCAGTCGCGCAGGCGTATTGGCTGTCTCTCCCATTGCTTCGGGAGCGGCCTTTGCCATTCGCGGTGATTCTGCGAAGTCAATAGCCGTGCAGGGCATCGACCCCACAGCTTATTTCGCAATCGTTGACATACCGGCGAAAATCACGAGCGGATCAGCATCGCTTGGCCCCGGTGAAATACTTATCGGCACCACGCTTGCCAGCGACTTTGGGATAGGTCTGGGCGAGAAACTGCGCATCAGAACGGGAACTGCCAACAGCAGCGATCAGATTTTCATCATTGTCGGCATTTTCGATTTGGGCAACCGCGACGCAAATGAACGCACTGTCTATTTGCCATTGCGTGCCGCCCAAACACTGTTTGATGTGCGGGGCGGCGTGACCAGCATCGCAATCAACCTGACTGATCCCTATCAAGCCGAGGTCTTTGCTGCTGAATTGCGAAGTTCGCTCGACATCAATGCCAAGAGCTGGATTGATACATTCTCGGAGTTCTTTACCGCCTTGCGCTCGCAGCAGCTTGCCAACTTTATCATTCGCTTTTTCGTTGCCTTGGCCGTCGCACTTGGCATCGCAAGTGTTCTGGTGGTGACCGTGGTCCAGCGCACCAGCGAGATCGGCATTCTCCGCGCCATGGGAACATCTCGCGGACAAGTGTTGCGAATTTTCCTGCTGCAGGGTGCCGTAATCGGCCTCTTGGGTTCCATCGTTGGTTCTGCTGCCGGTGCAGGTTTTGTGTTTCTTTGGCGCGCCCTTGCCCGCAACGCGGATGGAACCCAGTATTTTATTATCACTTTGCCGCCCTCCCTGTTCATTGCGACAGGCCTGATTGCTACGCTCACAGGCGTTCTCACGGCCATTCTGCCTGCCGTAGGTGCAGCGCGCCTCAATCCGGTGGATGCAATCCGTGGCTAATAACCCCACAATCAAGCCTGATGTCTTGCGTCTGGAAAAGATCAGCAAGTCCTTTGGCGTTGGAACCGACATCGAAGTTGAAGTGCTGCGTGGCATTGACCTGTCAGTGAGGCCAGGAGAGTTTTGTGCGGTCATCGGACCATCGGGTTCGGGCAAGAGCACATTGCTCAATATTGTCGGTTTGTTGGACCGGCAAACCTCCGGCAAAGTGTTGATTGAGGGCAATGATACAGAAGGGTTAGATGACACCGCCCTGACACTGTTGCGTGGTCACAGCATTGGCTTTGTCTTTCAATATCATCATCTGATCACGGCATTCACTGCACTCGAGAATGTGTTCATGCCTATGCTGATCGACCGCACTTGGCCTGATGAGGAGATGCGCGAAACTGCCCGTCAGCTATTGGCGCGGGTTGGTCTTGAGCGCTGGAAAGACAACATGGCTGGCAAAATGTCGGGTGGCCAGCAGCAGCGTGTAGCCATCGCGCGTTCGCTTGCCATGCGGCCCGCTTTGGTGCTTGCAGATGAGCCCACCGGCAATCTTGACACCAAGTCAGCTGATGACGTGTTTGCCCTAATGCGTGAAGTCAATCAAAGCCAAGGCACTACGTTTTTGATTATCACTCACAATATGGAGTTGGCGAGCAGAACCGACCGGATCATCGAAATCATCGATGGGAAGGTAGTTCGTCAGTAAACTCCGCCGTCGGCGCATCGCCGCTATTGATTCAAATTTCCGACTCACATGCTCTGAACAACACACCTGATTGATCGAAATCAATGCTGCGATCGGCGCATTGAAGCAAATAGGGCTCGGAAAAGAAAAGGAGACCACCATGTCGAGACTCTCAAACATTAAAGAAGAACTCGAAAAACTGAAATCAGAAATTATGACCAAGCATTCCAAGCCGGGTGAAGTCACTTTGCCCGGTGCATCGCTTGGCAAGATGGCAGCAGACCTCGAGGAAAAGCTCGAGCACCAGATTGGTGAACTGAACAAATTGGTTCACACAACAATGGAAGAAGCTGAAAACAAGGTTGCGGAACATCCTGTCGCTACGGTCGCGGGCGCTATGGCACTTGGTATCGTGATTGGTCGGCTTTCAGCGCGTTAGAGTGTGAAAATGAGCATCCAATCCATGACGCGATCTATTCGCTTATGCATCAGAAGTGAGGCAATGGTTGCCGAGATCAAGTTGCTCACCTACGCACGCAAAATCATGTTGGCAAGCCTTGCGTTCCTTGTCGGCCTGATTGGTTTTGCGTTCATGAACTTGGCGCTTTTCGAATACCTTCAATCGTTGTGGGGACCAATAGGCGCTCCCTTGGCAATTGGCCTCGGTAACATCGTCTGTGCAGCAGGACTTCTTTTGTTGGCGAAGATGGTGAAACCAGGTCCAGAACTTGCCTTGGCTGAAGACTTGCGCAACTTGGCAGGCAGTGAACTTGAATCACAGTTCCAGTCACAATCTGAAAGCAGCGGCGTAAATAGTTCGAGTGTCGTCAGACTGCTGGTGCCGACAATCATTTCGATCGTGTCCGCGATGCAGCGATCAAAGCAGGCAAAGTAAATACTTTGGTCAGAAGTTCGGCTCGTTCTACTCGCGAACTGCACTTCCGGGTCTGACAGTTGCTGTTTGTTAAATAACGACTGGAGCTCGCATGAAGGATCCCTATGAAATTCTTGGTGTTGCGCGTGACGCTTCGGTCGATGAGATTCGCAAAGCTTACAGACGTCTGGCCAAGAAACTACATCCTGACCTGAATCCAGGCAACAAGGATTCTGAGCAGCTTTTTAAGGAAGCATCACTCGCCAATGCGCTGCTGACTGATCCAGAAAAGCGCAAACGTTTCGACGCCGGACAAATCGACGCGACGGGTGCTGAAAAGCCACGAGAGCGCTACTATAGGGACTATGCCGCCGAAGCACCGACGGGCAGCAGTTACAATAGCCATTCAGGCTTTGCAGATTTCGGCAATACGGACGATCTGTTCGCGGAGCTCTTTCGTCAACAAGCGCGGCAATCACGGCGCGCTCCTGGTGCCGATTTGCGCTACCGCCTGTCCGTAGATTTTCTCGACGCCATCAATGGTGCCAGCAAGCGCATCACCTTGCCAGATGGCGGGACGCTTGATGTCGCCTTGCCCGCTGGCATTCAACAGGGGCAGACGCTGCGCTTGCGTGGCAAAGGCAAAGCATCGACTGGCGAAGGTGCTGTCGGTGATGCTCTGGTGGAAATTTCAATTCTGCCTCATCAATTCTTTACCCGTGTTGGTGACGACGTCCACTTAGAGCTGCCGATCACACTAACTGAAGCGGTCTTAGGCGCACGTATCAAGACGCCGACACCTTCTGGGGCAGTAATGTTGGCTGTTCCTAAGGGGTCAAACAGCGGGACAGTCTTACGCCTCAAGGGCAAGGGCGTGACTCGTCGCGGCGGTCATGGTGATGAGCTGGTGACCCTCAAGGTCACACTGCCACAGCAGCCGAACCCAGAGCTTGAAACCTTTCTGTCCAACTGGAAACCAGGCCCGAGTTACGATCCGCGACGGGAGATCCTATCATGATCATTACAAAATTGGAATTTCTGAGCCGCACCAGACTTAGCCAAAGCACATTGGATTTCTGGATTGAAGAGGAATGGCTCGTGCCGGAGGTGGCTGATGCCGAAACCGCCTTCTCTGAAGCTGACATCGCGCGAGCCCAGTTGATTTCGGATTTGACAGAAGAGTTGGGTGTCAACACGGAAGGTGTTGGCGTTATACTGCATTTGCTGGATCAGATGCATGGGTTGCGAACTGCAATGGCTGGCATTTTGGAATCTGTGCGACGCAATGACGAGCATCAAGGCGTCTAAGTGGGCCAAGTGACACTCTTGGCGGGTGAGAGAGAGGAACGAGGTTGCTTTGAACGAAGAGCCACAACACATGTTGGATGTACCGTTGCCGACCAATAGTGCCTTGGCATGTGAAGCGGTCGGTGTTGAAAAGGCGGCGCGCGATGCCTTGTCGCTCATCGTTCTGGGAATTCTGGCAGGCGCATTTATTGCATTTGGTGCCTTGTTTATGACTGTTGTAGCCACCGGGGCTACTGATCTTCCCTTCGGGGCTGCGCGATTGTTGTTCGGCCTTGTGTTTTCTCTCGGCTTGATCCTCGTTGTTGTAGGCGGCGCCGAGCTCTTTACCGGAGATTCGCTGATGATTGTTGCCTGGGCCAGTAGGCGCATCGGTACGTACTCTTTGCTACGGGCTTGGCTCCTAATCTATGCCGGAAATATTATTGGAGCGCTTGGCACGGCCATGCTGGTTTTCCTTGCTGGGCATTTCAATTTTGGAGGGGGCGGTGTTGGTAAGGCGGCACTTGAAATAGCGGCGGCAAAGGCTGCAATACCGACTGTGCAACTGCTTTTTCTTTCAATACTGTGTAATATTCTCGTTTGTCTCGCAGTCTGGATGTCGTTTGGTGCGCGCAGTATCTCGGACAAGGTGGTTGTCGTCGTGCCGCCAGTCATGGCTTTTGTCGCTGCTGGCTTTGAACATTCAATCGCCAACATCTATTTTTTGCCCTACGCTTTGGCAATCAAGACATGGGCAGGACATGAATTCTGGGCATCAATCGGAAGTACGGCCGCCGACTTTCCCAACCTGACCCTGAATGCCAGCCTTCACAATATCGGCGTATCCACAATTGGAAATCTCATTGGGGGGAGTGCGATGGTGGGCATGGTCTATTGGTTCATTTACCTGTGCCCGCGCGAACATTGACGATAGACGGATTGATCTGCATCAAAATCGAGTGAAGCAACAATTGGTATCATACACCCATGTATCGACACAGGGAGTTGCAATTCAAATGAAACAGAATATGGGTGTTCCTGACCGGGTGCTGCTCAATTTTTTGGGTGCTCTGCTTATCGGCTATGTTGTAAGAAAATCGATGACTAGCGTTACATGAGCAGATTGCATTTGGAAAAGCATAGCACCCGCCGCATTGGCTGGTTGCGGGCCGCAGTACTAGGCGCCAACGATGGCTTGGTTTCAACCGCGAGTTTGATTGTTGGCGTGGCTGCTGCTTCGGCAGCAACGAACAGTATTTTGATCGCAGGCACCGCCGGATTGGTTGCAGGTGCCATGTCGATGGCGGCAGGTGAATATGTTTCTGTAAGTTCCCAATCGGACACTGAGGAAGCTGATCTCGCGCGTGAGCGCAAAGAGCTCAAAGAACAGCCTGATTTTGAATTGAATGAGCTCACAGAGTCGTTCACGTCACGAGGCGTTACGCATGAAACAGCTCTGGAAGTTGCCCGGCAGTTGACTGCTGTTGATGCAATTGGTGCACATGCGCGCGAAGAACTCGGAATATCAGAGATCACAACAGCGCGTCCTCTGCAGGCCGCACTCACGTCAGCCTTCACTTTTTCGGTTGGGGCCATGCTCCCCTTGGCTACCGTGTTAATAGCGCCGCCTGAATCCTTGATTTTGACCATTACACTCGCCACGCTCGTCTTTCTCGCAATTCTAGGTGCGCTCGGAGCGATGGCGGGCGGTGCAAATGTCATAAAGGCAACTGTTCGTGTAACATTCTGGGGTGCCATGGCAATGGCAATTACAGCTGTTGTAGGCGCTTACTTTGGTACCGTAGTTTAGAACCTGGTTGTGGGTGCCACGTGAGAATTGAGTTGCCAACAAGGCTCCAGCTGAGACAGCGATTACAAGTGCTCGGGTCAATAGATAGAAACGCCCAGCATCATGGTAGCATTCCCGTTCCAGGCAAAGCCTGGGTCTTTTATACGCCAGAAGAATTCAACACCCACAGTTCTGCTTCTGGAAACATGGTGCTACAGGTGCAGTCAAAACCTCTCGATCAAATATGCCGAACGTTCGGCAGAAGCTGGAATCGAACTTTACGTCGGCAGTGTTGGTGACAGTTATGACCATTCATTGGCCGAGACCATTAACGGCCTTTACAAGGCTGAAGTGATCCAACGTCGCGGGCCACGGCGTTCGTTCGAAGCTGTTGTGTTCGCAACTCTGGAATAGGTCGACTGGTTCAACCGACGCAGACTTCAGAAGCCAATTGGCAACATGCCGCCAGAAGAAGCCGAGAAGAACTACTACGCTGCATGGGTAACATCTCCTTAAATCAATCGACCTGCGGAACCTCGGGGCGGTTCAAGGACATCCCGCCATCTCATTGAGGAAAAGTGCTTGTCCTTCCTGAGACATAGGTGACACTTTATTCTGAAAACATGGGTAACAGTTTTGCGCCGAATGGGTTGTCGAGCGGTTCCAGTCTGCATTCCGTGTCGTCGAAGTATCCCAAATCATAGTCCATGAAACTGACGAGCCAAAGCCTGTCCTCAACCTTGCTTGATGCCGACGCGCTGGCCACTGTTATAAATGGGATACTGGCTGAGGACGCTCGCTTTCTGTGGTCAGCCCCTCGCCACAACGTGTATGCCTAGGAGAGAGGCGATTTCCTCGCATGTTCGCGTCGCTGCCAGTTTGAGCGCGTCGTCGATATGAACGTAACCCTGAGTGACGCCCCTTGCGGAGTGTCCGAGAAGCGCAGCAATCGTCAGCTCAGAAAACCCGAGGTCGCCAGCCACGCTGCCAAAGGTGTGCCGTAGCGTGTGGGGGGTAACACCTTGGATGTTGGCTCTGACACACAGTCGAGCAAGGCAGCTTTTCGTCGCTGTAAAATGGCCGTCACCGACATCCGATGGAAAGACAAAGGGACAATTCTTGCGCGCTGTCTGGCCGGTCGCAAGTTTCGCAGCCGTCGGCCCGATCGCGCGCACTTGGCCATCGCTTTTGGTATCAGGGAAATGAACATAGCCCCCGTCCGCATATAGCCAGTCCCGCCTTAGGCCCTGAACTTCCGAGATTCGGAAGCCCGTTAGCAGCAGGAATTGCACTCCGGCCATCGCAACTGGATGCTCGCCATTCCTTTCAGCGATACGCATCGCTTGGCCGAGCAATTTGATTTCGGCAACACTCAGCCGGCGCTGCTTTCTCTTTCCAGACCGTTTACGGACTCCGATCGCAGGGTTGGAGGCGATAACGTCGAGCCGCACGGCGTGCGCAAAAAGGCTATGGAGCGTCGAGACGGCTCGCGCCGCGACGCCGGCGCCACCAGTGGCTGCTCCGCCCCGGCCAACGCCACGCGGCTTTGCGGTCTTTCCGTCCGCGATATCCGACTGCATGGCTTCAATGTCGCGGAGCTTGAGCACACGTACTTGCCGGCGACCGAGCAGCGGCTTGATGTGAGTTTCAATACGGCTTTTATCCAAAATCAATGTGGAAGTCTTGATTGGACGATGGCGACGCCCAAGAATGCGGCCTGCCTTAGCTGCGTCAAGATACCAATCGCACGCCTCACCAACCGTGATCGCTTCGCGTAAGTTGGCACTCGCTGCGGCCGGATCTGAACCACTGGCTACTGCACCCAACATGACTTTGGCCTGATCGCGGGCTTGTTCAACCGTCATAATTCCATATCGGCCAATCATCATGCGACGGGTGCGACCCTCAAGATTGCGATATTGAACGATGAAGGTTTTCAGGCCCGAAGGCACAACGCGCAGGCCAAATCCTCGTATTTCGCCGTCCCACAAAAAAGCCTGCCCACTTTTTGGTGGAGAGTGCGCCTCGACGACACGTTTTGTAAGCTTTCCCATTGTAAGCGGCTCTCAAGCATTCCGACACTTGCTTACATTATCACATCGGCACCAGAATGTAAGCACCTTGTAAGCAATTGGAATGAAAAACTGGAGGGAGATCGGATATCAGAGCGACGATCAAGGTACAAAAATAGATCGATTGTCATATGCTTAGCGCAAAATAGCGCAGACTTGGATAGTGTCTGCATCTAAACTAACTAACTTTGCCAAGGTCGGGGTCGAGGGTTCGAATCCCTTCGCCCGCTCCAATTTCCAAAACTTTAGCGAACCCTCGTCTTTATTTTGCGTGCGGCGCACATGTGGGTTCGAATCCCTTCGCCCGCTCCAATTTCTCAACTTCATGTTGAATAATTGTGTTTAACTCCCATATGCGATCAGCATCAATGAGGAGTTCACCATGCTTGTCACCACCACCCATAATGTCGAAGGCAAACGCATCACGTCCTATAAAGGGCTCGTGGCGGGTGAAGCCATTTTGGGCGCGAATCTATTTCGTGACCTCTTCGCCTCGATTCGTGACATCGTGGGTGGGCGCTCAGGTTCCTATGAAAAAGTTTTGAACGATGCGCGCCAAACGGCAATTGCCGAATTGACCGACAAAGCTGCACGCTTAGGCGCCAATGCCGTGATCGGTGTTGATATTGATTATGAAACAGTGGGGCAGAACGGTTCCATGTTGATGGTCACAGCCGCGGGAACCGCCGTCGTCATTGAGGACTAATGGCGGAAGTGCCGCATGCCTGTGAAAACCATAGCTAAGCCACGGGCATCGGCTGACGCAATCACATCTTGATCTTTCATAGCGCCACCCGGTTGAATAATTGCGGTGGCACCTGCATCTGCTGCGGCTTCCAAGCCATCGGGGAAGGGGAAGAAGGCGTCTGAAGCCAACACTGAACCTTGCGCATCCGGCACGTTGCGGCCTTGGGCCTTGGCGGCATCCAAGCTTTTTGAAACGGCAATGCGGGTTGAATCAATGCGCGACATTTGCCCCGCCCCAATGCCCGTGGTGCGGCCATGTCTTTGCAAAAATAATGGCATTGGATTTAACGTGCTTGGCCACTTTCCAAGCAAATAACAAATCTTGCATTTCTTGCACTGAGGGTGCTCGCTTCGTCACCACTTTCAAGGCTGACAGATCAAGTGTTTCGGCGTCACGTGATTGGGTGAGCAAACCACCGGCGATGGATTTGACGATTGTGGTTTTGGCTTTGGCATTTGGCAGCGATGGCAAGAGCAACAGGCGCAAGTTCTTCTTTGCCGAGAGAATGCGGAGCGCATCGTCATCAGCGCCCGGTGCAATAATCACTTCGGTGAAAATCTTGGAAATTTCTTCTGCGGCTTCGCCATTGAGTTTTTGATTGAAGGCGATGATGCCACCAAAAGCGCTGACGGGATCACACAGCAGAGCTTGGCGATAAGCCTCGGCAATGGACGAGGAAACGGCCACACCGCAAGGGTTGGCATGTTTTACGATGACGCAAGCGGGTTGTGTCGTTTCGAACTCGCTCACGGCTTCCAATGCGGCATCGGTGTCGTTGATATTGTTGTAGGAGAGTTCCTTGCCCTGCACCTGCCTTGCATCGAGAACGCCCAAGCGACCATCGGATGTTTTATACACAGCGGCCTGTTGATGTGGGTTTTCGCCGTAGCGCAAATCCTGCTGCTTGCGGCCACCAAAACCAGTGAAGGCCGGAAAAGGTACATCCACGTCCTTAGCCATCCATTGCGATATCGCAGCATCGTAGGACGCGGTGCGGGCAAAGGCTGTTGCAGCCAAACGTTTGCGCAAGGCCAGGGTGGTGCCGCCCTCGTTGCTCTTCATGTCTTGTAGCAACGTTTCATAATCCAGCGGTGAAACAACGACAGCAACACCATCATGATTTTTGGACGCCGCACGAATCATAGCCGGTCCGCCAATGTCGATGTTCTCGACGATTTCATCGCGTGTGCCGCCGCGTGCCAATGTTTCTTCAAAGGGATAGAGATTGACCACGAGCAGATCAATCAATCTGATGTTATGAGCCTTGCGTTGGATTTCATGTTCAGCGTTGTCGCGGATGGAAAGCAGCCCGCCGTGGATGCCGGGATGCAACGTTTTAACGCGCCCATCCATAATTTCGGGAAAGCCGGTTTCATCAGACACGTCCTTGACGATGAGACCAAAACTCCGCAAGGTTTTTGCTGTTCCGCCGGTTGATAATAATTCGACGCCCATCGCGGCCAAACTGCGGGCCAGATGTTCCAGTCCGGTTTTATCGGAAACGGAAATCAAGGCACGGTTGATCTTGCGGACGTCAGTCATAAAGCAGCTCCAGCGGGTTATGGCAGCGGCTCTTAACGCTTACGATTTGGAAATTCCAGCTAGAACGGCAGTTCAGGGATATCGGGCCTTTCCGATCTGTTGATTGAGCGTGCAACGCGCTTCAAGGCCCAATTGATGCGCCCGCCATTAGTGGTCGTTTCAATAATAACCTGATCCTTGTGTTGGATAGGAAGAATGCGGCCCCCACGCAAACTTAAGCTCCAGGAATTACGGCCATCAATTGCGATTGTCGCAACTGAGCCGTTGCGTGCCACGGATATTTTTGCATTCGGATTAAACTGCAAACGCATCCAGCGCTTCAGTTGATCTTGCGGCACTTGATCTTCGATACGAAGGTCATCGCCCTTGGGTGATAAAAAGACGGTGCGCGCGAATGGTCCTATTGATTGCTGAAGCAGTTGACCTTCATCGCTTGAAGACGATGTCGCGGCTGTTTGGGCGTGAGCTTCGCTGGCGTCGTGCTGGAAGTGATTGGCTGAAAACAAGCAATGACTGTGGCTTGAAATGTGAATTGCAGTTTGACCGCCCAAGTGTTGCGGTACAGAAATCAAATTGGTTTTACCCGCTTGCAGCCTTGCCACACCCGTTGCTGGTGCCAAACGCATAGGTGTTGTCTTCATAATTTCAGCGTGTGGCTTTTGCTTTGGCGCAACGCAATAGGTCATGTCTTGATTTAAGAGCATCGATAGGAATGGACGGGCCCGATCAACGGCGTTGCGAGCTATGGGGCTTAGTGATGCCGTATTGGCATCCAACAACAGGCTGATCCATGCGATATATTCTGAAATATCATGCAACAGGGGGCCGCCATCAACGGCGATCAATGAAGGTAAGGCGCTATCCAATAATCGCGCTGCTTCTTTTTCTAGGCCAACACCGCTTTCAATGGCTTGAGACGCTTCGAGTAACGTCATGGCCTTGGTCAACTGTTCGCAAGGATCTTGCGTGCGCAAGGCTTGCAGGCGCTTGAGGTGATTTAGAAGTGCGATGTGCAGAGGCTGCAACAATGATGCATCGAGTGATGCGGAAAAATTTCTGGCACTGCGTACAAGCCGCAAGACGAGATCAGCTTCGTCATCAATGCTAAGCCGTGCTGGCACAAGCGCGTTCCAGCCTTCCAATAATTTAAGTGCGTGACACATCAACAACTGGCGACCGGATTGAGCAAAGTGTTCAAACCAATTCAAACTGGCAAAATCATCCGCCGACAATACGTGTTGACCGGAATAGATGGCGTGGGCGGCGGCGCGTGCGGCGGCATTGGTGGATGTGGCTGGGCTGGCGACAAGGCGCAACTGTGCTGGGCGTGCTGTTTGAGGCCAAAGAGCCATCAAACGCGCCAATCCCACTTCAACAATTGTATGCCCGAGGAGCGCCATGCTGCCTGGTTGCCTTTAACCTGTTTTGGAAAGGCTCAGCTTGGCGCGGGCATGGTTAATGAAATGCTAATATAGGGCAGGGTGTTGATAAGCGTCGGGCATCTTAACCCGAATCAAATCAGCCCCAGGGACCATTTTTGACGGAGGCGTTCCATGGCCCGGAATTATCAGCTGAAGACGCTGAAACAGATCCCATTTCACGGGCGATTTCTTCCAATGCATCAATGCGGTTTTGGGTGTTTGGATGGGTTGAAAACAAGGCGTCGGCGCGCAAACCTGACAGCGGATTGATGATGAACATATGGGCCATGGCAGGGTTGCGTTCGGCTGCTTCATTGGGAATAGAATGGGCAGCTGTGGAAATGCGGTTGAGGGCTGACGCCAACGCGAGTGGCTTTCCTGAAATTTCGGCACCACCACGATCAGCGGCATATTCACGGGTACGGCTGATCGCCATTTGCACAATCATGGCCGCCATGGGTGCTAAGATCATCATGGCAATCGAACCAATTGGCCCGAGTGGATTGTTGCGGCTGTCGCGGGAGCCAAACAGAAAACCAAACTGCGTGAGCATGGAAATGGCACCGGCAATGGTCGCGGTGAAGGCCATGATCAGCGTATCGCGATTTTTCACATGGGCCAACTCATGGGCCATAACGCCTTCAATTTCGTCCGGTGATAAATGGCGCAGCAATCCGGTGGTGGCGGCAACAGCAGCGTTTTCAGGGTTGCGGCCTGTGGCAAAGGCGTTGGGTTGAGGCTGGTCAATAATATAGACTTTTGGCATGGGCAATTTAGCATTCGCGGCCAATCTTGCGATCATGCGGAAAAACTCGGGCGATTCAGATTCTGAAACTTGACGCGCACCGTTCATGCGCAACACCATTTTGTCGGCGTTCCAATAGGTAAAGATATTCATAGCCACAGCGACGCCCAAGGCCATCAACATGCCCGTTTCACGACCCATCAAAAAGCCGAGTCCCATGAACAGCGCTGTCATGCCTGCCATCAAAATACCGGTCTTGAATAGGTTCACGAAACCCTCCATCAGTTGCGTTTATCAAAGTGGTGATGGATTGAGGTTTTTGCAAGCATGGAAAAGAAGCTGACTCCGGAAGCGATACGTGCCCTTACCGAAGCTGAAGCGCGACGCAAAGCGGAGTCTCCCAAATCGCTTCCCAAGGAAATCAGTGGTACCCAAGGGCCAGAACCTACGCGGTTCGGGGACTGGGAGAAGAAGGGCCTGACCTCGGATTTTTGAAGATGAACCTTCAATCGCATCAGCTTGATGATGAAAAACTGGCAAAAGCCGTTAAGTTGCTTTGCATGCGTGAACCACGTTTCAAATCCGTGGTGAAACAGCACGGGTTGCCGTCGCTTCGCGCGAGTACGGGCGGATTGTCTGGCTTGTTGCAAATGGTCACGGAGCAATTTCTGTCGCTTGCTGCTGCTGCGGCTATTTGGAAGCGTTTGGAGTTGCGGCTTGGACTTTGTGATGCGGAACATGTTTTGACCTGTCCGCAGGAAGATCTTGTGACACTTGGACTCTCAAGAGCCAAGGCCAAAAGTTTCCATGGTATCGCCCATGCAGTGGCGTCTGGTCAGTTTTCATTCGATGCGCTGGATGCAATGGACGATGCCCAAGCGCACAAAGCGCTGGTGGAATTGCCCGGCATTGGCCCGTGGACGGCTGATATTTATCTGCTTTCGGTGCTGTTGCGCAGAGATGCTTGGCCTTGGGGCGACGTCGCCCTACAGGCGGCAGCGCACCAACTGTTTTCGCTTTCGGAACGGCCGCAAAAAACAGAAATGATGGCTTTGGGTGAAGGTTTCAGGCCCTATCGCGCCGTCGCAGCTAGGCTGCTTTGGGCCCATTACCGAGGTCTGAAGCAAATGTCACAGGCGTAAAATTCTTCCGATTGTGCCCCCTTCACAGAACTGTCGCACACTATATAGTAGTCTCATCCGGATCAGCCGGAATGGAGACGTGGTTTGTATCATGCACCCATTGACCACTTGAAGATGACGCCGGAGGCGTGTCCGGCGTTGGTGCTGAATGCTGACTTTCGGCCTTTAAGTTATTACCCCCTGTCGTTGTGGTCATGGCAGGATTCACTGAAAGCTGTGTTTCTTGATCGTGTGAATATCGTTTCGGAATATGACACGGTGGTGCGCAGTCCGACGACGGAGTTTCGCTTGCCGTCGGTGGTTTCGCTCAAGACCTATGTAAAGCCTTCGCGTCACCCTGCCTTCACGCGCTTCAACGTATTTTTGCGAGACAAGTTCTCGTGCCAATATTGTGGTTCACCTGACGACTCACGTTTGACCATGTGTTGCCGCGCTCCAAGGGCGGGCAAACGACGTGGGAAAATGTTGTGGCAGCGTGCTCGCCCTGCAACCTCGCCAAGGGCGGCTATTTGATGCACGAAGTTAAAATGTACCCGCGGCAAAAACCCTTTATGCCGACGGTCAATCAGCTTCATTCCAATGGCCGGTTGTTTCCACCCAACTATTTGCATCAAAGCTGGATGGATTATCTCTACTGGGATTCGGAACTCGAACCTTAATTTGTTTTGTTGGTTCTAAATGCCAAGAACGCCAAAGTTCCGCAGATGATTGCGTTCCAACCTGCAAGCGACAACCCTAAAATGCGGATGGCTGCTTCATTGCACATGACACCGGGCTTTAAGAGGTTGGGCAAACCATCAGACAAAGCGCCAGAGCCTGAACAGGTTGATGGGCCTTCCCACCATTTCCATTCCACGCCGGAATGATAAACGCCAAAAATCGCGTTAGCGGTGAGCAACAATCCCAACACGATTAATCCCGGGCCAATCCAGCGCGGCTTTGCCAGCCCCATGAAAGCGGCAAAAGGAATGCCGACATAGTAAGCCCAGCGCTGCATCAAGCAGAGTTCACATGGAGGATAACCAGCATATTCGAAAATCCATGCACCAATGAGAATCAACGCAAGTGCGCCGGAAATAAACCACGCCGTATTTGTTTTGCTCAGCACGAAAGCGCTCCAGAACCACCTAAAAATTTGACTGCTAAATAAAGCCCGATCAATGCGGCGGCGGCAAGGCCAGCGATGAGGCCCAAACGCTTTTCAATAAAATGCTTGATCGGCTCACCCCAGCGCTGCAGTGCCCAAGCCATGGCAAAGAAACGCGCCCCACGGGCGACGATGCAGGAGATAATAAAGACAACCAAACTGATCTGTGCCACGCCCGCAAGGATGGTGACCACTTTAATGGGGGGCAAATGGGCGAGGCCTGATGTTGTCAACAGCAGCCACAGGGTTTGGTCGCTGGTGCAGGCTTTCAAGCTTTCGAAGGCCTCCAACTTGCCGTAAAAAGCCAAGATAGGTTTGGCAAAGGTTTCATAGGCGAGGTAGCCCACAAAATATCCAGCGATGCCGCCCAGTGTTGAAGCTACGGTCGCCACAAGCGCATAGCGGTAGGCGCGGGTTGGCCTTGCCAAAGCCATGGGCAGAAATAAAACGTCGGCAGGCACCAGAAATACTGAGCTTTCAATAAAGGCAATGACGGCGAGCCAGACCTCCGCTGATTTGCGGGCGGCGAGGGAAAGAGTCCAGTCATAGAGCTTACGCAGCATATTCAATCATCCATTCGAGGTTTTACACGGCGCAGGGTTTTGGTTTCCCCGCGCTTGGTTTTAGAATCAAGTCGGCGGGTTTTTGAAGCCTTGGTGGGCTTGGTCGCAACTCGGAATATGGGTCGTTTGGCGGCTTTGCGTAAAAGATCGACTAATTTTTTGAGGGCTTCTTCACGATTTCGCTCTTGGCTGCGGTGGGTTTGGGCCGTGATCACCAAATCACCGCTTTGGGCCAAAAGCCTGCCTGCAAGCTTGCGGACTCGCTCTTTCATGGCGTCAGAAAAGGTTGCTGTATCCAAATTAAAGCGCAATTCCACGGCAGAAGCGACTTTGTTCACATTCTGTCCACCCGGGCCTGAGGCGCGAATAAAGCTTTCGCGAATATCAGCGGGGTCAATCACAAGGGAATCGGTGATGCGAATCATGACTTTGGCGTTAAGCGCCTTTCCAGTTGACGGCGCAAGTGCCGCCCCTTAGAGGAGTGCGCGGTGAGCCTCTGTGGCGGAATGGTAGACGCGACAGACTCAAAATCTGTTGTTCGTAAGGGCGTGGGGGTTCGAGTCCCTCCAGGGGCACCAAAAGGCAAAATAATCAGCATGTCGCGTGATTGGAAATAGCAGCCTTGTTTATCCGTTTGATTGCAGCGTTGGGACTGTGTGTGGCTCTTGCAGGGTCTGCCGCTGCACAAGCTATTCCAGCTGGCCCCAGTTTGTTGATTGATGCACAGACGGGTGAAGTGTTGTCGCAAGAGCGTGCGGGTGAGCCTTGGTACCCCGCATCGCTCACCAAACTAATGACGGCTTACATTGTATTCCAAAAGATTCGGGACGGGCATTTGCGGCTCGACCAGCAAATTTTGGTGTCACCCGTGGCTTCGGGCCAAGAACCCAGCAAAATTGGTATTCCGTCGGGCAAAACCGTTTCGGTGGATTTTGCGCTACAAGCCCTACTTGTCTATTCCGCCAACGACATGGCCTATGTGTTGGCCGAGGCGGCGTCTGGCAGCCATGAGCGCTTTGCGGGCGAAATGAATGCGGTGGCTAAAAACCTCGGGCTGTCTGCAACACATTTTGTCAATCCCAATGGTCTTTTTGATCCGCGGCATGTATCGAGCGCTCGTGATATTGGCGTGCTTGCGGCCATCATGATCAATGAGTTTCCGCAACATGCCGGATATTTTTCGCAAGACTATGTGGCCGTGGGCAAACGGCGCTTGGCCAATCGCAATTCTTTGATCCGAATCATGCCGGACGCGGATGGCATGAAGACGGGCTTTGTTTGTAATTCAGGTTACAACTTGGTCGCTTCAGCCACACGCAATGGTAAGCGTTTAATTGCCGTTGTTCTCGGCGCATCATCAGGTGGCAATCGTGCGATCAAGGCCAAGGATTTGCTCGAGCAAGGCTTCGCGGCTTTGCCGCAGCCGGGCCGCCACAAGGTCGCAGAAATTCTCAACTTGCCGCAGGGTGCCATTGTTCCAAAAGACATGACCACCAATGTGTGCAAGCGCAAATCGCCAGTGCAATTGGCTGATGGTTCCAATCTTGCAGGTTGGGCCATTTCATTTGGCACATATGACACCATGAACAAGGCAGATATGGCCTTGCGTGGACGGGTGCTCAGCAGCATTGGCATCGGCACGCGTAGTGCGGCAGGTGTGGTGAAATTGCCTGATAAGGCGGGCTTTGCCGCGATGATGTGGAATATCCCGCAAGCTGAAAGCCTGTCGCTCTGCACGGCTTACCGTGCCGATGGTGCGCACTGCGATGTAATGCCGCCAGCGTTGGTGGACCAACTTGCCACCTACTCAAAATCAACCCAGCCGCAGATCAAGCCCGTTGCACAAGGGTCAGAGTCTGACAGTGATGATTTAGCACCCCCGCGTGTTGTAAAGTCAAAGCAACGGGTGAAAGTTAAAGTGCCACTCAAGAAGAAAAAGCGCTGACTTAGCGTGACGCGTCGCCAATGAACTTGCAACAACGGCCTCTCACCTCCATTGTTAAATCATGAACGACCATCAACTTGTTCCCGTTTCAGTGCTCACCGGATTTTTAGGTTCTGGCAAAACCTCACTTTTGAACACGCTTCTGAAAAGTCCGATGCTGGCCAATGCCTGTGTTGTCATCAATGAATTTGGTGAAATTGGTCTTGACCATCTCCTCGTCGAAAAATCGGATGAAACCATTGTTGAACTTTCATCCGGTTGTTTGTGTTGCACGATACGTGGCGATTTAATTGATACACTCAATGGTTTGTTGAACCGACGCGCCGATGGCAGTTTGAAAGCCTTCGATCGTATCGTGATTGAAACCACGGGCCTTGCTGATCCGGCCCCGGTTCTACATGCGCTCATGCGAGACGAATTACTGTTGCAACGGGTGAAGCTTGAAGGTGTTGTCACCGTGGTTGATGGCTTCAATGGCATGGCGACGTTGGATGTTCATGCAGAAGCCGTGAAGCAAGTGGCGATGGCCGATCGCATTGTTTTGACCAAGCTTGATTTGCTCGAAGGCAAAGAGGGCGAGGACATGCTGTTTGCCATCATTGCCCGTATGCGCAAACTCAATCCGTCAGCGCGTTTGTTGACAACGCATCGAGGAGAGGCAACGGCGGAACGCCTGTTCAACACTGGGCTTTATGACGCCACAACGAAGTCGATGGATGTGCAGGGATGGCTGGCCATTGAGGGCGTTGAACGTTCGGAAAAAGCCAAGCACAATCATCGTCACCATCATGACGGGCACCACCACCACGATGTGTCACGACATGATGAACATATTCGATCTTTTGCACTTCGTGACAAGCGCCCAATTTCGCCACAGGGACTCGAACTCTTTCTCGAACTTTTGACGAGTTATCACGGGCCAAACTTGTTACGTATGAAGGGCATTATCTTTACAACGGATGAACCAACACGACCACTCGCCATTCATGGTGTGCAGCATGTGTTGCATCCGCCGGTTCGCATGGACGCGTGGCCCAATGGCGATGTTGAAACCAAATTGGTGTTCATCGTGAAAGATATTGAGAAGTCAGCGATTGAAGGATTGTTCCGCGCTTTCACCGATCAAATAGAAGGTGGTGGTGCGGCCTTCACCGACAAAACACTTTCGCTCGGGTGATGGCATGAAAGTTTATGGTTTGAAGAAATGCTCGACCTGCCAGAAGGCTTTGGCATTTTTGGATGAGAAAAAAGCTTCGGTTGAATTCTTCGATCATCAGCTAGTGCCACCCACGCTCACACAAATTGCCAATTGGTCGAAGGCCGTTGGCGGCTGGGAAAAATTGATCAATCGTGCTGGCTATACATGGCGTGGTCTGCCAATTTCTGAAACGGAGAATCTGACCGAAGCAAGAGCCATTGAACTCGCCGCACAGCACACATCACTCATTCGCCGGCCATTGATTGAGCATGCGGATGGAACAGTGACTGTGGGTTTCACGGATAAAGTGAAAGCACTGTTTTAGCGATTCATCGTCTCAAGTTTTTGCTGCATGGCGGCGAGTTGATCTTTCAACTCTTGCAGGTCATCCCGCTTCTGTGCTGGCTTTGCGGTTTCGGGTGGAACTGCATCACCCGCTCCAGCTGCTGCCGCAAATGGATTGGCGAAGCCCGGTGTTGCACCAAAGGGCACAAACATTTTCATTGAGTCTTGGAACAACTGCATATTGCGCTTGGCGGTTTCCTCCACCAATTTCATGGCGTCGCCGCCTGCGAATACATCGGTCATTTGTTTTTTCAGCTTGTCTTGATCTTTCATGAGATTGCCCATGGAGAATTCAAGATAATTGGGCACCATGCCTTGCATGGAATCACCGTAAAAACGAATGAGTTGTCGTAGAAAATTGATGGGCAGCAAATTATTGCCGTCTTTGTTTTCTTCTTCAAAAATAATCTGTGTGAGCACCGAACGGGTGATGTCTTCGCCGGTTTTCGCATCGTACACAATGAAGTCCGTGCCATCCTTCACCATCTTGGCGAGGTCTTCCAAGGTCACATAGGTCGATGTGGCGGTATTATAGAGCCTGCGGTTGGCATATTTCTTAATAACGGTGGCATTTTTTGCCTTGTTGTTCTCGTCGCTCACGCTGAACTCCCTCACAATATCGTCGTCCTAAAAATCTGCGCTCTGCACCGCACAATTGCAAGTGCAAAAAATATGAGCAGCGCAGCATTGTTCTTGCGTCGCATTGCAACATGGGCCGACAATCTGCCATAACGGTCAAAACCACCATGGGAGTTTGTCATGTCCAACGATGTCGTTATTGTTTCTGCCGCCCGCACCCCTGTTGGGGCCTTTAATGGGGCGTTAGCCTCCCAAACCGCCGCCCAATTGGGAACGGTTGCTCTGAAGGCGGCCATTGAACGCGCCAAACTTTCACCAGATGACATTAACGAAGTGATTTTGGGTCAAGTTCTAACCGCTGCACAGGGGCAAAACCCAGCCCGCCAAGCCGCCATTCATGCGGGCATTCCAAACTCCGCTACGGCTTGGGGCCTCAATCAAGTGTGCGGATCCGGCCTTCGCGCAGTGGCGCTGGGCATGCAACAAATTATGTCGGGTGATGCCAAGATTGTTGCGGCAGGTGGGCAAGAATCAATGTCGAAATCGACCCACGCCGCACATTTGCGCGATGGTGTGAAAATGGGCGACTGGAACTTCATTGACACCATGATCAAGGACGGCTTGTGGGATGCGTTCCACGGCTATCACATGGGCACGACGGCTGAGAATGTAGCCAAGCAATGGCAGATTACACGGGATGAGCAGGATGCGTTTGCAGTTGCTTCGCAGAACAAAGCTGAAGCCGCGCAAGTCGCCGGCAAATTCAAAGATGAAATTTGTGCCGTGACCATTTCAGGCCGCAAGGGCGATGTGATCGTTTCTGATGATGAGTACATCAAGAAGGGTGTAACCCTCGACTCGGTGCAAAAATTGCGTCCAGCCTTTGCCAAGGATGGAACGGTGACTGCAGCCAATGCTTCTGGCATTAACGACGGTGCGGCGGTTTTGATTTTGATGTCAGCTGCTGAAGCTGCAAAGCGTGGGCTTGAACCGCTGGCCCGCATTGCGTCTTGGTCAACGGCTGGCGTTGATCCTGCGGTTATGGGTTCAGGTCCAATCCCAGCATCTAAACTTGCGCTTCAAAAGGCGGGTTGGAAAGCTTCTGATCTTGATCTTGTTGAAGCCAACGAAGCTTTTGCCGCGCAAGCTTGTGCTGTGAACAAGGACATGGGTTGGGATACTTCGAAGGTCAACGTCAATGGCGGTGCGATTGCGATTGGGCACCCCATCGGTGCATCGGGTGCGCGCGTGTTAATCACGCTGCTGCATGAAATGAAGCGTTCGGGCGCCAAGAAGGGCTTGACCACTCTCTGCATCGGCGGCGGCATGGGCATTGCCATGTGTGTTGAGCGCTAATGCCGTCAACACTCTATCGTCTGCTTAACAGGCCCCGATGATGCTGCATTTTGTCATCGGGTGTCGGATGCGCTTTCAAAGGGCTGGCAACTCTATGGGCCGCCAACCCTGACCTATGATGCTGAGCAAAAGCGCGTGATGTGCGGCCAAGCGATCACCAAGACCGTGAAAGTTGAATATTCCGCTGATCTGAAATTGGCTGACCAGTAATAGTTGTTTAACCATTGCACTTGAATTTTGGCCCGGTTTTACCGAGCGCCAACTTTTCAGCGCCTAGAGTGCTGCCACTTATTTAGGGTGGGAGCCTTCCAATGCTTTTTGATCTTGTCACGCGAATTTGTAAGTCTGGTGTTGTAACTTCGGAGAATGTGTTGGCCATCCGCCAAGCGTTTTACGGTGATGGTAAAATTACCGCAGACGAAGCCGCATCGATTTTCAAAATCAATATGGCGTGCAGCAAGCAAGATCCATCTTGGTCGGTTGCTTTTACAGAAGCGTTGACTGATTTCATTGTGCATCAAACCCAGCCCCATGGTTATGTGAGCGAAGCCAATGCCAATTGGCTGATCCAGCAAATTGGTCAAGATGGCAAGGTTGATCACATCAACGAAATGGAACTGCTGGTGCGGGTGATGGAGCAAGCCAAAAGCGTGCCTGATTCATTCTCAGCTTATACCCTGTCGCAAGTAAAGCAGGCCGTGCTTTCAGGTTCGGGTCCATTACGAAATGGCAAGCAGCTGGAAGCTGGCCTTGTGAATGAGGCTGATGTCGAATTGTTGCGCCGCATTCTTTATGCCTATGCTGGCGAAGGCAATGTTTCAATTACAACAGCTGAAGCTGAAGTGTTGTTTGACATCAATGATGCGACTGTCGGCAAAGCCAATCACCCGACCTGGCCGGACTTGTTTGCCAAAGCCGTTGCCAATCATTTGATGTTCGCCAATAACCATGTGACGGTTGATCGTGTAACAGCACTCCGTCGCGATGAATGGGTTGCTGATACTCACACGTCAACAGCTGATTTTTTGGGATCCATGGTTAAATCCCTTCGCAAAATCTATAGCGAAGTGACGTTGACTGAAAGTTCTGACCAGGCTGAACGCCGCCGGGCTTTGACTGACAAGATCGCCAGCAGTGAACGTTTGACCAGTGCTGAATGCGAATGGTTGTCACAACGCATTGGTCGTGATGGCCAAATCAGCGAAGCTGAGCGGGCTGCACTGTTGTTCTTCAAGCGTGAAGCTTTGGACATTGATCCAGCGCTGCAACCGCTCTTGGATCAAGTCGCCTAAACATCGCTGACATTAGGGCTTGATGTGGAGCCCATCCATCCTGTAGCAATTTAAGAAAACAGGAGGACTGGTCATGACACGCATTGCATTGGTTACAGGCGGCTCTCGCGGAATTGGCGCTGCCGTATCAAAAGCCTTGAAGGCGCAAGGGTGTTCGGTTGCCGCCAGCTATGCGGGCAATGATGATGCAGCAAATGCGTTCAAAGCCGAAACCGGCATTCCCGTGTTCAAATGGGATGTGTCGTCGCATCAGGCTTGCGCGGATGGCATTAAAGCGGTTGAGGCTGCACTGGGGCCAATTGATATATTGGTCAACAATGCAGGCATCACCAAAGACGCCATGTTCCACAAGATGACGGCTGAGCAGTGGAATGCTGTGATCAACACCAATTTGAATTCGCTCTTCAACATGACCCAACCGATTTGGGGTGGCATGCGCGACCGTGGCTTTGGCCGAATTATTTGTATCTCCTCCATCAATGGTCAAAAGGGCCAAATGGGGCAGGTCAATTATTCTGCGGCAAAAGCGGGCGAGCTTGGGTTTGTTAAAGCGCTAGCACAAGAAGGTGCGGCCAAAGGCATTACCGTCAACGCCATTTGCCCTGGCTACATTGGCACGGAAATGGTGCGGGCCATTGCGCCAGAGGTTTTGGAAAAGCGTATTCTGCCGTTGATCCCTGTTGGGCGTTTGGGCGAACCTGAAGAAATTGCTCGCACGGTTGCCTTCCTTGCAGCGGATGATGCAGGCTTTATCACAGGTTCAACCTTCTCCGTGAACGGCGGACAATATATGGCTTGATGCCATCGCAATTCGACATGACACTGATCGCCCAAAACTTATGTTGTGAACGCAATGGGCGGTTGGTGTTTTCAAATCTCAGTTTTGATTTGAAACAGGGAGAATGCATCGAGTTGCGCGGTGCCAATGGTGCTGGCAAGTCTTCCCTGTTGCGGCTGGTTGCGGGATTAGTGCCAAAATCAGCTGGCGAGCTTTCTTTAAATGGAAGCGAAGATGTTGCGCTGAATTTGCATTTTATAGCGCATCAAGATGCCATGAAAACAGCTTTGAGCGTTTCCGAAAATTTGCAATTTTGGTGTGATGTTCTGGGTGGACGGAGCATTGAAGCAGCGTTGAAAGCTTTTCAGCTTGAAGGCTTGAAAGATGAGCCTGTGCAATTGCTTTCTGCGGGGCAGCGGCGACGCTTGACGTTATCGCGCCTGTTTTTAGCGGAGCGACCACTTTGGCTTTTAGACGAACCGATGACGGCCCTTGATGCAGCGTCTCAAGATATACTCCGCAACCACATTAAAACACATTTGCAGTCAGGCGGTATGGTGATGGTGGCGACACATGGTGATCTCGGGTTTCCGCCTCATCACACGCTTGTGTTGGATGCTGCATGACAGCCTTTGCGGCCATTCTGAAACGCGATTTTGCGTTAGGACTTCGCCAAGGAGGTGGAGCGGGGGCAGCATTGGCTTTTATGCTGAGCGTGCTCGTGCTCATCCCACTTACTATCGGACCTGACCAAAATCTTCTGCAGCGCTTGGCCCCCGGCATTATGTGGCTGTCGTTGCTTTTGGCTGTGTTGCTGACAGCTGAAAAAATTTTCCAACAGGACTATGAAGATGGAACGTTGGATGCATTGATTGGCATTCACTTGCCGTTGGAACTTGTCGTGCTTGCCAAGGCGCTGGCCCATTGGATGGGGGTTGGGTTGCCGCTGGCGGTGTTGGCACCTTTGCTTGGTATTTTGTTGAATATTGATGTTGCCACAATTCCGTTGTTGATGTTGTCCATGGTTTTAGGTTCCCTCGCACTTTCACTCTTGGCCGCCATTGGTGGTGCCATTACCGCAGGGCTGCGGCGGGGCGGGCTGTTGGTAGCCTTGTTGATTTTGCCACTTTATGTGCCGGTGCTGGTGTTTGGGCTTTCGGTCACTCAAAGCATCACGGGGCCTTCGGGGAGTGGCAGTGCTCTCATCGTGCTGGTGGCAATTACGCTTGTCAGTCTCGTCGTTCAGCCATGGGCTTCAGCTGCGGCACTGAGGGCCTATCTCAAATGAACATGATCAATTAGGATTTACCCATGCAGATCTTCGCCAATCCCAATCGCTTCTTTCAGATCGCAGATCGTGTCATGCCCGCGCTGTGGGTCGCCACTGCCGTTGCATTTATCGCGGCATTATATTTCGCCTTCTTCAATAGCCCCGCTGATTACCAACAAGGTGAAACGGTGCGCATCATGTATGTGCATGTACCGTCAGCTTCGCTTGCGTTGTTTGTCTATGTGTTGATGGCCATTGCCTCAGCTATGGCCCTCATTTTTAGGCACCCCTTGGCGGATGCGGCAGCGAAAGCTGCGGCCCCATTGGGTGCTGCATTTTGCTTTCTAGCGCTCGTCACAGGGTCTATTTGGGGCAAACCCATGTGGGGCACTTGGTGGGTGTGGGATGCGCGTTTGACCTCCATGTTTGTGTTGATGCTTTTATATCTGGGTTACATTGCCGTGTGGCGCAGCTTTGATGATCCGCACCGAGCGGCTGGTTTGGCACGCATCGTGGCACTTGTGGGTGTTATCAATATCCCGATTGTGAAATTTTCCGTCGATTGGTGGAACACCTTGCACCAACCCGCAAGCATTATGCGACGCAATGGTCCGGCCATTCATGAAAGCATTCTGTGGCCTTTGGCGCTGATGTTCTGTGCATTCACATTGCTGTTTATTTCAACCCATCTCGTGGCCTTAAAAAATGAAGTGCGGGAACGAAAAATTCGTGCCGAGCGTCTAAAGTCCGTGGGGAAGCGCTGATGGATTGGAGTGCTGATCACGTTGGGTTTGTTGACTGCCGCCTATGGAATTTCGAGCTGTCGTGTTGCTTGGTGTCCTCGTCTGGACCTTGCAACGTGCCAGAACACTGAGAGCGAAATTGGCAGCATTGAAATTATCTGATCCTGGCCAGAAAGAACCCGAGGCATGAGCCGTATGCGTTTGCTCACGTTGCTGCCTGTCGCGGTGTTTCTGGGGTTGGCGCTGCTGTTGTGGAAGGGCCTTTCAGGTGATCCCAGTTATCTGCCATCAACATTGATCAATAAACCTACGCCAGCCTTTGCATTAGAGCCCGTGGCCGGACTCAATGTGCCGGGTTTGAGCGATACTGATTTGAAGCAAGGCAAAGTCACCGTCGTCAATATTTGGGCCTCTTGGTGTGGACCTTGCCGCACAGAACACCCCATATTGATGGAACTCGCAAATCGCTCTGACATTGTTCTCGTTGGTATCAACAATAAAGATGACGCAGCAAATGCTGCTCGGTTTTTAGGCGCACTTGGCCAACCTTTTGCCGCGATTGGTGCCGACCCCACGGGCCGCACCACAATTGATTGGGGTGGATATGGTGTGCCGGAAACTTTCATTGTTGATGGTAAGGGTATTATTCGTTTCAAGCATGTTGGCCCGCTTTCACCGGAAGACTTGCAGGGGCGATTTGATGCGGAAATAAAAAAGGCAGCGATTGCGCTGCCTTGAAATATTCTTTTTATTTGAAGCTTAAGCGACCCGACGTTTCAGTTTTACTTTTGTCAGCGGTTTAGGTGCTTCTTCAACGTCGTCGATCTGATCCATAGCGCCCGCCAATTCAGACAGACAGTCAATCAACGTTTTACGATCCGCCATGGGGAACAGTGACAGTAAATGCTTGTCCACGTCTTCAGCACCTGATTGTGCCGTCTTCAACATTTTCTTGCCTTGTGGCGTCAAGCGCACAGAGTTGGTACGCGCATCTTCCTTGGTGCGACGACGCTGGACCAAACCCTGCGCCATTAAACGGGCAACCATGTCAGCCAATGTTGAACGGTCAATACCTGTAATTTTTACCAATTCAGTTTGGCTTTTGCCATCGTTGGAATCAACAGCGGCCAGCACTGTGAACTGGCGATGGGTTAAACCACTCTTACCAACTTCTTCATTGTAGCGGTGCACCGAATATTGCACGGCACGCTTCAACAAATGAGAGAAAGACCGCGCCAGTGTTTTGGCGTCTTTGCTACCCGACATCAGAACTCTGCTCCCTCAGCATGTTGAACTTCGCACTCGCAGCGTTCAACCAGCCGCTTATTCGAATTTTGTTGCCTACGTTCCCCCGCAGACAACAGTGTTACCTTTTGATTTCGTCGGAGTCCTAGCGAGTCTCAATTGGGGCCGCAAGCAAAATTGCGACACACCTTAGCAAAGACCTTCAAAGTCACCGATGAGCATTCTCTTCTCGCGATTCCACATCAACTACAAGTCTTGACTCTTGTGCCAAATGATGTGCAGCCAATCATCCGTCTGCGGAGGGATTAGGGTTTTCCTGCTGCATGTGCTTTGCCATGAAGGGCGCGTTCGCAAGTGCAAACAACAGCGTTAACCCCATCAAGCCAAAGACTTTGAAATTGACCCAAGTGCCTTCCGACATCGTGCGCCATACATATTCATTGAGGCCCGCAAGAACCAAAAAAAACGCAACCCAACGCCACGTTAAACTGCGCCACGCGGTTTCAGGCAAGTTGATTGCCGAACCCAACAGATCTTTGAGGAACATGCGGTTGGTCAACAGACCGCCACCCAGAATCATCGCAAAAATTAGATTTGCTGCGGTGGGTTTCATTTTTACAAACATGTCATTTTGTAGATAAAGCGTCAGACCACCCATCACCGTTATTAAAATGCCGCTGAACAATGGAAACTTTGCTATCTTTCCAGTTACAACATAACCAATAATCAAAGTTAGAATCGTCAGTGCAATGATAATTCCTGTTGCCCAATAGACGCCGCCAACTTTGTAGGCGACAAAAAATGCGACAAGTGGCGCAAAATCCAAAGCCATTTTTAAGCCTTGGGACAGTTCTTTCTTTTCACTCATTTCGTATCTTCCAATCCGGCAATGGCGCGCGCAAAGGCATCGGCGTCAAAGGCCTGTAGATCTTCTATGCTCTCACCCACGCCGATGGCGTGAATGGGCAATTTGAATTTTTCTGCAATGGCAACCAAAATGCCGCCGCGCGCCGTCCCATCCAACTTGGTCATGATGAGGCCTGTGACGCCCGCAACTTTGGTAAAGGCCTCTGCTTGCGCCAAGGCATTTTGACCCGTCGTGGCATCCAAAACCAGCAGCACAGCATGGGGTGCGGCGGCATCATACTTTTTGATAACGCGCACAACCTTGTCGAGTTCGTCCATCAAATAGGCTTTGTTGTGCAATCGACCCGCCGTGTCGATGAACAAAATATCTGTGCCGTCTTCTTGTGCTGCTTTCATGGCATCAAAGGCCAGACCCGCTGCATCAGCACCCTGCGGGCGCGATATGGTTTCAGCACCAATGCGTTTGCCCCATACGGTCAATTGCTCAATGGCAGCGGCGCGGAACGTATCGCAGGCTGCAAACTTTACCTTGAAACCCTCTTGCGCGGCGATGGAACCCAGTTTGCCAATGGTTGTGGTTTTGCCGGAACCGTTGACTCCGACTACGAGAATCACGAAAGGTTTTTCGGAACCAAAATTAAACGGCACTTCGACGGGCTTCAAAACTTTGGCGACTTCCGAGGCAAGGATTTGTTTGACTTCTTCCGGGTCAATTTCCTTGTCGAAGCGACCGTGGGACACCTGTGCAATGATGCGCTCGGCCACCGTCAAACCGAGGTCAGCTTGAATGAGAGTGTCTTCAAGTTCCTGCAGCGTCTCTTTATCAAGCTTGCGTTTGGTGAAGATCGCCGTGATGGAACCGGTGATGGATTTGGAAGACTTTGATAGGCCTTGCGTAAGTCGCGAGAACCAGCCTTTGCGTTCAGCAGTTGGCTCCACAATTGGCTCAACCGGAACTGGCTTTGCGACTACAGGTTTGGGCTGCTCAACAGCCTCGACAATAGGCTCTGGAGGTGGTGGTGCTGGAATTGGAGCAGGTTTTGGCTTGGGTTCAGCAACGGGCTTTACGGGAACCGACTTTTTTATCGGGGCCAGTTTTTTCGGTTCAGGCTTTTTGACTTCAACTTTCTTGGGTGGTTCGGCCTTTGGTTTCGCCTTGGCCTTTGCAACGACTGGCTTTGCCGCTTTTGCCGCTGGCTTCTTTGGTTCAGGCTTCTTTGGTTCGGGTTTTTTAGGCGTCGGCTTCTCGGGCTTCGCTTTTATCGGCTTCGCTTTGACGACTTCTACAATGGGTTCAGGTGCCGGCAACGCGGCTTGTTCAACAACAGCCTCGGGTGCGGGCTCGTCCTTCTTGCCGGTGATGCGGTTGAAGAGCTTTTTGAAAAACCCACTCATGCCGCAAGCCTCACATCAAGGTGTGTGGGTTGAGCGCCAATCACATCCACATTCACAAGCGCACCTGGCGTCATGCGTTGGGCAAAGCGCGTCATTGCAAATTGCGGCGTGCGACCTGTGCTGGCGGTTTCAACCAAGACAGGTTGCTTGGAACCAATTTGCGATGACAGAAATTGTTGCAAGCGGTGTTCGCCTTTCGCACGTAGCAAAGCTGCGCGTCGCTTGATCACGTCTCTTTCAAGCATTGGCATACGTGCGGCGGGCGTGCCGGGGCGTGGTGAAAATGGAAACACATGCAGGAACGTGAGGCCGCACTCATCCACAAGGCGCAGAGAGTTTTCAAACATCTCATCGGTTTCCGTGGGGAAGCCTGCGATAATGTCGGCACCAAACACCATGTCCTTGCGGCGGGATTTCAACTCAGCACAAAAGGCAATGGAGTCTTCGCGGGCGTGACGACGCTTCATGCGCTTCAAAATCATGTTGTCGCCGGATTGAAGCGAGAGATGCAAATGCGGCATGATGCGCTGCTCGTCTGCAATAATATCAACCAGTGCGGCATCGGCTTCGATGGAATCGATGGAGGAGAGGCGCAGGCGTTTGAGGTCTGGCACATCTTTCAAAATCTTTTCGAGCAACACAGCGAGTTTTGGTGCGCCCTCCAAATCAGCACCCCATGAGGTGAGATCAACGCCGGACAGCACCACTTCATGGTGGCCGCCATTGACGAGGCGTTTGACTTGTTCCACTGCATCAAGCGTTGGCACTGAACGGGAATTGCCGCGACCAAAGGGAATAATGCAAAAGGTGCAACGATGGTCGCAGCCGGTTTGCACTTGTAGGAATGCCCTCGTGCGTGCCGTCAATTGATCAATCATCGGTGGGCGGGTTTCTTTGACCTGCATGATGTCTGACACATCCACACGTGGACGGTTGGTGCCCTTGGCCCATGACGTAGCTGCCAATTTTTCTTCATTGCCGAGAACGCGCGTCACTTCCGGCATGGCGGCAAAAACCTCTGCCTCGGTTTGTGCGGCACATCCCGTCACCACGATATCGGCATCAGGGTTTTCTTTGCGGGCCTTGCGAATGGCTTGGCGGGCTTGGCGTGTGGCCTCTGCTGTGACGGCACAGGTATTAAAAATGATGGTGTTGTTGAGCCCCGCCTTCTCAGCGTGTTGCAACATGATCTCTGACTCAAAGGTGTTGAGGCGGCAGCCAAAAGTTTCAAGGCGCGGGCCCGTCATGACAAGAGGCCTTCAGGCAACACGCCGTCGTATTCATATTCCAATGGACCCGTCATGATGACATGACCTGTTTCAGCATTGATGGACATCAACAAATCACCGCCGGGCAACGTGATGCGCGCACTGGAATCAATGATCTTGATACGATGCCCTGCGGCCATGACGGCACAGGCTGCTGTTCCACAAGCTTTGGTCAAGCCCGCACCGCGTTCCCACACGTTGACGATGACATGATCGCGGGCCACAACCTTGGCCATTTCAATATTGGCGCGTTCAGGAAACATGGGATGATTTTCGAGCATGGGGCCAACGCGGCCCAAATTGACCACATCCAAATCCTTCACCCAAAAAATGCAATGGGGATTGCCAACATTGACGACTGAAGGCGAATGCATCAGCGGTGCATCAATGGGCCCCACTTGCAATTCAATGTGGCGGGTGTCTGCGAATTTTTCTGAGAGTGGGATTTGATCCCAATCAAAGCGAGGCTTGCCCATATCGATGGTCACTTGCAACTTGCCTGCACGTGAGCCCACCAAAAAGCCACCCTTGGTATCGATCGTCGCGGAATCGCTGCCGTTCTCGTCCATCACAATGTCAGCGATGCAACGCGAGGCGTTACCGCAGGATTCAACTTCACCACCTTCTGCATTCCAAATCCGCATTTTCACATCGGCAAGTGACGACTTTTCCATGACGATAAGCTGGTCACAGCCAATGCCTGACTTGCGGTCGGCGATGGCTTTGGCTTGCGCATCAGAAATTGAAACCGGGCGTTCACGCGCGTCGATAACCACGAAATCGTTTCCGAGTCCGTTCATCTTGCGAAATGCTATTGGGGCCTGTGCGCTCATGGAGCCGCTTATATGGGGAAGTTGCCTTGAAAATCCAGTTGCAATTGGGCAGCACTCCAGTCCACTGTTTAACCATAAGTTCTGCTAATTTTGAGAATTGCTTAGCCCCATGAACTACCAAGGTGCCAGAACGATTTTGAGTAACCCTTTTGAGGGGTTGACGGGGGAAGATGAAGTTTGGGACCGACTGGTTGCCATCGTCGGCGAACGCTGGGGCATTACGTCTGTGCTGTTTGCTTTTACCCATTCCCGTTTCACCACGTCGCGGGTGGGTGTGACTTCCAGTTTGTTCTTTCGGCAAAACTTGCCCGCCGATTTTGTGGCCTCCTATCCCAATGGTTTGTCGCTCGATGATGACATTGCTTCGGAATTGATTTTGAGCGGAGAAGATGAATTCTTGTGGTCCAGTTTCGAGACCCGGGATTTGCGGCCCGTGCAACGCGCCCGCTATGAAACCGACAAAGCATTTGGGATGGGTGTGGGCGTGTCATTCGGTTTTCGCTTCGGTGGTCATTCCGGTTTTGGCGGTATGTGTTGGGGCAAACGCCATGCCGATGCTCACGCGTTCAAAGCCTTGTGGCAGGCGCAACGCCTCGACATGTTGGCGCTCGCACATCAGTTTGAGGCGATCATGCGCCCGATCATGGTGCGCAATCGATTTTCACTGACACCGCGAGAGACAGATGTGATGTCCTTTTCAGCCGGCGGCATGACGCAGAAACAAATTGCCGAACATTTGAAACTGAGCCCCAAGACTATCGCCAATACGTTAGAACGGGCGCGCAAAAAGCTGGATGCCGTATCCACCATGGAAGCTGTGGCCAAGGCGCTCATCTATGAATTGATAGGGTAAAATTACCCTATTGTGGTGGGAGCAAGGGGTGAGCCAAAATTACCCTTACAAGCAGTGATCGGGGGATTACTTGTAATATACCCTCAGACCGGCCGGACGGCACGCCATGCCGCTCCGGCCTTTTTGTATTAGAGCACGGGAATGTGGATCGTGACTGTGCCCAGCCCTACGTCGGCGTCAAAATCTTCTGAATAGACTTCAAACTGCGGGCCGGGTGCGACTTTGAGATTTGCTTGCGGCAAGCCGTCTGAAAAGATTTTACTCCACGTGTTGCTCAAGGTTTCCAATCCACCGCTGTGCGCAAAAATTGCGACCTTGCGTTTGGGGATGATCAATGTGTGGAGATAGCCCGGCACATCACCTGCATTGTCCACAGCTGCTGCTGCCATGTAGTCCATGCGGCCCGCGCCATCAAAATTATGGCAAACGCCGTAGGCCTTTAAGTCCACTTGACCCGCAATGCGGCCAAAATCTTCCATCAATTTTTCCCATAGGTCTTTAATGCCGTCTGATGGACCAATGGCGAAGTTACCATTGCGACCTGCAAGGATGAGTGCGGGGGAATGTTCGATTGTCGGTGGCCGCATTATTGGATCTCGGTATTCAGCAAAGTTTGATCGGGCTTGAGCCATGGTTTCAAGTCAGCCCAAGGAATGATGGTGGGATTGAAATCAGTTGCCAGGCACACGGACGCGACATGGGGGTAATCGCGGCGGGTGATGGCCAAGCCTTTTGGCGTGAAGGACAAAGAGAAATCTTTTTCACCTTCTGGGCTGTCGTCAATCCATCCGGTCATGCAGGTTTCAGCCATTTCTTTATCCTTGGCAGCACCTGCTTTCCATAATCCCAGTGCAAAGCGTTCAAAGGCCATGCGCTCTTGCTTGTTGGCGAGTTTCAAAATGCGGCCAAAGGCATCGGGGTTGAGGTCAGATTTATTCTCGCCCGCACGGCCGCCAATTTGTTCTGCGGTGGAGAGGTCGTAGGTGACGGGTGTTACGTAGTTTGCAGGGTGGGCACCACCACAGAACACGGAGCCGCCAATGGTAAAGCTCAACAGGTTGGGTGTGGCATAGTCAACGGTATAGGCGAATTCGGGCTCGGACGGTTGCGCGTCATCCACCCAATCAATCGGCACGCCATTTTTGCAATCGCGGTATTGCGCAATTTCGGTTTTGAAAGCTGCCGTGAGAACAGTATTGGCGGCTTGCTTGCGCGCGGCATCGGGAAAATTGCTGAGCATGGGGTGCTCAATGCCGAAGGCTGAATCCTTCATCATATCAACACCGACCGCGCCAAAGTTTTGAGGTTTGCCCACCGGAGCAATGGTCACGTGTTTCAGCCACTCCGCGTTATATGTGGCTGTCCAGATGTTGCTGTTGGGAAATGGATTGTCATCGGGCAAATTCGGTACGCGCGACAGTTTGATGGGCAGGCGCTTCTTGCCATTGGGCGAGGTCCATTCGCCCGTGGCAGACGCGCCTTTGACCGACAACACCCATGTGCCAGTCACTTTTTTGTCGGTCACTTCAGGGCTGGAATATTGATAGTGCGGAAGAAGCGTTTCCTCGAAGCGCAAGTCACCGGATTTGGATTTCAGCATCAAATTCAAGTCGCGGGTTTTGGGCAGATAACTATAACGTGAAGCTTCCCGCTTGGTCTCACCTTCCATGTCATCAAGGGGTTCTGTGAGCTCCACCAAAACCTGAGACTTACCCAAAGTGCCCGAAAACACGCCCTCCCAATCGGCGGCCGTGGCTGAAAGTGAAACAAACAGACAGGCGATTGTACTAAATAGAATGCGGATGTGAGTCATTGTCTCATGCTATCGTTGTTCCTCCAAACCTTCAACGGTCGTGTTCAGTCACGCACTGCTCGCGCTTTAGTGTTTGGACGGTGATTGTGCTCTTCACTAGAGATGTTTTCATCACTGGAGATATGAAAATGACACACACACTCACCCGTCGCAATATGTTCAAGGCAGCTTTTGCTGTGACAGCACTTGTCGCCTTGCCCACACTGGCGTTTGCCGCAAAGCCTGCGGTTTACACCGGCATTGTGAAAGGTGTTGGCGCTGGTGGATATGACGTGGTGAGCTACACCCAAGGCGGCCCAAAAAAGGGCGATGCCAAATTTTCGGCCAGTTACAATGGGGCGAAGTGGTACTTTTCTTCGGCTGAAAACATGAAGGCGTTTCAAGCGTCTCCTGCTAAATTCGCCCCCGCATTCGGCGGCTATTGCGCCTATGCCGTGGCCAATGGCGTAACGGCCAAAGGCGACCCGCTGCTGTGGAAAATCGTCGGGGGCAAGCTTTATCTCAATCTCAACAAGCAAGCCCAAAAACGCTGGAACGACGACATTCCCGGCAACATCGCAAGTGGCAATGCAAATTGGCCGAAGGTGTTGAAGTAACTTACCGCATACAACACTTCCAATGTCTACATCACAAACATAATCTGACCTTTGAAATCGAACAAAATGAGACCCACAGTCAAGGTCATTGCCGGACTCGTTCCGGCAATGATAAACTTGAATAGATGTATTTTGGTCCTACAATAAAGGTAAGTCATCGGAGTCGGCTCTTATAGCGAACGGACAAAAATTATCAGCATGGCGTTTACACCACTTATAGATGAACTTGAAGGTGCGAATATTTCGCCAGGAGATTCATTGTTTCAGGCGAACTCACTAATTTCATCTGGGAAAAGAGATCACGTATACTGACAAAGAAATACAAAATAACTGCGAAGCTATACCAACATGACGCTGCGATAGCAATTGCAACTTAGCGCCGTGATTCAACATAGCGAGGAAGCCAATTAAAGCCATCTGTCTCGGCGGTGCGATAACAATGGTCAATGGATTGGTACTTTGAAAATAAGCTCAGTACTCTCACGGGCGTGGTGGAAAGCATTAAACCTTCTGCGCTCGATCGCATGCACACCTCAAGCGTTGTTCCAGCTTCATCTTCAGCGGTTGGGGCGCTGTTGCCATTCCGGCCCGGGCAACGGGGCACTTATTCACGATGTCAATCAGCTGGGCGTAGAGCCAACCGGTAAATCTCTATATAGGACAATAAGCATTCCTTGTCAAGGAATTTGTTCAACAATATTGATAAAGCTAAAAACCCCGCTTCCGCCACTTAAAAGTCCCCAATTTGACTTCCCCGCCCATTTCCACTATGCACCCGCCATCTCAATAACGTCTTGAACGTTTCGAGGTCTCTGCACACATGGGGTTCAGAGCAACGGACGAGCAAATCTCGGATTTGCGAAGTGTAAGTTGCTCCAGACAACAAGCCCCGGGAAGTGCAGCGACCAGCATCCGGCAGCGAGTTTTCGCCCCCGGGTGTCGTTTTCGTTTGGGATTGGCACTTACCCTCGCCCTTTACGGGAGAGGGTGCTGAGCGACAGCGAAGCGGGAGAGGGATGTGATCACATGTCCCCCTCCCGGTTCGGTCTGCGACCTCACCACCCTCCCCCGCGAGTGGGGAGGGAAGGAAAGTATAAATGTTTGAAACTTTAAGCGATCGCCTGACGGGCATATTCGACAAGCTGACGGGCCGTGGTGCCCTGTCGGAGGCTGATGTCGATACTGCCATGCGTGAGGTGCGTCGGGCTTTGTTGGAAGCTGACGTGGCGCTTGAGGTTGTCAAAACCTTCACCGAAAAAGTGCGCGCCAAAGCTGTGGGTGCGGACGTCGTTAAGTCGATTAAGCCCGGCCAGATGGTGGTCAAAATTGTTCACGATGAACTCGTGGAGATTTTAGGGTCTGATCAGTCGGCATTGAATCTCCGCGCCTCGCCACCCGTCGCCATTTTGATGGTGGGTTTGCAGGGCTCCGGCAAAACCACAACAACAGCGAAAATCGCCAAGCGCTTGCAAGACCGTGAAAAGCGCAAAGTGTTGATGGCGTCGCTTGATACGCGAAGGCCCGCCGCGCAAGAGCAACTCGAAATCTTGGGTCGCCAAGTCAAGGTGGCAACCTTGGCAATCGTCAAAGGCGAAACACCTATTCAAATTGCAAAGCGTGCCATGTCGGAGGCCCGAAAAGGCGCCTATGACGTTGTCATGCTCGATACGGCGGGCCGTTTACATATCGATGAAGAACTGTTGGCCGAAGCGGCATCGGTTCGCGACATTGCCAAGCCGAAAGAAACCCTGCTGGTTGCTGATGCGTTGACGGGTCAAGACGCCGTCAATCTCGCCCGCGCATTTGATGAAAAAATCGGCATTACCGGCATTGTGTTGACGCGTATCGACGGCGATGGCCGTGGTGGTGCTGCTTTGTCGATGCGCGCCGTTACAGGCAAGCCGATCAAGTTGATGGGGACTGGCGAAAAGCTCGACGGGTTGGAAGACTTCCACCCCCAACGTATCGCTGGTCGTATTCTTGGCATGGGCGACGTTGTTTCGCTCGTTGAAAAAGCTTCGCTCGATTTTGACGCCGATAAAGCCAAGAAAATTGCCGACCGGATGCGCAAGGGCGCGTTCGACATGAATGACTTGGCCGACCAACTCAAGCAGCTTGAAAAAATGGGCGGCATGGGTGGCGTTATGAAAATGCTGCCGGGCATGGGCAAAATGCAAAAGCAGCTTGAAGGTTCGAACCTCGACGAGTCGATGTTCAAGCGTCAACTTGCAGCTATTGGCTCGATGAATAAAAAAGAACGCGCCAACCCCAAGATTATCGACGGCAAGCGCAAGAAGCGCATCGCATCAGGTGCGGGTGTGAAGGTTGAAGAGATCAACAAGCTCCTCAAGATGCATCTGCAAATGGCCGACATGATGAAGCAGATGGGTTCCGGCAAAGGCATGTTCGGCAAAATGTTCGGCGGTAAGGGCATGCCGTCCGAATCCGAAATGGAAAAAATGCGCGGTGAATTGGCGGGGCTTGATCCCAATGCCTTGCCCGCTGATTTGAAAGATTTAATGGCAGGCAATCAGGGCGGATCAACTGCTCCCAAATTACCTGACCTTTCGAAATTGATGGGTGGCAACATGCCGAAACTCCCGGGCCTTGGTGGCCTGCCGGGTTTGGGTGGCAATCCGTTCAAAAAGAAATAACTGAATTCACATACGACTTTAAAGGAGATACCAAATGTCAGTGAAAATTCGTCTTGCTCGTGCAGGCTCTAAGAAGCGTCCTTACTACCACATTGTTGTGGCTGCTGCGACTTCGCCACGTGATGGCAAGTTCATCGATATCATCGGTGCATTCAACCCGATGCTGCCAAAGGATTCGGCTGATCGTGTGAAGCTCGACGGTGAAAAGGCCGCTGCTTGGTTGAAGAAGGGCGCACAGCCAACAGACCGTGTTTTGCGCTTCCTCGACAAGATTGGTGTTGCCAAGCGTGACGCCCGCAACAACCCGAACAAGGCACTTCCCGGCAAAAAGCGCACCGAGCGTGAAAAGGCTGCGAGCGATGCTGCTGCCAAGGTTGCCGCCGCTGCTGCAAAGGCCGCTGAAGATGCAGCCGCCGCCGCTGCTGCACCTGCTGCTGAAGCTTAAGTCGAATAAAGGCCCCCTCCGTCCTTGCGCGACAGCTCCCCCAGCAAGTTGAGGGAGCGAGGATGTCTGCAAGTCGCTCCCTCAACTTGTTGGGGGAGCTGCCCGAAGGGTGAGGGGGCCACTTATCAATGACAGACAACCTCATCCTCCTCGGCCGCATCACTGGGGCCCATGGCATTCGTGGTGCTGTGAAGCTGAAAAGCTTCACCACTGATCCTAACGCTATTGCGACCTATGGCGCACTCACGACGGCTGATGGTCGTGTGGTTGAGATTGCGCGCATGAAAGCGGTGCCGGACGGTTTCATTGCGGACCTCAAAAACATCAAGGACCGCAATCAGGCCGAAAGCTTGAAAGGCCAGGATTTGTCTTTGCCGCGCGAGCGCTTGCCCGTGGCTGCTGACGATGAAGTCTATCTCGTCGATCTCATCGGTCAGGATGCCATTTATAACGGCGTTAAATTGGGTGTGATTATCGGCATTGAAAATTTTGGTGCTGGCGATTTGCTCGACATTGATACGGGTGCCAAGGAATCGCTCCTCGTGCCTTCATTATTCATGGCGATGCAGGACGGCGTTGTGACACTCAATTTGCCAGACAGTTTTCTCGACCTTTCAAACAAGCAGGAATGAGTTTCGCAGCCACCATCTTAACGCTGTTTCCGGACATGTTTCCGGGAACGCTGGGCCAGTCCTTGGCGGGTCGGGCTTTGGCGGAAGGTAAATGGTCGCTGCAAGCCACGGACATTCGCTCTTTCGCCACCGATAGGCACCGCACTGTGGATGATCACCCCGCAGGTGGTGGTGTGGGCATGGTGCTGAAGCCAGATATTCTGGCGAAAGCCATCGATGAAACAGCGCATGTCGGCCCGCGCCTGTTGATGAGCCCGCGTGGCCAGCCTTTGACGCAGAAGCTCGTGCAGGAGATTTCTGCTGGTCCGGGTTGTCTCATCGTTTGCGGTCGTTTTGAGGGTGTGGATGAGCGCGTCATCGAAAAACGCCAACTTCGCGAAGTCTCCATTGGCGATTATATTTTATCCGGTGGGGAACCTGCGGCGTTAGTACTTTTGGATGCCGTGGTGCGGTTGCTGCCCGGCGTTATGGGCAAACTTGAAAGTGCTGCGGAAGAGAGCTTTTCTGACGGGCTCTTGGAACACCCGCATTACACCAAGCCAAATCAATGGGAAGGTCTTGAAATTCCTGAGATTTTGATGGGCGGTAACCACAAGGAGATTGCCAAATGGAAGCGCCAAAAACGCGAAGAAATCACCAAATCACGACGACCTGATCTCTACGATAAGATTCACAAGCCCAAAGGTTGACTTTTCAACAGTCTTGCAGCTAGAAGCCCCCAACTCCCCACATCGGGTTCAATAAGGATACCAGAATTATGAACATTATTGCGCAGCTCAACGCCGAGCAAGTGGCCATTGTTGCCGCCCAGCGCGCCGTTCCGGATTTCGATGCCGGTGATACGGTGATCGTGAACGTCAAGGTTAAAGAAGGCGAACGCACCCGCGTACAGGCCTATGAAGGTGTGTGCATTGCCCGTTCCGGCGGCGGCATCAACGAAAGCTTCACGGTTCGCAAGTTGTCTTACGGCGAAGGTGTGGAACGTATTTTCCCAGTTTATTCGCCAATGATTGACTCGATCAAGGTTGTGCGCTTCGGCAAAGTGCGTCGCGCCAAGCTTTATTACCTCAAGGGTCGTACTGGTAAGGCTGCCCGCATCGTTGAAGATCAACGTTGGGATGACAAGCGCGCAGTTGTTGAAACAGTTGCCGCCAAGGCTGAAGTAGCAGCAGATGATGTGTCGTTGATCGGTGGCGTTGGCCCAAAGATCAAGGAACAACTCCACGCTGAAGGCATCACCTCGTTGAAGCAGATTGCTGATATGTCAGATGAAGCGATTTTCGCTCTCGACGAAAAGCTCGGCCTTAAGGGCAAGACCAAGCGCGAAGAATGGGTTGAACAAGCCAAGGAATTGGTTGCTGGCAAGGCGCCTCGCGCCAAGACAGACCAAGCCCGCGCTTAATTTTAGCGGCTAAGAATTTAAGAGGGCCGGTCGCGAGACTGGCCCTTTTTATTTGGCCGAAAGCCAGCGGTCCCACGGCAACAGAATGATCGCCAATCCTGCAAAAATCATGAGTGACCCCACCATGCGCAGGGGTGTTAGCGTTTCGTCGAGGATGAGATAGGCCGATAGCCCGCCAAACACCGGCACCAACAGTGCAAAAGGTGCAGCCACACTTGCTGTGTAGGTTGACAGTAGTTTGCCCCACACCATGAATCCGGCCCAGGTTGAAAGCACGACAGTGAAGGCCAAAGCTGCAAGTGAAATTGGTCGCACGGTATTCCAGGAATGCAGCCATTGCTCTGGCCCTTCGAAAGCAAATGACAGTGCAAGGGCAGGCAAAATCGGTACCAAGCTGATCCATGCAATGCCCGACAATGTGCCGAAGCCCGCATCAGGCCCAGCCAGTTTGATGGTGAAGTTGCCGTAAGCCCAGGTTGCAGCCGCCAGCACAATAAACAGCATGGCGATGGCCGGAATCGTGGTGCCTTGGCCTACGGTTGAAGCAATGGTGGTGAGGCCGGCAAGCGCCAAGCAACTCCCCAAAACCTGTTGCAGCTTAGGGCGCTCTTTCAACAAGATGATGGACAACAGAATGGTGATGAACACTTGCAGCTGCAAAGTGACCGATGACAGCCCCGCCGGCATGCCCAGTTTCATTGCCACAAACAAAAAGATGTATTGGCCCAAAAACGCAGTGAGCCCGACAATGACTAAATGTTTGGGCTTCATGTTTTTGGGCTTGGGCAGAAACAGCACGGGTAAACACGCAAACATAAACCTGAGGGCGGTGAGCAGCAGTGGCGGAATATCCTCCAGCGCCACTTTCAAAACCACAAAGTTAAACCCCCAAATTGCAGTGGTGATGATGCCGAGTAAAATGTGGATGGGGCGCATCATATTTGGCTACATCGCCAGCCAGTGTTCGACAACGCAAATCTTGTTATGGATACAATCAATTGAGGAATGACAGGCCATGCGTTTTGTCATTTTGACTCTTTGCTGCAAACACCATACATAGCGCCCAAACACACTGATTTTTGGGATATTCGCCATGGCCAAAGCACGTACACTCTATGACAAGATCTGGGATGACCATGTTGCCCATCAGGCTGATGATGGCACGTGCCTACTTTATATCGACCGGCATCTCGTGCATGAGGTTACGTCCCCCCAAGCTTTTGAAGGTTTGCGTATGACGGGCCGCAAGGTGCGCCACCCTGAAAAGACGCTGGCTGTGGTTGATCACAACGTGCCGACGACAGACCGTTCCAAGGGCATTGTTGAAGAAGAGTCGCGCATACAAGTTGAGGCGCTGGCGAATAACGCCAAGGAATTCGGCATCGAATATTTCAATGAGCTCGACAAGCGCCAAGGCATTGTGCACGTGGTTGGCCCTGAACAAGGTTTCACATTGCCCGGCACCACAATCGTCTGCGGCGACAGCCACACCTCAACCCATGGCGCATTTGGTGCCTTGGCCCACGGCATTGGTACGTCGGAAGTGGAGCATGTTCTGGCCACGCAAACACTGATCCAGAAAAAAGCCAAGAACATGAAAGTGGAAGTGAATGGTAAATTGGCCAAGCACTCCACCGCGAAAGACATTATCCTTGCCATCATCGGTGAAATTGGAACGGCTGGTGGCACAGGTTCAGTCATCGAATTTGCGGGCGAAGCCATTCGTGACTTGTCGATGGAAGGCCGCATGACCGTGTGCAACATGACCATTGAAGGTGGCGCACGTGCTGGCATGATTGCGCCTGATGAAAAAGCCTATGCTTTCCTCAAGGGCAAACCTAAAGCACCCAAGGGTGAGCAATGGGACAAGGCGCTCAAATATTGGGAAACCTTGGTGACGGATGAAGGTGCGCATTTTGATCGCATCGTAAAACTCGATGCTGCCAATTTGCCGCCCATCGTTTCGTGGGGCACTTCACCTGAAGACGTTGTTTCGATTGCAGGTGTCGTGCCTGATCCAGCGCTGATTGCCGATGAAGGCAAACGCCAATCCAAAATCCGTGCGCTTGAATATATGGGGCTTTCCGCTGGTCAGAAGATCACCGACATTCCATTGGATGTGATCTGGATCGGTTCCTGCACCAATGGCCGCATTGAAGATATGCGCGCTGTTGCTGACGTCGTTCGCGGGCAAAAAAGTGTCGGGCAATTTGGACTATGCCATGATTGTTCCGGGCTCCGGCTTGGTCAAGGAAATGGCGGAAGCTGAAGGCTTGCACAAAATATTCATCGAAGCGGGCTTCCAATGGCGTGAGCCCGGCTGCTCCATGTGCTTGGCCATGAACCCCGACCAGTTGAAGCCCGGCCAGCGTGCCGCCTCAACCTCCAACCGCAACTTCGAAGGCCGCCAAGGCTATAAGGGCCGCACCCACCTCGTGTCGCCCCAAATGGCAGCAGCAGCGGCGATTGCGGGGCGGTTTGTGGATATTCGAAACCCGTAAACCATCCCTGTTTTTAAGGGTTGATTAACCTTTTCTTTACGTTAAAGACACGGCTTATACGCTAAGCATGAATCGGACAGCGGGGGCTGTCGGTGTGTAAGCGTCGAAGGGGATATCCTTGTGAATACAACTGTTAAAGCTGATGCTGCGTTTTTGCGTCGCGTATTTTTGGCACTGGTTTTTGTGACCACGGTAACGGGCGGTTTGGCTGCCTTTACAACGGTTCAGGCCATGAATGCTTCGGGCCAAAAGGCCTGCGTGTTTTTCTGCGATTAATCGCAGTTTGAAATAACAAAAACCGCCCGTGTGGGAGATCACGGGCGGTTTTGTTTTGAGCTTTTGAACCTTTGCAGGGGATCGGTTGCTCTGTCTAAATCTTAGTAGCTGTCGCAGACCCAAACCTTCTTGTACTTCACAATCTTGTGGCCATATTTCCAGCTGACCTTCTTCTTGGTCACAAAGTGGCAGTCTTGGTCATCGTAGCCAACTGGTTCGTAGTAACCGTGGCCATAACCATATCCGTGACCGCCGAAGCCGCCGAGATAGACATCAAAGTTTACTTTGGCTTGCGCGGCAGAAGCGCCAGCGGCGAGGGTTGTTACGGCGGCGAGGGCGATAATGATCTTTTTCATGATGGTGTTTCCTTAGGGTTTGTTTGGTTGGGGTAGGCACTTTCGATGTTTTGGTTTTAGGGGAAACCTCCTGAACCGATCCTGAGGCTCGCATTTATTTTCCGTTCATGTTGAAAGCGGCCGTCACAGGGTTTAGAAGGCCGCCAACATGAGCAACAAACCAACCATATTCATTGACGGCGAAGCGGGCACCACGGGTCTGCAAATCAGGCAGCGGCTGAATGGCCGCACGGATTTGGAACTTGTTTCCATTGATCCGGCACGCCGCAAGGACGCCGAAGCGCGGCGTGAATTGTTGAACAGTGTTGATGTGGCTATTCTCTGCTTGCCTGATGAAGCAGCAATTGAAGCCGTTGCGTTGATCGATGCGAAATCCAAAACCCGCGTGATTGATGCTTCGACGGCCTTCCGTATCAATCCGGATTGGGCCTATGGTTTTCCAGAGCTTGATGCCCAGCATCGTGACCGTATTGCCAATGCCCGATTTGTGGCCAACCCGGGCTGTTGGCCACAGGGTTTGATTGCGCTGGTGAAACCGCTCATTGATGCTGGCTTGCTGTCGAAAGAAACAAGCCTGAGCTATGGTGGCGTGTCGGGGTATTCCGGCGGTGGCAAGAAGATGATTGAAGACTATGAGGCCAAAGGTCATGCGGCGTCACACTATGCCCCCTATGGCCTGTCCTTGCATCATAAGCATTTGCCGGAGATGAAACATTATACGGGCCTCACCGACGATGTGCTGTTCCAGCCCGTGGTTGGAAATTTCGCGCAAGGCATGTTGACGTCAGTGCCATTGCATATGTCACACCTGAAATCAGGCGTGACGGGACGCGATATTCACGCGGCGATTTCGGGGTATCATGCAAAGTCGCGCTTTATCTCAGTGGCAGCCCTCGACAATGCCGAAAATTTAAATCCGCAAGCCAATAACAACACCAACAATATGCGCCTCAATGTGTTCTCCAATGATGCTCGTGGCCAGGTTGTTTTGATGGCGATTTATGACAATCTTGGCAAAGGTGCTTCGGGTGCTGCTGTCCAAAATCTCAATTTGATGATCGGTGCCGATGAAGCGGCGTCGGTGAATTTGTAAGGAAAAAGTAGATGCAAAAATTCGACGTGCTTACAGGTGTTGCAGCCCCGCTCAACATCGTCAACATCGACACCGACATGATCATCCCCAAGCAGTTCTTGAAAACCATCAAGCGCACGGGGTTGGGAAAATCGCTGTTTTACGAAATGCGCTTCACCCAAGATGGCCAAGAATTGCCTGAATTTGTATTGAACCAACCGGCTTATCGTTCGGCACAAATTTTAGTTGCGGGCGATAACTTTGGTTGTGGCTCTTCGCGTGAACATGCACCTTGGGCCTTGTTAGACTTCGGCATTCGCTGTGTCATCTCCACAAGCTTTGCTGATATTTTCTACAACAATAGTTTCAAAAACGGCATTCTGCCAATCGTTGTAACGCCCGAACAATTGAAGTTGCTCATGGATGATGCCGAGCGTGGCTCAAACGCAACCATGACCATTGATTTAGCTGCGCAAGAAATTCGTGGACCCGATGGCGGTACCATCAAATTTGACCTCGACCCCTTCCGCAAGCATTGTTTGATGAATGGTTTGGATGACATTGGCCTTACACTTGAGAAGGCCGATAGCATCACCGCCTTTGAAAAGCAGAACGCCGAAAGTCACAGCTGGTTGTGAGACCCTTCGAGACCGCGCTTCTCGCGGCACCTCAGGGTGAGGGACATTATTTATATCCCCTCATGCTGAGGTGCATTGCGCAGCAATGCCTCGAAGCATGGACTGTGGATTCTCTAGCATGAACGCCATCATCAACACGGTCCTCCCGGTCTTCGGGCTCATCATGTTGGGTTACGGTTTGGCACGCGCCAATATTCTGGACGGGGTAGCTGGGCGCGGCATTACGCTGTTTGTTTTCAATATTGCAATTCCGGCATTTCTGTTTCGCACTGTTGCGACCATGGCCGCACAAGAGGGTGCACCTTGGGCCTTGTGGATTGCGTTTTTTGGCGGGCTTGCGTTGGCGTGGATTGCTGCGGCAGTTGTGTCGCGTTTTATTGGAAGCCTGAATGCATCTGGCGGGGCCGCTGCTTCCATGGCCACGGGTTTTGGTAATTTGGCTTTGCTTGGAACACCTTTGGCGCTCGCCCATTTTGGACCGAGTGTTGGTGTGCCGCTGGGTATGATCTTGTCAGTCCATGCGCCAATCTTGTGGTTTGCCGCCACATTGCACCGAGAGCTTGCGCGTCATTCAGCAACCTTCTCTTTCTCTGAAACCGCAACAGCATTGGCCAAAATGCTGGCCACCAACGCCATCATCCTCGCCCTTGTTGCAGGTGGCATATGGCGCTTGACGGGGCTTGGGCTTCACCCCGTGCCGGACAAGATGCTTTCTATGCTGTCAGACGCCAGCGTGCCAACGGCACTTGTGGCTTTGGGTGTTTCCTTGGCCGCCTATAGCTTGCGCGGATCGTGGGGCGGCATGTTTGCCTTGATTGGGCTCAAGATGGTTGCCATGCCGGTATTTGTCTATTTGATTGCGCGTTATGCCGTGACCTTGCCGCCGCTGTGGATCAAGGTTGCGGTGCTATTTGCCGCCATGCCCACGGGGGCAAATGCATTTCTGTTCGCGCAGAAAAACGATGAGGCGGTTCCGGCCGTCACGGGGGCGGTCGCCTTGGGCACCGGCTTTGCTGCCATCACGGCCTCTCTGTTGTTATGGTTGATGGATGCAGGCTACATCTGACATGATGATGAGATGGTAAAAGTTCTCAGCATCTCGTCGCAAACAATTTATGGCCCGGTTGGCAATTCGGCTGCGGTGCCCGCACTTCAAGAATCTGGACACGAGGTTTTACAAATCCCAACGGTGGTGTTGTCAAATCATCCCGGCCTTACCAAACCTGCCGGACAATCCACGCCAGCGGCATTGATAGACGAAATGTTTCAAGCCTTGCACGCGATCAACGCATTTGATGGACTTGGCGGAATTTTGACGGGCTACTTTACGTCAGCAGCGCAAGTCATTGCGGTTGCGAAACAAATCGCCACATTAAAAGCGTTGAATCAGAATCTTCATGTGTTGGTTGACCCGGTCATCGGCGACCATGGACAGCTTTATGTTGGGCAAGAGGTGGCGGAAGCGATTCGGGATGTGTTGTTGCCTCTGGCCACGATTACGACACCCAATGTGTTTGAACTGCAATGGCTGGCAGGAACGCCGAACCGAGAAAATGCGGTTGAGACATTGGGTCGGCCAGAAACCATCATCACATCAGTGCCAGAAAGTGACGACGAGCTTGCCACTGAATTGCACTTGCGCGGCGTTTTACGACGTCATGTGAGCCCGCGCCTTGCCGCCGTTCCCCACGGAACAGGAGATTTTTTGGCAGGGTGTTATCTTGCTGAACGCCTCATGCATTCGCCCGAGTTTGCTTTTGAAAAAGCCATGCAACGGTTGGAACACGCCATTTCAAAAAGCACGGGCTCGCCAGCGCTGAAGCTCAGCTAAAGGCCCGCGCCATCACCTCGCCCATGCGCCTTGCAAAGCCCGCGGGGTCAGCAACTTGTTCGCCTTCCAGAATGAAGGCTTGATCCAACAATAAATGTGCCGCATCCGAAACGTCCGACGATTTAGCCAAGGCCTTGATGAGGGCATGGGACGGATTGATTTCCAGACACGGGTGCACTGATGGAGACACCTGAATCTTTTTGACGTGAGAGCAAGCGCTCTAGGTTGCGGTCCAGCGCACTGTCATTCACGAGACACACCGCACTGTCTGTCAGACGTTTCGACACGCGCACATCTTGCACCTTTTCGCCCAAGGCAAGCTTCATGGCATCGATGAGTTTTTGCGTTGCATCGTCGGTTTTAACTTCATCTTTTGGTGCATCGGCTGGTTTAATTGCATCAATGTCGCCTGCCCCTTGGGTGACGGACACAAACGGCTTGCCGTCAAAGCCCATCGCCGTGCGTACCCAGAAGGAGTCAACTGGATCCGTCAACAACAACACATCAATGTCGCGGGCTTTATAACCCTCAAGCTGCGGACTTGCGGCGGCTTTTTTGGCATCCTCACCGGTGATATAATAAATCGCCGTCTGGTTTTCTTTGAGGCCTGCCACATAATCCTTCAACGACAACACGGGCGATTTGATTGAGGCGAAACGTGCAAGTTCAAACAGCTGGTCACGGCGTTCATAATCCTCGTAGAGACCTTCCTTGATCACGGGTGCATAAAGCTCCCAGATCTTGGTGAAAGCGGCTTCATCTTTCTCCGCTAGCTTCTTCAATTCCTGCAACACACGATTGGTCACGGCTTTGCGGAGTGCCGCCACATCAGGGTTGTTCTGCAACATTTCCCGCGAAAGATTGAGCGGCATATCGGACGAATCAATCACGCCACGAATGAAGCGCAGATAGGGCGGCAAGAGTTGCGCATCGTCGGCAATGAACACGCGGCGCACATACAGCTTCTGGCGGCCTTTGCGTTCAGGGTCATATAAATCAAAAGGTCGCTCACCTGGAATATAGAGCAGCACATTATATTCGTGCCGTCCCTCAGCGCGGTAATGGATGGTAAGAGCTGGCTCTCCTTCCGCATGGGCGAGTGCACCATAGAATTCCTTGTGCTGTTCGGCTGTAACCTCGGATTTGGCACGCGTCCAAATGGCGCTGCCCGAATTGATCTGGCGCGACTCTGCATCTCCCGCCAACATAATCGGGTGGGCGATGTGGTCGGAGTAGGACTTCACAACGCTCTCGATTTTCCAAGACTCGAGAAAATCTTTGGCGTCATCTTTCAAATGCAGTGTGATTGATGTTCCGCGCGGGGCTTTTTCAGCTTCCTCTACCGTGAAGGTGCCAAGGCCGTCTGATTCCCAAGTATGGGCTTTATTGCTGCCGGCTTTGCGTGAGGTGACCACAACTCTGTCGGCAACCATGAAGGCTGCGTAAAAACCAACGCCAAAACGGCCAATCAAATCGGGCGCGTCCTTAGACTTCTTCACAAAGGCTTCGGTGCCAGACTTGGCAATGGTGCCCAAGTTGCTGGCGAGTTCATCAGCCGTCATGCCAACGCCTGAGTCTGTGATGGTGAGGGTTTTCGTTGTTTTGTCCACCGATATGGAAATCGATAGTGCGGGCTCTTTTTCCAATAGCTCCGGTTTGGCAATGGCTTCATAGCGCAGTTTGTCGAGCGCATCGGATGCGTTGGAGATTAACTCGCGCAAGAACACATCGCGGTCGGAATAAACCGAGTGCACCATCAATTGCAGAAGTTTGGCCACTTCGGCTTGAAAGGCCTGTGGTTTGCCAATTTCGGTTTTTGCTGCTTTTGCCATCTCGTGCGCCCCTCGTGTGTGATGGCAGATATGGTGGCAATGTGCTTGTGGTCAAGGCCTCAAAAAAACGGCCGGTAACAACCGGCCGTCACAAACTCAACGCCTCACAAACTCACTTACTAAAAAGGGCCCGGCCGAACTTAAAAGCTCAGGGGGGCTGGGGGGCTTGGAACCGGAGCCGCTCAGCCGGGCTATCGAGGCAACACACACTTTATTATCCTGCAAGGTGGCCAAGACTTGGTCCAAATGGGGCAAAAGTTGGATATTTTGGTCTTGAAGAAGAGAGCCTTGCCAAATCAAAGCAAGCACCGCAATGTAACGATGACATGACAACGGGCGAACAATGAGGTTCCGGCATGGAGATGGGCGTGGAGAATGGTGTTGATCAACCGCAACGTGGTGAAGCCACAGCGGACGTTGTCCGCTTTCCCGCTGCACCTAAACCAGTGTCATTTGACCGAACCGAACTCAGTCTTATCTTAAATTTATACGGACGTTTTGTTGCTGCGGGCGAATGGCGCGACTACGCCATGGATTTTGGTCGCGAACGAGCCGAGTTTTCGGTTTTTCGAAGGGCTTCAGAGCAACCGCTCTACCGGATCGTCAAAGACCCAACTCTTGCCCGCAAACAGGGGCAGTATTCGGTTGTAGCGCAAGGCGGCCTCATTTTGAAACGTGGGCAGGATTTGGCGCAAGTGTTGCGGGTTCTCCTTAAGGCACCAAAACTGAGCGGTGCGTGATCCTGTGCGCCCACAGCGAGAAGACCAAAGAGCAGATCATAAAAGTTAGGGCAACCATGGGCGTGTTGGCCATGTATCCTGCATCCAACATGCGCCCACCCGCCACTGAACCCATGGATTGGCCCAAGTAAACGACTGAGGTATTGAGCGCCACAGTCGCTGCAGCCAAATGTGGGGCAAGTGCCACGAGGCGGCTTTGTTGCAGAGAGTTTGAAGAGAAGGATCCCAAACCCCAAAACACGCCAGCCACCAGGGCAGGAACAATCTGCCCCCAGAACAAGACAAAGCCGAAAAAGCCGACGCATAGTGAAAGCAGCGCGATTGCAATTACTTGATCAATACCAAACTTGGACACCACGCGAGATGCAATTGTGTTGCCGGTGACGCCTGCAATGCCAACGATCGCAAACATCAAAGAAATCATGACGGGTGTTGCGGCAAAACCATCGCGCAATATGGGTGCAATATAGCTGAACATTGTGAATTGCGCAGACATTGAACATAAGGTGACCATGAACACGAGCCACAGAAGTGGCGAAGAAAATGTTTGTTTCCATGCCGCAACACTCAATGGTGTTACAAATAGTCTTGGCTTCAACGTGCACCAAACGCACAATGCTGCAAAAATCGAAAGCATTGCCATCAACATATAGACAGTGCGCCATCCAAAGGCGTCAGATAGCAAGGTACCAAGCGGAATGCCCGCAACGGATGCCGCCGACCAACCAATGAAGATGAAAGCGATTGCACCAGCCCGTCTCTCTGGCGGAACCAATAAGCCAACGGTTGAAGCTGCTTGTGGCGTAAAGATTGCCGCTCCAATAACAGTGAGTGCGCGGATGAACAATTGCCACTCGAAACTTGTCGCCCACGAAGCCGCCAAATGGCCAAGAGCATAGAGTGCTAAGGCAAACGTCAACACATAACGGCGTTCAATCTTGCTCGTGAAGGCCGCAAACACAGGCGCACCAACGCCCACCACCAAGCCACCGAAAAACAGCATCAAACCAGCTTTTGACGCAGAGATTGCAAAGTCGGCTGAAAAATCATTCAAGAGCCCGGCGGGCAACAAAACGCCAGTGCCGATAACAAAGTTGCCCAACATTAACATCCAAAGCGTGGATGTGTTGGCGCTTGAAGGCTGTGACATGTTGGCTCTTTCGCACATGCGAAAGGCGCTTGCGGTACGCCCCTCAGCGGATTAGGTTCTGTCATTCTTTTGAACCTGAGCAGTTGAAAAACCAAGATGAAAATCACAAAAGTCGGCGTTATTGGTGCGGGGCAAATGGGCTCTGGCATTGCCCATGTCTGCGCTTTGGCAGGCATGGAAGTTGGTATTCACGATATTGCTTTTGAGCGCATTGCGGCGGGCAAAGAATTGATTGCCGCCAATATGGGGCGTCAGGTTAAATCGGGTAAGATCACTGAGGCGGAGCGGAATTCCGCATTGGCGCGCATTTCCGGCATTGAAAGCTACGCTGGCTTTGGTGATCATGATCTTATCATTGAATCGGCCACTGAAAAAGAAGCGGTGAAGCACCAGATATTTGAAGCTTTGTGCCCGCACTTAAAGCCTGAAGCTCTGCTCGGTTCCAACACCTCGTCTATTTCGATTACCCGCCTTGCCGCTAATACGGATCGTCCGGAAAAATTCATGGGCGTGCATTTCATGAATCCGGTTCCAGTGATGGAATTGGTGGAACTTATTCGTGGCATTGCCACGGACGATAAGACATTTGGCTCGGTCAAAGAATTTGCATTGGCTTTGAATAAAACCATTGCCGTGTCTGAAGATTTTCCGGCCTTCATCGTCAACCGCATTCTGCTGCCTATGATCAATGAAGCTGTTTATGTGCTTTACGAAGGTGTCGGTGGGGTTGAGGCCATTGATACCGCCATGAAGCTGGGTGCGCACCACCCGATGGGGCCGTTGCAGTTGGCCGATTTCATTGGCTTGGATACATGTTTGTCGATCATGCAAGTGTTGCATGAAGGATTGAGTGACAGCAAATATCGCCCTTGCCCGTTGTTGGTGAAATATGTGGAAGCTGGCTGGCTGGGCCGCAAAACCAAGCGCGGCTTCTATGATTACCGTGGTGAGAAGCCCGTACCGACAAGGTAGTTATTTTTCGGCTATGAGAGCCTTCACCAATTCTTGCGCCTCTAGCGAGGCCCAATCGGCTGGCCCCAACAAACGACCCGCTTCCTTGCCATTGCGATCAATCATAATCGTTGCAGGCAAACCGAGGGCTTGAAGTGCTGCGAGAGATTTTGATTCAGGTTCAATATAGGTTGCGAGATTGTTGACCTCGATTTCCTTCAAAAAGGCTTGCGAAGCTTCCAAGCCTTTGCGGTCAAGGCTTAAAGCCACAACTTCAAAATCCGGTCCGCCCAGTGCCGTTTGCAAGTTTGGCCAAATCCGGCATTTCTTTGCGGCAGGGTGCACACCATGTGGCCCAGAGGTTTAACACCACAACGCGGCCCTTCCACTTGGAAAGTTCAAGTTGTTGGCCTTTTGCATCGGCGAATGTGAAGGGTGCAATGTCCTTGCGCTGGGCATGAACAATGAACCCTGCCATCGGCCCCTTGGCCAAGGCTTTTGAGAAACCTGAACTGGTAGCGGCGGGCACTTCGACTTCGGCCTTGCGCGGTTCACCCTGGAACCCGTAAATGCCAAAAATCCCAATCGCCACAACGATCAATAGTGGTATGAGGGCAAAAGGTTTTTTCATGTTGGATGTGCTCATGGTGACGTCCACTGCAATATAGGGGTTGTTATGGCAAATAAAATGTGGGGCGGTCGTTTTTCCGAAGGCCCGTCTGCCATTATGGGTGCCATCAATGCCTCGATTGGTTTTGATAAGCGCCTGTTCGCCCAAGACATTGCAGGCTCTAAAGCCCATGCGCAAATGCTGGCCAAGCAGGGCATTATTTCAAAGTCGGATTGTGCGGCCATTCTAAAAGGTCTCGATCAAGTCAAAGCTGAGATTGAGGCGGGCAAGTTTAAGTTTTCAGACGCTCTCGAAGATATTCATATGAATGTCGAACAACGTTTGCGTGATTTGATCGGGCCCGCAGCCGGCCGCTTGCACACCGCACGTTCGCGCAATGACCAAGTGGGCACGGATTTCAGACTTTATATGCGCGACGTGGTTGATAACGTTGATCACGCCCTTCACGCATTGCAATTGGCGCTCGCTGAACAAGCGTTGGGCAATGCCAACACCATCATGCCGGGCTTTACACATTTGCAGGTGGCGCAGCCCGTGACGTTTGGTCATCACATGCTGGCCTATGTGGAAATGATTGCGCGAGACCGTGGGCGCTTTGCTGATGCCAGAAAGCGTATCAACTTGTCGCCCTTGGGCGCAGCCGCTCTCGCTGGAACGCCTTATCCAATTGATCGCGACATGACGGCGAAGGCTCTGGGGTTCTCAGCACCACTTCGCAACTCCATGGATGCCGTGGCGTCGCGTGACTATGTGATGGAAGTTCTGGCGGCATCGACAATTTGTGCCGTGAACCTGTCGCGACTCGCGGAAGAAATCGTGATCTGGTGCTCGCAGCAATTCCGCTTCATTTCGCTGTCGGACAAATTCACCACCGGCTCATCCATCATGCCGCAAAAGCGTAACCCGGATGCGGCGGAATTGGTGCGGGCAAAGCCCGGTCGCATTTTGGGTGCGTTCACGGCCCTGTCGATGGTGATGAAGGGTTTGCCACTCACCTATTCCAAAGACATGCAGGAAGACAAGGAACCCGCCTTCGACGCCATTGATTCATTGGCCCTCGCCATTGCCGCAATGGAAGGCATGGTTCGGGATATGAAGCCCAATAAACGCGAAATGCACGACGCGGCGTCTTCAGGGTTTTCTGTTGCAACCGACTTGGCCGATTGGTTGGTACAATCGCTGAACCTGCCGTTCCGCGATGCCCACCATGTGACGGGGCGCGTGGTTGCCTTGGCCGACAGCAAAAAGCTCAAACTCAACGAGTTGTCATTGAGTGACCTTCAATCGATTGAACCCAAAATATCCAAAGATGTTTTTAAGGTTCTGACGGTTGAGAATTCTGTTGCCTTACGCCGCTCACTTGGGGGAACATCACCTGCGAATGTAAAGCGCGAAGCCGCGCGCTGGTTGAAACAATTGAAGGCCAAAAAGAAATGAACAAACTTCTCTTCGTCATTCTGACAGCACTTGCCCTTGCCAGCTGTGGCGTGCGCGGTGACCCTGAAGCGCCAACCCAATTGCAACAAAGTCAATAATTCATGCATCACTTCCAATACAAAGACGGCGTGCTTCATGCCGAAGACGTTAATTTGTCAACACTCGCCGATGAAGTCGGCACACCTTTTTACGTCTATTCCAACGCCACGTTGGAACGGCATTTCCAAGTTATGGACAAAGCCTTTGAAGGTACGGAGCATTTGATCTGTTACGCCATGAAGGCCAATTCCAATCAGGCCGTTATCAAAACCATGGCAGCACTTGGTGCTGGCATGGATGTTGTCTCGGAAGGTGAGTTGCGCCGTGCCATTCAGGCTGGTGTTGCCGCGCGCAAGATTGTGTTTTCAGGTGTGGGCAAAACGGCTCGCGAAATGGCCTTTGCTTTGAAGGAAGGCATTGCCTGTTTCAATGTGGAATCAGAGCCGGAATTGGAATTGCTGTCTGCTGTGGCAAATCGTGTGGGGCAGCGCGCCACGGTTTCCATTCGTGTGAACCCTGATGTGGACGCCAAAACTCACGCCAAGATTTCGACTGGCAAGGCCGGTGATAAGTTTGGTATTTCTTGGGTGCGGGCACGTGAGGTTTATGCCAATGCGGCTAAACTTCCGGGCATTGATGTAGCGGGTATTGATATGCACATCGGCAGCCAGATCACAGATTTGGCACCCTTCGAAAAAGCCTATGGTTTGATGGGAGACCTCACCAAGGAATTACTCAATGATGGCCATAACATTCGCCACCTTGATTTAGGTGGTGGGCTTGGCATTCCCTATCGTGGTGACAATGATGTGCCGCCGCACCCCGATGAATATGGCGCAATGGTTAAGCGCGTTCTTGGACCCCTCGGTTTGAAGTTTGTGCTGGAACCGGGCCGCATGTTTGTGGGCAATGCTGGCATCTTGGTCACCCGCGTGATTTACGTGAAGGACACCGAAACCAAAGTGTTCGTCATCCAAGATGGCGCGATGAATGATCTCATTCGACCAACACTCTATGACGCTCACCATGATATTTGGCCTGTGAATGAAGAGCGCCGTACTGCCGAAATGGTGGTTGCCGATGTTGTTGGCGGTGTGTGTGAGACTGGCGATTATTTCGCCAAGGATCGCCGCATGCCACGACCCGAACAAGGTGATCTTTTGGCCGTCATGACGGCAGGTGCCTATGGTGCCGTACAGTCCGGCACCTATAACACGCGACCCTTGGTGCCTGAGGTGTTGGTGAAGGGCAAAAGCCATGCTGTCGTTCGCCCCCGCCAAAGTTACGAAGAATTGATCGGATTGGACGCACTTGCCCCATGGCAAACGTCGTAATTTCCGATTTGTAACGGCACAAATCAGCCAGATTGTGCTTATATGCTTCGACAATGAGTGAGCCGTACCGCCAAGACAGCATGAAGCGCTTGCACCGCAAGGTGTTTTGGCAACGCTTGTTTATGGGGTTTGAAAACCTGTGGGCAGCTTGGGCCAAGCCTTTGTTGGTGTTGGGTGTTGCCGGAATTCTGTTGGCGTCCGGTGTTTTGAATGCCTTGCCGATGATTGTTCGTCTCGCCGTTTTGGCGGTGTTGGCCGTTGCGTTTATTTGGTTTGTGCTTCCCCTGTTCAAATTGAAGCGCATCAAGCGCTTGCACGCGCTGCGCAAGTTGGAACAGGCAGCACAGGTTGGTCATCGCGGGCTTTCGAGTGCTGAGGATGATATAGCCTCAGAAATTATGGATCCACGGGCTGAAAGCCTATGGGCGGAACACAAGCAGCGGCAACTCGCCAACTTGAAATCGGTCAAGGTTGTGCCCCCGCAATCACGCTGGCGCTCTTTTGATCCATACGCTTTGCGCGTTCCCGTCGCCTTGGGTTTGGTTGCGGCATTGTTTTTGGGGCAAGGATCATTCACGCAAAATTTGCGGGAAGCTGTTCGTATTTCTCCCGTCGTTCCCGCCATTCCATTAAACCTTGATGCGTGGTTGAAGCCACCTGCCTATACCGCACGACCGCCCTTGTTGTTGACGAGTGCCGTCATCAAAGAAAAATTGGCGACGGGTGCAGACATTGAAGTGCCTGAAAACTCTATTTTCACGCTTCGCGTTTCCGGTGCTGATGCGCCCCAAGTGAAAGTGCTGGGTGCTGATGGCCAGGTGTTGGCTGATGTTAAAGTCAAATCTGAAATCAAGAATGGTGCCTTGTCAGCTGAGGCCACGATTGAACGTCCGGCCACCATTGTTGTCACGGATGGTTCAAAGGAATTGGCACGCTGGCCCATCGTGGTTCTGCCGGATGCGCCGCCCACACTTGCCTTGACAGACAAACCTGAAATGGATGCCAAGGGTAATATGACCCTGAAATGGCAAGCGCAGGATGATTATGGCGTCCGTAAAATTACAGGCGAAGTTGAACTTGCGGATGAGCAAGATGGCCAGACGGGTTTTGAATCCAATGGCATCTTTTTGTTTGAGCCGCCGGAACTTAAATTCGCATTGCGCCGCGCCAATGGCAAAGATGAAAAGGGCTCGTCACGTTTTGATTTGGCCAAGCACCCTTGGGCTGGCTTCACTGTCAATTTGAATATGATGGCCATTGATGCGGCGGGGCAGGAAGGCAAACTTGCGCCCACAACATTCAAGTTGCCGGAACGAGTTTTTGTTAAACCCTTGCCGCGTGCATTGATTGAGCAACGCAAACAATTGGTATTGTTTCCCGAGCGTGCCGGGCATGTGGCCAAGCTTATCGATACATTGAATTTATACCCTAAGGATTTGTTTGAAGGTCGCACGCCGTCATTGATGATGGGTGCTATTGCTTCACGCCTGCGCAATGCCGCTGGCTATTCCGACATTCATTTTGCCATGGACCAGATGTGGGACTTGGCGGTGAAGTTGGAAGAAGGATCCTTGTCGGATTTGCGGGCAGAGTTGAAAGCCCTCAAGGAAGAATTGCAGAAGGCTTTGCGCGAAGGTGCGCCACAAGAACGCATCGCCGAATTGATGGACAAGCTGCGCGGTGCCATGGACAAATATTTGGACGCCATGCGTGACGAAGCTGAAAAACGTATGGCTGAGGGCCAGCAGCCACAACAGCAAGGCGATCAAGGCAAATCCGTCTCGCGTGAAGACCTCGAAAAAATGCTGCGCGACATGGAAGAAATGTCAAAAGGCGGCAACAACGACATGGCCCAGCAAATGCTGGAAGAGCTGGATCGTCTTTTGCAAAATCTTGAACCCGGTGGTCAGCAACAGGCGGGCGAAGGCGACGGCAACATGGAAGACATGATGCAGGGCCTTGGCGATATGATGAAGAAGCAAAAGCGCCTGATGGATGAAACCCAGCGCATGCCGGGTCAAGGTCAGGAACCGGGTCAAGAACCGGGCGATCAAGGGCAACAAGGTGAAGGCCAGCAACCCGGCGAGGGTAAGGGCTTGTCGCAACGGCAGCAACAATTGAAAAAGCAACTGGAAGGCTTGCGTGGTCAAGGGGGTCAGAACAAATCCCTCGAAGATGCTGAGCGCGCCATGGGTGAAGCCGGTGAATCTTTGGAGCAGGGTGACAAGGAAGGTGCTTTGCAAAAGCAAAGCGAGGCCATGGATAACTTGCGCAAAGGTGCGCAAGAGTTGGCCGAGCAAATGCGCGAACAAGGTCAGGGCAAACAAAGCGGCGACGCCAGAGATGGCGAGGGTCGTGGTGGTGAAGACGATCCGCTAGGTCGCCCCCGCGCCACCCGCAATCCTGATCAAGGCCCCAATGAAGACATGGTGCCCACCGAACAGGCGCAACAACGCGCGCGCGAAATTTTAGAAACACTGCGCTCGAAAGCCAATGAGCGCGATCTCTCAGATCAAGAGAAAGCCTATATCGACCGCTTGCTGCGTGGGCTTTATTAGTTAAACCTTAGGCCCCGCCACCACGTGGCCAACAAAGGGCAGTTCGCGGAATTGATGGGCCATGTCCATGCCGTAACCGACGACGAATTTATCAGGGCAATCAAAACCAATATAGTCGCTGGCGATATTAGCGGCGAGGTGGCCTGGCTTGTTGAGCAGCACACAGCTTTTGGCTCCACGTGCGCCACGGGCCATAATCAAATCCTTGGCAAACGCGAGTGTGCGGCCTGATTCCAGAATATCATCGATCAATAACACGTCGCGGCCCGTCACGTCGGTTTCAATGTCACGCAACACATCTACGCGGCCGGATGAGCGCGTGCCCTCGCGGTAAGAGGCGAGAATCATGAAATCAACTTCGGGCGACAAGCCCGCATAGTGCATGGCGCGGATCAAATCAGCGGCGAAAATAAAGCTGCCTTTGAGAATGGGGATCACCAACAGCCGTTCAGGCTTCAGTGCCGCAATTTCGCGGGCAAGCGTTTTGATGCGGGTGGCAATTTCGGCTTCGGAGAAAAGGACATCGATTTGATATCCGTCAATGTTATGGCTGGTCATTGCCAGTCTTTACGCCAATCTCATCGGCGCGGGCAAATCGAATTTGCAGGTTTTGCGCTGCTTCCGGCGGGGCCGAAATGCGGGTGACAAAACTGGTGGTTTCACCCGGGCGCAGCAAAGGCTTGGTGCTGGTGTCGAGGGTCCAAGTATAAAGTTCTTCGCCGGCAGGCCCTGTCAGGGCAAAGCGCAGCCAAGGGATTTTGCGCATATCGCCATCGATATTTGCAATCAGTCCTTTGACCGCGAGAATGCGCTGGCCGTCCATAACGATATGCTCGCGTTCAAGCCCGCGCACTTCTAGGCCGTAGATATTGATGTCATAGCCCAAGGCTTCATAGGCTTTAATGCTGATGGGGGCTGCGGCCACCACGGTTTCAGGCAGGGCGGCGGCGGCCACAAAGGGTGCAAGCACAAAACTGCCAAAAACAGCCCATTGCTGCATTTTGCGGCGACGTTTGAAGAGCTTGATCAGATGCTCTTCTTGCGCATTTCTGGCCAATTGGGCGAGGCGAGAAGCTTCAACCTCTGGTCCGTCGTCATGGTTGATAACGGCGGGCAAGCGGCGTGAAGGCACGTCAGACACGTCAATGGCCTCAATCGTTTCAACCTCACGCCAGCGGTGGCCGCAAGACCGACAGGTCAGCAAAGCAGCTGACGAGGCGAGCGACGGCAAGGCGTAGCGCTGGGAGCAAGACGGACAATTGACGATCATAGGCAAAGCTATCTGCCGTCGTGGTTAATAACGGGTTAAACAGGGTCCACGCGAATCAGGGAAAACAATGTGCTGCAACTCGACGCCGTAGGACTGCGATATGGCAATGGACCAGAGGTCTTGCGTGATGTCAGCTTCACGCTGGAACACGGGCAATTTGCCTTTTTGACGGGTGCGTCGGGCGCTGGCAAAACCAGTCTTTTGCGCTTGTTGTTTTTGGCACTGAAGCCGACGCGAGGGCGCTTTGATTTATTCGGCAAGAATGTACTGTCGTTGAAGCGTACCGAACGCCCTGCGCTTCGTCGGCGTATGGGTGTGGTGTTTCAGGATTTTCGTTTGCTCGACCATCTCTCGACTTTCGACAATGTGGCTTTGCCGTTGCGCATCCAAGGCAAGCGCGTCGAAGACTATCATCGCGACGTCAAAGATCTTTTGGATTGGGTAGGTTTAGGTGACAAATTGGACGCTTTGCCGCCCGTACTTTCGGGTGGTGAAAAGCAGCGCGCCGCCATTGCGCGGGCTGTCATTTCCAAACCGGATATTATTTTAGCGGATGAGCCCACGGGTAATGTGGACCCGGCCTTGGCCAAGCGCCTTTTGCATCTGTTCGTGGAGCTAAATCGGCAGGGCACGACGGTGTTGTTGGCGACACATGATGAAAGTTTGCTGCGGCAGAAAAAGGCTCCAGTTTATCATCTGGACCAAGGCGTGTTGGAGTTGGCGTGATGGCAAAACCGGGAGACATTATTCCACGCTCGGCGGCACCCTTGCGCACCCTCGTTTCTGTGATGGCGGTCATGTGTTTTCTCGCTGTGCTCGCCGTTGGGGCAATGCTGTTGATCAATCGCGCCGTGGCACAATGGGCATCAGGACTTTCCAGCGAAGTGACTGTGCAAGTGCCACAACTTTCGACGCGCGATATGGATGCGGATTTACAAGCGCTGACAAAAGTTCTGGAGCAGACCAAGGGTGTGAAGGCCGTCACCATTTTAGACCGTGCTGCGGGTGAAAAACTTGTGGCACCCTGGATTGGTGAAGACGGGCTTGATCTTTTGCCGATCCCACGTCTCATCCGAGTTGTTGTTGATGATAAGGTGCAGCCGGATTTTGTTGCGTTGGAGAAAGACTTGCAAACGGCTGTCACAACGGCGCGGCTCGATACGCATCGGCGTTGGGAAAGTGAATTGCGGCGCATGGCCTCAACGTTGACGTTGTTATCGTCACTCGTATTGGTGTTGATTTCAATCTCTGCTGTGGCGATGGTGATCTTTGCATCGCGGGCGGTGCTTGAAGCCAATCGCAATGTTGTTGAGGTGTTGCATATTGCAGGGGCTGATGATGGTTTTATTGCCGGTGAAATCAATCGCCGATTTATCGCCACGGGATTTTTAGCAGGCGTGATTGGTCTTGCTGGCGGTCTGCTCACATTTCTGGCGCTGGGTTATTGGGGCGTGACCGAAAACAACGGTGTGGCCTCGGCAGCGCGGGGGCTTTTCTTTTTGCCACAGGAAGGTGATTGGCGCAGCCTGTCATGGTTCCTGTTGGTGCCGATGGTGGCAACCGTGTTGGCGCTCATCACCTCGCGCCTGACATTGAAGCGCATGTTGGGGGAAGCCCAATGACGGGATTCCGATCTGCTGTTTTCAACGTGATGTTCTATCTCAACCTCGTACTTTTTCTGGTGGTGGGTTCACCGTTGTTTTTTGCGCCACGGTCATGGGCCATTGCAGGTTTGAAATTGTGGGCGCGGGTTTCAGTTTGGTTGCTCAAAGTGATTTGCGGTACAAAAATGGAAGTGCGGGGGCTTGAGCATATTCCCGCTGGTGCAGCACTCATTGCAGGTAAGCATCAATCCTTCTGGGAAACGTTTGCAATTCTGCCGTTGTTGAATGATCCCTGCATGGTGTTGAAGCGTGAACTCACGTTCATTCCGATGTTTGGGTGGTTCGCGTTGAAGTTTCGTATGATTGCAGTTGAACGTTCAGCGGGTTCGGCGGCTCTGCGCAATTTGGTGAAACGCGGCAAGCAAGAGGTGGCAGCGGGGCGGCAGATTGTGATTATGCCGGAGGGCACGCGCAAGGGGCCTGATGATCCGCCGGATTATAAGCCGGGAGCCGCAGCGCTTTATGGCCAGCTGAATGTGCCATGCGTGCCGTTTGGATTGAATGCAGGGTTGTTTTGGCCACGGCGGAAATTTTTGCGGCTTCCCGGGACGATTGTGGTCGAGTTTTTGCCAGCAATTCCTTCTGGCCTGCCCCGAGTGGAATTCCAGCACCGCTTGCAGGAGGCGATTGAGGCCTCAACCAAGGCTCTAGTGGCGGAAGCCCGCGCGAAACAAAACTAGAACAAAATCTGGACAAGGTGTCTCCCAAGGATTATGCTTTGGCCATGTTGTCACCCATTTCACAGGACATCTGGACCTCGAAATACCGCTTTGTTCGGCCAGACGGCACGGCGGAACAAGCGCTTGGCGAAAGCTTGGAGCGCGTGGCGCGGGCTGTTGCGGCGGCTGAAACGACGAACCTGCAAGAGCAATGGTCACGGCGTTTTCTGGATGTGATGGCGGATTTGAGTTTCATTCCGGCAGGTCGCATATTAGCGGGTGCAGGCACCAATCGCGCTGTGACGCTGTTCAATTGCTACGTCATGGGCACAATTCCAGATTCAATTCCCGGTATTTTTTCTGGCCTCAGTGAAGCTGCGCAAACCTTGCAACAGGGCGGCGGTATTGGCCATGATTTTTCGACCCTGCGGCCCAAGGGTGCGCCTGTGATGAGTGTGGGGGCTGATGCGTCTGGTCCTCTTAGTTTCATGGATGTGTGGGATGCCATGTGCCGCACCATCATGTCGGCGGGTGCCAGACGTGGCGCGATGATGGGAACCTTGGCCTGCGACCACCCCGACATTGAAGCCTTCGTTGATGCCAAGCGCGATGCCACGCGTCTCCGCAATTTCAATGTCTCGGTGCTCGTCAGCGATGCCTTTATGCAAGCCGTTGCTGATGATGTGGAATGGCCGCTGCAATTTGCGGGAACTGTTTACAAAACAGTTTCAGCGCGAGAGCTTTGGAATCGCATCATGCGTTCAACTTATGATGTGGCGGAACCCGGTGTGATTTTCATTGACCGCGTCAATGCCATGAACCCGCTTTCTTATTGCGAAGAGATTTCATGTACCAACCCTTGTGGTGAGCAACCGCTGCCGCCCTATGGTGCGTGTTTGTTGGGGTCATTGAACCTCACGCAGTTTGTGATTGCTCCGTTCACGGATGAAGCGCGGTTGGATGTGGCGCGGCTGCAAGAAGTGACGGAAGTTGCCATTCGGTTTTTGGACAATGTTGTGGATGTGTCGAACTATCCATTGCCACAACAAAAAGCCGAGGCAATGGCCAAGCGGCGATTGGGTTTGGGTGTCACGGGACTTGCCAATGCCTTGTTCATGTGTGGGTTGCGCTATGGTTCTTCGGAGGCTGTGGCCGCAACCAAATCATGGATGCGTTCAATCGAGCAAGCCGCACTTGAAGCCAGCATGGAACTGGCGCAGGAAAAGGGATGCTTCCCGCGTTTTGATGCCGTGCCCTATCTTGAAACAGATTATGCCCAACGATTTTCCGATGATACGCGGCGCGCTATTTCCAAAATGGGTCTGCGCAATGGGTTGCTGACTTCGGTTGCGCCTACGGGCACTATTTCACTGCTCGCCGGAAATGTGTCGAGTGGCATTGAGCCTGTGTTCAGCTTGTCGCAGCAGCGGAAAATTTTGAACAGAGACGGCAGTCATCGCACCGAAGTTCTGGAAGACTATGGCTATGCAGCGTGGCGCAAAACCAAATCAAAGGTGAAGCCAGCAGCTTTGGTGACCATGGCGGATTTGACGGCTGATGAACATTTGAACATGCAGGCCGCAGCACAGTCCCATGTCGATAGTTCGATTTCCAAAACCATCAATGTGCCGGCCGATTATGCCTTTGAAGATTTCGTATCGATTTATGAAAAGGCTTGGCGCTTGGGGCTTAAAGGCTGCACTACATTCAGACCCAATTCCGTTACTGGTTCTGTTTTGAGTGACGCGCCACTTGAGCATTGCCCGTCCTGTGGCAGTGCCAATCTCGATTATAAAGAAGGCTGCAAAACCTGCGCTGATTGCGGCACGGCATTTTGTGGTTGACAGCCCGAGAACGATGTTCTATATTTGTTCTCATGCTGATACATGGAACCCCAATTGCCGCTGATTTGCCCTCGGACCCCGATTTCAAGGACCGTTTCTGGTATTGGACCGGCGCTTCAGGCCGCAAATATATTCATTCGGTTTTCGCACTGGATGATTGTCCGCCACTGCCCGGTGCCATTTATGTGGCGGTCAGGCGTGAAGGACCTCTCCGCTTGGTGATGGGCATTGGCCGTTTCACCCCGTTCTGGGATGGCCCGATGGGTGGGCGCGATCTTGATACCCTGCGCCGCAATGGCGTGGATGAAATTCATGTGCATCTTCTCGCCAAATCGCCCGAAGTGGCGGATGCGATTTTGGAAGACTTGCTGCAGGCCTACGAACACGAAGAGCCTGGCTATTCAGAGGCTAACGTTTCACCCACAATGGTGAGCGGAGTATCATCGTAAAAATCAAACCCATGGCAAAGCCACCAATGTGAGCCCACCAAGCCACGGCTTGCTCTTCAGGTTGTTCAAAACCTAAGCTGACGAATTGCAAAATGATCCAGCCTCCTAAAACAATCCAAGCTGGAATTTTGAGGGGGATACGCATGAACAGTAAAATCCACACGCGAGCTTTTGGGTATAACAAGAAATAAGCCGCCAATACGCCTGACACGGCACCGGATGCACCAATCAAAGGTTCGTGGCTATCAGGCATCATCACCACATGGGCAAGGGCCGCGGCGATGCCGCATAAAATATAAAACAGGGCAAAACCAAAATGTCCAAAGGCATCTTCAATATTATCTGCGAAAACCCAGAGGAACGCCATGTTTCCAATCAAGTGTAGCCAACCACCATGCAAGAACATGTAGGTCAGCAAGGTGAATGGCTCTGCCACGGGATTCAACATTGAAGGCGCTTGCCGCGCAACATCCAACAATTCCGTCGGCACCACGCCAAAACCCGTCGCAGTAATCATGAGCGCTTCGTCGCCACGCAACGGCCCTGTCAACAAAAACAAAATCACGTTGAGTGCAATCAAAGCGATAACGACATATTGAAAGCGGATTACTTTGAGGGGTTGGTCATCTTTCAAGGGCACAAACATCTGATGTCATCCCAAAAGCAATTTCAGTGCGAGCAAGAACATGATGGCAGCAATACAAAAGTCAATCACACGCCAGACTTTGGGCAGCATCAGCCAAGGCCCCATAGCCTTTGCACCATAGCCCAACAAAAAGAACCAAAAGATTGAAGCTACCGAAGCGCCAGTGGCAAAGGGCACTTGTTCTCCTACAGGCCGCGCATTGGCAATCGAACCGACGAGCACAACCGTGTCGAGATAAACATGGGGGTTCAACAAAGTGAATGCTGCACAAGCGAGCAACGCTGATTTCAAACTTCCCGCCGCTTCAGCACTCGCCCCTAAACCCAATGGCTTGAGCGCGCGCAACAAAGCCTTGATGCCATACCAAATCAAGAATGCCGCACCACCATAGGTGAGCACGGGAATAAAGAGCGGCACGACTTTGATAAGAGCGCCCAAACCAAATACACCAGCCCAAATCAAAACCGTATCAGCCAGCGCACAAAACAAACAAATCCAGAATACATGGGCGTTCAATGCGCCCTGGCGAATGACAAAGGCATTCTGTGCGCCGATGGCCACAATCAAACTGCCGCCCAACAGGAACCCCGAAAGTGCAGCCTGCAACATCAGCGGGTTTTTCCCGGTACCCAAAGCACATCACCATCGGCGGCAATTGCATTGGCCCAGCGGCTGGCAACAAACAGAAAATCAGAAAGTCGGTTGACATAGGCCAACGCTGCGGCACTTACGACTTCACCTTCAACTGAATTCAAAGCCACCATCAAGCGTTCAGCCCGGCGGCATACGGTGCGAGCTTGGTGCAGATAAGCCGCAGCCTCTGCCCCGCCGGGCAAAACAAAAGAACGAAGAGGCGACAACACCTCGTTCAATTGGTCAATCTCTTGCTCAAGCCGCGTAGCTTGCGAACTGAGAATCCGCAAAGGTTCCCATTCCAATTTCTGACCACGATCTGGCACACACAAATCAGCGCCCAAATCGAACAACTCATTCTGAATGCGGGCCAACATGTCATCCAACACGGCCAAACGCACATGCTTTGTGTGAAGCCGCACAATGCCAATGATGCTATTGGTTTCATCCACGGTGCCATAGGCTTCAATGCGCAAGTCAGCTTTTGACACGCGCTCGCCAGAGCCAAGTGCGGTTTCGCCTGCATCACCCGTGCGGGTATAGATTCTGTTTAAAACAACCATGGCTCTGGCCTAGCGCATCACAACGAAAAAGCCAAACCTACTCATTGCGCAGATAGGTTGAGGGCTTGGCTGACAGAGCCCGCGCCGTAACCAACAAGCCTGCCGCAATTGACAGCACCATGGCAATCACAGCCGTTGCAACAGCAGTACTCCATGAAAAGCTCCATGGCATTTCCAGAATGAATGTGGCCAGATACCATGCCCCCAAAGTGCCGGAGAGGATGCCGAACAAGGCCGACACAAAACCCAACAATCCATATTCAACCATAAAGGCCAACATCAGCTGGGTGCGTGTCGCGCCATGGGTTTTGAGGATGACTGATTCGTATGACCGTGTGGCAAGGCCTGACGCCATGGCACCCGCCAAGACCAGAATACCTGTGAGCAACGTTAAAGCATTGGCCCCGCGCACGGCCGCCAACATTTGTCCTAGAAGTTCTCCAACCGTGGCCAAAGCATCCTTCACGCGTACTGCTGTCACGGAAGGGAAATTAGCGGCCATGGTATTTAACAGTTTGGCCTCATCACCACCCTCCATCTCGACTGTCACCACGTGGGAATGGGGGGCAGCGGCTAGCGCATTGGGCGTGAAGACGAGCACAAAATTGATGCCCATGCTGCGCCAATTCACGCGGCGCAAATTGGCAACTTCCACTTCAATCTCGCGGCCCAACACGTTAACAGTCAAACTGTCGCCGATCTTGAGGTTGAGTCCTTTGGCAATTTCTTGCTCCATCGACACCAACGGTTTGCCTGCATAATCTTTCGCCCACCACTGGCCTTCAATGAGTTCTGAGCCTTTTGGAATTTCGGCAGAGTAAGTGAGACCACGGTCGCCGCGCAATGCCCAGGCCGCACCCGGTTCAGGTGTCACCTTGTCGGCAGGCACGCCCTTCACCGCAGTGATGCGCCCGCGCAGCATAGGCGCATTGCCAATAGACGTTACGCCCGTCTCTTTCTTCAACGCGTCGCGGAAGGTTGGCAGTTCATCATTGCGCACATCAAGAAAAAAGAAGGCTGGAGCTTTTTCAGGAATGCCAGCTTGCAATTCATTTGAGATCGTTCGGTCAGTGAGTGCCAAAGTTACAAACAATGAAAGACCCAAACCCAGTGCCAGAATAATCGAGAAGCTTGCAGCCCCCGGGCGATAAAGTGAAGTCACGCCATGGCGAAGCAAAATGTTTGAAGGCTTCGGCACCAATCGCATCAAGCGCAGCAACACGTAAGCCAGAACACTCAACACCACAAAACTTCCCGTGAGGCCGCCCAGATACATGAGGGTGATGCGCATGTTCTCGGACATCACCGTTACCAGCAAAGCTGCCAGTGCCAGCAAAACCAAGTGACACGGCATACCAACCCCATGATCTGCTGCCGCCGTCGCTCACCACATGATTGCGGAACAAATGGGTGCCGCGAATGTTGGCGATGCGGGCCAAAGGCAAAACTGCAAAAGCAAGCAGAACAAGCGTGCCCAGCAGAGCCGCAGTGAAAAGTGGTAACCATTGCACTGCGGTTGAAACCGGCAGCGGCAACACGTCTCCTGCAAAATACTTCAGTAAATACGGTGACAGTGCACCTAGCCCCAAAGCCAGCGCTATGCCGATGGCACCCACCAGAAGGATCTCAGTCAAATAAAGCCCGAATACATCACGCGACGACAGCCCCAAGCATTTCAGTGTGGCAATGGCACTGGTGCGGCGGGTGACGAAAGCTGAAACCGCATTTGCCATGCCCGCGCCGCCAACAACGAGAGCGGCCAAAGCCACAAGCGTCATGAAATATCCTAAGCGCTCTACAAATCGTTCCGCACCTCCTGCCGCATTGTCGGTCGCTCGCACCCGCCAACCTGCGTCGGGGAATTGTTTCTCGGCTTCGGTTGAGATTGATTTGGCGAGCTTTGAGATTTGAGCCTTCATTGAGTTTCACGCGGTAGCGCCAGGTGATCAAACTACCGGGTTGAATAAGCCCCGTGCTTTGCAGGGCTTCGTGCGTCATCATCAGCCGTGGCCCCAGAACAATGCCGTCTGATATGCGATCAGGTTCTGCTGCAATAACGCCGGTGACCTTCAAAGCATTGGTGCCGATTTTCAACGTGTCACCGACTTTGAGAGCCAAGCGCCCCAACAGTAACTCATCAACAACAACGCCATGCACACCTGCATCGATGGCCGTCGCGGTGCTGATGTTGCCCAGTTGTTTCAAACTCATTTGTCCAAACAAGGGATAGGCTGCATCGATGGCTTTGATTTCAACCAGTGTTGATTGTGCATTGGCCGTGGCCATGGCGCGCAAGGTGGCCACGCGGCTGGTGGTGCCTTTGGATTTGATATAGGCCAGTTCCGGTGCCGTGGCTTCGCGGTGGATCAACGAGAATTCCACGTCACCGCCCAACAGGGGTTGGCCTTGTTCTGTCAAACCCTGTTCAATGGCAGAGGTGAGCGAACCGATGACGGCAATGGCCGCCACACCCAACGTCAGGCACGTCAGAAGAATATAAAAACCCTTGAGGCCGGAACGCAAATTGCGCGCGGCATAGGTGAGCCATAATCGGATGTTCATGCTTTGCGGCCTTCGCTGATCAAACCATCGCGCACTTCGATAATGCGGTCGCAGCGTTTGGCTAAATTGCGATCATGGGTCACAAGCAGAAGCGTGGCGTCGTTGTTTTGCTTAATGCCGAATAACAAATCCATAATGGCGTGGCCGGTATCTTGGTCAAGATTGCCTGTGGGTTCGTCGGCGAGAATGATTTTTGCACCCGCAGCCAATGCACGGGCAATGGCGACACGTTGTTGTTCTCCGCCAGACAATTGGCCGGGGTAGTGTGTGAGGCGATGGCTGAGGCCCACTTCCGCGAGTTTGTCTTTGGCCAACCCTTCAGCATTTTTGACGCCTTTGAATTCCAGCGGCAGGGCCACGTTTTCAACCGCTGTCAAAGTCGGAATCAAATGGAAGGACTGAAAAATGATACCCACCGTGTCGCGCCGTAGTTTCGATAATTCGCCTTCGGATTTTCCGTGGACGGCTTGGCCCCGGATGTAAAGTTCACCACTGCTGACTGGTTCCAAGCCCGCCATGACCATGAGCAGGGACGTTTTGCCGGAGCCTGAAGGCCCGACAATGCCAATGGCTTCACCTGGCATTGCATCCATCGAGACGCCCTTCAAAATGTGAACGTCTCCAGCGCGAGACGACAAAGTGAGATGAACATTCTGGAGTTGGAGGGCTGACGTCACAAATTTGTCCTTTTAAAGCGGCGGGAAGGCACAGAGATGGGGTGATCACGTTGATTTGTCGAGACTTGTATCTTGCACTCTACGCAATCCGCCCTCACATAGACGGCTATGACCCGATTTTCCGTCGCTTTTATTTTGCTGTGCCTTTCAATTCTGCCCTTACGAGCCGAGACAATTACTTTGCTGGCCTTGGGCGATAGTTTAACGGCGGGCTTGGGGCTGGACGCGCCACAGGCTTTTCCAGCCAAATTGGAAGCAGCCCTGAAAACCAAAGGGCATGATGTCGTTGTCATGAATGCCGGTGTTTCCGGCGATACGGCGGTGCAAGGGGCGGCACGGTTGGATTGGTCGTTGACCGATGAGGTTGATGGGGTGTTGGTGGAATTGGGTGCCAATGACGCGTTGCGTGGCTTGCCCGTGGCGCAGGCTGAGGCGGCGCTGGATGAAATATTCACAAAGCTCAAAGCCAAAAACTTGCCAACCCTTGTGTTGGGTATGCGTGCACCACCAAATTTGGGGCCTGATTATGGGGTCGCTTTTGAAGCCATGTACCCCAAGCTTGCGACCAAACATGGGGCGGCACTTTATCCGTTCTTTCTCGACGGTGTGGCAGCCGATGCAAGTTTGAACCAAGCCGACGGCATTCACCCCAACGCGCAAGGTGTTGAGGAAATCGTCAGACGTATGTTGCCATCGGTCGAAGCATTGCTGGCACAGATGAAATAACGCTTTCACAAGGCACGAATCACGTTACCTTGTATCTCGTGAGCATAGGAGGACAGCCAATGCCCCGCCTGTTTACCGGATTGGAAATTCCCGCCGACGTGTCGCTTGATTTGCAGATCATGCAAGGTGGCATCCCCGGTGCCCGCTGGATGGACCCGGCGAACCATCATCTTACCATCCGGTTTATCGGCGATATTGAAACCGGGGTGGCCCGGGAAATTGCCCTTGGGCTTGAAGCTTTGCGATTCTCACCCTTCAAGGTGAGGCTCAAAGGTGTGGGTTTATTTGGCGGCAATAAGCCCCACTCACTTTATGCAGGGCTTGAAGAAAGTGCGGAATTGCGCCGATTGCATGATCAGCATGAACGGCTGTGCCAAACTTTGGGTTTACCTGCTGAACACCGGAAATTCTTGCCCCACGTCACCCTGGCGCGGTTGAAAGAAGCCGAGCCTCGCGCCTTGCAGCGCTGGGTGGAAGTGCATAGTCTTTATTCAACGCCGCAATTTGATGTGAACAGTTTCGTGCTGTTTTCATCGCGGCCGCTGAAAGGTGGAGGCCCCTATGGGGTTGAAGCTGAATATATGGCGCGGCGAGAACCGGCCCAACAACAAAACATGAGCATGGGAGTGGCGTGATGGGTGAAAGACTACAAGGGGCCGCACGGGTGAAGGCGGTGCATGAGTTGAAGGACTGGGCCGATGTGCCAGGGCGGGACGCCATTCACAAAACCTTCCGCTTCAAAAATTTCCGCGAAGCTTGGGGTTTCATGGCGCAAGTGGCGCTGGTGGCTGAGAAAATGGACCATCACCCCGAATGGTCGAATGTCTATGGCAAGGTTGAGGTGACGTTGACCACCCATTCTGCCCAAGGTGTGACCGCACTCGACATTAAAATGGCCCAGAAAATGGATGAGATTGCGGGGGCTTAACCCTGCGCAAAGATTACAGGCCGGTAACTTGACGTGAGCGCGGTGCACCCCCATATTTGGGGTAACTGTGCTTTGGAGGGCATGTTTATGGCTGAACTTCGTTATCCTAATACTCGCGTTGGCTCACGGGCCGAGATCGATCAAGGTCTCAAGTCCTATATGCTGGGCGTTTACAACTATATGGGCCTTGGTATCGGCGTTGCTGCCATTATCGTTTTGGCCTCGTTCACGGTTCCCGCCATTGGCGCTGTTACGCGTGCGCTTTCCTTCCCTGCCATGATCGGTCTGTTGGCCCTTGGCTGGTTTGGCCCACGCATGATGTTCAATGGTTCCATTGCAAAAGCCCAAGGTATTTTCTGGGCCTATGTGGCAACTTGGGGCATTGGCATTTCGCCCATCGTGAGCCGCTATTTGGGCATTGATCCATCGATGGTGATGTCGGCCTTCTTGACAGCATCCATTACCTTTGGCGTCATGAGCTTCTGGGGTTACACCACGAAGAAAGACCTCTCTGGCATGGCCAATACTGTGACCATGATCATGTTGGGCCTGATCGTGGCAGCCTTGGTCAACCTTGTTGTGTCTTTCTTCACAGGTGTGACTGGAACAGCCATTATCATCTCGATGTTGATTTCGGGTGCCTTCGTGGTGTTGACAGCCTTGCTCACGGCTTGGGAAACCCAAGCCGTCAAGGAAATGTATGACGCTTCGGATGTTGGTGATACTGCAACACGCAAGTCAATCTTCGGCGCGTTCATGCTCTACGGCAGCTTCGTGTCGATCTTCATCAACTTGCTGCAGATCTTCGGCTTCTTGAGCAGCGACGACTAAGCTTGCTGAACTGAAATTGAAAAGCCCCGGTGGTGACACCGGGGCTTTTTTGTTTGATAACTTCCCGCCCCCGTCGCGTTCCGCGACACCCCCTCCCGCGAGGGGCGGGGGTTTAGAAATTCCCTCTCCCCTTGCGGGAGAGGGTGCCCCGAAGGGGTGGGAGAGGGAAGTCTATTTCCCGAGTTTCGCCAATTCGGCTTCCAACTCAGGCACGGCTGTGAAGAGGTCAGCCACCAAGCCATAGTCAGCCACTTGGAAGATCGGTGCTTCGTCATCCTTGTTGATGGCAACGATGATTTTGGAATCTTTCATACCAGCGAGATGTTGAATGGCACCGGAAATGCCAACAGCGATATAAAGATCAGGGGCGACGACCTTACCGGTTTGACCGACTTGATAATCATTGGGCACATAGCCCGCATCCACGGCAGCACGTGAAGCACCTACGGCGGCGTTGAGTTTCTTTGCCACGGCATCCAGCATTTTGAAGTTGTCGCCATTCTGCATGCCACGACCACCGGACACGATGATCTTGGCTGAGGTCAATTCCGGACGATCCGACACGGTCAAGTTCTCACTGACATAGGATGACAGACCGGGATCCGCTGCGGCGTTTACTTTTTCAATCGACGCCGAACCACCTTCGCCCGCAGCCGCAAACGACGCGGTGCGCACGGTGATGACTTTTTTAGCGTCGGTTGATTGAACAGTTTGCACGGCATTGCCAGCGTAGATCAAGCGCACAAAGGTATCAGCTGACACCACTTCAGAAATATCCGAGATCTGCATGACGTCCAAAAGGGCGGCCACGCGTGGCATATAGTTTTTGCCGTTGGTGGTGGCAGGAGCCACGATGTGATCATAGGCACCGCTCAGTGAAACGATGGTTGCGGCCATGGGTTCCGCCAAGGGGCGCTCAAGGGCTGCTGTTTCAACATGCAGCACTTTTTTGACACCGGCCAATTTGGCAGCAGCTTTTGCAGCGCCATCAGCCTTGTTGCCAGCAACCAGCACATGCACGTCACCACCAATCTTTGCGGCAGCGGTCAGGGCCTTATGGGTTGCATCCTTCAGGGACGCATTGTCGTGTTCAGCAATTAAAAGAACGGCCATATCAGAATGCTCCCGCAGATTTAAGTTTGCCGACGAGTTCAGCGACTGAGCCGACTTTCACACCCGCATCACGCTTTGGCGGGTCTTCGGTTTTAATGACCTTCAAGCGGTGCTTGGTATCAACGCCATAGTCAGCCGCTGACTTTTCATCGAGGGGCTTTTTCTTTGCCTTCATGATGTTGGGCAGCGACGCATAGCGCGGCTGGTTCAAGCGCAAATCGGTGGTGACGATGAGCGGCATCTTCACTTTCAAGGTTTGCAAGCCGCCATCAATTTCGCGGGTGATGGTGGCTTCGCCTGAACCGGGTTCAAGCTTCGAACAGGCCGTGGCTTGTGGCCAGCCCAAGAGTGCCGCCAGCATTTGCCCGGTTTGGTTGGCGTCATCGTCGATGGCTTGTTTGCCCAAGATGACGATCTCAGGTTTTTCAGCATCGACAACGGCTTTCAAAATTTTGGCGACGGCAAGCGGCTCAATGAGGTCATCGTGCTTTACCAAAATGGCGCGGTCAGCACCCATCGCAAGAGCCGTGCGCAAGGTTTCCTGGGCCTGTTGGGGTCCAATGGAGATGACCACGATTTCCGTGGCCACGCCCTTTTCCTTCAGGCGAATGGCTTCTTCAACGCCGATTTCGTCGAACGGGTTCATCGACATTTTAACATTGGCGAGTTCAACGCCTGAACCATCTGCTTTGACGCGGATTTTGACGTTGTAATCAACCACGCGTTTGACCGCGACGAGTACCTTCATGGAACGCTCCTGAAAAATTCTGTGGGGAACCTAGTTTCGTAGGGTTTTGAAGTCAATTCCACGTGCGGCGTGGCAGGGTTGTTTGCGACGATTTGGCCACATCAGAGCTGTTGAACCAGCGCATCCAACTCCGGGTCTGGAATGCCAAGGGCGTGGAGGTGCTCAGCGGTGCTTTTAACATAGTCAAGGCAGCTTCCGGCCTGACCATGGCCTTGGCGCACGTGGGTCAAGATTTGATCCACCGTTTTCGTGCCCGCATATTGTTGATGGGCCTGATCCACCACATAGGTAAGTGCATCAACTTTGCGTCCGTCCGCCAATCGGAGGGGCAAAGACACTTCTTGGTAAATGTTTGTGACCAATTCGCGGTCGGTCAAATAGGCATAAGTTTGAGGCCAGTCAGCTTCGGCCACTTCAAAGGCAACGCCATCGCAGTGGCCGCCCTGATCGAGACCAAACACAAGCCCCAAACAATCAGGCGTTCCGCGATAAATGTGGGACAGCACGCAGAGCGAGCGATGCCAGCCGTCGAGCCGTGCGGGCGCAGAATGAATAAATGAAAACCCCGGTCGCCAGATTAGCGAGCCATAGCCGAAGACCCAGCGATTGCCGCTCATGCCTTTGGCGGTGGGCCGCGGCCAAAGTCTGGCGCTGCCGTATCCTGTCCGGCTTGAATAATGCCACGTCGCACATCTCTGGCGCGGGAGAACAATTCAAATAGCGTATCGCCATCGCCCCAGCGAATGGCACGTTGCAAAACCGACAGATCTTCCGAAAAACGCCCCAGCATTTCAAGCACGGCTTCTTTGTTGTTCAAAAAAACATCGCGCCACATGGTGGGATCAGAGGCTGCAATACGGGTAAAATCACGAAAGCCGCCTGCGGAATATTTGATGACTTCTGAGTTTGTGACCTCTTCAAGATCAGCTGCTGTTGCCACCGTATTGTAGGCAATCAAATGCGGCAAATGGCTGGTGATGGCCAGTACCATGTCATGGTGTTCCGGCGTCATTTCATCCACCATCGAGCCTAAGGCTTGCCAGAAGCTTTTCAGTTTTGCGACGGCTTCCACATTTGCATGGGGTGGTGGCGTTAGAATGCACCAACGATTGTCAAACAGGGTGGCAAAGCCTGCACGTGGTCCTGACTGTTCAGTGCCCGCAATGGGGTGGCCCGGAATGAAGTGCACGTTCAAGGGCACATGGGGCGCCACGTCGCGCACGACAGCCCCTTTGACGGAACCAACATCGGTGAGAATGGCACCTGCTTTTAAGTGGGGTGCAATTTCCTTAGCCAGCTCAGCATAGGTGCCAATGGGCGTGCAAAACACCACAAGGTCAGCATCCTTCACGGCATCAGCGGCAGACTCATGGGCCGAATCAATGATGCCGATTTCAAGTGCGACCCTGCGCGTTTCATCACTTCGCGCGTAACCATTGATGTGATTGGTCAAGCCAGCACGGCGGGCGGCATGGGAGATGCGATGAGCCGATGAGGCCCAAGCCCAGCAGTGCAATTTTTTCAAACATCACGCTCATGCCATAAAGCCTTTCAAAGCCTTCACAAGGGCGTGGTTGGCTTCTTCCGTGCCAACGGACATGCGCAATGCATTGGGCATGCCATAACCTTCCATGCGCCGAACAACGAGGCCATGGTCCTGCAAATGGGCATCGGCCATGCTTGCGGTCTTCGTTTTGGTGAAATGCACCAACACAAAATTGCCAGCACTTGGCGTGACTTCTAAACCGAGTTTAGAAATCTCTGCCGTCAACCACGCTAACCACTTCGTATTGTGGGCGATGGCCTTGTCCATAAAACTGACATCAGCAATCGAAGCCACACCTGCTGCAATGGCCGGAAGTGACACGTTGAAGGGACCGCGAATGCGATTCAAAACATCCATCACATGGGCTGGACCATAGGCCCAACCCAATCGCAATCCGGCAAGGCCATGAATTTTTGAAAATGTGCGCGTCATGACGACGTTTTCAAATTCTGATACCAGCGCAATGCCGGGTTCATAGTCATTCGCCGTTACAAATTCGGCATAGGCGGCATCCACCACCAACAACACATGGGGTGGCAAGGCCGCATGAAGCCTGCGCAATTCGCTATAGGAAATATAGGTGCCCGTGGGGTTGTTGGGGTTGGCCACAAACACGATTTTTGTTTTCGGTGTTACCGCCGCAATCATGGCATCCACGTTGGTGGTGAAAGCGGTTTCCTTGGCCACAACACAGGTTGCACCATTGGCTTGAATGACGATGGGGTACACCATGAAGCCATATTGGCTATAAACAGCTTCATCACCCGGCCCCAAATAGGCATGGGCCAGCAATTGCAAAATTTCATCGGAACCAGCACCACAGATTATGCGATCTGCCGACAGGCCGTAACGTTGGGCAATGGCGTCGCGCAGCGCGCTGGCGCTGCCGTCCGGATAAAGGGCCAATTTTTCTGAAGCCGCTGCGAACGCTTCAACAGCTTTGGGGCTGGCCCCGATAGGGGATTCATTTGACGATAGCTTATAGACCTTCGCACCCTTGGCTGTGCTTTTGCCGGGCACATAGGCTTCAATATCCAAAATCCCCGCTTTTGGCGCGGGGCGCTGCAAGTGTGTTGTCATTGTCAAACCTCGATGGCCGAGGGATAGCGCCCAGCGACCTTCAGGCCAAGCGAGATGTTTGAGCGGGTCAAACCCACAATCGGGCCCTCATGTTCCGAGTGGAACCCTGCAAGGGCTGACAAGCGCCACGGCCCGCTCTTCACTTGCCAGAGCGGTTGCAGTGCAAAGTCTCGGGGTAAATTGCCTTGGGTGATCAACAGGGTTTCATCATGGCCGGTTGCTTCCATGGGGGCATTGCCGAAAATCAAAAGCTGCGGCACGTCTTCGCCTTTGATGATAGGAAGCGCGCCGATGATTTGGGCTGACCCTGCTTTTCCGGCCACGCAAGCGTCAATCCAAGGGCTGTCGGTTTCCACCACACAAATATCGCCGGGGCTCACGTTCACCTGCATCAAGGCTTGGGCTTCGTCTTTCCATTCTTCAACCAACATGGCGGGGAAATGTTCTTGTAAGCGCAGGCGGTGGCCAAGGGTTTGTGACAGACGCTTTGAAATATGCAGTGTCATGGCCGCCTGTGACAGGCTGGATTCCGTGAGAATGCTGCGCCAAAGCCTGAGTGCAAAGGCAGGTTCAAGGTCGTTTGTTTTCGACAGATCAACAAGACGGCGATGGATTTGGGCTTCGCGTGACGGACGTAAGGGAGATGAAGCCGTTTTTGCCGTCACTTGCTTAAATGATTTGACCTGTTGCGTGATGGATTTTCGTTTGGCCAAAAGGTTGAGCAGCGCCGCATCAACATCGTCCAACTCACGCCGCAGGGCGTCGAGGGCGGGTGTGGGGGCAGAAACATCAGTCATCGTCTTATCCGGTTTGATTGTGACAGCTGTTTAAGCTGCTTTCGGGTGATGTGTGAACCCCAATCATTCCTCTTCTTTGCGAAGAGGTTGTGGAGAAGGCAAGAGAACCTGCCGAAAGCGGGGAACCAAGCGCCGCACACGCTTGCCAGCAGAGAAGGCGTAAACCTGCTTCATCGCCTCGACAATGGTGACGCCGGCAAAGCGGTGCAGCACTTTGTTACCCACCGCATCAAAGCTCTTAGCCGCTTTCAGCAAAGTTTCATTGTGGAGGGGGGGCATATAGAGCGCGCTGCGCCACTGGGTCGTCGTAAACTTGGCATCACGCAAAAGCCCTGAAATTTGACCCGATGAAAACGGTTGGCCATGGCCGAAGGGTGTTGATTCAGACGCCGCCCACAGTCCGCGACGGTTTGGAACGACGAGGATCAAACGGCCTTGCGGGGCCAGCACCCTCCACACCTCTTGCAGCATATCGAGCGGGTCTTCGGCATGTTCAAGGCCATGCACCACCAGTGCCACATCCACCATGCTTTCCAGCAGCGGCAAATCGCAATCATCGACGAGGGCAGAACGGTTTTTTTCACCCTGCGGCCAATGAATGACGCCTTGCCGCGCCAACATGAAAGACAAGCTCACCACATCATTTGCCACATCGTTAAGGAAAGGATTGGCATAGCCCAAGCCCATGACCGTCTCGCCGGACTTGCCTTGGGTCAAGCCCGCCAGTTGGCGTTTCACCAAGTTGGCTGCAATATTTCCCAAGGGCGAAGCATAAAATTCTCTGAAATCGACGACATGCATGGGCTGAGTATAGCAGGGTTTGAGCTTTCGTCATTGTCGGTGTATGGAACTCCCATGTCCCATCTTGATGTTCACCAATTCATCTGCCGCGACGATAATTATGGCGTGCTTGTGCATGACACAGTTACCGGCACCACCATTTCAATCGACGCACCCCATGCCGGGGCGATTGCCGATAATTTGAAAAAGCGGGGTTGGCAGCTCACCCATATCCTGACGACACATCATCACATAGATCATGTCGAAGGTAATCTGGAACTGAAAGAAGCCTTTGGTTGCCGCATTATTGGACCGGACGCTGAAAAAGACCGTATCCCTGGCATTGATCAAACCGTCAAGGGCGGTGACATTATCGACCTCGCCCAACGCAAGCTGAAGGTTTATGATTGTCCCGGCCACACCTTGGGGCAGGTGACTTACCATTTCATCAATGACTATCTGATGTTTGCGGCTGACAATATTTTTGCCATGGGCTGTGGTCGCGTGCTCGAAGGCACGCTTGAGCAGATGTATCACTCGGTCAATCAGTTCAAAAACATTCAAGAGCATACGTCGATTTATTGTGGTCATGAATATACCGAAGCCAATGCAAAATTCGCCATGTCGGTCGAACCGGCAAATCGCGCTCTGCAAATGCGGGTGACGGAAGTCAAAAACTTGCGCGCGCAAGGCAAAATGACCTGCCCCACGTCGATGGGCGAAGAGCTTAAAACCAATCCCTATCTGCGCTGTGATTCCCCCGAGATTCGCAAGAATTTGAACATGCTCAATGCAACGGATGCGGAAGTCTTCGCAGAACTCCGTACACGGAAGAATAATTTCAGCTGAGTTTTTTCTTGAAGATCATGTCCTTCGCCGCAATCACGGCACCGAGCGTAATCAGCACGCAAGCAAGAGCGATAGTCCAATGGAAGCTGGCATAGCCGCCTGCCAATAAGCACCAGCGTTGACAACAGGGGTGCGGAATAACTTGCTGCGCCCAGCACCATGATGTCGCCCTTCTTGACGCCGACGTCCCACGTATAGAACGCTAACCCCAAGGGAATGGTGCCAAGTGCTATAATTGCCGCCCATTGGCCCCACGTGGCGGGCATGACTGTTTGTTCAAATGCAAAATGCAACACGGCTGCAACCAACGCTGTGATCATGCAGAAAGCTGCCGTGATGTCAGATGGTACATTGCCAAAGCGTCTGGAAATCACAGAATAGCTGGACCAGATGAAAGCGCAGGCCAAGGCCAATATGTGACCGAGTTTCAACCCTTCTGACAAACCAACAGCGCCGCCCTTGGTGATGATGAGGGCTGCTCCACTCAATCCTAGAAGTGCGCCTACCAAATGATACCAGCGCAACTTTTCGCCCGGTAACAGAGCTGCAAAGACCACAATGAGCAAAGGCCAGAGATAGGCAATCAAACTCGCTTCAACTGGCGGCGCGTTCTGAATCGCGAAGAAATAGGTGATGTGATAGACACACAAGCCCATGGTGCCGACAATCCAAACGATCAACGGTTGGCGCAAACTGGCCAAAGCGTTCGGACGGAATGGCCATGTCGCCATGCCTGCCAAGCCACCGCAAAAGAACGTCATGGCGGTTAGTTGCAAGGGCGGAATGGGGCCCGCCGCCGTGCCAAGCAACGCCAGAAAGGCCCAAGTGATGATGGCAATTATTCCAACAAGAGTGGCCGTCTGCTTTGACATAAACCGTCCGTAAATCGGGCTGACAAAAGCTGTCAGCGAGTGTGTGCTAGGTTACAGCGCTAGTGATGCAGAGGAGATTTGTCTATGGCGAAAACGGCACTGGAAAAACTTCGCACACCCATGGAGGTGCGTATCGTGGATGAATTGCCTGCGGGTGCATTGCACTGGGGGCCGCCCGGGGCAACCATGGTGATTTCGACACCTCAAGAAATTGATGCGCTGGTGCAGCAAATCCCCAAGGGTAAATTGGCAACGCTTGTGACACTGCGCAATGCCATCGCGGCGCGTCATGGCACAACGATCACCTGTCCTGTGACCACGGGAATATTTTTAGGAACAGTTGCTCGAGCCGCAGAAGAGCAAGCCATGATGGGCGCAAAACGTGTGACACCGTGGTGGCGCGTCATTCGCACCGATGGAACATTGAATGAGAAATTCCCCGGTGGCTTGGTTGAACATGAAAAGCGGCTGAAAGCTGAGGGACATACGATTGAAAAACGCGGTAAATCCAAATTGGTAGTCGCCGACTTTGAAAGTAAATTGGTGATACTTCAGGCTTGAGCGCGGCGATGGAGATAAGGACCAAGCACGGACAACAGAACAGCGATAATGATGATCGCACCGCCAATGAACGCCGCTGATTCCGGCACTTCATTCACCACCAACCACGGCCACATGGGATTCAATACTGCATCCAACATTGCGATAAGCGACAGTGTCACAGCGGGGACCGATTTTGCGCCCTTGGCATAAAAGATCAATGGAATGGCCAGTTGTAGCAACGCCATCAAGGCGAGCAGAGACACATATTTCAGTGGCACATCAAAACCGCCGCCAGCTTGAAAAAAGAAACCCGCAAAGCCAGCACCCACAAAAGCCATAGCGCCCCCCACACAAATCGCTGGCGTCATATCAAAGGCGCGGTAGCGACGCAGCGTTAGGGTTTGCATGGCAAAACAAAAGGGCACCAGAAGCGACACCAAGATGCCAACCACATTGCCTGCTCCCAAACCATCCCAGGCAATCACACCCATACCGACGAGTGCGAGCAAGGCTGCAAACCACGCGGCTGTACTTGGGCGCTCGCCTGTCACCCACGGGCTGAGCAGTCCCGTGAACAGTGGCGATGTTGCGCCGATGACGGAAATCACAGCGGTTGAAACCAAGGTGAGCGAGGTTACATACATGGTTGAGCCAAAGGCGAAAAAACCTGCCGATAAGAGAAGTGCCATTCTCGGCACACGGCGGAACATGGCAAGCGTGTCATTGCCATAGGTCAGCACGAGGTAGCAGAGAATGCTGATACACGTCCAAAAGCCGCGCCAGCAATTCAGCTCCCAGCCCGAAAGTTCCGGCATCAGGCGCACGAATAACCCAGAAAGCGACCAACCCATGGTCGCCATCAAAACGAAACTTACGCCGCGCCCATAGGTTTGCTGGTTTGAATCACTCATGCTCTAGTTGATACCATGCAACATAAACAAATGAAGGTGAAAAAAATTCCGCATGGCTCAATGTTGCTACCATGGCTTGTCGCTTTGACATGCGAATGATAGCAGCACTGACACATGTCATTCATCTCATTTCCAATTCATGAACTTGCAGCCTTAGGTGCTGCCACCTGTTGGGCACTGACGGGCATGATTGCATCCATTCCGGCAGGCCATTTGGGCGCGTTGCATTTCAATCGACTTCGGCAAGTGTTTGGAACGTTGTTTCTTGCTGTGTGCGTTGCAATTGCAGGGACATGGCAAAGTGTGAGTTGGGACGCCGTGCCGTTGTTGGTGATGTCCGGCCTCACAGGTATTTTCATCGGCGACTCATTGTTGTTCGTCGCACTCAATCGATTGGGGCCAAGGCGCGCTGGCATACTGTTTGCTTTTAATGCACCGATGGCAGCGATTTTGGGTTGGCTGTTGTTGGGCGAAACTTTGTCATGGGTGGCGGTTCTGGGCATTGCCGTAACGGCAGCTGGCATCGCGTTGGCCATTCTGTTTGGCCATCGCGGCAAAGCCAACGTAGGACTTGAAACAATCAAAGGTTCTCTGGTTGTTGGCGTCGGTGTAGGTTTGGGTGCGGCACTGGGGCAAGCGGTTGGCATCATTCTCGCAAAGCCGTTGATGGCCGCAGGTCTTGATCCTTTCATGGCGTCACTCATACGCGTCGGCGTAGCCGCAATGTGCCTGAGCGTTTTATTGCAATTGCCAATCGAAGGCATAAAAGCCGCCGCACCTCTTAATTTGAAAATGACAGCTTACACGGCAGGGGTTGGCTTTCTCGGACTTTGCGTTGGCATGACATTGCTGTTGTTTGCGCTGTCAGGCGGAAAGACAGGTATCATCTCAACATTGTCAGCCACAACGCCCGTGATCATCTTGCCATTGCTCTGGTTCAAAACAGGCATAAGACCAGCCGTCGGCGCATGGGCCGGAGCAGGTCTTGTGGTTGTGGGCATGGCGCTGTTGTTTGCGGGGAGAGGGTAGGAAGTCGGGTGCCCCCTCAGTCACTTCGTGCCAGCTCCCCCAACAAGTTGGTGGAGCGAGAAATTGAACCCTCCCTCAGCTTGCTGGGGGAGGTGCCCGAAGGGCGGAGGGGGTCTCTGCCTTACCCTCTCAATGCCACGTTGTCCGGATCATAGGGGCTTTCGGCAATCACCGTGCATTTGAAATGCTTGTCGAGAATTTTCACTTCAAGTTCCGTCCCCAATGCCGCAAAGTCCGGTTTCACCATGGCCAGTGCAATTGACTTGTTTACACGGAAACCGAAGCCGCCGTTGGTGGCGCGGCCGATGAGTTTGCCTTTTGCGTAAATTGGTTCGGAGCCACGCACATCAGACCAATCATCGGAGACGCCGTGAACTTCCATCGTGGTGAAGTTCCAATTGAGGCCCTTCTGCTTGGCTTCAACAATCGCATCGCGGCCAATGAAGTTGCCTTTGCTTGGGTGCACGAAACGATCAAGTGCGGACTCATAGGCATTGTATTCAATCGACAGTTCACGCGGTACCAAGCGGTAGCTCTTTTCAAGCGACAGCGACGACATGGCCTTGATGCCATAGGGCTTGATGCCAAATTCCTTGCCTGCATCCATGAGCAAATCAAACAAGGCCACTTGCTGTTCCAGCGGGTGGTGGAATTCATAGCCGAGTTCGCCCACGAAATTCACGCGCAAGCAGTGGGTTGAAACCGGACCCACATGGATGGCCTTGCCGGTGAGCCATGGGAAGGCTTCGTTCGACAAGTCCGTTGATGTCAATTTCTGCAACAGCTTGCGGGCGTTGGGGCCGGCGATGACCAACACGCCAAGGCGTGTGGTGAGTGGTGTCAATTTCACTGAACCATCAAGCGGCAAAAGCTTGCGCAGGTAGTCATGGTCATGGGCTTCATAGGCACCGGCAGACACGAGATAGAATTTGCCAGGGGACCATTCATAAACCGTGAATTCAGCCCGCACGCCACCGCGTGGGGTGAGCATGTGGCAGAGTGCGATACGGCCCATCTTCTTGGGGATCTTGTTGGCGAGAATGGATTCAAGCCAATCACGCGCACCGGGGCCAGACACTTCCATCTTGGCGAAGGCCGACATATCTTGCAGGCCCACACTGTTCATGACAGCGCGGCATTCTTCGCCCACATATTTGAAATAGTTGGAACGGCGGAACGACCACTTCTCTTTGATCTTGCCATCACGGGCCGGTAGCGCGTGGTTGTGGTTGGTCAGCGTGTCAGACGAATTCAATTCTTCTTTCGACACTTCATAGCCCGCTGGCGCAAACCAGCCTGGGCGTTCCCAACCATAAACAGTTCCAAACACTGCGCCCAATTCTTCCATGCGGGCATAGCACGGCGTGGTTTTGAGTGGACGTGCGCCGACGCGTTCTTCATCGGGGAAGTGGGGCGTGAAAACGTTGGCGTAGGCTTCTTCGTTCTTGATCTTGAGATAGCCCTTGGTGGCGTAGGGGCCAAAGCGGCGCGGGTCCACGCCCATCATGTCGATGGTGGGTTCACCGTCGATAATCCATTCTGCCAATTGCCAACCCGCACCACCCGCAGCAGTAATGCCGAAGGAGTGGCCTTCGTTGAGCCAGAAGTTTTTCAAGCCCGGTGCAGGCCCAATGATGGGTGAACCATCGGGCGTATAGGCGATGGCACCGTTATAAACTTTTTTGATGCCCACTTCGCCAAAGGCCGGAACACGGGTGATGGCGGTTTCGATATAGGGGCCTAAACGGTCCAAATCTTCCTGGAAGAGTTCGTATTCGGATTGGTCGGACGGACCATCCATGTAGCAGCAGGGCGCACCTTTTTCATAAGGCCCGAGCAGCAGGCCGCCGTTTTCTTCGCGCATGTACCACGAAGAATCCGCTTCGCGCAGCACGCCCATTTCAGGCAGACCCTTGGCCTGACGTTCCTTAATCAAAGGGTGTGGTTCGGTGACAATGTATTGGTGCTCAACCGGAATGACAGGCACATCAAGCCCCACCATTTCGCCGGTTTTGCGTGCAAAGTTTCCGGTGCAGGAAACAACGTGATCACAGGTGATGGTGCCTTGGTCGGTTGTGACAACCCACTTGCCATCTTTCTGTTCAATCGCCGTGACGGTGGTGTTGCGATAGATTTCAGCGCCGCGCGAACGCGCACCCTTGGCGAGGGCTTGGGTTAAATCGGCAGGTTGGATGTATCCATCATCCGGGTGTTGAATGGCGCCGATGATGCCTTCGATGTTGCAGAGCGGCCAGATTTCCTGCACTTGCTCCGGCGTCAGTTTGTTGACCTTGATGCCGATGGTTTCGGCAATGCCGGCATAATACATGAACTCGTCCCAACGGTCCTTGGTGCGGGCCAAGCGAATGTTCGAGACTTTCGAGAAGCCGACGTGCTGACCCGTTTCAGCTTCCAGTTCGCCATAGAATTTGACCGAGTATTTGTGAATCTGGCCCACGGAATAGGACATATTGAACAGCGGCAGCAAACCCGCGGCATGCCAAGTGGAGCCCGAGGTCAATTCCTTGCGCTCGATCAACACCACATCGGACCAGCCTTTTTTGGCCAGATGATAAAGTGTCGAAACGCCAACCACGCCGCCACCAATAACAACGACTTTTGCTTCTGTTTTCATTTGAATTGCCTTTGCGGAGACGGGACGATTTTGGTTGAGAATAGTGAGATTCATTCACCCACGTCAAAGGGCAAACGACAGCGGGGTGCTGGATTACGACACGATGTTCAAATGCGACAGAATGAAATCCGCCAAAGCGGCCACATCATCGCGGTCAAAAACCGGAACTTTTGCGTTGGCTATGGGGCCGTTGGCGGCAATGGCAACAACTGTTGGGTCATCTCCGGCAAGGGCGGGGTGGTTTAACGCGACATTGCGCACCTCGATCTTGTCGTGGGAATCACGCTTGTAGCCTTCAACGATGACGAGATCACACGGTTGCAACTGCGCGAGAACTTGATTGAGCGATGGCGGCTCTTGGCCTTTCAATTCATGGATGATGGCGGTGCGCTCTTTTGAGATGACGGCCACTTGGCTTGCACCCGCCTTGCGATGGCGGAAGCTATCGCGGCCTTCATGGTCAATATCAAAAGAATGGTGGGCGTGTTTGACGGTGGCGATGTTCAATCCTTGCGCCGTCAAATGCCGCACAAGCTTTTCCACCAGCGTCGTCTTGCCGGAATTCTTGAAACCCGCAACGCCGATGACTTTCATGCGCCCTTCGCAATCAGTTCGGCGAGGGCCAAATCTTCCGGCGTGTTGATGTTGAAGAACGGGTCATGGGGCACGGCCGCCCACACCACTTTTTCAGCCTTGGCACGCGTAACAAAATCCTGAACGCGCTTCACGCCTTCATTCTCTATTAAACGCCCGAGCGGCTTGGCCATGGCGCTGGTCCAAATTCCGGTGAGATAATGATCTTGGCCACCACTTCGCGCAATGGCAGCTCCCGACACTTCACCGCCTTCCAGCAATCGTTCCACTAAATCAAGCGGCAAAAAAGGCGAATCAGATGGAACGGTGACGACAGCGTCAAAGCCGTTATGAGCGCCATAATAAAGAGCAGCTTGGAGGCCTGCGAGGGGTGTTCCCACCTCGGTCAATAGATCTTCGACAACCATCAGGCCCGTTGCCGCAAAACGTGACGCATCACCATTGGCGTTGATCACAACTTCATCAACTTGAAAGCGTAGGCGTGAAATGGTGCGATCAATCAAGGTCGCGCCGTCTAGCGGTATAAAACTTTTTTCAACGCCGCCCATGCGCGTGGAGTGACCTCCCGCAATTATCGCCCCTAATATTTTCATGCGTGCGGATATAGCCTGTTCGGTGGCGTTACGATTTTGATTTTATCACCAGTATTAACGTCACCCTCACGCTCCACCCACGCGGTTACGCCGCGTTTGTGCATCGCGGCTTTCACCACATTAAATTGTGTGCCGGGGTGATGGCGCTCCACCACCTTTGCGATTTGCGAGCAGGGATAATTTTCCATATCAACGACAAGCGTGGCGCCGGATGGAAATTGCAGCCGTGTTGATGGTGGGAGCAAAGTGAAATCCGGAATGTTTTTCACCACCATATTTGCGCCAAACCATGCGGGGTCAATTTTGGGAATGTTCAAGCGCTGGGCAATATCTGCCAGTTCTTCTTCCGCGAGAATCGTAATCTGCCTGACATTCCGAATATCAATGTCGCGCTTATAAAGCGGGAGGGTGCGGCTATCAGACTTACGCGTAAGCCCTGAATGACAATCGCCCTCAGGCCCTGCAAATGTCAGATTTATTTGTCCTGCTACTGATTTCTCAAAGCCGGTTTCACGACTGCCGCGTGACAGCAAGGAGACGACCTCGCCTTGGAATGATAGGATGTTCAAAAGTGTCATATGTGCAATTCCTCAAAACTTGCCTATACGAAAGTGCTATGAGCGACAACCCACCAGAATTTGAATTGGACGTGACAGAGCTTTTGTGCCCCTTGCCTGTTTTGAAAGCACGCAAGCGTTTGGAAGCGATGACCAGCGGTTCTGTGCTACGGGTGGTCGCAACGGACCCTATGTCTGCCATCGACATGCCGCATTTTTGCAACGAGCAGGGCCATGTTCTGCTCAGCCATGACACACAAGACCACCAACAGATTTTCAGGATCAGACGCAAATGAGTTTTGACTTTGGACAGTTCAATGAATGGGGTGCGTTGAAAAAAGTTGCCATCCGCGCACCCGCGCAAGCTTTGCAGAATGATTTGAAGATCGATGATGAGTGGAAAGACTTGAACTGGCATTCCCGTCCTGACCTTGCAAATGCCAGCCGCGAGTATCAAAATTTCGAACATATCTTGCGCGGCACGGGTGCAGAAACCATTCATCTGCCATCCGGAAATGGTTTGACGCTTGACGCACTCTATACCCGAGATGCTTTGGTGGTGACGCCCAAGGGCCTTGTGAAACCGCGCATGGGCAAACCACAACGACGCGCGGAATCAGACACCAATGGCGCTGCTTTAGCAACGCTGGGTTTGCCGATTGCGGGTGAGATTATAGGTGACGGCAAATTGGAAGGCGGTGATTTGGTTTGGCTTGATCGTCACACGCTTCTCGCGGGCGTTGGCTACCGCACCAATCTTGAGGGCGTGCAGCAGTTGCAAAAACTCTGCGGCGATGATGTCGAAGTTTTATGGTTCGACATGCCGCACTATAAGGGCGTCACCGATGTATTTCACTTGATGAGCGTGCTCTCGCCTGTCGATCAAGATTTGGCCGTTGTTTATCAGCCGTTGATGCCCGTGCGATTGGTTGAGTTTTTACAATCGCGCGGCATCATGCTTTGTTGATGTACCAGAGCAGGAATTCGACTCGATGGGTTGCAATGTGCTGGCCATTGGGCCGCGCCATGTCATTTGCGTTGACGGCAATCCTGAAACCGTGAAACGCATGCGCGCTGCCGGAGTGCAGGTTGAGGTGATTGCGGCACAAGACATCAGCCGTAAGGGCGAAGGTGGGCCGACGTGTTTAACGCGGCCCCTCGTGCGCGGTTAGTTTATGAGGCGATACGTTCTTCTTCGGTGTGTTCGCCAAACACGGCGTTGAGTTCCGAAAGTGCCGCACGAAGTTTCGATAGATTGTCATCTATATCAAAGTTGAGTTCTTCAAACGTCTCTTCGGCAATGACCTGTTCCGCAATTGGCTCGTCACTTTCTGCCAACGCTGTTTCGACCATTGGTTCCATCGTTGCGGCATAATCTGTTCGGCTCAATGTGGCTTCAACTTCAGTTGGCTGTTCCAATTGAGCGATTTCGGCGGCAAGCGTTTCATCATCCAAATCAGCCACGTCTCCAGTGCTTACGGCCACAAAGGATTGAACCTGAATTGGTTGTGTTGCAGTATCGTCGCTGTCAGACAATTCGCCATCAGACTGTTTCGGGCTGGTGATGTCTGGTACCACGTGTTGGAAATGGCTTGCGTCAACGGGTGCGAGATTGTTGGTCTCGATTTGGAATGATGAGGCTTGCAAATCTTTCCAAGGCGCGATGATTGACGCTTCGCCCAACATGTTGCCTTGTAAACTATCAACACCGATTGATTTCAAAATGCGCGCATCTTCTTCGGTATCAACCCATTCGGCGATCACATTCAGGCCAAAAGCTTGGGCAAGCTCAACCATGCTGACAACGAAGGTACGATTTTCTCCACCCTCACTCAAATTGCAGCAGAAGCTGCCATCAAGTTTAATATGGGTCAGCGAGAGTTCTTTGAGATTGCGGTAAGATGTGTAGCCCGCCCCAAAATCATCCAGTGCCACGCCGCAACCCAATTCACGCAAAGCCACAACAAAGTCATGGGATGTCTCGAGATTGTCGAGTGCTGCGGTTTCCGTAATTTCAACGACCAGTCGACTGGCTGGTTCCGGGGTGGCCGCAATCATATCCAAAAGTTGCGCATTCCAGCGCGGGTCGGTGACGGTGGTGGCCGAAATGTTGACGGACAATCGCGCGTCGGAATAGGTTTGCAATGTGCGCAGCGCCAGTTGCAACACAGCACGGTCGATCAAGCGGATCAGGCCAAGGCGTTCTGCGATGGGCACCAAATGTCCGGCGGTGATGAGAGCACCCGTTGTGTCGGCCATGCGCAACAAGGCTTCATGCATCACCACTTCGCCTGTTTTGGCATCGAAAATGGGCTGGAAGGCCAGTTTGAACAGACCGTCGCGTAGGCAGCTTACAATTTCTGTGGCACAGCGTGCATTCAACAAGCGGCGGGATTTGCGTTCGTCTGAAGAGGTGAAGGTCACATACCCATCACCCGGCAAG
>CAVZXJ010000045.1:0-12761 GCA_963779145.1 uncultured Alphaproteobacteria bacterium
ACCAGCACCCGTATTGAAGACAATCCGATGTGCAGATTCGAGAGCAGAGATATCAACTGTATCACCAAGCTCACCGCCGTTCACGGTGATGGTGCTGAAGTTGAGGCTGGTGTTTGGTGCATTGAAGTCGCCAAATATATTGACAGTATCACCACCGGTTACGCCACCATTTGGAACGCCATTGCCGTCATTGGCCGAAACATTCAACGCGTTGACTGTAATTTCTTCGACGTTATCCAGTTCTGCGATGATTACGCCATTTCGAGTAACCACAATTTCAGTGTTGGAATTTGAAACATCCGCTGCTGGCAGCAGTTGTAAGCAGCCAATGTATAGATGTTGAATGTTTCCGCACCCGCTACACCGTTTAGGATGTAGGTGTCGTTGCCAGCACCACCGTTGACGATATCGCGTCCACCGCTAAAACCAGTTTGAATGATGGTGTCTGTGCCAAGTCCCACCATCGATGATATCGTCTCCAAGGCCACCATTGAGCGTGTCATTGTTACCATAACCAAAGATGGCTTGTTGTCCTACGCCAAATAAATTGCCTAAAATTGGTACGATGGAGTTGACTCCGGTTGTACCATTGGTAACGGCATAGTTTTGACCATTGAAGAGCAGGGTTTCAACACCGATCACGGTATCAAGCCTTCCACTCCAGTCCCATCGGTTACTGTGATCGTGCCAACTGTTGCACCTGTGCTGAAGCCAAAGTTGGTTGCAGCGCCCACGAAGTTGGCAACGTCACCAGTTCCAGTATCACCATCGACGATGTCATTACCAGCACCACCAGTGATCACGTCGTTTCCGCCGTTACCATCGAGGTTGTCGTTGCCAGCATTGCCGTTCAGGTTATCGACCTGCAGTTCCGCCATTGGCGATGTCGTCACCAGCATTGCCTGTAAAGGTAATGTTGTTGGTGTTGGCAGTGTTTTCCCAATTGAGGCCAACAGGGTGCCGTTGGGGCTGAGAACAATGTTTCCAAAGTTCCGCCACCATCCGTGTAGGTAACTTGCACACGCAACTGCAGACCAGCTTGTGCACCTGGTAAAATACCTGCCAAGTCTTGCGGCGTGAAGGTCACACCTGTGGCACCTGCAATATTGACCCAAGTTGTGCCGTTGGTTGAAGACTGCCATTGGCGGGCAAACGCGCCCAAACCATTGGTATCTTCAATCGATGACGTATCAACTGACAGAATAAAGCCTTCGGTTGGCGTCAGGTCGTTGATCGCTGGCGCACCTGTCGGAGGCGCATTGACAGCAATTTCAACATCCGAGAAGCGCATGCGTTCCATGTTGCGGAGCGTATCAACACCGTCGATTGCCGTGCCACGCGCATGGTTGACCGTTACAGTTCCATTTGCGTTATAGGTAATGTCATAGTTGGCGCGCAGATCCGAGAAGATTGCCACGTCAATATCACTGTTTGCAGTTTCAGTAATGATTTCACGAACAATACGGAGTTGACCAGGATTGTAGGTGCCATCGAAGATTTCAGTAACGAGCTCGGAAACGCTGTTGGCACTGTCGATTTCTGCGCCTGTGCCGCCATCAACACCAATGTTTTCGAAGACGCCAACACGCACGTTCAGCCACTTGTCGCCGTCGATGATATCATCACCGCCACGGCCGGTGATTTCGTCACTGCCAGCACCGCCAAGCAATATGTTGCCAGAGCTGAACGATGTAACGCCAGCGCCCAATACATCTTGTAAGCCAGCTATCAACGCAATGCCTTCAGCTGTCAGTACGCTACCGCGAGCACCTCCTTCAGATGTCACAGTCAGGTCAACAGCGTCGCTACCAAGAATCTGGTCATTAAATGCAGAACCAGATACGCCTTCGACGAATGAATATTCATCAAGTGCGGAATTTGGGGGTGGAAGTGGCAAGGCGTCAAAGTGCAACCTTGTCAAATCGGCATTCGCACCAAATTGATAGTCCTTGTACGTAGCCCAATCGAAGCCAGACATACCATCAAATTTACCGCGACCAAGCGTGCCGATCCAAATATCGTCGCCGCCTTCGCCGATGAATTCGTCGAAGCCGCCGTCGCCTTTGAACACGTCATGACCTTTGACGGAGTCAGCCGCGAATTGGTCGTCGAAGTTGTCGCCAACGGCACCCGTCCAAGCACCAATTTCGATCCAGTCGTCACCTTCGCCGCCGAGTGACATTTCTGTCGTCTTGCTGCCCAGCACATAGTCGTTGCCGAGGCCCAAGAAGGTTTCGTCGAGAAGATCAGCGCCGAGAACAACAAAGTCATGGCCTTCGTCAGCGATAATCAAGTCGGTGCCAACACCGCCGTGCACAGCATCGTTGCCTGCGCCTGAGCGGATGATGTCATCACCGAAGAGATCGGTAATGATGTCATCACCATCGCCGCCGATGTAGGAGTCGTTGCCCTGACCGCCTTCCAGCCTGTCATTGCCGCCGTCTCCATAGAGCGTGTCGTCACCTTCACTTGCAACCAAATGGTCATTGCCATCAGTGCCGCCGAGCAATACGTGCTGGTCGCCAGTATAGCGCAAGTAGTTGGTGTCAGGTCCTGGGGTTGCAGGATTATTGCGGATGACAAGCGGAGTGAGAATGCTTCCACCCGTTGGGTCATTGCCGAGATTGTCGGCGGATTTCATCAATTCCGATGGTCGTGATGTCGTCTTCAAGAATGCCATCGGCACCGGCAGTTTCACCCAAACCAGCATTGTACTGCTTCGTGCGATCAATTTCGAGAATGAGGCCAGGTGTTGAGAATACATCTGATGGCAAGTGGCCAGCATCAGCATTCTTCAAGATCAACTTGGCAAAGGTATTGTTTTCCATTTCGGCGAGGAGATGCAAACCATCCAAGCGTTGCAGATAGTAGAAGCGATCACCATCCTGCAGTTTTTCCATTTGCACTTCGAAGACGAAGTTGAACGTGGCACCGAGCATGCCGCCGCCAACCATGGTTTTTTCTGCAAGGCCACCAATCCAGAGATCAATGACATCGACGCCTGTGACGGTTGAGCCATCAGCATTGTTGGCATATGCGCCTGTGCTGTTGAGGAAGGCGTCACGATCTGCTGGAACTGCGAGCCCGCCAAATGACTGATTAAATATCAGTGTCATTGCAGCATCACGTTTGCCGTCAATAGTGGTCGCACTGGTTATGGAGATATGCGTACCGTAAGCCGCAACGAAGTTGATAATCGACGCTTCGTTTTTGAGATTGGACGCAAAATCAACCCAACTCGTATAGGGCTTTAATTCAGGTGCCTGATTGCTGACATCGTAGAATTCACGACGTGCCGCATTCAAGGATGGAACGCCGGTATCACGGCCGCGCGCAAGGTTGATCGTTGCCAAATCCAAAGGCAAGCCAAGCAAGTTGTTGCGCAACGCACCCGTTACGAATTCATCGATTTCATTGCCGACCTGTCTGGTCATGCCACGAATGATGTCACCAGCTGCAATGTTGTCAGCGATTGTGTGATTGGCATCAAAAGCGACAGGATTGAGGAATGCTTCAATCAAGCCGATATTATCAGCGTTGAACTGGGCATCTACCCGCTCAACGGTCTCATTGAGCATTGAGTGGCCAAAGCGATACACGACATGCGCAAATTCGGCGACAATGCTGGCGTTGATATCAGCATGGTAACCATCAGGCACCACGAAGAAGTCAATGTTTGGCTGAATTTTGCGGGCAAAATCTTCGAACACGAGGTGCTGATATTGCATTTCCGTGCCGAATTTTGCGGCTTGGAACAAGCGGTTACCATCCCAAACCAGCGCATCAATTGCAGCCGCGCCCACTGGAACTGTTGCGACATCAGTGGTCAGCCATTCGTTCAAGAAGGCGACAGCTTCTGCCTGCGATGAGCCATTTGCCAGCATGGTCGCAGCATCTGCCAACACAACCGTTTTGGTGTGTTCAGCAAGGCGGTTGTGTTCTGAATGGAAGATGCTGTGCACGGCGGTAAGGCCGATGTTTTCATTGACACGACCATCGCCAGCAATGAAGTGAGCGTCGAGCAACTCATTGTCATATTCAGTTGAGCCGTTGCCGGGATTGGCCAATCCAATTGTAATGTCGCCATCGGCAACTTTTCCAACTGGCACAGCATTATGTGCAATGTCTGCCAAGAAGGCGTGCGCAGTGCGTAGCGCTAAGACTGTGGTTGGGTTTACTGGTAAACCACCATTCGTTGTTTGCGAAACAACAACATCATCGGCGGTGTTTGGAATGCCATCGAGGCCTACTCCTGTAATGACTTGAGCAAAGCCATTCGCATCAGGAATGAAGTTACCATATTGGTCTGTCCGCAACAGTGGAACGCTGCCCACATCAAAATCGGTCAGTTTAATGCCGAGCAACAGCGCCTGGGCTTTCACTTCGCCCCATGTGGCCATGCCACCAGGTTGAGCACCACCACCTTCAATAAGGTGGCCGGTTGCAACGGGTCGTCCATCCCCATTCAACTCATATTGGCGCAAGAACACTTGATGCGATGAATGTGAGGTATAAGTTTGGTTTTGATCAACATATGCCGTGGTGGTGTTCACCGGACGCACATCGTCGTCAGTGCCCATAATGCCATCGGTGCCAGCTGAAACAGTAGCGCGCGTGAGCACCATGAAGTTCGTATGACTGCCAGGCACATACAGCGGATCATCGGGTTGCAATGGAACAAACACCGTGCCACTGCCGCCTTTGTTGACGAGGTCGAGACCATGGTCAAAGAATTGTCCGAACAGTGTGAACCATGAGTTGAACGGAGCCGATAGGCCAGCGTCCGTTGCAACGTTTGGAATGCTGACGTTGTCTCCGTCCATAACGATGCCGAAGGCTGGAAGGGCAGCGTCGCGGATTTCGCGAGCGTCGTTCACAGCAGTTGTTGCCGTCGCCAATAGTCCAGCATTGGTAGTATCAAGAGCGAGCGCAGCATCGCGTGCCGCTTCGGTTACAGGAGTCGGATTGAGAACGTATGCAGCTTCCGCAGCAAGGTAGGCTTTGTGCGCATTGGCCGAAGCTACGCTTGCTTGGAAGTGCGCATCCGCAAATGGCTGGAATGTATTGTGGATGGCCAAGACAAGCCCAAGTTGGGTCAAGTCAGCAGCAACAACGCCGCCAGAAGCAAGCGCTTTCAGGACTGCTGCTGGATTGCCAAGGGATTGGTCAACGATCAAATTTGAAATGGTACGAAGGCTCGAGTCAAACACAAGTGAACCTGGATCATTTGACGGCGAATAGTCGGCTGCCGTTGGAATGCCAGGAGCAGGTCCAGGGCCATCTGGGTCAAACAATGTGCCATCAGCAGGGCGGAATTCGAGCGGTAATGGTTCTGGAAACGGTTGATCTGCAGCGCCCCAAGTTTCTTGGCCGGGTAGCAAGTTGTTGAATGTGCCATCAACCGTGCGAAGGCCACTGCTCATCACGTAGGACGGAACTAAGCCGCCCGGACCATACAAAGGCTGACCAGCTGCATGAGCTTCAGCAATTTTGATCTGTTCGAGAATGAAGTCGAGGTCGCTGCGAATATATGTTACCATGATGTTTCTCCACCTGTTAGTTCTGTTTGAAAAGTTGACCGCGCGTCATTTTTGACTGCACTATCAACCCGTTGTTTTTGTTTGAATTTCTGTACCGTGTGAGCATTGATAAAAGACAAGACCACCCGATCACGCGTCAAACCGCGTGTTGAAAAATATGTTGATCAGAAAATGCATGGACGACGAGACGTTCCGCGCGAACAGAACCTCAAGCATCATGTGAATTTCGATTATTTAAAAAGTGATTTTTGCGCGAACAATCGTCAGTCGCTTCGCCAGAAAATCAAGCGTTGCTGCCACCAGATACGATCTAGTTTTGTTGCAAAAATGAGCTGCCGTCTCACTGTCATGCTACCATACTCCTGAACTTAAACTACGAGCTGCCCCCTCGTGATCTCGTTCCGATGCGCTAACCTGAATTCGAGAAACCTCTTTCTCCTCCAAGCGAGCTATCGATAGTAACCGCAATTTCATGCAACATGATTTAAGGCTGCAAAAATAGGGCACTAAGTCTCTGTTTAAAATTTTTTTAATTAATTAGTCGGGACTTTAGTCTTAAATTTGCATTGAATATTTACGTTGACGTTGGTAGTCTTTAGGCGTCGGGGGTCAAAACGGCAGTTTTTGACAATGACGCTTGAGTTTTTAAAAGAAAATATTTTAGCCGGCATTTTTCGTTCGCAACGAATGATGAGGCAGTTTGGTATTGTCGCGCTTGTCACAATCGTTGCGGGCATGGCGGCTACCGGAGCTTGGCTGACCAAAGAAATTCAAAATGGTATTGTTGAGCACACAACGCTTTCAACTGCCGTTTTTATGGAGCGCTTCATACACCCTCTCATTTATGAATTGCGTACCAAAGACCGTCTTTCTGAAACGTCGATCGAGAGTCTAGACCAACTCACAACACAAGGGCTCATTCAGAAGCACGTCGTTTCGATAAAAATTTGGAAGCCCGATGGTACAGTTGTCTTCAGTACCAATCGTTCCATCATTGGCAAAAAGTTTGAATTGGAGGATGCTCTGCATTCTGCCGTGAGTGGGAAATATGGAACAGAGTACGGCAGCCTTGAGTCTATTGAAAATTTATTTGAGCGGTCACTCGGAAAAAACTTAATCGAGGTCTATGTGCCAATGGTGGAGGATGAGACAGGCAGGATATTTGCGGTTTCGGAATTCTACATTGATGCAAATGCATTGCCCGGTGATCTCAACCTCAGATATTTCAAAAGTTGGTTGGTTGTGGGTTTGTTGACGTTTGCGATGTTGTTGCCGTTTTATTTTATTGTTCGACGCGGCGACAAAACAATTGAGTCTCAAGAAGTTGCCATACAAAATCGAATGTCAGATTTATCTAATCTGTTGTTGGAGAATAGAAAGCTCAATACACGCGTTGCGAACGCAAACCGCGCCTCGACCAGCGCAAATGAACGGTTTCTCAATCGATTGGGCGCAGATTTGCACGATGGACCAGTGCAAATGCTTGCAGCTGCGTTGCTTTGGCTAGACAATCTTTCGCATAAAAATGCACGAACCATAAAAATTGAGAGTGATCAAGCCGAGGGTATTGATTTGGTCAAAACAACAATAAATGGAGTGCTGAAAGAAGTAAGGTCTATTGCAACTGGTTTGGTACTGCCTGAGTTAGCCAACAAGAGTGTGGCTGAAACTTTGCAGATGATCACTGATGTTGCACGAATGCGGACAAAGGCAACAATTAGTTTAGAGTGCAATAGTCTGCCAAACATCTGTTCTGCGGAACTGAATGATGCAATTTACAGGTTTGTTCAGGAAGCGCTCAACAATTCTTTTCAACACGCTGGTGGTCGCGGGCAGAAAGTCAAAGCATTCGTCTCAAACAAGATATTGACATTAGAAGTAATCGACACCGGAAATGGATTTGATTTAAGAAAAGTAAACAGTTTGCCGTCCCATCTTGGCTTGTCAGGTATGCACAATCGCATCAACGCAATTGGCGGTACCCTCAATATTGAATCACATATCGGAAAAGGCACCACCCTTATAGCGAGGATCCCACTTGCACCTTTAGTGAAGAAAAGCGCTAGAAAGAGAAAGCTTGCAATCGCATGATCAATCGAACAATTCGCATTGGTATTGTTGATGATCATCCACTTTTGTTAGATGGCATATTAACGGCTTTGCGCTTGCAGTCAGATTTTGACGTCGTGGGGACTGGCCAAACCATGGCAGAAGCACTTTCACTTGCTGTCGAAACTAAACCCGATGTGATGTTGTTGGATATTGGAATTCGTGGTGGTGGCATTGAGGCGGCCCATCAGATTGCAAAACAAGAACCTTCTACGAAACTTATCATGTTTACTGCATCAGATAGACCTGATCACGTTAACGCATCTTTGGCGGCAGGTGTCATGGGGTACGTGTTGAAAGGCGCTAACAGCAGCGAATTGTGTGAAAGTATAAGAGCTGTATTTGATGGTAAGCGTTACATTACGCCCGAATTAGCAATGACAATTCTATCACCACGTTCGACAGTAGATGTGCGGGAAAAATCTGAAGCATTGCATTTCCCAAAAATAACAAAAAAGGACTTCACCAGTCGTGAATTGGACGTCATAAAACTGTTGTCTGCTGGAAAGACAAACAAAACAATTGCAGACGAACTTTGCCTGAGCGAAAAAACTGTAAAAAATCACATGTCGAATATCATGGATAAACTTCAGGTGCACAGCAGACTGTCGGCGGCATTGATAATTTCGAAGTGGGAAATAACCGACAAACAATGACGTTTTCCCGTATTGCTTGTGAACTTTGTGCATTTTCTAACATCTGAAGATTGGTGCAGTTCAAATTGGTCTGCCAACTTGTATGGGATGAAGGATAATAGGATCGTCTTCCTTCCACGCCTCGCCACAACGTGAATTCAGCCCACCTTGTCGCACACCCCTTGCCACACCACATCTGCACGGCAACAATAAGAGAAAGGACAAGCCCATGCCTAAAGATAACATACCAACCTACACCAAATCTCCCGAGGCCATTGCGGCTCTGACACCTGAACAATTTCGTGTCACGCAACAAAACGGTACCGAATATCCAGGCACAGGCCCCCTGCTCCATAACAAGAAACCCGGCATTTATGTTGACATCGTTTCAGGCGAACCGTTGTTCGCTTCGTCTGACAAGTTTGAGTCAGGCTGCGGCTGGCCCAGTTTTACAAAGCCTCTCGACCACAATCATGTCACAGAATTGACGAGACGTCACTCACGGCATGATCAGAACTGAAGTTCGATCCACGAATGGCGACAGTCACTTGGGCCACGTGTTTCCAGACGGTCCGCGCGACCGTGGCGGTCTCCGCTATTGCATCAATTCCGCCAGCCTGCGCTTTGTCGCCCGCGAGGACATGGAAGCCGAAGGCTACGCCCAATATCTCGATCAAGTGGAGGACATCTAAATGGCTTATCAACGCGCCGTACTCGCAGGCGGCTGTTTCTGGGGCATGCAGGATTTGATCCGCAAATTGCCCGGCGTCATCTCAACCCGCGTGGGATACACAGGTGGCGATGTCAAAAACGCCACCTATCGCAATCACGGCACCCATGCGGAAGGCATTGAAATTACCTTTGACCCTGCGGTCATTTCCTACCGCCGCATTCTCGAAGTGTTTTTCCAAATACACGACCCCACAACCAAGAACCGCCAAGGCAATGACGTGGGCGCTGCCTATCGCTCAGCAATTTACGATGTCGATGACGCGCAAAAGGCTGAAGCTCTAAATACAATTGCTGACGTCAATGCATCTGGCCTGTGGCCGGGCAAGGTTGTCACCGAAGTTGAACCTGTGGGTGATTTCTGGTTGGCAGAACCTGAACATCAGGATTATTTGGAGCGTATTCCCCATGGCTATACCTGCCATTTTCCGCGCCCCAATTGGGTATTGAAGCCACGCGCGTCTGCGGCATGATTTCATTCGCTTAAAGTTTACAAAGCCTCTAAGCCCTGCCCACAAACAGAGGAGGAAGCTCCATGGCCTTTCCACCAAATTACCGCCAGGAACGTAATAACCGCGACAAAGCCAAGCAGCAAAAAGCTGCCGAGAAGCAGGCCGAGAAAGACGCCCGCGCCGCTGAGCGTAAACAACAGTTACAGCAGGAAGCTTCAAGCCAGCCTGCCGACAAGAAAGATTGAGGCCATGGCCAAAAAACAAAAGAAGATTGAAGACAGTTTTGTCTTCTTCGATGTCATTTACGAAGACGGCACCAAAAGTTCACGCCGCAAAATCAATGCAGCAGGGGTTGATGCCTCTGACGTTGAAACCTTTGCCATGACAGAGATCATGAACCAAGACCGCAAAATTGCTGATATGGGCGGCAAAAATCGCGGCCAGGTTAAAACCATGGTAAAGTCTGCTTAACGCAATTTGGCGGCGCGCTTTTCTAACAAATAGCGCGTCACCCCATCTTCTGCGCTGCGCAGCGCACCCTCAAGATACCCTTGCAATTCCTTGCTGCTGGCCTCACCAATGCTGATCCAGCGTGGGCCCCCTTCATGATACGACAAATAGGCCTGTTCGCCGGGGCGCAATGAGCCTGAATAACTCGCCGGCGCGTCAGAGCGTTCGACACCCACATAAAGGGCCTTCAGTCCGGGTGCTATCCCCTCCAGCATTTCAATCAATTGTTCGGCTGCTGACTGCGTTGCAGTTTCACCTTCTGGCATGGGGCCCGTGAGCACGGTCAGAAGGCCAGCCCCGCCCTGTCCCACACTCGACATCCAAATTTGCTCGCCCGTGTCTGTCAGCAATATTCCGCGATCTTGATAGACCTCTTCAAAACCGTCGTTGAACTTCAGATGCAACTTCGTGCCGCGCGCATAGGTGGCCATGCGCGCATGTGCCAATTCAGCATCCGTAATGCCTGCAACATTCACATCAATTTTGCTCAAGCTATGCAAAGGTGCGCCAAAAAATATCTCACGCGCCACCAGTTGCTTTTCATTGTCCAGCGCATCACGCACAGTCACGCGCACCAAGCCATCGCTATCATCGATGCGGGAAACCCAATGGCCGAAATACAAGTGCGGGCGCGTGGCAAGTGCAAGCGCGTTGGTAATCTGCCCCGTCCCTTCCGGCACCGTGTAGGCTTCGTCCACATTTGGAATAAGTTTGAAGCACGGGCACGATAGATCAATTTCAAGATAATCAAACAACACATGCAAGTTGAGATTTTCAATCTCGCGGCCATATTCACTCCAGAAAAAAGCCTTCAACATCACCCGCAAAATGGGGCCAGCTTCAATGCGCTCCAGATAGGTCCGAATGCTTTCGTCGATAAATCGCGGGTTGCTGTCATGGTTTTCATCGGCACGCCATTCCGCTTGGTCGTGCTGGATATGGTTGATAGCCGCGCGGCTATCTTGATACAGCAACGCATCAAACGCCTCTTGAGAATAAACCTCGCCATTCTGCAAATAGCGCATGCTCTCGGCACCCGCCGTCAAGCGCCGGACATAAGAGATATTGAATTTATTCATCAGGCGAATGGCAAGAGTGTCGGTGGAGTTAATGAGGTTCGCACCCTCATCCAACATCAAACCCAGTTTGGATTGTTTTTCAGGCCGCGACTTAATGCGCCCACCCCACGTATCATGGGCTTCGAGAACCATAAAAGGCACATCAGCCAACTGCAGCAGGTAAGCCGCATAAAGCCCCGCAATCCCCGCCCCCACAATAATCACTTCCGTATCAACAGGCGAAACTTTGCGCATGAAGTGGTTTCCAATTGAAGCATCAAGTGTGCGACGATCGGATGAGGTTTGGCAAGGGAGGCTTGACAAATCGTATCTCATGGGATACATCGTTAAACATGATCAAGTTGCTGGCAACGGATGACTATCTCACATTCATTCAGCAGCTTCGCGATAAACGCGCAAAAGCAAAAATTTCTCTGCGCCTAGGTAGACTACAACTCGGAAATCCTGGTGACGTAAAACCCGTAGGGCAAGGCATTAGTGAAATGCGCATCGACTACGGGCCGGGCTATCGAATTTACTACAAACAGCGGGGGCAGGAATTGATTGTCTTGTTGTGTGGCGGAGACAAATCAACGCAAACCAAAGACATCGCAAACGCAAAGCAGATTGCATTGGAGTACGATTAAGATGCTGGTCAAATCTAAGTTAACGCCGTTCGATCCGGCAGAGATGCTGGACTCTTCGGAATCGATTTCTTTCTACCTCGAAGAAGCATTTGCAAGTGAAGACCCTGAACTCATCGCCCATGCGCTTGGCACTGTCGCCCGCGCCAAAGGCATGACCGAAGTTGCCCGCAAGACAGGAATGTCACGCGAGAGTTTGTACAAAGCGCTGAGCATGGAAGGCAATCCGGAATTCGCAACGATTATGAAAGTGATGCGCGCACTCGATTTGAAGATTACCGCAAAGGCGGGGTGAATATCACACTATTGTATACCCCCCCTAACTCGTCACCCCTGCGAAGACGGGGCCCAGCTTTCTTTCAGTGAAAAACCAAAGTAAAGTGTATGCATGCGCGAAAGAATACTTTCAGAAATTAGACGAATAGCAAATGCTAACGGTGGTAAACCTCCTGGCACTCAAGTTTTCGAGAACGAGACTCGAATTCGAAAACACGAGTGGCAAGGCAAACTTTGGGCGCGATGGGGCGATGCCCTCAACGAAGCAGGTTATGCTGCAAATGTTCTCACAAAAAAAACTGCTGCTACCTCAGTTTTTCCTAGATTAGCATTTGCAATACGCAAGTACGGCCGAGAACCAACAAGCGATGAGTTGAAAATGTTACGGCATCAAGACATTAGTTTTCCATCATTCCGAAGTGTCGTTGAGCAATTTATGTATTGCACAAGTTAATGCGAATGATGGCTCAGATTTAAAGTAATGGGCGTCGAAAATCTATCTGAGGACTTCAAGGATTGTGTTGCTGGCTATTACTAGATATTCCCAATAAAATAGTTGCCAAGACAATACCGACCAACGAGGGCTGGGTGTATCTCATTAAGTCCGGCGCATATTACAAGATCGGAAGAGGTGAAGAGTTGGAAAAGCGCGTCAAACAAATCCGGACTGCATTACCAGAAACATTTTCAATTGAAACCGAGTACAGGTTTGCATTCGGTTGGGATCCAAACGCATTTGATGCTTACAATGTGGATTATTCTATCGGCGAGTTTAGAGTTCCAGAGGTAAAGCCAAGCAAACCAAGAA
>CAVZXJ010000046.1:0-10431 GCA_963779145.1 uncultured Alphaproteobacteria bacterium
TGAGCGGATGATGTCATCACCGAAGAGATCGGTAATGATGTCGTCACCATCGCCGCCGATGTAAAAGTCGTTGCCCTGACCGCCTTCCAGCCTGTCATTGCCACCATCTCCATAAAGCGTGTCGTCACCTTCACTTGAAACGATATGATCATTGGCATCCGTACCACCGAGCAATACGTGCTGGTCGCCAGTATAGCGCAAATAGTTCGTATCAATTCCTGGGGTGGCAGGATTATTGCGGATGACAAGCGGAGTGAGAATGCTACCACCTGTTGGATCATTGCCGAGATTATCAAGTGTTTCATCCAGTGATGGTCGTGATTTCGTCATCAAGGAGAGCCATCGGCACCGGCTTCTTCACCCAAACCAGCGTTGAACTGCTTGGTGCGATCAATTTCCAGAATGAGGCCAGGTGTTGAGAATACATCTGATGGCAAGTGGCCAGCATCAGCATTCTTCAAGATCAACTTGGCGAATGTGTTGTTTTCCATTTCAGCAAGCAGATGCAAACCATCCAAGCGTTGCAGATAGTAGAAACGATCACCGTCCTGCAGTTTTTCCATTTGCACTTCGAAGACGAAGTTGAACGTGGCACCAAGCATGCCGCCGCCAACCATGGTTTTTTCTGCAAGGCCACCAATCCAGAGATCAATGACATCGACGCCTGTGACGGTTGAGCCATCAGCATTGTTGGCATATGCGCCTGTGCTGTTGAGGAAGGCGTCACGATCTGCTGGAACTGCGAGCCCGCCAAATGACTGATTAAATATCAGTGTCATTGCAGCATCACGTTTGCCGTCAATAGTGGTCGCACTGGTTATGGAGATATGCGTTCCGTAAGCCGCAACGAAGTTGATGATCGACGCTTCGTTTTTGAGATTGGACGCAAAATCAACCCAACTCGTATAGGGCTTTAATTCAGGTGCCTGATTGCTGACATCGTAGAATTCACGACGTGCCGCATTCAAGGATGGAACGCCGGTATCACGGCCGCGTGCAAAGTTGATCGTTGCCAAATCGAGCGGCAAGCCAAGCAAGTTGTTGCGCAACGCACCCGTTACGAATTCATCGATTTCATTGCCGACCTGTCTGGTCATGCCACGAATGATGTCACCAGCTGCAATGTTGTCAGCGATTGTGTGATTGGCATCAAAAGCGACAGGATTGAGGAATGCTTCAATCAAGCCGATATTGTCAGCATTGAACTGGGCATCTACCCGCTCAACGGTCTCATTGAGCATTGAGTGGCCAAAGCGATATACGACATGCGCAAATTCGGCGACAATGCTGGCGTTGATATCAGCATGGTAACCATCAGGCACCACGAAGAAGTCAATATTTGGCTGAATTTTGCGGGCAAAATCTTCGAACACGAGATGCTGATATTGCATTTCCGTGCCGAATTTTGCGGCTTGGAACAGACGGTTACCATCCCAAACCAGCGCATCAATTGCAGCCTGCGCCAACTGGAACTTTGTCACATCAGTGGCCAGCCATTCATTCAAGAAGGCGACAGCTTCAAGCCTGCGATGAGCCATTTGCCAGCATGGTCGCAGCATCTGCCAGCACAACAACTTTTGTGTGTTCAGCAAGACGGTTATGTTCTGAGTGGAAGATGCTGTGTACGGCGGTAAGGCCGATGTTTTCATTGACACGACCATCGCCAGCAATGAAGTGGGCGTCGAGCAACTCGTTGTCATATTCAGTTGAGCCGTTGCCGGGATTGGCCAATCCAATTGTAATGTCGCCATCGGCAACTTTTCCAACTGGCACCGCATTATGTGCAATGTCTGCCAAGAAGGCGTGCGCAGTGCGTAGCGCTAAGACTGTGGTTGGGTTTACTGGTAAACCACCATTCGTTGTTTGCGAAACAACAACATCATCGGCGGTGTTTGGAATGCCATCGAGGCCTACTCCTGTAATGACTTGAGCAAAGCCATTCGCATCAGGAATGAAGTTACCATATTGGTCTGTCCGCAACAGTGGAACGCTGCCCACATCAAAGTCGGTCAATTTAATGCCGAGCAACAGCGCCTGGGCTTTCACTTCGCCCCATGTGGCCATGCCACCAGGTTGAGCACCACCACCTTCAATAAGATGGCCGGTTGCAACGGGTCGTCCATCCCCATTCAACTCATATTGGCGCAAGAACACTTGATGCGATGAATGTGAGGTATAAGTTTGGTTTTGATCAACATATGCCGTGGTGGTGTTCACCGGACGCACATCGTCGTCAGTGCCCATAATGCCATCGGTGCCAGCTGAAACAGTAGCGCGCGTGAGCACCATGAAGTTCGTATGACTGCCAGGCACATACAGCGGATCATCGGGTTGCAATGGAACAAACACCGTGCCACTGCCGCCTTTGTTGACGAGGTCGAGACCATGGTCAAAGAATTGTCCGAACAGCGTAAACCATGAGTTGAATGGTGCTGAAAGGCCAGCATCCGTTGCAACGTTTGGAATGCTGACGTTGTCCCCATCCATAACGATGCCGAAGGCTGGAAGGGCAGCGTCGCGGATATCGCGAGCGTCGTTCACAGCAGTTGTTGCCGTCGCCAATAGTCCAGCATTGGTAGTATCAAGAGCGAGCGCAGCATCGCGTGCCGCTTCGGTTACAGGAGTCGGATTGAGAACGTATGCAGCTTCCGCAGCAAGGTAGGCTTTGTGCGCATTGGCAGAAGCTACGCTTGCTTGGAAGTGCGCATCAGCAAATGGTTGGAATGTATTGTGAATAGCTAAGACAAGCCCAAGTTGGGTCAAGTCAGCCGCAACAACGCCGCCAGAAGCGAGCGCTTTCAGGACTGCTGCTGGATTGCCAAGGGATTGGTCAACGATCAAATTTGAAATGGTACGAAGGCTCGAGTCAAACACGAGCGAACCCGGATTGTTTGAAGGCGAATAGTCGACAGCTGTTGGGATCGGTGGCGCGTCCAGGACCATCTGGGTCAAACAATGTGCCATCAGCAGGACGGAATTCGAGCGGTAATGGTTCTGGAAACGGTTGATCCGCAGCGCCCCAAGTTTCTTGGCCGGGTAGCAAGTTGTTGAATGTGCCATCAACCGTGCGAAGGCCACTGCTCATCACATAGGACGGAACTAAGCCGCCCGGACCATACAAAGGCTGACCAGCTGCATGAGCTTCAGCAATTTTGATCTGTTCGAGAATGAAGTCGAGGTCGCTGCGAATATATGTTACCATGATGTTTCTCCACCTGTTAGTTCTGTTTGAAAAGTTGACCGCGCGTCATTTTTGACTGCACTATCAACCTGTTGTTTTTGTTTGAATTTCTGTACCGTGTGAGCATTGATAAAAGACAAGACCACCCGATCACGCGTCAAACCGCGTGTTGAAAAATATGTTGATCAGAAAATGCATGGACGACGAGACGTTCCGCGCGAACAGAACCTCAAGCATCATGTGAATTTCGATTATTTAAAAAGTTATTTTTGCGCGAACAATCGTCAGTCGCTTCGCCTGAATTTCAAGCGTTGCTGCCACCAGATACGATCTAGTTTTGTTGCAAAAATGAGCTGCCGTCTCACTGTCATGCTACCATACTCCTGAACTTAAACTACGAGCTGCCCCCTCGTGATCTCGTTCCGATGCGCTAACCTGAATTCGAGAAACCTCTTTCTCCTCCAGGCGAGCTATCGATAGTAACCGCAATTTCATGCAACACGATTTTAGAGGCAACAAATAGGGCACTAAGACTCTATCGAATGAAAATTTAAATTAATTATTCGGGACTTTAGTCTTGAATTTACATTGAATATTCCCTGTTACGTTGTTAGACTTCAGATGTCGGGGGTCAAAACGGCAGTTTTTGACAATGACGCTTGAGTTTTTAAAAGAAAATATTTTAGCCGGCATTTTTCGTTCGCAACGAATGATGAGGCAGTTTGGTATTGTCGCGCTTGTCACAATCGTTGCGGGTATGGCGGCTACCGGAGCTTGGCTGACCAAAGAAATTCAAAATGGTATTGTTGAGCACACAACGCTTTCAACTGCCGTTTTTATGGAGCGCTTCATACACCCTCTCATTTATGAATTGCGTACCAAAGACCGTCTTTCTGAAACGTCGATCGAGAGTCTAGACCAACTCACAACACAAGGGCTCATTCAGAAGCACGTCGTTTCGATAAAAATTTGGAAGCCCGATGGTACAGTTGTCTTCAGTACCAATCGTTCCATCATCGGCAAAAAGTTTGAATTGGAGGATGCTCTGCATTCTGCCGTGAGTGGGAAATATGGAACAGAGTACGGCAGCCTTGAGTCTATTGAAAATTTATTTGAGCGGTCACTCGGAAAAAACTTAATCGAGGTCTATGTGCCAATGGTGGAGGATGAGACAGGCAGGATATTTGCGGTTTCGGAATTCTACATTGATGCAAATGCATTGCCCGGTGATCTCAACCTCAGATATTTCAAAAGTTGGTTGGTTGTGGGTTTGTTGACGTTTGCGATGTTGTTGCCGTTTTATTTTATTGTTCGACGCGGCGACAAAACGATTGAGTCTCAAGAAGTTGCCATACAAAATCGAATGTCCGATTTATCTAATCTGTTGTTGGAGAATAGAAAGCTCAATACACGCGTTGCGAACGCAAACCGCGCCTCGACCAGCGCAAATGAACGGTTTCTCAATCGATTGGGCGCAGATTTGCACGATGGACCAGTGCAAATGCTTGCAGCTGCGTTGCTTTGGTTAGACAATCTTTCGCATAAAAATGCACGAACCATAAAAATTGAGAGTGATCAAGCCGATGGTATTGATTTGGTCAAAACAACAATAAATGGAGTGCTGAAAGAAGTAAGGTCTATTGCAACTGGTTTGGTACTGCCCGAATTAGCCAACAAGAGTGTGGCTGAAACTTTGCAGATGATTACTGATGTTGCACGAATGCGGACAAAGGCAACAATTAGTTTAGAGTGCAATAGTCTGCCAAACATCTGTTCTGCGGAACTGAATGATGCAATTTACAGATTTGTTCAGGAAGCTCTCAACAATTCTTTTCAACACGCTGGTGGTCGCGGGCAGAAAGTCAAAGCATTCGTCTCAAACAAGATATTGACATTAGAAGTGATCGACACCGGAAATGGATTTGATTTAAGAAAAGTAAACAGTTTGCCGTCCCATCTTGGCTTGTCAGGTATGCACAATCGCATCAACGCAATTGGCGGTACCCTCAATATTGAATCACATATCGGAAAAGGCACCACCCTTATAGCGAGGATCCCACTTGCACCTTTAGTGAAGAAAAGCGCTAGAAAGAGAAAGCTTGCAATCGCATGATCAATCGAACAATTCGCATTGGTATTGTTGATGATCATCCACTTTTGTTAGATGGCATATTAACGGCTTTGCGCTTGCAGTCAGATTTTGAAGTCGTGGGGACTGGCCAAACCATGGCCGAAGCACTTTCACTTGCTGTCGAAACTAAACCCGATGTGATGTTGTTGGATATTGGAATTCGTGGTGGTGGCATTGAGGCGGCCCATCAGATTGCAAAACAAGAACCTTCTACGAAACTTATCATGTTTACTGCATCAGATAGACCTGATCACGTTAACGCATCTTTGGCGGCAGGTGTCATGGGGTACGTGCTGAAAGGCGCTAACAGCAGCGAATTGTGTGAAAGTATAAGAGCTGTATTTGATGGTAAGCGTTACATTACGCCCGAATTAGCAATGACAATTCTATCACCACGTTCGACAGTAGATGTGCGGGAAAAATCTGAAGCATTGCATTTCCCAAAAATAACAAAAAAGGACTTCACCAGTCGTGAATTGGACGTCATAAAACTGTTGTCTGCTGGAAAGACAAACAAAACAATTGCAGACGAACTTTGCCTGAGCGAAAAAACTGTAAAAAATCATATGTCGAATATCATGGATAAACTTCAGGTGCACAGCAGACTGTCGGCGGCATTGATAATTTCGAAGTGGGAAATAACCGACAAACAATGACGTTTTCCCGTATTGCTTGTGAACTTTGTGCATTTTCTAACATCTGAAGATTGGTGCAGTCCAAATTGGTCTGCCAACTTGTATGGGATGAAGGATAATAGGATCGTCTTCCTTCCACGCCTCGCCACAACGTGAATTCAGCCCACCTTGTCGCACACCCCTTGCCACACCACATCTGCACGGCAACAATAAGAGAAAGGACAAGCCCATGCCTAAAGATAACATACCAACCTACACCAAATCTCCCGAGGCCATTGCGGCTCTGACACCTGAACAATTTCGTGTCACGCAACAAAACGGTACCGAATATCCAGGCACAGGCCCCCTGCTCCATAACAAGAAACCCGGCATTTATGTTGACATCGTTTCAGGCGAACCGCTGTTCGCTTCGTCTGACAAGTTTGAGTCAGGCTGCGGCTGGCCCAGTTTTACAAAGCCTCTCGACCACAATCATGTCACAGAATTGACGCGACGTCACTCACGGCATGATCAGAACTGAAGTTCGATCCACGAATGGCGACAGCCACTTGGGCCACGTGTTTCCAGACGGTCCACGCGACCGTGGCGGTCTTCGTTATTGCATCAACTCGGCCAGCCTGCGCTTTGTCGCCCGCGAGGACATGGAAGCCGAAGGCTACGCCCAATATCTCGATCAAGTGGAGGACATCTAAATGGCTTATCAACGCGCCGTACTCGCAGGCGGCTGTTTCTGGGGCATGCAGGATTTGATCCGCAAATTGCCCGGCGTCATCTCAACCCGCGTGGGATACACAGGTGGCGATGTCAAAAACGCCACCTATCGCAATCACGGCACCCATGCGGAAGGCATTGAAATTACCTTTGACCCTGCGGTCATTTCCTATCGCCGCATTCTCGAAGTGTTTTTCCAAATACACGACCCCACAACCAAGAACCGCCAAGGCAATGACGTGGGCGCTGCCTATCGCTCAGCAATTTACTTTGTCGATGACGCGCAAAAGGCTGAAGCTCTAAATACAATTGCTGACGTCAATGCATCTGGCCTGTGGCCGGGCAAGGTTGTCACCGAAGTTGAACCTGTGGGTGATTTCTGGTTGGCAGAACCTGAACATCAGGATTATTTGGAGCGTATTCCCCATGGCTATACCTGCCATTTTCCGCGCCCCAATTGGGTATTGAAGCCACGCGCGTCTGCGGCATGATTTCATTCGCTTAAAGTTTACAAAGCCTCTAAGCCCTGCCCACAAACAGAGGAGGAAGCTCCATGGCCTTTCCACCAAATTACCGCCAGGAACGTAATAACCGCGACAAAGCCAAGCAGCAAAAAGCTGCCGAGAAGCAGGCCGAGAAAGACGCCCGCGCCGCTGAGCGTAAACAACAGTTACAGCAGGAAGCTTCAAGCCAGCCTGCCGACAAGAAAGATTGAGGCCATGGCCAAAAAACAAAAGAAGATTGAAGATAGTTTTGTCTTCTTCGATGTCATTTACGAAGACGGCACCAAAAGTTCACGCCGCAAAATCAATGCAGCAGGGGTTGATGCCTCTGACGTTGAAACCTTTGCCATGACAGAGATCATGAACCAAGACCGCAAAATTGCTGATATGGGCGGCAAAAATCGCGGCCAGGTCAAAACCATGGTAAAGTCTGCTTAACGCAATTTGGCGGCGCGCTTTTCTAACAAATAGCGCGTCACCCCATCTTCTGCGCTGCGCAGCGCACCCTCAAGATACCCTTGCAATTCCTTGCTGCTGGCCTCACCAATGCTGATCCAGCGTGGGCCCCCTTCATGATACGACAGATAGGCCTGTTCGCCGGGGCGCAATGAGCCTGAATAACTCGCCGGCGCGTCAGAGCGTTCGACACCCACATAAAGGGCCTTCAGTCCGGGTGCTATCCACCTCCAGCATCTCAATCAATTGTTCGGCTGCTGACTGCGTTGCAGTTTCACCTTCTGGCATGGGGCCCGTGAGCACGGTCAGAAGGCCAGCCCCGCCCTGTCCCACACTCGACATCCAAATTTGTTCACCCGTGTCTGTCAGCAATATTCCGCGATCTTGATAGACTTCTTCAAAACCGTCGTTGAATTTCAGATGCAACTTCGTTCCGCGCGCATAGGTGGCCCTGCGCGCATGTGCCAATTCAGCATCCGTAATGCCTGCAACATTCACATCAATTTTGCTCAAGCTATGCAAAGGTGCGCCAAAAAATATCTCACGCCCAACCAGTTGCTTTTCATTGTCCAGCGCGTCACGCACAGTCACGCGCACCAAGCCATCGCTATCATCGATGCGGGAAACCCAATGGCCGAAATACAAGTGCGGGCGCGTGGCAAGTGCAAGCGCGTTGGTAATCTGTCCCGTCCCTTCCGGCACCGTGTAGGCTTCGTCAACATTTGGAATAAGTTTGAAGCACGGGCACGACAGATCAATTTCAAGATAATCAAACAACACATGCAAGTTGAGATTTTCAATCTCGCGGCCATATTCACTCCAGAAAAAAGCCTTCAACATCACCCGCAAAATGGGGCCAGCTTCAATGCGCTCCAGATAGGTCCGAATGCTTTCGTCGATAAATCGCGGGTTGCTGTCATGGTTTTCATCGGCACGCCATTCCGCTTGGTCGTGCTGGATATGGTTGATAGCCGCGCGGCTATCTTGATACAGCAATGCATCAAACGCCTCTTGAGAATAGACCTCACCATTCTGCAAATAACGCATGCTCTCAGCACCCGCTGTCAAGCGCCGGACATAAGAGATATTGAATTTATTCATCAGGCGAATGGCAAGAGTGTCGGTCGAATTGATGAGGTTCGCACCCTCATCCAACATCAAACCCAGTTTGGATTGTTTTTCAGGCCGCGACTTAATACGCCCACCCCACGTATCATGGGCTTCGAGAACCATAAAAGGCACATCAGCCAACTGCAGAAGGTAAGCCGCATAAAGCCCCGCAATCCCCGCCCCCACAATAATCACTTCCGTATCAACAGGCGAAACTTTGCGCATGAAGTGGTTTCCAATTGAAGCATCAAGTGTGCGACGATCGGATGAGGTTTGGCAAGGGAGGTGGCTATCACAAACCGGTGCGTTGCTTCGTAACATGTTACGTGTTATGGATTTGGCATGCTAAAGTCACGCAACCAGCCTGTACCCCCAGCCCGCCGCATGAGTGCTTATCGCGCGCGCATGAGGAAAGCTGGGTTGAAGCAAGTGGTGATGTGGCTGCCGGATACGAAGTCTCCGGCTTTCATCAAGGCCGCAAAACAGCAGTCACTTGCAATTGCAAAACATGACCCCGCTGGCGATGAAATGTTGCAGTGGATTGAAAGCGTTTACGAGTGGCCGCCGGAGTGAAACAAGCGTGAACCTGAAACGGGGAGACTTGGTCTTGGCAGCCAGTTCAGGTGACTATGGCAAGCCGCGTCCAAATATTGTCATCCAGTCCGATGCATTTTCAAACATGCCGTCCGTCACGGTTTGCCCTTTGACCAGCGACCTGCAAACATTAGCACCTTTGTTTCGCATCGCGATTAAACCCACACCTGAAAATGGGCTACACCTGCCAAGCCAAATCGCAGTCGATAAAATCACAACACTGCCCATCACCCGCATTGCTGCAAAACTAGGATCTGCGGGTGACGATGTGATGCTGCAAGTGACACGGGCAGTTGCGGTGTTTTTGGGCTTGAGTTGAACAACCACGCCTACTCCAACCGTCACCACCGCGATGGCGGGGGCCCAGCTTTGGGCAAACTCGAATGTAACCAAGCTGGATTCCCGCCTTCGCGGGAATGACGGGGTGGGGGTAAGGGTGAGCTAAGACTTCGGAACCGACTATTTCATAGAAGCAGAAATTAGATCTAACAATTCAATGTATTTTTCGCTTGGAAAGCAAAACTCAATGTCTTCGAGATGCTCATTTTTACATCCGAGTTGAGTTCCTCTAAGCGATGTAAACTGAGCATGCTCAAACTCTGTTCCAAGTGGTCTTTTTCTGACCATACCCAAAACTCGTTCGTCGTCGTGAGCAAGTGCGTCTCTGGCGGAAACGAGGTTCGGAAAGACGTTATCGAAGATTGTAACTATTGCCGGAGCTTGATCAGCCAAGCATTCGCAGACTGGATGTAGAGTAAAAATGCTGCGAGCAGAAGCCAGACCGAAGACAGCCTCTAATGCAAATGAGTGATACACTAAAAACAAAAAGTTCGAAGTCCGCTTCTCCCTCCTGAAAAATTTGTCGATTTCTAATTTCAAGAGTTCGATCGAGCGGGCAGCATGGTAGGAGCTCACAATGTACTTATTGAATGAAGACTCAAGACCAAACTTAACGAGATTGTTGGGCGAGTTCTTGCTCGCAGCAACAAGTTGCGAATTAGTGCGGCGAATTATGGCTCTGAATTTTTCGTCGTCAGTAAAGGCGCTCCTGAGTGCTTGGCCAACCAAGAGCGCTTCATTTTCTTCGTTCATCGTCAAAGGTTGAATACC
>CAVZXJ010000047.1:0-20860 GCA_963779145.1 uncultured Alphaproteobacteria bacterium
TCGTTCAGAAAGCTATCAACGAATTCTGATTTGGATAAGTATTTGTAAAGTGCAGTCATCTAATGTCCACAAGTCCTGAGCTTGTTGTTTTGTAAGTGCCAGGCAACATAAGCTGAAATACTTTACTACAGCCCCGTCATTCCCGCGAGGGCGGGAATCCAACTTCGCCACATTCGAGTTTGCCCAAAACTGGCCCCCCGCCTTCGCGGGGGTGACGGTTGGTAGGGGTGCATAACAATGCTTCTTCAGTCCAAGTTATCCGTCATTCCAAACGCGTAACGCAGCGAAGCGAAGTGAGTGATTTGGAAACCCGCTTTGTTGGCTGACAATGGAATTCGGTAAGCGAAAGCGGGGTTCCAAATCACTCGTTTCGCGTTGCTTCACTCGTGTTTGGAATGACGGGGGTTGGGTTTATTTGACAAGATAGAAAACAGAAAATCACTCACCCCGCCTTTGCCGTGATCTTCAAATCCAATGCGCGCATCACTTTCATAATCGTTGCGAATTCCGGATTGCCTTCCGCACTCAGCGCTTTGTACAGGCTCTCGCGGGATAGCCCCGTCTTGCGGGCGACTTCGGTCATGCCTTTGGCGCGGGCTACTGTGCCAAGCGCATGGGCGATGAGTTCAGGGTCTTCACTTGCAAATGCTTCTTCGAGGTAGAAAGAAATGGATTCCGAAGAGTCCAGCATCTCTGCCGGATCGAACGGCGTTAACTTAGATTTGACCAGCATCTTAATCGTACTCCAATGCAATCTGCTTTGCGTTTGCGATGTCTTTGGTTTGCGTTGATTTGTCTCCGCCACACAACAAGACAATCAATTCCTGCCCCCGCTGTTTGTAGTAAATTCGATAGCCCGGCCCGTAGTCGATGCGCATTTCACTAATGCCTTGCCCTACGGGTTTTACGTCACCAGGATTTCCGAGTTGTAATCTACCTAGGCGCAGAGAAATTTTTGCTTTTGCGCGTTTATCGCGAAGATGCTGGATGAATGTGAGATAGTCATCCGTTGCCAGCAACTTGATCATGTTTAACAATGTATCCCATGAGATACGATTTGTCAAGTCATCCCTTGCCAAACCTCATCCGATCGTCGCACACTTGATGCTTCAATTGGAAACCACTTCATGCGCAAAGTTTCGCCTGTTGATACGGAAGTGATTATTGTGGGGGCGGGGATTGCGGGGCTTTATGCGGCTTACCTGCTGCAGTTGGCTGATGTGCCTTTTATGGTTCTCGAAGCCCATGATACGTGGGGTGGGCGTATTAAGTCGCGGCCTGAAAAACAATCCAAACTGGGCTTGATGTTGGATGAGGGTGCGAACCTCATTAACTCCACCGACACTCTTGCCATTCGCTTGATGAATAAATTCAATATCTCATACGTCCGGCGTTTGACGGCGGGTGCTGAGAGCATGCGTTATTTGCAGAACGGCGAGGTCTATTCTCAAGAGGCGTTTGATGCATTGCTGTATCAAGATAGCCGCGCGGCCATCAACCATATCCAGCACGACCAAGCAGAATGGCGTGCCGATGAAAACCATGACAGCAACCCGCGATTTATCGACGAAAGCATTCGGACCTATCTGGAGCGCATTGAAGCTGGCCCCATTTTGCGGGTGATGTTGAAGGCTTTTTTCTGGAGTGAATATGGCCGCGAGATTGAAAATCTCAACTTACATGTGTTGTTTGATTATCTTGAAATTGATCTGTCGTGCCCGTGCTTCAAACTTATTCCAAATGTGGACGAAGCCTACACGGTGCCGGAAGGGACGGGGCAGATTACCAACGCGCTTGCACTTGCCACGCGCCCGCACTTGTATTTCGGCCATTGGGTTTCCCGCATTGATGATAGCGATGGCTTGGTGCGCGTGACTGTGCGTGATGCGCTGGACAATGAAAAGCAACTGGTGGCGCGTGAGATATTTTTTGGCGCACCTTTGCATAGCTTGAGCAAAATAGATGTGAATGTTGCAGGCATTACGGATGCTGAATTGGCACATGCGCGCATGGCCACCTATGCGCGCGGCACGAAGCTGCATCTGAAGTTCAACGACGGTTTTGAAGAGGTCTATCAAGATCGCGGAATATTGCTGACAGACACAGGCGAGCAAATTTGGATGTCGAGTGTGGGACAGGGCGGGGCTGGCCTTCTGACTGTTCTCACTGGCCCCATGCCGGAAGGTGAAACTGCAACGCAGTCAGCAGCCGAACAATTGATTGAAATGCTGGAGGGCATCGCGCCTGGACTGAAGGCCCTTTATGTGGGTGTCGAACGCTCTGACGCGCCGGCGAGTTATTCAGGCTCATTGCGCCCCGGTGAACAGGCTTATTTATCGTATCATGAAGGGGGGCCACGCTGGATCAGCATTGGTGAGGCCAGCAGCAAGGAATTGCAAGGGTATCTTGAGGGTGCGCTGCGCAGCGCAGAAGATGGGGTGACGCGCTATTTGTTAGAAAAGCGCGCCGCCAAATTGCGTTAAGCAGACTTTACCATGGTTTTGACCTGGCCGCGATTTTTGCCGCCCATATCAGCAATTTTGCGGTCTTGGTTCATGATCTCTGTCATGGCAAAGGTTTCAACGTCAGAGGCATCAACCCCTGCTGCATTGATTTTGCGGCGTGAACTTTTGGTGCCGTCTTCGTAAATGACATCGAAGAAGACAAAACTGTCTTCAATCTTCTTTTGTTTTTTGGCCATGGCCTCAATCTTTCTTGTCGGCAGGCTGGCTTGAAGCTTCCTGCTGTAACTGTTGTTTACGCTCAGCGGCGCGGGCGTCTTTCTCGGCCTGCTTCTCGGCAGCTTTTTGCTGCTTGGCTTTGTCGCGGTTATTACGTTCCTGGCGGTAATTTGGTGGAAAGGCCATGGAGCTTCCTCCTCTGTTTGTGGGCAGGGCTTAGAGGCTTTGTAAACTTTAAGCGAATGAAATCATGCCGCAGACGCGCGTGGCTTCAATACCCAATTGGGGCGCGGAAAATGGCAGGTATAGCCATGGGGAATACGCTCCAAATAATCCTGATGTTCAGGTTCTGCCAACCAGAAATCACCCACAGGTTCAACTTCGGTGACAACCTTGCCCGGCCACAGGCCAGATGCATTGACGTCAGCAATTGTATTTAGAGCTTCAGCCTTTTGCGCGTCATCGACAACGTAAATTGCTGAGCGATAGGCAGCGCCCACGTCATTGCCTTGGCGGTTCTTGGTTGTGGGGTCGTGTATTTGGAAAAACACTTCGAGAATGCGGCGATAGGAAATGACCGCAGGGTCAAAGGTAATTTCAATGCCTTCTGCATGGGTGCCGTGATTGCGATAGGTGGCGTTTTTGACATCGCCACCTGTGTATCCCACGCGGGTTGAGATGACGCCGGGCAATTTGCGGATCAAATCCTGCATGCCCCAGAAACAGCCGCCTGCGAGTACGGCGCGTTGATAAGCCATTTAGATGTCCTCCACTTGATCGAGATATTGGGCGTAGCCTTCGGCTTCCATGTCCTGGCGGGCGACAAAGCGCAAGCTGGCGGAATTGATGCAATAACGGAGACCACCACGGTCGCGTGGACCGTCTGGAAACACGTGGCCCAAGTGGCTGTCGCCATTCGTGGATCGAACTTCAGTTCTGATCATGCCGTGAGTGACGTCGCGCAATTCTGTGACATGATTGTGGTCGAGAGGCTTTGTAAAACTGGGCCAGCCGCAGCCTGACTCAAACTTGTCAGACGAAGCGAACAGCGGTTCGCCTGAAACGATGTCAACATAAATGCCGGGTTTCTTGTTATGGAGCAGGGGGCCTGTGCCTGGATATTCGGTACCGTTTTGTTGCGTGACACGAAATTGTTCAGGTGTCAGAGCCGCAATGGCCTCGGGAGATTTGGTGTAGGTTGGTATGTTATCTTTAGGCATGGGCTTGTCCTTTCTCTTATTGTTGCCGTGCAGATGTGGTGTGGCAAGGGGTGTGCGACAAGGTGGGCTGAATTCACGTTGTGGCGAGGCGTGGAAGGAAGACGATCCTATTATCCTTCATCCCATACAAGTTGGCAGACCAATTTGGACTGCACCAATCTTCAGATGTTAGAAAATGCACAAAGTTCACAAGCAATACGGGAAAACGTCATTGTTTGTCGGTTATTTCCCACTTCGAAATTATCAATGCCGCCGACAGTCTGCTGTGCACCTGAAGTTTATCCATGATATTCGACATATGATTTTTTACAGTTTTTTCGCTCAGGCAAAGTTCGTCTGCAATTGTTTTGTTTGTCTTTCCAGCAGACAACAGTTTTATGACGTCCAATTCACGACTGGTGAAGTCCTTTTTTGTTATTTTTGGGAAATGCAATGCTTCAGATTTTTCCCGCACATCTACTGTCGAACGTGGTGATAGAATTGTCATTGCTAATTCGGGCGTAATGTAACGCTTACCATCAAATACAGCTCTTATACTTTCACACAATTCGCTGCTGTTAGCGCCTTTCAGCACGTACCCCATGACACCTGCCGCCAAAGATGCGTTAACGTGATCAGGTCTATCTGATGCAGTAAACATGATAAGTTTCGTAGAAGGTTCTTGTTTTGCAATCTGATGGGCCGCCTCAATGCCACCACCACGAATTCCAATATCCAACAACATCACATCGGGTTTAGTTTCGACAGCAAGTGAAAGTGCTTCGGCCATGGTTTGGCCAGTCCCCACGACTTCAAAATCTGACTGCAAGCGCAAAGCCGTTAATATGCCATCTAACAAAAGTGGATGATCATCAACAATACCAATGCGAATTGTTCGATTGATCATGCGATTGCAAGCTTTCTCTTTCTAGCGCTTTTCTTCACTAAAGGTGCAAGTGGGATCCTCGCTATAAGGGTGGTGCCTTTTCCGATATGTGATTCAATATTGAGGGTACCGCCAATTGCGTTGATGCGATTGTGCATACCTGACAAGCCAAGATGGGACGGCAAACTGTTTACTTTTCTTAAATCAAATCCATTTCCGGTGTCGATCACTTCTAATGTCAATATCTTGTTTGAGACGAATGCTTTGACTTTCTGCCCGCGACCACCAGCGTGTTGAAAAGAATTGTTGAGAGCTTCCTGAACAAATCTGTAAATTGCATCATTCAGTTCCGCAGAACAGATGTTTGGCAGACTATTGCACTCTAAACTAATTGTTGCCTTTGTCCGCATTCGTGCAACATCAGTAATCATCTGCAAAGTTTCAGCCACACTCTTGTTGGCTAATTCAGGCAGTACCAAACCAGTTGCAATAGACCTTACTTCTTTCAGCACTCCATTTATTGTTGTTTTGACCAAATCAATACCCTCGGCTTGATCACTCTCAATTTTTATGGTTCGTGCATTTTTATGCGAAAGATTGTCTAGCCAAAGCAACGCAGCTGCAAGCATTTGCACTGGTCCATCGTGCAAATCTGCGCCCAATCGATTGAGAAACCGTTCATTTGCGCTGGTCGAGGCGCGGTTTGCGTTCGCAACGCGTGTATTGAGCTTTCTATTCTCCAACAACAGATTAGATAAATCTGACATTCGATTTTGTATGGCAACTTCTTGAGACTCAATCGTTTTGTCGCCGCGTCGAACAATAAAATAAAACGGCAACAACATCGCAAACGTCAACAAACCCACAACCAACCAACTTTTGAAATATCTGAGGTTGAGATCACCGGGCAATGCATTTGCATCAATGTAGAATTCCGAAACCGCAAATATCCTGCCTGTCTCATCCTCCACCATTGGCACATAGACCTCGATTAAGTTTTTTCCGAGTGACCGCTCAAATAAATTTTCAATAGACTCAAGGCTGCCGTACTCTGTTCCATATTTCCCACTCACGGCAGAATGCAGAGCATCCTCCAATTCAAACTTTTTGCCAATGATGGAACGATTGGTACTGAAGACAACTGTACCATCGGGCTTCCAAATTTTTATCGAAACGACGTGCTTCTGAATGAGCCCTTGTGTTGTGAGTTGGTCTAGACTCTCGATCGACGTTTCAGAAAGACGGTCTTTGGTACGCAATTCATAAATGAGAGGGTGTATGAAGCGCTCCATAAAAACGGCAGTTGAAAGCGTTGTGTGCTCAACAATACCATTTTGAATTTCTTTGGTGAGCCAAGCTCCGGTAGCCGCCATGCCCGCAACGATTGTGACAAGCGCGACAATACCAAACTGCCTCATCATTCGTTGCGAACGAAAAATGCCGGCTAAAATATTTTCTTTTAAAAACTCAAGCGTCATTGTCAAAAACTGCCGTTTTGACCCCCGACGCCTAAAGACTACCAACGTCAACGTAAATATTCAATGCAAATTTAAGACTAAAGTCCCGACTAATTAATTAAAAAAATTTTAATACAGAGACTTAGTGCCCTATTTTTGCAGCCTTAAATCATGTTGCATGAAATTGCGGTTACTATCGATAGCTCGCTTGGAGGAGAAAGAGGTTTCTCGAATTCAGGTTAGCGCATCGGAACGAGATCACGAGGGGGCAGCTCGTAGTTTAAGTTCAGGAGTATGGTAGCATGACAGTGAGACGGCAGCTCATTTTTGCAACAAAACTAGATCGTATCTGGTGGCAGCAACGCTTGATTTTCTGGCGAAGCGACTGACGATTGTTCGCGCAAAAATCACTTTTTAAATAATCGAAATTCACATGATGCTTGAGGTTCTGTTCGCGCGGAACGTCTCGTCGTCCATGCATTTTCTGATCAACATATTTTTCAACACGCGGTTTGACGCGTGATCGGGTGGTCTTGTCTTTTATCAATGCTCACACGGTACAGAAATTCAAACAAAAACAACGGGTTGATAGTGCAGTCAAAAATGACGCGCGGTCAACTTTTCAAACAGAACTAACAGGTGGAGAAACATCATGGTAACATATATTCGCAGCGACCTCGACTTCATTCTCGAACAGATCAAAATTGCTGAAGCTCATGCAGCTGGTCAGCCTTTGTATGGTCCGGGCGGCTTAGTTCCGTCCTACGTGATGAGCAGTGGCCTTCGCACGGTTGATGGCACATTCAACAATTTGCTACCCGGCCAAGAAACTTGGGGCGCTGCGGATCAACCGTTTCCAGAACCATTACCGCTCGAATTCCGTCCTGCTGATGGCACATTGTTTGACCCAGATGGCCCTGGACCTGCTCCTGGCATTCCAACGGCAGCCGACTATTCGCCGTCAAATGATCCAGGTTCACTTGTGTTTGACTCGAGCCTTCGTACCATTTCAAATTTGATCGTTGACCAATCCCTTGGCAATCCTGCAGCAGTCCTGAAAGCGCTCGCTTCTGGTGGCGTGGTTGCGGCTGACTTGACCCAACTTGGGCTTGTCTTGGCTATTCACAATACATTCCAGCCATTTGCTGATGCGCACTTCCAAGCAAGCGTAGCTTCTGCCAATGCGCACAAAGCCTACCTTGCTGCGGAAGCTGCATACGTTCTCAATCCGACTCCTGCAACCGAAGCGGCACGCGATGCTGCGCTCGCTCTTGATACTACCAATGCTGGACTATTGGCGACGGCAACAACTGCTGTGAACGACGCTCGCGATATCCGCGACGCTGCCCTTCCAGCCTTCGGCATCGTCATGGACGGAGACAACGTCAGCATTCCAAACGTTGCAACGGACGCTGGACTTGTCGGCTCCGTTCAACTCATGGTTCACACTGTTCGGACAATTCTTTGACCATGGTCTCGACCTCGTCAACAAAGGCGGCAGTGGCACGGTGTTTGTTCCATTGCAACCCGATGATCCGCTGTATGTGCCTGGCAGTCATACGAACTTCATGGTGCTCACGCGCGCTACTGTTTCAGCTGGCACCGATGGCATTATGGGCACTGACGACGATGTGCGTCCGGTGAACACCACCACGGCATATGTTGATCAAAACCAAACCTATACCTCACATTCATCGCATCAAGTGTTCTTGCGCCAATATGAGTTGAATGGGGATGGACGACCCGTTGCAACCGGCCATCTTATTGAAGGTGGTGGTGCTCAACCTGGTGGCATGGCCACATGGGGTGAAGTGAAAGCCCAGGCGCTGTTGCTCGGCATTAAATTGACCGACTTTGATGTGGGCAGCGTTCCACTGTTGCGGACAGACCAATATGGTAACTTCATTCCTGATGCGAATGGCTTTGCTCAAGTCATTACAGGTGTAGGCCTCGATGGCATTCCAAACACCGCCGATGACGTTGTTGTTTCGCAAACAACGAATGGTGGTTTGCCAGTAAACCCAACCACAGTCTTAGCGCTACGCACTGCGCATGCATTCTTGGCAGATATTGCACATAATGCGGTGCCAGTTGGAAAGGTTGCCGATGGCGACATTACAATTGGATTGGCCAATCCCGGCAATGGCTCACACTTCGGGAATTATGACAACGAATTGCTCGACGCCCACTTCATTGCTGGCGATGGTCGTGTCAATGAAAACATCGGCCTTACCGCCGTACACAGCATCTTCCACTCAGAACATAACCGTCTTGCAGACCACACAAAATTGTTGTGCTGGCAGATGCTGCAACCATGTTGGCGAATGGTTCGACGCAGACTTGAAGCTGTTGCATTCTTGAATGAATGGCTGGCCACTGATGTGACAGAAGTGCCAGTTGGCACAAGCTGCAATTGATGCGCTTGTTTGGGATGGCAACCGCCTGTTCCAAGCCGCAAAATTCGGCACGGAAATGCAATATCAGCATCTCGTGTTCGAAGATTTTGCACGCAAAATTCAGCCAAACATTGACTTCTTCGTGGTGCCTGATGGTTACCATGCTGACATCAACGCCAGCATTGTCGCCGAATTTGCGCATGTCGTATATCGCTTTGGCCACTCAATGCTCAATGAAACCGTTGAGCGGGTAGATGCCCAGTTCAATGCTGACAACATCGGCTTGATTGAAGCATTCCTCAATCCTGTCGCTTTTGATGCCAATCATACAATCGCTGACAATATTGCAGCTGGTGACATTATTCGTGGCATGACCAGACAGGTCGGCAATGAAATCGATGAATTCGTAACGGGTGCGTTGCGTAACAACTTGCTTGGCTTGCCGTTCGATTTGGCAACGATCAACTTTGCACGCGGTCGTGATACCGGCGTTCCATCCTTGAATGCGGCACGTCGTGAATTCTACGATGTCAGCAATCAGGCACCTGAATTAAAGCCCTATACGAGTTGGGTTGATTTTGCGTCCAATCTCAAAAACGAAGCGTCGATCATCAACTTCGTTGCGGCTTACGGTACGCATATCTCCATAACCAGTGCGACCACTATTGACGGCAAACGTGATGCTGCAATGACACTGATATTTAATCAGTCATTTGGCGGGCTCGCAGTTCCAGCAGATCGTGACGCCTTCCTCAACAGCACAGGCGCATATGCCAACAATGCTGATGGCTCAACCGTCACAGGCGTCGATGTCATTGATCTCTGGATTGGTGGCCTTGCAGAAAAAACCATGGTTGGCGGCGGCATGCTCGGTGCCACGTTCAACTTCGTCTTCGAAGTGCAAATGGAAAAACTGCAGGATGGTGATCGTTTCTACTATCTGCAACGTTTGGATGGTTTGCATCTCCTCGCCGAAATGGAAAACAATACCTTTGCCAAGTTGATCTTGAAGAATGCTGATGCTGGCCACTTGCCATCAGATGTATTCTCAACACCTGGCTTCATTCTCGAAATTGATCGCACCAAGCAGTACAATGCTGGTTTGGGTGAAGAAGCCGGTGCCGATGGCTCATTCTTGAGGACGACATCACGACCAGTCGGAATTGATGAAACGCTGGACAACCTCGGCAATGATCCAACAGGTGGAAGCATTCTCACTCCGCTTGTCATCCGCAATAATCCGGCAACTCCAGGACCTGACACCAACTACTTGCGCTATACTGGCGACCAGCACGTATTTCTCGGCGGCACTGATGGCAATGACCATTTGGTTGCAAGTGAAGGTGACGACACGCTCTATGGAGATGGTGGCAATGACAGGCTGGAAGGCGGTCAGGGCAACGACTCTTACATCGGCGGCGATGGTGATGACATCATCACCGATCTCTTCGGTGACGACATCATCCGCTCAGGCGCAGGCAACGATGCTGTTCACGGCGGTGTTGGCACTGACTTGATTATCGCTGACGAAGGCAATGACTTTGTTGTTCTCGGCGCTGATCTTCTCGACGAAACCTTCTTGGGCCTTGGCAACGACTATGTGCTGGGCAGCAAGACGACAGAAATGTCACTCGGCGGCGAAGGCGACGACTGGATCGAAATTGGTGCTTGGACGGGTGCTGTTGGTGACAACTTCGACGACCAATTCGCTGCTGACTCCGTCAAAGGTCATGACGTGTTCAAAGGCGACGGCGGCTTCGACGAATTCATCGGCGAAGGCGGCGACGATATTTGGATCGGCACGCTTGGATCGTGGTAAATTTGATGGTATGTCTGGCTTCGATTGGGCAACCTACAAGGACTATCAATTTGGCGCCAATGCCGATTTGACAAGGTTGCACTTTGACGCCTTGCCACTTCCACCCGCCAAATTCCGCACTTGATGAATATTCATTCGTCGAAGGCGTATCTGGTTCTGCATTTAATGACCAGATTCTTGGTAGCGACGCTGTTGACCTGACTGTGACATCTGAAGGAGGTGCTCGCGGTAGCGTACTGACAGCTGAAGGCATTGCGTTGATAGCTGGCTTACAAGATGTATTGGGCGCTGGCGTTACTTCGTTCAGCTCTGGCAACATATCTGCTCGGCGGTGCTGGCAGTGATGAAATCACCGGTCGTGGCGGTGATGATATCATCGACGGCGACAAGTGGCTGAATGTGCGTGTTGGCGTCTTCGAAAACATTGGTGTTGATGGCGGCACAGGCGCAGAAATCGACAGTGCCAACAGCGTTTCCGAGCTCGTTACTGAAATCTTCGATGGCACCTACAATCCTGGTCAACTCCGTATTGTTCGTGAAATCATTACTGAAACTGCAAACAGTGATATTGACGTGGCAATCTTCTCGGATCTGCGTGCGAACTATGACATTACCTATAACGCAAATGGTACCGTCACAGTCAATCATGCTCGCGGTACGGCAATTGATGGTGTTGATACGCTCCGCAACATGGAACGTATGCGCTTCTCAGATGTTGAAATTGCTGTCAATGCGCCTCCGACAGGTGCGCCAGCGATCAACGACCTGACGCCAACCGAAGGCTTTATTCTGTCAGTTGATACGTCATCGATTGAAGATACCAATGGTTTGGGCGCGTTTGCCCGCCAATGGCAGTCTTCGACCAACGGCACAACTTGGGTCAATATTGCCGGTGCCACAGGTGTAACATTCACGCCTCAAGACTTGGCAGGTATTGCGCCAGGTGCACAAGCCGGATTGTTGCTCCGTGTGCAGGTTACCTATGTTGACGGTGGCGGAACATTGGAAACATTGTTCTCGGCCCCAACGGCGCCCGTTGGCCTCAATTGGGCAAACATTGCAAACACCAACAACATTACCTTCACAGGCAATGCTGGTGATGACATTGCAAATGGCGGTAGTGCAATTGATAATTTGAATGGCAATGCCGGCAATGACAACCTTGATGGTAACGGCGGAAACGACGTCATCACCGGCGGTGCTGGTAATGACATCGTAGATGGAGATGTTGGAACTGGTGACGTTGCCAACTACGTTGGTGCAGCCACGAATTTTGGCTTCAGCACAGGCGCGACAGTTGGTACGATTACTGTAACTGACGGAACTGGAGCGGAAGGTGTTGACACCGTCATTGGTGCAGAAACTCTGCGCTTCAACGGCCAGAACTATACGATAGTCAACGGTACAACGGGAGTGAACTCGATCACACCAGTTTTGACCAATGCCTTCCTAGCTGGCCAGCAAGCTATCTTTGGTTATGGCAACAATGACACGATCAATAGTGGAGGCGGCGACGACATCGTCGATGGTGGTGACGGAACTGATAACATTGTTCAAACTGGTGCAACGGGGGGACGCGACATCGTAAACGGTGGTGCTGGCAACGATACCTACACTCTCAATGGTGTCGGCTGGTGCCGAACTGTTCAATATCTATACACTTGCAGCATACAATGCTCTACCCGCTGCAGACATTCTTGAACTCCAACACTGAAATCGTAATTACCCGGGATGGCACCGTGATAGCCGAACTGGATAACATCGAAGAAATTGTTGTCAACGCGCTGAACGTTTCAGCCAATGACGGCAACGGTGTTCCGAATGGTGGTGTGACAGGTGGTGATACGGTGGCCATTTTCGGCAACTTCAATGCACCATTCACAAGTCTGAACTTCAGCACCATTACGGTGAACGGTGGTGAAGGAGACGACACAGTCGACATCACAGGTCTCGAATCTGAACATCGCATCGTGTTCAATACTGGTGCTGGCACCGATGAAGTGATTGGTGATCTTCGTCCACAAGATGTTGTCAACTACGGTGCGACTGTAGAAGACGACGAGGACGAAGATGATGATGTTGATGGTGACATTGATGACGAAGATGATGACGATGAAGCTGATGACGAAGAAGGTGATTGTGACGACGACAATCAATCCAACACGTCAGGTTCTTCGGCTCCATTGAACTTGATCGGTGATGACTCCAGCAATCTGCTCGCTGGTGCCACAGGCGATGACGTCGCAATGGGCAATGCTGGTGATGATATGCTCACAACAGGTGCTGGCAGCGATATGTTGTTTGGTGGTGCTGGTGGTGACACGCTTATTGCTGGCGACAACAATGACATGTTGTACGGCGATGCTGGCAATGACAGGTTGTTCGCTGGCAACGGCAACGACATGGTGGATGGCGGTGCTGGCGATGACACGGCGATGGGTGGATCAGGTAAAGATCTGTTTGTTGCTTCGGCCAACGATGGCAACGACAGTTACTTTGGTGACGATGGCATTGACACACTCGATATGTCTGCGATCATCGACAACATTACTGCCAACCTTGGTACCGGATATGGCGAAAGCGGCTTTGCTAACGTTGGGTCCAGCCATGATCAGCTCTGGAGTGTTGAAAACATTGTGACTGGCAGTGGCAACGACACAGTCACCGCTTCTGGAAGCGCAAACGTAATCGACACGGGTTCGGGTCAGGACACGGTGATCTTCCGTACAGCGAGCGATGCTGATGAAGATACCATCTTGAACTTTGAAGCTGGTGACAAGATCGACGTTTCAGGCTTCATGGGCTCTTTCACCTTGGTCAGCGGCTCGACTGCTGCAGATGGTCAAATTGCCATGCACTTTGAAAACATTGGTGGTGAGAACTTCACAGTTCTTGATGGTCAAAGTGAAAGTGGAGATCACTTCCAGATTGGCATCAAGGGTCATCACACACTGACCAACGCTGACTTTGCGACATAATTGACGTCGAAGTGCAGAGCGCGGCCATAAATGCCGCGCTCTGCTTTAACAGCTGATAACCCACCCATCGATTTTCTACTTCTTTAAAGGTCCAGTATCATGCGTAGCGACAAGGCAAATAATGCAGCACGCCGGAAAGTTTCCAGTCAACTTATGAAGGGGCTGCGTGGCCTTTTTGTATTTGTTTTTTCCATTTCAGGACTGATTAATATTCTCGCCCTGACCGGCTCATTTTACATGATGCAAATCTATGATCGCGCCTTGCCCTCTGGCAACGTGCCAACCCTTGTCGTTCTTTCTGGGCTTGCGATTGGTCTTTATGTTTTTCAAGGTGTTTTTGAAACACTCCGCAGTCAAATTCTTGTGCGCGTTGGCGCAGGCCTTGACAAGAAGCTTGCTCCGCTTGCCCATCAAGTGGCAATTGATATGCCTCGATTTGGATTTTCGACTTCAGAAGCCCTCGAAAGAGGTAGAGACGTTGATACCGTTCGAGGTTTTCTAGGAAGTCAGGGGCCATTGGCGCTATTCGATTTGCCTTGGCTTCCTGTCTATCTCATTTTTATCTATTTATTACATCCTTATCTTGGCGCACTGGTTATCGCTGGTGCTTGTGTATTGACTGTGCTTGCGATTGCCACAGAGTTGCTAACCCGTAAGCTTTCTGGTGCGACACATGAAGCAGTCATAGCGCGCAATGCAATTGCGGATTCAAACACGCGAAACTCGGAAGTCTTACGCGCCATGGGATTTAGCTCCCGTGCAGTACAAAAATTTGTGAGTGCGAACCAAGAGCATTTGGCACTCCAAACTCGCGCCAATGATATTTCAGGCACGCTCGGATCAGTGTCCAGAATACTTCGCCTGATCCTCCAATCTGCAACTTTGGGTCTTGGTGCCTATCTTACAATTCAAGGGCAAATGTCTGGTGGTGCAATCATTGCGGCTTCGATTGCTTCCTCGCGCGCTTTAGCTCCTGTCGATATGGCCATCGCAAACTGGAAAAATGTTGTTATGGCCCGCGGCGCCTGGGGGCGGATCAAAGAAACGATGGTTGCGCTTGCTGATGAGCAACAGCCGATGGATCTTCCAACTGCAAGCAAGAGTATAAAAATTGAAAAGTTAACGGTTGCGGCCCCATCGTCGGGACGCGTTTTGTTGACTGATGTGACCTTTGATCTAAAAGCTGGGCAAGCACTTGGAATAATCGGACCGTCGGGTGGTGGAAAAACCACTCTGGTTCGCGCGCTCACCGGTATTTGGCCCTCACTGCGCGGCTCGGTTCGCCTCGATGGAGCAGAATTGGCGCAATGGCCGGAAGCAGTCTTGGGTAATATGGTGGGATATTTGCCACAGGACGTGGCCCTTCTCGATGGTACAATCGAAGAAAACATCGCACGACTCGACTCTGATGCCGAACCTGAAACGGTTGTGCAAGCAGCCAAGGCCGCTGGCGTCCATGATCTCATTGTGCACATGCCTGATGGTTATCAAACTCAAGTTGGTTCGCAGGGTGCAACTCTTTCAGCTGGACAGCGCCAACGCATTGGCCTCGCTCGGGCGCTTTACAATCGTCCGTTCATTGTTGTGATGGATGAGCCAAATTCAAATCTTGACGGAGAGGGTGAGCAAGCTCTGACAGAGGCGGTAAAAGCGATCAAAGCGCGCGGTGGCATTGCCATCATGGTTGCGCACCGCCCAAGTGCGTTGGCTGCTGTCGATTTTTTGGCCGTCATTCAACAAGGCAAACTGATTGCATTTGGTCTCAAAGACGACATTCTTGGGCAGAACCAAAGTGCAGGCCAGAACCAAAACCAGGAGCAGAGGCAGAACATAATGCCACGCCCAGCACTGGCAAGTGCACCAACTTTGCGAAGCTCAAATGGACAACTGATTCAAGCATGAGGTCAAATCATGTCACACATTGAAATTCAAGCAACACGGTCTGCCAAGTCAAATGACACTCCACAAGGCCGCGAAAAATATCTATTGCCAAACGCAGATTCCAATTCCACCACACCACTTTTTATTGGCTCTATGATTATGGCTTTGGCCTTGTATCTGAAAAGCATTGTAGTGTTTGATGCCGATAAGGATGAACCGGATCGAAACGAGCAAGACAGTCCAAAGTCGTCATTGAAACCGGATTCAGACGTACTGTCATTTGAAACGACGAATGCCAAATCGCCTGAAAGTTCCCCCGTCGAAAATTCAATTGAAGAAGCTGGTAGCAACATTCGCTTATTCTCGTCGACTTCAAGTGGCGCTTTTGCATTGTTCCAAGAACGAGAACCATTCCCTGTTCAATATATAGCTCCTCATCGCCAAGACTACATTAAGTCCGGTCAACCAGTCGCTTTTCCAGTTCTGCCTTCAAATGATAACCGTCGTGATCATGGATCAAACGACAATGACGTTGCCAACATTGCGGGCGCGACAAACGGTGCACCAACTGGCACAGACGAAGACGGTGACGATAGTGATGAAGAAAACACAACGACCACTAACCGTCGCCCGACGGTGTCGCAACCTGTAGTCCTGTACGATCAGTTTGCTTGCATGGCTGTTTTGATTGCGTTGAGCGATTTGCTTCGTGGGGCCAGTGATCCAGATGGTGATCAACTTCAAGTTCGCAACGCGACTGTTTCAAGTGGTGAGCTGGTGTTGGTCGAGAACGGCTATCAATTTCATGGCGAATTAACTGGCCCAATTACTGTGACCTATCAAGTCAGTGATGGCACGTTATTCGTACTACAAACTGCAACATTCAATCTTCTCGACAAGCCTCCAATTGTCGGCACCTCGGACGATGATAATTTACTTGGTACGATGTGCTGCGATAGTATTTTTGGGCTGTCGGGTAACGACCAAATTGATGGGCGCGGTGGGGATGATGAAATCGTTGGCGGTGCTGGCAATGACCACATCGTAGGTGGCGATGGTGACGACATTATTTTTGGCGACGAAGGTGATGACATCATTTTTGGAGGTGCAGGCAATGACCATATTTCTGGTGGATATGGTCATGATCGATTGTTTGGCGGCTCGGGAGATGACATCATAGCCGGCGATGCTGGAGATGATCTGTTAGTCGGTGGTGAGGGCGATGATACTCTCGTTGGCGGCGACGGAAACGATTACATTGAAGACGGTCGAGGCAACGATCATGTCGAAGGTGAATCGGGAAATGATACCTTCATTGCAGCTTCAGATACTTCAAACGACTTCTTTAGCGGCGGCGAAGGGATAGATCGTCTTGAATACAGCGAGAGTGTTGTAAGCCTCACTTTCGTATCGTCAGAAGGCACTGTTACTGGTGCTGAAGGGGGGCAAGATCAGTTTGCCAGCATAGAAGTTCTTGTTGGTGGGCAAGCTGATGATCAGTTCTTCGTCGATGAAAGCCCAGTCCTGCTCAATGGTGGAGCTGGCAACGACATTTTTGAAATTGTGTCACCGCCTGTAACAACTTCTGAAGCAACGGTGCCAGAGCAGGTTGTTCAACACTTTGCGGGTGGTGAAGGTATAGATGTTCTAGATTACAGCAGCGTCGATGGTTCGGTTCATATCGATGTTGTGAATGAGACGGCAACGGGTGAAGCAATCGCTACTGATACTTTTGAGCAAATGGAACACTTCATCGGTACCAATGGTAATGACAGCTTTATTGTCGGCCAAGGTACGATCACTTTGGATGGCCATGGCGGTGACGACATGTTCGAATTTCTGACTACTACAATCATCGAGAATGAATCCCGTTCTGAACATCACATTGTCGGATTTAACCAAGGTGATTGGGTACGTATGTCTCGATACGATATTTTTGAAGACGCAATCGACTCGCTCGAAGATGCATTCGATGAAATTTACGGAGATGACTCTGGAATATCTCGCGGTCAAAGCGTTGAAGATGAGGTTGTGCCGATTAGAATTCGACACGAAGTTTCCAATGACGTTCAAAAAACCTTCATCGACGCTGACTTTAACTACGACAATATTTACGAAATTTCCGTTCAGCTTGATGGAAACCACAATCTACTCATTATAAACAATCATTTGGCGTGAGATTTGCGTTTAACTGATTGAGGAAAAGGATTGAAAATGGCAAACCGTTCGCGCCCAAAACATTCACTTTCAAATATAAATCTGCAAGAAAGCTCGGGCGTCAAAAGCCGCGTTTTTGTCGGTACTTGCACGGCCTTGTTTTTGGTTGTTGCACTCGGTGGGTGGGCTGCCACATCAGAATTGTCGGGTGCAGTGATTGCTCCGGGAGTTGTGAAAGTCGACAAAGACTTGCGATCCGTGCAGCATTTGGATGGCGGAATAATTCGCGCAATTTCAGTGCAGAATGGAGACATCGTGAAAGAGGGCCAAGTGTTGTTCACGCTTGATCACACACAAATGAAGGCCGAATTACAAATTGTTCGAGGTCAGTTGGTGGAGCTCCTCTCTAAACGCCAAAGATTGCTGGCAGAACGTGATCAGCTCGATGCAATTTTGCCAATTGATGGTTATGAAGATCTCGGAATTGAAAATTCGTCCGTCCTGAAAGGCGAAGTGCGACTATTCATAGGCAACAAAGAAACGAGAGCCAGCCAAATTGAACAGTTGAAGCTTGGCATTGCGCAATTGGAAGAGGAAATCAACGGCCTCATTGCCCAAGAAAATGCAAACAAGAGCGAACTTAAATTGGTGCAAGCCGAAGCTGATAAAGTTCAAAAACTGCAAGTCAAAGGGCTCGTAGAAGGTACGCGCACGTATGCAAGCAATCGTGATTTAACAAAATTAAAAGGCGAACGCGGGCAAATTGAAGCAAGTATTGCCCGTTCAAAATCTCGTCGTAGCGAAATCGAGTTACAGATTTTAGCAATCGACGATACGGCGCGCAACGATGCGCAGAAGCAACTTTCTGACATTGAACCTCGCATATCCGAACTGTTGGAACGGCGGTCAGCAATTTCCGACAGATTGACGCGGATGGACATTCGTTCACCTATTTCTGGAACCATTAACGAAGTCGCTATCAATACAATTGGCGGCATCATTACACCTGCTCAGAAACTTCTTACCATTGTCCCAGAAAATGCTGTTTTACAGATTGAGATAAAATTGCAACCGACTGACATTGATCAGGTATATGTTGGTCAACCAGCGAAGCTGCGATTTTCCGCCTTCAGTGCCCGAGACACACCTGAACTGAACGGCGAGGTATCGTTTGTTTCCCCTGCGACGACGACTGATCAAGCAAGTGGACAAATCTACTATGTTGCACAGGTTAATGTTGAAGACAGCGAGTTGAACAAACTCAATGGAAAAAAACTTGTCCCTGGAATGCCCGTCGAAACCTTTGTCCAAACCGACCGACGAACGGCTTTGTCTTATCTCGTAAAACCTTTCACCGATCAGTTTCAAAGAGCGTTCAGAGAGTACTAGTTGATAGCTGGAACAACGGAAGTGATGCGAAATCGAGCGACATGGAAAGCAGAATTCGAGTTGTCGTAATTGATGATCATCCCTTGATGTTGAAAGGCATCATTGCGACATTTGAAAATCATAACTCTATTTTAGAGGTCGTGGGAGCTGGCAGAACCGAGCAAGATGCCATCTTACTCACAAACGAAAAAAAGCCAGATATCGTTTTGATAGAAATTGGAAACTCTATAGGAAGTTTGGGAGCTATTGCACACATTTGCTCCGTTCATCCGAATGCGAAATTGGTCATACTCGCTGCATCTGAACATCCTGAAAATGTAGCACTGGCATTTGATGTTGGTGCCAAAGGCTATATTTCAAAAAGCATCAGCGGTGAAGAACTCGTGCGCGCAATTATCAGTATCGCCGACGATAATACTTATGTATCGCCGGAGTTGGCGGGGAAGATATTTGCACCGAACGCAAGAAATGAAAACCAACAATTTGAAGCTGAAGAACGCTTGCGTGCGTTGAGCGCAAGAGAGGTCAAAGTTCTTGAACTCCTCAATTGCGGTAAATCCAATAAGGATATTGCAAGTCAACTTGATGTCGCCGAGAGCACAGTGAAATACTACCTGACTATGATCTTCGACAAGCTTGCAGTCAAAAATCGACTCGAAGCCGTCATACTCTTTCGCGATATCCACAAGAGCACTGACCGATGGACTAGACCTTAGTCTCAATTAATTCGTCAGACGTCTGATGCTTCCTATCTTTTCATCCAACGTATTTTGATCACAAGGCGGGATCAATATTTTCATTGGCATAAAGGCACAAAATTGTCACGAGTCAGACGCATTTCCGACAGCAAAAACCAAAATCTTGCGCACCAATGAACCAAATGCGTCTCAATTTGATGCAAGACGTTAGCTGGGACGGCATCTCATGTTGGCGAAAAGGCACGCGCGAGACGTGCTTTTAGCGTCAATGGTTATGCGGAGTTTTCCATGACGCTTCTATCACTCATAAAACTTGTCCATTTGTTGGGTCTCATCATGGGATTTGGCGGTGCGATCTTGGCGGATATCCTTATTCTGAGGGGAGCAATTCTGAACCCGATCGAGAATAAAACAATCCAGGCGGTTAGAAGTCTTTCACATATCGTTTTCATAGGGCTCGCATTATTGTGGCTATCAGGGATCATTTTGGTTGGTATTCGCGTGAGCGCCGATCCCAACGTGTGGATGAACCAAAAGATTTGGGCCAAAGTGATCATCGTCAGTATTCTGACGGTCAATGGTATCTTCGTTCACAACATTGCACTGAGGCGTTTGGTAACGAGGCATTCACAAAAGATGTTCTCCATCAGTCGGCCTTATGAACTCGCAGGACTGAGTTTGGTTGCAGCAATATCAAGCGTTTCTTGGATAGTTCCATTTGTGCTTGGTGTTGCAACGGAATTCAATTTCACTGTTCGAGCTGTGGGAATACTTGCAGTCTACACAATCTTGATTCTGGCTGGATGGGCTACTTTCTTTGCAATTGCTTATATGAGCGCGAGGATTGACCGCGTGCAGAAACTTCGGGCTCGGCAGGGTGGTTCACAACTGCACAACGGCTACCAACAGTCTCATTACCGTGTAATTCCAGAAAGCCTATCATTGCAGTTCCGCTCGGAACTTGATTACTTCAAGCAACGCATCAGAGATCATGATGCCCAGTGGGCAGAATTTCGAAATGATCTAAAGCAAAGTGTTGCGAATTTTGATCAATCGATTGATGACATGAATGTTCCTGCGGCAGAACCCGATTGGCGGGAGATTGGCATACATGAACTCGGAATATCTGGCGCTCATGCTGAAGTTCCAAGTTTGCCCATGAAGCAGACTATGCGACAACCTGATTTTCACCGGAATACATATCGTTCGCCAGCGGCTGCCTAATGTGAACTGGACTTGTCCCCAATTCATTCCCCATTCCGTTCAATTTGACGGCTTGTAGTTCTCATCAAGGACGCGGGAGCAAAACTGGCAAGTCC
>CAVZXJ010000048.1:0-21636 GCA_963779145.1 uncultured Alphaproteobacteria bacterium
TAGGGGGTTCCGTTTGAATGCTTGTTGACAAATATTGGTTTCACCCGCCGGATATTTTGGGGCTTATAAACTCGTTCCACAGCATACTACTCAATCCGCTTTGGTAGCTTAATCAAAGCGATTTCGTAACTATTGCGCCGGTTCTTCGACACCACTTACCAGTCTTTCAGTACCATTTCAGTTGCACTCCAGTTAGCAAGCATGACCAGATTTATGAGAAGTTTAAGGGCAAGCACGATGAGCCGACAACTGTTTTGACAGCTACCAAATTCTTGGATGTAGCCACTTCAATACTCTCAAGTGGAATTGCGACGGTCGTTGGATGACCACTTTCTGAGCTCCACTTCGTTGTGACAGACGAGAGCGTCCTACTTTTCGGAATTACGTCCTATGTCCATCCGACGAATTTTTTTGAACTGTGCGCGTCTTGAAACGGAGAACAATTGCATTTTTTCAACTGTGAGGCATGAACCCCGAAGTAAATCGATCATGACGGTTTTTCTGCATCTCATCACGAAGCCTAGAGTATCGCGCGGCTATGCCAGATGCGCGAATGTTGAAACTAAAAACTGCGTGTTCGGCAACATTTATTGAAGTTCATGATCTGTGCCATTCAAAAATTTTAGATCTCATTCAAAATCGCGTGGGTCTTTCGATTGGAGGCCTCAAAGGGGGCCTCGAAAGAGTCAATGCGGTTTAAATCAAAAAGATTATTCTCAATGTCGAGATACAAACGACAATGCACAGATGCCTTTCTTTCCGAAGGCCTCTGTGCATGTATCAACGTTTGTCACTTAACAAGAAATAGCAACATTGCACTAAGGAGTAGGCTTTGGAGCTACTGTTGGATCGGGCGTTACTGCCGGCGGTGTCGTGGTCTCTGGTGTAACGACGGGCGGGGTTGTTGCCTCAGGTGTTGTCGTCATCGGCGGTACTACTGTTTCCGTGATGGCGGGCGTCATTACGGAAGGTGCATAATAACTCGTGTAATAGTAATATCCACCACCTGCGACAACCAAAGCTGCAATCAAAAGTGCCCAAATAGTGCTGGAGTCTTGTTTTACATTTTGATTAACTGTCGTTTTGTAAGGTGCATTTCCGACACCCCGATCAAATTCAGATTCTGCACCGGATTTGGGAGGTGCGCGATGTTCTGTTGTTGTGGCCATGGGTAATACTCCGTTCAAAGTTGAAATTTTTACGTTGCTGACTGGAATTAGCCGCGCCAAGTGGCACCCGTGCGGGCGTTGACGTAGATCAGCACACGTTGGTTATTGCGGCGCGTGCTGAACGTATAGGTGCGTCCCTCACAATCTCTTGCAATCACATTGCGATAGCCTTTTTGGCGTACAATGTTTCGAGCTTGGTTGCAGGACATATTACGTCGGGCATTTCCGCTGTAGTAATTCCGGTCTTGATACCAGCCACGGTTCGGCTGATAACGATAGTCTGGGCCAATCTGTTGGTCGTAGTATGGCACCCCAAGATAGATGCTGAAGTTGGTTTTTGCTTCAGCAACAGTCGCGGCACCGCCGATCAATGATACGGCAGCAAGGATACCGAAAATTGTTTTTTTCATTTGAGTTCTCCGATGTTTGTTGTGTTGGTAAAACATCTGAGAAGTGTTTTTGTTCCCGTAAACCCGATCGTTAAGCCGCGATTGGAGCAGAAATATTTTTAAGTGAGGGCGTTGCCGCAAGAAGCTTCATCAGTTCATTCTTAAATTCTGGGCCAATCTCATCGTGAGTCAGACCATAGGCAACATTGGCCATCAGAAAGCCCAACTTGTCACCGCAATCGAAAGTTGTTCCCTCGTACTTCAAACCATGGAAGGCCTGTTCCAGCATCAACGTTATCATCGCGTCGGTAAGTTGAATTTCACCACCAGCGCCTGGCTTGACGTCTGCAATTTTCTTGAAAATCTCGGGCTGTAAAATATAGCGCCCGGAAATAATAAGGTTGGAGGGAGCCTCAGCGCGAGTGGGCTTTTCGACCATGCTGTTGATTATCATTTCACCCTTTGGGCCTTTTTGATGCCCCACCACGCCATACTTGCAAACGTCGGCCCACGGCACTTCTTCCACAGCAATTATGTTTCCGCCTTGCTGGTCATAGACATCCATCATTTGCTGCAAGCAGCCCTTGGAGGATTTCATCGCCATGTCCGGCAGCAGCAAAGCAAAGGGCTCATTGCCAATGATATGGCGCGCGCACCATACCGCATGCCCCAATCCCAGCGGTTCCTGCTGGCGCGTAAAACTGGTTTCACCAGCAGCAGGCAAATCTCTTTCCAAAAGATCAAGGGCAGCTGATTTTCCGCGCCCCCGCAGCGTTGCTTCAAGTTCGAATTGTTTGTCGAAATGGTCTTCGATACTATTTTTATTGCGACCGGTGACAAACACGAAATGTTCAATGCCCGCCTCGCGGGCCTCATCAACAGCCAATTGAATCAATGGCCTGTCGACGATCGTGAGCATTTCTTTGGGAATAGCTTTGGTTGCAGGCAGAAAGCGAGTTCCCAAACCCGCAACTGGAAATACAGCTTTTGTGACGCGACGATGCATGCAACTGGCCTTTCGTTTCAAACGAAACGCGCGGTAGACTTTATGGTTCCCAATTGTCAGCTTTTATAAATAATTGTCGTCCGTGCTGGCAATAACACCTCTGGTGCAGCATCATCTGCGACGGAGGGGGCATATCTAGAAAATGATTGATCCAACACGACAAATACCGGCGCAGACATCAATATATAAACGGCGAGGATGAAGGGGCGAAGTATTTTTTTGGTGAGTGTTTGAATGTGGGACATCATGAACAGACAACCCGTTCAGTGGCAGATTAGTTCCACTCACCGCGAACCATTCATGGGGGGTAAATTTTTGGCTTACGTCGGCGTTTGAGTTTTTTGACGATGTTCATTGTCAACTCAATCTTGCAGGTCAGCCCCTCGGGCTCGAAAAAATTCTCGACCTTAGCATCTGCAAAACTCCGTTCAATCAGCACAGAACCAAATCCCTGCGAAGCTGGAGGTGTGACCTCAGGTCCGCCCCGTTCGCGCCACGTGATAGAAATTTTCAATTTGGTTTTCGAAAGTTTCTCTACCCGCCAAAACAACTGGATATTCCCGGCAGGCACCGACAACGCGCCGTATTTCATGGCGTTGGTCGCCAACTCATTGAATATCAAGCCAATCGGCGTTGCATACTCCGGAGGCAAATTCACCTCTGGGCCTGTTATGTCAATACGACTGTCACCGCCGACAACATATGCGACAAGCTGGCGCCGCGCCAGTTGGCCAAGCTCTGCACCTTTCCAATTGTTATCCGTTAGCACATCCTGAGCTGCGGAAAGACTGTGCAGGCGTCCAGAAAAGGCGTCTGCAAATTCTTGCGGATTGCGTGCAGTGCGAAGTGTAGAATGCAATATTCCTTGCAAAACAGCGAAAGAATTTTTGATCCTATGAGCAAGTTCTCGCGTCATCAAGCGCTGTCGCGCTTCCCATTCTTTTCGATCACCAATATCGTGAATTGCAACAGACAAAGATATCACCTTTCCGTCTGGAGCCTTCACAGGTGCCAGTGCCACTGACACATCAACATAAGAGCCGTCCTTGTGCAAACGACGCGCATCATAGGGTCCAACAGTTTCGTTCCCATGAGCGCGGCGCATTAAATCACGTTGTTCTTCATGCTTTTCAGGTTCTGCCAAAATCCGAATGTGCTGACCTATTATTTCTGAAGATGTATATCCAAACAGTCTTTCGGCAGCCGGATTCCAAGTTTCAACGATGCCATCGAGTGTAATTCCAAACAAAGCATCGTGCGATGCTAGTGCAACAGCTGCCATGCGGGCATTGTGTGTTTCTGCCTGTTTGCGCTGACTGATGTCATGGTTGGTTTCGAGGATGAGCAGCTCACCGTCACTGTCAATCGCCTGATGGCGGCTTTCGACAAATATGTGTCGACCGTCTTTGGCGCGCTGCTCTAGTTCACCAGTCCAGCTCTTTCTGGTTTTGAGAATCTCCAACAGTTCATCCGCAGAAATCGACGACTTTGTCTGAAGCAACATATGGCTGCTCATACCAATCGCTTCTTCGCGGCTATACCCGTAAAGCTGCATCGCCCCTCTATTCCATTCGACAATGCCATTTTCGGGGTGCCACACGAATATGGGTTCAAACGACAGATCAATGAGATTTGCCTGTCTGGAGAACGATGCTTCCACTTTTTTGCGTGCCGAAATGTCTACCGTGGCACCTGCAGTACGGATGACCCTACCTGCTTCATCGCGAAACAAACGACCGGAATCCAGCACCCACACATGGTGTCCCAGCTTATGTCGCATCCGGTATTCCAGCACATAATGGTCGTTCACTTGAGCGTCGTCAGCGGCGGCCAATTTGTCCAAACGGCTTTGATCGATGGGGTGGCGAAGCTTGGCCCAGCCTTCCATTCCTGCTTCGATCTCTTCGGGCAACCAACCTAGTATTCGGGTCAAACCATTGCTGCGCCAAACTGTGTTTGTGGCAATATCCCAATCATAGATGAGAGCGCCGGCGGCTTCTTCGGCAGTCGTAAGACGCTCTGCGACCAATCGCAAGGTATCTTCAGCGCGTTTCTGCTTGGTGATGTTTTGAGTGGCCCCAATCGTGCGGATAACAACGCCCTCAGCATTTCGAATGAAGGTTCCGCGAACTTGCCAAAATGCCCGTTCAGCATCACCGCTGGCGCCACGAAATTTCAGGGTATAGCTGTCTTCGCCCCTTGCAAGTGCCCCATTAAATTCATCCAGGATGCGAACGCGATCTTCAGGAAGTGCAAAAAATGCACCTTTGGCGGGATCTTCGGATAGATTTTCTTCTGCGCACCCAATAACTCGCGCTGAATTGTGAGCCCATTTCAGGGTGTTGCTTACAAGATCAATTTCCCAAGCAAACATATCCGCGGCTTCAATTGCAAGGCGCAGCCGTTCTTCGCTTTCCGAAACACTTTCGGTGCTCAATTGTGATTCTGAAGTACGAACTTCCAACACCCCTAAAAACAGCCTTTCGCAATTTCCAAGCTTTGCCACGCCATAACGCTCGAAAACCAATTTCGGTTCCATCCAACACGCGGATAGTTTTCAAACAACCAGTTGTGTTAACGGTCTAATCTGTCTTGAGTTTCACTTCTTGGGTTTTCGAATGTAAAATCTCTATCACTGTGCCGCGCGTGGTAGTCGGCCTGATCAATTCGGCTTCGAGTTGTTGCGCTAGGGCTTTGACCAACGTGGTGCCAAGGCCAGCAGGCTTTTTAACCGCCTTGCCATGCATTCCCACACCATCGTCAGCGACAGACAAACGCCAACCATCGTTACTCACAGAATAACTCACGCGCACCGTTCCGACTTTTGTAACGTCGGGGAATGCGTACTTCAGCGAGTTAATCACCAATTCAGTTACAATCAAACCCAAGCTCACTGCTTGTTCTGATACAACTGCACCATGATCAGCCACAACGATAATTGTTACCCGACTGCTTTCACCAATCATAGAACCCGTTAAAGTTTCACATAAAGTCGCTAGATAGTCCCCGACTTCAACTTGCTCTCCAATAGCCGATGCCTTCAGGTGCTGCTGCAAAGAGGCAATTGACATCACGCGGCGATGAGCGTCTTCGAGATGCCCCCGTGTTTCACTGGATAAAACAGTTCGCGCTTTCAACATCAAGATGCTGGCAACAATTTGCAGGCTATTTGCAACACGGTGGCCCATCTCTGCCAACAGCATGTCTTTCTGTTCGCTCAGATTGTGAAGTGCACGCTCAGCGATCCGGCGATCTGTAATGTCTTCGATAGCAAGAAGCAAAGTAGTGTTTGCATCGCCTTCATAAAACACCTTGCGCGCATTCAACAACATGGTTTTCTGGCCAATGATCGGGAAATGCTGTTCAATTTCAAAATTATCCATGACGCCATGCTCAGGCACAATGCGTTCCAGCAACACCCTCAAAGCTGCATTGTTCCAAGCGCCCGTCCCCAGATCATAGACCATAAATCCAATGGTCACGTCAGGAGTCGTCAGAAATGTGGCGTAGAATGAACGGCTTGCAGCAACGACACGCAAATGTCCGTCGAGTACGAGCAAGGACTCTCGCACGGTGTCCACCATTGCATGCGCAAGGGCACCCCCATCAACAATCTTGTCCATCTGTTCCTTGTTAAACAGCAGCGCACAGGCGCACAATGAGGGTGCGCTCTTACTGGCAACAAAGCAAAGTTATTATCATGATACGGCAAGTAAGTTCGTTGCGGGCCGGAACATTTAGTGCGCCACTGCGTTTCATTCACATACTGCATTTTTAATTCAAGAGGACAAACACATGCGCAAAGCTCAATTGACCAGTACCAATACATTCACTCTGATAGGCGACATTTTTGCTGTTGCTGGTGCATTGTTGAAATCACGCACAGACCGTGGTGTTGAAAAGCTGCACACGATGTCAGCAGCGACACGTGATTATGCCTCCACACTAACCGACATGCCTCATCTTCGTGCAAAAGTAAGTGCTGCTTCTGACAGTATTGATGAAGTGGCAGACTACGCTGTTCATACGGACATGGAACACATGTTTGTAGATGCGACAGCATTTGCGCGCAAACACCCCATGGCCACACTGGGTGTAGCGGCCGCCGCGGGTGTGTTGGCATTCGCCTTTCTGCGTTCATCGACAACAACAGAGCCAGAAATCAGGACGCGTAAACCGGCCATCAAGAAAAAGGTTCGCGCAGTAGCGAAGCCACGCGCGATCATAAAATCTCGTGGCAACAAGAAAGTAAATTCCGGGTCGGCTCATGCCACACAGTGAAAGTCAACGCCCTCTCCTGCCTCAGCTGATCAAACGATTGGCTGGGGATGGAGTGCGTGTCGCGGAAGGCGAACTCAGCTTGGCATTGTTAGAATTGAAACAAATCATACGCAGTTATGTTGTTGCAATAGCCATTGCTGCTGCCAGCATAGCTGTGGCGACAGTTGCCTTGGTGATACTGGCTCAAACAGCTGTAGCAGCGATGGCACCGTATCTGGGTGGTGCAGTTTACGCTAATCTCAGTGTGAGTTCAGTTTTGCTGATTATTACAATCGGTATGCTATTCACCGCAAAATATTTTTTAACAAAAAGGCACAAACCCACCGGTTTGATTTTTAGATGGCTTTTAGTCCAGTCAAAAAATAATTCATCTTCCTTAAACAGACTCGACACTATTTTCTGTCTGACGTGCGGAAATGAATTCTCCCAAACCTGATAAGCCCTCCATATGGTCACAAAAAACTTTTATCGTGACTAGAAATGGCAAAGCCAGCGCACAGCCAGCAACGCCCCACATCCAAGTCCAAAATGCCAATGATAATAGAATGGCAACGGAATTCATTTGTAAACTACGACCCATAATTTGAGGACTAAGTACTTCTGATTCAACAAGTGAGCACGCAGCATAGGCCAGAGGGACCAAGAGGGCATAACCAATTGAGTCGAACGTCACGACTGCCATAAATCCTGATAGCGCTATTCCTGTTAGTGCCCCAACATATGGAATGTAGTTGAACAGGAATGCCAAAACTCCCCAAAGATAAGGCATTGGCATGCCCAGCACATAGAAAATGCACGCAACCAGAATTCCCATGACGAAATTAATCGCGCTGAGTGTGAAGACGTAGCCTGAAACTTGATTTTCAATATCGTAGGCAATGCGCAGAGCCCGCTTGCGCGCTGACAACGTGGGCAGAATCCGCACCAGCTTCTCATAGAATAAATCACCTGAAGCCATCAGAAACACCGCAAGTACAAGTGTTGACAGCAGGGTGATCAGGAATTGAATTGGATAACCAGTTACAATGCTGAAAATTGCAGGGAGTGCAGACTCTCTCACGACCACCTGCTGAACTTCCGGCATATTTGCAGGGCCGGAGGCATCTTGCAATTTTTCAGTCAGGTTGGTTATGGTATCCAACGAAGATTGAAATCCTCTGAACTTGTCAGAAAACATCTGCATCAGCCGTGGTGCATCTTCAAACCAGGACACAACAGGACCGCTCACAGAATAGAATACTGAAAAGCCGCCGGCGATAAGAAAAGCAAAAAACATCGACGCCGCCACAATCGGCGGAATGCGATGCTTTGATAGATATCGAATAACTGGTCGAAATGTTAAGGCTAAAAAAATTGCCATAACCACTGGCAACAACAGATCGCGTGCGAAATAAATAACCGTTATTGCCAATATTAAAAGTATTGCACGGAGCAAATTTCGAACCTGTTTTGTTGCATCATGTTCGTCCGAGAAAGGCTCGTCGGGCGCTGTGGTCATCAAATTTTGCCCATGAGCGCCAATATGACAACTATAACCAGCAACAGCCCAAGTCCGCCTGATGGACCATAGCCCCAGCTGCGACTGTGGCCCCAGCTAGGCAATGCACCAAGAACGATGAGGACAAGAATGACGACGAGGACGGTACTGAGCATGGACGTTTCCCTTGAAAACCAGATAGCAAAACTGGTGTATGGGTGTAACGTTACAACGGCAACTTAGTTCCGCCCTGCGTTGCTCAAAACAGCATCAGAGCGCGCATCAGGTCCAAACATTTCATTTTCCCCGATTTGCAGCAAGACGACCAATCGCGCACGGGCGCGGTTCACACGGCTCTTGATGGTTCCCACCGCAACTGAACAAATCGCAGCAGCCTCTTCATAAGAAAACCCGGACGCACCAACGAGTATAATTGCTTCACGTTGATCTTCAGGTAATTTAGCTAAGGCTATACGGAAATCTGCCATATCAAGATGACCCTCTTGCTCTCCGTGCACTGCGACTTTGTTTGAATAAAAGCCATCCGCATCTTCGACCTCGCGCTTGCGTTTGCGCAGCTGGCTGTAAAACTCATTGCGCAAAATTGTATAAAGCCAAGCTTTCATGTTGGTTCCCTGTTGAAAACTACCATGGTGCTTCCATGCTTTCATCAGGGTTTCCTGAACCAAATCATCCGCTTTATCGCTGCGGGCCGTCAACGACAGCCCAAACGCCCGCAAACCCGGTATGGCCGCTATCATCTGATTTCTGAATTCAGGAGTAATCGTCATGCAACATCGCTCAATCAGACTTCTTTGGGGGGCTTGCCGCATCAAGTTGGCTTAACAAATCTAAAAACCGATCTGGCACAGGTTGCTCTGCGACAGTGTCGTAAAACTTGCGCAGCCGTTGTGCGATAAGGTCGGAAACTTCTGGTTTGGCCGCAATCGACGACATTTGTTGAGTTTTCCGCGCGGGCTTAGCAGCCCGGTCCTTATTCTTTGAATCGTCAGCCATTGGTCACCTAAAACTTGGATAGTCCGCGCTATACGAACGTCATCCCGCCATTTTGACTGGATGGGACTATGTTGACAATGCCCAATTGGACGAAAAGTTCCACGCGCAATTAAAAAATGTGCAAGTGTGGAACCAACAGGCTGTTCAAACGTTTCTGGACGTAATGCATTTAAAATCAACAGACCAAACTTATGAACAGAAACAGGAGTACGCATGAAACTTGCAGCTGATATCGCTCCACACTTGCCATTCTTGCGGCGCTTTTCGCGGGCACTCACGGGCAACCAAAACAGCGGCGATGCTTATGTGGTCGCCGTACTGGAGACATTGATTGCAGATCCTTCAAAATTCGATAGTGAACCAGGCATTCGTGTTTCACTCTATCGTACTTATTGCCGCGTGTGGGAATCGGTTTCCTTAAACGTCAAGGGCACTGGTGCCGCATTTGATATTATTGCTCAACGTCAACTTTCGCATATTTCGCCACATGCTCGTGAAGCATTCCTTTTGATGTCAGTTGAAGGTTTCAGCAAAATGGAAATTGGTACCATACTGACAAAATCGCCGCCCGAAGTTGATGCACTTTTAGAAGAAGCCTCGCGAACCATTCTAAATCAAGTCGCTACCAACGTCATGATTATTGAAGATGAACCCATCATTGCCATGGACTTGGAAGCCCTTCTCGAAAGTCTTGGGCATCGTGTCACCGGTGTGGCGCGAACAGAAAAAGAAGCCATACACTTGGCTTCAGTCAAACGACCAAGTTTGATCCTTGCAGACATTCAATTGGCTGATGGAAGCTCCGGTATCGATGCTGTAAATAATATCCTCAAAAACATCTCTGTCCCCGTTATTTTTATTACGGCTTTTCCCGAGCGGCTGTTGACGGGTGAAAAACCTGAACCAGCATTTCTCATCACTAAGCCGTTCATGCCTGACATGGTGAAGGCCGTTGTCAGCCAAGCGTTGTTTTTCAATTCTCACTCTGAAATGGCAGCGTGAACGGAACTTCACACGAAGCTGTGCGTTTCAATAGTAGCCAAGCATTTGGCCTGGTAAAAATCAACACAGGAGATTGCAATGAACTGGGATCGTGTCGAAGGAAACTGGAAAGAAGTTCAAGGTCAAGCCAAGCAACAGTGGGGCAAGCTCACGGACGATGATTTGACTGTGATCAAAGGCCGCCGCGAAGAGCTCGAAGGTACTCTGCAAAAGCATTATGGTTACGCCAAAGACAAGGTAAAGGCGGAAGTCGATTCTTGGCTGGGCAGAATGTAACGCGCCAAAAAAATCGTGTTCAATAATTTATAAAGGCGGGTCAATTTGATCCGCCTTTTATTTTGGTCTTTCCTCATAGTATCAGTGTGATGTGGCGTTCACCACCACTGTCCCGCATCGAAATCAAAAACTCTTGTGGCGAAATCATCTTCAACATCGCTCTTGAATTTTCGTGATCAGCATTATTTCCACGCAATACTGTCAATCTGATAGACCGTGCCGCCAAACTGCACTGCAACTTCAAATCCTCGCCAGTCTTCACGTATGCACGGCTTTACCCGTAATTTATTTCCTTCTCGCGTCACACCCAGAATGGCTTCCAACCCGGCACGATACATCCAACCAGCTGACCCCGTATACCACGTCCACCCGCCACGCCCCACATGTGGCGCAACCGAATAGATATCAGCTGCAATGACATAGGGCTCAACCTTGTATGTTTCCACGTCAACGTCCGTGAGTGCGTGATTGATCGGGTTGATCATGGAGAAAAGTTGGTTAGCCCGCTCAGCTTGACCGAGTTTGGCATGAGCGAAAATTGACCATATGACGCCATGGCTGTATTGCCCGCCATTTTCGCGAATGCCGGGCGGATAGGCTTTGATATAGCCTGGGTCTTTATCTGTTTTGTCAAATGGTGGCGTAAACAACAGCGCCAATTTTTCGGCGGGCCGCACCAGTTGTTTATAGGACTGATCCATCGCCTCCAACGCCCGCTCGGGCGGAGCACCACCCGACAAAACGGCCCAAGATTGCGCAATCGCGTCAATGCGGCATTCTTCATTCTGCGCCGATCCCAAAAGTGAACCGTCATCAAAAAAACCACGCCGATACCAGTTGCCATCCCAACCATTGGTTTCCAAGGCAACTTGTAAAGAGACGATGTGATCGTTCCAAACTGCAGCGCGTTCGGAATCGCCGCGCAACAAGGCCAAAGGCGCAAATTCTTTCAGCGTCGCCAGCAGGAACCAACCCAAGCCAAACACTTTCGCCCTTGCCCGCTTCGCCTACGCGGTTCATTCCGTCATTCCAATCTCCCGTACCCATGAGCGGCAATCCATGTACGCCTTGCGCAAGACTGAGATCGAGTGCCCGCGCGCAATGTTCATAAACAGTGGCCGTCATCTCAGACAAAGTGGGTTGAAAAAATGCATCATGTTCTTCTAGCGTAAGAGCTTGCCCTTCAAGGAAGCCCACAGGTTGATCAAGAATGGAATTGTCACCAGTCACTTTGACATAGTGAGAAACGCAATGGGCCAGCCAAACAGTGTCATCGGAAATGTGCGTTCGAACGCCCATGCCCGTTGAGGGCAGCCACCAATGTTGAAAATCACCTTGAACAAATTGTCGAGCAGCAGCCCGTAATATATGTTCGTGGGCGATTTCTGGTTTGGTCGTCAGCAGTGCCATAGAGTCTTGTAATTGATCACGAAAACCATAAGCCCCACTGGCCTGATAAAAGCCAGAGCGCGCCCACATGCGGCAGGCCAGTGTTTGGTATAACATCCAACCATTGATCAAAATATCAAACGAAAGATCAGGGGTTTTTACCTGCACAGCATTCAATACAGAATTCCAATGTTCCCCAACACTCTTCAACACGTCTTCAATTGGGGTGGTACGATAGTGCGCAATCAGATTTTGGGATTCATGCAGATTGTTTGTGGCCCCGAGCGCAATTGTGACTTCTTTTGTTTCTCCCGGTGCCAGCACGATGCGTATTTGCATGGCTGCGCAAGGATCAAGCCCAGCCCCTACGCGGTTTGAAAGTTTACCTCCGTTTGATCGAATACTGACGGTGCTGCCAAATCCCCATGCGTACCTAAAAACTCCCGGCGATCTCCCGTCCAACTGCTTTGCTTGCCACCCATATCCAAAAATGCGACCTGTTCGCCATTGCGGATTTTCCAAGGATTGCGGGCGAGCATTGCGCCCGACACATCATCAATTGAAGTTGTAATAAATGGTGCCGAGTTGCCCCGCGAGACACCCAACACCCATTCCACATATGCCGTAACCGTAAGTGTTCTTGATGTCGTTCCATCATTGCTTAACTTCAGACGTGACAGCTTTATTGAATCCGACAATGGCACCAGTTGTAAAAGTTCCATGCGGAGATTGTGTACGTTGCGTTCAAACACTGTGTAGCCAAATCCGTGCCGTGCCACATGTGTGCCTTGCTGAGACCGCAACGGCGAATATGTGGGTGACATCAAAGTACCATCGGCTTCATCGCGAATGTAGATCGCCTCGCCTTGCCGATTGATAACTGCATCATTGCTCCAAGCAGAGATTTGGTTTTCGCGAGAATTTTCAAACCACGTATAACCACCACCATCAGCGCTGCTTTGAAATCCAAAGTTTGGATTTGCGACAACATTGATCCACGGTGCCGGAGGCATATTATCGCGTCCGAGAACAACAACATACTCACGCCCATTGTCGGAGAATCCGCCAATTCCGTTGAAAAACTGCAAGTGACTTGTATCAATTGGCTGAACTGTAGATCGAGGTTCGATAAGAAGAACCTGTCTCGGTAAATTTTCAACCTCGCGCACTCTGAGAAGCTGGCTCGCTAAATCTCCGCGACGTCCGTAAAGTACGACCCGCGCAATCGCAGGCAGAACCAGCAAAGTTTCAGGCGCAACCAGATCAGCACGCAACACATAAATTTTACCGCTTACACCGTTCGCATTAAACTTGCGCACCAAACCTTCAATTGCATTCTGCAAATCCTGCACATAGGATGACATGCGATCGTTCAAGATTACGAGGTCAACACACAGACCCTTGGTTTTCCAATATTCAAAAGCCAGCAAAATTTGATGGACAAGTTCGATATCTTCAAGCTCATCAATGCGAAGCAGAAGAATGGGCAAATCGCCGGATATGCCATGGGGCCACAGCGCTGATTGTGATCCCAAATTCTGTTCAAGAATTTTTGTCGGCGGTCTGAACGTGGAGTTTGCGTAAATCAAGTGACTGGCAAGCGATTGATAGCGACTTGCCATTTCTGAGTTAATCGACAAATGACGTAGCTGGATCTGCGCTTGCGTCCAAGCCAGCATTGTGGCCCTGTCATAAGCATTAGGTTGACGGTGACGATCAACCAAATCAAGCACAGCTTCGCGCGTGTGTGCGACAATTGTCCACAAGGTGCAACGCACCAAACGGCCAGCCGGAATTTTCAAACGTTGCCGCAAGGCAAATATCGGATCAAGAACTGTTCCAACACTTTTTGACATTTTGTCTAGCGACCGCGTAGCCAATGGAGAACGCGTATCTTTCCCAATTCCTACAAAGCAAGCCCGATCGGTTTCAAACTCCAAATCCCCAACTGACTGCCCCTGAAACAACATGAATTGCGCGACCCAGATCTCTGCTTCACCCGGTGATCTTCGGCGGCGCGTTGCCAAGAGTGCCTGATGTTCAACAACATATTCAGTTTCTACGAACATTTTAGAAAAAGCAGGGTGCGCAATGTCGGCGGCTTGTGGCGCAAGGACCAACTCCATGTAGGACGTCACATCAATATCGCGGGATACCAGTCCGTTGTTTGAAATGGTGATCCGCCTTACCTCTGCATTGTCCTCTGGTGAAACAACGCAGTCTAATGTGGTTGTGAACACGCCATCTGTGCGAGCAAACTCAGCTTTGTCTTCAGTGAATGTCGCGTTGTAGCTGTCTGCTTCTGTTGCTACGGGCATGTAACCAGCAGACCAAACCTTCCCTGACTTGATGTCGCGTACATAGAGGAATGAGCCCCAATCATCACGCACACTGTCTTCCCGCCAGCGCGATATAGCGAGACCTTTCCATGTGCTATAGCCGCCACCTGCTGCTGTCAGCATGACATGATATTCGCCATTTGAAAGCAGATGCGTTGCGGGAGAGCCTTGCCCCGGCGAACGAAATACGCGCGCTGACGGAAGTGACTCTTCGCGCAACACTGCACCCGACGAAACCTCTTCACTTCGCGCATGGGTAATCGGGACGTTTCGCGAAGCTCTTTCCTGTAACAATAGCTCAGTCGCGCGGATCATCGGTTCAGCATGAAACTGATCGCGCATTTCGCCATTTTTTACCGCATTGAAAATTGCAACAATGGTCATGCCTTGGTGGTGGGCGAAATAAGCTTGCACCACTGAAACGGTTTGACCTTTACGTAAACGAGACGGCGTGTAATCCAACGCTTCATAAAATCCGAAGTCACCTCGGGCACCTTCTTGTTGAAGTCGCATGTAGTTTTGCGCTGCAGCACAGGGTGCAACCATGGCCGCCAATCCAGTCGCATATGGCGCAATCACGGTGTTGCTTGCCAAGCCCCGCTTCAAGCCCAAGCCCGGAACACCGAAATTTGAATATTGATAGGTGAACTCGATATCTCTCGCATTGAATGCGGATTCAGAAATACCCCACGGAATGCCCCGTTCATTTCCATAGCGAATTTGCCGATCAACAATGAGATGCGCCGTTTGGTCAAGCAAACTGGCACTTGGCGCCCGCATGACGAGTGACGGCATGAGATACTCAAACATCGAACCCGACCACGAAACCAATGCAGCACCGCCTTTCACGGCAGTAACTGTGCGCCCCAAACGAAACCAATGTCGTGTGCGCAAGTCTCCCTTTGCAATTGCAAAGTAACTGCCAAGCCGCGCTTCAGAGGCCAGAAGATCGTAACAACTTTCGTCACGCATCGATTCAGCCACACGGTAGCCGATCGACAACAAAAGCCGCTTGGGATCAAGCAGAAAGCCAAACTCCATAGCCATTGCGTTCTGCTTCATATCAGCCACGAGAACCAGCAAGCGCCTTTTCAGCGCCAGCTTGTCGACCGACACATCTCGGAAATGGCTCTCGATCGTCGTGCGCAAACTATCCGCCCATTGCAATAGATTTGCGGAATGAGCGGTGCTCACATCGCCGTCAATTTTCAGCACAGTCGCGTGAATATTGGCAGCCTGTAAACCGAATTCCACCATCCTCAAAAGTATTGTTTCCGGCGCAGTTGCAGCTGATTTGAGAGATCTGCGCAGATCTGCAATTTGCCGTTCAAGTTGATTGCGCAAGGGCCGCAACACGCGGAGATCATCAGGCAAGGCGCTTAAGTCTTCGCACAGAATATCAAGAATGTCGGCTATTCCATCCAAGCAAACATTACGCGTCTGCTGGTTGAACCATCCAATGTGAGCAATAGTTGGATAAGGCAATCAAGTGCCCCGCCAAATTTCCACTATCAACAGTCGAAACATATTTGGGTTCAAGCGGACGCAGGTCAGTTGTGTCATACCAATTATACAAATGTCCGTTGTAAGTTTCGAGGCGTCGCATCGCGGCAAATGTCACCTCAATTTTAGCAACTGCATCGGCCAGTCCTAACCAGCCAAATTCTCGTGCACTGGCGATTGAAAGAAAATACAGCCCGATATTTGTGGGCGATGTGCGGTGAGCGACCAGTGGCTTGGGCTGCTCTTGAAAATTATCAGGTGGCAGGAAGTTATCTTCACTTGTCACAAACGTTTCAAAATACCGCCATGTACGCCTTGCCACCAAACGCAAGGTTTTGCGATCAGCAGGTGAAGTCGCAAGCGCATCCTCCAACTTTGGTGAGAGACTCATCCTAAATGCAATTGCGGGTGCCAACAACCATGCGAAAGCAAACGGCATGACGACCAACCAATTGCCACTAACAGCGGCAACCGATACAGCAAGAAAACCAGCCACCACACTTGCTGCCATGAGGCTGTAATTATGCAGCAATCCGGGTTTGTGATTGGCTTCACTTTGCGCAGCCGTCGTCCACTCCAACATGTTTTTATGGCTTATGATCAAGCGGTATAACGTGCGAAAAATCGCATCGATCATCAATCCAGCTTGGTGGCCAAGAAACAATAGATTTGTAGCCGTTAAGGCAACCACCAGGCCGAAATCTTCCAGCCATGCTTTCACACGACTTGAAATGGTAATCGGCAAGCTTCTGGGAATTGCGCCAGAAAATACGGGAAGCATGGGCGGGACAAATGAAAGCAAAACAATGAACATCGTCCAAAGCGCGGCAGTCGTCAGTGGCAAAAATAGCCAGCCGATAAACAATGCAAAAATTGTTGTTATGGGCACAACCGAACGACGTAAATTGTCGAACATTTTCCAAAGCCCGAGTGCTGGAATGGCTTTCGTCGGTGCTCCAAACATCCAAGGTAACAATTGCCAATCACCCCGCGTCCAGCGGTGCTGCCGCGCCGCTGCCACACCATAACGTTCAGGGAATTCTTCGACCACTTCAACGTCAGTCACCAGCGCCGAACGGGCAAAAACGCCTTCGAATAAGTCGTGACTTAACATGCTGTTTTCAGGAATTTTGTGTGCCAGTGCACTTTCAAAAGCATCAATGTCGTAGATGCCTTTGCCAGCAAATGATCCTTCGCCAAATAAGTCTTGATAGACGTCAGACACCGCAAACACATATGGATCGATACCGCGCGATGATGAAAATATTCTCTGAAACATCGAACCATAGTGGCCAACGGGAAGTGATGGCGTGACGCGCGGTTGCAGGACACCATAGCCCTCGGTCACACGCCCCTTGTCGGCATCAAATTTTGGACGGTTGAGCGGATGAGCCATTTTGCCGACCAGCCGCCGCGCAGCATCGCGCGGCAATCGCGTATCAGCATCCAACGTAATCACATACTTCACGTGAAGTGGAAGCCTTCCGCCAACCACAATAAAACTTGTATCTTCTGCGCCACGCAGCAGGCGATTCAGCTCATGCAGTTTTCCGCGCTTGCGCTCCCATCCCATCCATTTGCTTTGCTTGTCATTCCATCTCCGTCCACGGTGCAGCAAAATAAATCGATCGGTGGAATGTCGCAAATTTAACGTCGCAATGCGTTCCAACGCTTCATCCAACAAGACCGCGTCACGCTCCACCGTCTCGGTGTCAGAATCCGTCCAATCCGTCACAAGCGCGAAATACAGCTCGCCGTCTGCGTTCGATAGGTAATGCACTTCCAATCGTTCCGCGAGTTCTTCTATCTCATCCCGCGACGTCAACAGTGCTGGCACGGCCACCAATGTGCGCAACTCTTCCGGAACTCCATCACGCAATGCGAACCCAGGGATGACGTCAGCTTCCAGCAATCGTGTGAAAAAATAATTGACGACGGCGACACCAAATTCAGATGCTAACGGCAAGGACAACAACAACAGGCCGATCAACAGCACTATCGATACATTCGCAGCGATCAATGACGTCATTCCGGCCAATATGACCGCCAACGATAGGGCCGCGATGCTAAATAAATAGCCCGTCAATGCTTGCGAGCGCACTGCCACGCGCAAACGACGAAGCAACGGTGGTTTGAAATTCAACGCGGTTTCAAAGGCAGGCCGCCCCGTTCCTATCAAATGCAATCCGGGATCAATGCTGTGAAAATCCAGTGCCTTTTGGGCAACCACCAACTCATGACTTGCGGAGCCACGCGCCAATTCTTCAACCGCTGTCCGATAAATTGTACGGCTCGGAAAATCCATGGCTGCATAGTTCTCGGATGTGCGCAGCAACTTGTCGACAAGACTTACACTGTCAAACCAAACTTCCCAGTTCACATCTGAAATAAGCCGCATGCTGGTGACGATGTTGCGTATCGTGACGTTTGCAGCACCTTGGCGATGATGTTCATCGCTTACGGCTGTTTCAAAAGAATATCCCAGAATTTCTGTTTTTATTTTTAGCCAGTCCATCGCCTGAGCTGCAAGATCATTGTTGTCTCTTAGGCGTTGGATCAATTGCACAGCAAATTGTTGAGTGACTTTCGGTTCGCCATTGTCAGTTAAGAATTTGGTAAAGGTAGTTGCAATCTCATCATTCCTTAACACTAACTCAGCAAATTGATCAGCCGCTTCTCTGTCTTGACGTGCCAGCGTTATGCGCAGCGAAACACGCCGCAGATTTTCAATGAGGATGAGCCGTAAGCTGATAGCCACCGCCCACAACTCGCCGATAGTGAGGGGCTGCACCTGTTGATACTCATTGACAAATTCAGTCAGCGACAAGGGTTCAAAGCGACTATCGCTATGGGCCACATAAGCCCAGACAAGACCAAAAATGCGGGGGTGTCCAGCCAATGGCCCTTCTGCAAGTTTTGGCAACTGCTTGTAAAATCCTGCTGGAAGATCGGCCCTAGTCTGCCGAATTTGTTCTTCTACAAGGTGATAGTTGTCAATCAGCCAATCAGCGGCAGGCGTGACGCTTTTGCCTTCTGCGACTGCAACACAAATCTCACGATACGCTTCAAGCAAAGCGTCGGCATTGTCACCCAAGCGATCTATGATCGAATAAATTTTGGGTGGATTTTCAGTAACGACCTGACTTTCGGCCAAGCTGCGAGCGTGTTGTTTGGAGCGTTCTAGTCCAAAAATTTCAGCACTAATCGTTTGATTGTCGGTCCAAGACGACGTGTTGTTCTCTGTAAACCTCCGCAATAAATTAGACATGATTGCAAATTCTCCAATTCAGTGCGGGTGGCTGAATCAGATAACGCGTGACACGCCGGTTAGTTCCTTTTCACGAAGTATTAAGCTGGAAAGAGTGTGAATGAGCGGGCTTGGCAACGTTGCGGGACCGCAGAATATAGGAGCAATTGCACGGTCGATGGCACGTCAGCGCAGTCCAAAAAAACCTGCGACGAACATGACGACGACAACCAAGCCGACAATGTAAATGATCGAGTTCATTGAATTTCTCCCAAATTGAATTTCCGTTCAGTTATCCATATCAACGCAGGACATGCCAAACAGTTCCGTTCATTTGTTCAGCACAGAGTAAACACCACCAAGAAAAGAGCGAAGTTCGGTGGTGTTTCGACGTTTGTGCTATGCGGCTTCAGCACGCTCGTTGATGATCGAAATCGCGAGCTCACTGAGCGCTGCGTCGGTTTTCTTTTCTTCCTGCAGTGTCGCATCCAGAAGTTTTTCGGCACCGCTGAAACCGAGCTCTCCAGCCCAGCATTTCAATGTGCCGTAACGTGATATTTCATAGTGTTCGACGGATTGGGCCACGGCGAGAAGTGCTGCGTCCAAAGCGGGTGAGTCTTTGTAAACTTCCATGATGCCCTCGCCTTCTTTGACAAGGCCCATAATTGCATCGCAGGTTTTGGACTGGGGCTTGGATTCAATCAGAGCAAAGACCTCTTCAAGCCGTTTCACGTGGCCCTCCGATTCAGTCTTGTGCTTTTCGAATGCCTTTCTGAGTTCGGGGGATGTTGCAGCCTTTGCCATCTTTGGCAGTGTTGCGACGATTTTCTTTTCAGCAAAATAGATGTCTTTTAACGTCTCGTGAAATAGATCATCCAGCTGTTTTGGGGATTTGTTCATTGCGATTCTCCTTGTTGAAGTGGGGATATTTATTGTCGGTTACATTGACCGGCGATCGCGCTCGATCTCAGGTTTGGCAAACCCATATGCGCCGCCCTCTGAATCAAATCTGTCCCAACCGTCGTTGCGATAGGCGACACCTTGTTCCACAGGATCGATCGGCGTGTGTTTTCCCAATATTGAATGGACTGTAGCGACATTGTGGTCTTGCGTGTGGACCGATAGCAAGGTGCCACCGCGACGTACGGCTTCGGAATAGATGTGGGCGTCATCTTCTGAAACGCCAGCATCAATAAGTGAGCCGACGATGCCGCCAGTTGCACCGCCAGCCACTACACCCAATGCCGTGGACGCGAGCCAACCTGCTGCGACGACCGGTCCCAATCCGGGTATTGCTAAAAGCCCCAGCCCTGTCAGCAGGCCTGCGGCACCGCCGACCACAGCACCCAGACCTGCACCTGCGCCAGCTTCAGTCTCCTGATAGGTGTCGTCTTCGTAGTCTTGACGGGCTTCTTGATTTGCCAAAACACTGATATCCGCCATAGGAATACCAGCAGACTCCAAGTCAACAACTGCGCTGCGCGCTTTATTGTAAGTTCCATAGACTTTTGTGATCGTTTGCATTTGGTTTTATCCTTTGAATAATTTCTGATTCAAGTTTATTGCGCGACAACATTGCCTTTGTAATCAACCGCAACGTTGATGCTCTTGCCGTCCTTCATGCTGCTGCCCCGCCAAATCCCGTTATCGTCTTTGGTCATGACGGCGGGCATCATCCAGCCATTTGCAACAACACGGTCCTTGGCTTGGTTTTCGGTGAAGCTGTTGGCCCCTGTCAGCGGTGCGCCAGCTTCGATATCGGCCAACATGAAAATGTCTGTTTTGCAGCTCTCCTGAAACAATGTTTCGGTTAAGCTGCCGTCTGCACCAGTGGTTTGGTTGGCGATGCGCATCATCGCGAGATAGCGGTCACCTTCGCTTCCGGTGAGTGTGCCATCGCTGTTGATATCAGCGATTTTCCACATCGACGTACATTCAGCTTCGCTCATTGCCAGTGCAGGCCCGCTGAGAATAAGACAAGTGAATGCTGCCAGAAAAATCGATTTCATGATCTACCTCGTGCTGAAAAGTGGGGCGGCTAGGAATACCTCGTGTCGACAAAACGTCGATGTCATCGAAGAGTTCCCAAAATGTCAGTTCTGACTGAAAACTATCTGGCGAGGAATTTGGGAACTTGTTAGGTCAACTGTTGCTTGCACAGAACGGCGAGATCGCGACATTCATTACCCATCACGCTGAGGCGATTAATTCGGCTTCCCCGAAAGCTGTTATCGGCACCGTTGAATTAAAGTCAGATTCGAACACCGTGTTTTCAAAATATTGATCGTATGTACATTGGGCTGCGAACAAACCCTTGATTGGGTTATAATGAAGAATAGACCTTTTCAAATTTACCCCATTGCATTTTTAATTTTGCGCAGTGGAAACGCCATTTTGGTAAGCACGCGACTGGCGTTGGAACAGTTCACGCCCTTTCATAGAACTGCACGTGAACACATAATCCGGAAATAATCCGGAAGGGGCAATTATTTCAATGCGCAAAAACAATCTAAACCATTGAAATCATTGGCGCACCCGACA
>CAVZXJ010000049.1:0-146017 GCA_963779145.1 uncultured Alphaproteobacteria bacterium
AGATTGCTTATGAACTTGATGTGTCAGAAGCCACGGTGAAAGCCCATGTATCGGCCATTTTGCTGAAGCTCAATGTCGATAGTCGCACTCAGGCCGTTATCGCTGCAGGAAAGATTGACGGCGAAACACTTTCAGAGTGATGAGAATTTTTTTAAGAATTCAACAATCGCTTTGAAGCTGTCCATGGCTGGTGCGCTGTGGTGGCGGGCACGCAAATAGGAATGCGCCAATGCTGGCTCGCGGCGCAACTCACTGGCAATGCCAGCGGCCAGCAATCTTTCATGAAACATCACACCATCGTCATGCAAAGGATCGTGGGCGGCAACTGTAATAAATGCAGGCGGCAAGCCTTCCAATGTTGAGGCCATCAATGGCACCGCTTTTTCATCGCGCCATGCTGGCGAACCTTCTGGCCCCAGAAAGCTTCTGAGAAAGTAGATCATATCGGTGCGCGTGAGGCAGGGCGCGTTGGCATTGCGTTGGTATGATGGTGTATCGATGTTGGACCCGAGCACGGGATAAATTAAAAGTAGGCCTGAAAGTTGAGGCAAACCAAGATCGCGCAAGGTGAGTGCCAATGCCACTGACATTTGCCCGCCCGCGCTGTCGCCTGCGGCGAGCAGATGATCTGCATTGACACCGAGATGTGCGCCCTGCTCGCGCAACCAGCGCCAGACTTTCAAACTGTCTTCCAACTGCGCGGGGTGTGGGTGTTCTGGGGCAAGCCTGTAATCCATCAGCACAACGACACAGTCTGCTTCGCTGGCCAGTTCAGCACAAATGTCGTCGTGCGTGTCTGGCCCGCCCAACACCCAACCGCCGCCATGGCCATAGATCACACCGGCTTTAAGACCCGGCGTTTTAGGTGAATAGACGCGGCAGGGCACGCCATTGGCCATATGTTCGGTGACAATTATGTTTGCAGGACGGGGCGCGCGAAAAGCTGCGCACACATTGTTCCACACCTCGCGTTGTTCTGCCAAGGGCAAGAGTTCAGAACCAGCGGGAGTTTTCTCGGTAAGTGCCTCGTAAAAACGCAACATGCCGGGATCGATGTCCCGGCATGAGGAATTGTCAGTGGACATGGCTGCGATCAGGCCCGGCGGCGATGGCGATCTTGTGCGGGTTGGTAAGCCAATCGTGCATGATATTCGCAATAGGGCGAACCATCCCGGGGGCCATGGCCACAGAAGCAGAAATCATCATGCTGCGGATCGCCGATCGGCCATTTGCAGGTTTTGTCGGAGAGATGCAAAATCGTGATGCGGCCATCCTTGGAGGATTCCACAAGGCGCAATGGCTTTGGTTCTGGCAAGGGGGCCAGACGTGGATTGGACATAGGCTGCGCATAGCTTTTAAGTGCCGTGTTGCCAGCCGTGGGTGGCATTGACGGACGCGATGGTCCGCGCGGTGCTGAAGATTGACCATCAGCCGAGGGCTTGCGTGCTGTGCGCGGTGTTTGTTGGCGCGGCGTGTTAACACGGCCTGCAAGATTCAAACGATGGACCTTGCCGATAACGGCATTGCGGGTAACACCCATGCCCAGCTTGCCTGCAATTTGACTTGCGCTCAGGCCATCAGCCCAGAGCTTTTTAAGTGTCTCTACGCGGTCTTCTGTCCATGGCATTTTTTCGTTGCCAACTGCCGATACATCATTCACGGGTGAATCCCTCCATGTTCACAGGGAATGCCTCTTCCCTGCGTCAAAAACTTTTACGCCATACTTGAAACGCTACATCTCGTAGCTGGTGTGCCTTTCACTACAGCGTGTAGCGCACCAGCAGCAACCATTTGCTTGTCAGTCGGGGGTAGTTTTCCCCAGTTTCCTGCATTCCACCCTTGGTTAATGAAAAGTTAAAGCGTTTTGGGTGACTCTCGTCCATGCGCTGTTTTGACTCAGGTTGAAAAGCCCATCATTGACCAGTGGATAACCACACTTTATAACTTGGATGTTGCGCGCCAGTCTCACTCGACTGGCGTTTTCACTTTTGAAGAGAGGGCTAGAGCCATGATTGCTTCCGTGTTGCCAACCTATAACCGTGCGCCCCAGGCCTTTGTGCGCGGTGAAGGTTGCCGCGTGTTCACGGAAGACGGAGAAGCCTATCTCGATTTTGGCGCTGGTGTTGCGGTTACATCATGTGGCCACGCTCATCCTCATCTTGTAAAGACGCTGACAGAACAAGCGCAGAAAATTTGGCATACGTCCAATCTCTATCGCATGCCGGGGCAAGAAAAACTTGCGGCGCAACTGATTGAGAACACGTTTGCCGACACTGTATTTTTCTGCAACTCAGGCGCTGAAGCTTTGGAATGCAGCATCAAGATGGCGCGGAAATTTCACTTCGCCAATGGTCAACCCGAACGCCAAACCATCATCACCTTTGAAGGTGCTTTCCATGGCCGCACACTGGCGACGATTGCGGCTGGCGGTCAGGAAAAATATCTGGAAGGCTTTGAGCCGCGTATGGGGGGCTTCAAGCAAATTCCCTTTGGCGATCACAAAGCATTAGAAGAAGCAATCACACCAGACGTGGGTGCCATCCTAATCGAGCCCGTGCAAGGTGAAGGCGGCATACGCCCAGTGCCAACACAATGTTTGAAGGGCTTGCGTGATCTTTGCGACAAGCATGGCTTGCTGTTGCTGTTGGATGAAGTGCAATGTGGCGTTGGCCGTACCGGCAAATTGTTTGCGCATGAATGGGCTGGGATAGAGCCTGACATTATGGCCGTGGCCAAAGGCATTGGCGGCGGCTTTCCGTTGGGTGCTTGTTTGGCAACTGAAAATGCAGCCAAAGGTATGGTGGCTGGCACGCACGGATCAACTTATGGCGGCAACCCTTTAGCGACTGCGGTTGGATCAGCTGTCATCGATATTGTGACCGCTGATGGTTTTTTGGAGAATGTGCAAAAACAAGCGCTGGGTCTCAAACAAAAACTTGCAGCGTTGAAAGATTTGTATCCGGATGTCATCGAGGACATTCGTGGTTCCGGCCTGATGATGGGCATTAAATGCAAGGTACCCAACACCGCATTTGTGGAAGCTGTACGCGCTGAAAAAATGTTGGTGATTGGTGCAGGTGATAATGTTGTGCGCTTGTTGCCACCTCTCATCATCACCGATGCCGACGTCTCTGAAGCCATGACCAAACTTGAAAAGGCCTGCAAAGCCCTTAAACCGAAAGCGGCCTGACCGATCATGCCAAAACATTTTCTCGATATCCATCAACTGCAAAGTTCTGAACTGCGGGCGATCCTCAATTCTGCCCATGCAATGAAAGCCAAGCGCAAAGGTTTTTCGAAGGGCACAAAGGAAGACGGCCTGCCGCTTGCTGGCAAATCGCTTGCTTTAATATTTGAACGTCCCTCAACCCGCACCCGCGTTTCGTTTGAAATGGCGATGAAGCAATTGGGTGGTGAAGTGATTGTGCTCAATTCTGGCGACATGCAATTGGGCCGGGGCGAAACCATTGCCGATACGGCACGGGTTCTCTCGCGCTATGTCGATGGCATTATGTTGCGTGCGGCTTTGCATGACAATCTGAGCCGCTTGGCCAATGCTGCAACCGTGCCAGTCATCAATGGTCTAACCAATCGCACTCACCCTTGTCAGGTGATGGCAGATTTGCAAACGTTGGAAGAGCGCAAAGGCGATGTGGCCAAAAACACCATTGCTTGGGTTGGTGACGGCAACAACGTTGCAGCCTCATGGGTGCATGCCATTGGTCAATTGGGCGGTGAATTCCGCTTAGGCTGTCCGGCTGAATTCAGCATGGAAAAACCTGTGATGGATTGGGCCCGAAACAAGGGTGCCAACGTCACGGAAATGACATCGCCAATCGAAGCTGTTGAAGGTGCTGATTGTGTGATCACGGATTCATGGGTGTCTATGCATGATAAAGACTTTGAAGATCGCCACACGCTTTTGGCGCCTTATCAGGTCAATCAAAAACTGATGAACAAGGCAAAGTCCGATGCGATTTTCATGCATTGCCTGCCAGCGCATCGCAATGAAGAAGTAACGGATGCTGTGTTCGACGGGCCACAATCGGTCGTGCTGGATGAAGCCGAAAACCGCATGCATATTCAAAAGGCAATTTTGCTGCATTGCCTTGGGGATCGTTGATCTTGTCTGACGATCTTGTTCTCCCCTTTGAAGTCAAACCACTTGGTATTCGCGGCCGCGTTGTGCGGTTGGGACCAGTGATTGATGATATTCTATCGCGACATGACTATCCGGAAACGGTTTCGGCTTTGCTCGCGCAATCGGTGGCGCTTGCGGCTTTGCTGGGTTCAACGTTGAAGTTTGAAGGCAAGTTCATTTTGCAAACAAAAACCGATGGTCCGGTGTCGATGCTCGTTGCGGATTTTGTTTCGCCCAATGGCATTCGTGGTGTGGCCCGCATGAACAAAACAGCTGTGGGTGATGCCGGGCGATTGGCTTCGGAAGCGGAATTGATGGGCGAAGGTTATCTTGCCATGACCGTTGACCAAGGCCAGGACATGGAGCGCTATCAAGGCATTGTGCCTTTGGGTGAAGGCACTCTGGCGGATGCGGCTCATACTTATTTTGCGCAATCAGAACAAATCCCGACACGGTTGCATTTGTTTGCTGGACCTGTTCTGCAACGGGGCGACAAGGATGCCCATTGGCGTGCGGGTGCTATTCTCATTCAACATTTGCCGCGCGAAGGTGGCGTTACACCCGTCGCGTTTTCGTCGGGTGATGCGCCGGAAGGTTATGACGATGGCGTTGAAGAGAATGATGATTGGGTGAAGGCGCGGTTGTTGCTTGATACTGTTGAAAGCCATGAACTGCTTGACCCAACTCTATCAGCAGAGGAATTGCTGTATCGGCTTTATCACGAGGATGGCGTTACGGTTTATCCTTCAACTGGATTGGCGCGGCATTGCACGTGTTCACGCGAAACGGTTTCAACCATGATCCAAGGCTTTTCAGCCGATGATCGCGCCGCCATGGTTGAAAGCGACGCGATTAAAGTGGTGTGCGAATTTTGCTCGACACCTTATGTGTTCAAACCTTCTGAATTTGCCTAACAGGTTGCAGCGGCGTCCAAAGTTTGTCTGTGGTGACAACAGTTTTGCCGACAGGAAACAGTGAGGCGACGGCGAGCTTTACATGTTGCCACGCAAAGGGAATGCCGATGATGGTGACGGCATAGGCAATGGCTGCACCAATGTGCATCAACGCCAACCACCAGCCCGCGAGCACAAACCAGATGACATTGCCCAACGTGCCAAGGGCACCCGTGCCCAAGTCTTCGCGGCCATAGAGTGTGTCGCGCGAAACGATGTCATAGCCGAAGGGCCAGAATGAAAAACGCGCCAACATAAAGCAAGAACGCGCCCACGGCAGACCGACGATCGTGATGGCCATGATGACGCCGGCGAGAACCCACGCGAGGCCAGCCAAAACACCACCGGTGATGAACCAGAGCACATTCAGAATGAATAGAATAAGTGGCATGGTTTTTTCCTCTTCTAACGTTCGTTAGATGGTGATGGTGTGTTGAATTTTCAATGTTTGGGTTGGTGGGTGGGGGCTTCTTAAGTTGGGGCGCGTTGCATTCCCCCTCTCCGTCTTGCGCTGAAGCGCAATCCACCTCTCCCGCAAGCGGGCGAGGAGATGTGATTGTGCTTTCCTCTCCCGCTTGCGGGAGAGGTGGCATCACGTCAGTGATGACGGAGAGGGGGCTTCACGGCGGTTTAAAGATAAGTGGAGGGAAAGTTTCTCTTCCGGCTTCAAGCCCGTTCGAACGTTTTTGTTTTGTGGTTGTGTTTGCGCGTTGGCCTAAAGCCCTATGCAGAAACGCAGCGATTTGTGCCGAAATTTGTGGGAAATCCATATTTCCGTATCTTTTCAATACGGCAATCACCCAGGGTTCGCTCTTGCAGAGGCGCACACTTTCGTGGCGCGGGTTGCTCGGCCTCAAGTGCGCTGGAGTCATTATTGCTCCAGGGACTTACCCTCGGCTCCCGGGAACACTCGCTACTTCAACGAACATCCGCAGGCGCTGCACATGGTTCTGGCAGATTTGATAAGTTAGCAACTCCGATCCCTCCTTCCAAAACCATCGCAAGCACAGATGGAACATATCAGGAACAATGTCAAGAGGGGTAGGAACTTATTTTTCTGTTTTCATTCCCGCTCGATCAATGGCGGGCATGAGTCTCAATGTTCAACAACACTTTTCGGCAAGGCGACGCAGAAACACTTCGCACTTCCGCAGTTCAGAAATGGCAATGAATTCATCGGCTTTGTGGGCTTGTTCGATAGAGCCTGGGCCACACACCACGGCGGGAATGCCCGCTTGCTGAAAAAGCCCAGCTTCGGTGCAATAGGACACTGTATGGGTTGAATTGGTGTGGCTGCAATGCAGCGCCAATTGCTCGGCGGGCGAGTCTTTTTCGGCGGCCAAGCCCGGCACTGAATTGGCCTGTTCCACCATGATGCCTGCGTTGGGCGAGACGGCTTTCATGGCAGGCTCAAGCTTGCGGGCCAGAGCATTCACGCGCGCCGGCACATAAGCGTCGTCGAAACCCGGCAACAGTCGCGTTTCCCAATTGAAGCTACAGGTTTTGGGCACAATGTTATTGGCCGTACCACCTGATATGACGCCAATGTGGACCGTTGAATAAGGCGGGTTAAAGCGGCCTGTGGGGTCTCCCATGGCGATCAAATCATCACGGATGGCGCTAATCTCATGGATGATTTCGCCTGCCACCATGATGGCATTCACACCTTGATCAATGAGGGCGGAATGGGACTCGTGTCCCGTTACTTCGGTTGAAAAACGCACGGCACTTTTATGGCCATTCACCACCTGCATTGACGTTGGTTCACCAATGATGGCGGCGGATGGTTTCTTGGTGCTGTGCTTCAAATAGTCCACCAGTGGCCTGACACCTTTGCAGCCCACTTCTTCATCACAGGAAAAGGCCAAATGGATGGGCACGCGCAAATCGAGTTTCAAAAATTCAGGCACGAGCGACAACACAACGGCGATGAAGCCTTTCATATCTGCCGTGCCACGGCCAAAGAGATGGGCTTCTTTCTCAACCAGCTTAAAGGGGTCCGTTGACCAGTCCTGTCCATCCACCGGCACCACATCGGTGTGGCCCGACAGCACAATGCCGCCAGCAACATCGGGGCCTATGGTGGCGAACAAGTTGGTTTTGCTCCCCGCCTCATAATCAATGCGAAGGTGGGGTACATTGAATTGATCGAGATATTTTTCGACCCAAGCAATCAAGGGAATGTTGCTATTGCGGCTGGTCGTATCAAACGCAATCAGCGCTGCGAGAATTTGTTCTGCGGTCATGTTCAATTCAAACTGTGGCGGTCATGGGGGCTATCAAGGGAGAAGGCCGGAATGGCAACATCAAACTGCCGCCCGTGCGACGAGATCATGCCATAACTTCCCTCCATCAAGCCCGATGGTGTGGTGAGTGGGCAACCAGACGTATATTCAAAGCTCTGGCCGGGTTGCAGAGTTGGTTGTTCTCCTACAACACCATCTCCACGCACATCTTGTCTGCGGCCAAAACCATCTGTGATAATCCAATGGCGCGTCAACAATGTCACCGTTTCAGACCCGAGGTTTTCAACGCCAATGGTATAGGCCCAGACAAATTTCTGGTTCTCCGGCTCCGATTGATTTTCAAGAAATGACGGTTTGACGGTGACGCGGATATGGTTCGTGATGGTTTCATACATCGCTCCAATTTAGTCATTCCACGGCAGTTTTCCACTGCCAACTTTACGGGCTTGCGAAGGCCAGCGCCACAGACCAAAAGAGCAGCCATGACCAGCCAAATACAGGGTATTTTGCCCGCTTCCGCCATTGCCCGCCTGTGCAACGACCGTGTGATCCGTTTGGAGCGGCCGGTTGATGATGACCAAATTCAGCCCGCCAGCTTGGACTTGCGCCTTGGTGCCAAAGCGTACCGGGTGCGTGCCTCGTTCCTGCCGGGGCTTCGCTACACCGTGATGGAAAAGCTGAAAGACATTTCCCTTCACGAAATTGATTTGCGTGACGGTGCGGTTTTGGAAACGGGCTGCGTTTATATTGTGCCGTTGATGGAAAGCCTGTCATTGCCCAAGGGACTTTCGGCGGCAGCCAACCCGAAAAGTTCCACAGGGCGACTTGATATTTTCACGCGCGTCATTGCTGATCATGCGCAGGAATTTGACAAGGTGCCGGAAGCCTATGATGGCCCGCTCTATGCCGAAATTTCACCCCGCACTTTTCCAATTTTAGCGCGGCAAGGTTCGCGGCTTTCGCAAATTCGGTTTCGTTGGGGCGCACCTACGGCGAGCGATGCATTGATTCATGAATTGCATGCGCGTGAACCGCTGATCACAACGGGTGAAGTGAACATCGACGGTGGCTTGGCCTTGAGTGTTGACTTGATGGCCATGCAAAAAGATGCACCTGTGGGTTTTCGCGCCAAGCGGCATTCGGCATTGGTTGATGTGGACAAAAAAGGTGCGCTGGAAGTTCTGGATTATTGGGAACCAATTTGGCGGCAGGGTTCGCTAATTTTGGATCCGGATCAGTTTTACATTCTGGCGTCGAAGGAAGCCGTGCGTGTGCCCCCTACTCACGCCGCAGAAATGGTGCCGTTCAACCCACTGGTTGGCGAGTTCCGTGTGCATTATGCGGGCTTCTTTGATCCCGGCTTTGGACATTCATCGGGCCATGGTGAAGGTGCACGCGGTGTTCTTGAAGTGCGCTCCCATGAAGTGCCATTTATTTTGGAAGACGGGCAGATTATTGGTCGATTGGTTTATGAGCCGCTCACCGAAACGCCCGACAAGGTTTATGGCCAAGTGGGTTCCAATTACCAGAAGCAGGGCTTGAAACTGTCGAAACATTTCAAGCCCTTTATTGCAGGATCGAAATAACTTTTTTACGCGCAAATGCTTATCGCAAAAGTCTGAAACTTTTGCGGCATGTGCGCTTACTTCGGCAGCGAAACAGCTGATGTTGCGTGGATGACACCATTTGAAGCTACAAGATCAGCAGCCACAACTTTTGCTGCTCCGCCTGATTGATCGTAGACCCAGACACCAGACTTACGCAATTCAAAGGTCAATGGTGCGCCCGACAATGTCGTGAGATTGAAGCGCTTCTTACCATTCTTGGTGTGCTTGACGATGTCGGCGGCGGAGTAGTTTCCAGAGACGACATGTGACGTCAATATTTTGACCAACGCGTCTTTACTTTCTGGCTTCACCAGGGTTTCCACTGTTCCTGCTGGCAGCTTGCCAAACGCATCATTGGTGGGTGCAAATACTGTAAATGGGCCAGCACCTGATAACGCATCACCGAGGCCCGCTGCCGTCACAGCGGCAACCAAAGTGGTATGATCTTTTGACGCGATTGCATTTTCGACAATGTTTTTATCGGCCATTTGCGCTTGAGAAACTGACGATAAGGTCAAGACTGCGGTTGCGGCCACGAGGGCACGCATGGTATTTTTAAATGTCATTTTGAATACTCCGAAGATTCACCAACCACTTGCTGGTGATGTGGATGGCTACGTCGATTGCGAGATTTCCGGATGATTAAATTTCAGAAATGTTTGTTCACGTATCTGTGAACAACAGACTTGACGATGTGTCGTTATCTCGTTCAAGTTTGTTTGAATTATGCGGGTGTAGTTCAATGGTAGAACGGCAGCTTCCCAAGCTGCATACGAGGGTTCGATTCCCTTCACCCGCTCCAGTTTCCTGAAACGACGACGCACGCGTGTGGTGGGCTTCCACGACAATCGCCGGAAAGCCACTTCTGCTCAAATGCAGTGTGCGATCAGCCACCCAGTGATGACGCTTCAAGACCCACGCAGTGAAGTCAAGTTTCAGTGCAACACGTTCTGTGGCGAATTCAATATGAAAACAGATCTAAAAAATGTCGCTAACTGAGAAGATAAACTTGGACTTAGCAAACATTGACGTGGCGTTCTTGATCTGACTTGCGGGTAGCCTTTCCAATCAGAAGTCGAGAAAACTGTTCTGCTATCAAATCAAGTGCAGCTAACTCTGCAGATGGCTTTGGGCCTTTAACCGCAGACTTTTCCTTGTTCACAGGTCCTTCTCTTCCATCAACTCAGGTCGATCACAACACTTGGACATCCCCGTTGTATTCTTTGATCTAGATCAAAGACCTTCTTGTCAGGGTTTGCCATTGATCGGTCAAAGTTGGTTTGCCCGGATCGGGCAGATCTTCGCTGGGCTATTGAAGGGGACTGCAGAATGAATGGTGCAACGACTGCCATAACGGTCACTATCGGGGCGTTTTTGGCGCTTCTGGCCGCTGCACTCGGTCAAGATGCGCTGTTTCGCGCGCATTTCTGGATCATTTTCGTTGTTCTGACTTTATTTGCAATCGTCTTGCTGAGACGCGTCAGCTTTGCTTCCGCAGGCCAAGCACCAGCCCTCGACGACAAGTCATCTTATCTTGATGGCGTGGTACGATACGGGGTCATCGCAACACTGTTTTGGGGGACTGCTGGCATGCTGGTGGGGGTGATTGTGGCCTCACAACTGGCTTGGCCTGATCTCAATATTCAACCTTACCTAAATTTTGGTCGCTTACGCCCGTTGCACACGTCGGCCGTCGTGTTCGCCTTTGGTGGCAACGCGCTGATGGCAACGTCATTCTACGTCGTTCAACGCACCACGAGGGCAAGACTGTGGGGTGGTGACCTCGCTTGGTTTGTGTTCTGGGGTTACCAGCTTTTCATCGTCATGGCCGCCACTGGCTATTTGTTGGGCATCACCGAAGGCCGTGAGTATGCTGAGCCTGAATGGTATGTTGATATCTGGCTCACCATTGTTTGGGTCGCCTATCTGATCGTGTTCCTCGGCACGTTACTAAAGCGCAAGGAACCTCATATCTACGTTGCCAACTGGTTCTACCTGTCCTTTATCGTCACTGTGGCCATGTTGCATCTCGTCAACAACCTTTCAATGCCGGTGTCTTTGCTGGGTTCGAAAAGCTATTCAGCATTCGCTGGCGTACAGGACGCACTGACACAGTGGTGGTATGGCCATAACGCCGTGGGCTTTTTCCTCACGGCAGGTTTCCTTGGCATGATGTATTACTTCATACCAAAGCAGGCCAACCGCCCGGTCTATTCTTACCGTCTGTCGATCATTCATTTCTGGGCGCTGATCTTTATGTATATTTGGGCTGGCCCCCATCACTTGCACTACACGGCATTGCCTGATTGGGCTCAGACCCTTGGCATGGTGTTCTCGATCATGCTGTGGATGCCCTCATGGGGTGGTATGATCAATGGCTTGATGACTTTGTCAGGTGCCTGGGACAAGTTACGCACCGACCCAATCCTGCGCATGTTGGTGATGTCACTGGCCTTCTACGGTATGTCCACTTTCGAAGGACCGCTGATGTCGATCAAGGCCGTGAACTCCTTGAGCCACTATACGGATTGGACCATTGGCCATGTGCATTCCGGAGCGCTGGGTTGGGTTGGCATGGTGTCGTTTGGTGCTATTTATTTCCTGGTGCCAAAACTCTGGGGCCGCACAAAGCTCTATTCACTGCGCTTGGTCAATTGGCACTTCTGGCTCGCAACACTTGGTATCGTCGTCTACGCCGCTGTGATGTGGGTTTCCGGCATCATGCAAGGCCTGATGTGGCGCGAATATGATGATCGAGGTTTTCTCGTGTATTCCTTCGTTGAGTCTGACCGCTGCGATGCACCCCTACTATGTCATGCGGGTCTTGGGTGGGGTCCTCTATCTGGCCGGACTTCTGGTGATGATCTTCAATGTATGGAAGACCATTCGCGGCGAAGTGCGCGAAGAAATCCCCATGGGATATGAACCAATCTCCGCCCAGACATTAAAGCCAGCCGAGTAAGGACCAATATAATCATGGCAAGACTCACCAACAAAATCCTCGACTGGCATGGCAATATAGAACGCAATGTCACTTTGCTCCTCGTGCTCTCACTTCTCGTCGTCACTATTGGCGGCATCATTGAAATTGCCCCCTTGTTCTGGCTGGAAAATACCATCGAAAAAGTGAAGGGCATGCGTCCCTACTCGCCCCTCGAATTGGTTGGCCGCAATATTTATGTGCGGGAGGGATGTTACGTTTGCCACTCGCAAATGATCCGCCCGTTTCGTGACGAAGTAGAACGCTATGGGCACTACAGTCTTGCCGCTGAGTCAATGTACGACCATCCCTTCCAATGGGGTTCCAAGCGGACAGGGCCAGATCTCGCGCGTGTGGGTGCGCGCTATTCAAACGACTGGCATGTGCAACACTTGCGCAATCCGCGCGACGTCGTGCCGGAGTCAATCATGCCGCCCTATGCATTTTTAGCTGAAAATGAACTTGATACCAAAACGATTGGAGACCATCTGGTTGCGAATAGCTGGGTGGGTGTTCCGTATACAGATGATATGATAAAAAGTGCCTCGGCAGATATGCAGGCGCAGGCCAATCCTGATCTCGATACCACAGGACTGTCCGACCGCTATCCGAAAGCCGTGATTGCGAATTTTGATGGCGATGCCAATCACCTGACAGAAATGGATGCACTTGTGGCCTATCTTCAAATGCTGGGAACGCTTGTTGATTACTCAGCTTACGAACCAAAAAAGAACGAACGCTGAGGAGCAGATCATGAATTTGGAATATCAATTGATGCGCACCTTTGCTGATAGCTGGGGTCTGCTGTTTATGTTTTTCGTTTTCGTTCTGGTTGTCTTTCGGGCACTGCGCCCCTCCGCGCGCAAAGCCCAGGAAGACGCCGCCAATATTCCTTTCAAGGAGTAATACCGATGTCCGTTCAACAGGAAATTGATGAAATCTCGGGCGTGGATACGACAGGCCATGAGTGGGACGGTATCAAAGAGCTCAACAATCCATTGCCACGCTGGTGGCTCTGGACACTCTACGCAACCATCATTTGGTCGTTTGGCTATGTGATTGTCTATCCTGCAATCCCTGGCTTTTCGTCGGCAACAAAGGGCTTGTGGAACTGGTCAAGCCGCGGTGACTTGCGCAATGAACTTAACGCCGTCGAACAAGGCCGCCAAGACTTAAACGACAAGATTGAAAAAATGGATATCAATGCCATTCTCGGCAATCAAGAGCTTCGTGCCTTTGCAGTTTCTGCGGGGGCTTCAGTGTTCAAAGTCAATTGCGTGCAATGCCACGGTTCCGGTGCACAAGGTGGACCAGGCTTTCCCAATCTCAATGATGACTCCTGGATTTGGGGTGGCAAACCCGAACAAATACAATATACCATCGCCCACGGTGTTCGCGCGACAGCTGATCCTGAAACACGCGACAACCAAATGCCCTCCTTTGGCAAAGACGGAATTCTCAAACCTGAAGAAATCACGCAAGTCGCCAATTATGTGTTGCAAATCGCTGACCTGGACCATGATGCCACTGCAGCCACGTCAGGAGCCGGTGTTTATGCCAATAACTGCGCTGCGTGCCATGGTGACAAGGGTGAAGGCAAACAGGATGTGGGCGGCCCGCAACTCAATGATGCTATTTGGGTTTATGGCAACAAGCCCGAGCAAATTACGGCCCAGATTAACAACCCCCGCCAAGGCATGATGCCGAACTGGCAGGCGCGCTTGGGTGAAACCAGCGTAAAGCATTTGACAGCTTACGTGCTTTCGCTTGGTGGTGGTCAATAAGACGTGGCCAACACCACAATCATTGACCGCCAAAATGTGCAAGCCGTCAACACCGGCGCGAAAGCTAAGGGTGCACTCTACACGGCGCGGCAGAAGATATTTCCAAAACGGGCCGAAGGTGCATTCCGCCGTTTGAAGTGGATCATCATGGCTGTAACGCTAGGGATCTACTATCTCACGCCATGGCTGCGCTGGGATCGAGGTGCCTTTGCACCCGATCAAGCGGTCCTATTGGATATGGCGCATCAACGGTTTTATTTTTTCTTCATTGAGATTTGGCCCCAGGAATTTTATTTTGTTGCAGGGCTTTTAGTCATGGCAGGTGTTGGGCTTTTCCTTGTCACATCCGTTGTTGGTCGCGCGTGGTGTGGTTATGCCTGTCCACAAACGGTATGGACTGACTTATTTCTTGTTGTCGAACGTTTCATTGAAGGTGATCGCAATGCGCGCATAAAATTGGATCAGGGACCATGGACGATCCGCAAAGTCTACCTTCGTGTCATAAAACATAGCATCTGGATATTGATTGCCATCGCCACAGGTGGCGCATGGATTTTCTATTTTGCCGACGCGCCAACACTGCTGAAAAGCTTTGCAACTTTCAAAGCCCCGTTCATCGCCTATGCCACTGTCGCGGTGCTCACAGCTACTACCTATGTCTTTGGTGGCATCATGCGCGAACAAGTGTGCATCTACATGTGCCCATGGCCACGCATCCAGGCGGCCATGCTTGATGAAGATTCACTTGTCGTAACATATAATGATTGGCGCGGAGAACCCCGTAGCCACGGCTCGAAGAAGGCCACCGCTGCGGGTCTGAGTGTGGGTGATTGTGTTGATTGCAATGCTTGCGTTGCGGTGTGCCCAACCGGCATCGATATTCGTGATGGCCAGCAAATGGAATGCATCACCTGTGCCTTGTGCATCGATGCTTGCAACAGTGTGATGGATAAAATTGGCAAGCCGAAAGGTCTGATTTCTTACTCGACGTTACGTGACTACAATCACAATCTGGCCATCTCCAGTCCAATTCCCGGAACCATAAACCCACAACGCGTTCGAAATGCCGGCGGTGACTTTGTTGCGGGTATCAAGCATTTTCACTGGCGCATAGTCTTACGTCCTCGCACATTCATCTACATCGGAATGTGGTCGTTGGTCGGCTTTGGCATGCTCTATATGCTGCTCATTCGTGATCGGTTGGAGGTCAACGTCCAACACGACCGCAACCCTGTCGCGATAAAATTGTCAGATGGTTCCATACGCAATGGTTACACCATAAAGCTCCTCAACATGGTGCCTGAGCCGCGTACAATCTCATTGCAGATTGATGGTTTGCCTGGCGCAACGATGAACATCAATGATTTTGAAGAGGTCAAAGGACAAAGTGCTGATATTGCCGTAGAGCCAGATAAGTTGAGGGCACTTCGTGTGTTTATTTCTGTCCCACCACAGTCTTTGAAAATGGGGCAAACAAGTTTCAATATTGTTGTCAAAGACAAGCAGTCATTTGAAACTGATACCTACAAGGCTGTCTTTGAAGTGCCGGAGAACATGAAATGATCGAACAGACCTCTCGCCGCTTCACAGGCCGCCATATGTTGATCATCATGCTGGCCTTTTTCGCTGTCGTACTCACGGCGAACATGACGATGGTTTACTTCGCCAACCACAGTTGGACGGGTCTTGTTGTGAAAAACTCCTATGTCGCCAGTCAAGAGTTCAATGAGACCACACAAAAACTGGAGCAAGCCGCAGCAAGTTTCCATGCGACTTTGGAATATAGCTTCGGCAAGTTGCAGATCACTTTGCGTGACAGTAACGGGAAGGCAGTGGAAGGGCGAAATGTCGTCGTATCACTAGGCCGCCCTTCGCATGAAGGTGAAGATCAGAACATTGCGCTGACGGCATATGGCCAAGGCATTTTCAAAGTCGACTTGACACTCGCAAAGGGTCAATGGGCGGGATCCATAAGAGCCGATGTTGCGGGACACACCGATTGGCAACGTCCAATTCGTCTGTTTGTAAAGGAGTAAACCATGTCGTGCTGTGCTGGCCCCATCGTTGCTGATTACGCGCGGGAGCATCAATCAGCTGAACGTATTGGCTTGTTGGAAGAGCTACAGGCAAGTGTGCGAACACTTGCCGATGGCAGCAGTGGGGTTTTACTTTCAACTCCAGCCATTCATTGTGGCAATTGCATCTCGACAATTGAATCCCAAATCGGAAAATTGCCTGGCATAAAAAGTGTGAGGGCCAATCTTTCTCTTAAACGGGTGACATTGCAGTTGGATGGTTCAATTCCAGCGTTGTCTGCTGTTGTCGAAAAACTTGAAGAGCTCGGATATCCACCTCAGTCGCTGTCATCAGAAGCAACTGAAAAATCCGACCCCCTATTGAAACTGCTCGTGCGTTCGCTTGCGGTCTCAGGATTTGCTGCAGCCAACATTATGCTGTTGTCCATCCCCGTTTGGAATGGAGCAGACGGTGCCACCAAAGTACTTTTTCATTTTGTTTCGGCTCTCATCGCCATTCCCTGTGTTGCTTACGGCGGCTTGCCATTTTTCCGTTCGGCATTCGAAGCCCTGCGTTATCGCCGCATGAATATGGATGTGCCGATTTCATTGGGTGTTCTGCTTGCCACAGGCATGTCGATGTATGAGAGCTTTATTGGTGATGGTCATGCTTATTTTGACGCGGCGACATCATTGTTGTTTTTCCTGCTGATCGGTCGCACCCTTGATCATATGATGCGTACGAAGGCACGAGATGCAGCCGACAGGCTCGCGCGCATGGCTGCCAAAGGTGGTTTTGTGGTGGATGACAAAGGTGAACTCACTTACGTCGCCATCGATGGCTTGAAGCCCGGTATGCGCATTCGTATCGCAGCAGGCGAGTGCTTTCCGGTCGATGGTACAGTCCTCGAAGGCATGAGTGATGTCGACTGCGCTTTGGTCACCGGTGAAAGTGAAGCGGTACGCGTATTGAAAGGTTCTGAAGTCGAAGCGGGAACGCTCAATCTCACAGGTCCCATTGATATAATTGCAAGTCGCGCTGCCAAGGACTCATTTCTTGCTGAAGTCACAGACATGATGTCAGCTGCTGAAAGAGGACGTTCAGGCTACGTCCGCATCGCAGATCGGATGGCACAGATTTATGCGCCTGCCGTCCACGTGCTTGCACTTGCTTCCTTTCTAGGTTGGATGCTGTGGACGTCAGGAGACTGGCATCAATCACTAACTGTGGCCATTGCCGTTTTGATTATCACATGTCCATGCGCCTTGGGTTTGGCCGTGCCCGTGGCGCATGTTGTGAGTGCCGGGCGTCTGTTCAAAGCCGGTATTCTGATGAAGGATGGGTCAGCGCTTGAACGTTTGGCCGCAATTGATGGTGCCGTGTTTGATAAGACAGGAACGTTGACGACGGGCCAACCCAGAGTCAAAACCACCACAATTCCTCATGGCTCAAATGCAGCGCTGGCGAAGGCCTTGGCTTCTCGCAGCGTGCATCCAGCAGCACGGGCTCTGGTGAAATATTTTATCGAAGAACCTCTTGTTGAATTGAATGAAGTGCACGAAGTTCCGGGCTGCGGCATTGAAGCGACCCACCATGGAAAAGCCATTCGCTTGGGTCGCAGCGCTTGGGTTGCTGAAATCGCCAAAGAAAGTCTGAATGGCGCGCCAGCGCAGGGTGTGGCCTTCGCCATAGCGGGCAAACAACTCTATCTCAGCCAACTCGCTGAGACATTGCGCCCCGATGGCCGCTGGATGGTGGACACCTTTCAATCGCAAAAAATACCCTGCCGTATTCTCTCGGGCGATCAGGACAGTTTTGTGGCATGCATTGCGGCGTCACTCGGTGTGGCTGGGTATCGAGCTGATATGCGACCCGGCGACAAGCTGGACCATCTTAAAACAGCCGCCGCACAAGGGTCAAAGCTGTTGATGGTCGGCGACGGCCTGAATGACGCACCTGCCTTGGTCGCCGCCCACGTCTCAATGGCACCTGCAACTGCCTCAGACGTAGGCCGCACTGCCGCTGATTTTGTATTCACACGCGGTAGTCTTTCATCTGTCATCACAGCTTACGACATTGCAACAGCGACGAGTTGAATCGTCCGGCAGAATTTTGGATTGGCAATAGGCTATAATCTTTTCGCTATACCCTTGGCCATATCCGGGCATCTCAATCCACTTTTCGCAGCTATCGCGATGTCTACATCTTCAATCATCGTTGTAGCCAACAGCTTGCGGCTTTACATGCTTCAGGTGCGCTCGCCAGATGTGGATAAAGAACAAGCGCAAGGCAGTGCTGTTATCGTGGAGCAACTCGCATGAACCTGCTTATGATCCTCATTCCAGTGGCATTGGGATTAGGTGCACTAGGTCTGTGGGCGTTTCTTTGGAACCTCAGATCAGGTCAATATGAAGATCTTGAAGGTGCTGCTTACAGAATATTGGATGATACCAATGACGAGCTGGTGGCCAAGCCGGATCCAGACCTGAAACACAGGGTGTAGTAAAAGCGAAAAATCGACTTAACACCCTGAACTTATGATGCGGCTACAACCGTTTCTCTCAGGTCCTCTTCTGGTGAATTCTATTTGCAGTTCACCTGCTGAACCGACAGAACCTGTTCTCGTCAAAGGAACGTAGGCTTGCGATTTCAACACCTTGACTGAGCCTCCTAATCTGCATACCAGGGTTTGCTTCCCTTCGCCCGCTCCAATTTTCCAGCGAACAGACCCACACAAGCATGGGGTTTCTGCAATTGAATTTCGGTGGCAATCACGGGAAACTACGAGAACCGCGAACTTGTGCCGTCCTGCAAAACGCGGACACCTTCGTTGACGCTTGCTCAAATTCTGTTGGTGAAAAATGGGCCGCAATAATGTTCAGGGAAATCCTTTCACTCTGGTACTTCACTTCAACACCGTAACCTGCTTTGATCTTCCACACATCCACCAAACGTGGACGTCCTCAGGGAGAAAAAAATGAAGAAATCACATCTATTTCAAAGCGGCACTTTTAATCGGCGCAATGTCGCTTGCTGCATCTGCAGCCAGTGCAAAGTCACTGGTGTATTGTTCGGAAGGTTCGCCAGAAAATTTCACACCGTCGATCAACACAACTGGCACTTCGTTTGACGCTGCACGTCCCGTTTACAACAAGCTCGTTGAATTTGCGCCCGGCAGCACAACAGCTGGACCCGCTTTAGCTGAATCCTACGATGTATCTCCTGATGGCCTCACCATTACTTTCAAACTCCGCAAGGGCGTGAAATTCCATTCCGGCGTGAATGGTTTTGTACCTACGCGTGACCTGAATGCAGACGACGTGATCTGGTCTTTTGGTCGCATGTGGAAGGCCGACCATCCCTATGCAAAGGTCTCCGGCGGCGCCTACGACTACTTCAATGACATGAGCATGCCCGACCTTTTGGCATCGATTGAAAAAGGTGGCGATGACTTGACCGTTGTCATGAAGCTCAACAAACCAAATGCGCCTATCATCGCTAACCTTGCCATGGACTTTGCGACAATCCACTCAGCTGAGTATGCAGATTTTCTGATGAAAAAAGGAACGCCAGAACAGTTCGACCAAATACCAGTCGGGACAGGTGCGTTTAGTTTTGTCACTTACCAGAAAGATGCCGTGATACGGTTTAAGGCAAATGCGGACTATTTTGCAGGTAAGCCAAAAATTGATGATCTGATTTTTGCGATCACGCCGGACGCAACAGCGCGTTACGCCAAACTTAAAGCCAATGAGTGCCAGGTGATGATTGCTCCAAACCCGGCCGATCTCGAGGCAATGGGCAAAGAGGCCGATATCAACCTCATGTCACAAGCGGGCCTCAACATTGGCTACATGGCGATGAATGCACAAAAGCCGCCATTTGACAAAGTGGAAGTGCGCAAAGCCATTGCTATGGCAATTGACCGTGGTGCCATTCTGAAGGAAGTTTACCAAGGTGCTGGTCAACAGGCGAAGAACCCAATTCCACCCACCATGTGGTCCTACGACAACTCGACGGTGGACATTGAGTACAACCCAGAAAAAGCCAAGGAAATGCTGAAGGCTGCAGGTGTTGAAAACTTGCAGACGGACTTATGGTGGATGCCGGTGCAGCGCCCTTACAACCCGAACGCCAAGCGCATGGGCGAAATGATCCAAGCTGATCTTGCCAAGGTTGGGATTACCGCAACACTTGTGTCATATGAATGGGGCGAATATCGCAAGCGCATGCAAGCGGGTGAACACCAAATGGGCTTCCTCGGCTGGACGGGGGATAATGGTGACCCAGACAATTTCCTTGCGGTGCTTTTGGGTTGCGACAAGGACGGAAAACCAAATGGCAACAACATTCCAAAATGGTGTGATGCCGCATTCCAAGCTGCTATTGTGAAAGCTGCAGAAGTCACCGACCAAGGTGAACGGACCAAGCTTTATCAAGACGCACAAAAAATTGTTGCAGCACAAACGCCTTGGCTCAACATTGCTCACTCGACAGTGTTTGAACCTGTGCGGAAATCAGTATCAGGCTACAAGATCAGCCCATTTGGAAGCCATGAATTCCAGAATGTGGATGTGGCTGAATAAGTTCTGACTGGCGAGCGGGGACACCTCCGCTCGCTATTTCAAAATCAACATGATCCGCTTCCTGTTCAAACGGCTGGCCCTTACGGTGCCAACCTTTATTGCACTGATGTTCATTACATTCGTGATGATCCGGCTTGTGCCCGGTGATCCCGTAGAAGCGCGCCGCGGCGAGCGTGGCATTTCTCCGGAGCGCCATGCCGAGCTTCTGAAAGAGATGGGACTTGATCAACCTGTCTGGAAACAGTTTCTCGATTATTCCGGAAATATTCTCCAAGGAGACTTCGGAACCTCCATCGTCTCCAAGACACCTATTTTGCATGAATTCACAGCACTGTTCCCCGCGACACTTGAGCTCACATTTTTTGCCATACTGTTTGCCACTTTAATTGGCGTGCCCGCAGGTGTGTTTGCGGCTGCCCGACGAGGAGGCATTTATGATCAGTCGCTGATGGGGGTGGCCCTCGCCGGCTATTCCATGCCGCTGTTCTGGTGGGGTTTAATCTTGATTTTGGTGATGTCAAATACACTGGGGCTCACGCCGGTTTCAGGTCGCGTTGATCTTATCAAATATTTCTATCCTCCTGTGACTGGGTTTGCGTTGATTGACAGTTTGCTGTCTGACCAGAAAGGCGCTTTTAAAGACGCTTTGCATCATTTGATTTTGCCATCCATCGTGTTAGGCACAGTGCCATTGGCCGTCATTGCACGCATGACACGGTCGTCAATGTTGGAAGTGTTGGAAGAGGATTATGTGCGCACGGCCCGCGCCAAAGGGCTGTCGGCGTGGCGCGTTATTGGTGTTCATGCGTTGCGCAATGCACTCATCCCTGTTGTCACTTCCATTGGTTTACAAGTTGGAACTTTACTTGCTGGTGCCGTTCTTACCGAGAGCATTTTCTCTTGGCCGGGTGTTGGGAAGTGGTTGGTTGAATCGATAGGTCGCCGCGACTATCCGGCCTTGCAAGGCGGCATCATGTTGATCGCGGCTTGTGTGATTGTGGTCAATTTGATTGTTGATCTGCTTTACGGCTTTATCAACCCGCGGATCAGACATGCAAAGTAATGTTGCCAACACAGATATCAAGTTGTCACCAACTCCGTGGCGCGCGTTTTGGAATGCCTTTTCTGAAAATCGCGGCGCAGTGATCGGACTTGCCGTTGTTGTATTTATTTCGCTGCTGGCGCTTTTTGCTCCCGTGTTGGCACCCTATGATCCTCTTGAGCAAATCAAGGGTGCAACACGGTTGCCGCCTTTTTGGTCTGATGGCGCTGACCCACGCTTTCTGCTGGGTACTGATGCAGTCGGCCGCGACATGCTTTCCCGGCTCATGTATGGAGCGCGCATTTCGCTGTTCATTGGCTTGTCAGTCATGGTCGTGTCGATGGTTGTAGGCGTGGCGCTGGGCTTGGCTGCGGCGTGGTTTGGTGGGATTTTAGACGTGATCATTATTCGCATCATGGATTTGATCTTGGCCATTCCATCGCTGGTGTTTGCCATTCTCATTATCGCTATTATTGGACCAAGTCTTACCAATACGATCATAGCTGTCACACTTGTTTATCTGCCGCGCTATGTAAGACTTGTGCGGGCGTCAGCTTTGGCTGAACTGTCAAAAGACTATGTGACAGCGGCCAAGGTTGCAGGTGTAAGGCCATGGCGATTGATGACGGTTACAGTCCTGCCGAACTGTTTGGCACCGCTCATTGTGCAAGGTGCATTGGGCGTATCAGATGCTATTCTGGAAGCAGCAGGCTTGGGGTTTCTTGGCCTTGGCGCTCAGCCGCCAACGCCCGAGTGGGGAGCAATGTTGGCGGACACGCGAGATTTGATGATGTCTCACCCTTGGGTCATGGCCTTGCCAGGCTTGTGCATTCTCATTACCGTCATGGCGATCAACCTGATGGGGGACGGCTTGCGTGATGCGCTTGATCCTCGCCTGCGAAAGAGTTGATCCATGGCGCTTCTCGATATCAAGAATCTTATCGTTGAATTTCGCACCGGGTCTGGTTGGTTTCGTGCGGTTGATGGTGTTTCGCTTTGCGTCGAAGCGGGTCGCATACACGCGATTGTGGGTGAATCAGGCTCTGGTAAATCCGTGGCCATGTTGGCCATCATGGGGCTGCTGCCAGCGACAGCAAAAGTCTCGGCTGATCATGTGGTTTTTGATGGACATGATTTGCTGAACATGACCCCAAAAGAGCGTCGGCGGATCATCGGTAAGGACATTGCCATGATTTTTCAAGAACCGATGACAAGCCTCAATCCCTGTTTCACAGTTGGCTACCAAATTGATGAAGCTTTGAACGCCCATCTGGACATGAATAAAGCAGCACGAAAAATTCGCACGCTTGAATTGTTGGACGCTGTTGGCATTCCTGATCCGCAATCGCGGTTGTCTGCATTCCCTCACCAGTTCTCGGGTGGCATGGCGCAGCGTGTCATGATTGCGATGGCGCTGGCATGCAAACCGAAACTCATCATCGCAGATGAGCCAACAACAGCACTTGACGTGACCATTCAAGCGCAGGTTCTTGACCTGATGACCCGATTGCAACGTGAAACTCAAACCACACTGATACTCATCACGCATTCAATGGGTGTGGTGGCTGAGACAGCGGATACGGTAAGCGTTCACTATGCGGGTCAAAAAGTAGAAGAGCGAACTGTCATGGATCTTTTTGCAACGCCGCGCCATCCCTATACGGCAGCGCTGCTTGCCGCATTGCCGGAGCGTGCCAGTGGTCGCCAACTACAATCCATTTCCGGAACGGTTCCCGGGCAATTTGATCGTCCACAAGGGTGTCTATTCGCCCCCCGATGCAGCCTGGCTAAAAGCGTTTGCCACACGACAACGCCACCGTTGGACAATGGCGTGCTGTGTCATTTTCCATTGGCGGGATCACACACACCATGACGATCGTTCTTACCGCACATGATCTGCGCCAACACTACTCCATATCTCGTGGATTTGCGACAAAGCCTGCAACACTCAAAGCACTGGACGGTGTAAGTTTCACGCTGGAACGCGGCAAGACCCTGGCCGTTGTCGGCGAGTCGGGCTGTGGAAAATCGACTTTGGCTCGGGTGCTCACAATGATCGAAGCGCCTACGTCAGGTAGCCTGAGGATTGTCGACACTGACATTGTGGGCGCAAGCAAAGTCGATTTGAAAGCATTGCGGCCCCGTGTACAGATGGTGTTTCAAAACCCCTATGGCTCGCTTAATCCACGTCAAAAAATCGGCCATGCCCTTGAAGAACCATTGCTGGTGAATACGCAAATGTCAGCGGAGGTGCGCAACGCCAAGGCCCGCTCGATGATGCAAATGGTGGGTTTGCGGCCTGAACACTACGATCGTTATCCCCACATGTTTTCAGGCGGCCAACGTCAACGCATTGCAATTGCGCGGGCTTTGATGCTTGAGCCTGAAATTCTTGTGCTTGATGAACCGGTTTCAGCCCTTGATGTTTCTATTCAAGCGCAAATATTGAACCTTTTGGCAGAATTGCAGGAACGTTTGCAGTTGGCATATGTGTTTGTAAGCCATGACCTATCGGTGGTGCGGCACATCGCTGACCACATTTTAGTTATGTATCTCGGTCGGGTTGTCGAATATGGAACACGCGATCGTATTTTCAACAATGCCTTGCACCCTTATACCCGTGCATTGCTCTCTGCCACACCCGTTGCGGATCCATTAAAGCAGCGTGAGCGCATAGTTCTAAGGGGCGAACTGCCCTCGCCTCTCGCACCGCCCAGCGGCTGCACTTTTCGAACACGGTGCCCAATTGCAATAGAAAAATGTGCGCAGATCTCTCCCACATTAGAAATAAAACAAGGGCGAGACGTTGCCTGTCATCAGGTTTAAAGTCGCTTCGATCTTACTTCTCACGCGACGGTGTCTGACCCGCTCAAAAACGTTTCGCAAAGATGGGTTGAGTCATCGGTGTATTTCAATCCCATGGATTTAGCCAAGTCAGTTTCGTGGTGGGAACCGATCCAGGCGACGAGTAACAGACGACGTAGCATCAGAAAAGTTGGGATTTCGGCTTCATCGGCTTTTGAGATTTCGCTGACGCGGCGATAGCCTGTCTTCCACGCATCAATGAGTTCCGGCACTTGGGGGGCGTGTTCATAAAACGAAACCGGCGTAGCGGCGTCATACATAAACCAGCTGAAGCCGGAATCATCGAAGTCGATGACTTTGACTTCCGATCCGTCCATTAACAGATTAGCCAATCTCAAATCGCCATGAACAAGGCCAAAGCGTTCTGGGCCTTTGCCGTAAAGCGCTCAAGCGTTGGCCAATTTTTTCAACTGTGCGGCCGAATAGTTTTTCGATGCTCGCATCAACACCAATCCCAGCGCGCCATTGCCCCCAATGGGGCGCAGCGCTGCCAAGACTGGTTTCAAAATCCCACGTGAAGCGCGTGAAGCCGTGTGGGCGTTGCCACTGACGCGCGTGCGCGTGCATTCTGGCTGTCACTTCGCCCAAGGCTTTGAACGGCTCAATCAGATTGTTGTGAATGCCGGGTTCAACGCCCTGTTCCCATTCAAACAAGACGACGTGGCGCGGGTTCGACATGCTGTTGTGAAAAGCCAATTGGATGATTTCACCGTCTTTGCCGGGTACGGGTTTTGGCGTTGTGACAACCTTGGTTTCACGCAAATCAATGAGCCAACTTAGTTCCGACCCAATTGCTGCTCTTGAATGATAGCCATCGCGGTGGATGCGCAAGGCCCAGCGTCGGCCATCGATTGCCTCGATTTTATAGGTCGCGTTTTCTGATAGATTGATCAGCTCCACATTCAGCGGCGACGGCAAATTATAATGTGTCGTCGCTATATGTGCGAGCTCAAGCAGAATTGGCAATTGCTGTGCATGGGGCAAAGCATCGAAGGTGGGCACGTTGGAAAATTCTTTCAAATTCGGGCGTTACTGTGAACGCGCTTTTACCTTCAATCGAGCAGCATGCAACAAGGGTTCAGTATAGCCATTGGGCTGTTCACGGCCTTTGAAGACCAAATCACAGGCTGCATGGAACGCAATTGAACCATCAAAATTTGCAGCCATTGGCGAGTAATCAGGATCACCTGCATTTTGCTGGTCCACAACAGCAGCCATGCGCATCATGGTTTCTTTGATGTGCTTCTTTTTCACAACACCATGGTGCAACCAATTCGCCATGTGTTGCGCTGATATGCGCAAGGTCGCGCGATCTTCCATTAGTCCAATGTTGTTGATGTCAGGCACCTTGGAGCAGCCAATGCCTTGGTTTACCCAGCGCACAACGTAACCCAATATGCCTTGTGCATTATTATCAAGTTCACGCTGAATATCGTCGTCAGTCCAATTTGGATTTATCGCGACAGGAATGGATAAAATTCCAGCAAGTGTTGCACGGCTCTTGCCTTGCAGTGTTGCCTGCACGTCCGGAACGAAGACTTGATGATAATGCGTGGCATGAAGTGTGGCACCTGTTGGTGAGGGCACCCAAGCTGTGTTGGCACCTGCCTTGGGATGGGCAATTTTTTGCTCCAGCATATTCGCCATCAAATCCGGCATGGCCCACATGCCTTTGCCAATTTGCGCAACACCACTGAAGCCAGCTTTCAAACCTGTATCAACATTCCAATCTTCATAAGCTTTGATCCACGCGGCGGTTTTCATATCGCCTTTGCGCAACATTGGGCCTGCTTCCATGGACGTGTGCATTTCATCACCCGTACGATCTAAGAAGCCTGTATTGATAAACACCACGCGATGCTTTGCTGCGCGAATGCATTCTTTCAAATTCACAGTCGTGCGGCGTTCTTCATCCATGATGCCGAGTTTGATGCTGTTGCGAGGCAGACCCAAAACATCCTCAACCCGATCCATGGTCGTGACTGCAAAAGCGACTTCTTCCGGTCCATGCATCTTCGGTTTTACAACATACATTGAACCCGTTTGCGAGTTGGCGCGGCGACCATTTGGACCAATGTCGTGGAGCGCAATGAGTGCAGTCACCATTGCATCCATCAAGCCTTCGGGAATTTCATCTCCGTTGCGATCGAGGATCGCTGGGGTGGTCATCAAGTGGCCGACATTGCGAATAAGCATTAATGATCGACATTTGACATCGAGTTTACCGCCATTTGGCGCATTGTAAGTCGCGTCCGGGTTCAGTTTACGTGTTGAGGTTTTGCCGTTCTTCACGATCTCTTCCGAAAGATCACCTTTCATCAAGCCCAACCAGTTTTCGTAAACCAATGTCTTGTCTTCGGCATCCACCGCGGCAACGGAATCTTCGCAGTCCATAATTGTGGTGAGTGCGGATTCCACCCAGATATCGGAGATGTTGGCTGCGTCGGACTTGCCAATAACGCTGCTGGAATCGATGATGATTTCGATCAACAACCCGTTGTGGCGCAGCAATACCTGCAATTCGCCAATATCATTTTGCAAAAATCCCACAAACTGTTGGGGATCACGCAATTCGGTTTGGCCGATGCGTAACACACCACCATCAATGCTGAGCTTTCCTGCATCGTTCCAAGAACCCAAAGCAAGTGGAGTTGCCTGATCAAGTAATTGACGCGCCCATTGCACCACTTTTGCACCGCGTGTTGGATTGTATGTTTTGCCACGCTCGGCACCATCTGCCTCTGAAATGGCGTCGGTGCCATAGAGCGCATCATAGAGTGAACCCCAGCGGGCATTGGCGGCGTTGAGGGCATAACGTGCGTTCATCACGGGCACGACGAGTTGTGGACCTGCAATGCTGGCGATTTCGGCATCGACTTTTGAGACATCGATTTTGAAATCGTCGCCTTCAGGCACAATGTAACCTATGTCGCGCAGAAATGCTTCTTGTTCTGCGGGATCAACTGCACCCGGATTGTTACGGTACCACTCATCTATTTTCTCTTGTAGCGCATCACGCTTTGCCAAAAGCGACCGATTGATGGGCACGAGATCATGAACCAATTTAGAAAAGCCGCGCCAGAAATGCTCGACGTCAACACCAGTGTCCGGAATTGCTTTTTGCGAGATGAAGTTTTCCAAACCAGCATCAACTTGCAGGCCAAAACGGTTGGTGCGGTTTGTCATTTTCTTCATTCTCCGAGGGCTTTTGGTTTTACGCCACCATAGGCCCAGTCCAATAGTTCTATTGTATGCAGCATGGGTTTTCCCACACCACTTTGCAGTTGGGTGATACAGCCCAAATTGCCCGCAGCCACAATATCAACTTCCGTCTGGGCGATATTCTTGAGTTTGCGCTGCTTCAGCTGTTCGGCAATTTCAGGCTGCATCATATTATAGGTGCCGGCAGAGCCACAACATAAATGCCCTTCCGGCACAGACACAACTTCAAAACCAGCATGTTGCAAAAGTGCAATGGGTGCAGCGATGATTTTTTGGCCATGCTGCATGGAACAGGCTGAATGATAGGCCACACGCAAATTCTGTGGAGGCTTTTGGGCTAAGTCGAGTGTCACCAAAAATTCTGTAACGTCCATGGCTTTGGCGCTGATGGCCGCGGCCTTTGCAGCATAGGCTTGGTCTTGCTTCAACATGAAGCCATAATCTTTGATGACAGTGCCACAGCCTGACGCGGTAATGATGATGTGGTCGAGATTTGCGTTGGTCCATTGATCAATTGTGCGCTTGGCAAAGCCATGGGCCTCAATCTCCCGGCCCATATGGTGGGTGAGTGAGCCGCAACAACTTTCTTCTGCCGACACGACAACTTCAAAGCCAAGTCGCGTTAACAGCCGAATTGTTGCGGCGTTGATGGACGGATCGGTGACACTTTGCACACACCCTTGCAGCAGCCCAACCCGCCCACGCATTTTGCCAATAGCAGGATAGGTTCCGGGTTGCCCAAGTGGCTCAGTCGGCAGCGCATTGGCGGGCACAAGGGCAAGAGCTGCGGCTAGTCTTTTGAAACCTAGCGATTGTAAAATTCCCGCAAATGGCACTGCCAACTTTCCAGCGCGCAAAGCCCAGCGGAACACATTTGGACGCGGCATCGCAAAGCCCAAGAATATTGCGCATCCAACGTTCGGCGATTGGGCGCTTGTGGTGTTGCTCGATGTGGCTTCGCGCGTGATCAACCAAATGCATGTAATTCACGCCTGATGGGCATGTGGTCATGCAAGACAAACACGAGAGACAACGATCAACATGCTTCACCACATCTGGCGAAGGCGGACCGCCTTTTTCAAGCATGTCCTTCATTAAATAAATGCGACCACGCGGACTGTCCAATTCGTCGCCAAGCAACACATAGGTTGGGCATGTGGCTGTACAGAATCCGCAATGCACACAGTTGCGCAAAATTTGGTTTGCATCAGCAGTTTTGGGATCAGCAAGTTGTTGTGGAGTAAAGTGCGTTTGCATGGGTCAGACGCCCTTATACATGCGGCCGGGGTTGAGTTTACCTTGTGGATCAAGTGCTGATTTCACACGCGCCGTCAATGCAGCAACGCTGGGCGATTGTGGATGAAAAACATCAACGCGCTCACGCAATTCCTTTGGCGCTGCGTAGAGCGTAGCATGACCGTTGGTCACGGCACTTCGAACAATAGCAGCACCTCCATCGCCACGTGCGGCTAAGCTCATCCACAACAATCCACCAGCCCAATCGAAAAAGTATCTTGCGTCTTGCTGTTCCGCAATCGCCTTGGCCACCGCTGCACCTTCACTTGGCGCAACACTGATGCGCCACAGCGCCCTCGCATTGTCATGGTCAAACACTTTGCAGTCACGAATGCGCTGCCATATTGCGCGTGACGGTTCGGCATTGAACAATTCGCAATTGTGCTTCAACGCACTTACGAAGCGGTCTCGCCGCGCGGCAACTGAAATGGCGATGCCTTCAAAGCGCAAATAAGTGCCTTCACCCGGAACATGGGCTGCCGCTGAAATCTCCGCTTGAGACTGCATGGCTTCGGACATGACAACCATTGCTGCTTCATCGGATAATTTCGGAATGAACACCGTTTCTTCAGTTTCTGGCGCAGGCAAAACCTTGAAGGTTACGCTTGTCAGCGCCGCCAATGTGCCAAAGCTGCCAGCCATCAATTTTGGCATGTCATAGCCCGTGACGTTTTTAACAACGCGCGCACCGGCTTTGAATATTTCGCCTCGGCCCGTCACACCGCGAAGACCCAATATGTGATCCCTTGCGCTTCCGGCTTTTAATCGTCGCGGGCCAGCCAATCCAGTTGCCAATACGCCACCGATGCTACCGCTGTTGTGACTTCCCCAAAGGTGACTGTGATCTGGCGGATCGAAGGCCAACATTTGCTGCCGGTCACTCAATAATTTCTTGAATGTCAGCTAGAGGTGTTGCAGCACCAGCCTCAAGGATCAATTCCTCAGGTTCGTAAATTTCAACGCCCGAAAATTTAGCGAGCGACAGCACCTGCGTTGCTTCGGATACGCGACCGAAATTGCGTTTGCTGCCCTGCCCTTCAACGGCGAATGGCCCGCCGTTCGAAATGATTTCGGCAAGTTCGGTATCGGTTTTTGGTGAAAGCATTTGTGGCATTAGAAACGCGGCAATTCAGGAAAGTTGACTTGCCCCTTATGCACAACCATTTTTCCCAACTCCGCGCAGCGATGCAAAGTTGGAAACACTTTGCCGGGATTGAGCAAACCTTTTGCATCAAAGGCACACTTTAAGCGTTGCTGCACGGCCATGTCAGTTTCTGAAAACATCTCTGGCATTAAATCGCGCTTTTCGACACCAACGCCATGTTCGCCCGTTAACACACCGCCTACTTTCACACACAAGCGCAAAATATCAGCACCAAATGCTTCGGCGCGTTCGAGTTCATCGCCGATGTTCGCATCAAACAGAATAAGCGGATGTAGATTGCCGTCGCCTGCATGAAACACATTGGCCACACGCAATTTATGTTTGCGCGAAAGCGCTTCCATGCCGCGCAAGACTTCGGGCAGTGTTTTGCGTGGTATGGTGCCGTCCATGCACATGTAGTCGGGTGAAATACGACCGACAGCAGGAAATGCGGCTTTGCGGCCCGCCCAAAATAGCAGTCGCTCTTGCTCGGAAGTAGATACGCGTAATGTTGAAGCCTTGTTACCTTCAGCAATACCGCGCACGCGTTCAGTGAGTGCATCCACTTCTGCTGGTGGCCCATCAAGTTCGACGATCAGCAAGGCCTCAACATCCAGCGGATAATTGGCGTGGACAAAATCTTCAGCGGCGTGGATGGCGGGTTTGTCCATCATCTCCATGCCACCCGGTATGATACCTGCCGAAATCACGTCAGCCACACACTGGCCCGCGTCTTCGCTGGTTGGAAATCCAATCAAAACGGCACGCGCCGTTTCGGGCTTTTGAAGAATGCGCACGGTCACTTCAGTAACGACTCCCAGCAAACCTTCTGAACCCGTCAAAATGCCCATCAAATCATAGCCATCAGAATCAAGATATTTGCCACCAAGGCGCACGACATCACCACCCGGCAAAACAACTTCGAGGCCCAACAGATTATTCGTCGTCAGCCCATACTTCAAACAATGCACGCCGCCAGAATTTTCGGCAACGTTTCCACCGATGGTGCACGCAATTTGCGACGAAGGATCGGGCGCATAATAAAAGCCTTTATGTTCAACCGCGCGGGTAATGGCGAGATTGGTGACGCCCGGTTGTACCACTGCACAACGATTGGCAAAATCAATGTCCAACACTTTGTTGAATTTGGCCATGCCCAACACAATGCCATCAGCCAAGGGCAAGGCACCGCCTGACAATGACGTGCCGGCACCGCGCGGCACAACTTTGATACCTTCGTCATTCGTGTATTTCAGAATGGCCGAAACCTGCGCGGTATTTTCCGGCAAGACCACCAACATGGGTGGCTGGCGATAGGCCGTCAAACCATCGCTTTCATAGGCTTTCAATGTCACTTCTGAATCAATGACAGCATGCTGCGGCACGATTTTGCGCAACGCCGCAGCAATGGCACTACGTCGTGCAATGACTGCTTCATCGGGCTTCGGCATTAACATCTAGATTATCCGTTAATGGCGAGATAAGCAGAGTAAAGCGAAGTGGTGCCACACATGAACAGGCGATTGCGCAACGGGCCGCCAAAGCACACATTTCCGCAAATTTCTGGAAGTTTGATTTTGCCGATCAAGTCCCCGCTGGGCATGAAACAATGCACGCCATCACCAGCTGAAGACCACAGGCGGTCCTGACGATCAATGCGGAAACCATCAAAGAAACCTGCGGAACAATCGGCAAATACTTTTGATGTTCCTAAGCTCTTGCCGTCGCTATTCACTTTGAACACGCGAATATGTTTCGGGCCAGTCGGATCATGGGAAAGACCTGTGTCGGCAATATAGAGCAATGATTCATCGCGAGAGAATGCGATGCCGTTCGGCTTCAAAAAATCATCGGCGACAACGGTAATGTCTCCTGTTTGGCCATCAACACGATAGACGTTGCAGCGTTCGAGTTCTTGCGGTGCGGCAATGCCTTCGTAGTCAGTTAAGATTCCATAAGATGGATCTGTAAACCAAATTGAGCCGTCGGATTTAACGACGACATCGTTGGGCGAATTAAACCGTTTACCCTTGAAACGATCCGCAATCACCGTGATTGAGCCATCAAATTCCGTGCGGGTGACGCGACGCGTGAGATGTTCACACGTGACCAACCGGCCTTGTGGATCAGTTGTGTTTCCGTTGCAATTGTTTGACGGCCCTCGAAATACTGAAACATTGCCATCACACTCGTCAAAGCGCATGAGGCGATTGTTGGGAATATCGGAAAATACGAGGTACCGACCTGCTGCAAACCAAGCCGGACCTTCTGTCCAGCGTCCGCCTGTCCACACGCGTTCGACGCGACCATGGCCCGTCAACAAATTGCGGAAGCGGCCATCTATGACTTCAAATCCTGTGCCTTCAACTTCACCGTAGTACATGCCAAATTCCCTGCTTCATGCCCAATTGCAGGTAGTGTGCTGTTTCCAGCAAATCTGTCAAGTTATTGCACAGCGGGGCTGCCGTGAATCTGTGGCTATTCTTGGGGGGCCAAGGTTGATCTTAGTCTCCAGAGACTGTGCACGACGAGTGTAACAATCACAATCGCTCCACCGAACAAAACTGCATTGGAGGGTATTTCGGCAAAAAGCATCCAAATCCATACGGGTGTGAGGATGGTTTCGAGCAAGAAAAACATGCTCACATCAGCCGAAGGCAGAAAACGAGGTCCATTGGCGATGAGAGCTGAAGACAGCGGAATGACGAGGAGCCCGTTCAAAGCAACCCAAAACCAACTTGGAACACCAAAGAAAGCAGGTTTGGCGAGGTTTGCGATATTTACGTCAAAGAAGGCCAGCGCAATGAGCGCCGACAAAAGACTTCCGACTGCGAGGCTCGTTGCGATGTTTTTGCCGCTGGCGCGGATGATGGTAAAAGCAGCGGCCGTGCAAGCCGCACAGACCAGCGCCAGAAAATCACCCCAAATCCCGCCCATTGAAAGACTGTCCGAAACAATAATACCGACGCCTACCAGTGCTACGACAGTGGCCAACCAAGTAAATTTGTGGATTTGTTCCTTGATGAATATGCGCGAAAAAACAGCTGTAAGCACTGGCACTAACGCCAAAATAAAAACGACATTCGCTGCGTTCGTTTCTTTCAATGCCCCAATGTAGGCGATATTCGCAATAGTGTTTGTGGCAATGACGGCCAAACCGGCCGTGCCCGCAATATAGGGCAATCGGGATCCTGATTTTTGTCGCATAAACCACCACACAGCAGTGATTGACAAAAACAGAAAAATGCCTCGCGCAAAAACAAGTGTCCACTTGTCATTGTCTGCTAAACGCAGCAGCGGAAGATCGAAGGTGAAGAGGAACCCCCCAATCGCGGTAATCAATAAACCAAAACGAATATTATGCGCAGTCGAAGTCAAGGACGTCATGTTCGGAAATATTCCCCGCTTTGCCAAACTCGACTAGCCCTCATCCGATTTGGCATGTAACCGCACTGTATCTGAGGTTGCTAAACTTGCAAGCCACCTATTCAAATTACTTTCGCAATGGTTGTGGACAAAATAAATCTGATTGCAAGCAATTTGAACTTATTGGAAACGACAAAAAACAGGACTTGGTGACGAAATGACGACGATTGCATTGTTTGGCGCTGGCGGAAAAATGGGCATGCGCCTCGGCCAGAACCTCAAAAATTCGCGATTTACGGTACGTCCCGTCGAAGTGGGTGAAGTTGGACGCAAACGCTTGGCCGATGAATTGGGCTGGCAAGCTGTTGATGCTGACTATGCATTGGCAGATGCTGACGTTGTTGTTTTGGCCGTGCCCGATACGGCAATTGGAAAAGTTGCGTCCGGCATCGTAGACAAACTGAAGCCCGGCACCATTGTCGTCACATTGGATGCAGCTGCACCCTATGCTGGGCATTTGCCTGATCGCAAAGACATTACCTATTTCGTGACCCATCCTTGCCACCCTCCAATTTTCAATGATGAAACTGATATGGCTGCAAAGTTGGATCGCTTTGGCGGTGTCAAAGCCAAACAAGCAATTGTCAGTGCGTTGATGCAGGGGCCTGAAGAACACTATGCGCTCGGTGAAGAAGTTGCCCGCACGATTTGGGCACCAGTCATGCGTTCGCATCGCCTCACTGTTGAGCAAATTGCTTTACTGGAACCGGGCTTGGCTGAAACAGTTTGTGGCTCTTTGCTGGATGTTTTGCGCGAAGCCATGGACGAAGTGGTGCGACGTGGTGTGCCACAAGAAGCCGCGCGAGATTTTCTACTGGGCCACATGAATATTCTTGCTGCCGTTATTTTCAAGGAACAGCCAGGTGTGTTTTCTGATGCCTGCAACAAAGCGATCGAATTTGGCAAACCAGCGCTCATGCGCGATGACTGGAAGAACGTTTTTGAGCCTGATGAAATCATGGCTTCGATCCGCCGTATTACGTGAGGCATTGATCTTTTTTTGAATTGCGTTACCCCTATTGTCTTTCTGAGGCACGAGGGACTGATAGATTATGACTCAATTCATCAATGCAAAAGAAACACTTGTTGTTGAATCACTCGACGGTTTGTTGAGAGCTTCGGGGGGCAGCAACTTGGCGCGGTTGGATGGTTTCCCTGCTATCAAAGTAATCCTGCGTACCGACCATAAGCGTGATCGTAAAGTCGCAATCGTTGCTGGCGGCGGCTCGGGCCACGAGCCCGCCCATGCGGGTTTTGTTGGGCCGGGCATGTTGACGGCAGCCGTGTGTGGTGAAGTTTTTGCTTCGCCATCCGTTGATGCAGTGTTTGCAGCAATTATGGCGGTGACGGGCAAAGCGGGCTGCCTTGTCATTTTCAAAAACTACACAGGTGACCGGCTGAATTTTGGATTGGCCGTTGAAAAGGCGCGCAGTCTTGGCCGCAAAGTTGAGGTGGTCATCGTCAAAGACGATATTGCGTTGCCAGACATCGTTCAGCCGCGCGGCGTGGCGGGCGTTATGTTCGTCGAAAAAATTGCAGGGCATTTTGCTGAGAAGGGATTGCCCCTCGCTAAGGTTGCCGCAATTGCGCAAAAGGTTGCGGATGGCGTGATTTCACTGGGTATTGCACTGACATCGTGCACGTTGCCGGGTATTGGTCGTGAAGACCGCGTACCCCAAGGCAAAGCTGAACTGGGTTTGGGCATACATGGTGAGCCCGGTGTTGATCTCGTCAATTTTGAATCAGCTGGAAAGGCCGCTGCATTACTGGCTGATAAGTTATTTCGCGCCGCTAAGCCTGCCGCTGGCTATGCGCTGCTCATCAACAATTTGGGTTCCACAACGCCGTTAGAAATGGGTGTTATTGCCAATGAAGTCTTGAAGGGCAAACATGGCAAGAAAATCAAATTGGTGTGCGGCCCTGCAAATTTGGTGACGTCGCTGGATATGCATGGCTTTTCATTGTCATTGCTGCCGCTGACGGGAGATTTCAAAACTGCACTGCTTTCACCAGCGTCTCCATTGGTGTGGCCTGGTGTTAAAACGCATGTTCCACCCAAGTTGATTAAACTGCCAAAGGATATGAAGGCAAAGTCCTTCAAGGCCAGCAAGAATGAGGCCTTGGCGACGCTTGTGAAGCAGGCTTGCAATATTCTTCAAAATGCCGAAGCTCCATTAAATGCTCTCGATGCGCGTGTCGGTGATGGCGATACGGGATCCACAATTGCAACAGCAGCGCGCCACGTTGCATCAAACCTCAATAAAATGCCTTTGGCAAAGCCGGATCAATTCTTTGCAGCGGTAAGTGATGCCATGACTCGTACCATGGGTGGCTCTTCTGGCGTGCTGCTTGCCATTTTCTTTGCCGCAGCGTCACAAGCCGCTGCAAAAGGTGTTGCATGGCCAGCGGCATTGCAAGCCGGTTTAGACCGCATGATGGACTATGGTGGGGCCAAAGCGGGGGATCGTACCATGATCGATGCGCTGCAACCTGCGTTGCAAAGTTTGCAAGGCTCGTCTGACATTTCTGTTGCTGCGCGGGCTGCGCGTAAGGGTGCTGACGCTACTTCAGCAATGACGCGCGCGCGGGCTGGCCGCTCGACTTATGTTTCAGCTGATAATCTCAAAGGTTTTAATGATCCCGGTGCTGAAGCTGTGGCACTGCTGCTTGAAGGTCTTGCTAAAACATAATCTGAAACAACTGTGATACTAATATAACAGTTCTGGACAGCCGTTCCGAATCCTGCGTAGATTGTCAAAAAAGAAATGACGATCTTGTGGGAGAGACGTGGTGGCTGAGAACAATTTTCCAAAACTGCACAATGCCATGTGGCCGGGACTTGTTGGCAAAGGTTCAGATTCTGAGCCCGGAATTGCGCTCGACACGTTGCTGGATTTGACGGCCAAAGCCGAAGTGAATGGTAAAAAGTTTGACGGCGTTGATATTTTCCACGTCGGCCCGCACACAGAAATCGATTGTACTGATGACGACATCAAACGCTTGGCGGAAAAAGTTCAAAAGCGAAAACTCGTCATCGGCTCAATTGTAGCTCCGGTTTGGCCCCCCGTTGGCGGTGGCTCGGCAATGGGCTCCGTCTCTGATCGCAAGAAGTTCGTTGAGAATGTGCGCAAGTCTTGCAACCTCGGCCATCGTCTGCGCGAACTTGGCGTGCGGCCTTACGGCATTGTCCGCATCGATTCCGCTGCAAGCCCAGCGAATGGGTCAAAGACCCCGTGGGCAATACCAAGAAAATCGCCAAGACCTTTCGAGAGGCCTGCACCGTTGCCGTTGATTATGGCGAGCGCCTGGCTGCTGAAGGCGAAATTTGCTGGGGCGGCATGCACTCATGGAAAGACATGGTCAATACGCTTGAGGAAGTGGACCGCCCGCACACCATCGGTTTCCAAGCTGATATGGCCCACACGCTTCTCTACACCATGGGTTACAACGCGCCGAAATCGCGACTGTCTGCCTGCAAAGTTTGATTGGAAGAGCAAAGCGACACTCGACGAAGCGTTGAAGAAGATGACGGATGCGCTGCGGCCATGGACCATTGATTTTCATGTGGCACAGAATGATGGCACGGTGAAGGGCTTGGGCTATCACGACAAGACGGGCCGTCACTGCATGGTGACCGACAAGAACGGTAAGCTTGATATTCCGAAACATGCTGGCATGTGGATGCGCGGCAAAGATGGTGAGCTGACGAAAGCCTTCAAACATATTTGCTGGGACGGCTGCATGTTCCCCAATGATGTGATGCTGCAACAGAAAACCTGGAACGACATTCTCGCCACCATGTTGAAGGTGCGCGACAAGCATGGCTGGGTGGCGTAATGGCGAAAAAACCTCTCAACATCGGCATGGTGGGTTATGGTTTTATGGGCCGCACCCACTCCAATGCATTCTCGCAAGTGGGGCACTTTTTTGATCTTAAGCACCAACCGGTTTTAAAGGCGGTATGTGCCCGCGATGCCGGCAAGCTCGAAGCGTTTGCCGATCAATGGGGATATGAATCGACCGAAACCGATTGGCGCAAATTGGTTGAGCGCAAAGATATCGACATCATCGACATTGCAGCACCCAATGATGTGCACCACGACATTGCAATTGCTGCTGCTGCCAATGGCAAAATGGTCATGTGCGAAAAGCCCTTGGGGCGAAATGCAAAAGAATCAGCTGAGATGGTTGCCGCCGTCGAAAAAGCTAAAGTCGCCAATATGGTGTGGTATAATTATCGCCGCATCCCTGCCGTGACCTTGGCCAAACAGCTGATTGATGAAGGTCGTCTCGGCAAAATCTTCCACTACCGCGCCAAGTTTCTACAGGACTGGACCATATCGGCAGACCTCCCCCAAGGTGGTCAAGGCCTGTGGAGACTTGACGTCGGAGTGGCAGGAAGCGGTGTAACAGGCGATCTGCTCGCACACTGCATCGACACGGCCATGTGGCTGAATGGCGGAATTGACAAAGTTGTTGGCACCACTGAAACCTTCATCAAGGAACGCCACCACAACATTACTGGCAAAACCGAAAAAGTGGGCATTGATGATGCCTCATTGTTCCTCGCGCGCTTTGATAATGGCTCGCTCGCCAATTTTGAAGCAACGCGTTACGCGCGTGGACATAAAGCACTCTACACTTTGGAAATTAACGGTGAGAAAGCATCAATCTCGTGGGATCTGCATGACTTGCATCGCCTGCAATATTTTGACCACCGCGATGAAAGCCGCACGCGCGGTTGGCGCAATGTGCATATCACGGATGGCGACCACCCCTATATGGGCAAGTGGTGGGTGCCGGGATTGCAGATTGGTTATGAGCACTCGTTCATTCATCAGGCTGCGGACTTTATTCAAGGCATTGAAAGTGAAGTTCCCGCAAGCCCAACATTCCGAGAAGCCATGGCAACGGACCTTGTCACCGATGCTGTACTGAAGTCTGCTCGCAGCGGCGGATGGGAGTCAGCCAAGTGAGGGAATTCCGTCAGTGAACAGATTTATTTTATTGAAAGCGGTTTGGAACGGGCTCTGTCTCCTTGCATGTCAGCAGAACACAGCTAGTCTGACTGAAACTAAAAATATAAACTGGGAAGCAGTGTGAATGGCGTCGAGTGATCAACCCGCGTTAAAAATGTCGTCCGTTTCGAAATCATACGGTCATGTGCGCGCACTCGAAAATTTAAGCTTCACCGTGCCCGAAGGGCGTTTCTTTGTGTTGTTCGGGCCAAGCTCTGTTGGCAAAACAACTACACTTCGCATGATGGCGGGTCTTGTGCCTCCTGATAAAGGCCGCGTTGAAATTTTTGGTCAAGACGTAACCCATGCACCCATCGCCGGGCGCGGTATTTCCATGGTATTTCAGTCATTCGCGCTTTACCCGCATCTGACTGTGTTTGAAAATCTGGCTTACCCTTTACGCGAAGAACGGGTTGCAGAAGCCGAGATTAAAAAGCGCGTTGATGAAACCGCAGCGTCACTGAAACTCACACATCGTTTGGAACGCAAGCCCAATACGCTGTCGGGCGGTGAACAGCAACGTGTGGCACTTGGCCGTTCACTCATCCGCCGTCCGCGTATTTTGTTGCTCGATGAGCCCTTGACCAATTTGGATGCAAAATTGCGCCATGACATGCGGGCCGAACTGAAACGCCTGCATCGTCAGTATGGCATGACCATTGTTTATGCCACGCCGGATGAACTTGAAGCTTTGTCCATGGGTGAAGAAATTGCTGTGATGAAAGATGGCGCAGTTGTTCAACTTGGAACCCCCGACGAACTTTATGAAAATCCGCGCAACACTTATGTGGCAGGTAAAATTGGTTCCCCCCATATGAATATGGTGGATGCCGTTGTTGCCGCTGATGGCAAGTCAATTGAAACGGCGCTGGGCCGCTTGCCAACCTTGAATATGGTCAAATCAGCGGGCGGCACAAAAGCGTTGTTGGGCATCAGACCCAATGACATCAGCCTCTCCGCCAAGGGTGGTCTTGCGTCGCATGTGCGCATGCTTGAGCCGCTGGGCGACGTAACGGTCGTTTCTGTTGAAACAAATGGCAGCACGCTTCGCATGGTGCTGCCTGAATCGCGAGCATTGGGTTTGAAGCCCGGCGATGCGACGTCAATTACATTCGACCCCAACAAAATTCACATCTTCCGCGCTGATAGCGGCGAGGCATTGGCTGCCCGCTGAATGCAGACAGAAGGACTTTGAAGAGCATCGACAACGGTAACAACTGGGAGGAAACCTAAAATGACCGTGATGACAAAAGTAAAAGGACTGGCGATTGCTGCAGGCTTTGCAGCAACATTGCTGGCAGGTGGTGCAAATGTTGCACTGGCTGAAGACGTGGTGTTGACGATGGCTGTGCCTGATTGGCCACCCACACGCATCATGAAGAAGTTTTTCGATGAGCAGTACAAAGCCAAGTCCGGCAATACTGTGAAGCTTGAAGTTGACTTCATTCCGTGGCCAGATTTCTACACCCGCGTGAACGCCTCACTCACATCAGGCGAAAAGAAATACAATTTCATCGTGTCGGATTCACAATGGCTCGGTGCGTTTGTTGAAGGCGGTTACTTCCGCAAGATCAATGATCTGTCTTGAAGCCGATCCAGAATTTCATGGCCACGTTCAAGACGATTCATCCGAATCCCCTGAACGCCTATTCCACCTATCCGCATAAATCTGAAAACTTCTATGGCTTCCCGCAGTTCCCTGACGTGTTGGTGAACTATGGTCGTGCAGACGTACTTTGCCACGAAGACGAACAAAAGAATTTCATGGCGAAATACAACAAGAAGCTTGCCTGCACGGGTGAAGAACTTGATGCCATGACATGGGACGACTTCAAGAATGTTGGTGAATTCTTCCAACGCAAGAAGGGCGACATGCTTGCTGGTAAGCCTGCCGAAGATGATTTCTATGGCATCGCATATCAAGCTGGCAAAGGCTATGACTTCTCGTCGATGCAAATCAACGGTATGATCTGGCAAATGGGTGGCGATACTTGGGATGAAACTCAAGTGCCAAAAGGCCAAGCCGAAGGTGTTGTGAATTCACCGCAAGCCGTGGCCGCACTCGAAAAATACCTGAGCATGATTCAATACATGCCACCTGTTGCCAAGACCGGTACAATGGATATTTTCGTGTCTGACCAGCTCTTCCGCGAAGGCAAGGTTGCCATGAACATTGACTGGATTGGTTTGGGCGAAGCCTCGCTTGATCCAAAATCCTCCAAGGTTGCTGACAAGCTGGTATTCGGCCAGATGCCAGGCACCATGGTGGATGGCAAGATGGTGCGCTGGTCAAACATCGGTGGCCAACCTTTCGTGCTGACTACATGGACAACCGAACAACAAACCAAAGAAGCCGTCGACTTCGTGAAGTGGTGGCTGTCCAATGACATCCAACACCAGTTCGCAGCTGGCGGCGGGCAATCTGCTGTGAAGGCCGTGTACGAAGATCCAAAGTATGTGACCTATCGTCCTTGGAACCGCGCTTGGGCACCACAGCTCGAATGGCAAAAAGACGTTTGGCACGTGCCACAATTCTTTGAATTGCTGACACAACAACAAGATCAATTCGACCTTGCCATCACCGGCAAGCAAGATGCGAAAACGACTTTGGACAATGTTGCCAAATTCCAACAGGACAAGCTGAAGGAAGTTGGCTTGATTGAGTAGTTGAACAATTTAGTCCCTCATCCGCCCTTCGGGCACCTTCTCCCGCGCGAATTGCGGGAGAAGGCTTGCTTGGTGGCCTTCTCCCGTTTTTTGGACGGGAGAAGGTGGCCGACAGGCCGGATGAGGGGATTTTCTCACGTATTATTATATTTAAGCGCCCACCAAGTGCGCCAAGAAATGTGAACCTTGATGTCCGCCTCTGCCGTTGATTATCCAACACCGCTTTTTTCTCGCCGACGCCCACAACTGGAAACTCGCCCTTCTGATTGGGCTTGTCGTTTCCGTTCTGGCGATGGTTGCTTTGCCTGCTTCACTGTCGTTTTGGATCGTTGGCGCGATGGCCGTTATTATTGCCGCCGCCTTTGCCGTGAATGCATATCGCCGCAAATACTATGGCGGCCTGTTGGTGGCCCCTGCTATTGCCGTGCTGTTTGTGATGAATATTTTTCCGTTGCTATGGTCGCTCGGACTTTCCTTTTTCGCCTACACATCGAACAACCAGTCCATCCGCTTTGTGGGTTTGAACAACTACATCAAAATTCTGACCAACGATCTGGCATCCAAGGATAATTGGAACGCGTTGATCAATACGGCAATGTTTGTGGTCATCACGGTGGCGGCCCAGATGGTGGTTGGCTTTCTACTGGCGATGCTGTTTTCCAAACAATTTCCCTTACGCAAATATCTGCTCATTCTCGTTCTCACACCGATGATGTTGTCGGTCGTCGCATCGGGCGTGTTCTTTTCTTATTATTACGACCCGACCTTCGGCATTCTCAGCTATGTCATCGGAGAAATTACCGGCAATCAGTTTATCTTGATGGATAACAAAGTGGGTGCAGTCGCTGGCATTGTGTTTGCCGATGCTTGGATGTGGTCGCCCTTCGTGATGCTGCTGGTGCTTGCGGGTTTGGTTTCGGTGCCCAAATATCTTTATGAAGCCGCCGCCATTGACCGTGTGTCTGCGTGGCGCCGTTTTTGGACCATCACGTTTCCCTACATTCGCGGCCTCTTGATGTTGGCATTGCTCTTCCGCACCATTGAGGCATTCAAACTGGCCGATCTCATCATCTTGCTCACCAAGGGTGGCAATGACACGATGACCATTTCCTATCATCTCATCCGCGTTGCCAATGAACAGAACAAAACCAGCGAAGGCGCTGCAATTTCCTACGTGATGTTGTTCATGGTGATCGTGCTCACCAACCTCTATCTTTACCTCGCCAATCGCCGGAGCCAATCCGCATGAATGCCATTCTCGAAAATCTCGGATTTAAAAAAGCATCCGGTGTTGGTGAAGCGGGTTGGAGCCGTACGTTGCTCGTCGCTCTTGTATCCTTCATCTACTTCCTGCCGGTGCTGATGATCATCTTCACCGCATTCAAACCGTCTGACCAAGCGCTGTCCGTACCACCGACACTTTCGCCCACATCATTGTTCGGCTTGATACCTGAACAGTTCGTCTTCAGTCCCACTTTGGAAAACTTTGGCCAAGTGTTTGAACGTGTCATGACCACGGGCGGGCAACCGGAAGCAACTGGCTTTGATCGGTTCTTTTTCAACTCGTTCTTTATATCTTCCGTCTCGGTATTCTTGGCGCTGTTGATCGGCACACTCGCATCCTATGGCTTCTCGCGTTTTCCGCTGAAGGGCAATGATACTTATCTTTTCATCATTCTCACGACGCGCATGTTGCCCGCGATCGTCGTCATCATTCCGATTATCTTGATGTTCCGCGTGGTTGGCCTTGCAGGCTCTTACATTGGCATCATCATGCTCTACACGGCTTTCAACCTAGCCTTCACCATTTGGATGATGAAGAGCTTCTTCGATGAGCTTTCAACCGATGTGGAAGACGCAGCGCGCATTGATGGTTCGAACGAGAAAAAAGTCTTCTTCAAAATTGCGCTGCCACAAGTGATGGCGGGCCTTGCCGCAACATTTGTGTTTGGCCTCATTCTGACGTGGAACGAGTTCCTGTTTGCGTTGCTGCTGACCGGCACCGACACCCGCACTGTGCCCGTGGCCATGAATCAAGCCGTGTCATCCGGTGGGCGCGGCACCGATTGGACTTTGTTGGCTGCAATCGAAACCCTATTCCTCATTCCTGTTTTTCTCGTGACGTTCTTCCTGCAAGATCATCTCTTGCGTGGCGTCACCTTTGGTACTGTGAAGCGCTGATCCCATGTCGACGATTGATGTTCGAAAAGTAACTAAAAAATTCGGCGATTTTGTTGCCGTGCGTGACGCCGATTTGAAAGTCGATGCTGGGGAAGTGGTGTGTTTGCTGGGCCCTTCAGGTTGCGGCAAGACCACAACACTTCGCATGATTGCCGGGCTTGAACGCGCAACGGCAGGTGAAGTTATTATTGCTGGCCGCAACATGAATGAACTGGCACCTGAAAAGCGCGACATTGCCATGGTGTTCCAATTCTACGCACTCTACCCTGCTCTCACCGTTGGCCAAAACATTGCAATGCCCTTGCATTTCGAAAAGCTCTCGAAGGAAGACTTGGACAAACGCGTGATGAAGGTCGCAAAGATATTGCACCTCACTGACGTTTTGGACCGCTTGCCTGGGCAAGTGTCGGAAGGTGAAAAGCAACGCGTCGCCGTGGCCCGCGCGATTGTACGTGATCCCAATTGCTTTTTGTTTGATGAGCCGTTGTCGCGGCTCGATGTGGAATTGCGACACTCCATGCGCGGACAAATTAAAGAGGTGTTGTCCAACCTTTCAAAGGCAACTGTGATTGTGACGCACGATCAGCTTGAAGCTTTGACCATGGCTGATCGCATTGCAATTATGCGGGATGGATTGATTGAGCAGGTTGGAACGCCCCATGACGTTTTTGCAAAGCCTGCCAATGTATTCGTTGCCAGCTTTATTGGCACGCCGCAAATGAACTTGCTGGACGCTGAACTTGAAGGCTTCAAATCCGGCGAGGCCAGTATAAATATTGGTGGCAGCAGTATTAATCTCGCAATCAATCCTGCTGCCGCAAAATTGCAAAAGCCGAAAATCACCTTGGGTATTCGCCCCCGGGCTTTCACTGCGGTTGAGAAGGGCTCGAAGGACACGCTGGTTGCGCAAGCCGAATTGATTGAACCCATGGGAGCCGAGACTCTCATCCATGCCAAGTTGGCGAGGGGTGGCGAAATTCGCGCTGTGGTGCCGCGCGACATGCGTGTGAAAATTGGAGAGACTTTGCATTTGAAACTTGACGCTTCGCAGACCCACGTGTTCGGCGAAGATGGAAAGGCTGTGAGAGCATGAGCAATCTTGAACCGCGTGGCATGTCTCCCAAAACTGCATTGCGCATGGAATATGGCATTATTGGTCTTGGCCTTGCTGGCTTTGATGATGATCTTTCAACCATTCAGTATTTCACTGTTCACGTGGGGTGCCATGCTTGTGGTCATTGCTGGCCTCGTGAATAATCTGCTCCCCCTCGCGCAACCCGGTGTGCCTGCCCGCACGGTGGTTACAGTTGCCATGGTTGTGGCGATGATTTTTGGCATCGTTTTGTTGTTATCGATTTTTGTCGCTTATCTGTATGGGGCGTTTTTTCTGAACCCTCCTAACCCCGATACGGCGGCTGGCAAAGTTCAACTCAATGCAACGCCATGGTATTTGCATCGCTTCACACTGAGCGTTGCCGCCTTTACTGCGGTTTTGGCTGGGTTGATTACATTGCGTTCTCGCAAGAAGGTTTGAATCATGAGGTTCAAAAATCGTCGCGCTGTTGTGACCGGTGGCATGTCTGGCATTGGTGAAGCCGTGGCCAAACGTATTGCTGCAGAAGGTGGAGATGTTGTCATTTGGGATGTGAATGGCGGCATAAAAACCGACATTTCAAATTACGCATCCGTCGAAGCCGCTGTTGCCAAAACTCTCGAACAAATCGGTGGTATTGATATTCTCGTGAACAGTGCCGGCATCACTGGCCCCACGGTTCCCGTTGATGGCTTTCCCATTGATGGTTGGATGCAAACAATTTCTATCAATCTCAATGGCACGTTTTTCACCAACCGCGCCGTGTTGCCCCACATGATTGCGCAGAACTATGGCCGCATTGTCAATGTGGCTTCCATTGCGGGCAAGGAAGGTAACCCCAATGCCTCGGCCTATTCAGCTTCAAAAGCTGGCGTTATTGGCTTTACCAAATCCTTGGCCAAGGAAACGGCAAAATACAATATCACCGCAAATACGGTAACACCTGCTGCTGTGCGCACGCCGATTTTTGATCAAATGCCACAAGCGCATATTGATTTCATGCTCGCCAAAATTCCAAAGGGACGCTTTGGAACTGTCGAAGAAAATGCAGCACTCATGTGTTGGCTGGCGTCGGAAGAGTGTTCATTTTCCACGGGTGCCGTTTTTGATATCTCTGGCGGCCGGGCGACTTACTAACTTTAGGTTGATTTCGCAGCAAAGCTTTTCGCACTACGCGAACACGCGTTTAAACGCATAAAAATGCCCGCACAGAGAATTTAATCCTTTCCCGCCACACCCCTACCACCCCCATCGAAAATCTCGCTGTGGGTGCATTTATATGCCATTAAAAGGCATTTAATCCTTTGTCGCGCGCTCAACTATCATTGGGCTGTAAACCCGCCATCCACCAGAATGTCCTGACCCGTAATCAAATCTGATGCAGAGGAGGCGAGAAACAGTATGGTATCCGCAATTTCCACAGTCTTGCCAAAGCGGCCCAAGGGGAATTTTTGCTTTCATAGGATCACCTTTTTCAGGCTGGCCCCACACCATTTCACCCATCGGCGTTAGAATAACCGTCGGGCAAACCGTGTTGGATTGAATGTTGTATTTGGCCCACTCAATGGTCATGACACGGGTGAGCATATTGAGGCCACCTTTCGACGCGCCATAGGCACCATGATCTTGCAGCGCAACGACGCCGGACTGCGAAGAGATATTGATGATCTTGCCCATATTCTGTTTGATCATGTTGGGCACCAGTGCTTGCGCCAACAGGAAGGGTGCACGCAGGTTTACATTCAGTGTATCGTCCCACTGCTCCAATGTGATGTCGAGCAGTGCGGCATTGCGGGCGATGCCTGCGTTATTGACCAGAATGTCAATTGTTCCGAACGCCGCCAAGGCTTCCGCTGCTGCCTGTTTTGGCCCGTCAATTGTGCCCATGTCAGCCGCAATAGCAACGCAACGACGGCCAATGGATTCAACAGCTGCTTTCACATCAGCTAGCCCGGCCTTGTCGCGCCCGACAGCCACAATATCTGCACCCGCATCAGCCAGAACTTTGCAGGTTTCAAAACCGATGCCTTTTGTGGCACCGGTGACCAAGGCGCGCTTGCCCTGCAATCCATGGCGATCATTCCAAGTACTCATTTGCTGCTCCTGTTTTTCAACAACGCTTCGACACCGGCGAAAGCTTTTTGATAGACGTTCTGTTCGGTGCGCGGGATTAATACGAGATCATCCTGTGGGCTGGCGTCCCAATCACCCGTCCACATTCCAAAAGTCGAATTGTTGGACGTCACTTTCCACAGCCGCGGACCTGAAACATAGTTCAACCACGGAATTTCACATGAGGTGATCCGATAGCTGAACGAGTGTTCAATGTCGGAGAGATGCAGCAGTTCTTCGTTCAAGATGGCCTTCACCAAAATAGAAATCGCGAATGCCGCCCACTTTGTCTGGGCGATGTTTTTTCAGCATGTGCATTTTTGTAATTTCATCATGCCAAGCGCCCATGCCCGCAAAATCGCGCATGACGCTCCACACGTCCTCAAGCGGCGCTTTGATTACACGCGAAGTCCACACTTTATTGGGTGCAAAACCTTTCCAACGCACAGCACCTTCGGGTTTCTGCGGTTTGGTCTTGGCAATGATTTTAGCAAGGTTTGCGAAATTTGCGGCGAATACATCTTTCGACACGATGCGCTCATACTTGCCTTCGTCTTCAGGTGCTTCATCAAACGTGGCCGTCCACTCGGCGAAGGTTTGGTCGGTTTGCGTAACAGGGTAAAGCCGCAGCGTGGCGATGTAGTTGCGAATAGGAAATGCAGGTTTTTCAAAGTTGTAAGTGAAGGTATAGTTGGCATCATCGAGGGCCAACAATCTCTCACGCACGTGGGCACCATTGTTCATGTGGAACGACCTGATGCAGCCCACCACGTCAGCATCCAACCCATTTTCAATTTTTGATTTGACGACAGGTGGCGCCCAACTTGGCAGGCCATTAAAGTTGCGCACCAAACTCCACACGGTTTCGACGGGTGCTTTCAAAATAATCGAAGCATAGGCTTTGGCCATGATTGTCTCTCAAAATGAAATACGTTTGAAGGCCCGCGTTTGCTCTGTCAGCGCCACTTCGACGGGCAAGCGTTCCATGGAACTTGCACCATAAAAGCCATGGATATTCGGAAGCTGTTTCAGAATATATGACGCATCGTCAGGCGAAGATATGGGGCCGCCGTGACAGAGGATGATCACGTCTTTCCGCACTTTGCGGGCAGCTTCGGCACAGTCGTTGATGATGGCCGGGCAATCGGTAAGTTTCAGCGCCGTATCAGCACCAATGTCGCCCCCTGTCGTCAACCCCATATGGGCGACGATCACATCAGCCCCTGCCTTGGTCATGGCGGCGGCTTCGTCGGGGTTGAATACGTAAGGCGTGGTCAACATGTCTTTGGCATTTGCTTTGGCGATCAGATCAATCTCATGGCCATAGCCCATTCCGGTTTCTTCCAAATTTTTGCGGAACGTGCCATCGATCAATCCGACGGTTGGAAAATTTTGAATGCCTGAAAAGCCCATTGATTTGAGTTCATCGAGCAGGTGATCCGTGAGCATGAAGGGATCAGTACCATTCACACCGGCCAGCACGGGCGTGTGTTTGACCACGGGCAAAACTTCCTTGGCCATATCTTTCACAATGTCGTTGGCATTGCCATAGGCCAATATGCCCGCAAGCGAGCCACGACCTGCCATGCGATAGCGCCCAGAATTGTAAATGACGATGAGGTCAATTCCACCTGCTTCTTCGCATCGCGCGGAAAGACCCGTGCCAGCACCGCCACCGATGATGGGTTGCTTGGCAGCGATCATGCCACGGAATTTTTCGAGAATGTTTTTGCGTTCAAAACGGGGCATGGCTTTTCACTCTGTTATTTCTTTGAATGCGGCCACAGCTGCATCTGCAAAAGCGGCGTCGTTGATGTGGGCATTGACTTCAATGAGTTTGCGGTTGGGTGCGGGTATCCAACCGTCACGAATGGCGTTGAACAGTGCTGCATCGGCAGCGGCATCATAAAACACCTGGCCTTCTGCATCGATGGCGGAAATGCCTTTTAGGGGGAGAAGGAAGCGCACTGGCCCTTGCATTTGGTTTATGCGCTCAACAATAAAACTGCCAATCGCTGCGTTCTCATCTGGCGTGGTGCGCATCAAGGTTACATGGGCATTGTGGATATGGAATTTCCGGTCTGCAAATTTGGTGGGCACAGTGTCTCGTGCTCCAAAGTTCACCATATCAACGGCACCAACCGAACCGACATAGGGAATTGGGTTACGTATGAACGCACCAAAGCGATCATCCGTACACGGTAGAATTCCACCAAACAGGTAATCAGCAACTTCGGTTGTGGTGACATCAAAGACAGATTCAAAATAACCCGACTCCGCAAGTTTCTCGAAACTCTGCCCGCCTGTTCCGGTGGCGTGGAACACAAAGCTTTCACATGCAGGTTCAATCCGTTGACGGATATTGCTTACACAAGCCGTCGTTACGCCAAACATGGTAAAACCAATGGGTCGCGCGGTGGCTTCTGGTTTTGCTACGCTGTTAAGCGCCATACCTGCTGCTGCATGGGCCGCATTGCCGATAATCTGCCGTGAAATTGCATTCAATCCCGCAATATCCACAACAGCATGCATCATACAAATATCAGTTGGGCCAACAAAACCTGCAACATTTCCAGAGGCCAGCGTGGACAGCATAAGTTTTGGAACGCCCACGGGCAATGCGCGCATGGCTTCGGTCACAATTGCCGTGTTGCCACTGCCGCCCAGACCCCAACACTGCGCCAATATTTTTTTGATTGAGCAACCAATTCTTCAACGCCAAACCCATGGCTGAAACGGCCACGCCACGATCTTTCTGACCCAGAACAGCACCTGCACCTTTTGGATGATGTGCCGCGACTGTTTCTGCAGAGACATCAGCCATAAAAGCAAATGGTGTCGTCGATACATCGACAAGCACTGCCTTTGCACCAGCACTGCGCACGCAGTCAGCCGCGAAGGCCAATTCCTCGCCTTTGGTATCGCAAGTGCCGATGACATAGACGGTGGGCATCTTTAGAGTTCCTCATGCTGAGGTGCTTTGCGGCACGCAAAGCCTCGAAGCATTGCCAAGTCGTTTATCCTTCGAGGCATCGCTTGCGCGATGCACCTCAGGATGAGGGGGATGTGGAGTTTCAACTGCCCATGCCGCTCTTCATGTTTTTCAATCCTAATTTATAGACCTCTTCCTTGTTCGGGAAAAAATCGCGCCATACGCGGGTGGCTGCGGCAAGTGCTGGAATGGCGCGGCCAAAGGCTTCAATCGTCATCCAGCCATCGTATTTCGCGGCCCTCAAGGCCTTATAGGTCGCATCCCATGGCACATGGCCTTTGCCCGGTGTGCCGCGATCATTTTCTGAAATGTGCACATGTATCATATGGCGCTTGATGGTTTTAATGGCGGCCACAGGATCCTTCTCTTCAATGTTAGAGTGAAAGGTGTCGTACATGGCTTTGATGTTGGGATGATCGACCTCATCCAAATAATCGGCCAATTGCCCCATTGTGTTGAGCAAATAACATTCGAACCTGTTCAAGGCTTCGACCGCAAAGCGCACGTCCTTCTTGGCAGCGTGATCGCCTGCCGCGCGGTGGAAACTGATGGCGTGTTTACGTTCCTGTGCCGTTGCACCAGAGCCCGTGAAGCGCCCGATTTCTGAATGCATGGGGCCAGCGAAAATATTCCCGCCCAACGCCGCTGTGCAATCTACCGCCCATTTTGCACGCTCGAGTGCCGCTTTGCGCTCAGCCTTGTCGGGGGAAATGGAATTGTGACCAGCACCAAGAACACTGACGGTGGTTACGCCGAGGTCGAGTTTGCGCAAATGGTCGCCCAATTTTGCATAGTGATCAGGCGTTCCTTCAAACAAAGGCAATTCAACACCGTCGTAGCCCGCTTTTTTAAGGGCCTTAAAAATGGGAAGGTGTTCGTCTGTCACATGGCCGGTCCACAATAACAGGTTAAATCCATACTTCATTTGACATCCTCCAACTGTTATAACAGTCTTGCAAAACACAAATGATGTCAATCGCTACACGTCTGGGAGGACAAAGAAATGAACAAGCCTGTGCAAGCTGCCGCCTTTTCGCGCATGCAACAATTCATGACACCCGCACCCGTGCCTTCCATTTCGACGGAGCTTTTGACGACGGCTGATGGCGAACTCAACCGCGAACTAAATGCTTATTTGTTCGACCCGCCTTCAAACCCTGAATTGTTGAAGGGCAAGCGCATTGCGATTTGCTGTGCCAATGGTGTTGAGGAAGTTGAAATTTTGGGTGCCCATCGCTGGCTGACTGAACATGGTGCGACGGTGCATGTGGTGTCGCCGAAAGTTGGCGATTTTCACCCCACCTTGGGCCTTCGGTTTCCACCACAATGCGCAACCCACGTATTGGCAATCCGGTTGATGGAGAATGCGGGCTGGATCAAAATTGATACCTATATGCATGATGCGAAAGTGTCAGACTATGACGCTTTGATTTTGCCGGGTGGCTGCTGGAACCCCGATGCCTTGCGTGCGGATAAACATGCAACAGATTTTGTGCGGGACATGCATTCAGCAGGAAAACCAACCTGTGCCATTTGTCACGGCCAATGGGTGATGGTGAATGCTGGAATTCTCAAAGGCAAGAAAGCCACAAGCGTTTGGAACATCATGAAAGATGTTGAAAATGCCGGCGCAACCGTTTTGGATGAACCTTGCGTGGTGGATGGTAACTTGATTACCGCACGCTTCCCCTATGACTTGCCACGGATGACGCAAGCCTTGGTCAAGCAGTTGGTGGGTTAAACCACCAACTCTTCGCCACGTTCGGCTAATCTCGCTCGTTCTTTCATCGCCAAGTGGGCCGCTTCTTCGCGGCGCTTGAGAAATTCGTAAATGATGGCACCTGCGAGCGAGAGTGCGATGATGATGACGGCCAGTGCCGAAAGGGCTGGTGTTGTGCCCTGTCGTGCTTCACCTGCGAGCACTGTGACCAACGTCTTGTCGGCCAAAATTGCAAACGTCGTTGTGTTGTAATTTTCAAAAGATGAGAGGAAGCCGATTATGGAAGCGGAGAACAGTGCAGGCTTCAAGAATGGCAAGAGGATGTGCCAGAACACTTGCGGGTAGGTGGCACCCAAATCAAGTGCGGCTTCTTCTTGTGCACGATCAAAGCGCGTCAGCCGCGCCATGATGATGAGCAAGCAATAGGCTGCGACGAATGAAGATTGTCCGAGGATCGAAAGGATGATGCCTTTGTAGAACGTGGCCTTGCTCCAATCGGTTAACCCAAAAGCATCTTTCCAGAAAATCACAGTCGAAATGCCGATGATGACGCCGGGTGTGAGCAATGGTGATACTGTGACCAAATAAAACAAACTGCGGGCGCGGTAATAAATCTGGTTCATGATGATCGAAGCGGCAAGCCCGACCGGCACCGAAATCACCACGACGCCAATGCCGATGATGATGGAGTTCCACAGGCCTTCCATCATTTGGCGATGAGCAAAGAGCTTGCCGAACCAATCCAAGGTAAAGCCTTCGAAGGGTAAGACTGTCGGATAGCTTGACGTGTTGAATGCGGTCACACTCATCACCAGCAAGGGGCCAAACAGATAGAGGAAGAACAAGGCAATGTAGAAACCCATCATGCCTTTCAGAACCGTGTTGGATGTCATTTTATGGCCTCCCCAAGTTTGACCTTGAAGAGTTTAAGCATCAACATCACGAAGGTGATGCAAGCAGCCAGCAAAATGAAGGCATAGGCAGAACCACGCGGCCAGTTGAAGCTTTGGAAGAAGAAATCATAGACCGTCATGGTGAACCAACGTTGTTGCGTGCCGCCAAGGAACAACGGTGCAGCAAGCGAACCTGCTGCCAACATAAACACCATGGTGCAACCCGACGCGATGCCGGGCTTGGCATAGGGGATGACCACATCACGATGGATTTTCCACCAAGGTGCACCCAGATCATGGGCGGCTTCAATCTGGTTTTTGTCGAGACTTTCGATGGCATTGTAGAGTGGAAAAATCATGATGAGCAAGGTTGAATAGCTCAAGCCAATCCACATGCCGCTGTTGCTGCCGAGAAAATCAAACGGTGCATCAGTCAATCCTGATCCCATCAAGGCCTGATTGATTAGGCCCTTGGACGCCAGCAACAAGCGCACAGCAAAAGCGCGCAAAATTTCATTGATCCAATAAGGCACAATCAAAGCCAGCATCAGCAATCGCACTCTCTGCGTGGTGCCGGACTGCGCCATGTAATAGGCGAGCGGATAACAGATGCAGAGGTTGATGAAGGTAATCGTTGTCGATACCAAAATGGTATAGACGAAGTTTGACATGTGCACCCAATTCCACTCGTTATCGCTGGGTGAAACAAAGAACGATTTGTACTGGGCGATGGTGAGGAAATCATCGGGTCCGCCGCGTTGCGCGGGCGGGAGCCTTGGATGGAAACTTTCGACGATCATGTAGAGATAGGGAAGCGTGACCAGCATTAAGGTCCAAAAGGCAACCAAGGCGATGAACACAACGCCGAGCACGGTGCCGTTGCGTTCCCAATAGCTTTTGTGCGTCGGGTCATGGCTTTGCTTGGACTCATAACGAGCCCACAGCCAAAAACCTGCGATCACAAAAAATGGAATCAAAAGGGCAAGGGCGCGACTACTCACGGGCCATCTTTCCTTCTGGCAAGACAAGGCCAAGGGCCTCGTCAAAATGCACTTGGGTTTTTTCGCCTTGACCCGGAACTTTTACACCGCCGTGGCGACCAACGGTGACGGTGATGTTTTTCTTGCCCGATCCTTTTAGGAACACGTGAGTCATATTGCCTTCGAATGCAACACTCTCAACTGAAGACGAGAAGGTGGCATTGGCTTTGCCTTTGCCGAGACTTAAAGACTCTGGGCGTACAAATAAAATGGCTTTGTCGCCAACTTTCAAACCTTTTGGGTTGCGCCCGGCGAGCGCGCCAAATGCCGTTTCAACAACGGCTGCATCTTTTGTGGCTTTTGAAACTATGCCACCAAATGGATTGTTTTCACCAACGAATGAAGCAACGAACGATGTTTCGGGATTGTCATAAACTGACTTGCCGTCTGCGACTTGTTCAATCACACCGTCACTCATGACGGCGATGCGATCTGACATGGTCAACGCTTCGCCTTGATCGTGAGTGATGTAAATAAATGTGATGCCAACACGTTGTTGGATGGCGCGCAATTCGTTGCGCATGTGCTGGCGCAATTTCAAATCGAGGGCTGAAAGCGGTTCATCGAGCAACAGCACTTTTGGCTCCACCGCCAATGCACGGGCAATAGCCACGCGTTGTTTTTGGCCACCCGACAATTCACTCACCAGCTTGTCGCCCTGGCCATCTAAGCGCGATCAAGTCCAAAAGATCATTCGCCTTTTTGCGGCGTGTGGCTTTGTCGATGCCGCGCACGCGAAGACCATAGGCAATGTTATCGGCGACTGTCATCAATGGAAATAAGGCAAGGTTTTGGAAGATCAATGCGGTTGGGCGCTTGTTGGGGCCAATGCCCGCCATGTCTTGTCCACCTATGCGCACACTTCCCGCTGATGGATCAAGAAAGCCAGATACTGTGCGCAGAATTGTCGTCTTGCCGCAGCCTGATGGGCCGAGGAAGGAAAAGAACTCACCGCTTTTGATGGCGAGATTGGCATTGTTCACGGCGGTGAAATTTCCAAACCGCACGGTTACACCGTCTAGGTCAACGCCTGCACTCATTCCGCCCTACCCTCTATATGCTCACCTTTATCGGCGAACTCTTCTTGTATTGATTGTCACCCGAAAGAACGCATCTTGCAAGTGCGAAGCGCAGGACCAATGTGGATGATTAAAAAAGACCAGCCCCGCCGAAGCGGGGCTGATGTATTCTTTAGCAATGATTGTGATAATTAGGCAGCCTTGAACTTGTCCACATATTGGCTGCGGATTTCTGCATACCATGATGGTTCAGCTGGCCATGGCCACAGGTTCTTCAAAGCATCGCCAGGGTAAGCTTCCTGGAAGTTCTTCTTGAAAGCATCTGAGGTGAAGGCGTCGGCTCCGGTGATAATGCCGTTGTAACCTGAACCGTCAGCAACCTTGCCTGAGACTTCTGGTGTCAACAGGTAATCCATGAAAGCGTGGGCTTGTTCAGAGTTCTTGGCAGCCTTCAACAAGGTGATGCCGTCCATCCAAACAATCGCACCTTCCTTTGGAGCGGTGTAGTTGACGGGTTTGCCGTCCTTCTTGAGCGACAGTGGAGGACCATCCCATGTTTGGCCAATCCACACATCGTTTTCCATCAGGCCGGACTTTGTATTATCAGCTGAATCCCAGAACTGCTTGACGAAGCCCTTGTTTTCAATGGCGAAGGCAAGGATCGGATCCCATACCTTCTTGAAGGATGCTTCATCCTTATAGCCGTCGAGCATGCGGTTCGAAGCCATCTTACCACTTGCATCCCACCACAGACCAATGCCGAGCAAGAAGGAGTGACCGCGGCCTTGTGTGTGGCCCTTAACACCTTCATCCCAAAGTGAGCCATAGCTCAAATTGGCAACATCACCCTTGTAGAGGTCTGTGCGGTAGGAAATGGCTTCCGAACCCCAGCAATGTGGCATGTGGTGTACGCCACCTTCCCATTCCCAGAGTGCTTTGGACGAGGCAAGCATGGCGGGAAGCACGTTGCCAACGTTCTTCAGTTTGCCTGTGTCCCAAGCAGCCGTCACAGCAAGATCCTTAAACTGAGGCGCGCGGTTCACCGTAGGTTGGCAAATGTCGAAGCCTTCGCCACCTGTGGCTTGCAGTTTATTGATCTGCTCTTCGTTTTGCGAGAACGGCGTTTGGTTTACCTTGATGCCTGAAGCTTTTTCAAAGTTAGGGATCACGTCGCCGGGGAATTCGTCCGACCACATCAGCAGGTTCAATTCACCCGATGACGAGAAGGCATTTTGTGTCACGATTGGCGTTGCAAAACCAACTGCACCCAAGGCGACTGCTGACTTCATCACTGTACGGCGCGACAGGCTTGCCGCGCGCAAAGTTTCCAACGCTGATATTTGAGATTTAGTTTTTGTCATCTAACGTCCTCCAAAGGGAGCGGCACAATGCTTCGCCCCATCAAACTCCCATAATGTCCGGCGGGCCCGGCTTCTGGTTGAGTATGTCAGTGAGAATGACACTGTTATGACGGTTGGGCAATGGGGTTTTAGGTGGACCTAACGGAATGAACCGACTGGACGCATTTCGCTAGCGACATCAACCCTTGTTCTTGAAATAGACATCTAGGAACACAGCTAACAGAAGCACGGCACCTTTGATGACCTGTTGCCAGTCGATGCCCACGCCTAAGATTCCCATGCCGTTGTTCATGACACCCATGATGAAGGCGCCGATGACGACGCCTGTGATTTTGCCGACACCACCTGTTACTGCGGCACCGCCAATGAAGCAGGCGGCGATCACGTCCAGCTCCAAGCCCGAACCGGCTTTGGGTTGGGCCGAATTCAGCCGCGCCGCATAAACCAGCCCTGCAAAGGCCGACAAAGCACCCATGATGGCGAAAATGGCGATGGTGACGCGCTCCGTGTTGATGCCGGAAAGCTTGGCCGCTTTTTCATTGCCGCCCATGGCATAGACCCGGCGACCGAAAGTGGTGCGCGTGGTGACGAACATGAACAACGCCACCAAGGCAAACATTGTCACCAACACGTTGGGCAATCCCTTGTGGTTGGCCATAATCCATGAAAAGCCGACGAACGCAGCGGCAATGAGCGCATTTCGACCATAGAACAATTCAACAGGTTCTTCGGCCATGCCATGGGACACTTCGAGTGAACGTGATTTCCAGTTTGACCACAAGATGAGGGCTGTCACAGCAACACCGACGACGAGAGCAAAAACGTTCAGTTTACCTGGTGCTAAAAAGTCTAACAGGTCTGGCACGTATCCATTCGACAAGGCTTGGAATGATTCAGGGAATGGACCGAGATTGCGACCTGACAACATGGCAATCATCAGTCCACGGAAGATCAACATGCCAGCAAGCGTTACGATAAATGCGGGGATGCGGAACTTGGCCACGAACCAACCTTGCAAGGCACCGATGGCCGTTCCGACGACGAGGCAAATCAGGATTGCAGGAACCGTTCCCATTTTCATGGCCACAGGCCACAATGGATTTGAGACCATCATCACGCCCGCAATGGCCCCGATAAAGCCAGACAAGAACCCCACGGATAGGTCAATGTGGCCAGCGACAATAATCAACAACATGCCCAACGCCATGATGACGATGTAGCTGTTCTGCAAAATGATGTTGGTCATGTTCAACGGTGTGAACAAAATGCCTTTGGTGGCAAATTGGAAAAACACCATGATGGCGATCAGCGACAACAAGAGTGCGTAATCGCGGATATTGGCTTTGATGAAGCCCGTGATGGAAGGCGTTTCGATTTTTGCAGCAACGTCGGTCATGTTAGTGTTCCCATGATTTCATAATGGCGCGCATGATCTTTTCTTGCGTCGCTTCTTTGGCTGGCATTTCAGCCACAAACTTACCTTCGTTCATCACATAAATGCGATCAGAGATTCCAAGCAGTTCTGGCATTTCCGAGGATATAACGATGACGGCTTTGCCTTCTTCGGCAAGTTTGTTGATGATGCCGTAGATTTCATACTTTGCACCTACGTCGATGCCGCGCGTGGGCTCATCCAGAATGAGTACTTCTGGCCCCGAGAAAAGCCATTTCGAAAGCACAACTTTTTGCTGGTTTCCGCCCGACAGGTTGACCGTGGTTTGATAAATGCCGGACGAGCGAATGCCGAGATCTTTGCGATATTTGGTGGCAATTCCAATTTCCGAAATATCATTGACCACGCCACGCTCAGACACGCCTTCAAGATTGGCCAGCGTTACGTTGTGTTTGATGTGGTCAATCAACACCAGACCATAGGTTTTGCGGTCTTCAGTGACGTAGGCAAGGCCCGCTTCGGTGGCTTTTGGAATTGTCGAAACATCAACAGGCTTACCATGCATAAACACGTCACCGGAAATGCGCTTGCCATAGGCGCGACCAAACAGCGACATCGCAAATTCAGTGCGGCCCGCTCCCATCAACCCGGCAATGCCGACAACTTCACCCGCACGCACATTCAAGTTCACACCCTTGATCATGTGGCGGTCAGCGTGTTGCGGGTGATAGACGCTCCAGTTTTTGACTTCGAGCAACACTTCGCCAATTTTAGGTTCGCGTGGCGGGTAACGTTCTGACAGATCACGGCCCACCATGGCTTTGATGATGCGGTCTTCATCCACCTTGTCGGTGTGCACATCCATCGTATCAATGGTTTTGCCATCACGGATGACCGTAATGCGATCAGCCACTTTCATCACTTCGTTCAGTTTATGCGTGATGAGAATGGAGGAAATGCCTTGCGCTTTGAAGCCCTTCAGAAGCTCCAATAGCGCATTCGAATCTTTTTCGTTCAAGCTCGATGTTGGCTCATCCAGAATAAGCAGCTTCACCTTTCTTGTTCAGCGCTTTGGCGATTTCAACAAGTTGCTGCTTGCCTGTGCCGATGTTGGTGATCAGCGTGTTTGGATTTTCGCTGAGGCCAACTTTGGCCAGCAATTCCTTCGTGCGCTTGAAGGCTTCAAACCAATTGATAATGCCGTTCTTTGCGGTCTCGTGACCAAGGAAAATATTTTCCGCAATGGAGAGCAGCGGCACCAAGGCCAATTCCTGATGGATGATAATAATGCCGATGTCTTCGGAATCTGAAATTTTTTTGAACTGATGTGCTTTGCCTTCAAAGCTGATGCTGCCATCAAATGTTCCAGCCGGATAGACACCGGAGAGCACTTTCATAAGGGTCGATTTGCCAGCTCCATTTTCGCCAACCACCGCATGAATTTCGGCGGGCATGACACTCAATTCAACATCTGTCAGGGCTTTGACACCCGGAAATGTTTTCGTGATCCCCCGCATTTCAAGAATGGGCTGCATGCGCGTGCCGTTCGCTCCCAATATCAGGCGGTTGATCCGCTCTTCATTTTCATAATGTCGTGAAAAAGCGGGCCCCGCAAGTTAACTTACGAGGCCCGCTGGATAACTCAATTATTGCAGGTCTTCAGCCTTGATGTAGCCTGAGTCCACCAACATCTTGGTGATGTCGCCCTTGCCGACGGAATATGGTGTCAGCAGGAACGATGGAACAACCTTCACACCATTGTTGTAGGTCTTGGTGTCGTTGATTTCTGGCTCTTTGCCACCCATGATGGCGTCAACCATCTTGGCTGTTACCTTGGCGAGTTCGCGCGTGTCCTTGAACACGGTTGAATATTGTTCGCCAGCCATCATCGCCTTTACAGATGCTGTTTCAGCATCTTGTCCGGTGATGATCGGCATCTTCTGGTCGCCAGAACCATAGCCTACGCCCTTGAGCGAGGAAATGATGCCGCGTGACAGACCATCGTAAGGAGCCAAAACGCCGTTCACCTTCTTGTCGGTATAGAAAGCTGACAACAGGTTATCCATGCGGGCTTGGGCCACTGCGCCATCCCAACGGAGTGTACCAACCTTGTCCATGCCCATTTGGCCTGAGACAATGACGATTTCTTTCGAATCGATCATTGGCTGCAGAACTGACATTGCGCCATCGTAGAAATAGAAAGCGTTGGTGTCGTCTGGCGAACCGCCGAACAGTTCAACATTATATGGACCAGCGCCCGAAGCCTTGAGGCCTTCAACCAGCGAGTTGGCCTGCAATACGCCAACACCGAAGTTGTCGAACGTTGTGTAATAATCAACGAATTCTGTTTTGCTGATCAAACGGTCATAAGCAATAACCTTTGCGCCGGCTTCATTGGCTTTCTTCAGAATGTCGCCCAATGTTGTGCCGTCAATCGAGGCCACGATCAAAACCTTGGCACCCTTGGTGACCATGTTTTCAATCTGGGCCAATTGGTTTGGAATGTCGTCTTCAGCGAATTGAAGATCGGTTTCGTAACCCAATGCGGTGAATTCCTTCACCATGGATTCGCCGTCGGAAATCCAACGGGTTGAAGATTTTGTTGGCATTGAAATACCAACCAAGCCCTTGCCTTGGGCAAGTGCAAAGCCCGACGTCATGGCGACGGCGGCGGCAACGGTGGTTGCCAAGAAATGTCTGCGATTCATCATAGGTAGTCCTCCCTGTTAAACGCTTTACCAAATCCCTCATACGGGGGGCTTGTGCAAAAGCTGGTGCGGACCATAGTGTGGCACATCAAGGCGATCAAGAGAATTTGTATGATAAATAAACCAAAGCTGACGAGTAAAGCCAAGACGGGAGGAAAGCTCCACAGCCTCATTGCGCGTGGCATTGGCGAGCGCATTTTGGGGGGCGAATTTGCACCCGGAACCTTGCTGCCCAACGAAGCAGAATGGGGGAAGGTTTATAACGCCAGCCGAACAGCTGTGCGCGAAGCCATTAAATCTCTGTCTGCAAAGGGCTTAATTGCATCCCGCCCGAAAATCGGGTCTCGCGTTGAACCTAAAATGCGTTGGAATCTTTTGGACCGTGATGTGTTGGCTTGGCATCGGTCGGCCACAGATCGCAAAGCATTCTTGGTTTCCACACAAGAATTCCGCCGCATTGTTGAGCCCGGCATTGCCGAACTTGCCGCAACCAAACGCACAACCAAACAAATTGACCAGTTGGTTGCCGCATTGGACGATATGCGCAACGCCAAGTCACTCGCCGAAATGGTGGAAGCTGATGTGCTGTTTCATGAATCTCTTTTGGCCGCCACCAACAACGATTTGCTTGTGCCCTTCAACATTTTGATTGATGAAACGCTTGCCAACTTATTTGACTACACCACGCAGCGTAATCCTCGTTATCGGCAAGCTTTGAAACTGCACGAGGCCATTGCCCGCGCCGTGATTGCGAGTGACCCCGTAGCCGCACGAAAAGCCATGTTGGCGCTGCTCGATGATACGGATGATGTGGTGGCAATGACGGGTAAGCGGAAATAGCAATTATTTCTTGAAACTTGCCAGTGCTGCCATCGCTTCATGTCGGAACTGCCATTGGACCAAAATGTGATCATGAAAATAACCAGCAATAACGTTGGCGCTAATTCCCTCGTCGCCCAAAACTTTGGCAAAGGCAGCGGTTAAGCCCACAGCAGACAGTGAGGAGTGAACAGTCAATGTTATTCTTGCCCATTGCAATTCACTGGCAAATCCCATTCTCTGAAGTTGGTCAATGGGAGCCACTAACGTTACGCCTTCTGCTTCACGGATCACAGCAAACACATCGTTTATTCCAGCCAGTGGCTGTTCATTGGAAACCGTGAGAAAGCCATACGGTCTCTCGTCCAGTGTTGGCTCCATCGACGCCAAAAGTATCTCGAGATTGGTTTCACCTGACATTCTGTGCTCCTAAAGTTTGCGCAAGAAGACACTGCGCACTTTGTGGTCCGAACCTTTGCGCAACACCAAGTCAGCACGAGGGCGAGTGGGTAGAATATTTTCACGAAGGTTTACAAGGTTGATGCTTTTCCAAATGCGGGTCGCGGTTTCTTTGGCTTCGGCGTCATTCAATGCCGCGTAGCGATGGAAATAAGATTGCGGATCTTTGAATGCGCCATTCTTCAAACTGAAGAAGCGCTCGATATACCACTCCTTCAAATCGTCTTCTTCAGCATCAATGAATATCGAAAAATCAAAGAAGTCAGACGTATTCGGGATACCGCGACCATCGCGCGGCGGGCGGCCCGTTTGAAGCACATTGATGCCTTCAATAATCAGAATATCCGGCTGGTCCACCACTTGGGTTTTATCGGGCAAGACATCGTAGGTCAGATGTGAATAGAGCGGCGCTTCCACATCACGCTCACCAGATTTAATATCCGACATGAAACGCAAAATGCGTTGCAGGTCATAGGATTCAGGAAAGCCTTTGCGGTTCATCAGGCCTTCGCGTTGCAGCACCGCATTGGGCATGAGGAAGCCATCTGTTGTGACCAAATCGACTTTCGGGTGTGACGGCCAGCGCGACAACAAGCGACGCAAAATACGCGCTGACGTGCTTTTTCCAACGGCAACCGAACCTGCAACACCGATGATGTAAGGCACCTTCAAATCATGGCGGTGCAGAAACATGTTGGAGGCGTGGAAGAGTTTTTGCGATGCTTGAACATAAAGATTCAAGAGCCGCGACATCGGCAAATAAATTGTTTCGACTTCATCAAGGTCGATGCGGTCATTCAATGAACGCACTTCATTGAGGTCATCTTGCGTCAAGGTCATCGGCGTGTCGGCGCGAAGGGCTGACCATTCATCACGGGCAAAGCGACGAAACGGGGAAACTTCGCGGGCGAAGTCTTCAGACAGATCAATCATGCTTGCGGGACGCCTTTTCAACAAGTCCGCCTGTGCCTTCGCGGCGCTTGAGCTCCGCCATTACGTCGTCAGGTGAAACGCCTGCCGCCTGCAATAGAACAAGAAAATGGTAGAGCACATCAGCCGCTTCTGCTGTTGTCTCTTTTTTGTCAGTGCCAATTGACGCCAGTGCGAGTTCCACTGCTTCCTCGCCAAATTTCTTGGCGCATTTGGAAACGCCTTTGGAAATCAGTTTTGCCGTGTAGGATTCATCAGGTGACGCTTTCGACTTCGCAGCAATATCTGCTGCTAATCGGTCCAACTGTTCAAAGTTGCTCATGCGCCTGCTCCTGGGGCCAAGCGCATGGGAATGCCCGCTGCGGCCATGGCCTGTTTTGCTTCAGCGATTGTATAGGTTCCGAAATGGAAAATCGAGGCCGCAAGCACGGCTGTGGCGTGTCCATCTCTAATACCTTCGACGAGGTGATCCAGATTTCCAACACCACCTGAAGCAATCACAGGAATCGAAACAGCGTCAGCAATGGCCCGCGTCAGTGCAATATTGAAGCCCTTGCCTGTGCCATCCCTGTCCATCGAGGTCAGCAGAATTTCTCCAGCACCAAGGCTTGCCACTTCTTTGGCAAAATCGACAGCATCAATGCCCGTTTCCTTGCGGCCACCGTGGGTGAAGATTTCAAATTTCCCGGGCGACACTTCCTTGGCATCAATGGCCACAACAATACATTGGCTACCGAATTTCTCGGCTGCTTCCCTAACAAACTGCCGATTGCTGACGGCGGCGGAATTGATTGAAACCTTGTCAGCCCCGGCAAGTAGCAAGTTGCGAATGTCATCAACAGTGCGCACGCCACCGCCCACCGTCAGCGGCATAAAGCAACATTCAGCTGTGCGCTTCACAACATCCATCATGGTGCCACGGTTTTCGTGGGTTGCGGCAATGTCGAGGAAGCACAATTCGTCAGCCCCTGCAGCGTCGTAAGCTTTGGCCGCTTCAACTGGGTCTCCCGCATCACGCAGGTCAACAAAATTGACGCCTTTGACGACGCGACCATCTTTGACATCGAGACAGGGAATAACGCGGGCTTTCAACATCAACGGCCTCCTGCAACACGCAGGGTCGTACCTGTGATGTAGCTGGCTTTATCTGACAACATAAACATGATGGCATTGGCAATCTCTTCCGCCTTGCCGATGCGCTGCATAGGGATGGTGGGGCGGATGCGTTCAACACGAGATTGGTCGCCCGTGGAGCGTTCGTGGATTTCAGTATCAGTCATGCCGGGGGTGACGGAGGCCACGCGAATGCCTTCCATGGCCACTTCTTTGGCGAGGCCAATCGTAAAAGCATCAATGCCGCCCTTCGAGGCGGCATACCACGTATATTCTCCTGGGCTTCCCAATGTTGCTGCTGCGGATGAAAGGTTGATGATCACACCGCCCTTGCCACCATGTTTGGTGGACATGCGCTTTACAGCTTCACGACACACAAAAATATTTCCAGTGAGATTGATGGCGATCGTATCAGCAATCACTTGCGGGTCACACGCATCAAGGCGCGAAGACTTGCCCGTGATGCCCGCAGAATTGACGACATGGGTAATACTCCCAAATGCGTTTTCTGTTTCCGCGAACATGCGTTCTACATCGTCAAGTTTCGCCACGTCGCCTTGCACCGCAATTGCGCGCTCTCCGAGCTCACCCACAAGCGCATCTGCAGCTTTCTTGTCGCCAACATAATTGATGGCGACGGCATAACCTTCCGCCACAGCAAGTCGTGCCGTTGCGGCACCAATACCGCGTGATCCACCTGTTATCAGCAGAACCTTATTCATCGATTCGCCTCCGAAATGAGTTTCAATGCCGCTGCGGGGTCCAACCTGCCGTCATACAAGGCCCGACCGGTAATCGCACCTTCCAGCTTTGCGGCATCGGGCTGGAGCATGCGTTCAACATCGGCAATCGAGGCCAAGCCGCCGGATGCAATGACGGGGATCGAAACAGCATCAGCTAACGCAATCGTCGAAGACCAGTTGATGCCTGCGAGAATACCATCGCGATCAATGTCGGTATAAATGATGGCGGCAACGCCTGCGCCTTCAAATTTTTGCGCGAGCTCTATCACGCCGAGTGATGAGGCTTCGGCCCAACCTTCAACGGCCACTTTGCCGCCTTTGGCATCAATACCCACGGCCACTTTGCCGGGAAATAATTTGCAGGCTTCTTTCACCAGTGCCGGATCACGCACAGCAATTGTGCCCAAAATCACGCGGGCCAAACCTTTGTTCAGCCAAGATTCAATGTGGTGCAAGGTGCGAATACCGCCGCCCAATTGCACAGGGTTCTTCGTCGCCTTCAAAATCGATTCGACAGCGAAACCATTGACGGATTGACCTTCAAACGCGCCGTTCAAATCGACCACATGAAGCCAGTTGAAACCTTGGTCTTCAAAGGTTTTAGCCTGTGCAGCAGGGCTATCGTTGTAAATGGTGGCTTGCGCCATGTCCCCCAATTTCAAGCGCACACATTTACCGTCCTTCAGGTCAATGGCGGGAAACAGGATCATGGCTTAGCACTCGTGGCGCACCCTTCGAGGCTCCGCAATGCGGAGCACCTCAGGGTGAGGTTGAAAGTAAGTCCCTCATGCTGAGGTGCATTGCAAAGCAATGCCTCGAAGCATTGGCTCGTCATGGCTTCCACCTCAAAAAGTTCGCGATCAGCTTCAATCCCAGTTCCTGGCTTTTTTCGGGGTGAAACTGGGTGCCCGCAATGTTTTCATATCCAACCATGGCCGTTACGGGTCCGGAATAATCCGTTGTGGCCACAACGTCTTCCGGCAATGCGGTTTGCAAATGGTAGGAATGAACAAAGTAAGCGTGCAAGCCTGTTGGCCCTGTATCAATGCCGTTCAACAGCGCGTGGGACGAATGCACATTCAAGGTGTTCCAACCCATGTGCGGAATCTTGAGTGAAGCATCCTGCGGCGTAATCTTCACCACATCTCCCGCCACCCAACCAAGGCCTGGCGTCGTGTCGTGTTCAAGGCCGCGCGTGGCCAATAATTGCATTCCCACGCAGATGCCAAGAAACGGAAAGCCGCCAGCGATAACGCGTTGTTGCAAGGCTTCACGCATGCCTTCAATCGCCAGCAAGCCATTGCGGCAATCTTTGAATGCGCCAACGCCGGGCAGCACAATGCGATCAGCCGTTTCCACATCGCGCACTTGCGACGACACAACAATATCGCCTTTGATTTTGTTGTCAGTGGCGGCGCGTTCAAAAGCTTTGTGGGCCGAATGCAAATTGCCCGACCCGTAATCGATAATAACAGTTTTCATATCAGCCGCTCAGCGAACCTTTGGTCGAAGGAATGCGATCCTTTTGGCGAGGATCAATTTCAATGGCGTCACGAAGCGCACGGGCCAAAGCTTTGTAGCTGGCTTCAGCAATGTGGTGTGCGTTTTCGCCATAGGCATTTTCAAGATGCAGGGTGATGCCTGCATTCATGGCGAAGGCTTGGAACCATTCGCGCACCAATTCAGTGTCAAACGTGCCAATTTTGTCGCGCGGGAAATTTGCTTTGAAAACCAAAAATGCGCGGCCTGAAACGTCGATGGCGCAGCGGCTCAAAGTTTCATCCATCGCCAAATCGCATGAGCCATAACGGCGAATGCCTTTGCGGTCGCCCAAGCGCTTTGGCAATGGCTTGGCCCAAGGCAATGCCTGAATCTTCCACCGTGTGGTGGTCATCAATGTGCAAGTCGCCATCGGCTTTCAACGTAATGTCGATGAGGGAGTGGCGCGAGAGCTGCTCCATCATGTGGTCGAAGAAGCCAACCCCGGTTTTAATGTCAAAAGCGCCCGTGCCATCCAAATTGATGGTGCAGGAAACTTTCGTCTCGGTGGTTTTACGGTCGACTGTGGCGGTGCGCATGGGGGCTGCCCTTTCTGTGACGGCGCAATAGCAGACTTGTGGGCCAATGACTATATCTTACCAGATCAATGCTTTACGCAATGCTCTTTGCAATTCACAAAAGCCACCTTACATATCGATTCATGAAACTTACGACTGACATCAAGAGGTTAAAGCAATGAGCGAGCCCGTCCAATGGCATGGCACCACAATTCTGACAGTGCGCAAGGGCGGCAAGGTCGTCATCGCTGGTGATGGGCAGGTTAGCCTTGGGCAGACGATTATCAAGGGCAATGCCCGCAAAGTACGGCCCTTGGGAACGGGGCAAGTGATCGCGGGATTTGCAGGTGCCACGGCTGACGCCATGACGTTGTTTGAGCGCCTTGAAGGCAAGCTTGAGCAATTTCCAAACCAACTCACCCGCGCCGCCGTTGAAATGGCGAAGGACTGGCGTATGGATCGCTATCTCCGCCGCCTCGAAGCCATGATGATTGTGGCTGATAAAACGACCTCGCTGGTTCTCACCGGAACAGGCGACGTGCTTGAACCTGAGAATGGTGTGATCGCTATTGGTTCTGGCGGCAACTACGCTTTGGCCGCCGCGCGTGCGTTGATGGAAACCGATATGGATGCCGAAACCATCTGCCGCAAATCGATGAAAATCGCAGCTGACATTTGTGTTTATACCAACGGCAATTTGACCGTTGAAATGCTGGATGCGGTTTGATTGATTTTATACCCGTTACCGAAGAGCATCGCGCTTTGCTGCAAAGTTGGTTGGCGCAACCCCATTGGCTTGAATGGTGGGGCGAGCCTGAGGAAGAGTTGGCCATGATTTATGCAGTTGATGAGGGGGAGCATTTGCCGTTCATTGCTTGCATCAATGACGAACCCATTGCTTACATTCAATGTTGGTGGCCTGCCCAGCACCCAGACGTGTCTTGGGTGAAGGATATGGCGCGGACCGAGCGCGGCATTGATATCTCGATTGGTGATGCAGCAAATCTCGGCAAGGGCTTAGGTTCGCTCATCGTCAAACATTTCTCTGCGAAACTTTTTGCCGAGGGTGCCACGCGCTTGGTGATTGACCCCGACATTCGCAATGAACGCGCCATATCAGCTTATATGAAGGCAGGGTTCACGCCCTATGCCGAAGCCGATGGCGATTTACTCATGGAATTATTGCCGGAAGATTTTGACTATGGCGCGGGTTACGCGCAAAACTGAAGGACATCATGACAAACTTTACCCCTCGCGAAATTGTTTCTGAACTCGACCGCTACATTATCGGCCAGCATGACGCCAAACGTGCTGTTGCCATTGCGCTTCGCAACCGCTGGCGCAGGCAACAGCTCACAGGGCAAATTCGCGAAGAAGTGACACCCAAAAACATTCTGATGATCGGACCTACGGGCGTTGGTAAAACTGAAATTGCGCGGCGTTTGGCGAAGTTGGCCAATGCGCCGTTTCTGAAAGTTGAAGCCACCAAGTTTACCGAGGTTGGCTATGTGGGCCGCGATGTGGACCAGATCATTCGTGATTTGCTTGAAGCTGGCATCGGCATGGTCAAAATCACCCGCCGCAAAGAAGTTGAAGCGCAAGCGGAGATGAATGCTGAGGCGCGTGTGTTGGAAGCACTGGTGGGGGCGAATGCCTCTGAAACCACGCGCGACAGTTTTCGCAAGAAGCTGCGCAACAATGAACTCAACAGCAAAGAAATTGAAATTCAAGTTGCTGATTCCGGTGTGCCGAGTTTTGATATTCCGGGCATGCCGGGTGGATCAGGTGCTGTGATCAATCTTTCCGATATGATGGGCAAAGCTTTCGGTGGCCGCACCAAAACCCGCCGCGTGACGGTTGAACAAGCCCATGAATTGTTAATGGCAGAAGAAAGCGACAAGCTGCTCGACCAAGAAAAAATCATCGCGGAAGCCATCTTCATGGTTGAGAATAACGGCATCGTGTTTTTGGATGAAATCGACAAAATCTGCGCCCGCGAGGGACGTGCAGGCGATGTGTCACGCGAAGGTGTGCAGCGGGATTTGTTGCCATTGATCGAAGGCACCACAGTGTCCACCAAACATGGCCCTGTGCAAACCGATCATATCCTGTTCATTGCATCAGGCGCATTCCATGTGGCCAAGCCGTCGGATTTATTGCCCGAACTGCAAGGCCGCTTGCCGATCCGCGTGGAATTGAAAGCGCTGACACAAGAAGACTTCCAACGCATTTTGGTGGAACCCGAAGCCAGCATCATCAAGCAATACAAAGCGCTGATGTTGACCGAGGGTGTGACGCTGGATGTGACAGAAGATGGTGTTGCTGAATTGGCGCGCGTGGCAGCGGAGATCAATTCGACAGTCGAAAACATCGGTGCACGACGGTTGCAAACGGTGATGGAACGCGTGTTGGATGATGTGAGCTTCACGGCGACAGATCGTTCAGGCGAGACAGTGCTGATCGATCAAGCCTTCGTGCAGAAGCATGTGAGCGGGCTGGCGAAGAATACGGATTTGAGTAAGTTTATTTTGTGATGAGTTGGAGCTAGACGTGTCGCATCGAATTTCTGAACTAAGGAACATGTCTGACGAAGAACTTATTCAGCAGCATGACAAAACAGCTTCTCATATGGTTATGGGAGTCTAGTATTTTCTCGACGAATTGCGTGGGCGGGAGAATGATAGAATAGCCAAAAGGATGGCGACACTACAGATAGGATGTGGTGGCTAAGCGTAGCAGTTTCCGTAGCTACAATTATAGGAACGGTATTTGGAGTGCTGGCTTATTTCAAATAACATACTCCGTCATTCCAGCCAAGCGGAGCAACGCGTAGCGCGAGCTGGAACCTGCGCTTCGAATTGTGAGCGTGGTGAACGAAAGCTGCGATTCCGGATCGCTTGTTCCGCTTCGCTACACTGCGCGTCCGGAATGACGGAGTTTAGGTACTATGTCTAAGCGACTTCTGCAAGTGGCACAATTTTCTCCAACGCCTTGCCTATCTTTCGCCGCGCAATTGCAGTGTCATAACTTCCCTGCAAGCGCAGCCACCAGCCCTCTGATAACCCGAAGAAGCGGCATAGGCGTAAATCTGTTTCTGCTGTGATGCCGCGTTTACCAGCTACGATGTCGCCAATGCGTTGGGCTGGGACGTCAATGCTTTTAGCCAAGCGGTATTTTGTCAAACCCAATGGCTTCAGGAATTCTTCTTCCAGCATTTCACCAGGTGATACTGGGGCGATAAATTTCGTCATGGTGATACTCCACTAATGATAATCGACAATTTCAACATCTTCAGGCCCATCTTCAGTCCAGCGAAAACAAATGCGAAACTGGTCGTTGATGCGAATGCTCCATTGGCCTTTGCGGTCACCGACCAATGCTTCCAACTGGTTGCCCGGCGGAACACGCATATCGTTGATGTTTAATGCCAAATCCAATTGGACGAGTTTGCGCAATGCTGGCCGTTCGATGCTTTTCCATCTGCGGCTACTTTCTAGACGGAACAAACTTTCCGTTTCCTTCGATTTGAAGGACTTGATCATTTGCAATTTAATAACGCATTTCGTTAATAACGTCAAGCGTGATCAATACACCCCAATCAACTTCGCACCCGCAATCACCAACACTACACCCAGCGCTTTCAGCAAATGTTCCTTCGCAAACTTGTGAATGCCGATTTGTGTTCCCAGCAGTGCACCTGCCATGACAGCCACCATGTAAAGCGGCAGTTCTGCGGGCAATGACTTTAATGATGCGTAGTTGCCGAGCAGTCCCGCAATCGAATTGCAGAGAATGAACACCACCGAAATGCCGGATGCTGTTTTGGTTTCGCACCACGCCATGAACAAAATGAGGGGCGTTAGAAATATGCCGCCGCCCGTGCCTGTGAGGCCCGATAGAAAGCCAATTGCTGCACCAGCGGGAATGGCGGCCCAGATCGGAGGGTCAGCCCAACCCGATAACACCGGAAGCGGTTTGGGCCATAGCAACCTTGCTGCCGCGATCAACAATACGACGCCAACGATGGGGCGATAGTATTGCCCGGGCAATTGAATATAGCCCCCTAGAAACGCCATGGGCAATGCGCCCACAAGAAATGGCCAAACGCCGCGAAAGCGAAACAGCCCAGCATTGATAAATCGAAATGCGCCAAAACTGGCGACGAGAATGTTCAGCACCAATGCCGTGGGGCGCATGGTGGCGGCGGGAATGCCGAAGAGCGCCATGGCCGCGATATAGGCCGAGGCACCGGCATGACCGACGGAGGTGTAGAGTGTTGCGCCGATAAACAGGCAGAGTGACAAGCAGCAGTTGTGTGGATGAAATATCAGGCACTTTTCACCCCGCCACAATCGTTACCTGCTCCACCATTTCCCTCGTCATCCCCGCGAAGGCGGGGATCCAGCTTTCTACAAGCGCTCATCGTGGCCAAGCTGGATTCCCGCCTTCGCGGGAATGACGGGCTGTTTGGCAGCGTCATTCGCACTAAATTCCTTCAAGCCCACTCACCTTTGCGCATCAGCGGTTCGGCTTTGCCGTCTTTGGTGATGCCGTCAATATCGAGTTCGCCTGAACCGATCATCCAATCGACATGCACCAAAGACGTGTTCATGCCAGCCGCCAATTTTTGCTCTGCTGTCATATCAGCCGTGCCTTCCATATTCTGGGAATAGGCTTGGCCCACGGCGATGTGGCTGGCGGCGTTTTCGTCGAAGAGGGTTTCGTTGAAGACAAGGCCTGAAGCTGAGATAGGCGAGGAATGCGGCACGAGCGCCACTTCGCCCAAGCGGGCTGCGCCATCGTCGGTCGAGATCATCTTCTTGAAAACGTCGCCGCCTTTTTCCGCATTGCCTTCGACGATGCGGCCTTTTTCAAAACGTACCGATATGCCTTCGATCATCGAGCCTTGATAGGACAAGTGGCTTGGTTGAACGCACAATGCCATCCACGCGTTCACGGTGCGGCATGGTGAAGACTTCTTCGGTGGGAATGTTGGGGTTGCACAGAATGCCATTGCGCGCCATCGACGCGCCACCTGCCCACACATGATTATCAACGAGACCCAAGGTGAAGTCGGTTCCGGGGCCTTTGTATTTCAATGCCGCATAGCGTTTGTCATTGAGCAATTTCACGCGGGCATGGAGGGCTTTGTTGTGGGCGTCCCAAGCGGCAATGGGGTCGGGCAAATCAGCGCGCGTGCATTTGAAAATCGCGTCCCATAACTTCTGTATGGCTTGTGCTTCAGCCAAATCCGGAAACATGTTGCGGGCGTGGGATGGTGTTGCCGCAGAGATGATGCACCAGTTGGTGGCGAACGAGGTGATGAGTTCGATGACGGGTTTGTAAGCTTTCGACCGCGCACGATTGGCACGCGAAAGTTTCTCAGGATCTTGGCCAGATAGCAGTGCCGGGTCTTCACCGATGATTGCGAGCCTTGCACAATTGCCATCTTTGAAAGCTTCGGCCATGCCGTTGAACAACCATGCTGGTGCGGTATCAAAACCTGCATCATGGCCCGCCGTATAGCGCATGAGACTTGCCTGTTCATCGTTGTAAAGCGTTGTGACCAATGAAGCGCCCGCCTTATAGGCATGAAAGGTGATGCGACGCACAAGGTCCACGGCTTCAATCGGGGCAGTCAACAACAGTTGCTGGCCGGGCTTTAAACCTAAGCCAGATTTGATGGTGAGTTCAGCGTAACGATCGAGCAGGGTTTCGTGAGCAGTCATGACTTTGCGAGGTCTTCCGGACGTGGCATGGAGATGATGTTATAGCCTGAATCCACATAGTGAATTTCGCCAGTCACACCACTCGAGAGCGGCGACAACAGATAGAGCCCTGCTCCACCGACTTCTTCAGTTGTAATCGTGCGGCGCAAAGGTGCATGGGCCTGTTGGAAATTATACATGGCGCGTGCATCACCAATGCCGGCACCTGCGAGCGTGCGCATGGGGCCAGCGGACAATGCATTGACGCGTATGCCTTGTGCACCAAAGTCACTGGCAAGGTAACGCACCGAACTTTCAAGTGCGGCTTTTGCAACACCCATGACGTTGTAATTGGGCATCACGCGCATGGAGCCACCATAGGTGAGAGTAACTAAGGCACCACCATCCGGCATCATGGTTGCGGCACGTTTTGCAATCTCGGTAAACGAGAAGCATGAAATAATCATTGTACGGACGAAATTTTCACGCGACGTCTCGGCATATTTGCCTTTGAGTTCGTTCTTGTCGGAGAAACCGATGGCGTGGACGAGGAAATCGATTTTGCCCCATTTCTCTTTCAATACCGCGAATACATTGTCGACAGTTGCAATGTCCTCAACATCGCAGGGGATCATGATGTTGCTGCCAACTGATGCAGCCAAGGGTTCCAAGCGTTTGCCAAATGCATCGCCTTGATAGGTGAAACGCCAGTTCAGCTTCCTGCGCATGCAGTGATTTTGCAATGGACCACGCAATCGAATGATCGTTGGCCACACCCATGACAAGCCCACGCTTGCCCTTCATCAAACCCTCAACCATTAGCCGTTGTACCTTTGCATGATGAGTGTGGCGTTGGTGCCGCCGAAGCCGAAGCTGTTCGACATCACAGTATCGACCTTTGCATTGTCGATGCGTTTGCGAATGATGGGTACATCGGCAAAGGCCGGATCGATTTCCTCAATATGCGCACTTTCGCAGAGGAAATTGTTCTGCATCATCAGCATTGAATAGATCGCTTCTTGCACACCGGTTGCGCCGAGCGAATGGCCTGTCAACGACTTGGTTGATGAGATTGGCGGAATTTTGCTGCCGAAAACTTCACGCACCGCTTCAATTTCCTTGGCATCACCCACAGGCGTCGAAGTGCCATGGGGGTTGATATAGTCAATGTCGCCCTTCACCGTGGCCATGGCTTGGCGCATGCAGCGCATGGCACCTTCACCTGATGGGGCGACCATATCGTAACCGTCCGACGTGGCACCGTAGCCCACGAGTTCAGCATAGATTTTTGCTCCACGGGCCTTTGCGTGCTCGAGTTCTTCCAACACCACAACGCCAGCGCCACCTGCGATCACAAAGCCGTCGCGGTTTTTGTCGTAGGCGCGGGAGGCTGTTGAGTTGTTATACTTTGAAGACATGGCACCCATGGCATCGAACAATACGGACAGCGTCCAATCCAATTCTTCGCCGCCACCTGCAAACATTACATCTTGCTTGCCCCATTGAATGAGTTCCGATGCGTTACCAATGCAATGAGCCGACGTCGCGCATGCTGATGAAATAGTGTAGTTCACGCCTCGAATGCCAAACGGTGTGGCCAAAGTTGCAGAATGTGCCGACGACATAGATGGAGGAACAGCGAAAGGTCCGACCCGCTTTGGGCCCTTTTCCCGCGTTGTATCAGCGGCAGCTACGATGACTTTTGTGGACGGGCCACCTGAGCCCATGATGATGCCGGTACGTTCGTTTTTGACATCGGACTCTTCGAGACCAGAATCAACAATGGCTTGTTGCATCGCAACGTAGTTCCACGCTGCCCCGTCTGCCATGAAGCGCCGAACCCGACGATCGACCGTATCCAGATCATAATTGGGTTGACCATGAACCTGGCAGCGGAAGCCTAATTCTTTGTATTTTTCAGCAGCAACAATGCCCGATTTTGCTTCACGCAACGAGGCCGTGACTTCTTGGGTGTTGTTGCCGATGGATGAGACAATGCCCATCCCGGTGATGACGACACGACGCATGATATGCTCCTTATACTGACGATTAGGCCGTTGGCCCGAACAGACCGACCTTCATGTCTGTCACTTGATAAACCACTTCACCATCGGCTTTCATGACGCCATTGGCGACGGCGAGCTTGAGCTTGCGCAAAATCAGGCGCGTTACCTCAACTTCATAGGTCACGGTTTTAATTTTGGGCGTAACCATGCCCGTAAACTTCACTTCGCCCACGCCCAAGGCGCGGCCTTTTCCGGGCTCACCCAGCCAACCGAGGAAAAAGCCCGTCAATTGCCAAAGTGCATCCAAGCCTAAGCAACCAGGCATGACCGGGTCACCATGGAAATGGCAAGGGAAGAACCAGAGGTCAGGCTTAATATCGAGTTCAGCTTTGACTGATCCCAAACCTGCGGCACCGCCGTCTTTTTTCATTTCAGTGATGCGGTCAAACATCAACATAGGCGGCAAAGGCAGTTGAGCATTGCCGGGGCCGAACAATTCACCGCGTCCGCAGGTGATCAGGTCTTCATAGGTGTAGGATGGTTTTGGTGTGAACATCGTAAGCGCACTTGCCCCTGTTGGTTTTGTCCCTATCTAGCATGGTGTTACGGCAAAATGCAAAGTTTTGCCCTCACAATCCGCCGCATTGCAAGCAAGGGACGAGTTTTGCTATAAGGCGCATCCGATGATCAATTTGATGCACCTTGAAGAGAATTTGCGCGACGCGGGGTTACGCCCGACGCAGCAGCGTTTGGCTTTGGCTGGCTTGCTGTTTGGCAAAGGTGATCGACATGTGTGCGCTGAAGAATTGCATGCTGAAGCGTTGCAGGCAAAAGTACCCGTTTCATTGGCCACGGTTTACAATACGCTGAACCAGTTTAAATCAGCTGGTTTGCTGCGGGAATTGGCTATTGAAGGTGATCGCAGTTATTTCGACACCAACACATCCAATCATTTTCATTTCTTCGACAATGAAAAACATGAGTTGATGGACATTGAAGCCGACGGCATCAGTGTTGTTGGCATGCCATGTGTGCCGGCAGGCAAAGAGATTGATCGCATCGACGTAATCGTGCGCTTGAAAGACAAGCCGTAATTTATCAACTAGCGCGCTGCGTAAAGTTCGAGCGAGGGGATTTCGATGTCCCAGTCTTCGCTGCAATAAAGCCGACCTGATTTTTCTTGCATCATACGATTGAGCACGTGGCGGCGCATTGGTTCAGATTTTGAACCTCGTTTTATTTCAGGTGCTATTGTGCCCGTTTGAGCACGCAGAGTAATTTCGTTCGCCATGGGATTCGCCTCACCAGATGTTTGACTCGTTAAACACAAACATCCCCCGGATTGCCTTGTGTCAGGCCAATCCAACGCAACTTATAGCACGTCATAGTGGTGTCACAAAGCTCGTTTTCGAGAAATTAAGGGTGGTCCACCAGTGCGCGCGCGGTGGCCTCATTTGTGATGAACACGTTTGGATTGATTAAGCGAATGCCACCCAAGAGCGCTTCGACTTTGTCATTTCCGCCCGAAATGAGCACCCGCTTTGCAACCGTACGGAGATTGTCAATTGGCATGGACATCACACGGCGGTTGATGGGGTGATCTACGATTTTTCCGTTCTTTATCATAGAAATTGTAGAGCATGTCGCCCACAGCTCCGGCTTTGATCAATGACTGGCGCTCTTCTTCTGTGAAAAATCCAAACCGGAAAGACGTGGATTCGGCGGACATGGTGCCGACGCTGAGGAGTGCCATATCCATTTTTTCGGAGCGGGCCAAAACATCGTCAAGTCCGCAACGTTCAATGAGGGCGCGGCGGGTTTGTTCCGAATCCACAACGGCAGGTGCAGCCAGCAAATAACAATTTGCACCTACGGTGTTCGCGAATTGCCATGCGAATTCGGCGGGATTGAATCGACGGGCTTGAACGATACCGCCTAACATCGAAACCACCTCGACGTTTGAGTATTCACGCGGACTTAATGTTTGCAATGACGCATAAAGTGTTGCCCCCCAGCCCACACCCAAACAAAAATCATCTGTGAGTTGATCGGTAATGTACATACCGGCAGCATTGCCAATGACACGGGAAGTATTTTCTGGATTTGCGGGTTCGGGCACCACAACGGCGTCGACCAAATTGAATTTGGATTTTAACTCGGCTTCAAGATCAAGGCATTCGGCCACATGACCGGTGATCCAGATTTTAACTTCGCGTTGCTTCAGTGCCTCGTTTATATTGCGCACGACAGTGACACGACCAATGCCAAGACGATCCGCAATTTCATTCTGCGTCAGGCCTTCAACATAATACATCCAGGCAATGCGCATGCGATTGCGAGCCACCCGGCCCGCGTTGCGTTCGCTGGGTTGATCGTCATTCTCAATCAGTTCTGGCGATTTTTCTGTCACCGGGTCCATATCTTGCCATGATCCGAAACTATCGTTCGGCCAACGTTACACTTCACTTCTTTGTAGCATTTTTGTAGCATTTCGATAGCCCCTTCCCAAACCTCATTCGCTGCCACATGCTTAGGTTTGGCGTTCTCCCGGTTTTTTGCAAAATTCTAATACGAAACATTTGCATTCTGAAAATACATTTAGTAGTCTAATTGAAAATCAAGAATGACTGACCCGAAGAGGTTGGCTTGGGAGGAATGTTGCTATGCCTTTTAATGGGCGCATCTTCTGTCGGTTCCCAATTTTCGTTCGCGCACTTGCGCCGAAAACCCTTCGCCATGGCTGGCCTGCCGTGACGCGACGGAAACCAATGTCAGGCCACATCAACGGAGGAAATGCATGACTTTACGCAACACGGGGTTGACCCGCCGTTCGCTGCTGAAAACAACAGCCGCAACGAGTGCCGCACTTGCCACAACGGCAGGTGTGAACATGTTCAACGTCAACAGCGCTTTTGCGCAGATGAAGAACCCAGCCGACGTTCTTGCTACACTTAACGTGGGCAAATTCGTCAAAAAAGAATATCGCGAGCAATTCAAGCTCGGTGATAATGATGAGCTGTGGGATCCGAAGAAGGATTGGATCCGCACGGCTGATTGGGAAGCCATCCGCAAGGAACATGCTGGCAAAACCGTACGTTTCGCAGTTGGTGCTGCTGACCGTGAATCGGCTCAGGAACAAACGCAACCTTTCGCCGAACTCTCGGGCATCAAGATCGACGTTGTATCGATTCCAGATGACGCGATGTATGACAAGGTTGTGGCTGAATTCCTGTCCGGCAATGCCGGCTTTGACGCCATTCAGTTCTTCTCGCCATGGTTGGGTGACTTTGCTGCCCAAGGCTTCTTGAAGCCATTGGATGAATATGTGGCCAAGTGGGCGCTTCCATTTGATGATTGGTATGAAACCTATCAAGCCAACTATGGCCGTTGGGGCGATAAGGGCATCTTGGGCATTCCGTTCGACTGCGATATTCAGCAGGTGCACGTGCGTCCATCGGTGTTCGCCAAGATCGGTATCAGCTCAATCGACAAGGTCAACACCATTCCGTCCTACGACGAAATGTTGCGGATTGCACCTGAACTGAACAAAGCCCAACCCGGTACTGCTGGTATTGGTTTGATGGCTGGCCGCGGTTTCTGGGCTACCTATGCTTGGGAGCACATTGCAGCCCAATACGGCATGCATTTGTTCAACGATAAGTGGGAACCGATCTTCAACAATGATGCGGGTGTGAAGGGTCTCGAAATGCTCGCTGCCCTTTCGAAGCATGCCATTGAAGGTGTTGCTGCTGCCGATTGGCCAACAAACCGTGCAGCAATGCTCGGTGGCCAAATCGCTTGCAACATTTCGTGGCAAGATACGGGCACACAAGCAACACGTGCTGACCAATCGAAACTGGGTGACGACATCGTGACCTTGTATGAACCACGCGTTGCTGGCGGCACCTATGCGCCACCAAACATTGCCGGTTCAACATCGGTTGTTGCTTCGACTTCGCCAGAACCAGAAGCCGCATTCTTGATGCTGGCCTTCCTGACGACGTCGTCGATCATGGCGATGAACGAAGCCAATGCCAATGGCGTGGCACCTGGTACCAAGTCCGTGTTGGCCAACGAAAAGCTTCGCAGCGTTTCACAGCCTGCCAAGGTTTGGGCTGAATCGTTGGATTACGCTTGGTGCGCACCACGCATTCCTTCAGGCTTCCAAGTCGAGCAAGAAATTGGTTTCCTTGTCAACGAAGTGATCGTTGGCACCAAGAAGCCAAAGGAAGCGCTGGACGAAGCTGCTGGCAAGGTGAAAGCCATCATGGAAAAGAACGGCTTCTACAAAGGTGCCGATCCGATGAACTATGCCGCGACAGAACCAGGCCTCTGGATCGGCAAAGGCAAAACTGCTCCATTCTAAGTACTCCCTCCAAACTTGGTGGTCGGGGGAAACCCCGACCATTTTTGCTTAAAATGCTGTATTTTTGACGCAAGAAAATAATCCTTGACATACCGTTCCTGCGCTAGTATATAACTCCTATGATTGATAACGCCATGACATTGCAGACTGCCCCCCTCCGCCGCCGTTCGCCCTTTATGCGGAAGGCTTTCCCGTATTTTATGGTGGCGCCGGCTTGCATCTATCTTCTTGGCATCACACTGTGGCCCGGTATTTTTGCACTCTATCGTTCGTTGTTCACAGGCAAGTTCAACTGGCATCAAAACTTTGTCGGTTTTGAAAACTATCAAATCTTGTTGGGCGACAGGCATTTTTGGACTGCGGTTTGGAACACGCTACTGTTGGGTTCTGTTACGCTGGCCATCGAATTTGCCATTGCTCTCTTTCTTGCTGCCCTCGTCTATCGCTCACCTTGGGTGAAGGGCTGGCGCATTCTATTTATGCTGCCCATGTTGTTCATGCCGTCAGCTGTGGGTTATCTTTGGAAGCTGTTGTTCAATGATGGTCGCGTTATCGCTGATCTTTTCAACAAAGTTGGGCTGACGACGGGCGGCATTGACTGGATGGCCCATACGTTCAACGCGCGCTTTGTGCTTGTCGTCACCGATGTGTGGCAATGGACACCGTTTCTGTTCATCATTCTTGTTGCTGGCTTACAGGGGCAAGACAAGGAAATTGAAGAAGCAGCACGCCTTGATGGTGCATCTTTCGGCAAAATGTTCTGGAATATTTCGTTGCCGATGCTGCGCCCTATCATTGCTATTGCATTGGTGTTGCGTGGCATTGACCTTCTCAACAACATGTCGGCTGTGAACATCATTACGCAAGGTTCGCCAGCGGGTGCCACGGAAACGCTGAGTTACTTTATTTATCGCACGGCATTCCGCAGCTTTGACCAAGGCTATGCCTCGGCAGCTTCTGTGTTGCTGTTGATTGCCACTGTGATTCTCGCACAAATTCTTGTGCGTAAATTCTTCAAATCGGGAAGTGAAACATGAGCAAGCGTCTGGAAGGCCCACGCTGGGGCTGGATCGTTTTGACGATATGGGGCGTGTTCGCCATGTTGCCGATCCTCTATTTTGCGTCGATTGCACTGCGCCCGCGCAATGAAATTATTGCTCCGGTGCCAATCTATTTCCCAACTTTCACGACCGAAACTTGGCATAAGATTTGGACGGAATGGCCCATTGGCCTTTATTTCTACAACTCCATCGTTGCCATTACGGGCAGCGTGTTTATCTGCCTCATCCTCGGCATCCCTTGCGCCTATGCGCTGGCGCGTTACAAATTCAAAGGCAATGCTGACATCGGGAACTATATTTTGTCGACCAAAATGATGGCACCTGCCGCCGTTGTTGTTCCCATGTTTTTCCTCTTCGGCAAAATGAAGATGATCGATTCCATCTGGGCGCTGATGCTGGTCTATGCTGCGATGAATCTTTCTATCGTGGTCTGGATTATCCGCAGTTACATGATCGACATCCATCCCGAAATTGAAGACGCCGCACGCACTGACGGAGCATCGGACTTGCGCATCCTGTGGGAAATCATCATTCCCATGTGCTTGCCGGGCATTATTACGGCTGCGGTGATTGCAGCGATTTTCGCCATGAACGAATATTTGTTCACGTTGATCATCGCCTCAAAGAATGCATACCCCTTGTCGGTGGCGCTGGCCAATTTCACAGGCGGGTCCGATGGTATTATTTACAATGCCATTGCACTGGTGGGCTTCCTCGCCTTCTTCCCGGCGCTGCTGTTGGTGATTTTGATTCAGAACCATCTGTCGCGTGGACTTACAATGGGTGCTGTGAAGGGGTGACGTCCCCTCATCTGCCTCGCGTGCCGCGAGGCGTCCTCTCCCGCAAGCGGGCGAGGTGAAGTGCGTTTCACTTCTCCCGCTTGCGGGAGAAGGTGGCGAGGGCAAAGCCCGAGACGGATGAGGGCCCTTACTTCGTCTTCTGCGTCTTCATGAAATTCAGTGTGTGTTCGAAGCTTTCGACACCTGCTTGTGAGCCTAGGCCTGTTGCGTTTAGCGCTGATGTGGCTTGGGCGAATCTGACTGCGGTTTCCATGTCGAAGCCTTTGACGAGGGCTGTTGCCATGCCGGCGTTGAAGGCGTCACCGCAGCCGCAGGTGCATTTTACGGTGATGTCAAAAGCGGGTACTGTGAATTTTGTACCGTCACTGTCGTGGTAATAGGCGCCGTCTCCACCGAGGGTGAGCACGCAAGCCTTAACGCCCATGTCGAGGAAGAACTTGGCGGTGTCGGCGTAGTCACTGCGGCCTGTGAGGGCTTGGGCTTCTTCGATGGAGGGCATGAAATAATCTGTGTACGGAAGAACGTCGGCGATGGCGGGCAAGTCTTTTGGAGAGCCTGCAAAGACATCAACTGTTGTCATTGCCCCTGCGGCTTTTGCGGCTTTCATCACTTGCGCATTGCGGCCCTTGTCCATGGCTTCGGTGAGGCCCACGCCGCCGAGATGGAAGACCGTGCAATCGGTGATGCGTTCCAACATTGAATCATCGACGTAGAAATCTTTCGTCGCACCTTTCATGTGCAAGGCGGGACGCGTGCCATCGGCGCGGGTTGTCACGATTGATGATGAGGTTTTCCAGCCGGGCTTTTGTTGAAGCCCCCAGGTATCAACGCCGAAATGTTTGAGGCGGGCCAAAACCCAATCGGCCATGAGGTCTTCACCCACGCCGCCCACGGCCAAGGTTTTGACACCCATTTTTGCAGCGGCAATTGCAGCAGTGCCTGCGGCACCTGACACCGCAATGGTAATTTCATCGATGAAGACGGTGCCGCCGCCCGGGGGTACAACTGTGAAAGGCCAGCCCAAGCAGTCATAGGTGTAGAAGCCCATGGAGGTGTAGTCGTAGCGTGGCATGTGCGTTGCTCCTTGGGAGTTGTACTTTTAGCTGACACCCACCCCCTACCCCTCCCTCAAGGGAGGGGAGAGAGATAGATATTGCCCCTCCCAGTTAGGGGGAAGGTAAAAAGTCTAAGCCGCCTTCGCTTTCAACATGTTGTCTTGGCGTTGGCGGAGTTGGTAGATTTTTGCGGCTGTATCAACCGCGACGTTTTCTGTTGTCAGCAATTCGCCCTTCTTGATGGGCTTTGTGACTTTGCCGCGTTCCAGCAAACCACAGGGAACACCCTTGGCGGCGATGGCTTGGGGCACTGTCATGATCCATGCGCGATAGGTGTATTCACCGATGGCGTCGAGCTTGTCGCCCGGTTGCAAATCCTTCTTTGCGACTGCACAGACTTCCGACACGGGAACGGGCAGCGGCACCATATCAGCGGCGCCATACATGACGGCGCGGGCGCAGGACATTGGCACTTCCAATGAGGTCAAGTGATAGGGGCGAATGAATTTGAAATAGGGGCCTTTGCCCATTTTCAGATCGGTCATGCGTTCGTGGATGCGGGGGTGTGGTGCCTTCACAATGACGAACACGCCGGGGGCAACACCCTTGCCGATGGAGTAATCGACAACGCCGGACTGGGATAACAAACCGCCGTCTTCTTTTGGAATCAACATTTCCGTGAGTTGCTCTAATGTTGCGGCAGGTCCGTGCATGCCGGGCACGTCAGGAACCAAGCCTGTGGCGTTTGAAATGGCGGCCATTTCCACCATGGTCTTTGAACCATCAACGAATTCAACCAGCATGCGCGGGTTCATGTGGCGGCGGGTTGCTTCTTCCAAATAAACGTCTGGTGTGGCGTCAATGTTGAGCGGGTTGTTCTTGCCCTTGCCGGCGGCAACGATGGGATAGCCCAGCGCTTTGGCGAAGTTGATGATTTCGATGCAGGATGAAGGCTCATCACCAGCGCCCAAGGTGTAGGTTACGCCGAGGCGTCTTGCTTCATGGGCGAGGTAAGCGCCGATTGTAATGTCGGCTTCCACATTCATCATGACGAGATGTTTGCCGTGTTCCATGGCGGTGAGGCCAATTTCCGCGCCAACGCCGGGAACGCCTGTGGCATCAATCACCACATCAACATGGGCGCTGGAGCACACAAGTTGTGCATCCGACGTGATGGCGGTTTTGCCAGCTTCCATGGTGGCGTCGAGCTTTTGTTGGTTATCGACAACGCGATGGCTGTCGTCAGAGCGGCCTGCAATCTTCAGCGCTTTCTGGGCGGCCGTTGGATTAAGCTCAGCGATGGCGGCAACGGTGATGCCGTTCATCATGTCGCACTGGGTGACGATGTCGGTGCCCATTTCGCCCGAACCAATAAGGCCAACGCGGATGGGGCGGCCCAGTTCTGATTGGCGGCGGGCGAGATCTACGGGTAGATTTCCTGAGAATTTTGATGCGGCCATGGTGTTTCGCGGCTCCCTGTCATTCATTTCATTTAAGATACTTTTGTTTTTGACTAAGTCAATATGTGCTATTATTGTCTGCACTACAAAAAGCAACTTTGGCATTGCGCAGCCTCATAGCTGTCGGCCAAGATAAAAGAAACAGGGTTGGGAAAATGGCTTCGATTTCTCTGAATAAAGTCACCAAGGGTTGGGGCAGTGTTGTTGGCGTGGATGCCATTGATCTTGAGATCAAAGACAAAGAATTCATGGTGTTCTTAGGCCCATCGGGCTGCGGCAAGACCACGACCATGCGGATGATCGCCGGGCTTGAAGACTTGACGGCTGGTGAAATTAAAATTGACGGCCAGACCATGAATGATGTGGATGCGCGTGACCGCGACGTGGCCATGGTGTTCCAGAGCTATGCGCTTTATCCCAATATGTCGATTTACGAGAACATCCGCTTTCCATTGCGCATGCGTGATGTGCCCCAGGACAAACATGACGCCATGGTGCGTGAAGCAGCACGCATGGTGGAACTGGGTGATTTGTTGGACCGTAAGCCCAAGGCTTTGTCAGGTGGTCAACGCCAACGTGCCGCTTTGGCGCGCGCCATTGTGCGCCACCCGCAAGTGTTTTTGATGGATGAGCCCTTGTCGAACTTGGATGCAAAGTTGCGCTTGGCCATGCGGGCGCAGTTGAAGCACATTCAAAAACGTTTGCAGACGACGACAGTCTATGTGACGCACGACCAAATTGAAGCCATGACGCTGGCGGATCGTATTGCCATTATGAACAAGGGCAAGATCCAACAGTTGGGCACGCCAGATGAGGTTTATAACAATCCGTCGAATGTGTTTGTGGCGGGCTTTATTGGTTCACCGCCCATGAACCTGATCAATGGCAGCATGGACAAAGGTGTTTTCACGGGGCCAGAGACTGTTGTTCCAAAAGCGGGCAAGGCTTCGGGCAAGGTGACGTTTGGTATTCGGCCTGAAGACGTTTCAGTTGCGCCAAAGGGTAAGGGGCATGTGAATTCTACGCTCTATTCCCTTGAACCGACTGGCGACCAGACATTGGTGACGGTGCGTTTGGGCGAACATTTGCTGGTGGCGCGGGCTGACCGTGATTTCCGGCAGTCCATTGATACGCCGATTTCGCTGAATTTTGATGTGAAACGGGCTTATCTGTTTGATGGCGTGAGCGGCGACCGCATTCGCACTTAGCCTCATGCTGAGGTGCATTGCGCCAGCAATGCCTCGAAGCATATGCGGGTGGAGGGCCCTTCGAGGCCGCTGCGCGGCACCTCAGGGTGAGGGAGAACGACTTGAGTTTTTGTCACCTAAGCCTTGCGCGGTCTGGTGCTTGCCTTCGAGGTGAAGCTGGCTAATCTTAGGGCATGACATCCTCAGATCCCCTGCTCCAGCCCTATAAGCTCAAACACCTCACGCTGAAAAATCGCATCATGACCACAAGTCATGAGCCGGCCTACCCGGAAGATGGGATGCCGAAGGATAAATATCGGGCTTATCATGTGGAACGTGCCAAGGGCGGCATTGCCATGACCATGACGGCGGGCTCGGCGGCGGTTTCCAAAGACTCGCCACCCGTATTCAACAATGTGTTGGCTTATAAAGACGAGGTTGTGGGTTGGCTGAAAAAGCTGACGGACGAAGTGCATGCCCATGACTGTGCTGTGATGATTCAGTTGACGCATTTGGGGCGGCGCACGGGGTGGAACAAGGGTGAATGGTTGCCGGTGGTTTCGCCGTCGCACCACCGTGAAGCGTCGCACAGGGCTTTTCCAAAACTCATTGAAGACTGGGATATTGCCCGCATCATCAAAGACTATGGCGATGCTGCTGAACGCATGAAGGCCGGCGGCATGGATGGCGTTGAGCTTGAATGCTACGGCCATTTGATGGATCAATTTATTTCACCCGCGACCAATGAATTGGATGGGCCCTATGGCGGCACGCTTGAAGGGCGCATGAAATTTGCGTTTGATGTGTTGCGGGAAATTCGTTCACGCGTCGGTGAAAAGTTTCTTGTCGGCATTCGTTATACGGCAGATGAAACCATGGCGGGCGGCACCACGCGTGAGGATGGGTTTGAGATTTCGCGGCGCTTTAAGTCGTCGGGGCTTGTGGATTTTCTGAACATCATTCGCGGCCATATTGATACGGATGCGGCGATGACGGATGTGATCCCTATTCAAGGCATGCGTTCAGCCCCGCATTTGGATTTTGCCGGTGAAATTCGCGCGGCGACTGATTTTCCGACCTTTCATGCGGCCCGCATTCCCGATGTGGCAACAGCACGACATGCCATTGCCACGGGCAAGGTTGATATGATTGGTATGACGCGGGCACACATTGCGGACCCCCATATTGTGCGTAAAATTATCGAAGGACGTGAGCATGACATTCGCCCCTGCGTGGGGGCGACTTATTGTTTGGATCGTATCTATCAAGGTGGTGATGCCTATTGCATTCACAACCCGGCGACGGGACGTGAACTCAAAATGCCGCATATCGTTCCGAAGGCTGAAAAGCAAAAACGCGTTGTTGTGGTGGGTGCTGGCCCGGCGGGGTTGGAAGCAGCACGCGTTTCAGCCGAACGCGGCCATGACGTGACAGTGTTTGAAGCGGCGAATGAAGCAGGCGGGCAAGTGCGGTTGACGGCGCGGAACAAACGACGGGCTGAAATGATTGGCATCATCGATTGGCGCATGGCGCAGTGTGAAGCCAAAGGTGTGCAATTTCATTTCAACACCTATGCCGACATGAACACGGTGTTGGAACTGAAACCTGATGTTATTGTGATGGCGACAGGTGGTCTTCCGCATACGGAAGTTTTGGCGACGGGCAATGAACTGGTGTGTTCCGCTTGGGATATTCTGACGGGGGATGTGAAGCCCGGCAGCAATGTTTTGCTTTATGATGACGCGGGGGACCACACGGCTTTGATGGCGGCTGAGGTGTTGGCAGAGTCGGGTGCGAAAGTTGAAGTTATGACGCCGGACCGTTCTTTCGCGCCTGACGTGTTGGGCATGAATTTGGTGCCTTATATGCGCAGCTTACAAAAGCATGACGTGACATTCACCGTTACCTTCCGATTGGAAGATGTGGTGCGCGATGGCAATGGATTGAAGGCTTTGATTGGCAGTGATTATGGTGGCGTGCATAAAGAGCGTGTGTTTGACCAGGTGGTTGTGAACCACGGAACGCGGCCTTTGGATGAGCTCTATTTTGAACTCAAGCCTCACTCACGCAATTTGGGCGAGGTGAATTATGAAGCCTTGATTGCGGGCGACATACAAAGCACAGTAAAGAATGCTGATGGCGCGTTTGAACTTTACCGTATCGGTGATGCGGTTTCTGCGCGCAATACACACGCGGCGATTTATGATGCGCTGCGTTTGATGAAAGATGTTTGATGAATAGTGTTCTGTCGATTGGTGAGTGCATGTTGCAATTGCGTGAAGAACGCAAAGGCAAGTTTGCCCAAGGGTTTGGCGGGGATTCACTGAATACGGCCATTTATCTTTCGCGCCTTGGCATCAAATCCAGCTACCTCACAGCATTGGGTGATGATGAGTGGAGCAACGACATGTTGGCCATGTGGCAGAAGGAAGGGATTGATACCTCCCTCGTGCGCCAAGTGCCGGGACGCATGCCGGGACTCTACATCATTCAAAATTCAACTGGTGGGTGAACGGCGCTTTTCCTATTGGCGCGACCGATCACCAGCGCGGGAAATATTTGACCAAGACAATCAATCGCTCGCGCAATCATTTATGCAGCATGAGTGGATTTATTTTACGGGCATTACACTTTCGCTTTACAGCGAAGAAGGGCGAGCATTGCTGTTTGATTATTTGCAACGGGCGAATGACGCGGGAGCTTGGATTGTGTTTGATACCAACTACCGCGTGAACGGTTGGCCTGATAGTGCAGCGAAGGACAAGGCCTTTCGCCAGGCCATCGAAATTGCCGATATTCTATTTGCGTCCCATGAAGACATGACCGGAATTTTTGGCCGTTCCGGTGAGGCGATGTTTGAGATTGCAAAGTGTGTTGAGAAAATCTTGAAACTGCCGGATGCTTCAGCGCGCATTGTCTATCGCAATCATGATGAAGTTGCGGCACCTCTGCCTGCAAAAAAAGTTGTTGATACCACGGCAGCGGGGGACAGTTTTGCTGCGGCTTATTTGGCGGCCCGCATTCGCAACAAACCACCCTTGTTGGCGGCAGCAGATGGGCATTTGCTTGCGAATGCAGTCATTCAACATCCGGGTGCTATTCTGCCCCGATCAAAAATGCCAAAGTCATTGCGACAAAAAATCAAGTGAGGACACTATGCTGAAATCAATCGATCCTTTGCTCAATGCCGATGTGCTGCATGCGCTGGCGTCTATGGGGCATGGTGATGACATCATTATTTGCGACACAAATTTCCCCGCCGACACCGTGGCGCGGCAAACCACTTATGGCATGTTGTTGCGGGTAGATGCGGATGCAGCAACGACGGTGCGGGCATTGTTGAGTTTATTCCCGCTCGATTCATTTGTGGCACCGGGTGAAGCGGCAGCGCGTATGGAAGTTGTGGGCAAGCCTGATGAGGTTTTGCCCGTGGCCAAAGAAGTGCAGGCCGAAGTTGACCGTGCTGAAGGCAAAAGCTGGCCCTTGGGTTCCATCGAACGCTTTGCATTCTATGAACAAGCCAAGCGCAGCTATTGCGTGATTCAAACCCGCGAGCGCCGCTTCTATGGCTGCTTCAAATTCAAGATGGGCGTTGTGGCACCAGAGGCGAAACTTGGGGCTTGAGTGATGGCAAAATCTGGCGTTGCTATTCTTGGCATTTATGTCGCTGACCTTGCGTTTCGGGCAGCACGACAACCCATAATGGGTGAAACCATTTTGGGTTCGTCTTTTGCCATGGGTCCGGGTGGCAAAGGTTCCAATCAAACCGTTGCAGCGGCACGGGCCGGGGCTGATGTGACCTTCATCACCAAATTGGGCAAAGATGATTTTGGCGACCGTGCGCTTGCCATGTATGCGGCTGAGGGTGTTACAGTTCGTGCTGAACAAGTGACGGATAACTCGACAGGTGCAGCTTATATTTTTGTGCAGGATGGTACGGGCGCCAATGCTATTATTGTGGTGGCCGGTGCGGCTGGCACTATCAGTGTTGATGATGTTGAACGTCATCGCAGCTCAATCGAAAACGCGAAAGTGTTTATGACGCAATTGGAACAACCCATTCCCGCGGCGATGCGGGGCTTGGAAATTGCCAAGGCCGCTGGAACGATTACGATTTTTAATCCGGCGCCGGCGGCACCTTTGGACGACGCGATTTATAAACTTTGCGATTATGTGACGCCGAATGAGAGCGAGGCTTCAATGCTCACGGGCGTTGAAGTTGTTGACCTTGCAACGGCGCGAAAAGCGGGTGACGTTTTGTTGGCCAAGGGTGTTGGCACGGCATTGATAACGCTGGGGGGCAATGGTTCACTGTTGCACACGCGTGGGCAATCTTTGCATATCCCTGTGGTTTCGGCTGGCAAAGTTGTGGATACCACGGGAGCTGGTGATGCTTTTAATGGCGGGTTTGCGGCTGCTTTGGCGCGTGGCGAAAGCCCTGAGACGGCAGCGCGATTTGGCAGTGCGACGGCTGGCATTTCGGTGACGAGAATGGGGACGGCACCGTCGATGCCTATGCGGGCGGAAACTGAATTGCTCTTGTCGAAAAGCTAAGTGCCTTTTTGCTTATTTTGCAAATCTGTCGGTGGCTCGGATCAGCGCGTCCAAAATACCAGGCTCACTGAATGCGTGGCCAGCACCTTCGATCAAATGAAAATCGGCCTCCGGCCATGCCTTGTGCAACTGATAAGCATAGCGAGCGGGACAAGGCATGTCATAACGACCGTGGATAATTGTGCCTTTGATGCCATGCAGTTTGTGCGCGTTTCGTAAAAGTTGGCCGTCTTCCAGCCAGGCATTGTTGTAGAAATAGTGATTTTCAATACGCGCAAAAGCAAGGGCGAATTTCCCGTCCGAAAAAGCTTCGGTATAATTTTGATTTGGTAACAACGTAATCGTTTCGCCTTCCCAAATGCTCCAAGCCTTGGCGGCTTCTAATTGTATTTTAAGATCACTGCTGTTCAGCCGCCTGTGATAAGCAGTTAGCATATCATGACGTTCGTCCAGTGGAATTGGTGCTTGGAAACGCTCCCATTTTTCGGGGAACAATTCGGACACCCCTGATTGATAGTACCAATCAATCTCAGCTTTGGTTACTGTGTAGACGCCGCGCAAAACCAACTCACTGGTATGTTGGGGATGAGTCTCAGCATAGGCCAATGCGAGAGTGGAACCCCACGATCCACCAAAAACCATCCAAGATTCCACACCAACAACGCGCCGCAGCCGTTCTATGTCTTCAACCAAGTGCCACGTGGTATTGGCTTCGAGAGCGGCATAGGGAATGGACTGTCCGCATCCGCGTTGATCAAACAACAACACATCATAGACAGCGGGATCAAATAGCCGACGGTGATCGGGTGAAATGCCACCGCCTGGCCCACCATGCAGAAATACAGCCGGTTTGCCGCCTAACTTGCCGCAACGCTCATAGTAAATGCGATGACCGTCACCAACGTCAAGAAAGCCCGAATAATAGGGTTCTAGCGCTGGATAAAGGGAGCGAAATTCTTGCATTTTATGTCACTTCCACCTGCTTTTTAGTGGTTGAAGTTATGCACAGTTCGTCGCGACAGGCAAATTTCAATGCTTCCCTTATCTTGCGTTGCTTGGTTTGAGGCCCTATGTGTCTGGCTTATTTGGTTGATTGAGGACTGCATTTTGTTTGAGAGCCTATTTAGCAGCGAAGCCCTGATTGCCCTTGGCCAAGTGATTATGATCGACTTGGTTTTGGCAGGTGACAACGCCATCGTTATTGGTTTGGCGGCTGCTGGGCTTCCAAAGGATCAACGTAACAAAGCTATTTTGGTTGGCATTATTGCGGCCACTGTGTTGCGCATTATCTTTGCTCTTTTGACTACACAACTTTTGCAAATCCTCGGCCTCTTGCTGATGGGCGGCGTATTGTTGCTTTGGGTGTGCTGGAAAATGTGGCGCGAGCTGCGCGACGGACATGAGCACGACCTCGACGCCATTGAAGCGCTTGGTGATGAAGACGTGAACAAAGACGGCAGCGTTGCCAAAGGTGCGCCGCGCAAGACCTTTGCACAAGCTGCTTGGCAGATTGTTATTGCGGACGTGTCGATGTCGCTGGACAATGTGTTGGCGGTTGCTGGTGCTGCAAAAGACCACCCGAATGTCTTGATCATCGGGCTTGTTTTGTCGATTGCATTAATGGGGCTTGCCGCGTCGTTCATTGCGCGATTGCTGCAAAAGCATCGCTGGATTGCCTATGTCGGTTTGGCTGTTATTCTCTATGTCGCGGTTGATATGATGTATCGCGGCTCAATCGAAGTGTGGCCACATTTGGCGACTTATCTCGGCGGTGTTTAATTCAAGCTTGTTTGTCGTGCGCTGTTCAACAGGTTTGAATTGCGCACGGCGTTCCTGAGCCACGGCACATCTGGTGCATCCCAATTGGGGTCTTTACCGCACACGAGATCGAAGAAAGCCACGGCTGTGGCTGGGCTTTCCAAGGTGTTCTCTTTGAACAAGTCCCAAAAGGCTGGATCGTCAGCGAGGCCTTCGCTTGAGATTTCGTCTTCTCCCATTTCATTCAAAATCGCTGACGCAACAGAGAGGCAGAAGCTCGTATAGGCATAGCCTTCAGGCCAGCGCGCGAGAACGTGGTCGGCAGGAACCGCCGGGGCATTGGGTGTCGGCAGGGCTTGCAAGGGTTTTGCATCCACCAACTCTTTCAGCATCAATCCTGCAGCATAGATTACAAAATCATGGCGGTTGGCTTCGGCTAAGTGTTTTGTTGCATCGAAGCGTTGCCGCCATTTAGCAAAGGCGGTAGCCAAAGCTGCATGGTCAACATGGGGGCTGAGGCCTGAGTCCTTGAACAGCAATTCAAGATTGCGCTCAAAGCTTTGCAATATGGTGCGAAAGCGCCGGAGCTCGTGGGTGAGATCAGTTTTTGTTGAGAATTCGGTTTTGAGTGGTGTTCGCATGATTAACCTGTGACGCTATCATCGCTTGACGCGGGGCGCATCGCAAGGTTCAATTTGACCCATGACCATTGCCCTTCGATCTGCTGATTCATTAACGGCCCACCTCGTTTGCATGGCGGCGGGAATTCGTGATGGTTTGCGTACAGCACAATTTTATGTCCGTGACATGTCGCAAGCCGACAGCGCCAGTAAAAGTGCGGCGACGGTTCTATCGCGACTTGTGGGAAGGTCTGCCCGATTGGTGGATTGGACGTTGTCGAGAGCCGCAGATATTTCTGTGCGGTTGTTATTGCCTAGCTGGCGGGATTTGCCCTCGCCTTTTGCGCCGGGCATGCGTGGAGAAGTGATTGAGGCGATCCGTCAGAACCGCTTGGTTTTAACGTCGGCCTTCACGGTTTATTTTTTCAGGGCGACAAAACATATTTTACAAAGCGGCACAGAAGGGCCGTTTCTGGTACTTGAACACCGTGTCGATGCGGCGCGGCGGTTAATGGCGGAAAGCCCCTCACGGCCGGATGACGCGCCGACGCTGGTTTTGGCGCGCGCACTTTTGCATTTGGTTGAAGCTGGGCCAATAGCGCGATCGGGCCCAGCGAAGGCACAATTTGGCTTTTTGAAGAACTCCGAGGTGAATTTGGCTGTGATTGCAGCAGCTTGCGTAGCGTTGCTGATAGCTGAGGACGGCAAACCTATTGAATCGTTGGATGAGGACGAATTCTTTGCCATTGCTGGCGCTCTGCTTGAACCCCGCCTGCCGGAAATGCAGCAATTGGTGCAAAAACGTGATGTTGAAGGACTTTCACAGGCTTTGAAAGCCGTTGGTGATCTCTACTAATCAATAATGATACATATTGACATCCCGCTGCATAATGTTTCATTAAGTGGGCATCACAGACAACCTGTCGAGACCCCTCATGGCCGCTGCTTCAAGTCCCAAATCACCTAAGAAGGGCGGCAATGCGCGCCCATTTTATGCCAAGCATTCCAAAGAACAATTGCGACTGGCGCTGAAGCGCATGTGGCTGATCCGCCGTTTTGAAGAAATGGCCGAAGAGTCTTACATTCGCGGGCTGACCCACGGCACCATGCACTTGTCGATTGGGCAAGAGGCATCGGCTGTAGGTATCTGCATGGATTTGACGGACAAGGACTACATCACCTCTACCCATCGCGGCCATGGCCATTGCTTGGGCAAAGGTGCGGAAGTGAAATATATGTTCGCGGAATTCTTCGGCAAGGAAGAAGGCTATTGTCGCGGTCGCGGCGGCTCGATGCACATTGCCGATGTAGCCACGGGTAATCTGGGGGCAAACGGAATTGTGGGCGGAGGTTTGCCGCTCGCTACGGGTGCTGCCTTGGCTATTCAGCAGCGCAAGGGCAAGGATGTGGCCGTATGTTTCTTTGGCGATGGTGCCAATAATGAAGGCGCCTTCCACGAGTCACTGAACATTGCAGCGGTTTGGAAGCTGCCTGTGATCTATGTTTGCGAGAACAATCAATATGGCATGTCGGTTTCAACGGCGCGGTCAACGGCAGTGACAGACATTGCTGTTCGTGCTGCGGGCTACAACATGCCGGGTGTCATTGTTGACGGCAACAATATTGCCGATGTGAATGAAGCCATGATGGAGGCGATGGAACGCGCGCAACGCGGTGAAGGCCCGTCGTTGATTGAATGCAAAACTTATCGCACACGCGGACATTCGCGGTCAGACCGCAACAAATATCGCACCAAGGAAGAGATTGAAGAGTGGAAGCTCAAAGACCCTATTCCGATGTTTGAAACCGAATTGCAGAGCCATGGCGTGTTGAGTGAATCGGAAGTGCAGGCCGTGCGCGACGAAGTGGAAAAAGATGTGGCCGACGGTTTTGCCTTCGCCCAAGCAGGAACCAACCCCTCACCGGATTCCGTGTTGCGTGATGTTTACACTGTGGGAGGTGTCGCATGAGCACGCGTGAATTAAGCTACGCCCAAGCCATCAATGAAGCTTTGGCACAGGCCATGGAAGCCGATGAGCGTGTATTCATCATGGGTGAAGACATTGGCGTTTATGGCGGTGCTTTTGGCGTGACCGGAGATTTGGTGCATCGCTTTGGTGAGACCCGCGTGCGCGATACGCCCATCGCTGAATTGGGTGGTGCGGGTGTTGCCGTGGGCGCTGCGGTTGCCGGTGCGCGCCCCATCTATGAATTTCAATTTTCTGACTTCGCCACCTTGGCCATGGAGCAGATCGTCAACCAAGCAGCGAAGATGCGCTATATGCTGGGCGGCAAGGCTTCGGTGCCTATCGTGTTCCGTATGCCGTGCGGTTCAGGCACAGGTGCGGCGGCGCAACATTCGCAATCACTTGAAGCTTGGTTTGGCCATGTGCCGGGGTTGAAAGTGTTGCAGCCTTCAACGCCCGAGGATGCCAAAGGTATGTTGCTGGCCGCGATTGATGACCCGGACCCGGTTTTGATTTTTGAACATAAGCTGCTTTACAAAATGAAGGGCCATGTGCCTGAGGAAATGTATCGCACGCCCATTGGCAAAGCTGTCGTGCGCCGCGAAGGCACGGATGCGACGGTGGTTGCAGGTTCAATCATGCTGCACAAAGCTTTGGAAGCGGCAGAGATCTTGGCCGCTGAAGGCATCAATTTGGAAGTGATTGATCTTCGCTCCATTCGCCCGATTGATGGGGCTACGATTATTGAAAGTGTGAAGAAAACCACACGACTTGCTTGCGTTTATGAGGGTGTGAAAACACTTGGCATTGGCGCTGAAATTTCAGCCTTGATCGCTGAAAGCGAAGCTTTTGACTATCTTGATGCGCCAATCCTGCGCATGGGAGGTTCTGAATCTCCTATTCCCTATAATCCAGTTTTGGAAAAATCTGCCGTGCCGCAAGTTGATGGCATTGTTGAGGGTTTGCGCAAGCTTGTGAAGGGCGGGATTTAAGCCATGGCTGTTGAGGTCATCTTCCCAAAAGTCGACATGGATATGGACAAGGGTTCCATTTCCAAATGGCATGTGAAAGACGGTGATACCGTCAAAAAAGGCCAAGCGGTTTTTGAAATTGAAACCGATAAATCCGCCATGGAAATTGAAGCGCCCGCTGATGGCGTGATTAAATTGTCTGATGTTGCTGAAGGTGCTTCGGTGAATATTGGCACAGTGGTGGCGATGATTTATGGGGCTGGTGAAGAGCCGAAGAGTTTTGCTGCTGTATCTCCAACTGTCATTCCCGCGAACGCGGGAAACCAGACTCAAACACAATCAACGACCGAAAGTCTGGATTCCCGCATTCGCGGGAATGACGAGATTAAAGGGACGGGTGTGAGGGCAACGCCACTTGCGCGTCGGCTTGCCAAGCAGGCGGGTATTTCGCTTTCTGCTCTCACGGGTTCTGGTCCACGTGGGCGTATTACGGCTGTTGATGTGAAGGTGCAGCCTGCTCAAGCAGATTCCGGCTTGCGCCGGAATGACGTTGTTATGGGCGGCATGGAAACGGCCGCAATCAAGGCGCTTTATCAAGATGGTTCCTATGATGTGAAGCCGTTGGACGGCATGCGTCGCACGATTGCCCAACGTTTGGTGCAATCAAAGCAAACGGTTCCGCACTTCTATTTGTCAGCCACTTGCACCATTGATAATTTGATGTCGACGCGTGAGCGTTTGAATGCAGCTGCGCCCAAAACTGCGGATAAAACACCTGCTTATAAATTGTCGATCAATGACTTTGTCATCAAAGCCATGGCAGTTGCTTTGCAAAAGGTGCCAGCTGCCAATGTGACCTATACGGACGATGGCATTTTGCAGCATCGCAGCAGTGATGTGGGTGTTGCGGTTTCGGTTGAGGGTGGCTTGTTCACGCCTGTGGTGCGCCATGCAGAAGGCAAATCGCTGTCGGCCATTTCAGCGGAAATGAAAGAACTGGCGGGCAAGGCGCGGGCGCGCAAATTGCAGGCCCATGAATATCAAGGCGGCACGGCGGCCATTTCTAACCTCGGCATGTTTGGCGTTGAGCAATTCACCGCCATCATCAGCCCGCCACACGCGACGATTTTGGCGGTGGGCGCTGCGGTTGAACGGTTTGTGCCCGTTAACAAGCAACCCGTGCTCGCCACGCAAATGACGGTGACATTGTCCTGCGATCATCGTGCCGTTGATGGGGCTGTGGGGGCTGAACTTTTGGCGGCGTTCAAAGCACTGATTGAAGAGCCAGCCTTGATGTTGGTTTAATCCACCACTTCGCCGGGATACACACCCCAAAGTTCGGTTTGCAGGGCATAGCCATCATAGTCCTCGGTGGTGAGGTAACACCACTGGCCGGAACAGCTTTCAATTTGTGCCAAGGCACCTACATTCAATTTGGCGTTTACGCCGCTGCGAGCGGATTCGTCGTCGTGCAAGGCGACGGATTTGTCTTTGCTCCATTCGGGTGCCATGGCGAAGCGGCGGCCTGACAGCATTTGCTGGAGTATCCAACCTTCCTGGCCTTCGGAGTCGCGGATTTTGCGCCAGTTTTCGAATTCGGCAACCACTTCAACCGGCATACCTTTGCGCTGAAACACCCACGCCACGGCATGGTCGCTTGAGGGGCCTTTGCGCACGTTCACTTTATTGGCTTTCAACGTGAGAAAGCGCGGAATTGCAAAGCCTGATGGGCCTAATTGAACCGGGGCCGAATCCAATGACGCTGTTGTATCGCCCGGCTGGCCTTGGATGTTTTCACCACCGCGCATGCCCTGCACCATCCAAATTGTCGCCATGGCACCCAGCAAAAGCACCGCAACCGCTCCATGCATGGGATTTACCCGGCGTTTGGCAGAGGCCATGAGGCGGTCTAACTGGCGGGCGGCGGAAATGAGTAGGATCGACATGAACTTGCTTTTGGGGTTGCAGCTAGGGCTGGCCAGCGACTAGACACGGATAGAAAAGATCAATCCGAACCTGCCTTTCGGCCAAGCCCATTGGTGCCTGTTCAAGGTTAAGATTGCGTCAAGATTGGTTATTTTGAGGAAAAACGACGCCCTATGCCCCAAGCCAAACCAACGGTGGTTATTACGCGAAAGCTGCCGACGGCGGTGGAAACGCGCATGGGCGAATTGTTCAATTGCCAGTTCAATAGCGCCGACAAGCCGTTTTCCAAGGCTGATTTGATCGAAGCCGTACGTCAAGCCCAAGTTCTCGTGCCGACTATTACAGACAAGATTGACAGCTTCATTATCTCCCAAGCCGGGCCGCAATTGAAGCTGATCGCCAATTTCGGCAATGGTACCGACCATATTGATGTTGAAGCAGCGCAGGCGCGGGGCATTCTGGTGAGCAATACGCCCGGCGTTTTGACTGAAGACACCGCTGACATGACCTTGGCTTTGATTATGGCCGTGTCGCGTCGCATCATCCAAGGCGCTGATGCTGTGCGGCATGGCACATGGAATGGCTGGAACCCGACATGGATGCTGGGCACGCGCCTCAAGGGCAAGAAATTGGGCATTATCGGTATGGGCCGCATTGGCACGGCGGTGGCGCGGCGGGCCAAGGCCTTTGGCATGGAAATCCATTATCATAACCGCAAGCCCGCCCACCCCAAGATTGTTGAAGAACTGGGTGCGAACTATTGCGAAGGTTTGGATGCGTTGTTGGCGCGGGTTGATATTCTCTCAATCAATTGCCCACATACACCCGCTACGTTTCATTTATTGTCAGGACGGCGGCTGAAGTTGTTGAAGCCCACGGCTATCATTGTGAATACGGCACGAGGTGAGGTAATCGATGAGGCTGCACTCATTCACATGCTGGAAGCGGGTGAATTAGCAGGCGCTGGCCTTGATGTGTTTGAACATGAACCAGCAGTTGACCCCAAGCTTTTGTCGCTCAAGAACGTGGTGCTGTTGCCGCATATGGGATCAGCCACACTTGAGGGCCGCATTGATATGGGTGAAAAAGTCATCATCAATATCAAAACTTGGGCCGATGGCCACAAACCGCCTGACCGCGTTTTGCCGGGACTGCTTTAACGTCGTTCACAATGTTCTGATTGCTCCGCAATCAAGCGTGATTACGTTGTCATTATCGAGTCGCGTATGAAGAGTGCTAAATTTCAAAGGAAATAAAATGCTTACCCGCCGTCACCTGTTGTCCGCAGCACTTGCTGCTTCCTCATTTCCGCTTTGGACACGCATTGCGTCTTCTGCTGATTTTGCTGCTGTTGAAGCCGAAGCCAAGGGCCAGACAGTTTATTTCAACGCGTGGGCAGGGTCTGACACCATCAATGCTTATATCGCTTGGGCCGGTGACGAAGTGAAGACGCGTTTTGGCGTGACGGTTGAGCATGTCAAAATTACCGATACGGCAGAAGTTGTTAAACGTGTGCGTGACGAAGTGGCGGCGGCTAAGGCTGATGGTTCGGTTGATCTTGTCTGGATCAATGGTGAAAATTTCCGCGCGATGAAGGCAGACAAATTATTGTTCGGGCCATGGTCTGAGGCCATGCCGAATTATGCCTTTGTGGATGTCGAAGGAAAGCCCACAACGCGCCAAGATTTCAGCGAAAGCGTTGATGGTTTGGAAGCGCCTTGGGGCATGGCGCAGCTCACATTTTTTGCAGATGGCGCGAAGGTTGCCAATCCGCCACGCAGCATGGCGGAATTAACGGCGTTTGCTGCGGCCAATCCGGGTCGAGTGACCTATTCAGCGCCGCCTGATTATTATGGTACCACGTTTATCAAGCAGGTGCTTTATGAAACACTTGCCGATCAAACTGTGCTGGCAATGCCCGCCGATGAAAAATCATTTGCAACGCATGAACCGCAATTGATGGCAGCACTTGATGCCATGCACAAATCTTTCTGGCGTGAGGGCAAACAATTCCCAAAGGCGCAGGCTGACATTATCAACATGGTTGCAGATGGCGAGTTATTGATTGGCATCACATTTAACCCGAATGAGCCTGCCAACCTTGTGGCGGCGGGCCGCATGCCTGCAACAACGGTGGCTTGGCAACATTCCAAGGGCACCATTGGCAACACACATTTTGTGGCAATTCCTGCCAATGCGAAAGCCAAGGCAGCAGCACAGGTGTTTGCAAACTTCCTGATGTCGCCAGAAGCGCAAGCCAAGAAAAATGATTTGAAAACTTGGGGCGACCCGACGGTGCTTGCCGTATCAAAGCTTTCGGAAACGGATGCGAAATTGTTCACTGCCAGCGCTGCGCCCGGAAGTGTTTCATTGCCTGGGCCTGCCCTTCTCGAGCCACACGCATCATGGGTGGGGCTGCTTGAGGGGGCTTGGTTAAAGCGTTACGGCAAGGGTTGATGTTTCGATACAAACAGATTTTGGGAGCGGGGCCATTGGTCCTGCTTTTTATTCTGCCGCTGGCTTTGAGCCTTGTGCTGTTGTTGCCGGGATTGTTTGATGTTGAGAGTTTTGTTGCTGCGCTTGAACATCCGCAGTTTTTTGCGGCGCTGAAGCTTACGGTTGTTTACAGGTGTTATCAGCACTGTATTGGCGGTGGCTTTTGCAATTGTGATTATGATGGGAGCTGGCCCGCGCGTGTTGGCGCAGGCGGGTGTGTTTCTCGCGTTGCCGCATTTGGCTTTGGCCTTGGGGCTTGGCTTCTTGTTGGCACCGACAGGGTTGTTGGCGCGATTGATTGTCGGTGGTTCTTCGCCGCCCGATTGGCAGTTGGTGCAAGACCCGTCAGGATTCGGATTGATTGCCGCATTGGTGTTGAAGGAAACGCCATTTCTGGTGTGGGCCATGGCTTCGGTTTTGCAAGGCGACGAGTTGCGTGGGCGCTTGCACATGGAAATGGGCGTGGCGCGTAGTTTAGGGCATGGAGCCCGATCAACGTTTTTGAAGGTGGTGTTGCCGCAGCTTTTGCAGCGCAGTGTTTGGCCGCTGGTGGCGGTGTTCAGTTATGGCATGACTGTCGTTGATATGGCGCTGGTGATTGGCCCAGCTCAACCGCCGACATTGGCGCAGTTGATATGGACTGATTTGAATGACGGCGAAACGTTTAACAACGCGCGGGGTGCGGCTGGAACTTTGTTGTTAAGTCTGCTGATTGTTTTGATGTTGGTGTGTGATAGGGCTTTGCTGAAATTTTTGCGGCCTACGTTGCGACGGCTTCTGACGCGCCCTGCCCGTGTTGAACGTGTTGGTAATTTTAGCCGAAGCCTGTGGCCTGCTTGGATTGCCATTTATGCTTTGGTGGTTGCGGCACTGTTGTTACAATCGGTGTCATTGCATTGGCCATACCCCAATCTATTGGCGTCAGCGTTTTCGTCGAAAGCTTGGGTTGGCTTGTTGAATAATTTTTCACCCGTGGTCACAAGTCTGATGTTGGGCGTGTTGACGTCGATAATGGCGTTGCTGTCAGTTGTTGCTTGGTTCGAAACGCAAGGGCGCAATCGAGATCAATGGGCGCTTGTTGCGGCAACAGTGATGCTGTGTGTGCCTGCTTTGCTGGTGTCGCTTGGGCAGTATCGTTTGTTGCTGCAATTGGGTTTGACGGGAACTGGTATTGGATTGATATCGGCGCATGTGTTGCCAGTGATGGCCTATGTGTTTGTGATGCTGCAGGGGCCTTACCGGAATTATGACACGCGCTGGCAGATGGTTGGACAAGGCTTGGGCGTTGGGCAATTGAAGTTCCTACGACAGGTGAAATGGCCGATGTTAAAAGCGCCTCTGCTTTCAGCACTCGCCGTTGGGTTTGCGGTTTCGGTGGTGCAGTATGTGCCAGCTCAGCTTGCTGCTGCTGGGCGTTTTTCGACTTTGCCCATGGAGGCCGTGACGTTGAGCAGTGGTGGCAATCGCGCGCTGATTTCGGTTTATGCGCTGATGTTGATGCTGCTGCCATTGATTGGTTTTGCACTTGCGGCGCTTTCGACTCAATCGCGGTGGCGCGATGCTTGAGTTACGAAATGTCACAATTTCACTTAAAGGTGAGTCCTTGGTGCGTAACGTGTCGCTTCGCGTTGCCGCGGGCGATGTGGTGACTGTGATGGGGCCAAGTGGCTCGGGCAAGTCATCTTTATTGTCGTTCATCGGTGGTGATTTGCATTCTGCATTTGCCGCGCAAGGTGATGTTCTGCTGGATGGGCAATCCATCATCAAAGTGCCGCCGGAGCGACGCGGTGTGGCGCGGTTGTTTCAAGATGATTTTTTATTTCCGCACATGACGGTGGGTGAAAACCTGTTGTTCGCCGTGCCCCGTATGGCTGAGGCTGAGCGTCGTGCGATGGTTGAAACTGCATTGCAACGAGCTGAACTTGAGGGCTTTGCAGACCGAGCGCCGCACACATTGTCAGGCGGGCAACGGCAGCGTGTGGCTTTGATGCGGGCGCTGCTGGCGAAGCCGAAAGCAATATTGTTGGACGAACCTTTCAGTAAACTCGACAAGACTTTGCGCGAGCAGATGCGCGACTATGTTTTTGCGCATATCCGCGCCCGTGGCATCCCTGCTGTTTTGGTCACGCATGACCGTGATGATGCGCCACCGCAAGGTCGTGTGTTGGAGATTTTGGATTCGGGGGATTTGCGCGATGTTTGACCGTTATGTGTTAGCGCTGACGAAGCCTGCGGTGGACCAGCGTTGCCTCACGTGTGAATGCGGCGGGTATTACGGCCAATCAAGTTTCAATTTTCGGATTTGGTTTTGGCATGTTGGCGGCACTGTTGATTGCGCATGGCAATATTTGGTTGGCCATTGCGCCGCTGTTGCTCAACCGTTTGCTCGATGGGCTTGATGGTGCCGTGGCACGGTTTTCGACTGCCACAGATCGAGGGGCGTTTCTCGACATCACTTTGGATTTTCTGTTTTATGCGGCAGTTCCCTTGGCATTTGGGTTTTGTGATCCCGCGAACAATGCCTTGCCCGCAGCCGTACTACTCGCCAGTTTCATCGGCACCGGTGTTTCATTTCTGGCCTATGCCATCATGGCTGAGAAACGAGGCGACAAGAGCACGGCTTACCCGTCCAAGAGTTTTTACTATCTGGGAGGCTTGACTGAAGGTTTTGAAACGGTCGCTTGTTTCGTCGCCATGTGCCTTTGGCCCCAGCACTTTGCCATCATTGCCTATGTCTATGCGGCGATGTGCTGTGTGACGACGCTGACGCGACTGGTGGCGGGCTGGCAGGCGTTTGGGGAGTGACGACGGCGTTATGATTTCGTTAATAAAAAAGTTTCTTCTTTGCCCAAAATAATTCTTGAATGTGACACCCGAATCCATCATATGCAGCTCGTCCAAAGTCGCACGTGCCGCAAAGGTTAGTCCCTAAGCAACGACGGTGAGGGCTTCTCGTCTCGCTGGTTTCGTCCAAAGGCCAGCACACCAGAGGCAAACACAAGTCTGCTCGACGTGCGATTGGCACCATCCCAATCAATCAGAAGCGAAAGTCAGTTAGGGGTTCTTACTCTTTGCGTCTCCATCGCGCTTGGGTTTTTACCACTGGCTGGTCCTGTCATCTCTTTTTTTCGGGAACTTTCATTATGGCAACGGCAAAAATCATCGACTTCATCCGACGCGAACAGCCCGAAGGCCCTTGCCTTGTGCTCGACCTCGATGTTGTGCGCGACAACTATGAAGCATTCGCCCGCACCATGCCGGGCACACGCATTTTCTATGCCGTGAAAGCAAACCCTGCGCCTGAAGTGCTTTCGCTTCTTGCTTCGCTCGGCTCGTGCTTTGACACAGCTTCGGTTGTTGAAGTTGAAATGGCGCTTGCCGCCGGTGCAACGCCTGACCGCATTTCGTTTGGCAACACCATCAAAAAAGAACGCGATGTTGCAAAAGCCCATGCGCTTGGCATCAAGTTGTTTGCGGTTGATTCCCAAGTTGAAGTTGAAAAAGTAGCCCGTGCTGCGCCGGGTGCTTCAGTGTTCTGCCGCATTCTGGCCGATGGCGCTGGTGCTGAATGGCCCTTGTCACGCAAGTTTGGCTGTGAGCCTTCGATGGCTGAAGATGTGCTGCTGCACGCCCACAAGCTTGGCCTCAAAGCCTATGGCATTTCCTTCCATGTGGGTTCGCAACAAACCCGCCTTGGTGCGTGGGACCAAGCTGTTGGTGAAGCAAAGGCGATTTTTGATCGTATGCTTTCCCATGGCATTGTGCTCGAAATGGTCAACCTTGGTGGCGGCTTCCCAACAAAGTATTTGAAAGCCGTTCCCGGCACCAACCAATATGCCAACGCCATTCATGATGCTTTGGCCAAGCATTTCGGCAATGCCATTCCTGAAACCATCATTGAGCCCGGTCGTGGCATGGTGGGCAATGCAGGTGTGATCAAAGCGGAAGTGGTTTTGATTTCGAAGAAGCATTCGAACGACAATGTGCGTTGGGTTTACCTCGACATTGGCAAGTTCGGCGGCTTGGCCGAAACCATGGATGAAGCCATTCGTTACCCCATTTCAACGTCGAAGGACGACGATGCAAAAGAAGCCTGCATCATTGCTGGCCCAACCTGTGACTCAGCGGATGTGCTTTATGAAAAAGTGCCTTACCCGTTGCCGATCACGTTGAGTGTTGGTGACGAAGTGCTGATTGAGGCCTGTGGTGCTTACACCACAACCTATTCAGCCGTCGCGTTCAATGGCTTCCCGCCGCTCAAGGCATACGTGATTTAAGCAATTTTCCTCTCTTCCCCTCTCCCTTCACGGGAGAGGGTGTGAGGCCCAAAGGGCCGAACGGGAGAGGGCTGTCACAACACACTCACTTCCCTCTCCCGCCTCGCAAATGCGAGGCACCCTCTCCCGTGAAGGGCGAGGGCAAGGCTGACTTGGAGTTTTACAATGAATATTCGCACCGAATTGCCCTCTGATGTTGTGTTTCGCGAACGCCTCTTGGACAAGGCCTTTGGCAAGACACGTCTCCGCAAAACATCAGAGCGCTTGCGTGAAGGCCGTTTGCCGGCGGAGGGCCTGGCCTTCACTGCTCTTGATGCGAAAGGGCGTATTGTCGGCACCATTCGCTTGTGGTCGGTCATTGCGGGTTCGGCCGGGCCATCGCTGTTGCTGGGGCCGTTGGCGGTTGACTGCAAATTGCAAGGTCAAGGCATTGGCCGCAAACTGATGGATCACGCCATCAACACAGCACAGGTTTTGGGGCATGACTCGATCTTGCTGGTGGGTGATGCTGCCTACTACACGCGCTTTGGTTTTGACGTTGCACATACCCGCAGCCTGCACCTGCCGGGCCCCGTGGAGCGTGCGCGTTTTCTTGGATTGGAATTGACCCCGGGGGCTTTGGACGGCGCCGAGGGTCTGGTGGCCGCTGCTGGATTGCAGGTGTGCGGGGGCAACCTCGCAGAAGCAGCGTAGCCACAAGGCACGTCCCGAAAAAGTTGCAGACTTTTTCGATAGGGACTTGGCCAAAAAAGAAAGGGCGGCCGATGGAATGGGCCGCCCTTTCTCAATTTATGAAAGCTTAAATTAGGCTTCGCCGAAGGCTGCTTCCTTCTTGGCAATTTCAGCTTGGCGACGTTTAATTTCTTCGCCCACTGGTGGGCCTTTAAAGCGATGGCTTTCAACCGCAAACCAAAGCACAACCAGAATGGCAATCACGCCCAACACAACCCAGAACACGCGTTCATTTGGCGCTTGTATGGCGATGTAGAAAATGATGGCCATGCCAACAATCGGCCAGCAAGCTGACCAATTTGTAAAGGCCAGCACCCAAACTCCATGGGCCAGCTTTAGGCCATTTGGCAGTTCCGAAAGCCACCATGCCCAATACGATTGGGATGATGAACGACAGGAACAGGAACACCAAAGTTGAATTCACAACGATGGTATAAATGTTGGTGCCGCCAATCGAAATGAACTGTGCCAAGCAACACATAGAGGATGGCCAACACTGTTGACGTCCAAATGGCATTCACTGGTGTGCGGCATTTCGTTGACACCGATGCCAAAGCATTCGACCCAACGGGCATGCCGCCGTCACGTGAGAACGCATAGAGCATGCGCGATGCTGATGTTACCGTGGCAAGACCACACAGGAATTGTGTGATCAAGATGCCAAGGTAAATCAGCGTCTTCAGCCATGATGGCAGAATTGCATTCATGGTTTCAAAGAACACGGCCCAACCTTGTTTTGCACCAGCGGCCAAATCAGGAATGGCCAAGCACGATGGCGCAAAGCATGATCCAGCCAGTCAAGCGACGACCAAATAACGGACGACACAATGGCCGCGTGGAACTGAGTTGGCAGCATCAACTGTTTCTTCTGACGTATGTGCCGAAGCATCATAGCCCGTTATGGTGTAAACTGGCAGCAACAGGCAGAGCAGGAAGAGATAGCCCATGTTGTCGGACTGCGGGAACACGTTGCCACCTGCTTCACCGGAATAGTTGGTGAAGGTCCAGAGGCGCGAGAAATCCAGCGAAGGAGCCAAGCAACAAACAAGCCAAAATCAACACGGCAGTTGTCACCAAAATGATGTAGCCCGAAATATCGGTCATCATTGCGGTGAGCTTAATGCCGAAGTGATTGAGGATGGCTTGCGCAATGGTAATGAGGGCCACAAAGCTTACCATTTGTGCCGGCGTTACCCGTCAAAACCAAACATGGCCACCGAAAGTACCAGCAAAGAAGAATGCCGTGCCGATGTTGATGGCACCGAGAACAGTAATAAGCCCTAAGGAAGTTCAGCCAAGCCGTCAGCCAACCCCAGAAGGTGTTGCCCAAAATCGAAGCCCAATGATAGAGGCCGCCTGCTGTAGGATAGGCAGACGAAATTTGCGCCATGGCTAAGGCAAACATGCCCGACACGATACAGCCGAACAACCAACCAAGACCTGCGCCAGCACCACCGATGGATGAGGTTGCTTGAGCAAAGGAGTTGATGCCGCCGGAAAGAATGCAAATAATTGAGAATGAAATTGCAAAGTTAGAGAACTTGCTCATGGAGCGTGAAAGCTCTTGAGCATAGCCCATGCCGTGGAGGATTTTTTTATCCTCACTGGTGTGTCTATGTGATCCGCCATAATGTTTTCCCTGCCGCTTCGGGGGAAGCGTGCTTTTTATGAGTTGATTAGTTGCCGCGCCACCTACCCCAGTGATTTCCCCGCTACAGTGTGCGGCGCAAGCATCCCCTGCGACTATAGTGGTAGAAACTGGGGCTAACGTCAACACGCTTGGTTTTGACCTGTTGGAAAAGAATATTGGCTTTGAGTTGAGTATTCCTCATTCCATCTGTTCGTGTTAGGTTGCCGCAATGGCACACAAGCATTACAATTTTCCGTCATTGAATGGTTTAGCTGCCTTTGAGGCGGCGGGACGCCACATGAGTTTGACGCGGGCAGCAGCGGAATTGAATGTTACACCCGGTGCCGTGTCCAAGCATATCAAATTGTTGGAGACTGAAATCGGCGCGCAGGTATTTGTGCGTTTGCATCGGTCGCTGGAATTGACGAGCGAGGGTGCTGCGTTGTTGGACACACTCAAAGGTGCCTTCACACAAATTGCAGAGACGCTGGATACATTCCGCAAAGGCGGCCCTAAACGTGCTGTAACCATCGGCACAACAAGTGCCTTTGCGCAGTTCTGGCTAATGCCGCGATTGGGCGCGTTTTGGAAGCAACACCAAGACATTGTGATTGACCACGTCATATCTGATAAAACCCAGGAGAGTACGGTTTCTCCAGTTGATTTGAGGATACGATATGGTTCCGGGCAGTTTCAAGATGAATTTTCGACCAAGCTTTTTGATGACCATATTCTCGCTATGGCATCGCCAGAGTTTCTGAAAGGCCGGGAAATCAATTCAATCTCGGACCTTGCCGCATTGCCATTACTGTCGGTTGAAGGCGTTGATTGGACGTGGACCTCATGGTCAGATTTTTTAAGGCACTTCCAAATCAACACGAAGCATCTCAAATCCCGCCGCTTCAACAGTCATATCATTGCCGTTCAGGCGGCCCTCGATGGGCAAGGTGCGGTGCTGGGCTGGAAGAGTTTCATGAAGCCCCTCGTGGCTGCAAAGCGCTTGCGCGTCATTGGTGACTATTCAATGCCAGCGCCCCAAAGCTTCTATCTGACGTGGAGTATGAAAAGGCCGCTTTCAAGTGAGGCTGCTATTTTAAAAGATTGGCTTCTCACTCATCTCGATTGAATTAAATTCATGTGATTGATGCGGTTAAACCTGCTTGTCGAAAGCGGGCCGTTGCTTCCATAGTGGGCGCAGGAGATTTCTCATGAGTGATACCACCGTTGCCCCCACCCAGCGCCGCGCCGGCGGACGTGATGGCCGTCGCGCTTTGCGAGGCGCGCCCATGCTGTCATTCCCCACTTTGGTGCGCAACATTCCGACTTACGAATTGCTGCCTGCCGAAGCGGTGGAGCTCATACACGACGAGTCGATGAAGATTTTGGAAGAGGTCGGCTGCGAATTTCGCGACGACCAAGCACCTGACATGTGGAAGGCAGCTGGTGCCGATGTACAGGGCACACGCGTACGTATTTCGCGTGAGTTGTTGATGCAATTGATTTCCACCGTGCCTCCCGAATTTACACTCCACGCCCGTAACCCGGAACGCACTGTTAAAGTGGGCGGCAAGAACCAGATATTCGTGCCCATGTATGGCGCACCCTATGTGCGTGATCTTGATAATAATCGGCGCTATGGTTCGCTTGAGGATCTGAATAATTTTCACAAGCTGGCTTATATGTTACCAGCACTTCACTCCTCATCCTCAATCTGCTGTGAACCGATGGAAGTGGCCGTGCCGAAGCGGCATCTGCACATCATCGATTCAGCCCTCACGCATTCCGACAAACCTTTCATGGGCATTGTGACATCCAAAGAACGCGCTGAGGATGTGATGAAGATGGCGGGCATTGTGTTTGGCGATGGCTTTGTCAAAGACAACACAGTTGTTGTGTCGATTACCAATTGTAACTCACCGCTGGTGTGGGACCAAACTATGTTGGACGCCATGCGAGTTTACGCCTCGCACAATCAGCCCATTATTGCGGCACCCTTTGCGCTGTGTGGTGCTTCAACCGCCGCATCGGCTATTGGTGCCGTGGCACAGGTGAATGCGGAAGCGCTTGCGGGGGTGGCCTTCACGCAACTTATTCGCAAAGGTGCGCCCTGCATTTATGGGCAATTCATGGTGACCGTTGATATGAAAACCGGCGCCCCCATGGGTGGCACGCCGGAAGCCGCGCAAATGATGTATGTGATGGGGCAATTGGCGCGGAAATATAATCTGCCCTGGCGCACAAGCGGTTTCCACGTCGGTTCAAAATTGAACGATGCGCAAGCGGGTTATGAATCTAATATGTTGATGCACGCAGCCATTCTTTCTGGCGCAAACTATATTTGGCATTCTGCGGGTTGGCTGGAAGCCGGGCTTTCATGTGGTTATTCCAAGTTTGTGACCGACGCCGAGCAATTGGTGGGCTGGTATAAATATGCGGGTGGTCTGCCTTTTGATGACTTCAAAGATGCCATGGCCGCAGTGCGCGAAGTGGGGCCGCAAGGGCACTTTCTTGGCACAGCCCACACCCTTGAACATTTTGAAAAGGCCTTCTTCATGCCATCTCTCATGGATTTCAATTCATACGAGCAGTGGAATGCCGAGGGTGCCAAAGATCACGACACACGTGGCCGCGACAAAGCACGCGCGATGCTGGCGCAATACGAAAAGCCGAAAATGGATGAAGGTGTGGCTGAAGGGTTGCGTGATTTTATTGCACGTCGTGAAAGTGAATTACCTAATAACGTGAATTGATATTGACTCCAGTCTTGATTTTCTAAACTGGCCCAATAGATCGTATTCACGTTTTCGGTTGATGCGCCAATGTCCTAGCGCTTTGATTTTTTCTTCACTTCAGCGCAGAAAATTCCATGCAGCGACGTGAGTATCATTTTCACTTCTTTGCTGGCTAAGGCGTAATAAATCGTTTGTCCTTCGCGGCGCGTTGAAACGAGCTTGAGGTTGCGCATTTTGGCGAGATGTTGCGAGAGTGCACCTTGGGTTATGCCGCTATTGGCGACAAGTTCATGCACCGGCTTTTCACTCTCGACCAGTGAACACAGGATGAGAAGACGCACGGGGCTTGCCATTGTGCCGAGTAAGGTGGCAACCTCACCCGCCTTGGCGACCATTTCATCCATGTTCATCGAATTCGACTTGATTGCTTGACGCATCTAAAAACTATTCCTTGACACATTCGTATTATCGAATATATGAATACATATCTCAAAGCAAGTTAAATTTTCACCACAAACAGAACGGCTCGCATGGAAATGACCACGGAATTCACGCCTTTCGCCTCGTCTATTGGCGGCGCTATGATTGGTGCATCAGCAGTATTGTTGATGGCAACCCATGGACGTATTGCTGGTATTAGCGGCATCGCAGTACGGATGTTTCCGCCCTATTTAGATAAAGACGCAGCTGGGCGATTGATGTTTATAATCGGCTTGATCGCAGCACCTCTGCTCTACGCAACACTGACAGGTGGCTGGGCGCCTATGACAATTGCGGCCAGTTCGGGCTTGCTCGTGGCGGCAGGTTTGCTGGTCGGCTTTGGTTCCATCTGGGGCAATGGTTGCACGTCAGGGCATGGCATTTGCGGGTTGTCCCGCTTGTCGGTCCGTTCTCTCGTCGCAGTCGCAACTTTCATGACAACAGCAATCATCACTGTTTTCATTACACGCCACATGATCTGAGGTTTCAAAATGTCTATGCTCGTGCAATTCCTCATTGGCCTTTTATTTGGTTCCGGACTCGTTGTGGCTGGAATGTCTGATCCGGCCAAGGTTCAAAACTTTCTTGATCTCGCCGCCATACCAACTGGTGGCTGGGATGCGAGTCTTGCCTTTGTGATGGGGGCAGGCACATTGGTCACCTATCTTGGCTATCGTTTTGTGTTGAAGCGCAAGCAGCCGATTTTCGATTCGCAATTCCACATGCCAAAAGCCAAGCATATTGATGCGCCGATTGTCGTCGGGCCTGCCATATTTGGCATTGGTTGGGGGCTTGGTGGCTTTTGCCCTGGACCCGCATTTACTGCGCTCGGCACAGGATCAAGCCAAGCCATTATTTTTGTTGTGGCCATGTTGGTCGGCATGGTTGCTGCACGGTTGTTGGCATTGAAGCAAATTGGTGCCGCTACGCCCATTGCAAAATCTTGAATGGAGGCCTGATATGTCGTCACTTCCTTTCACGCCCGACATGATGCTGAAACCAGAGGTCACAGCCTTCTTTGATGAACCCACAAACACTGTCACTTACGTGGTCAAGGATCCCCAATCAAAGTCATGCGTCGTCGTCGATAGCGTTCTGGATATTGACTATGCAGCTGGTCGGATTTCCTATGACTCAGCTGATCGCGTCATCGACTTCGTTCAGCAGAATGCATTGACGGTTGAGTGGCATATTGAAACCCATGTTCATGCTGATCATTTGTCGGCAGCGCCCTATTTGCAGAAGAAGCTTGGTGGTAAAATTGGCATTGGTCGTAACATCACGATTGTGCAGGAAACATTTGGCAAGATTTTCAACGAAGGCACGGAGTTTCAGCGCGACGGCAGCCAGTTTGATAAATTGTTCGACGACGGTGACGCCTATAACATCGGCACCATGACGGCCCATGCCATCCATACGCCGGGTCACACGCCAGCCTGCATGACCCATGTTGTGGGTGATGCGGCATTTGTAGGTGATACCTTGTTTATGCCGGATGGCGGATCGGCCCGCGCCGACTTTCCCGGCGGTGATGCGCGCACGCTCTACCGTTCCATCAAACGGGTGTTGACGCTACCCGATGAAACACGGTTGTTTATGTGTCATGATTACGGTCCCAATGGTCGCAACATCAAATGGGAAACCACGGTTGCAGAACAACGTGAGCACAACATTCACAGCAAAGATGGCATCACTGAAGATCAATTCGTCGAAATGCGTGAAGCGCGAGACAAAACACTTGATATGCCAAAACTCATCATTCCCTCACTGCAAGTGAACATGAAAGCGGGCGAACTGCCCAAACCAGACGAAAGCGGAAAACGCTTCCTCAAGGTACCGTTGAACGGCCTTTAAAGCAGCGAGGAAAATTTCTAATTCGATGGAACGTTATTTGCCAATTCTCGATTGGGCGCGTGGTTACTCGCGTAAAGTTCTGGTGAGCGATCTCGTGGCTGCTGCCATCGTAACGATTATGCTTGTGCCCCAGTCTTTGGCCTATGCCTTATTGGCCGGGCTTCCGGCAGAGGTTGGATTATATGCTTCCATGTTGCCGCTCTTAGCATATGCCGTTTTCGGAACAAGTCGCACGCTGGCTGTTGGTCCCGTCGCTGTTGTATCGTTGATGACGGCAGCGGCACTTGGAAAATTGGAATTGGTGAACGCTTCAGAGTATGCCGCAGCGGCTGTTACGCTTGCCGCTTTATCAGGAGCCATATTGTTGGCGCTCGGCGTTTTTCGGCTGGGCTTCCTTGCAAACTTTCTGTCGCATCCTGTTATTGCAGGGTTCATAACCGCTTCTGGAATTTTGATTGCTGCGGGGCAACTCAAGAACATTTTCGGCGTGAAAGCAGGCGGCGAAAACCTTGTTGAGATCGCTGAAACGCTGATCCCTAATATTTCGCAGACCAATGTTTTGTCGTTGCTTATCGGGCTGGCTGCAACCGCATTTCTATTTTGGGTAAGGGTTGGTTTGAAGCCCCTGCTGGTGAAGTTTGGATTGCGTCCTCGCGTTGCAGATTTGCTTTCGAAGACCGGCCCTATCTTTGCATTGGTTGCAACTGCTTTTGCCGCTTGGATGTTTGATTTTGGGGCGCGGGGTGTGAAGTTGGTGGGCGTAGTTCCACAGGGTTTACCCAATATCGCATTGCCAGAGTTTTCAATGCCGTTGGTGCAAAACCTTGCGCTTCCAGCTTTGCTCATCTCCATTGTGGGCTTTGTTGAATCCGTATCTGTTGGCCAAACACTTGCTGCCAAACGCCGCCAGCGCATTGAACCGGATCAAGAATTGATTGCGCTTGGCGCTTCTAATCTTGCTGCGTCAATGTCGGGTGGATTTCCAGTGACGGGTGGCTTTGCGCGATCCATTGTCAATTTTGATGCTGGTGCCGAAACGCCTGCCGCTGGTGCTTTCACGGCAATTGGGCTTGCTGCTGCAATTTTGTTTCTGATGCCACTGCTCGCATATTTGCCACAGGCCACCTTGGCCGCCACGATTATTGTGGCCGTGTTGTCATTGGTGGACTTTTCCATTTTGAACCGCACTTGGAACTACGCAGCGTCGGACTTTTCAGCTGTCTTGGCAACAATTCTACTTACGCTTGGCGTTGGCGTTGAGGCGGGCATTGTTGCGGGCGTTGTCATTTCTATTCTGTTGCATCTTTATAAATCGTCGCGCCCCCACATTGCCATATTAGGCCGTGTTCCGGGCACTGAACATTTTCGCAATATCAAACGTCACTCTGTTGAAACCGACGAAACCTTGTTATCCATGCGCGTCGATGAAAGCCTTTACTTTGCCAATGCGCGTTTTCTGGAGGACCAAATCAACGCGCAAATTGCTGAGCACCCCGCAACAAAAAATCTAATCCTCGTGTGTCCGGCAATCAACGACATTGACTTGAGTGCGCTTGAAAGCCTCGAGAGCATCAATGCCAGACTGAATGATGCGGGCGTAAAGTTTCACCTGTCAGAAGTGAAAGGGCCAGTCATGGACAAGCTCAAACGCTCTGGCTTTCTGCCTCACCTCACAGGGAAAATTTTTCTAAGCCACCATCAAGCCGTGCAAGAGCTGCAAAACAAGTTTGATGCCGAGCATCTCCCAGCAAGTCGAATAAGATAACCTTCGACCGCTGATTTATGTGCCTACTCTAGAAGATCCATTCCCCTGCTCGCCAATGCCATCGTCGGGGCATTGGTGTTGCCTGATGGCACAAAAGGCATGGCTGAGGCGTCGATGACTCTGAGGCCTTCAATGCCGCGTAACCGAAGTTTTGAATCGAGCACGGCCATGTCGTCTTTATCATTGCCCATGCGGCAGGTGCCGACGGGGTGCCAATTGGTTTTGACGGTGCGGCGGCAATGGGCAGCAAGGCCTGCGTCATCAACCACATCTTTGCCAGGGATCAACTCGGCTGTTATGCGGCCTGAAAGGGGTTGCTGCTTCAAGACTTCGCGCGCAAATCGCAGCCCTTTGATTTCCATGGCAAGGTCATCTGGTTCAGCGAGATAATTGTTGTCGATGATTGGCATGTCTTGAATATTGCCTGAGCGCAAGCGCACAGTGCCGCGTGACTTGGGCCGTAACAGGCACGCATTCAAGGTCACGCCGTCTTGGCGTTTTACATCCTTGATGTCACCATCAAGATAGACCGATGGCACACAATAGAGTTTAATTGATGGGCGGTCGCTGCCATCGGGGTCCATATAGGTGCAGGCTTCAACGCCCACGCTCGTCACGGGGCCGGTGCCAAACAACAGATACTGCAAGCCGTTGCGAATGGCGTTCCACCCTTTGTCTTCGCCATAGTAACCAAAGTGGCCATTGGTGGCAGCGACCACTGGCACTTCATGATGGTCTTGCAAGTTTTCACCCACACCATCGAGTTCGTGCAATGTCTTGATACCCACCGACTGCAAATGCGCGGCGGGGCCAATGCCAGAGAGCATTAGAATTTTTGGTGTGTTGTAAGTGCCAGCGGCCATCAACACTTCGCGCTCGCAGCGCACAATCGTTTCACTGCCATTCTTGACGTAAGCCACGCCAACACAGCGCTTGTTTTCCAATATGACGCGCGTGACGGTGCAGCCGGTTTCGACAGTGAAGTTGGAATTGTTTTTGATCTCACTCAAAAAGCCATCAACCGCGTTCCAGCGGCGCCCCTTCAGAGTGGTGTATTGCATGGTCCCCACGCCACGCTGTTGGGCCCCGTTGAAGTCACGATTCAGAGGAAGCCCCAGGCCTTGGACAGCTAGAATATAATCTTCCGTCAATTGGCAAGTGCTGCCAGCGCCCGACACATGCAGAGGCCCGCCAATGCCGTGCCATTGGTCGTTGAACTGGTGATTATATTCCATGGCCTTGAAATGCGGCAGCATATCCTTGAAGGACCAGCCACTTTTACCGCCGAGAAACTTATCCCAGTGGTCGTAATCTTCTTGTTGGCCACGGGTATAGACCATGGCATTGACCGATGAGCCGCCGCCTAGAATTGCGGCTTGGCCAACCGTGGGTGCGCGTCCGTTCAAATGAACTTGCGGCACGGGCTGGTGCATTTCAACAACGTCACTACCTTGAATGCCCTTCATCCACGCCGCTGGCATTGGGAGAAAAAAGCCTGACAACCCCGACGCTTTTGCGGGACCGCGCTCGAGCATGAGCACGCGGGCCTTTTTTTCTTTCACCAGTTTCCAAGCTGCGACACAGGCTGAAGAACCGCCACCAACGATGATATAGTCGTAGGAGGTTTTCACTTTGCGATTGTTTGTCCTGACGCATCAAAACGATGCAGACGATCAGCAATTGGTTTCAAAGAAATTTTGCTGCCAGGCTTGCCGCCAAACTCGCCGGGCGCACGCACAACAAGGCGTCCCAATTCGCCACCATCAACATGCAGGAACGAGTCGGAACCTAGATGTTCGGTCAGCAGAATGTTGCCATCCCAAGCGCCCTTGCCGCTCGCGATTTCAATATGCTCAGGTCGAATGCCTATGGCGTGAGCTTTGAACTTGTCGGCAGCTGCACCTTCGATGAAGTTCATTTTGGGTGAACCGATAAAACCTGCGACGAATTTGGTTTTGGGATTGTTATAAAGCTCAAGCGGTGAACCCACTTGCTCAATGTGGCCTTTGTTGAGCACCACAATGCGATCAGCCATGGTCATGGCTTCGACTTGGTCGTGGGTAACGTATATGCTGGTTGAGCCTAGATCCTTGTGCAGCTGCATGATGAAGATGCGCATGTTGACACGGAGTGCGGCATCAAGATTGGATAATGGTTCATCGAACAAGAAGGCTTTGGGATTTCTCACAATAGCGCGTCCGATTGCGACGCGCTGACGTTGACCGCCTGAGAGCTGGCCCGGCTTGCGGTCAAGATAGTCAGTGAGGTTTAGCGTACTCGCTGCCTTTTCAACTTTCTCGTTGATTTCATTTTGCGGCAGCTTGGCCATTTGCAGAGGGAAGCCAATGTTCTTCCGCACACTCATGTGAGGGTAAAGTGCATAGGACTGGAACACCATGGCGAGGCCGCGTTCCGACGGACCAACGTCAGACACGTCCTTCCCATCGATAACAATCTGACCGGACGTGGTATCCTCAAGACCTGCTATCATGCGCAACAATGTAGATTTGCCGCAGCCTGAAGGGCCGACAAAAACCACGAACTCGCCCTTGTTGATATCAAGGTCAGCACCCGGGATGATGACGTGTTCACCAAACACCTTGCGGACTTTTTTGAGGGAAATGTGTGACATTATTTGACCGCTCCGAATGTGAGGCCGCGCACCAGCTGGCGTTGCGAGAACCAACCGATAATGAGGATGGGTGTGATAGCCATGATGGAAGCCGCTGACAGCTTAGCCCAGAATTGGCCTTGCGGGTTTGAGTATTCCGAAATCAGAAAGCCAAGGGAGGCTGCATATTTTGTGGTGAGGCTGAGCGTCCAGAACGTTTCATTCCAAGCCAAAATGAAGCCGAGTAAGCAGGTTGAAGCAATGCCGGGAATGGCCATGGGTGTGAGCACTTTCACCAACTCCTCCCACAGACCGGCACCATCCATGCGGGCCGCTTCCAGAATTTCGACCGGAATTTCCTTGAAGTAGGTGTAGAGCATCCAGATCATGATCGGCAGGTTGATCAGCATCATCAGCGGGATCATGCCCCAGAAGCTGTCGAAAATATTGTATTCGCGCCAGTCCCAGCCCTCGCCCCAATTGTCGAACACAATGCCACTGCGGCCAAAAATCAAGAATATGGGAATGAGCGCACCAGCTGGCGGCATCATCTTCACGGAGAGAATCCAGAGCAATGAATCCTTGGTGTTGCGCGTCCACACCCAAGCCGTTGCCGGGATGACGACCAACAACAACATGGCAAGCCCAAGCAGCGGATTGGTGACCACCCAACCATTGGCATAAAGAATGGCAAAAGCGAGTGCGATTGAACCAAGAATGATGCCGAGCCAGGTGAAGCCGTTAAGTTTTCCGGCAGCTTCGCCCCGAGGCGCAAATGCCATCGACCAAGCAGCGGGGACGGCAAATACCAACCCAAGCAAAATTGAACAGACAGAGATGATCAACGTGTTGCTCAAGTACCGGACATAATCAGAGCGCCGCTGCACTTCACCAAAGTTTTCCGTGGTCCAGTCTGAGATAAATAGCGTTTGCGGAAGTGCATAGGCATCTGACTCGGCTTTGAAAGAGGCAAGCAGCGTCCACAGGATCGGGAAGAACATCAACAGACCGATAGTCCAAGCCAATATGCCGAAAAAAATTGAACGGCGGCGGGTGATTTTTTTGGCCATGTTAGTTTTCCAAATTCTTGCCCATGAGGCGCACGAGGAAGATCGAAACAAGGTTGGCGAGGATAACGGCTATTACGCCGCCTGCTGCTGCTGCACCCACGTCGTTGTCGTTCTGCAATCGCGAGAAGACGAGGTAGGTCAAATTGCCTGCAAAGCCACCCACTGACGTCACTTTGATTTCAGCGAACGTGTTCATGATGAAGATGGTTTGGATCAACACCACCACGGTGATGGGGCGCGCAAGATGCGGCAAGATGATATTCCAGAAGAAGTTCCACGACTTTGCACCGTCCATCGCTGCTGCGTCCTTTTGCTCTTCATCGAGGGATTGCAAGGCTGTGAGCAGGATGAGTGCGGCAAAGGGCAACCATTGCCAGGCCACGATGAGGCCAACAGAAAACAACGGTGCCTGTTCAAACCATCGGAACGGCTGATCAATGCCGAACCATTTCTGAATTTCCGTAAACAGCCCGAACTGCGGATGCATGATCAGGTTTTTCCACACCATGGCCGAAACTGTTGGCAGGATGAAGAATGGCGAAATCATCAACACACGGGCAATGCCACGACCCCAGAATGGCTGGTCAAACAGCAGCGCTAGTGCAATGCCGCCAACGACCGTTGTAACAATTACGCCCCCCACCAACAACAACGTGTTGATGAGGTTTTTTACGAAGTACGGATCTTTGAGGAAGTAGTAGAAATTGTTCCACCCGAACCAGCGCAAGCCCTCAGGATCTTGCAGATTGTAGCGCAGAAATGCAAAATAGAAAACCAGCGCCAGTGGCACGAATGCCAAGATTGAAAGTGCGCCGATTGATGGTGCGAGGGCTAGCCTTGCTAGTCTTTGTGCTTGCCGTGTTGCCATCTGCGCGGTCCTCGCCGGGTGAAACCGTCAAAATAATTATTATTGATTATTCATCAGTCTTGCACATGCGAACGTCGGGAGTCCACATCTGCGAGGCTGATAAAAAAAACCCTCCCCACTTGCGTGGAGAGGGTCTTCTTGGGAGGAGGTTACTTAATGTAACCAGCTTTCGTCATTTCGTCGGTCACATAGGTTTGAGCTTGTGCCAAAGCGTCATCGGAGGTCATTTGACCAGCCAAGGCAGCTGAGAACAGTTCGCCCACTTTTGTGGCAACACCGGCGAATTCAGGAATGGATGCAAACTGCACACCAACATAAGGCACTGGCTTTACAGTTGGCTTTGTCGGATCAGCAGCGTTCATCGAATTCAGTGTCATTTGAGCAAATGGCACCTTCAGATATTCAGGGTTGTTGTAGAGCGAAATACGCGTGCCTGGCGGAACGTTAGCCCAGCCTTCTTTGGCAGCGATCATTTCGCCATACTTCTTCGAGGTTGCCCAGCCTACGAACTTCTGAGCTGCATCAACCTTCTGCGAACCTGCAGGGATGGCGAGTGCCCAAGCCCAGAGCCAGTTGGCGCGCTTGCCAAGGCCTTTGTCTGGAGCAAGCGTAAAGCCCACTTCAGCAGCAACCGATGATGCCTTCGGATCAATAACGAAGGAACCAGCAGCCGTTGCGTCAGCCCACATGCCGCACTTACCGGATTGGAACAGAGCAAGGTTTTCAGAGAAGCCGTTGCCCGATGCGCCGTCTGGACCTGCATCCTTCATCACCTTCAGATAGGTGTTGAGGGTGTCTTTCCATTCTTGCGTATCAAACTGTGGCTTCCAGCTTTCGTCAAACCAACGTGCGCCGAATGAGTTTGCCATGGAGCCGATGAAGGCCATGTTTTCGCCCCAGCCAGCCTTACCACGCAAGCAAATGCCGTTTACGCCATTGGCGCGATCGGTCATCTTGTTGGCAGCATCAATGATGAAGTCCCATGTTGGAGCTTCTGGCATTTCAAGGCCAGCCTTCTTCATCAAGTCCTTGCGGTACATGACGAATGAAGATTCACCGTAGAATGGAGCTGCATAGAGCTTGCCGTTGGCAGAAAGACCACCGGTTACGGCTGGCAGAATGTCTGCTGGATCATCAAGACCGCTGAGCTCAACGAGCCAGCCCTTGGCACCCCAGATTGGTGTTTCATACATACCAATCGTGAGAATGTCGTATTGGCCACCCTTGGTCGAAATGTCCGTCGTTACTTTTTGACGGAGATCATTTTCTTCCAAAGTCACCCAGTTCAATTTAATTCCTGGGTTTGCGGACGTAAAATCATCCGTATATTTTTGCATGCGGATCATGTCGCCGTTGTTCACGGTGGCAATGGTCAGTGTTACGTCTTCAGCCAAGGCGCTTGTGGCCAAGGCTGCAAACGCGAAGGCGCTGAGTACGCCTTTTACGATTGTTTTCATAAGGTTTAGTCCTCCCAATTGGTCATCGAGGGCTTTTGCCCACGACAAGGGAATAAGTCACAATTTTAATTGGTTGGAGTCAAGCGACATTCGTCGCTGCAATGCACTCGCTTTACTATTGCATTGCGGTAAACATATGTTATTAATGAATAAAATTAGATATGGGCAAACGCTCATTTTCTGAGCAATTGTTCCGCCATGGTTTCGTTGGTAATGAGTCCATTGACCAATTTTCCAGCAAGAGCACCTTTCATGGCGCGGAATCGGGCGGGGGCCATGGCCACGCCAATGACTTTTCGAGCGGGTGCGGAAACGATTGGCGCACTTAGAACTCGGTCATTCACAAGCCCGTCGATCAAGCGGCCTTCAAAATCAAAACTCCAACCCAAAATTTCACCCACCGCCCCGGCTTTGACCATTGCTCTTAACTCGTCTGCCCGCACAAAACCGTCGCGCAACATGGCCGAGGTTTCATCGACTGTGCCAATACCAACAAAACTCACATCGGCTTGAGAAGCTAGATCCATCACATTGCGTAATGACTTCTGCGACATCAACATGCTTTTTTCATGGACGGTTGATGTCACGACTGGAAACGGCATGGGGTAATGCGGAGCACCCACACGGTCGCCTACGCGCGACGCCACATCAAAAACAGTCGCCGAACCATCGGGGCCAATATTGCCGACAAGTGATACGATTTTGTGTTGCGGGCATTCCATCGGGCTGATTTGCTCCGCCACTGCGCGCAATGTTCGCCCTGTTCCCAAACCCACAATAACCGGATGTTGGGAGACCAGATAGCGCTCCATCTCGGTGGCAGCCGCTTCAACAATTCCCAATGTTTCTGAAGTGGATGTGGGGTCGGCGGGTACGACTTCACAACTCTCCAAACCATATTTCTGTTTGAGATTATTCGAAAGCTCAAGGCAGCGCCCCAGAGGATGATCGAAGCGGACTTTGATCAAGCGTTCTGTAACGGCAAGCGAAACGAGGCGTTGTGCGGTCTGCCGTGACACGCCTAATTTCTTTGCGATCTCCTCCTGGGTGTTGCCCGCAATATAGTAGAGCCAACCCGCGCGCGCGGCATCGCCCAGGCGTTCGACTTCAGGATCAGGCTTTCGCGCCACTTGAATTTCCCCAGCACTCGTTTTTTAAAATGCTACACGTTCCCTCGTGCAAATACCAGATTCACAAAATACATGGTGAAGCTCAGCCATGTCTTGCACCACGCGATCAACTTTCAACCCTTCTGAAAGTGGGTGACCCGCGATCATATGAGCGCCACCTGTAAAATGCCAAACTGGCATGCCTGCTGCATGAGCCGCTAGAATTCCCATCTCGCTATCTTCGATGACAAGGCAACGCTTGGGCTCAACATTCATGGTTTTGGCCGCAAGTAAAAAGAGATCGGGGGCGGGCTTGCCATTTTTTACGCGTACGGAGGAATAAACATGAGGGCCAAAGTAACGTTCCAAATCACACAGGCGCATAGCCGCATCCAAACGAGGTGGAATGGAACTTGAAGCGACGCAGTGTGGAATTGTTATCGTCTGCAATACTTTCTCAATGCCAATCATCGGCCGCAAGTCGGTTTCGAATAGTTGCAAGAGTCGTTCAAAATACTGGGTTTGAAAATTAATCGGCACATCAATGTTCGTGCGCGCCTTCAAGCGTGCTGTCGCAGCGGCAAATCCACGCCCCAAAAAATCGTGACGAAATTCTTCAATCGTCATGGGAATACCGATTTCAGCGAGTTGCTGTAGCAACACTTTGGCACTCAGCATTTCGCTATCGACCAGCACACCGTCACAGTCAAAAATAATCAAATCATATGCAGAACCACGGGACATGTTCAGCACCATGCCCGTGGAAAACGCGCGATTCAATCACTGAGTTATTGGTTTAGCTTTGCCACTTTCGCAGCATAGCGCGCTTCCATTTGTTCCTGCGCTTGCCTACTGCCGTCGTGCCACGTGCCGAAAAGCTTATCGAGGGCCGTTGTGCCATCGGCGTAGTTCACCTCAAAATACTTGTGGTGCAGATAATGCGCATAGGCATGGGTCGGCACACCGTTGTCGTCTGTCACTTCGATCTTATCAAATCCGATATGTCCAACAACAGCACCTGTGCCCGTGACCTGCAAACCATAAAGGAACAACAACGGATGCGATGGCAGAATGAGATGGATGAGCGAGTCTGACCAATACAGCAGATGTTCAATCGGGTGCATAGACAGAGACGACCACGGACTTGGATTGACCGAGTTGTGATGCACCGAGTGAATGTATTTATAGAGCACCGGAATATGGATGAGGCGGTGGATGCAATAGAAATGGAACTCGTGCCAGAATGGAAACAGGAAGCCGAAAATGACCAACCAATAGGGGTGTTCCGCAAACGTGGTCCAAGGGCCCCAGCCATTGCCATAGGCCCAGAGGCCCAATACTTCCCACGCCGTCCAAATGGGAACGCCTGACACAAACGTGCGGATGATGTTGTCGATGTTCTGGCTCTTGAACATGAACACGTCACTGGGTTTATCGGCTGGGAATTGACCGTGATATTTGAAGCGATTGCCTTGGCTGCGTTGCATGTAAAGCCGCAGTTCAAGGAGACCATAGATAACGAAAACCAAAATGGAATTACGCACAAGCAAAAATGCAATCCAGCCTGGCGCTAAGTGTCTTTGTGGTCTCGGGACCGGGTGTTAAGTAGAAATAGAATAGCAGTGCCAAGGCCAGATACATCATGTTCCATGGGAACAGATAGCCTTTGAGAAAATTCCAGTATTTTTTCGGATTCGGTGGAAACTGAAAATAAGGTGCGATTTGCAAATGCTCTTTTGGCGCAAAATCACCACGCTTATTTTTGCTACCGTATTTTAGTTCGTCCATCATCTCACTCCGAAAACGTAAACATCAGGCAACTGACGCGTTTTCAATTTCTGCTTCGAGATCAGCCATGGTCTCGCCACCTGCCATCAAGTCAGTAATCTGTTCGCGTGTGCGCTCGCCTTTTTTGAAGTCAGCCGCGACCGAACCGCGGATCAATACCGCGAAATGGTCCCCCACCGCCATGGCGTGCATCACCTGGTGGGTGATGAAGATGACCGCCAATCCCCGCTTCTTGGCTTGGTTCACAATACGCAACACGTGCGATGCTTGCTTTACGCCAAGTGCTGCCGTTGGTTCATCGAGGATCAATACGCGCGCACCAAAATAGACTGCGCGGGCGATGGCGAGGGATTGTCGTTCACCGCCTGAAAGACCGCCCACCAGTCGGTCGCCGTCATCAATGCGGGTGATGCCAAAATCCTGCACGGATTTGACCGCAATTTCATTGGCCTTCTTGCGATCAAAAATCTTGAAAGGGCCCCAACCTTTTGTCGGCTCAACACCAACAAAGAAGCTGCGGCCAATGCTCATCAACGGAAACGTGCCGCCGAATTGATGCACTGTGGCAATGCCCCGGTTGCTGGCGTCGCGCGGTGTTTTGAAGTCAACGGCTTCGCCATCCATCAGCACGCTGCCGGAGGTTGGAATGTAAACGCCGGACATAATTTTGATGAGGGTCGATTTGCCAGCGCCGTTGTCGCCGAGCAGGCACAACACTTCGCCAGCTTTGACCTTCAACGAAATGTCATTGAGGACATCGATGGGACCAAAAGATTTATTGACGTTTTTGAGTTCCAGAATGGGAGCGGTCATGGGTCCGGTTCTCACTTTTTCTTTGGCGCATAGGTGAGCGCCATTTTGCGGAAGGTGTTGTTCATCAACACGGCGGCGAGGAGCAATACGCCGATGATGAGGCTCGACCAGTTGCGATCAAAATCGGTGTAATAAATACCTTGGTTCACAATCGCGAAGGTGATTGTGCCGAAGAAAATACCGATGACGGAGCCAAAGCCACCGGTCAACAGCACACCACCCACAACAACGGCGATGATGGCGTTGAAAATGAAAGACTGACCGCCGCCCACTTGTGCCGAATTAAAAAGAATGGCTTGGCACATACCGACGAATGCGGCGGATACGGCGGATAAAACAAAGAGTAATATTGTCATGCGATCTGTGGGAATGCCAGCGTTGCGCGCACTCACTTTATCGCCGCCCATAGCGAACAACCAATTGCCGTAGCGTGAGAAGTGAATAAAGAACACGTAGATGATCGTAAATATAATCCACCAGATAACGATGACTTGAAGTTGGCCCGGTGGAAAAATACCGCCAAATGAAATGAAATCGCCAAACATTGATTTGGCTAAGCCTTCGGTTTGAAGCGCCACGTTGGTTGATTTTGTGACCAAGACTGTGAGGCCCAGCAGAATGCCTTGCACAGCAAAAAGTGTGCCGAGGGTAACGATGAGTGACGGCACATTGGTGCGCACGATCATCAATCCATTGACCAGACCCACGACCAATCCAAAAGCTAAGGTCGCGATAACGCCGTACCAAACTGGCAGCCCGAAGTGGCCTCCAATGACGGCTGTTAGCATCGCACCCGCGGGCACCATTGCCCCCACAGAGACATCCAACTCACCTGCAATCATCAACAGGCCAACGGGAATTGCAATAATGCCGAGGCTTGCGGCAACGTTGAGCCAACTCGACATGCCAGCGATTTTGAGAAAGCTAAGCCCACCAAAAATGCCGAAGAAAATGAGGACAGCCAACAGCCCGAGAAGTGCGCCGGCCTCAGGACGCCGCAATAGGCCACCGAGTGAAAAATTGGATGTCATGGCATGCGTCCTCAGAAATTTGTGTGAGATCTCCCTCCCCCGTTCGGGAGAGGGAGAATGGCGTATTAGCGAGCGCCCTTGGCAACACCTGCCAATGTGGCATCAATGTTTCCAGCATCAACAATGCCCGGTCCGGTCAGAACTGGGAAAGTTGGCAAGCTGGTGCCAAAGTCAATGGCAGATGCCAACAACGATGTGGCGAGATAGCCTTGCAGGTAGGGCTGTTGGTCAATTGCGAAAGCTTGTGTGCCGCCCTTGATGCGGTCAAGGCCAGCCTTGTTCAAATCGAACGAGCCAAGCTTTACGCCAGCCACCTTGTCAGCTTGCTGAATGCCAATGGCAGCCGAGTCAGCGTCACCAGCCGAGATGGTGATGATGCCGTCGATGGTGCCGTCCTTGATCAACTCAGCTTTGATGGCTTCTGCAACTGCGGTTGCGTTGCCGAATGCCGTTGATGGCAATGGCAGTTGTGTTGCTTTGCCGCCTTTTGCAGTGATGCCGTCCATAACACCCTTACAACGGGCTTCGAGGTTCGCAGCACCTGGAATGGTATTGACGCAAAGAACGTTCTTTGAACCTTTGGCCGCGAATGTTTCGCCACCAGAAACACCAGCGATATATTCATCAGAGCCAACATAGTTGATGGCACCGAGTTCCTTGGCCTTATCAGCACCACCAGCGTTCATCAAAATTACCTTGATGCCAGCTGCCATCGCGTCCTTGATGGCTGGATCTTCAGCTTCAGGCACCCAGTTCGGAATCACCAAACCGTCAACTTTTTGGCTGATGGCAGTGCGGATGAGGCCCACAACGTCTGGCGCGAAGTTGTCGTAGTTCACGAGGCGGAGATAGTTGACTGAACCACCATTGGCTTCAATGGCAGGACGGGCGTCATCGATGCCCTTCTTGATGAGATTCCAGAACGCGTCATCGTTTGAACCGCCAACAACGGCGATGTTGGCGGCATTGGCTGAGACGGCGCTCAATGCCAACACAGCACCCGTGAGCATGACGCCCAGCATCTTCTTCATTTGAGTCATTATCGTTCCTCCCATAGGTCGCAAAGCGACGGATTTTTGTTTTCAATTCCCTCAAGCCAACTGCTTTCGCTGATCGCCTGTAAAATTGAGGGTGGCTTTTTGGATGGAATGATGCAATGTCAATGATATTGGAACGTTCATTTCGTCTCAATTCGTGTCTGACAAGTGAATCATCTGCTGAATTGCTTTGGAATAGAGGAAACAATGGCAAGGGCTACAATTCAGGACGTCGCAAAAGCCGCTGGACTATCGGTTTCGAGCGTTAATCGTGCACTGCACCAACCGCAGTCCGTGCGCGCTGAAACGCTTAAAATGATATTGCAAGCCGCCGAGTCCGTTGGCTTTTATGGTATCGGCTCCATCCGCGACAGCATCAACTCGTCGCGCCCAAAAGTGCGGATTGGTATTCTATTGTTGCAGCGCAACCGCGACTTCTACAAAGCACTTGCAGCCGCATTTGAGCAGGTTGCGGCCGCTACTCAGGGCCATGAGGTTTTGCTACAAATTGACTTCCTTGAGGAGCTTTCGCCGCAAAATGTGTCAGATTGTTTAGTCAGACTCGCGCAACGCAACGATGTGATCGGCGTTGTGGCACCGGAACACCCCACAATTTCGGCAACTATTGAAAAACTGGCGGAGAACGGCAAAAAGTTTTTCGGTCTTGTTTCACCGCTCACGGCACGTTGTGGCGTCGGTTATGTTGGGCTTGATAACTACAAAGTGGGGCGTACCGTCGGTTGGTTGTTCCATAATTATTGCCGCAATGACGCCGCGAAGATTGGCATTCTCGTCGGCAATCATCGCTTCCGCTGTCAGGACATCAATGAAAGCGGCTTCCGTTCCTATTTCCGTGAGCATGCCACGAACCTCACACTCCTTGAGCCGCAGTCCACTTTCGAAAACTCTAACATCGCACGCGAGGTGACCGAGGATTTGCTTTCTAAACATCCCGATATGGCTGGACTATTCGTGTGTGGCGGCGGCATTACGGGCGTTATTGCGGCCTTGCGCGAGTGCAACCGCAATAACGACATCTATTTGGTTGGGTTTGATAATGCGGGCGTTACGAAAAGTGCGCTGCTGGACAACACATTGAATGTCATGATCTCGCACCCCTTCACGCGATTGGCGCAGGAGGCGATTGACGCCATGATCCGCGCAACCGGCATGGGCTCAGATGTGCCTGCACAAACGATCAACCTGCCCTTCGAAATCATCACGCCGGAAAACATTTGAGCTCAATTGAATGGGCGAATGCAACAGAGTTACATGCCCATATAATTCACAACCGCTTGCTTTTCAGTGTTGCTCAGATGCAGCCCATGTTTGGTTCGGCGAATTAACACATCGTCTGCCGTCAAAGCCCATTCGTTGGACTTCAAATATGCGATCTCTGCTTCATAAAGCAGGCCACCAAAATGTTGACCCAAGTCACGCAACTTCGTAGCGCCGTTCAAAACTTTTTGCGCGCGCGAGCCATAGAGGCGGCAGTAATGTGTGGCGACGTCCTTCGGCAGAAAATCATGTGCCGCCTGGAAGCCTGCCAGAAACACTTCAAAATCAGCATCGGCGATATCGCCTCCCGGCAAAATTCCGCGCGCGGTCCAATCCTTCCCCATATGAGGCAAGTGTGGTTTGAGCTTCTGCAAGGCGTGCTCGGCAAGTTTACGATAGGTCGTGATCTTTCCTCCGAAGACAGACAACAACGGAGGAACACCTTCAACGTCAAACACATAGTCGCGTGTGACAGCAGAAGGATTTGATGCGTCGTCGTCATACAAGGGGCGCACGCCTGAGTAATTCTCCAATACATCAGCACGCGTCAGTTGGGCGCGCGTGAACTTATTGACGGCGGCTAACATGTAGTCAGTTTCATCTTCGGTAATTGCTACAGTTTCAGGCGCGTCCTTGAACGGTATGTCGGTTGTCCCAATCAGTCCAAATTTTCCTTGATATGAATTCAGGAAAACCAAACGCTTGTCATGGTTTTGAAACACGTAGGAGTTGGGTGTGTTCCAAAATTTTTTGACGATAACGTGGCTGCCTTTGACCAGTCGCACTTTGCGCGACGGCTTGGCACCGACGACGTCTTTAATCACCCGCTCAACCCAAGGCCCTGCGGCATTCGCAATCGCTTTGGCGCGGTAGTAGTGCTTTGTGCCATCTGATGACGTCAGTTCAACGTCCCACAACCCATTTGACGCGGCGGGCTGACGTTGCGGCCGTGCGGGTGAGAACCGTCGCACCTTTTTCTTTTGCGTCTAACACATTCAAGAGCACCAGCCGTGCATCATCGACCCAACAGTCAGAATATTCGAATGCCTTGCGGTACTCAGGCTTGAGTGCTGCGCCTTCGGGTTCGCGGGCAAGATCAAGGCTGCGGCTGCCTGGCAGCTTTTCCCGGCCGCCCAAGTGGTCGTACAGAAAAAGCCCAAGCCGAACCAACCAGGCAGGTCGTTGATCTGGTGTGTGCGGGATAACAAACCGCAAAGGCCAAACAATATGAGGTGCGGCCCGAAGTAAAACTTCCCGTTCAATCAGCGCTTCACGAACCAAGCGAAATTCATAATATTCAAGATATCGCAAGCCACCATGGATCAATTTGCCTGAGCGTGAAGATGTGCCTTGGGCAATATCGTCTTTCTCACACAACACAACGCGAAGGCCACGACCGGCAGCATCTCGTGCGATGCCGGCTCCGTTAACGCCTCCACCAATCACCAAAAGGTCTATTAATTCGTGCTCTGACAATTTCATCCCTCAACGATTTGGCTTGTTTGTTCTGCCCAATAACGTAACCCACCATCCAGTCTATAGCTCTGCTTTTTCAAAACTTCCTGCGAATAAGTGGTATGGCACGTATGACATTGCAACGACCCGCCTCTATCACTCCTATAATAGGCTTTAAATCAATTTTAAGAACCCTCCAGCGCGATTTGAGAATGGTGCGCTAGGGGGCTGGCCGAAAATCAAAGAATCGTCTCTGGGATTAAAATAGGCTACTTAGGATCAAATTCAACTATCGCCTGTATCTGATATTGAATTAAATCATCGATTGCGATGCAAGAAAATTTTCAGCGGCGTTCAGTGTGGCGGTGCGAATACCCGGCATGCGCTCTTCAACTCCGGGCTCGCCACGTCTTGCATCCATCCAACCCAGATAGGCAAAATCCCGCAGTGTCAAAAACAAATCCAAGGACTGTTCATCCAATTCAGAAAGATATCGCTTGTCACGATAGCCTTTGAAGAGGGACTGCTTAATCGCATCATAGTGAGGTTCAGCACGGTTTTTAACAAGTGCCGTTGCGAAATCATACATACGATAGCCAAAGCCGGAATCATCAAAATCAATAATGCGCACGTCCGACCCCGACACCAAAATGTTCTGCCGCACAAAATCCGCATGAATCAAACCATAATCTGCACCAGCGAGTCTCAAGGCATCAAGCGAAGCCCCCGCCTTTTGACGTGCTGCAAGCAATGTGTTGCGGTCACCCGAAGATAGATCTCTGGCATTCCAGAACGCGCCCCAGAACGGCGCTTCACCGACAAAGCCATCTCTGTCCCAAGCGTGGCGCTGAAAGCCCAGAGGAATTTCCCAGTCATCGGACAGCGTATGAAGGTTTGCGATGGTATTACCAAGATTGAAGAATAGAATTTCAAGCTCAGCCATGGTGTAAGCCAGTTGATCAACCGAATTGCCGAGCGGTGTTCCATCAAGCCAAGTTAAAACGTCAGCGACATAGACTTTACCATCAAACAAAATTTCAGCGAGATATTCGCCCTTGGTATTGATCAGCGGTAAGGGAACTTGCAACTGGTGCGCTGCAAGATGCGCCATCCACTGCATTTCAGATTTGATGGCAAGAGTGCTGTGATAGCCAGATCGATGAATACGCAACGCAGCGGACCCATGCGTGGTTTCCACTTTGAATACAGTGTTCTCACGGTGCATGAAGAGTTCTGGCGCAGAGGTCATGCAGGGCCATTTCTGGCACGCCAGATTGGCGATTTGTGACGCGCGTTGAAGTGTATCTGTCATTCACAAGGACTGCAAACATTCATCCAATGCTGATAACATGACATCAGCATCAGATTTGCTAAAAGGCATTGGTGGCCTGATTTTCAAAACGTTATTTGCAATGCCATTGCTGCCCATGAGTACGCCTTTCTGGCGCATCATATTGACAACACGTTCTGCCTCCGCCGTTGCTGGTTGCTTAGACTTTTTGTCACTCACCAATTCCACGCCAATGGCTAGACCATGACCCCGCACATCACCAATGATGGAGTGCTTGTCAGCTAATTTTTGTAGAGCTGCTTTCATGTAGTGCCCGGTATCAAATGCATTCTGCATCAAGTTGTCTTGTTCTAAAACATCAAGAACAGCATTCGCCGCAGCACATGACACAGGATTGCCACCAAATGTGTTGAAATAGCCAAAGGCTTTGCGGAACGCGCTCATGATATCCAGCGATGTTGCAACCGCGGCCACGGGATGGCCGTTACCCATTGGTTTCCCCATCGTCACAATGTCGGGCGTAAAACCTGCAACCTCATGGCCCCAGAAAGCTGCACCTGTTCGTCCAAAGCCTGGCTGCACTTCATCGGCAATAATTATGCCACCTGCTTTGCGCACGGCGGCAATCGCACCATCCAGAAACCCCTTGTTGAGGTCAGGGAAACCTTCGTTCACAAAAGTGGGGCAGACGATCATGCAGGACACACCACAGCCATTTTCAACCAACGACGCACAAGCAGCTGCCACCTCCTCAGCAAATGCCAATGCATGCGCCGCTGCATCGCCACCTGTTGGCCGATAGCTGTCGGGCGCTTTTACATGACGGATGTGTTTTCCAAATCCCCCAATGGGTGGTTTGGTTGTTGAGAGTTGAGAAACAGCAGACGTGTTGCCGTGATAGGTGTGGTTTGTTGCAATGATGCCCGTTTTTCCCGTGACGGCTTGTGCCATGCGCAAGGCAATGTCATTGGCCTCACTGCCCGTACACACCATAATGGCCGAGGTGATGTCACATTTGAATTTACCCATGAGGCGCTCGACATAATCGAGAATGCCCTCGTGCAAATAGCGGGTATGCGTGTTGAGAGTAGCCGCCTGTTTGCAAATGGCTTCTACAACATGCGGATGGCAGTGCCCAACATGGGGCACATTGTTATAGCAATCGAGATAGCGTTTTCCCGCAACATCAGACAGCCATACACCCTCACCTTTTACGATGTGCACTGGGTCATCGTAAAATAAGCGCACATTGGGGCCGAGCAGTTTTTGCCTCCGTTCAATGAGACGAGCAAGTGACATCAGTGTGCGCTTTCCAATATTTGTTCTCGTTGAGCCAAAGGGCCAATTCCATTGATTGCAAATTTAAGCTGAACAAGTTGAGTCTGGTCCAAAGTTGCCTCGGTTATGCCATCAGTGATTTTCGCGTTATCGTCACAGCATGACAGAGCACCAATATATTGCGCAAGTCACATTCACTCTGGCTCGAGTACTCTTACTTCAGCACTGCGCGCGCTTGATCTTCGTCGTCATCTACCCGGTTGCGATTGTCGTTTTCTTTAGGCTTCTTATCTTCATTCCCAATCAGCCATCATACATATGTTGAAAACGCCTTGGCCGCCTTTTGACAAAGCACTCCGACCTCTGCGACATCAGTTGCGATGGTGCTGCGTGACTTCGATTTGGCCACTGACTCAAGCAGCATAAGTTTTTCACCCAGGCGAGTTGCTCCGAACACGGCTGCTGAACCAGCGAACTTGTGCGCGAGCTTTGCCATATCGTCCCAAGCTTTGACGTCCAACTTCTGGACGATCTGTTCAGGAACACGGCTGAGCTCGTGCAGAAAGCTATCCAGCTTTTCTGTAAACATGTCTGGGCCAAGTACGTCACGCAATTCTTCGACGACCGACACGTCAATATGGGAAATCTTGACGGGATTTCCATGTTCCCGATCTTTATTTTCTTGGATGCGAACCGATCGGATACCCGAAAGAACATCATCCAGAGCACGAGCGCGCAACGGCTTGAGAATGCACCCTGCCATACCAGCATCTCGAAGTGCCTTTTGCTCCTCAGGCAATGCGTGCGCAGTCAAGGCATATATAGGGGTCATTTGTGACTTTGCGCCATCGCGTGAGCGGATCAGCCTTGCTGCATCCCAGCCGTTCATTTTCGGCATGCTGAGATCCATAAAGATCAAATCGAACTTCTTGTTAGAGGCCAACTTGGCACCTTCCTCGCCATCACCAGCCAGCACGACGTCGCAATGTGCCGCACGAAGCATTTCGCCTGCAACAAAGCGGTTGGTTTCATTGTCTTCCACCACCAAAACCTTCAGTCGGCGTTGCTTGATCTCTGGAGCTTTGAGCTTTTTTGTTTCAAGCAGCGCCGTTTCATCGGCGAAAGTCGCCTTGAGTGGAAGTCGGAACCGGAAGGTCGAACCTTTGCCAGGCTCACTTGTGACCCCGATTTCCCCACCCATCGCCTCCACAATGCTCTTGCAGATTGGCAGACCTAACCCTGCACCAGCAGCACTGCGCTGGTAGGAGGCATCCAGCGTCACGAAATCTTCGAAGATTCGCGACTGCTGTTCTTTCGCTATTCCCACGCCCGTGTCGCTCACGGCAAACTCAATCGTCACGACATTCGCTTGCACATTTGTGAAACGTGCAGAGATATGGATACGTCCATTCTCAGTAAACTTGATGGCGTTGCCTACAAGATTTGTCAGAACCTGGTGGATGCGTTTCCGGTCCGCCACGAAATAGGGCTGAGGCATATCAACGGTCAGCGAAATCCTGTTCTTTCTGGCCGCTGCCGTTGCCAGGTTGATGTTTTCTACTTCTTCAAGAAGCTCAACCAAATTGAAAGAGCGCGGGAAGAATTCCAGCTTGCCAGCTTGAATCCGAGTCAGGTCGAGAACATCATCGACATGTTGCTTTAAGATTTCGGCGGAAGTTATAGCGGTTTTGACATATGTCTTCTGCTTCTTGTTGATCTTCGTTGCATTCAAGAGGTCCAGGACAGCCATGACCCCATTCAATGGTGTTCGCATTTCATGGCTCATGATGGCCAGAAACTGGGATTTTGCCTTGGCGGCTTCGAGTGCCTCATCGCGCGCGGTACGCAACTCTTTTTCCTGCGCAACGCGTTGCGAAATATCACGCAGAAAGGCGATGATAAGTTGACTGTTTGTGCCTTGGGTTGCGCCGAGGGAAAATTCAATGGGGAATTCGGTACCGTCGGCTCTCAATGCGGACATTTCAACACGACCAGCATCAATCACATGTTTTTGTCTCGTTGTTCTGTATCGCTCCATCCCTTTGCGATGAGACTCGCGATAGCGCTCAGGAATGATCAGCTCATCGAGCCTTGACCCAATCGCAGCATTGCGCGTGTAACCAAAAATCCGGGCAGCGGCCGGATTGAACTCAACGATGACGCCATCCATATTCACTGCAATGATAGCGTCCAGTGCGGAACTCACGGTACTTGCGTTTCTATCACTGATGACTTCCAGTTCGCTTGTGCGGCGGCGGGAAATCCGGGTTTGTCTGACGAGAAAGAGCAGTACTGTACCCAAGCCTGTGATCAGCAAGCCATTCACAATGGCAGTTTGACCCAGCAACCGAGCGAACTCGTTTCGTTTTGCATCTGATTGCGCGGCGTATACCCGAACTCCGTCGAGGCCGATTTGTCGTGTCTTCGGGCGCATGGCATCAACAGCAGCAGAAACTTGCGGTAGCTGAGCCTGAAGCAAATCGTCAGGACCGTCTATCAAGGGAACCAGATTGTCCAACGTAGACCTGATTAAAGTCATGCTGTCGGCTGATTCTTTCTGCGCCAAGTTCTCAGTGAACAGCGGCATGCGGCGAACTGTGTTGACGCGACTAAAGAAAACATCAAATCGACGGCGCAGCTCGGTCAGATTGCCCAAGCCTGCTTGCCGTGCACGTTGCGTTGCTGAGTCCAGCGCCAGCAACTCCACATCAAGCTGCGCAAGATTCCACTGTGCATTGTCTTGCGGTGCGGCGCGCAGGGCTTCAGTCCGTTCTGCAACCTGGCTACCAAGGACAAGGAGCATGGCCACGACAACGGCAATCAGTACAGAGAATACATAATCCCGACGGATCAGTCCTGTTATCATTGATAGGAATTTGGTTGCCGTCGTTTCTGGTGGCTTACTCATGTTGCCTATTTTAGTTCAATTCGCGAAAGCTGCCAGATGGACTTTGAATAAGTTTCCTCCGTCCGGTATTGCGGCTTGGCGTCAAAAGGATAGACAATCCACAGAGGCCCCTTGTCTCTGACCGACATGGGCTGATCGTCCATCAGATAAGCGACGATTGGTCCGTCAGTCACAGCATCAGTCACAGGAATATCAACGCCATAATCATTCAATGCAATTGACTTTGCGACAGTGCCCGTTGCCCCGACAGCCGCCAGAAGCGCCTGCATGGAAACGCCGGTAAAGCTCTTTCTCGCCTTCGGTCCAGGTTGTCTTCGTCTTGAATGTGGTCACGGGCAAGGCTTTCAGCATCTCGAGATCAAATGCAACTTTGCCTTCGCCATTGGTGTTTGTGATTGCACCCGACACCGTGAGGACGACTTCACCTGCGGGTTTAGCGAGGTCGGCGGCGTTTACCAATGCGGCAGATGTGCAAAACAAAAAACTCACAGCCACTACTTTGGAAAATTTTGATACGAAATCGAACACTTTAGAACTCCATTTTCCCATTCGTCGCACAAACAGACCCAATTGACACGGGGGTCAATTGGGCTGCCAGCAATCTCAAAGGGATTGAGCTCCTATCCGAAAGTATAGTTTGCGGGCACCATTCCTTGTCCTTTCAAGACATCAACGAGACGATGGCTTGCATGGCCTTCATTCGCGCCACGGCGCAGCATAAAGTTCAGCAGTTTTGAATCATTTTTGGGAACATCAAGGTCGCGCAACTGTGCGAATGCCGTTTTTTCATTTTGCATCCACGCTTGGGGAAACAAGGGAATGACTGCCTCTCCGCGTGGGATGAGTGCTGGCTGTTGGTGACCATTCAAACCATCGACCAATGCCTGGCACAAGTTAGCTCCGACCTTTTGACCAAGGTGGAAGATCTGGTTTGGCCTCGGGTTACATTCCAGCAAGAACATTTTTCCGGTTTTTTCACAGCACATGAAGTCAAACGCCAAAAAGCCACTTGCACCCATGGCGGTGACCATTTTTTCAGCACTCCATCGACATTCGGCGTGATCACCAATGGTGACTGTTGTGCTTGGCCCATTTTGAGCTACGCATTCCGATCGACGTGCAAAAAGCCCTCCAAGGACTTTACCTTCCAGAGCAACAATATTGAACATGACCGAATGACCCGCAACGGCTTGCTGAACTTCGATGGCGATATTTTCAGGATACCAGTTGCGCGCCAGAACGTGTTTGGCCACCGTCTTGATCCACGACGATTTCCCAGAAAGATTGCTAAATGCCGTTTTGACTTGCTCAAGGGTGTCGCAACGAATGACGCCTTGGCCCGCCCAACTGAAGCTTGCTTTCAAGAAAACAGGAAATCCAATACTTAATGCCGCACACTCTGCTTCTGTCGGCGTCCTCACAAGTTTGGACTTCGGCACAGGCGCACCCACTGCTTCAGCAAGACACCGCGTATTGTATTTCAGAATCATCGCGTCCAGCTTTTCAATCTTGCCAATGGAGCGCTGCAAAGTGGAAAGCTGGCTTGCATTTAGATAGCGCGATGCGATGCGAGGGTTTTTTAGGAGGTGGTGCAGCATTGCGACAACAAGTTCGTCGCAGGGAAGGATCAAGTCTGGTTTCCAATCCGCCATGACCGAGGCCAATACTTTACCAAATTTGCGCCAGGACTGCAGCTTGTCCATGCTGTAGTTTCGGGCAACAAAAGAAGAATGGCTTACTGGGTTGTCTGTCGCACACAATACAGCAACCTCAACCCCAGCCATTGCGAGAGACTCAGGTAGCCGGGCTGGCCCCCAACGATTGTTGTCATCTGCAATCATTAAAACTCGTTTCATGCGAATGCTCCTTTGTCTTGTGTGTTAACGCTCGTTTGGAAGGTGTTTGACCAGGCGGAATGGATGAACCCTGCTTGCATGATGATTTGAACGAGGAACACCGCGCAAGCGACAGCTGTGATGTTGAATTGACATCCAAACAGCAATGCCGCTCCCAGCACGAGTGTCGTTACAAACTGCCAGCGGACTTCGATGTTCGGCTTGCCTGTGGCCTTCAGCAGTTGCGAAGCTACACTCGACAGAGGGCGCACAAGGGCCGACAGACAAATCAGAGCCAAGGCTGGGATAGCCTCATTCCATTGCTCGCCAAAAACAATTGGCACATAAATTGGAGACAACAGGGCTTGAAGCAAAATGGCTGGAACTAGCAGTAAAGCAAGCGTGCGCATGGTCTTGGTTGTGCGCAAGCGTAATGCCTGTTTGTCTTGGCGTACCTCACAAAGATGCGGATAGACCGCAATGCCCGCAGCGTTGATCAAGCCAAGTGTAATACCAAGACCACTGTTGAAGGCAAAATAATAGAGGCCGAGGGCGTGCAGGCCAAAGAAATAACCGACAAGGAAATTGTCCATGTTGGCCTGCAGGGTTGTCAGAAGTTCGACACCCAAAACGCTGCGGCTGAAACGCGCAATTTCACGCCAACCATGAAACGCCGATGGTGATGTATGACGTTGTGGGCGCCAAGCATGGCCATTGCGGATAAAGATCACCCAGATTGGAGCAACAAGAATTTTTGGTAGAATAATGGCCCACATGCCAAATCCGCTGATTGCCAACACAACGGTCAGAAAATTATCTGTAATGACCTGCGTTGCGTTGGCCAAGGCGAACCGGCCGAGCCGCCCTTCACGCTGTTGCATGGCAGCCTGAATGGTACACAAGGGTGTTGCAAGATAAATGACAGCCATGGCCGCAATCGGCCAAGCGATGCTGCTGTCGTTGTAGAACCATGCAATGGGCCAAGCGATCAACATCTGGACGAGCATCAGTGACACACAGACAACCCAGGTCAGGCGATATGCCGTCATGGCGACGACTGGCAAATCTTCTGCCGTTGCCTGAACGACCTTGGCGGAAATTCCGTTGCGTGTGAAAATCGCCATCAACTCGTAAACCGTTAGCACAACGGCAGCCAGGCCGAATTGCTCCGGCAACAACATACGACTGAGCATGATCGTCGCAATAAGCCGCGACACACGAATAGCCAATTGCGCTCCGCCGAGAGAACTTAGATTGCGTGCGAAAGGATTTCCCTTCAGTGCCACAAACTGAGCTTTCAAGCGATTGAACGGAGAGTATAACATAGCGCTGTCCACGGGTCAGAACCCCCGGCCCAGAACCACGGCCCCGGCGACAATGCCAAAACCCTGTGCAACCTTTACCACGTTCGTGGTCATGCTATCGTAACAAGCCAATGCATCATTTGGCAGGATAAATGGGTCATAGTCGTCACGATCCGCGTTGCGCAGCAGATCCTCGATGTTGCGTTCAATGACAATGGACTTTCCGGTATCCGGATTGCGTGTGTAAAGAACAGCAGTGCGGCTTGCGTTGGTCATCTTGCTTCCACCAACACAATTCATGCTGACCACAGCCTGCAACATGCGTGTGCCATATCTGAGCTCTCGTGTGTCCTTATCGATGCCAGAGTTTCCATTTGAGCCTGCTGGATCCGTCAGATTCGACATGAAGACTTTGGCACCCGGTGGCGAGACTGCTGACGGGGTGACCAAGGCAGACTGGAAACAGCCCAAACTTGGAACAGTTACTTCATCACCAGCCAGAATAATCTTATTGTCGAGCATGCCTCCCGTAATCGCATTGCGAAGATCGACCACCATACGTTTGCCGTTCCGCTTAATGCTGACTCGGGACAAATCTGCGTCGGGGCGCACGCCGCCTGCTCCTTGCAAGGCCCGCGATAACCTGCGGTTTTCAGTTGTGGCCCCTAATGTCTGCACACGTGAATTGTCATCGCCAGTTGCAGCCGATCCGCCAAGGATGACCATGCCAGGTTCAAAAACTGCGCCACTGACAAAGGCGCGCACAGTACCAAAATCCACCAACCGAACGGAAACATTTGGGGTGACATTGTAATAACCGGCGGATGCCAATGCTGTAGCAACAGCATTTCCGACATCAGTTACCGATCTGCCATAAGCCTTCACCGAAATCAGATCACGTACTTTCAGCGTGCCATCTGAGGAAATTTCATACTTGCCAGAAAATATTTCGTCGTTTCCGACTATCACTTCTACAATATCCCCGGGCGACAACACTTCCGGCTGAAAGAATTGCGCGTTATTGGAAGCCGGTGCGGGCGCTAAGCATTTTTGTTGATTCAACTTGAAGGAAGCAGGTTGGATCATTGAGTTGTGGCCTGATGCCCGATCGCGATATTCAGCCTGATAGCTCTTTCCTTCGGCTACATTTTCCAAATTTGAAATGCCTTGCGAGGCCGAGCAGCCAGCCAGAGCAAGCGTCGACAGACCTGCAAGCGCAATTGCGATGTTCTTCTTCCATGTTGCGAATTGAATTGTCGTGATCATGATACTTTCCGGGATTTGATGGGACCAGTATTGCCGAACTCCCTGACCATTTCTCTGGTGCAAGCGGGCGAAAGCCATAAACCTTCGCGCAATTTTATGACCGAAAGGATAGTTCTCACATCAGCAACCGTTTGCGATGTCCTGATGAGATCGAAACAATTTGAAACACTTGCTGTGCCGCACAGTTCAATTGCGCAGGGCCGCACATTTCTTCGCCTATCCTTTTGGCTAGAAGCTGTCTCCTGATGTGATCATTTGTGCGCTGTCGAGCATCTCGTTCAAAAATTTTTCGCTGGTAACTTCTTCCCATCACGCCGCACAACGGCCTTTAGGAAAAACCACGATGAAAGACAAATTGAACCGATCGAGCCCGACATTCAGCGTCATCATTCCGTGCTGGAACGCCGCCACCACGCTGCGCGACACGCTTGAAAGCTTGAGAGTGCAGGACTACCAGGATTGGGAAGCCATCGTCATCGATGATGGTTCAACAGACGACACAGCCAGCATCATTTCTGAATATTGTGCTGAAGATGAACGCTTTACGACATTCAAGGGAAGTCGCATGGGGCCTTCAGCAGCGCGCAACGTTGCAGGCCTCGTCCGCTCCAAGGCAGAGTATCTGGCCTTTCTCGACAGCGACGATCTCTGGGCGCCCAATAAACTGTCCCTGACCCTTCAGGCATTTATCGCGAATGAGAAATTGGACGGTCTATATGGCCAGATTTCCTTCTTCCGTCAGTCCCCCTCCAAGCCGGAAACTTATTCAACCGTATACAAACGACCCCTGAAGCCCATTGATTTTTTGCGCGACAATCCCGTCTGCACCATGTCAAACTTGGTGTTGAAACGCGGCGCATTCCAAAGCGTTGGTGGATTTGATGAGAGCATCGTCCACAACGAAGATGTTGAGCTGCTAGTGCGCCTGACAACCAAGCGCGCACTCATTGATGGCGTCAACGCACATCTTGTTTGTTATCGTACCAGCTTGACAGGCTTGTCCGCCAATCTCCAGCTGATGCGCGCCGGGTGGCACAAGGCAGTGGAAACACTGCAAGCATCATCGATGTGGCTGACCGAAGCAGAACTCGCTGCAGCTGATGCCGGAAATTTGCGCTATCTCGCTCGTCGTGCATTGCGCACAGGTGCGCCTGGCTTTGAAGCACTCAAACTTGCTTTCCAGGGGGTAACCCGCTCACCGCGCTCGTTTCTCAACCCCATGTGGCGTGGTGGCTTTACGCTCGCCGGTGCGCTGGTTGCACCATTTCTTCCCGCCTTCATCCGTCAACTGGCTTTCAGCCGTTAATTCATTAGGAAAATCAATATGTCCAACCCAATCATCAGTGTGGTCGTTCCAGCCTATAATGTTGCAGCCACCATCCATGAAACCCTCGTTTCAATCTCCAATCAGACGTTCACTGACATCGAGATCATCGTTGTTGATGATGGCGCAACGGATGCTACGCCTGACATTCTGGCAAGTTATCCAGACTCGCGGTTGCGGGTAATTTGCCAGGCCAACCGCGGTCTTGCTGGTGCTCGCAACACAGGCATCCATAATGCAAAAGGCAAGTACATTGCTTTCTGTGACGCTGATGATGTGTGGGAAGCGGAAAAACTTGAGCGGCATTTCAACCATCTCGAAGGTTGTGAGAATGTCGGTATTAGTTTTGCTGGCTCGAGCATGATGGATGAAAACGGCAATCGGCTGAAAGTTAGCCAAATGCCAAAACTGAAGAACATCTCCGCAGCAGACGTTTTCAAGCGCAATCCGATTGGAAACGGATCAGCTGCCATTGTGCGCCGGGAAGCATTCGACTGCATCGCCTATCGCCCCGCATGCGAAACGGAGCGCGATTGGTGGTTCGACGAAACCATGCGGCAATCGGAAGACATTGATGCATGGATGCGCTTCATTCTTGCGTCGGATTGGAAGATCGAAGGCATTGAAGGCCTTCTCACGCGCTATCGCATCCAATCTGGCGGCTTGTCGGCCAACCTGACAAAGCAGTATCAGACCTGGAAGCATATGTGTGCAAAGGTCAAGGACACAGCACCAGAGTTCGCAGCCAAACACGCACCCGTGGCCGAAGCTTACCAGCTGCGCTTTCTTGCGCGCCGCGCCTTCATGATGGGAGACGGCAAAAATGCAGTTCGCCTTGCGGCATCTTCTTTTGCAAAGTCCAGAATCCCACTGCGGGAAGAGCCGGTGAAAACAGCTGTGACCATTTTTGCTGCGTTGGCGCTTTGGATTTCCGGAAATGCCCTCCGTCCATCAATCCAACTCTCGACCGCTCGCGCTTGAGCCCTTTTGAGGAAACAAGATCATGATCCAGTCAGTTGTTCACATTGTAGACGATGCATCCTGGGGCGGCGTCAATCGACTGCTCGAATGCTTCAATAGCGCGCCCGAAGGTTTTGTCCGAGATCGCCACAAAATTATGCGCATCGAACGGGGCATTAAGAGGGCACCGGTGATTGAAGCAGATGTCATCGTGTCTCACATGTCTGTTTGCTGGAAGAACATTGCCCTCTTCACGTCGCTGCGGGCAACACATCCCGAAACACCCTTGGTACATGTCGAGCACTCTTACTCCGAACGCTTTTCGGCATTGAAGGTCGAAAAAAAGGACCGCTTTGATGATCTCATGCGACTTGGACTGGCACTGTTTGATAAGGTTGTAGCTGTGAGCAAGCCCCAAGCGGCTTGGCTCAAGCGCCGCGGCTATGCCAACAGCGATCAACTGGTAGCAATTTCATCTTGTGTAACACTTGCTGCCTTCGAAGCAATTGCGAACGAGCGTCCGGAAGGACCCGTGACCATTGGTGCAATCGGCCGTTTTCATCAACAGAAGGGCTTTGATTTGCTGGTGGATGCATTCGCCTCAGCCGCTCCACCAAACGCACGCCTGATGCTGGTCGGAGATGGTCCCGACCGTGACTTGCTGCTTGCAAAGGCAAAGGCCCACCCACAGATTTGCTTCCTGCCCTACACATCGAACCCTGCTGACGCACTTGCTATGTGTGATGTGGTTGCCATGCCTTCGCGCTGGGAGCCCTATGGACTGGTGGCGCTTGAAGCGATGGCCGCCAAGCGACCTGTCATCTGCTCTACAGTGGATGGATTGAGAGAGCATATTAGCAATGGAGCAACGCCAATTGCCGAAAACACTGTCGCTGGCTGGCGTGAACAGTTTACGCAGCTGGGATCTCGCGAAGCTGTAGCACGGCTTCGCATTGGCAAAGGGCACGTGTCTGCCGAGTGGAACTTCCTGCATGCCTGGAACAGACTTGTTCATCAACTCACCTACCTGGAAGGCAGCACTCAGAAAGCAGCCTGATGTGAACTTCCCCGGATTAAGTCAGGCTGCTTGGGCCTCTTCCTTCACAGGAAGAGGCCCTCACTCTTTTGCGATATCCAGAGTGATTTCCCGCAGATGAATACCAAGTAGAACATAGGCCGGCCACAGCAGGTAGACCTCAACCTCGAGGTTCTCTCCAAACGTCAGGATCACGAAATTCAGCAGCAGGGCGCAGGGGAGTCGCCCGCGCGGACTGCGGACCGCATCCACAAGAACCACAAAGAGATGCCAAACCATGGGCACCAAGAGGGCGAAAAAGCCGACAATACCTTTGACAAACAACAACCCATACCAAGTGTGGTGACTTCCAATGGGCATGTACTCCACAATGTGCGGGCCACGCTCGATGGTGCCATGGCCAAACCAGAACGCCTCTGTTTGCCAACGATAATAGCCAATGTCTTGAATTGTATCGCGCACGCGACTGGATGATGCGCGCGCATTCTTGAAGCCATCAATCGAAGAGGAAACAAGATCAAGAAGTGCGCCTCCAAAAACGGCTAACGACGAAAACACGGCAGCGCCCGCCAACCAGGCCCTGGAACTTTTCGCGAGCGGCAACAGTCTTGGCACCACAAGGCAAACCACAAGTGCGACGAGACTCATGCGGGACCGCGAAAAATAAATCATGGAGAGTCCACCGAGCAGGCCGCAGATGAGCCAGAACTTCTTTTTGTCCTCGACGGCAAACAGCACCATGGTAACGCCGATTAAACCCGCAAAGGGTGACCAGGGTGCAAAGAACTGCCAGCGCGCCGCGCCGCTTTCGGGATCAATTGTAAAGAGGTAGATCGAAAAATATTCAGGTCCGGGACCGCCTGTTGCTTGCAAAGGCGAGATAAAAACCCGAGACGGCAAACCGATGATAGGTGCGACAAGCAAAAGTGGAAGCAAGAGAAGTGTTACGAGTCCGACGATATTTTGTCCGCGGATCAGCACTTCGCGATTGATCTGAAACAGTGCTCCAATCACAATGAAAAGCGCAATCAAGGCCCAGCCCTTGGCCCAGCCTATGCTTGACTTGATGGTGGGTCCCAAACCAAAACTCCAGCCCATGTGCCCCGCCCACAAGGCCACAAGCATGACAAACATGGCTGCAACCCAGCACCAGACCAGCGGGTGAACCCTATGTTCTATTCGCAAGTCGCTGCGGATAGCATGACCTAGGTAAGCCGAAAGACCCAAAAGACCCAGCATCAACCAAGCCAAGATAGGTCCGACGAGGTATAATGCGCCGAGAAGATAAAGTGGCCACGTAAGAACGTATGTCCAGAATAAGATATTCTCAGGCAGGCTTCGTTTGATCATCAGTTTTTGGCGCCAGGTTCAACAGCTTGTCGATCAGCGGACGTCTGACCCATGCAAGCAGCAAACCGAGGAATAGCAGAACAGTGGAACCAGCTGCAGCCCCCAAAGCGATTTTTTTATTCGGTGAAGAAGGTGTCAACGGTACGACAGCAGCTTCAGCTACCTGCGCCATTGGATAAGATGCAAATATGTCAGTCTTCGAGGTGCTGACGCGGGCCAATGCTGATGCAAAAACTGCTTCCGCTACTTTGTGTGCGCTGTTCAAACGTTCGAGGTCAGCTGCTACATTGACGAGCTGGGCGATCTGCTTGCGACGCTCTGCCAGGTCAGTCTTCATCGTTGCGATCTGGCCATCCAGGCCTTGCGCATTGGTTGACAAGCCGACGAGTTGAGCGAGCAGTGCGGACCGTTGCCCGGTTGGCGAGAAGTCGATTTTCCCAACCAACTTTTTGGTCGGAATGCCTGTGATTTTGCTGGCCCTTCTCATCATCTGAGCCCTGGCACCTTCAAGACGTGTTCGCGCATCAATAACCTTGGGGTGCTTTGCGCCAAACTGCTGAGCGGTTGATGCATGTTCTGCGTCCGCTTTTGCTGTCGCGTCCGCAAGAGCCGCAAACTCAGGGTCAGCATGCAGTTTCATGGTGATGGCAGCCAAGCGATCTGTAAGATTGAGATTGGACGAAAGGCCTGATTTCGACTTTACAGTTTTTGCCAATTCGGCTTCGGCTTCGGCAATGTGATTGGCCAAGGTGTCGGCGGCGGCGACAAGGGCATTGAATTGATCTGAGGACGTCAGGCCACTCCTGACTTGCAAGGCGCTGATCTGGTCGCGAACGTCATTCACAGCCTTCTCATAATTCTTCACTGTATCGATCGTTGCAGCATCACGACGCGCAGTTTCGTCTGCACGCAGCGTGTTGAGTTCGGCGAAAAATGCGTTCATGACGGCCTGTGCCCGGTCGCGTGCCACTTCTGCGCTTGGCCCTGCCATCTCAACAGAAATGAAGCTGGTTTCATCAACCAGTTTCACTGTCGGGGCCGGGAAGTTTGTGGGGTCTTCCTTGAAATTCTTCGCAGCTGCATGCACGACATTCGCAGACATCAAGAGATTCTTATATGTAACTGTGGGGCTAATTGATGAACTTGAGAAGGCTGACGCGGAAGCAGAAGACGCTTGCCCGATGTCAGACAGGTTGATGGAGCTTGCAGCACCTGCACCCGGGAGAATGAGAGAGAATTTGGACGTGTAACTGACGTTGCCGAACTTGATGTAGGTAATAGCAGGTCCCCAGGCCAGGCCCAGCCCGGCAACGACGATCATCGAATAGCGCCCCATGCGGCCCAAGTCCGACAGCCGTCCGCCCTTGAGGACGCGCGCCAGAGACAGGTCGCGCCAAGCTGTGCGTTTCAGGCCGAGCTTGCCCAAAACGGCTGGCGCAGGCTTTGGAGTTTTGTGAAAGGATCGGCGTGGCGCAAGCCGGACAACTCGGTTTCCAGCGTCTTGTTGGTTTGCAAATGTCTGAGCGTGTGTCATGGCGAGTCGATTACCATGGCAAGCTCGTTTTCACTTGCGCCCCTCCGCATCTTCAACCGCCCAATTGGCGGGCGGAACTATACCGAGGTATAGGTCGATTTCACGTTAGTCCCGCTTCCTTTGCGATCATGGCCGCATGGGTTCGGTTGCGGGCGTTGATTTTGCGGCAGAGCGTTTTGACATGCAGCTTGACCGTGACTTCCTGCAAGTCGATATCACGGGCGATTTCCTTATTGGACTGACCCTTCATCAATCCCTTCAGAACTTCCAATTCACGTTTTGTGAGCTGCGCAGCAAGTGGATTGTCGACTTCATCCTTGGTGCTCATAAAGTCGAGTGGGGCATACTTCTCGCCAGCTGCCATAAACCGAATGGCATGTATCAGTGAGCGTGCGGCCATGCTTTTGGGCAGAAAACCCATGGCACCCGCTGCCAACGCCTCCTCCGCGATGGCCTTGGTGGCACTACCGGAGATGATGGCAACTGGGCGGCCACCGGTCAGTTCAAGAGCTTTTGTGAGGCCCTGCAAACCATTCATTCCCGGCATGTTATAGTCGAGCAAAACCAGATCAAATTGGCCTTCGGACTTGATGCGCTTGGCAACCGACTGAAAATCGGCCGCCGTCGCAACCTCAATCCCAGGCTCGCGCATGAGATAAGCTGCCAGCGTATCCCTCACCAGATCATGGTCGTCAGCCAACAACACTTTCATTCGTCAAGCCTCAAAGGTGAGAAAGATCAAAAACTGGAATCGTTTTACAGCTAGAAGCTTAATCGATTCTCTCTTTGCACGGAATAATTTTGCTTTTTTGGCGAACTCGCTGCAAGGTCAAACTAGGCGAAAGTGTAGGTGTTGCATCCGCCAGACTATCGGTGCGCTCTTTTCGGTGTTCAGATCTGTACGCACAGTCATGTTTTGCTGCGTTTGTGCCCGCGCCAACAATACTGAAATCAAAGAGGATGGCTCCACAACAGGAGTTCATCATGACGCCACCAGCCACACTCAACCTCTTCAACTTCAACATTATCAATGATGCAAGCAAGAACGCGCTTGAAGCCATATTCGATGGAACGCGCCAGACGGTCGCTTTCCTCAATGCTCATTGTATCAATGTTTCGGCAAAGGATGCGACATATCGCTGGGCGCTCCAACAGGCAACAGCTTTGCTTCCCGACGGGTCAGGTCTCCAACTCGCAGCGCGCATGCACGGGTCGAAGTTCGTGGAAAACCTGAATGGGACCGATCTATTCCCTCACATCATGCAGAAGGCGACAGATTGCGGGTGGAAAGTTTTCTTGCTTGGCAGCCGCCCCGGTGTTGCTGAAAAGGCAGCTCACAATGCACAAGCTCACATATCCGGACTTAATATTGCAGGTACGCATCACGGCTTTTTCGCACCTCATGAAGAAGCAAATGTAATTAACTCGATTAATGCGTCCGGCGCCGATGTCGTGCTTGTGGCCCTTGGTGTGCCGCGTCAGGATGTCTGGATCGCCCGTAACCGTCATCGCCTGAATGCGCGAGTGGTGTTTGGTGTTGGCGCGCAGCTCGATTTCTGGGCTGGCCGGGTTTCCCGTGCACCTGTGCTTCTTCGGCAATTCGGCATGGAATGGGTATGGCGCTTGGCCATCGAGCCACGTCGCATGTTCAAGCGCTATATTCTTGGCAACCCTGCCTTTGTGTTTCGCAGCGTAAAGTCCAGGCTTTCTGAAGGGATCAACATTTCTTGGGACAATGCAGTCCGTCGCCTGCTTGACCTTACATTGTCAGGTGGGGCGCTTCTGGCTCTTACGCCGTTGATTGGCCTGATTGGACTTGCAATCAAGCTGGAAACGACTGGCCCTGTATTCTTCACACAAACCAGGGTGGGCAAGAACGGCGTGCCGTTCAAGATCTTCAAGTTCCGCTCCATGTATGCAGATGCAGAAGCGCGCCGTGCTGCCATTCTTCATACATCGCAACGCAAAGGTGTTTGCTTCAAGAACAGGAATGATCCCCGCGTTACGCGCGTTGGCCGCCTTCTCCGCCGCTTCTCAATGGATGAGCTGCCGCAAATCTTGAATGTGTTTAAGGGACAGATGGCTATCGTTGGTCCACGCCCAGCCTTGCCGCAAGAAGTCGCTGCTTATCCCGCTAAGGCACTTGGCCGCTTAAACATCAAGCCAGGCCTCACCGGCCTGTGGCAAGTCTCAGGCCGCGCCGAAATCAGCTTTGAACGCATGATCAACATGGACCTCGCTTACGCAAAATCGCGCACAATATTCTCCGACATTGCGCTCATTGCTCTGACATTCCGCGCCGTACTCACTGGGCGCGGCGCTTACTAAACGCGGCGTCGACAACGATTTCTCAACACCTACAAACGCACTTGAAAATTGAAAGCTAACATGACCATGACAAACATCCTGAAAAATAGAACCTATCCCAAAGTCCGCAAAGCTGTCTTTCCTGTTGCAGGACTCGGTACGCGACTGCTGCCCGCCACCAAAGCCATGCCAAAGGAAATGCTCACGGTGGTAGACCGGCCTTTGATCCAACTCGCTGTTGATGAAGCGCGAGAAGCCGGTATTGAACATTTCATCTTTGTGACGGGTCGCAACAAAGAGGTGATCGAGAACCACTTCGATACAGCCTATGAACTTGAGGACACACTGCAAAAGCGCGGCAAGCATGATGCATTGCAGCATTTGATTTCAGATCGCATCGGTGCAGGCCGCTCAAGCTTTACGCGCCAGCAAGCGCCCTTGGGATTGGGCCATGCCGTTGCCTGCGCGCGGGACATCGTCGGGGATGAACCTTTTGCTGTCATTCTCCCAGACATGATCATGAAAGCCAATCCAGGCTGCCTCAAGCAAATGATTGATGTCTACAACAGCCATGGCGGGAACGTTATCGCCTCCGAGGCTGCGCATGAAGATGAGTTGCATCGCTATGGCGTCTTGGATCTCCATGGTCACGAAAACAATGTGGCGCGCGTTGCAATGATGGTCGAAAAGCCGGCCAAAGGACTGGCCCCTTCCAACCAAATCATCTCAGGGCGATACATTCTGCAGCCCGAAATCTTCGAGGCACTTGATGCTGCAAAACCGGGCGCCGGTGGCGAAATCCAACTGACTGATGCAATGATCTCATTGTTGCGTAACCAAGCTTTTCACGCTGTGGAGTACAAGGGAAAGACCTTTGACTGTGGAGATAAAGTAGGTTTTGTTCTCGCAAATCTGGCCTTCGGCCTTTCGCGGAAAGACATGACAATGGACCTGCACAAAGGAATTATCGACCTGCTCAACGAGCATATGCAGTCTGTTCATACAGGGCTTAAAAAGTTACCAGATGGCAAAAAAGCTGCTTAAATCATTGCGCGTGTTTGAATAGCCCCTCGTTTGTTAGACACTTTGCAGGTTCAGTTTTTGCATTGCCTCAAACTCTACTGGTGACAGCATTCCGTTTCTAAAATGTTTGCGCTGCGGGTTATAAAACATCTCGATGCAGTCGAAAATATCCTGCCTTGCGTCGGATATTGAATTGCTGGTGATGCCCTTTGATGAACGCGTACCTCATCCCTCGTCCGACAGCCGATGTTTACATCGGCGTTAGGGTTGCATCCTTGGCGAAATACGTGGTGACTTTTTTAGTACATCGCGTTCCTCTGTGACGCGCGCCAGCTCCTGCTTCAGCTGCCTGATCGTCTTTCACCGCTATGGCAGGAGAAACAGCATAACGCTTCATCCAGCTGTACAGCGAATGTGTGCTCACACCCAAACGCATTGAAACATCCGCAACGGAATGACCGCGTTCGGTAATCTGCTTGATCGAATCCAGTTTAAAATCTTCAGTGAATTTACCTTGTCCCAAGTCGTTCTCCTTGCCTCATTTTAAAGAGGCAAAGTGTCTACAAACCTAGGGGCTATTCAATCAATCCTTCCACAACATGCCTGGCGATGGCAAGTGATGCTGTGATGCCGGGGGACTCAATGCCGAAAAGATTTACTAATCCTGCAATACCGTGACGATCCTCGAATTGGATCGAGAAATCCGCAAAATTTTCGTTTGGGCCATGAATCTTGGGTCTGATACCGCAGTAGCTTGGTGAAAGATTGCGCGTGTTGACTGTCGGCCAATAGGACTGGATTGCATCCACGAATTTTTCCGGAAGTCCTTCAGGCAAATTATAATCCAACGTATCGACCCATTGAATATCCGGTCCAAAGCGCACAGCTCCAGCCATATCAAGCGTTGCATGAATGCCAAGCGCGCCTGATACCGGAACAGGATAGACCAAGTGTTTGAAGGGGGCGCTTCCCGACAGGCTGCAGTAACTGCCTTTTGCAAGAAAGCGTTTTGGAAGCAGGTCAACTGAAAATCCAGCAACGGCCGCAGCAACA
>CAVZXJ010000050.1:0-14135 GCA_963779145.1 uncultured Alphaproteobacteria bacterium
GCAACGTGATGCAGGTTCCGTGCGTATCACTTCCAAAGGGCGGGCGCTGTTGCAATATGCCAGAGACGTGTTGCGCTCTGCTGATCAGTTTGTGGATGTTGCAGGGCGCGCAAGTTTGACTGAAGGTGTGTTGAAGCTTGGTGTCACTGAGTTGATCGTCGATACATGGCTTCGTAATTTTCTGCGTTTGGTGAAACAGGAATTCCCGCATGTGACGGTGGAATTGACGGTTGATCTTTCCGTGCGCATTTCAGAATCGCTTGATTGATCATTCGCTGGATTTGGCATTGCAGAGCAGCCCATTCGCCCGCGCAATTGACGGTACGGTGGCACTTGGAACTTACAACTATGTTTGGGTGGCAGCGCCTTCAATTAAGAAATTGATGGCTGACGCAAAGCTCAATTCTCTTGTGCAGTTTCCCATTCTTACCCATGCACGTGGCACTTTGGCCGTTGATGAAATTGAAAAGCACTTTGCGGTCACGCGAAAAAAAGCAGTGCGGCTTGTGCCTTCCAGCAACATGGCGGCGTGTTTGCATATGGCCGTTGATGGCTTGGGCATTGCGGTTTTGCCGGAAGCCATGGTGCGAGATGAGGTGAAAGCCAAGCGATTGCAGATCATCGAACATGCGTGGGTGCCGAAGCCATTGAAAATGTGTGCCCGCTACCATACGAACCATGCAGCCGCTTATGTCTCCAAAATTGCATTGCTGGCCAAGCGTATTGCACTTGAGTTTGAAAATTCAACTCTTTCTAACGATTAATAATATTTATCGTTTTGATACAATTAAATGATTTTTATGGATGCAATGAACTTGCTACAGTTGTTAGAAATTTGACGAGTGGAGAAGATTTGAAATGGCCAAGACCGCAGCGCGCATGGGTGTCGATATTGGAGGCACCTTTACGGACGTCGTGCTTGAGGTTGGCGGTCAGCAATTTTCCACCAAGGTTTTGACGACCTATACCGCACCGGAAAATGCCATCGTTGATGGCATGCACCAAGTGTGCGCCAAGGCGGGCATTGGCATGTCAGCGGTGACACAAGTCATTCACGGCACCACGCTTGCCACCAATGCCCTGATTGAACGGCGCGGCGCGAAAACAGCACTCGTCACCACAAAAGGCTTTCGTGACGTCATCGAAATGCGCACGGAATCGCGCTTTGAACAATATGATCTCAACCTCACTCTGCCTGAGCCGTTATTGCCTCGGCAATGCCGCTATGTGTTGGATGAACGCATTGGGGCCAGCGGTGAAGTGCTGATTGCGTTGCAACGTGAGGCGATCGAAGAGTTGGCGGAAGAGTTGAAGCTTGCTGGCTACGAAAGTGTCGCTGTCGGGCTTATCCATTCCTATGCCAATGACGCCCACGAGAAGATGGTGCGCGAAGTGCTGGAACAAAAATTGCCGGGTGTCATGATCTCGTTGTCCAGCGAAGTGTCGCCGCAAATGCGCGAGTATGAACGCTTCAATACGGTTGTGGCCAATGCCTATATCAAGCCCTTGATGAAGTCCTATCTCGGTCGCTTGGCGGGTCGCTTGAAGCAAGAAGGAACGGATTGCCCCATCTTCTTGATGCATTCTGGCGGTGGCATTATTTCCATTGAGAATGCGGCTGATTTTCCTGTGCGGCTTGTTGAATCCGGTCCCGCTGGTGGTGCGGTGTTTGCTGCCAATATTGCGGCGCGTTACAACCTCGACAAAGTCTTGTCCTTCGACATGGGCGGCACCACGGCGAAGATTTGCCTGATCAAAAACAAAACTCCAAAAACCAGCCGCGTGTTTGAAGTGGCGCGGACTTATCGGTTCAAAAAAGGTTCGGGTATGCCGATTTCCATTCCGGTTATCGATATGGTGGAAATTGGCGCTGGTGGTGGCTCGCTAGCCTCGGTCGATGCCATGCGACAAATCCGAGTTGGCCCCCATTCTGCAGGCTCGGAGCCCGGGCCCGCTTGCTATGGTCGGGGTGGTGAAAGGCCTGCCGTGACGGACGCTGATTTGGTGTTGGGCAAGCTTGACCCTGACAATTTTGCTGGCGGGTCAATTCAGTTGCATGTCAAGGCCTCGCAAGCGGCACTCGCCAACCATGTGGGCAAAGACATTGAAGCTTGATGACATGACGGCGGCCTTTGGTGTGGCTGAAGTTGTGGATGAAAACATGGCCAATGCGGCGCGTGTGCATGCTGTCGAAAATGGTGAAGACCTCGCTGACTATACCATGATCGCCTTTGGCGGTGCGGCCCCGTTACATGCCGGGCGCTTGTGCGAAAAATTGGGTGTGAAGCGTTGCCTTGTGCCACCGGGAGCAGGGGTTGGTTCAGCAATCGGGTTTTTACGCGCGCCTTTCAGCTTTGAAGCCAATCGCTCGGTTTATATGCGGTTGTCGGATTTTGCGCCGAAGAAGATCAAGTCTCTGTTGGCGGAGTTGGAAAAAGAAGCCACGGGCTTTGTGCGGACGTGTGATGCCAAGGCGAAGATCATTTCAGAATTCAAAGTCTATATGCGCTATTCGGGGCAGGGGTGGGAAATTCCGATTTCATTGACGCGCAAGCAAGCCATGAGCCCCGATGTGGCGACGTTCGAAAAATTGTTTGAAGCCGATTATTCCAAACTGTTTGGCCGCACGGTTACGGGCATGGATATTGAAATCACCGTGTGGGCGGTCAACGCAACCACGCCGCCGCAAGTGGTTGAACGCGTAAAACCGCGCAAGCTGACGGCGAAAGTGAAAGCGTCCTCCAAGCGGAAAATTTTTGATCCGGCAAAGGGTGCACTCGTGATGGCTCAAATTCTCGAGCGCAAGAATTTTGCGACGGGGCAGGGTGTGCATGGTCCTGCTGCCATTACCGAAGACGAAACCACCATCATCGTGCCGTCAAGCCGCATGGCCGTGCGGCAAGCCGATGGTTGCATTGACATGATTGCGAAGGGCTAAGACGATGGCAAAATATTCAACCGTCCAATCACAAGTCATGTGGAACCGTCTGATCTCGGTGGTGGAAGAACAAGCGCAAGCTTTGATCCGCACGGCGTTCTCAACATCTGTGCGTGAGGCTGGCGATCTTTCTGCCGGTGTCTATGATCTTCAGGGCCGTATGTTGGCGCAAGCGGTGACGGGCACACCGGGACACGTCAACGCTATGGCGGAATCCGTTGGGCATTTCATGCGCCGTATTGGCATGAAGAACATGTTTGAAGGTGATGTCTATATCACCAATGACCCGTGGGAGGGCACTGGCCATTTGCACGACATCACCGTCGTCACGCCGTCTTTCCACAAGGGCAAGCATGTGGGTTTTTTTGCTTGCACCGCACATATCGTTGACATCGGCGGACGTGGCTTTGGTGCCGATGCAAATTCAGTTTATGAGGAAGGCCTCTATATTCCGATCATGAAATTTGCCACGCGCGGCAAGGTTGACATGACGCTGGTCAACATCATTCGCGGCAATGTGCGTGAGCCTGATCAGTTGGTGGGTGACGTCTATGCGTTGGCCACCTGCAATGAAGTGGGGCACCGCCGATTGATCGATATGATGCAGGAATTTGGTCTAAAAGACCTCGTCAGCGTATCAACATTCATTCTTGAAAATTCGCGCCGCGCGACGCTTGAACGTATCAACGCACTGCCGCGCAAAAGTGCTGAAGGTTCGATGACCATTGACGGTTATGATAGGCCGATTGAACTCAAGGTCAAAGTGACCATCCACAAGGATCGTATTGTCAGCGACTTTACGGGCACGTCCGGCCTCGACAAAAAGGGCATTAACGTGCCGCTGGTTTATACCAAAGCCTATGCCTGTTATGCATTGAAGTGTGCCATCGCGCCGGAAATTCCAAATAACGCCGCTTCTTTGGCACCGTTTGAAATTGAAGCGCCCGTCAACTCCATTGTCAATGCTGTCCACCCTGCTCCCGTGGCGCTGCGCCATGTGATTGGCCATTTCATACCCGACACGGTTTACAATGCGTTTGATAAGATCATACCAAACCTCGTGCCGGTTGAAGGTGCGGGTGCGCTTTGCAATTTCCAGGTTTCTCTTCGTCCGCGTACGGATGATGTTGCGCCAAAATCGGCGCGACGTTCAGAAGTGTTGACGTTCAACTCCGGTGGTTCGGGTGCAAGGCCCACATCAGACGGTTTGAACTCCACGGCCTTTCCATCAGGTGTCATGACCATGCCGATAGAAGCCACGGAAAATGCTGGCCCCGTCATCATCTGGCGTAAGGAATTGCGTGCGGACTCTGGCGGTGCGGGCAAATATCGCGGTGGCCTTGGCCAATATATGGAAGTGGGAGCCGTCGAAGGCCATGAGTTTGATTTTCAGGCCATGTTTGACCGTGTTGACCACCCAGCCCGTGGCCGACAAGGCGGTGCCGATGGCGCGCCAACAACGATTGCTCGCAGTGATGGCGTGAAGATGAGAGGCAAGGGTAAGCAATTTGTGCCCCATGGTGCCCGCGTGAAATTGGCCTTCCCCGGTGGCGCTGGTTTTGGCGACGCGAAGGACCGCGACCCTACGCTAGTGAAGCGGGACTTGGCACGTGGTTACATCAGTGCCGATGTGGCACGCCGAGACTATGGATTAACACCTTCAGATATTGCAGAGGTGATGCAAGCTATAAAGACGGGTGAGGCTGTGTGATGCAGGCAAACTATAGGGCACCACTGCAAAGGAACTATGATGTCGTCATCATCGGTGGTGCCATCATGGGCTCTTCAACCGCCTGGTTCTTGAAAGACAATCCGGATTTCAAAGGCAGCATTCTGGTTGTCGAGCGTGACCCTTCTTACGAAAAATGTGCAACTAATTTGTCGAATTCCTGTATTCGCCTGCAATATTCTGAACCGCTGAATGTGCGCATCTCGCAATTCGGAGCTGATTTCATCAAGAATATCCGCCGTTATATGGGCAATGATGAACGCGTGCCGGATTTGCGTATTCAGAATTTTGGTTATCTCTATATGGCGAATTCTGAGGCCTTTGCCCAAGTGCTGCGCGAGAACCAGGAGGTGCAAGTAGCACTGGGTGCGGGCACGCGGTTGCTCACTGCTGACGACATTAAACGTGAGTATCCATTCTACAATGTGGATGACCTTGTTTTAGGTAGCATCAACACTGTCGATGAAGGCTATTGGGAAGGCGTTACGGTTTTTGATTGGTTTAAAAAGGTCGCTCGCGAACGCGGTGCCGAGTATGTCGCAAATGCCGTGGTGGCGCTTAACAAGAATGCAAATGGCGACCGCATCGAAAGTGTCGTGCTGGCGACTGGCGACGTAATCGGTTGTGGCGTCGTCGTCAACGCGTCGGGCACGCGCGGATCAATCACTGCGAAAATGGCTGGCATTGATATTCCCGTCGAGCCTCGCAAGCGTATGTCGTATTTGTTCGCCGCTGAAAAGCCGCTGGACCAGGTTCTGCCGTTGACGATTGATCCTTCCGGCGTGCATTTCCGCCAGGATGGGAAGACCAATTATATTGCGGGCGGCCACTATGGTGATGATCTCGCGCCTGACCATGATGATTTCGAGATCGAACAGAATTTGTGGGAAGATTATATCTGGCCCCAAATGGCCACGCGCATTCCGCAGTTCGAAGCGGTGAAAGTTATCCGTGAATGGGCGGGGCACTATGATTATAATGTGCTCGATCAGAATGCGATTATCGGGCCGCATCCGTTCGTTAAAAACTTCCTGTTCCTGAATGGTTTTTCTGGCCATGGATTGCAACAGTCGCCCGCCATGGGCCGTGCCACAGCTGAATGGATTACCTATGGCGAATATCGAGCGTTGGATATGGCACCCTTCAGCTATACACGCATCATTGAAAATCGCCCCTTCCTTGAAAAAGCAATTATCTAATCAAAGGTCTTCGAGATGAAAAAACTTGTGCTCACCGGTGCAGCGGGTCGACTTGGCTCTTACCTGCGCGAACCGCTCAGCAAGCTGACGGATGAATTGGTTTCCACCGACATCGCAGAAGATCTGGGAACGCTTTATGAGGGCGAACGTTATGTGAAGGCCAATCTCGAAAGCCTCGATGCCATGACAAGCCTGCTTAAGGGCGCTGACATGGTGGTGCATTTTGGCGCCATTGGTGATGAAGCACCTTTTGACAAAATTTTGGGGCCAAACATTATTGGCGCTTACAATGTTTGGGAGGCGGCGCACTTGAACGGTGTGAAGCGCGTCATCTATGCCAGCTCCATTCACGCCGTTGGCATGTATCCGAAAAATGAATTCATTGGCACCGATGTGGCGCATCGTCCGGATACATTTTACGGTCTCGCCAAATGTTTCGCAGAAGACTTGGGCCGCATGTATTGGGAAAAGCGCGGACTCGAAAGCATCCACATGCGCATTCTCTCTTGCGCAAAGGTTACCAATGCCCGGGCCTTGGGTTCATGGCTCTCCTATGACGACCTCATTCACTTGGTCACGCGTTGCATCGAAACACCCGTATGCGGATTTTCGATTATCTATGGCGTGTCGAACAATGATCGCACGCCGGTGGACAATTCCAAAGCCGGTTTCATCGGTTACCGACCTAAAGACAACGCTGAGCAATTTGCATCTGAGATTTTGCCAACGGCACCTACCATGGACCCACAGAACCTCAACCATATGTGCCATGGTGGCCCATTTGCAGGTGTCGAATTGGGCCATAGCGGAACGGCCACAATGGGCATTGTGAACGACGCGAAGAAGACCTGAGTTGGAGTAGCAATGTTTGGTGGTATTGTCCGCGGAGGTTTTCATCTCAACCCAGTGGCCCACTCGCTGCCTTCAAGGTGATGAATCAATTCGAGGATATGTTGAAATTTGTGTTTTCATCAGGTCATTACTCAATTTGAAATTGTATTTCAAAAATGTTTGCAATTTAAAATACATTGATGTAATGACTGTCCTGGAGAAGTAGGGTCAGCAGCTCGTGTTCAATCGAGGTTTTGCTCGTATCCAACTCTCAGGTTTTGCAGCCAAATTAGGAGTTGTTCGTTTTAAACACTTTCCAAGTTCTGATCGGCAAGGTGGAATGGATACATTTCATTAGACTGACGGAAAAGGCCGGGTGCGCCCTTCTCTCCCCAGAAAAGGCCGTTAAATAGCTTCTGACAGCCCCGACGCGTGCACCCGGCCCTCTTTCAGGATAGATTTTAGCTCGTCATTGGATAGGCCACATAGGCAAAGCGCTTGTTGTCAGGTGCCCAGCTGTTGACGTTGATTGTGCCTTGACCGCCAAATAGTCTTGCGGCTCGTGTTGGGTTTTCCCAATTTCCATTGTGAACAAGCATAAGCTCAACCCACAAATCTGCCGGATGTCCGCGTGTTCCGGGTGGGAAAGCAAGATATACTGCCGTCTTGCCATCGGGGGAAATATGCGGAAACCAATCTACGGTGTCTGTAAACGTCAAACGTTGTTGTTCCGAACCATCGTCACGCATTCGCGCAATTTGCGCATGTTCTGAAAAGGCTTCAGTGTTGAAATAGATCCATTTTCCATCAGGGCTATATTCAGGCCCGTCTGCGGGTGCGCCACCGTGTGTAATTTGGCGATAATTCGAGCCTTGAGTGGTCATCGTACAAATTTCAGCTGATTTAAAACGCAGACCATCTCCTTCAGGTTCTGCATTCACGCCAACGAATGCCAATTGCTGACCGTCGGGCGACACGCCATGCAGAAAATGAAACAAGCCTTTTGGACCTTCTTTGCCCGAAATGCGTTCAGCAGTTCCGCCGGCGAGCAGTGCCCGATAGATTTGCCAGTCATCGTAGGACGACATGAAAATATGGGTGCCGTTGGGGTCCAACACATGATCGTTGTTGAGCGGTGGCACGCCGACGATTTTGATATGCTGCAAATGTGGCTTGGCGACAGGCAAACGCCACAACACGCCGTCTCCATTTAAGATCAAAGCATCTCCCTGCATTGACCAATTGGGTGCTTCCAATAGAATTTCACGGGTTTCAAAAACCAAAGAATTTAGGCCTGTCGAAGTGTCGTGAATCCACACTTGGCAAAGTTGACCTTTCGAAAGTTTGCGCGGTGTCATGTCTGTTAGGTCTTTCTCATTTGGGTGTTGGCCGTCTGATATTTCGCTTCGACCCGCTCAACAATGTGGGCTTTGAATAACCCCTGGATTTGTAGCCGCTCTGACAACTTCATCGCAATTCTTACTTTGTATTTGTGCAGCGCTTACTTCCGCAGTTCTTGCTGCGATGCACAAATACCGTGAAGTTCATGAAGTAACTTCACGCATCTTACGCACGTCTGATCCAGAAGCTCACGCAGGGGGCCGGAAAAGGCGGTATTCATCACAAATTGCATAAGTCTGCGCATAAAGTAGAAGCGATTTCTTCACGACGCAATGAATCTATTTTACGATATTTATATTTTGTGTGAAGTGAATGGATGCTGAACCATGGACAAGCACGTTTCAATGCGCACTTCCTATAAATATGCGGCCCGACTTAACTCATTCAAGAATGGGGTGATGGCTGATGCTTCACCGGCACAACGCGGCGTGATGGGGCTGTTGTCACGGGCGGCAAAAGTGCCGGGGCTGAATGCGGTTGATCTCAATTTTCCTGATCATCTTGAGGGCGTTGACCTCAAGGACATGAAGCGCCACCTCGATGGGCTTGGTCTGTCTGTGAATGGTTTTGCCATGCGCTATTACAGCGATCCCGGCTTCAAGATTGGGGCTTTCACCAATCCAGATGCAAGGTTGCGACGCTTGGCCATCGATCAGACCAAGCGCGGCATTGACCAGATGCTGGAACTGGGTGGCTCGCTGATGACGCTGTGGATGGGGCAGGATGGTTTCGACTATTCCTTCCAGGCGGACTACGCGCGGCTATGGGACCAGACATTGGAAGCAATTTCAGAAGTGGCTGACCATGTGCCGACGAGCGAAGTCAGTATTGAATATAAACCGAACGAGCCCCGCAGCTTTGCTCTTATGCCCGACATCGGCACCACGCTTCTCGCTATTCGCGAAATGGGACGCAAGAATGTGGGCGTCACAATCGACTTTGCACATGTTCTGTATGCTGATGAAATGCCGGCCTATGCCGTAGCGCTGGCTGCTCGATCGTCCAAACTCTTTGGCGTTCACCTGAATGATGGCTACGCCAAGCGTGATGACGGTTTGATGGTTGGCACGGTTCATCCCGTGCAGACCATGGAACTCATCTATATTTTGGAAGAAATCAAATACGACCGCCCGATCTATTTCGACACGTTCCCCGATACGACGGGCATGGACCCAGTTGCTGAATGTTCGGCCAACATTGCAACCGTTGAAGCCATGCGCAACGCCGTCAAAAAACTGCAAGCAGACAACCGCCTCAAGACAGCCATTGCCGGACAAGATGCTGTGACCAGCAACAATGTCGTGCGTGAGGTACTTTATGGAGGGCTGACAGCAGACACAGCAAAACCCTGAGTACGTAGGCAATTATGTCACGCACTCATCTGAATTATTGAGAACCTTTGGGAGGATATCTGAATGTTGACTATGACAAAACGTACACTGTTGGGTGCAATTGCAGCAATTGCATTGACAACCGTTTCATTTGCGCAAGACTTGGCGCCCCTGAATTCCGACGTTGAACCAGACCGCATGGACTGGTCGGAACTTGAAGCCAAGTTCGGCCCGATGCCAGCCGTTGAAAAGGGCATGAAGGTGGGAGCCGTTGCCAAGGCGTTGACCAATGAATACTGGCGCAGCCTGGGTGAGGGCTATGTGAAGTTTGGCAACAGAGTTGGCGTGACCGTTGATCTGCAAGCCGGTCAGAATGAAAATGATCAGCTCGCACAATTGGCCATCGCAGAAAACATGCTGTCTTCAGGCTACAAAATCCTGCTGGTCTCACCTCAGACGGACTCGAATTTGCAGCCCGCTGTTGAAGCCGCTGCAAAAGCTGGCGTGCCCGTCATCAATGTGAATGACGCTGTGATCCCGTCAGCCAAGAACTACATTGGTAACGTGCAGAAAGACAATGGTGTTCGTGCCGCGCGCTGGTTCATCGCCAACCGCAAGGATGGCGGTAAGCTGGCAGTGATTGAAGGCATGGCCGGTGTTTATGCTGCTGTGCAGCGCACCGCAGGCTTCAAAGAAACCATATCAGCTGAAGGCAAGGGCTTTGAAGTTGTGGCCTCGGTTCCTGGTGATTGGGATCGTCAAAAGTCTTACGATGCTGCCACCAACATCATGTCGCAGAACCCCGACATTGTCGGCTTCTATTGCAACAATGATGGCATGGCGCTGGGCGTTGTCGAAGCCGTAAAGGCCGCAGGCAAGCTTGACAAGATTGCCGTCATCGGCACCGATGGCATCAGTGATGCCTATGCCTCGATCAAGGCTGGTGAATTGACGGCAACAGTTGACAGCTTCCCAGTGCTTACAGGCGAAGTCGCCCTTGAAGTTGCCCTGCGCCTGCAAGCCGGCCAAAAGCTGCCACGCGTGGTGGCCACGCCACAGGCCCTCGTCACCAAGGACAACATCGCCCGTTATACTGGTGATGAAGCAGCGGTGCGTGCAAATCTGATGGAAGACGCCAAGAAGTAATCGTATCCTCCGGCGCGGTGTTGGGCTCCCTGCTTTCACCGCGTCTTTTTTCCGATTTCTTCGACAGAGCTCCGCTTAACAGTGGGGCTCTCCTTACTCAGGTATGGGCATGACAATTGGTACTGCACAATCGGCAATTATTCTACGGGACATCTCGAAAGGGTTTCCCGGCGTGCAGGCGTTGCAGAATGTGAGTTTCTCTGTGGAGCCCGGCCAAGTGCGGGCCCTTCTCGGTGAAAATGGTGCTGGCAAGTCCACGCTGCTCAAAATTCTGTCGGGAATCTATCGTACCGACACAGGCGAAATTCTTATCAAAGGCAAACCAGCTGATTTGCGCACGCCCAAATCGGCACGGCTCGCTGGCATTGCCTTGATCCATCAAGAGCTGCAACAAATTCCCGAACTTGATGTGGCGCAAAACATGTTCCTCGGAAATCCCATCACGCGATTTGGCATGATTACGGACCGGGCAGCAATGCAAAAACGCGCCAAGGAATTACTGGGTCAGCTCGATCCGACAATTGATGTCACAGCTCAGATCAAAACTTTGCGCGTGGCGCAGCGGCAGATAGTTGAAATAGCAAAAGCGCTGCTTGGTGAAGCGCGCGTGATTGCCATGGATGAACCCACATCCAGTCTGACGCCTGTCGAATTCGAAAAACTTGTGACGGTAATAGAGCGATTGAAGACCAGCGGTGTTGCCGTCATCTACGTTTCGCATAAGCTCGATGAAGTGTTCCGCGTCGCATCCCATGCCACCATTCTGCGCGATGGCAAGATGGTGGCGGATGTCGATCTTGCCACGACAAATGAAGACGCCGTTGTCAGCATGATGGTGGGACGTGCGTTGGAAATTCCACCTCATCAAAGCCATGTACAGAACGATGCCATTCTCGTTGTTGATGGCCTCAGCCGTGGCAGCCATGTGCGCGATGTATCTTTCACCCTGCGTAAGGGCGAAGTGCTGGGCATCGCGGGTCTGGTCGGTTCTGGCCGCACCGAATTGGTGAAGTTGCTGGCAGGCGTTGACCGGCCCACGGCAGGCAAGATCAGGCTGAAAGGTCAGCTCCGCAGTTTTGCCAACCCGCGGGCTGCAATTGCCGCTGGAATTGCGCTGCTGCCGGAGGACCGCAAAAAGGAGGGCATCATTCCCCTGCGCTCCGTGGCGGTCAATGCAGCCATCCCGAGTTATCACCGTTTGACGCGGGGTGGCGTGATCAAGAATGGCCAGTTGAAACGCGAGGTCGATGAAATCGCGAAGAGCGTAAACTTGCGGCCCCATGATATTGAGCGTGCCATTCGCCTGTTCAGCGGTGGCAACCAACAGAAGGCCATTCTGTGCCGCTGGCTGATGGCGGGTTCTGATATTCTGGTGTTCGACGAACCGACACGCGGCATTGATGTTGGGGCCAAGGGCGAAATTTACAAACTGATTGAATCACTGGCGGCGGCCGGTCGCAGCATCATCGTTGTCTCGTCGGAGTTGCCGGAGGTGTTGCGTCTCTCCGACAATGTGATCGTGATGCGGGCAGGGGCCATGGCAGGCTATCTGACCCGCCGGGAATTGAGCGAAGAATCCATCATGAGCCTTGCTATCACCGGCAAGCTCGCAGCGTAAATAATACTGGAAGACGAAACATGAGCACCTCACTGACAGAAAAACTGGGCGGATGGAAAATCAGCTGGCGTGACATGGGCACCGTGGCAGGCCTCATCATCATGGTCGTGGTATTTGCTAGTATGTCCGATGTGTTCATGACCCAGCGTAATCTGGTCAACATCCTGCAACAGTCCAGCATCAACGCTGTTATTGCAATCGGCATGACGTTGGTGATCATCAGCGGTGGCATTGATTTGTCCGTCGGGCCAGTCGCGGCATTGGCGGCTGTACTGGGCGCAACACTGCTGGTGGCTGGCTTTCCTGTTCCACTGGTCATTTTAGCAGCACTTGCAGTTGGCTTGGCATGTGGATTTGTGAACGGTGCACTTATTGCATATGCAGGACTTCAGCCCTTCATTGTGACACTCGGCACGCTCAGCCTGTTTCGGGCGCTGGCATTGATCTACACGGGCGGCAACCCCATCCTGAGTTTGCCCAATGAATTCCGCCGTCTGTTTGCCTCGGAATTGCTGGGTCTGCCTGTTCCTGTTATCGTCGTGGCTGTGCTGGCCGTGCTTGCGACTGTGTTGCTCAAGAAGACACCGCTTGGCGAATACATCCTCGCTGTGGGTGGTAACGAGGAAGCCGCACGTGTCAGCGGCGTTCCTATCGAACGCACGAAAGTTATTACTTATATGATTTCAGGTGGCCTCGCGGCACTTGCAGCGATCATCCTGATTGCGCGTCTCGGTGCTGCAGAACCGACACTGGGCACCTTGTGGGAACTCGAAGCCATCGCTGCAGCAGCCATTGGCGGAGCCTCATTGATGGGTGGCAAGGGCTCGATTTTTGGAACAATTCTGGGCGCTATCGTATTGGGTGCCATGCGCAACGGGTTGACTTTGCTGAACGTGCAGGCTTTCTATCAGCTACTTGCGACGGGCATCATCATCATCCTCGCCATGTTGGTGGACCGTCTCGCCCGTGGTAAAGGCTGAAAGATTGAGTTTTGATCCTCGTACTGTAGGCCCTCGCATCCGGATGTTATTGCCGGAGCTGACACCGAGTGAGGCACGCCTTGCTGAACTCATGTTACGCAGTGGGGCTGATGATCCGTTGCCGCTCAAGCAAGTTGCTGCAGATGCAGAGATTTCAGAGGCCATGGTTGTTAAGGCAGCCAAGCGCTTGGGTTTTGATGGTTTTCGCGAACTGCGCGCGGCTGTCAGTGCCTACAAAAAATTGCCCAATGTGGATTTGCATGAAGACCTCGGTGAGCACGACAGTGCTGAGGTCATTGTGCAGAAGGTCTTCCGCACCGCCATTCAGGCGCTTGAAGAGACGTTAGCTATTCTGGATATGGATGGTTTTCGCCGGGCTGCGGAGTTGTTGCATGGTGCGCGGCAGCGGGAATTCTATGGTCTTGGTGGATCAGCCCAAATTGCTCGCGACGTCGCACACAAATTTCTACGCATTGGTATTCGCGCATCCGCTTTTGATGACACGCACATGATGGCAATGTCTGCGTCACTGCTGCAAGCGGGAGATGTGGTTGTTGCATTCTCGCATTCTGGCCGCACCACAGGTGTGTTGGAAGCAACGCAGATTGCCAAAATGGGTGGAGCAAGCGTCATCGCACTCACCAACTATGAAACCTCACCGCTGGCTGAAATTTCTGATGTTGTCCTATGCTCAACTGCTTTGGGGTCTCCATTGACCAGTGAAAATGCAGCGGCCCGCATTGTGCAGTTGAACATCATGGATGCGATTTTCATGGCGGTTGCACAGAAGAGTTACAGCTCCGCTGAAGAAAACCTGTCACGGACGATGGCTGCAGTGAGAACGAAGCGGCGCGAGTAGAGTTTGGAATCGCCGCAGGGATTTTGGACTTGTTACCCAGGTGTTACCTAGCGCGATTTTTGGAGCCGTCTGGCACAAAAGGAAAACCCGCCATCTCATTGAG
>CAVZXJ010000051.1:0-10713 GCA_963779145.1 uncultured Alphaproteobacteria bacterium
TGCAAAACCCAGCTTGCCGGATTTGAACCAGCGGTTTGAATTGCACAAATTCCATCGCGGCCATGCTGTCATCTGGTCCGGCCCGGAATTGAACACGGGAGCCGCGCGCCTTGCTGCATTGGCGGCGGCTCGAAGTGGTGCGGGGTTGACCACGATTATGGGGGCGCCGGATGCCTTACGCATTCATGCCCATCACCTTACCTCGGTCATGCTCAAGCCCGCAGATGGTTTGCGTGAAATACTGGAGGACAAGCGCATCACCGCCTTGTGCATTGGCCCTGCGGCGGGTGTGAATGATACCACGCGCAAGACTGTTCTCCGCATGTTGAAGTCGGGCATTCCAATCGTGCTGGATGCGGATGCGCTTTCGGTTTTTGCTGACGCTCCGGAAGAACTCTTTTCCGCCATCAAAGCCAAATCTGATCGCGCCGTTGTGATGACGCCCCATGGTGGCGAGTTTGCGCGATTGTTTGGCGCTCTCAGCGGCAGCAAAATTGAACAGGCGCAAGAGGCCGCCAAACGTAGTGGTGCCATCATCATTTACAAAGGCTCTGACACGGTCATCGCCAATCCAACAGGCTTTGCCCACGTCAACACCAATGCCCCACCAAAATTGGCGACCGCGGGAAGTGGTGATGTGTTGGCGGGCATTGTCACGGGATTATTGGCGCAAGGCATGGACGCTTATGGTGCTGCTTGTGCGGGCGTTTGGCTGCATGGTGAGGCCGCCAACAAAACCAATCGCCAGACCATCATCGCCGAAGATTTGATTGCCGAGTTGGGGCGTGAATAAGCTTCTCAACAATCCGCTATTTCTGCTTCTCGGCACAGGCACGGGCCTTGCCATGATCACGCCTTTGGCCAAGGCCGCTTTGCTGGCGGGCATTGACCCTTTTGTGTGGGCGGCGATGATTGCGTTTTTGCCCTGCACGGTGTTGTGGTGGTTTGCAGCGCGGCAGGGACCGTTTTGGAAAAGCCCTGCCCTCTGGCGCTATGGCCTCATTGGCGGTGTAACGGCCAATCTCATTCCCAGCAGCATTTTGCTGTTCGCTATTCCCTCTATCGGCAGTGGCTTAGCGGGGTTGATGTTTGCACTCTCCCCCGTTGTTACGGCAACATTGTCTCTGGCTTTGCGGGTGCGCCCACCCAATGCGCCATTGCTTGTGGCCGTGGCGGTTGGTTTTATCGGCGCCGTCATCGTGGTCGCGGGCCGCAGTTCGCTTGGCTTGCCGGAAGCACCACAATGGCTTTTACTGGCGTTACTCGTGCCCTGCTCTCTTGCCATCGGCAATGTGTACCGCACCGCCAAATGGCCAGACGGTGCCACACCGCTGCAAGTTGCCGTCGTCGTCAATCTCTCCGTAGTCCCCATTTTCGTGGCCTTGGCGATTTGGCATGGTGGCAGTTTCTGGCCCGTGCTTGATCACCTCGGCCTCACGCTGGCCCAATGGCTGGCAGCGCTTTTGAACGTGGGGTTGTTCTTCCGCCTGCAAAAGATCAGCGGGCCCACTTACCTCAGCCAAATCGGCTATGTGGCCGCCGCCATCAGCCTTGCCATTGGGGCGCTTTATTTTGGCGAAACCTACCCATGGCAGGTGTGGCTGGGTGCCGCCCTGATTATCGGCGGAATTGGTGCCTCCGCATGGGAAAATCTTAATCGCGCCCGCCCGTGATTTGGCACTTGGAAGCCACTAACCCCTCTGCTATAGCCCGCCTCGACCCAAACCCGATTGGCCCTCAAAGCCTTAAGGAACATGTGCGGGCGTGGTGAAATTGGCAGACACGCAAGATTTAGGTTCTTGTGAGGAAACTCGTGGGGGTTCAAGTCCCTCCGCCCGCACCATGCTCCATCTGATCGGGTGTTAAAATTCTAAGTGTGAGCGAGAACCATGCAAGTTACAGAAACAACAAATTCCGGCCTGAAGCGCGGCTTCCAAGTGACCATTGCCGCTGCTGACCTTTCGGCAAAAGCCAATGCCAAGTTGAAAGACATGGCCGGCAAAGCCCAGATCAAGGGTTTCCGCCCTGGTAAGGTTCCGGTTGACCATCTGAAGCGCATGTATGGCAAATCGGTCATGGCCGAAGTGGTGCAGGAAACGGTTGATGAGCAAGCCCGCTCGGTTTTCGCTGATCGCAATTTGAAGCCAGCTTACCAACCCGAAGTGAAACTGCCGGAAGCCGAAGGCGAAGTGAACGCCGTCATCGAAGGCAAGGGCGATCTTGTCATTCTCGGTTGAAGCTGAAGTGATCCCGACATTCGAACTGCAAGATGCTTCGGGTCTTTCATTGACCAAGCATGTTGTTGAAGCGTCTGACGCCCACATCGATGAAGCCGTGGCCCGTTTGGCCTCGCAATATAAATCATGGGAAACCAAAGACGGCGCATCGGCCTCGGGCGACCGTGTGACGATTTCGTTTGTTGGCTCTATCGACGGCGTTGAATTTGACGGCGGCAAGGGCGAAGACATTCCATTGGAACTCGGTTCAAACCAATTCATCCCCGGCTTTGAAGAACAACTCGTTGGCAAAAAAACGGGCGAAGATGTGACCGTAAGTGTGTCCTTCCCTGAAAACTACGGCGCTGCAAATCTCGCTGGCAAAGCCGCAGTATTCGCCACCAAGGTTACAGGCGTTGAAGCGCCCGAAGGTTGCCGCCATCGACGAAGAATTCGCCAAGAAGGTTGGCTTTGAAGATGTTGGCAAATTGCGCGACATGGTGAAGTCTGGCCTTGAACGCGAATTCGGTCGCATGACCTCAATGAAGATGAAGCGTGACGTTCTCGACGCGCTCGACAAGCAATACTCATTCGAACTGCCAAGCAAATTGGTGGATGCTGAATTCAACGGCATCTGGAATGCTTTGCAAAATGAAATGAAGAAGGCTGGCAAAACTTTCGCTGACGAAGATACGACAGAAGAAAAAGCCACCGAAGAATACAAGGCCATTGCAGCCCGTCGCGTGCGTTTGGGCCTCGTTCTCGGAACGCTGGGTGAAAAAGAAGGCATTCAGGTCAACGAACAAGAATTGCAACAGGCCCTCATCGGTCGTGTGCGCCAGTTCCCCGGCCAAGAAAAGCAGGTTTATGATTATTACCGCAACAACCCATCAGCATTGATTGAGCTGCGTGGCCCAATCTTCGAACAAAAGGTTGTGGATCATATTGTTGGCAAAGCCACCGTGGCCGACAAGACCGTGTCGAAGGAAGACCTTCAGGCCATGGTTGAAGAAGATATGGGCGACGAAGAATAATCGACGCCTCTTTGTGAAATTCAAAACCCCGGTGATGAGCCGGGGTTTTTTATTTGCAACGGCTGCATTTTTTGGCAAGCTCAGGTGCATGAAACACCTCTTCTCATCCCTTCTCGCAATCACCCTATTCGCTACTCCAGCCTCGCCGATGGCGTTATGTCGCTTGGCGGTTCTGAATGGGGCGAGGGCCAAGACAGCAAAGTTGTTATTCAGTTTTCTGCCGATGGAAAAGTTAGCGGCAACTTAGGCTGCAATCGGTTTTTCGGAACCTACAAACAAGATGGCGATAAACTGACTTTCGGTGCCGTGGGTTCAACCCGCATGATGTGCCCCGAAGCGCAAATGAAAACCGAAGCCCGCGTGAGTGCAGCCCTCAGCAGCACCAGCCAAGCGCAAATTTCACATCTCAAACTTGTGTTGGAAGATGATAAAGGCACCGCGCTGCTAAACCTGCAACGCCGCGATTTCGATTAGGGCTTGTATGTTTTTCACTTACTAAAAGCTCGTCATTCCAAACGGCCACGTAGCGTTAGCGAAGTGGCCGATTTGGAACCCCGCTACGCGTCATTCACACCTCAATCAGCGGGCTTCCAAATCGTTCGTTCCGCTTCGCTACACTCTCGTTTGGAATGACGGTGAACTGGATGTCTATTTCCGCGCACGCGCACCAAAAATCGCGCCCGCGATTGCACCGACAATCACACCCACTAAAATCCAAAGCCCAACAACATAGCCCGAGTAACCTTCAAAGCTCGACGTCGCGGCGAGCGTGGTATAGCCCAAACCTAACAGCAGCCCCATAACACCACCCGCAACACCACCCAAGATGAAGCCCAATAGGCCAAATCCAATGCGGCTCGCGGTGGTCATGGTCAGTCGCCTTTCGTTAGAAGCTCCACTCCCGTGCTTTTGACACGAGGAAGTCTCTGAATACGGTCACGCGTTTTGTGTCTTTCAATTCTTCCGGATAGACGAAATAAGTGTCGAACTCGGGCGTCTCAATATCAAGTTCAATCTGCACAAGGTTCATGTCGGGTGCGACAAGATAGTCCGACAGAATGGCAATGCCCGCCCCTGCTTGCACCGCACGGCGCAAACCATAGGCTGAGTTTACGCGCAAGGCTGGAATGCGCATGTCATTGTCGGGGCGCCCTGCTGACAGCAGCAAGGTGAGATAGGTCAAATAGCTCACACCTTGGAAAATCAAAATCTTGTGCTTGTCGAGATCACTGCCGGATTTTGGAATGCCGTGTTGGCGCACATAATCAACTGATGCATAAACATGGTGATGCACGGTGAAAAGTTTTCGCTGAATCAAATCAGGCTGGGTCGGTCGTCGCAAGCGAATGGCCACGTCGGCCTCGCGCATCGACAAATCCAATTCCTCATCCTCAAGCAACAGCTGCACCTGAATGTCAGGATAGAGCTCCATGAATTCTTTGATGCGCGGTGTCAGCCACACGGAGCCCAAACCCACCGTCGTGGTAATGCGCAGTTCGCCTGATGGCTTTTCCTTGGAATCCATCAACCGGGTTTTTGCTGCGGCTAATTTCGTGAACACATCATGGGCCGTGCGATATAAAACCTCGCCCTGCTCCGTCAGGATTAAGCCTCGGGCATGCCGGTGAAACAGCGGCACGCGCAAATCATCTTCCAGCGCTGAAATTTGCCGGCTCACGGCGGATTGTGACAGGTTCAGTTCATGCCCCGCATGGGTAAAGCTGCCCGCGTCGGCAACCGCATGAAAAATTCTAAGCTTATCCCAATCCATCGATTATCCCGTCTTCTGCGTGTGCAGATATTTTTCAGCTTCCAACGCTGCCATGCAGCCCATGCCAGCCGCTGTAACGGCTTGGCGATACACATCATCGGTCACGTCACCCGCAGCAAACACACCCGGCAAAACCGTTTGCGTGGACCACGATGCCGTTTCCAAATAGCCCCCATTTTTGAACGGCAATTGCCCTGACAAATAATTCCGTCGAAGGTTTGTGCCCAATGGCGATGAACACGCCATCGACATCCAACGTTTGCGTTGCATTCGTCTTTACATTTTTCAAACGTACCGACGTCACACCGCGTGGGTCATCGGCACCCAACACTTCCTCCAGTGCTGAATCCCAAATGACTTTGATCTTGGGGTGCTTGAACAAACGGTCTTGCAAAATGCGTTCAGCTTTGAACTCATTACGACGATGAACCACCGTCACTTCAGAAGCAAAATTGGTGAGGAACAAAGCCTCTTCAACTGCGGTGTTACCACCACCGACCACGAGAACTTTTTTCTGACGATAGAAAAATCCGTCGCAGGTCGCACAAGCAGACACGCCAAAGCCTTGAAATTTTTCTTCACTCGGCAGGCCCAGCCATTTGGCTTGGGCACCCGTGGCAATGATGAGGGCATCGCAGGTATATTCAGTGCCGCTATCGCCTTTCAACCAGATGGGAGAATTTTTCAGTTTCACTTCGGTGATGGTGTCGGAAATGACTTCCGTGCCCATGTGTTCGGCTTGGGCCTTCATTTCATCCATCAGCCACGGGCCTTGGATAGCCTTGGCAAAGCCCGGATAGTTTTCAACATCCGTTGTAATGGTGAGCTGACCGCCGGGCTGAATGCCCTGCACGACGATTGGCTTCAGCATGGCACGGGCGGCATAAATTGCGGCAGTATAACCCGCTGGGCCTGAACCAAGGATCAGGACGCGGGCGTGACGGGACGACATGGGAGACTCCATTTGAGCTATGAGAAATTAGCATAGCTCAATTATGAGGCGCTTGCCAAGTGATATAACAGTTTTGAACAGGGGAAGGACACTTCAATCATTCCCCGCCATAGCAGGGCGGGGTTAGGGGTGGGTGGAGGCTAAAGTTGACAGTTTTTTGTGGCCTCCACCCGCCCCTACCCCTCCCTGTGAGGGAGGGGAAAGAAATAGGATAATTTATTTTCCTAACCCCCTTGACAACGTTCCTGTTATGTTCCATCTGTGCTTTCGATGGTTTTGGAAGGAGGGATCAGAGTTGCTAACTTATCAAATCTGCCAGAACCATGTGCAGCGCCTGCGGATGTTCGTTGAAGTAGCGAGTGTTCCCGGGAGCCGAGGGCAAGACCCTGGAGCAATAATGACTCCAGCGCACTTGAGGCCGAGCAACCCGCGCCATGTAAATGTGCGCCTCTGCAAGAGCGAACCCTGGGTGATTGCCGTATTGAAAAGATACGGAACTATGGATTTCCCACAAATTTCGGCACAAATCGCTGCGTTTCTGCATAGGGCTTTAGGCCAACGCGCAAACACAACCACACAACACAATCGTTCGAACGGGCTTGAAGCCGGAAGAGAAACAGTCCCTCCGTTTTATTTTCATGGGCCGCCGTAGCCGAACCAAGTCGCGCACCCCCTCCCCCTTCGGGTACTCCCCCAACTTCGTTGAGGGAGAAAGCGAACGCATGTTTTCTCCCTTGCGCCGAAGGCGTGGGGGAGTACGGCGTAGCCGGGAGGGGGTGCTTGCTCCGCGCGACTCCGCAACCTATTCCTTGTCACTCACCCCAGCGCTGGCAAATGTCGCCATGCCGTTGTGGCAATTTACAGCGGCGCGGACCAAGCCTGCCGCGAGGGCCGCTCCTGATGCTTCACCCAGCCGCATTCCCAAATCCAGCAAGGGCTTCAAGCCCAGCTTCGCCAACAGTGCCTTGTGCGCAGGTTCCGCTGATACATGGGCCGCATAGCAATGATTGAGCGCCGTCGGATCAGCCTTGAACAATACAGCAGCAGCAGCAGTCGCCACATAGCCGTCAATCAACACCGGCACATGGTTGATGCGGGCACCCAAAATTGCCCCCGCCATGGCCGCCAATTCGCGCCCGCCCAAGCGGCGCAACACTTCCAATGGATCATTCAAATGGGCCTTATGCAACGCCACGGCACGACCCACGGCATCGGCTTTGCGCTTCAACCCTTCAGCATCCACACCTGTGCCCGGCCCCACCCAATCCTCAGGCTTGCCACCAAACAGCCCGTGGGCCAAAGCCGCAGCAATCGTTGTATTGCCAATACCCATTTCACCAATGCACAAGAGATCACAGCCATTGGCAATGGCTTCCATGCCATAGGCCATGGTGGCGGCGCAGTCTTTCTCTGTCATGGCTGCGTCTTGGGTAATATCATTGGTCGGCACTTCCAGCGCCAATTCAAAGACCTTCAATCCCAAATCAAAGGTCTTGCAAATCTGGTTGACGGCGGCACCGTCGCTTTGGAAATTGGCCACCATCTGTGCCGTCACCGCTTGCGGATAGGCCGCCACACCTTGCGCCACCACACCATGATTTCCGGCGAATACCGCAACAACCGGGCGCTCGACCTTTGGCGTCGAGCGTTGCTGCCAAGCCGCCAACCATTCCGTGATGTCTTCCAAGCGGCCCAATGCACCCGGTGGTTTGGTCAATTGCGCATCCCGCGCTTTGACAGCGGCAACCGCTTCCAAGTCCGGCCCCGGCATTGCGGCCAGAAGATTGCGGATGTCGTCAAAAGGAAGGCCTGATGCCATGGTGAGTTATCCAGAATCGAATGAGGTTAAAATTGCCAGTGGCTTTTCGGCGTTGCTTGGGGCACACGTCAACTTGATTGAAGACCAAGTTAGAACCATGAGCGACCAACTGCCCCCTGCTCCACCTTCCGAAGACAAAGGCCCCGCATTGCGCCCCTTTGCGGAGCTTGTGCATGCCTTGAAATTCCTGACGCGGCTGCCGGTTCCGTTTTCAAAAACCATTGATCCGCCGCCGCTCAATCAAACCATGCGCATGTTTTCGGTCGCTGGTGCGCTGATTGGCGTGTTGATTGCCGTCGTGTTGCTGGCGGGTCGATTGGTCCAACTGCCACCCCTGCTCTCGGCTATTTTGGCCGTTGCCGCTGGCATATTGGTTACAGGCGCATTGCATGAAGATGGATTTGCCGACACCGCCGATGGCTTTGGCGGCGGCAAAACCCGCGAGCGGCGCTTGGAGATTATGCGCGACAGCCGCATCGGATCCTATGGCGCTTTGGCTTTGATCATTGCCGTTGCTCTGCGCGTTGCGGCCTATGCAAGCCTGATAGAGTTTTCCGCTATCGCCCTGCTCACCATCATCGTGGCGGCGCAATCATTCTCCCGCGCCCTCGTTGTTGACCTGCTCTGGGCCACACCGCCTGCCCGCACCAACGGGCTTTCAGCCTATGCTGGCCAACCGCCACGTTCCATTGCCATATTCGCGATTGCGTTGGGATTGCTGCTCACTTTGGTAGCAGGCTATTTCAGCCAATTTGAAAATGCTGTTTTAGCCCTCGCACTGGGCCTTGCTGCAACGGCGGCCATTCGCTGGCAAGCCATGCGCTTGATAGGTGGCCAAACGGGTGATGTGTGTGGGGCCGCACAAGTTGCTTGCGAAGTGATGATGCTCATCGCGTTCCTTGCAACACTCCATTAACCCTGCTTTCAATTTCTCCATCAGCGTGAAAGTTTGGTGAAGAATTCAGCGCCTAAGGTTCACACTTCGTGTGTGAGGTTTTGCGTATGCGTCGATCCGGTACTTTTCCAAGTGTATGTCTTGCTGTTCTGTTGACGGCCGGTGCTGGTCTTCCAGGTATTGAACCGCTGCTTCAATCGGAAACACGACATTTGCGCTTATATGCCATGACCGAATTGGCAGCAGAAGGTGATGGCCATTTTCTTGTCACGGCGGATATCAACAATCGCGCTATCAAAGTTCTGGTTGATACTGGTGCAACATCAGTTGCCTTGAGCTATGAGGACGCCGTTCAAATTGGCTTGCGTCCGAATACTTTGAACTATGACGTAACAGTCCACACGGCCAACGGCGAAGGCAAAGCAGCACGCGTTACTTTGCGTGAAATAGAGATCAACAACATCCGCGTGTCAGATGTTGAAGGGCTCGTGCTTCAAAAAGGTGCCTTGCGCGGCACATTGCTGGGTATGAGCTTTCTCTCACGCTTACGCAGTTTCAGCATTGAAAACGGCAAACTTGTCTTGAAAAATTGACGTTTGCTAGACGGGATATGCCGCACGCAGAGACTGCAAAGCCCCGCCAAAAGATCATGATCAAAAAATGCCATCCGAATCCTTCCATGACATTGAAACACCCTGCATCAAAATATGCGTGGTCGAGCCTGAGACTGGTTTCTGCATTGGTTGCGGACGGACGCGCGACGAAATAGCCGGTTGGATTGGTATGACTGCCCATGACCGGCATTCCGTCATGGTCATGTTGCCCGAACGCGTTGCCACACTCACACAGCGTAAATCCCGTCGCGGCGGGCGGCGCGGGCGATTAGCAGCAGAATAATTCCCGTCTCATCTATATGGATGATGCAAAGTTGAGAATATTAGGTTCAACTGCGTCCCGAACACCCTGCGACTTAAGGGCGGTGCTTGGGGAAGCGAGCACCGCTCATTTTTTATGCAGCTTCAGCTGCATGGTGATCAACCATTGCAAGGGCTTTTTGAAGCACCTCAATTCCAGCGCCTGACTTGCACCCTTCGGTCGATAGTATTTGCCGCCAAATTCGTCCTCCAGGTTGAGCGTGGAATAGTCCAAGCATATGGCGGGTTATGCGATGCAACGGCATTCCAGCCTCAAGTTGAGGCGCAATATAGTCAAACATGGCTTCAACAACCTGTTTGCGATTTGAATAAACACGATCAGTTCCGGTGAAAATCGGATCAACGTCACTGAGTATCCAGGGATTATGATAAGCCTCACGGCCATACATCAAGCCGTCTAAAGTAGATAAATGACTTAAATCCTCATTTAGTCTTGACAGCCCCCCATTAAGGACTATATTCAGTTCTGGTATGGAGGTTTTAAGACGGTGTACGCGTTCATAATCAAGGGGAGGAATTTCGCGGTTTTCTTTTGGGCTCAAACCTTTCAGCCACGCTTTGCGGGCATGCACCGTAAAATCACGACAGCCCGTTGCGGCGACAACTTCAATAAAGTTTTGAAAATCGGATTCTGAATCTTGATCGTCAATACCAATGCGACACTTTACAGTGACGGGAATTTTTACTGCCCCCCGCATGGCAGCAACGCAATCTGCCACCAATTGCGGTGTTGCCATCAAGCATGCACCAAAATTACCCCCCTGCACACGGTCCGACGGGCAGCCGACGTTGAGGTTAATCTCGCAATAGCCCCAATCTTCGCCAATACGCGCAGCCTCCGCCAAAGTCGCTGGGTCACTCCCCCCCAGTTGCAGGGCAAGTGGTTGCTCTCTGGCGTCAAAGTCCAGCAACTTCGCGCGGTTTCCATGCTTCACCGCAAGGGCCGTCACCATCTCGGTGTAAAGCAAAGCATGGCGCGACAACGCCCGATGGAAGACGCGGCAATGCCGGTCAGTCCAATCCATCATGGGCGCAACGGCGAATATTTTATCCTTGTAATTCAATAGTTTATCCTTGTATACTCGAGCGAA